>JAPJQV010000011.1 GCA_030824965.1 Micavibrio sp. | reverse complement strand
GTTCCTATGTTACAATGCGGTTTGTTCCGCTCGAACTTTTCCTTAGACATGTGTACTTCCTTCTACTTTTCTTGGCAATTATGCCGCTAATTTTTTCTTAACTTCATCGACGATGTTCGGTGGAACCGGCTCATAGTGATCGAACACCATGGAGTAGTTGGCGCGACCTTGAGACATCGAGCGCAGCGTATTGATATAACCAAACATTGAGGACAACGGCACGTTTGCCGAAATCACTTTCGCGTTACCACGATCTTCCATAGCGGAGATCTGGCCACGACGGGAGTTCAGATCACCGATAATATCGCCCATGTAATCTTCAGGCGTCACGACTTCGACTTTCATAACTGGCTCAAGCAGTTGAGGACCGGCTTTCGCCATACCTTCTTTAAAAGCGGCGCGAGCAGCGATTTCGAACGCGAGAGCGGACGAGTCGACATCGTGGTAATCACCGTCATTCAACGTCACCTTGAAGTCAACGACAGGGAAGCCCGCGATAATACCAGTATTTTGAGCGGCTTTAAGGCCCTTCTCAACGCCCGGGATGTATTCTTTCGGAACCGCACCACCGGTGATATCAGAGATAAACTCATAACCAATACCCGGCTCTTGTGGTTCAAACACAAGATTGATACGGGCATATTGACCCGAACCACCGGACTGCTTTTTGTGCGTATAGTTGATCTCTGCCTGACGCGTAATGGTTTCACGGTAAGCAACCTGCGGCGCGCCGACATTTGCTTCAACTTTGAATTCACGCTTCATGCGGTCGACAATAATGTCGAGGTGAAGCTCACCCATCCCTTTAATAATCGTCTGACCGGATTCATGATCGACGGAAACGCGGAAAGAAGGATCTTCGGACGCCAGACGTTGCAAGGCGATAGACATCTTCTCTTGGTCAGCTTTTGTTTTCGGCTCAACCGCGATCTCGATAACAGGCTCAGGGAATTCCATCCGCTCAAGAACGATTGGCTTACCTGAGTCGCAAAGCGTGTCGCCTGTGGTTGTATCTTTCAGACCCACGAGAGCAACGATGTCACCAGCATAAGCTTCTTTGATTTCTTCGCGGTTGTTCGCGTGCATCAGAAGCATACGGCCAATACGCTCTTTTTTGTCCTTAACGGTGTTAACAACATAAGAACCCGCTTCCATTTTACCGGAGTAGATACGAGCGAAAGTCAGGGAACCAACGAACGGGTCGTTCATGATTTTGAACGCGAGCGCAGACATTGGCGCGTCTTCGGTCATCGGACGGCTATCATCTTCATCGGAGTCGATTTTCTTACCTTTAACCGCACCCTTATCGATCGGGGATGGCAGGTAATCAGCAACAGCATCAAGAAGCGTTTGAACACCTTTGTTCTTGAAAGAAGAACCGCACATCATGGTGACGAGCGTAGATGCAATCGTACCTTTGCGAATGCACATTTTCAGTGTTGGGATATCAATCTCTTTACCCTCGAGATAAGCTTCCATCGTCGCATCATCTTGCTCAACAACCTGATCAACCAGCTGCGCACGGTATTCTTTAGCTTTCTCAACGAGATCAGCCGGAATTTCTTCTTCCTTGAAAGAAGCGCCCAGGTCATCAGAGGACCAGACAATCGCCTTCATCTTCAGAAGATCAACCACACCCGCAAACTCAGATTCTTCACCGATCGGCAAAGTCAGAACAACCGGATTGATGCCGAGACGTTTTTTGACAGAGTCGATGCACATATAGAAGTTAGCACCGGTCTTATCCATTTTGTTCGCGAAAATAATACGCGGCACTTTATACTTGTCGCCCTGACGCCATACGGTTTCAGTTTGCGGCTCAACGCCCTGGTTGCCGTCAAGCAAGCAGACCGCGCCATCAAGAACGCGAAGCGAGCGTTCCACTTCAATCGTGAAGTCAACGTGTCCCGGCGTATCAATGATATTGAAACGGCACTTCTTGCCGCCTGTTATTCCGTCTTTCGGACCTTCCCAGAAAGTGGTCGTCGCAGCGGAGGTGATCGTGATACCACGCTCTTGCTCCTGCTCCATCCAGTCCATGGTGGCAGCGCCTTCGTGAACTTCACCGATTTTGTGGGACTTACCTGTGTAATACAGAACACGCTCAGTCGTCGTGGTTTTACCAGCGTCGATGTGAGCCATAATTCCGAAGTTACGGTAGAGGTCTAATGGATATTCGCGTGCCATGTTCTAAATGTCTCTTCTTTAATTACCAACGGTAGTGAGCAAACGCGCGGTTCGCTTCAGCCATTTTATGGGTATCGTCACGCTTTTTGATCGCAGTGCCGCGGTCATTCGACGCTTCCAAAAGTTCAGCCGCCAAACGCTCTTTCATGGTCGGTTCACCGCGCTTACGTGCAGCGTCGCGCAACCAGCGCATCGCTAGAGCGTAACCACGATCTTGGCGAACTTCGACAGGAACCTGGTAAGTCGCACCACCGACGCGGCGGGAACGAACTTCGATATTTGGCTTAACTTTATTAAGGACAGCGATCAGAACCGCCAGACCTTTGGACGCGCGCGCCAGATCCGCATTCAGATCATCATTTGCCCCGGCTTTTTTCTCAACGATTTCAATCGCGCCATATACGATCTGCTCGGCAATAGACTTCTTGCCGCGCGTCATAACGACGTTGATGAATTTAGACAATTGAACGTTTCCAAATTTTGGATCCGGTAAAACTTCGCGTTTCTCTGCACTACGACGACGAGCCATATCTTTTTCCTATTATTTCGGTTTCTTCGCGCCGTACATGGAGCGGGATTGTTTTCTATCTTTAACGCCTTGAGTATCCAGCGCACCACGAACGATACGGTAACGAACACCCGGCAAATCCTTTACCCGGCCACCATGAACAAGAACAACAGAGTGCTCTTGCAAGTTGTGACCCTCACCACGAATGTAGCAAATAACTTCATGGCCAGTCGCCAAACGAACTTTTGCAACTTTACGAAGCGCGGAGTTCGGCTTTTTCGGTGTCGTTGTATAAACGCGGGTGCAAACGCCACGGACTTGCGGGTTTTGCTTCAATGCGCGGTTCTTTTTACCGGCAACCTGTTTTTCCCGTGGTTTACGGATAAGCTGTTGAATGGTTGGCATACGTTTCTGCGACCTTTTAAATCTTAATATATATTTGTTGTGGATGAGTGGTGTCGTAAGGGACAAATAAGGCTAAGTCAAGGAGTTAAGCGCCCAAGACTAAAAACCTTGTGTCAATCACGGACATTCCCGAGGGAATTTTTAGACTTGCGTTCAGTCTGCTTAAGTCATTGAAATTCAATGGTTTAGTCAGGCCTGCGGCCAAATCATCCAAACAAGTTGGCGGACTATATGTTAGGAGGCACTTCAGAGTCAATGTTTATTTTAAAGCTTTTTTAAATTTTGTTCCATGACTCGCTTTATTATTTTCGCAGGCCCGAAGAAAGCTTGTAATTGGCCAATTTCCAAGATTAGATCGGGGGGGGGGTAATCTCTTTTAAATTCTCGGAAAATGACCTGAAATCATGAATTTCCACCTCTCAAAATTATGTACAGAATAATTTCTGCAAATTATTTGTAAGCCCCCGCTTGTTGGATTTCTAAGACCACCACGGTTTTGGAATATTAAATAATTTCGCTTGGCTCAAAATCATAGATTTTATTGCAAAGAGTTTTCACGCTATCCCTTTATCAAGCCACACATAAGATTGGCTCATAGTTACTATTTCTGCTTCTATTGATTCACGCGAATCAGTTATTGCGGTTCACGCATGTATCGAATGCGTTCCATTTTGCTCGCCATCAATCCCTTCATTCCGAATTTTTTATATCGCTCGACCCATCTTTCAATTTCTTCAGTGGAAATATCTTTATAACGGGACTTAATATCCTCAGGGGTTAATATGCCTTTTGTCAGGGCGACGACAATCCCGCGCTTCATTTGAGCGCTCCATCTCTTTTTATTTTCTCTGGTTGGATAAGGGGACCAGTCAAACTCGCCGACAGTATTAAAATCTTGAGATAAACTCATACGCAAAAATTCCTTTGTCCAGTTAAAGCAAAAAGATAATTTCCGTGCCATAAAAATTTGAGGCTTCTGAAATTTTTATTCGCCATTCGATGAGCAGAACTGCTTTGGAATTTTATCAAATAAAAACGGCCCGATCTTTCGATGGGCCGTTTTTAAATTTTTATCTTGAAATCGGCTTAAGCAGATTTCTTCTCGATCGCAGCCGTTTCTGTGCCTTCGCCTGAGTCATTAGATGGCAGGTCGGCCGTAGATTGCTGCTGGGCCGCCATGGCGATCTTGTCGCGGCCGGCTGCCATCTTCTTGAGAGAGTTCACGTAAGCGCCTGTACCCGCAGGGATCAAGCGACCGACGATGACGTTCTCTTTCAAGCCGTTCAAGGTGTCTGTCTTTCCTTGAGTTGCCGCTTCGGTAAGAACGCGCGTCGTTTCCTGGAACGAAGCCGCAGAGATAAACGAACGGGTCTGCAAGGAGGCTTTCGTAATACCTTGCAGGATCGGGCGTCCTGTTGCCGGACGCTTACCTAGAGCAAGATATTTTTGACGCTCTGCTTCGAACTCGTCACGCTCGATATGCTCGCCGACAAGGAATGTCGTGTCACCGACTTCCATGACTTCTACTTTCTGCAACATCTGACGAACAATGACTTCGATATGCTTATCGTTGATCTTAACACCCTGCAGGCGGTAGACATCCTGGATCTCGTTGATCAGATAATCGGCCAAAGCCTCAACACCCATAACGTCAAGAATATCATGCGGCACCATTGCACCATCGAGCAGACGGTCACCCTTGCGGACATAGTTTTGCTCGCCATCAATCCCTTCATTCCGAATTTTTTATATCGCTCGACCCATCTTTCAATTTCTTCAGTGGAAATATCTTTATAACGGGACTTAATATCCTCAGGGGTTAATATGCCTTTTGTCAGGGCGACGACAATCCCGCGCTTCATTTGAGCGCTCCATCTCTTTTTATTTTCTCTGGTTGGATAAGGGGACCAGTCAAACTCGCCGACAGTATTAAAATCTTGAGATAAACTCATACGCAAAAATTCCTTTGTCCAGTTAAAGCAAAAAGATAATTTCCGTGCCATAAAAATTTGAGGCTTCTGAAATTTTTATTCGCCATTCGATGAGCAGAACTGCTTTGGAATTTTATCAAATAAAAACGGCCCGATCTTTCGATGGGCCGTTTTTAAATTTTTATCTTGAAATCGGCTTAAGCAGATTTCTTCTCGATCGCAGCCGTTTCTGTGCCTTCGCCTGAGTCATTAGATGGCAGGTCGGCCGTAGATTGCTGCTGGGCCGCCATGGCGATCTTGTCGCGGCCGGCTGCCATCTTCTTGAGAGAGTTCACGTAAGCGCCTGTACCCGCAGGGATCAAGCGACCGACGATGACGTTCTCTTTCAAGCCGTTCAAGGTGTCTGTCTTTCCTTGAGTTGCCGCTTCGGTAAGAACGCGCGTCGTTTCCTGGAACGAAGCCGCAGAGATAAACGAACGGGTCTGCAAGGAGGCTTTCGTAATACCTTGCAGGATCGGGCGTCCTGTTGCCGGACGCTTACCTAGAGCAAGATATTTTTGACGCTCTGCTTCGAACTCGTCACGCTCGATATGCTCGCCGACAAGGAATGTCGTGTCACCGACTTCCATGACTTCTACTTTCTGCAACATCTGACGAACAATGACTTCGATATGCTTATCGTTGATCTTAACACCCTGCAGGCGGTAGACATCCTGGATCTCGTTGATCAGATAATCGGCCAAAGCCTCAACACCCATAACGTCAAGAATATCATGCGGCACCATTGCACCATCGAGCAGACGGTCACCCTTGCGGACATAGTCGCCTTCCGCAACGGCCAGATGGCGGCCTTTTGGAATCATGTATTCTTTCGGCTCTTCCGTCGCGTCGACCGGTTGGACGATCAGGCGGCGTTTGTTTTTATAGTCTTTACCAAACGATACTTGTCCTTCGATCTCGGAGATAATCGCCGCGTCTTTCGGACGGCGGGCTTCGAAGAGTTCGGCAACGCGTGGAAGACCACCCGTAATATCGCGTGTCTTCGATGTCTCGCGAGGAATACGCGCGATGATATCACCGGCTTTGACTTCCTGACCATTTTCTACAGAAAGAATGGCATCGACCGACATATAATAATTCGCCGGAAGACCTGATGGTAGATTGATGACATTGCCTTTCTTATCAAGCAAAGAAATGCGTGGACGCAAATCGCCGCCTTTCGGAGTGGAGCGGAAATCCGTTACCACTTTCGATGAAATACCTGTGGCTTCGTCCATTTTCTCGGACATCGACACGCCTTCGACGAGGTCGAAATAATGCGCCACACCGTCTTTCTCAGTTATGATAGGCATGGTGAACGGGTCCCACTCGGCCATTTTCGTGCCTGGTGTGACTTTCGCGCCGTTCTCGATGAGCAAACGCGAACCGTATGGCAGGCGGTGGATCGCTTTTTCCGCACCTTTCGCATCTTTCAATACAATCTCAGTGTTACGGCCCATAACGATGTTCACGCCAGCGGAGTTTTTCACCACGTTGTAATGCTTGATATCGACAGTCGCCGCAATCGTCGCTTCGACGGAAGATTTCTCCGCGCCGCGCTGAGCCGCGCCACCGATGTGGAACGTACGCATTGTAAGCTGTGTACCCGGTTCGCCGATGGATTGAGCCGCCATAACGCCGACCGCTTCTCCCATATTAACCGTTGTACCGCGAGCCAGATCGCGTCCGTAACATTTCGCGCAAACGCCCCAGTCTGTATCACAAACAAGAACGGAGCGGGACTGCACTTCGGCAACACCGGCCGTATCGATCGCTTCAGCCAGAACTTCGTCGATCAACTCGTTGCGCTTGACGATAACTTTTCCATCAAGCGGATTGACGACATCTGTTGCCGCATAACGCCCGAGAACGCGCTCACCTAAACCGACCACGATATCGGCGCCGGACATAACCGGACGGATCGTGATGAATTTTTCGGAACCACAATCATCGTTGACGATAACCGCATCCTGCGCGACGTCAACGAGACGACGTGTCAGGTAACCGGAGTTTGCCGTTTTCAGAGCTGTATCGGCCAGGCCTTTACGCGCACCGTGCGTGGAGTTGAAGTATTCAAGAACCGACAGACCTTCTTTAAAGTTAGAAATAATCGGTGTCTCGATGATTTCGCCCGATGGCTTTGCCATCAGACCGCGCATCCCGGCAAGCTGGCGGATCTGCGCAGCAGAACCCCGCGCTCCGGAGTGCGCCATCATGTAAACGGCATTCAATTTACCAGAGGTAACGTTGGAAATACCTTTCATCATGGCGTCTGCGACATCATCCGTACAACGCGACCAGATATCGACAACCTTGTTGTATTTCTCACCTTTGGTGATCAAACCGTCTTGGTACTGCTGTTCGTATTCCTTAACTTTCGCTTCAGCTTCGCCAACCAGTTCCGTTTTTGCGCCCGGAATGATCATATCGTCCTTACCGAAAGAAATACCGGCGATACAAGCGTATTTGAAACCTAGTTTCATCATGCGGTCTGCGAAAATGACAGTCTCTTTCTGACCGCAATGACGGTAAACCGTGTCGATCAGGTTAGAGATTTCCTTTTTCGTCAGGATCGTATTAAGAACCGTAACCGGCACGTTTTTATTGCGTGGCAAAAGATCCGCCATCAACATACGGCCTGCTGTTGTGTCAACCACTTTCGAGTTCGGCTCACCATTCTCGTCAACGCCTTTGTAACGGCATTTGATTTTTGAATGCAGCGTGATGACTTTCGCTTCTAACGCATGGTAAATTTCACCGAGATCGCGGAAGACCATGCCCTCGCCCACTTCGCCGTCGCGGGCAATGGAGAGATAGTACAGACCCAAAACGATATCCTGTGACGGAACGATAATCGGCTTACCTGAAGCAGGAGACAGAATATTATTCGTCGACATCATCAGAACGCGGGACTCAAGCTGAGCTTCGATAGACAATGGTACGTGAACGGCCATTTGGTCACCGTCGAAGTCAGCGTTAAACGCTGTACAAACGAGCGGGTGCAACTGGATAGCCTTGCCTTCGACCAGCATCGGTTCGAACGCCTGGATACCAAGACGGTGAAGTGTCGGTGCGCGGTTCAATAGAACCGGGTGTTCGCGGATAACTTCTTCAAGAATATCCCAGACTTCCGGACGCTCGCGCTCGACCATTTTCTTCGCGGCTTTAACAGTGGTCGCAAGACCATAGAGTTCCAGTTTGTGATAAATAAACGGCTTAAACAGTTCGAGTGCCATTTTCTTCGGCAGACCACATTGGTGCAACTTCAGGTTTGGACCTACAACGATAACGGAACGACCTGAGTAGTCGACACGCTTACCGAGAAGGTTCTGACGGAAACGACCTTGTTTCCCTTTCAACATGTCGGAGAGCGATTTCAGCGGACGCTTGTTAGCGCCAGTGATTACACGGCCACGACGTCCGTTATCGAACAACGCATCGACAGCTTCCTGAAGCATACGCTTTTCGTTACGAACGATAATGTCTGGCGCACGAAGCTCGATCAGGCGCTTCAGACGGTTGTTACGATTGATGACGCGGCGGTACAGATCGTTCAAATCTGACGTTGCGAAACGGCCACCGTCCAATGGAACCAATGGACGAAGTTCTGGCGGCAGGACCGGAACAACATCGAGAATCATCCACTCAGGGCGTGTGCCTGAAGAGATAAACGCTTCGATCAGTTTCAGACGCTTTACCAGTTTTTTGCGCTTGATTTCAGAATTTGTGTCACGGAGCGCATCTTCCGTGCGAACGCGTTCTTCTTCAAGATTGATGGCGGATAAAATCTCTTTCATCGCTTCCGCACCGATACCTGCGCGGAAATTATCGTCGCCATACTCGTCTTGCGCATCCATGAACTCTTCTTCAGAGAGTAACTGGAACGGCTTAAGCGGCGTCAGGCCCGGTTCAATAACGATATAGTTTTCAAAGTAGAGAACGCGCTCAAGATCTTTCAGCGTCATGTCCAACATGAGACCTATACGCGATGGCAGAGATTTCAGGAACCAGATATGTGCAACAGGCGAAGCCAGTTGGATATGACCCATACGCTCGCGGCGGACTTTTGTAAGCGTGACTTCAACGCCACATTTCTCACAGATAATGCCCTTGTACTTCATGCGCTTGTACTTACCGCAGAGACATTCATAGTCTTTAACAGGTCCGAAGATACGCGCACAGAAAAGACCGTCGCGCTCTGGTTTGAAAGTACGGTAGTTGATGGTTTCCGGCTTTTTTACTTCGCCGAAAGACCAGCTCAGGATTTGCTCTGGGGAAGCTACCGAAATACGGATAGCGTCAAAGCTTTGTGGGCCGGTCGGTTGACCAAAGAGGTTCATCAGTTCATTCATGATTTAATACCTTTTTCTATTTCTTCTTCGCTATCTTATTCGCCGTCGCTCTGTTTCATTTCGACATTCAGACCCAAGGCTTTCAATTCCTTAGTCAAAACGTTGAACGATTCAGGTACACCGATTTCGAAATTGTCTTCGCCACGAACGATCGCTTCGTAGACTTTCGAACGGCCTGCAACGTCATCGGACTTGATCGTAAGCAATTCTTGTAATGTGTAAGCCGCACCATAAGCTTGCAGTGCCCAGACTTCCATCTCACCGAAACGCTGTCCACCGAACTGCGCCTTACCACCGAGAGGTTGTTGCGTGACAAGAGAATACGGACCGATCGAACGGGCGTGGATCTTGTCATCGACCAAGTGGTGAAGCTTGAGCATGTACATATAGCCGACCGTTACATCGCGGTGGAAACGCTCGCCTGTACGACCGTCGATCAGGGTTACCTGACCAGATGTAGCAAGACCTGCTTTTTCCAACAGAACCGAGATATCCGGCTCATGCGCACCATCGAAGACCGGCGTTGCCATCGGCACACCGCCGCGAAGGTTTCTGGACATTTCGACAACTTGCGTATCGTCCAGAAGCGTGACTTTGGAATCATATTCCATGTCGCCATAGACTTCTTTCAATTTGCCTTTGAGTTCCTTGATCTCGTTCGCCGCCGGGTTTTTCGGATCGTTGAAGCTATCGATCATTTCACCGATCTGACGTCCCAATGATGCACAAGCCCAACCAAGGTGGGTCTCTAAAATCTGACCAACGTTCATACGGGATGGAACACCGAGCGGGTTCAAGACGATATCGACCGGTCTTCCATCTTCAAGATATGGCATGTCTTCGATCGGCATGATCTTGGAAACGACCCCTTTGTTACCGTGACGTCCGGCCATTTTATCACCTGGCTGGATTTTACGCTTGATCGCTACGAAGACTTTAACCATCTTCATTACGCCCGGAGGAAGCTCGTCACCGCGTTGCAGTTTTTCAACTTTCTGCTCGAAGCGCTCTTTTAGGTTATCAACCGCTTCATCGAATGTCTTACCGATGGCTTCGATTTCCGCCATCGTTTTCTCATTCTCGACTCCGATCTGTCTCCAGAGACCGCGCTTCTCAATCGCTTCCAGATCTTTGGCAGCAATCTTGTCGCCTTTGGATAAGGAAGAAACGCCTTTGGGCACGGAAGCTACTTTCTCACCTGACAGAAGATCGCTTAAGCGGGCATAGAAACCATCTTCGATAATCTTGCGCTCATCGTCGCGGTCTTTTGCCAGTTTTTCAATCTCTTCGCGCTCGATAGACATCGCGCGAGAATCCTTGTCGATACCGCGGCGGTTGAACACGCGCACTTCAACGATTGTTCCGGCGGTGCCTGGAGGCAGGCGAAGCGAGGAGTCTTTTACATCAGCTGCTTTTTCACCGAAGATCGCACGAAGAAGTTTTTCTTCCGGCGTCATTGGGCTTTCGCCTTTTGGCGTAACCTTACCTACGAGAATATCGCCAGGCCCGACTTCCGCACCAATGTGAACGATACCGCTTTCATCGAGATGCTTTAGGGCTTCTTCACCGACATTCGGGATATCGCGCGTGATTTCTTCTGGACCGAGCTTCGTATCGCGGGCCATGACTTCGAATTCTTCCAAGTGGATGGAAGTGTAGACGTCATCTGACACAATCTTCTCGGATAGCAGGATAGAGTCTTCGAAGTTGTAACCGTTCCAAGGCATGAAGGCGACAAGAACGTTACGTCCCAGAGCCAGTTCACCAAGTTGCGTAGACGGACCGTCCGCAATTGTATCGCCGGCCTTGATGATGTCGCCAACTTTAACCAGAGGTTTTTGATTGATACATGTCGACTGGTTCGAACGTTGGAATTTCATCAATTTGTAGATATCGACAATCGCTTCGGACGTATCGAGGTCTTCCGTTGCGCGGATAACGATACGTGTTGCGTCAACTTCAACGACAACACCACCGCGGCGGGCAGCGATAGCCGCACCAGAGTCACGCGCAACTGTCAATTCCATACCTGTACCGACCAATGGAGCATCGGAACGAAGAAGCGGAACAGCCTGACGCTGCATGTTCGAACCCATAAGCGCGCGGTTCGCATCATCGTTTTCGAGGAACGGAATGAGTGCGGCGGCAACGGAGACGATCTGCTTCGGTGAAACGTCGATATATTCGATTGCTTCCGGAGACGACATCAGGTTTTCACCAGCCTGGCGGCAGGAAACGAGATCGTCTACGAATTTACCGGATTTATCGAGCGGCGTATTCGCTTGGGCAATCGTGTACTTCGCCTCTTCCATCGCAGACATGTAAATGACTTCATCTGTCACTTTGCCGTCTTTAACTTTACGGTACGGAGATTCAATGAAACCGTATTGGTTGACACGGGCGAAAGTCGCCAGTGAGTTGATCAGACCAATGTTCGGACCTTCCGGCGTTTCAATCGGGCAGATACGACCATAATGAGTTGGGTGAACGTCGCGGACTTCGAAACCTGCACGCTCACGCG
The DNA here is from genome assembly GCA_030824965.1 of Micavibrio sp. Lineage (GTDB taxonomy): Bacteria > Pseudomonadota > Alphaproteobacteria > Micavibrionales > Micavibrionaceae > Micavibrio_B. The sequence goes on along the minus strand of JAPJQV010000011.1, from coordinate 9,537 downwards.
TCAAACCGCCCGGACCCAAAGCTGAAAGACGACGCTTATGCGTGATTTCGGACAGCGGGTTGGTCTGGTCCATAAACTGGGACAATTGTGAGGATGCGAAGAACTCGCGAACAGCAGCCTGAGCCGGTTTGGAGTTGATCAGATCGTGCGGCATGTATGTGTCGATATCGACAGAAGACATACGCTCGCGGATCGCGCGCTCCATACGAAGAAGACCCAGACGAATCTGGTTTTCCATCAATTCGCCAACGGAGCGAACACGACGGTTGCCAAGGTTATCGATATCATCGACTTCGCCGCGACCGTCTTTTAATTCATGCAGGTAACGCAGGATCGCCAGAATATCTTCTTTAGACAGAACGCGGAATTCGTCATCCGCCTTCAGATCAAGACGCGCATTCATTTTAACGCGACCGACGGCAGAGAGATCATAACGCTCCGGGTCGAAGAAAAGAGAGTGGAACAGAGCTTCAGCAGACTCAACTGTCGGCGGCTCACCCGGACGCATCACGCGGTAAATATCGATCAATGCTTCTTCGCGTGTATCGGTTTTATCTGCGATCAAAGTGTTGCGGACATAAGCGCCTGTGTTCAAATGATCGATGCCGAGGATCGGCAATTCTTTGTAACCGGCATCTGTTAGTTTTTCGATATCTTCAGCCGTCAATTCATGACCGGCTTCGAACATGACCGCACCCGTTTTCAAATCGACTATATCGACGGCAAGGTAAGAGCCAACCAATTGCTCTTCCTGAATCATAATTTCTTTCAGGCCCTCTTCGGCCAGTTTGCGTGCGACGCGTGGTGTGATTTTTGCACCAGCTTCGGCAACGACCTTGCCGGATTTCGCATCGACGAGATCATAGGCCAGTTTGCTCCCTCGCATACGCTCGCCATCAAACGCCGTTTTCCAGCCTTTTTTGTCCTGCGTGTAAATAACACGGCCATAAAAGACGGAGAGAATTTCCTCGTTAGACATACCTTGGATCAATAAGGGATCGATCGGCTTATCTTTTTTCTGGCATTCAAGGATATATTTTTCTGTTTCCGCAGAGTACAGCGAACGCAAGAATGTCGTTACTGGCAATTTACGGCGGCGGTCGATACGAACGTTTAGAATGTCTTTCGCATCGAATTCGAAATCCAGCCAAGACCCACGGTACGGAATGATGCGGGATGCAAACAGGTACTTACCGGACGCGTGAGATTTTCCGCCATCATGGTCGAAGAACACACCCGGTGAACGGTGCATCTGGGAAACGATAACGCGCTCAGTCCCGTTGACGATAAATGTACCGTTTTCAGTCATCAATGGCATATCGACGAGGTAAACATCCTGTTCTTTAATATCGCGGATAGAGCGAAGACCTGTCGTCTCGTCAACATCGAAAACAGATAGGCGCAGCGTAACGCGAAGTGGTGCTGCGAATGTCATACCGCGCTGGCGGCACTCATCGACATCGTATTTCGGCTCTTCCAGTTCATACTTAACGAAATCGATCTCAGCCTTATCAGCAAAATCTTTAATCGGGAAAACGGAAGATAAAACTTCCTGCAGGCCGCGCATCGCGCGATCGTCCGCATGAATGACAGCTTGCAAGAACTGCTCATAAGATTCCTTTTGAACGTCGTTCAAATTCGGCATCGCAGCGACTTCGCGGATCTTTCCGAAAGAGCGACGAATACGCTTGCGACCTGTATAGGAATTCACGAATTCGGCTGGAGTTTGAGGATTCTTTTTAGCTGCTGCAGTTTTCTTAGCGACCATTGCTCGTCTTTCACCTTTGATGTGACAATAGGTCCCCGCACTGGGAACCTTTATTTTAAAAGTCAGTTTTTATAGTGTGGGAATTTCTGGATTCATCGCCTCGTCACATGCAAATCGAACCCGCGGAAGTTCGATTATTTGAGTAACATTCCTGTATGAAATCTGTCTTTTGCCCGTCCGCAATTTAATTAGAGGCCGCTTTATAAACAAAATCTTAATAAATAGCAAGCAGCTATTTGAGTAATGCGTGCATTTCCATAATGATACATATATAATATGCATGGTTTTCTATATTACACTAACAGCTATTCGATTTAGGTATCCAAGAGATTTAATTGACATACCTTCTTAAAAAACCTTTGCAGCTGTTTTTAAATAAAAAACCCGCCTATTGGCGGGTTTAAAATTGGAAATATCGTTGAATTTACTTGAGAGCGATTTTCGCGCCAGCTTCTTCCAGTTTCTTTTTCATTGTTTCTGCATCCGCTTTCGCAACGCCTTCTTTGATCGCTTTTGGTGCGGATTCAACAAGAGCTTTTGCTTCTGCAAGACCCAAAGATGTGATTTCGCGAACCGCTTTAATCACGTTGATTTTGTTGTCGCCGATTGCTTCAAGAACAACGTCGAATGAGTCTTTCTCTTCAACAGCAGCAGCGGCAGGACCGGCAGCCGCAACAGGAGCAGCAGCGGACACGCCCCACTTCTCTTCAAGCAGTTTCGCCAGGTCAGCGGCTTCCATTACTGTCAGCGTTGATAGTTCTTCTACGATTTTTTCTAGATTGGCAGCCATTTTAGTTCTCCTTTAAATGTGATTTGTATTGATAATATTAAGCTTGTTCTTTTGTCGCGTAAGCAGAGGCAAGGCGAGCAAGCTGCGCTCCCGGTGCATACAGAATACCGACGAGTTTGCCGCGAATTTCGTTGAGCGTCGGCAATTTCGCCAGCGCCTCAACAGCCTTCACGTCCAGTTTCTGGCCGCCGTAAAAGCCGCCGAGAATGACCAGTTTGTCACCTGAATTTTTTGCGAATTCATAGATGAATTTCGTTGCAGCCAGGCCATCGTTAGATGTCGTCAGCGCTGTCGGGCCTGCAAGCAGGTCAGAAATCGGTTCGAATTGAGTGCCTTTCAACGCGATTTTCGACAAAGTGTTTTTTGTCACTTTGTATTTCGCGCCGGCCTCGCGCGCTTTAACACGCAGGTCGTTGGCTTGTGTAACCGTTAAGCCGTCATTACGAGTAACGATAACGGTTTCGGTATTGGCGAAATCCTGATTCAGGGCTTCGAGTTCGGTAACTTTACGTGAGCGATGCATACGCGTTCTCCAGGTCAAAGGTCAAAATTCTTTAATAAAAAAGCGGCCCATCTTTCGACGACCGCCTATCCAAACTTAAGTGTGCCAGTTATGCCTATGGGCTACTAACTCACTATCTATGCAGGCGAATGTCTTCTTTATCTTTAAAAAGACCTGCAGTCTTGGACAGGAATTGGGGTGGTTATAGATATTGCCGAAAAGTAAGTCAATAAAAAACGCGGGCCATGCCCGCGTTTTTTTTAGCATGTAATAGGTTAAAGCATGCAGGCTCTTTGCTGAGGAGTAACGAGCTTCACGGTTTTGCCGTTTTCGATGGCTCCTGCGATTTCTTTGATGCCCTCAGCATGCTGCTGAAACTGATCGGAATATTTAACTGGACGAAGGCCGGGAACGACCAAAAGGCTTTTGCCGTTGACTTCAGCTACACCGGTGATTTGGCTCACGCCAAGCATCGCCATCACGAAAGCATCAGAGGTTTTTGGGGCACGAACATTAGAAGGAAGATCAGTTGTCATAGGTTTCACTCCGGTAATATTTAAGGTTTAGCTTATGTAATATGAACTTAATCTTTTTGCAAGAAAAAATTGGAAAAAAAATAAGTTGGCTAGATTTATATTATTCAGTCTCGATATTGAGAAGACCATAAAATCTTCCCGCTTTTTTATCCAGAGGATCTTTTAAAGTAGCCACAACTATGAAGAAATATTTTTAATCAGAAATAAAAAAACCCGCCTCCTGGCGGGTTTTTAAATTTGTTAAGCAGCAAGACTGCTGAGATCTATTTTCAGACCCGGGCCCATTGTCGAAGAAATGGATAATTTCTTCATATAAGTGCCTTTTGCACCCGGTGGCTTCGAGCGAACAATAGCATCTGCCAGAGCTTTGATGTTTTCAACTAGTTTTTGATCGTCAAACGAGATTTTGCCGACGCCTGCGTGAACGATACCAGCTTTTTCCGCACGGAATTCCACGGAACCACCTTTAGCCGATTCAACGGCTTTTTTGACATCCATGGTGACTGTGCCGAGTTTCGGGTTTGGCATCAGGCCGCGAGGACCCAAAACTTTACCAAGCTTTGCCATCAATGGCATCAAATCAGGCGTTGCGATACAACGATCGAAATTGATGTTACCTGCCAGAATGCTGTCAGCCAGATCTTCCGCGCCAACGATATCAGCACCGGCGGCTTTCGCTTCTTCTGCTTTTTTGTCTTTTGCAAAAACGGCAACGCGAACAGTTGCACCTGTACCGTTCGGCAATTCGATCATACCGCGAAGCGTTTGATCGCTTTGACGTGGATCGATTCCAAGGTTGAAAGAAACTTCGATCGTTTCATCGAACTTGGTGGTTTTCGCTTTTTTCAAGATGGAGACAGCTTCGGCAACCGAATAGAATTTGCTGCGGTCAACGAGAGCATTAGCTTTTGTCATGCGTTTTGCCATTGCGATTATGCTCCCTTAACTTCTACGCCCATCGAGCGTGCTGAACCGATAACCATCTGAACGGCACCTTCAAGGTCTTTTGCGTTCAGGTCAGGCATTTTGGCTGTTGCGATTTCTTCGGCTTGCGCGCGCGTAATCGAACCGACCATGGAACCTTTACCTACAGTCTGGTGACCTTTGGTGATCTTCGCCGCCTTTTTGATGAAGTATGTCATCGGCGGTGTCTTTAGGATAAAGGTGAAAGAACGGTCTTCGAAAACGGTAATGACGACCGGGATCGGCATGCCTTTTTCCATTTCCTGAGTCTTAGCATTGAAACCCTTACAGAATTCCATGATGTTGACGCCGTGTTGACCGAGAGCCGGACCGATTGGCGGGGATGGTGTCGCAGAGTTCGCGCCCACCTGTAGCTTGATATAGCCTTTTACTTTTTTGGCCATGATAACCTCCTAAAAGGATTGAAGGGTCGTGGTATGTCAGCCGCATCTGGCAAATTGTTCGATGCTCGGCCTCCCACGAAGGTCTTAAACATTAAGACTTGGCAGGGTTTATAAAAGAAATCACCGAGGAAAAGCAAGGATTAATCGTTATTAACCCTAAATCAGAGAGATTTAAGGCTTAGGATCCCAGGCTTCATAGCCGATCATGGGATCATCCGATAAAAGCCCACGCAGTTCTTTTATAGCGTCAACGTCACCCAAACGGGTGAATGAAAATTCATCCGGATCGTAATGGGGATAAAAAAGATCTATATCGGAAGAAAATGCCTCCCTATTGAATTGAGCGGCCAGATTGCTCCGGTACGCGCGAAAAGGTTCTGACATGTCTATGACATTCCCTTTGACGCATGAGAGATAAATATTTCGCAACCTAATATTTGAATTTAACTCGATATTACTCAATAGTCCGGCATTTGAAACCATCTGATCGTCGTAAACTTCGAGCAATTTTTGCAGTGAAGGCCCAAATTCAGACATTTCAATGCCCAAACCGTCGTCCCATATCGGGAGACTTTAAAAGGAAAACATTGGGAATGCTGATAACATTACCCTCAACGCAACGCCTGAAAAGGATTTTTAGTCTCTCTTCTTCCGGTCTCTTTGCCAACGGATCCATGACATCGAGTTTATTATCAATTGATCTCAGCGCTTTAGTGATCCGCATTCCTTCGGGGAAATGAACGGATATGCCGTCGCCAGAAATCAGTGTCAGGTTTGTTTTACGCATTAAAAAAGCCCCTGCTGTTTTTCCAAACATAACAGAGGCTTTTTTGAAAAAGCAATAAATCTTACATTTTTTCGACTTGGGAGAACTCCAGTTCGACAGGTGTGGCGCGGCCAAAGATTGAAACCGAAACCTTGACGCGGGATTTTTCGTCGTCGACTTCTTCGACCATGCCCTCGAAGGATGCAAACGGCCCTTCCATGACTTTGACCTTTTCGCCGATATCGAACGTGATCGTGCTTTTCGGCTTCACGCCGCCTTCTTTGATCTGATTGATCAAGCGCTCGGCTTCTTTTTCAGATACAGGAACAGGCTTGTTCGCCGCGCCTAAAAATCCGGTTACTTTCGGCGTGTCCTTGACCAAGTGCCAGACTTCATCCGTCATGGCGATCTTGGCCAGAACATAGCCCGGGAATACTTTACGCTCGGCATTAACGCGCTGGCCGCGCTTGATTTCCGTCACCTGTTCGGTCGGGACCATGATATCGCCTAAGTAATCTTCAAGACCTTTTTTCTTGACCTTCTCACGAATGGCTTCGGCGACTTTCGCTTCGAAACCTGAATAAACATGAAGAACGTACCAGCGCATCTTGGGCGGCGTGGCGGAAGCGGCAGCAGTCATGATTTTATGATCCTTTCAATCAACCTAAACCGAGAATTTTACGAATAACGAGCGAGATAAGCTGATCCGCCCCAAATAGGAATAATGAGGCGATAAGCACCATGATGAAAACAGCAATGGCGCTTTGCATTGTTTCGGCACGTGTCGGCCAAGTAACTTTTTTGACCTCGGTACGGACTTGTTTAATGAATTCGATGGGTGTCGCCATTTTTTAAATCTTTCTTTTTCCTCCAGCCGTTCGTAGCGCCGCTGGCGTTATCTACGATACTGATTTTCGGGAATATCAAGAGTTATGCCTAAACGCCTTTAGAAAGGCAATAGGCTAAATATCCTTTTTAAAGAATTTTTTCTTACAATAAGGCCAGCCAACAGCCCCTAAAATGAAGACGACGACCGGGATAATCAATACCTCCATAAACCAGGGCGGCAATATGGCTCCAAGATAATAGCCAAGGTAAGGCAAACCCGCCCCCCACAGAACAGCCCCTAATACAGAATATAATACGAAAGCCGCATATTTCATCTTGATGACGCCTGCCAGGAAAGGAGCAAAAGTCCTCGCAGCCGGAAAAAAGCGGGACATCACAATTCCGGCTTTTTCGTATTTTCTTAAAACTTCATAGGTTTTAGCAATCTTTTCAGGCGTTGTTAATTGCGGCCCGTATTTTTCCAAGAAAGGCTTACCCCAACGTCCGCCGAGCTCATAACCGAACAGATTGCCTATTAAGGCTGCAATAAAACATCCGAATGCCATGATGCTTATATCGAAATGGCCGTTGGCCGATAAAATTCCCGCAGCAATCAAAAGAGTGTCACCCGGCAATAAAACGCCGAATAAAATGCCCGTTTCCGCAAAAATGATAGTCCAAACCCCCATATAGCCAAAAGACTTTATGAGGCTGTCGACATCAAAGCTCATCTTAAAAGGTTCCTAAATTTATTAATTTTTTTAAGCTTTACCTGCGGCTCATCCATACTAGATCGACAATACAGTTTAAATATCAACTAAACCTTAAAGGAGATTTTCCAATGAAAAAAGCACTTATAATGTCACTGGCCGCCATGACCCTTGCTGCAACGCCAGCTTTAGCCGAGCATCACGAAGGCGATAAAGCGGAAATGCTGAAAATGAAAGTCGATAAGAAATTCGCGGAAGCCGATACAAATGGCGATGGAAAAATAAGCGAAGATGAGCACGAGAATAAAAGTGAGAAAATGTTCAACGAAGCGGATACGAATAACGACGATTATTTGTCGAGAGACGAAGTAACAGCTGCGATGAAAAAAGAGTGGGAAGAAAAGAAAGCAATGAAAAAAGCCCAATAGAACTATAATAAAGCGGCAGGTTCAAACTTGCCGCTTTATTTTACCTTTCTGCATTCTCCGGGCATGGAGGAGCATTGATGACAGCAGTAGTTCATAAGCTTTTCGAAACTGCCTATTGTAATTTCCGGCCCATTGACATGAACATCTGCCAGCTTCAACTGTACCAGTGCTCGCGAAAATGTTTCGGGCTTCATACCAAGCTTGGATGCTGCCAGCAATTTGTCATAGGGAAAGGAAAAAGTTCCCCCTTTGCCAATCATTCCTGAAGACAATTGCAGCAAAAGACAACCAACCCGTTGCGGCGCGCTCATTAAAGACAAATGTTCGTTATCAGATTGTGTTTCTTTCACATCTCGTGAGACGCTTTTAAACAAGCGCGACATAATTTCAAAATTGCCATTTGCCTTGAAGTGAATGAAATCAGCAGGGATTTCAACCAACTCCGAGTCTTCAGCGGCTTCGGCTGAAAATCCGTAATTTTCTTTTGTCATTACGGCGGCTTCTCCGAACATACTACCCTTGTCGCATATATGAATTACGGCTTCGTCCCCACTTTTAGTCTGCCGGTATAGCTTTATCCAACCGCTAGCGACAAAAAAAACCCGGTCCGCACGATCGCCATGAAAAAGGATATTTTGATGCTTCATGTATGATTTAAAATTAGATGCCGTCAGAAAATCATCAATTTCCTGAGACGGCAGGCCTTTAAAAAAATCAGAATTCTGCATCAGTTTCCCGACATGATCTCTTTCCATGAGCGTGATATTATTCGCCCACGGTCCTGAATTGCAACTAATTAAGATCAGAAACGATAGGATACGCCTACACCGACCAGCCATGGATCGATATCGACATCCGCTTCAATGGCACCGTTATTAAGCGAGGCGTCGACATTAAGCCATATTTTCTTAACATCGAAATTAACGCCCCAGTTATCGTTAAGCCAATAATCGAAGCCTGCCTGTAATACGGGTCCAAAACCATTATCGATATTAAGGTCTGAAAATCCGCCTGCTGTATTTTCATGATAAAAAATCGAGTAGTTTATTCCTGCTCCAATATAGGAATTAAAGTCTTTCCCTGGTGTAAAATGATATTGCAAGGTGACGGTAGGCGGCAAAATCCATGTTTCGCCTAGGCTAGCTCCGCTTGAATGGCTCAAACTATGCTTTGCTGTTCCGGCAATTATCTCAGCTGAAATATTGGGTGAGAAAAAATAGGTGAGATCAAGTTCAGGGGTGATTGAATTCTCAACATTGACATCACCTCCGATATTGACCGAACTGCTTTCCTGCGGAATTACCCCGAGCGCCCTCAGACGAATCTGAAATCTTTCTTCGGAAAAATAGCCTTCATAGCCATTCGCCTGAGCCGAACAAACGCTCGTTGCCGACACCAGAAAAATAACGGAAAATATAATACTTCTCGTGTTTGTCTTCATGGAAAGCAAAATGAAAGGAAATCATTTAAATTTCCTTGAGATAAATCAAATTCTCGACTTTTGATTACGATTGTATGAATGCAGGGAGACTGAAGGACTCAAATCGTTATGCACTCGAGCGAACGCCATTTTAAAAGTGGGTTAAGTCGTGCTTATCTACGAAAGGAATGGCAGGGGCGGAGGGACTCGAACCCACGGCAACCGGTTTTGGAGACCGGTACTCTACCAACTGAGCTACACCCCTGTAGCGGTCTGTGTTTTAATATATCTGAAAGCGTTTAGCCAGTAAAAAACCCGCCCAATGTTAAAAACTGAGCGGGTTTTTATAATTTAGTTCAATCGCTGATTATTCAACAACTTTAGCGACAACGCCGGCGCCGACTGTTCTGCCGCCTTCGCGG
>JAPJQV010000004.1:154112-270993 GCA_030824965.1 Micavibrio sp. | reverse complement strand
TATGATTGTAAGCTTTATTTATCAGGCGGTAACTCTGGTGGCCCCATTGTTTTGCTAACCTGATTTTGCGCCACATCTTGGGCAGCAAAAACGGCCGCGTCCGGTGAAAATTTTAAATTTTGCTGCAGCAAATAAAGGGCGACCATACGATAAATTGCGCCCGTATCCAAATGAGCATAATTTAATTTCTCAGCTAGGCTCCTGGCTAAAGTTCCTTTTCCACTGGCAGCCGGACCGTCTATGGCAATAATCGGCTTCATAAGATTTTTGCGCCTAACTCATTCATTAGATCAACAAAGCCCGGGAAGCTTGTATTTACAGGTGAAGCGTCATCAACCGCCACTGGTTCATCTGTGGCGCTACCTAAAACTAAAAAGCTCATGGCAAGGCGATGATCAAGTTGTGTTTCAATCGTAACTCCACCTTTGGGAGGTTTGCCCGTGCCATAGATTGTCAGCCAATCAGAACCCATTTCAAGTTTGACACCGCATGCCTTAAGTCCGTCAGCGACACATTGCAGCCGGTCGGATTCTTTAACACGAAGCTCTGCCAGTCCCGTCATTGTGGTAATACCGTCGGCACAAGCGGCCGCCATAGCCAAGACCGGGAATTCATCGATCATTGAAGGAACACGTTCAGAGGGAACTTCAATCCCTTTTAAAGATGATTTATTGCGCACAATAATCGTTGCCACCGGTTCTCCTGCGTCAATGACTTTATCTTCGAAACGAATATCTGCGCCCATTTCGATCAAGGTTTCATAAAGTCCGATCCGGCGCGGGTTGATGCCAACGCGGGGCAATGTTAATTCCGAACCTTCATTTAGCAAAGCGGCTACTACAGGAAAAGCGGCGGAACTCGGATCAGAAGGCACATCGACCGCGCAGCCCAGAAGTTTTTGCCCTCCTTGAATGGAAATAGCATCAATACCGTTATCATCCTTGGTAATGTCTACTTTGATACCGAAATGGCGCAGCATATTTTCCGAATGATCGCGGGTAGGTTCCGGTTCTAAAACTGTCGTGGTTCCCTGAGCATTTAAACCTGCCAGTAAAACCGCGGATTTTACTTGCGCGGAAGCGACAGGCAGTTTGTAAGTGATTGCCTTTGCCGGGGAGGCTCCTTGCATTGTCAGAGGCAAGCGTCCTCCCGATCTCCCCATGAATTTAGCTCCCATTTGTTCTAATGGGATCATTACGCGACTCATCGGACGCTTATTAAGTGATGAGTCTCCTGAAAATGTTGCGGATATATTATGACTGGCCAAAATTCCCATAAGCAACCTAGTCGAAGTGCCACTATTACCCATCTCTAAAATACGATCGGGCTCTTTTAAATGACCTAGGCCCAAGCCGATACAACGAAACAGGCCGTCTTCACCTTTTTGCACTTTGGCGCCCAGCGCGCGCATAGCTTGCGCCGTATTGTAAACATCTTCGCCTTCAAGAAGGCCGCTAATAATCGTTTCACCATCGGCTAAAGCACCGAACATAATAGAGCGGTGTGAAATTGATTTATCGCCGGGAACTCGGATATTTCCTTTTAACGGGCCTGATTTAGAGGATTTTAAAGGTAAAACGGCATGTGTCATGCTGATTTTATAAACCAGACTGCCGAATGAAGGAACAGGAATGTTGCTTACTTAAAGTAAGCCAGATCGCCGCTATAACTTGACACGAATTCGTTGAATTTATCCGCAGGTATAGGTTTGCTATAACGATATCCTTGAACCTCGTCACAACCTTCGGCCAGAAGAAATTCTTCATGTTCGCCGGTTTCGACTCCTTCGGCGATTACTTTCAGATTTAGCGAGCGTCCAAGGCCTATAATCGTACGGGCAATCGCCATATCGTCATTATTGGTCAGGGCATTGCGAATAAACGACTGATCGATTTTGAGGCGGTCGATCGGGAATTGACGCAAATAAGATAGGGAAGAATATCCTGTCCCAAAGTCATCAATCGCAAGTTCAACTCCGAGCGCGTGCAAATCTTTCAATGTTTGAACCGTGTGCTGAATATCTTCCATAAAGGCACTTTCAGTGACTTCCAATTCAAGTAAATGAGGATTCACGCCGGTCTCTTCCAGAACACTCTTGGTCAGGCCGACAAGGTCGCTTTGCTGAAACTGGACCCCGGATACATTGACCGCGATGCGAATTGCATGACCTTCGCTTTGCCAAAGTTTTGCCGTTTCACAGGCATGACGCAAAACCCATTCACCGATCGGCACAATCAATCCCGATTGTTCTGCAACGGGGATAAACTCAGCCGGTGAAATGAAACGTCCGCCGCCTTTACTGTCATCGGGTTTGAACCAGCGAAGAAGGGCTTCGGCACCGATAATCTTACCGGTCTTTAAGTCAAGCTGGGGCTGGTAGTGAAGCGACAATTGCTGCTTCTCAAGAGCATCGCGTAGATCGCGCAGCATGAGGAATCTTGCTTGAACCGCTTTATCAAAATCTTCCAAATATTCGCGAATACAGTCGCGTCCGTCTTCTTTGGCACGATTAAGAGCAATATCGGCATTTTTTAGAACCTGATCGGGATCGATTGCATCGTCCGGGAAAACCGAAATACCTATGGAGGCCCTTATCTGGAAACTTTCATTGAAAATCTTAAAAGGCTCGCCGCGGATTATGTCTTGTACCTTCTCACCGAAATTGCGCTGCGTCTCCGAAGCATCGGCCAAAGGATACATGATAAAGAATTCGTCTGCGCCGGTACGGGCCACGACGGCTGTTTCTGGAAGGCTTGTATTCAAGCGTTTACCTACAGATTTTAAAATGGAGTCGCCGACATTATGCCCCATTGAATCATTGATGTCCTTGAAATGATCGATATTAAGCGTCACGACCGCTACGCGTTTGGCTTTTTCTTCACTCGGATTTTTCACATAGTCAGTTAGTTTCTGGATAAACAGGGTACGATTAGGAAGGCCTGTCAGGGTGTCGTAATAGGCTAGTTTATGTATCTGGCTTTGAGCTGCATTTTTAACTGCTCGCAAGTTTTTAGCGTTTTGTTTAATTAAATCTTGCGCAATAGAAATAGCGCCGCCTATTTCATCCCGCGGATCATAGGCTGATTTTATTAAACGCGGCGCTTCGGGATTTTTGGAGGCTTCTTCCAAGTCGTTGCGTAGGAATAAGATAGGTTCAAGCAGCCATTTTCCCAAAGCTATCATCAAGACAGCGGTTACGAAGCCAGATAACAGAAGCATGATCTTAATACTTTGCGTAACGTAATATGAAACTTCGTCCGTGGCCGAACGGGAGTCCAGTTTTACAACTATATAATAAGGTATATCCAGATCTGTCGGTCTAAGAATGGTTTCGAAGGAATTGCCGTTTGCGCTGAGATAGGTCTTGCCCACATCAAGCTCATTCCGAATCTGCGTAATAACCGGTTGCCCTGTAACGCGTAGAAGGTTGAAATCCCGCGAATAGACTTTAAAGCCGTTAATGATCGATCTGTTAAGAATTTTGTTTTCTTGCTCAACCGTGAAAGGCGAGGAAAGATAATCCGGGACAGGATTATCGACGGCAATCACGGAAAGCGCAATTTTAGCGTTGCGTTTTAATTCAGCAAATTGGGTTTTCTCATAATTGTCGAGGGTGAGAGCAAGTATAGTTGCCTGAATGCACATAATGGTCAAGAAAACGGCCATGGCTATACGCCAGCTGATCCGGCTTTTCCACATAACCGTAGACTTGTGTAGAAGCCTGGATGATTTAGGTTCTGCCTCGAGCGCCATTTCAGGAGCTGCGGCAACATTATCGTTCGTTTCCAAGGTCATTTCCAAAGCCGACATAGGGGATCCGTTTGTGTGGGAACCAGAATGGGAGACTTTCCCATGCTTTTATCCATCCAATCCAGATTACCTTTTGAATATTAATAATTCGTATAAAGCTTAAATAAAAATTAGATAAATTTTTCAATAAGTTAGAAGTAATTTTATTCCCATATCATGGATAAAATTTTAGATGATTTTTAGATAGTTCCAGACTGCGGTAAAAACAGCTGTGCCTGTTTGTGTGACAGGCTTTGCCGCCAATTTGCTCAATCTTCAGAATGAGTGTGTCTTGGTCGCAATCAATAAGAATTTCATGAACTTTTTGAATATGACCGGATGTTTCGCCCTTTTTCCAAAGCTTATTTCTGGAACGTGACCAATAGACGGCTTCCCCTGAGGAAATCGTCAGGGCCAAGGCTTCTTTGTTCATATAGGCTAGCATAAGGATTTCTTTCGTCTCCTCATCTTGGGCAATGGCGGGTATCAAACCGGCTTCATTGAATTTCGGTTCGAAAGATAATGTCTCGTCTATCTTCATAACGTTTCTCTGAATTTTACGGTTTCGCCGATAGGCGCACCAAGCAATTCCCCGTTTTGCATGACGAGATTTCCTCTAATCATTGTCATGATCGGCCATCCGGTTACTTCCTTACCATCAAATGGAGTCCATCCGGCTTTAGATTGCTGTTGGGCATGCGTGATTGTCATTTTCTTTTTCAAATCGACGATCGTGAAATCTGCATCATAGCCGTGCGCGATGCGGCCTTTATTTGCAATTCCGTGAATACGCTGTGGGCCATAAGCTGTGAGATCGACAAAACGTTCTAAGGTCAGGCGGCCTGCATGGATATGATCGAGCATGATGGGAACCAGCGTTTGAACGCCCGGCGTGCCGCTTGGCGATTTCGGATATTTTTCCGCTTTTTCAGACAATGTATGTGGCGCATGGTCTGAACCCAAGATATCGACCGTGCCGTCGGCAATGCCGCGCCAGAGCGCTTCCTGATGATGTTTTTCTCGTATCGGCGGGTTTTGCTGGGCGTGCGTTCCTAGCTGGTTATAACAATCCGGCGCACTTAATGTGAGGTGATTCGGCAAAACCTCAATACTGGCGATGTCTTTATGAAGGGCCAAAAACTCCATCTCTTCTTTTGTTGAAATATGCAGGATATGAATCCGGCGCCCGTGTTTCTTTGCTAATCGAACAAGACGCTGTGTTGCGGTTAAACACCCTTCCGGAGAGCGCCATTTGTGATGCATGGCGACGTCATGAGAATCTCCAAGAATTTTTATCTTGTTCTCGCGCATCATCATTTCGTCTTCGGCATGGACCGCCAAAACACGTTTGCCGTTTTTAATGACCGCCTCGACTTCCTCGTCGCTGATAACAAGCAGGTCGCCGGTACTCGAACCCATGAAAATCTTGATGCCGCAAACGCCGGGCAGATTTTCCCATTCGCGCAAATTTTCCGCGTTTTGTGCCGTGCCGCCGAAGTAGAAAGCGTAATCACACCAGGCGCCCTTGGCAGCGCGGGCGAGTTTGTCATTCAAGGCTTCCGGCGAGGTTGTTAGCGGAGAGGTGTTCGGCATTTCGAAAATGGCTGTAACACCTCCGGCAACAGCGGCCATCATGCCTGTCTCCAGAGTTTCTTTTTGCTCCATGCCCGGTTCACGGAAATGAACTTGCGTGTCAATTACGCCGGGTAGTATGTGCAGACCTGTGCAGTCGATGACTTTTCCGGCATCGTTAAAAGAACCGAAGGCTATGATTTTGCCATCTTTAACGCCTATATCGGTTTTAACTGTCTGTCCGGGCAAAACGGCTGTGCCGTTTTTTAAGATAAGATCAAAATTTTCCATGCCGGAAAATTAGCATCAAGGCATCTCTTATGCTATACTCATTCAATTATAAATTAGTGAAGAGGTGCTTTCATGACAGATTCTTCGACAGGCTGTAGCTGTACAAACTGTAAATGTTCCGGCTCATGTGAAAACTGTGCTTGCGACTGTTGCAAGTAGCTTCTAACTTGGCCGGATAGATAACTTCTAGATCTTTGGCCAATATGACCGTTTTAAAATTATATAATTCGCTGACTCGCGAAAAAGAAGAATTCAAACCTTTAAAAGAAGATGATGTCCGGCTCTATGCCTGTGGACCGACTGTCTATAATTATGCTCATATCGGCAATGCAAGAATGGCGGTCGTTTTCGATCAGTTAGTGCGCGTTTTGCGCTATCTATATCCAAAAGTAACCTATGTTTCCAATATCACCGATGTCGAAGACAAGATTATCGCCGCCAGTTTAGAGACCGGCGAGGCGATAGAAACAATCACGCGCAAATATGAGCGGATTTATAACCATGACATGGCAGTACTTGGTGTCACTGCGCCTGATATCCAGCCGCGCGCAACTGAACATATCGGTGAAATGATTGCTCAGATCGAACAGATTATTGCCAACGGTCATGCCTATGCGGCGGACGGCCATGTTTTGTTTAACGTGCCTTCTTTCGATGGGTATGGCGGCTTATCCGGCCGTTCCCGCGATGACCAGATTGCAGGCGCGCGGGTCGAAATCGCACCCTATAAAAAAGACGCAGCAGATTTCATTTTATGGAAGCCAAGTACAAGCGATCAGCCGGGATGGAACTCCCCATGGGGTTATGGTCGCCCGGGTTGGCATATCGAATGTTCGGCCATGGCAGAAAAACATTTAGGCCTGCCGTTCGATATTCATGGCGGCGGAGCTGATTTGAAATTCCCGCATCATGAAAATGAAATTGCACAAAGCTGCTGCGCTCAAGGCTCCCATGATCTTTCTTCTTTCGCAAAAACGTGGGTCCATAACGGTTTTGTAACCGTCGAAGGCGAAAAAATGTCGAAATCACTCGGCAATTTCACGACTGTTCACGACCTAATCGAAAAGGGCATAAAGGGAGAAGTTATGCGAATGGCGTTATTGTCTTCGCATTACCGCGGCCCCTTGGACTGGAGCCAGAAATTGCTGGACCAGACGAAGGCGCAACTGGACGGATTTTATAGATTATTGAAAGAATTTTCTTTTTCTCCCGAAGAGAAGAGAACTGAAGCATTTATGAATACGCTGCTCGATGATCTCAATACGCCGGGCGCGATCAATGAACTTCATGTCTTGGCCAAAAATCTGGCGGATGAAAAATCACAGGAAAATTTCAATTCATTTATCACGGCTGCAAATATACTCGGGCTATTACAGGAAGATCCGGATCTATGGCTCGGGTATAAAGTCGAAGGGGATACTCAATGGATTGAAGATTTACTAATTGAGCGAACCGAAGCAAAGAAATCAAAAAACTTTAAACGTGCCGATAAAATTCGCGACGAACTTAAATCAAAAAATATTGAGATTGAAGATACGCCGCAGGGGCCAAAATGGCGGAAATTTTAGCGGGCCAAAAGTACTTGGTCAAAAGAGAATGAAGTTTTAGCGGTAGTTGTTGAACGGCAAAAACTCTTTTTTCCATCTAATTCTGCTGAACCAATAATGCCTGGGCCAACATAGCTTCCGTTAGTGTATAAGCTTACTCCGCTTAATGAAGTTGAAGTGGGAACGGGAGGATCCCCGCCCGGATTATCAATGCCTAGAATCTTATTAATGGCTAAACAAATGTTCTTATCTAAAAAAGAAAAAGAAATTATAAGATCATTTGCACTGGCTGTTCCGCTAGCGCCAGTCGTTCCAATATTTGCAACTTGAAAAGCACGAAATCTGGCATGTCCTGGTTTTGAATTTGCTCCGCTAGACACTCCGTTAAAACCTTCTTTAAAAATCTTAGGCGTGATATTGCCGCCTCTAATATCGAATAGACTGCATTTACCATCGCTCGGCGCGTTAGAGTTTATTGTATTGGCATTAGTGCCATCTGAGAGCTGATAATCACTTGTCGAAAATTCAAATACTGATTCAGTGCAGCCTCTTAATCTTAATTTAGAAACTGTATCTGCTACCAAGTTACCGTATGCAATAAGTTCAGCTGCTACTAATTTCGCTTTCTCGTCGCTAATCGTCTGCGCGCCGCCTGTGCCGCCGCGTGAAAATGCATACCCCAATGCCGCAAAAAGCGCGATGCATAGCAGAATATAAAAAAGAACATTGCCGGATTGGGGGGAGCGTGAAGTCATGCCCAATTTTATCTCAAAAACAATTTAAATTCATCAGCATGGGATTTAGGAATATGGACCGACACCGTATCTTGAGAAAGGCAGGCTAAAGTCAAAAGCACATCCTTGCCGCTGCCGATTTCGACAGAGTCGGTGATACCAAGACCTAAAACCGGTTTTACCAATGGGCGGCCTTCCTTAAACGCGGCCTCGACATCAAGGCGTTTCTGGCGGTTGGCGTCATTTAGTTCCGAGAGAGTTTTCAGGCTACCGTCGGGTTTAAGCCATTCATGCGCGAACAGAGACTCCCGCCAACTGGCGAGTACCAGCGAAACAGCTACATCATGATTTAAAAACTTGTCTTCACGGCCTTTAATCGCCGGATTATCTATAAATGACGCCATAAGGGTTTGCCTCTTGGTTTTCCTATAGCTTCAGTTTATAAAAAGAGTAGTAAAGATAACGTTCACGAGATTTACCGTAATGAATGAAAAGCCTGCTCTAGCCCCAGCCCCTGAGATAATTTCCATACCGGATAATGCCAATCAGGTTGCATGTGACGGCGGCGGCGGGCCACTCGGTCATCCTCTCGTCTACTTTACTTTTGATGGCAAAGACCGGGTGGATTGCGGGTATTGTGATCGTGCTTTTATCAAGAGCAGAGCCATATCATCCCGCTAAGTGCCTGATTTTAAGGCAGATCGTAGCCGTTGAAAATTGAGCTGATTTTCCTATATGATTAATAAGGCTTCGCTGCATGGTGCGGGTGGCCGTTTCAATATCTTACTTGCTCAATTGAGGAGTTCGACACATGACGACTAGACTATCTTTATTTGACTCTCCCCTTTTTCTTGGCTTTGACCATTTTGAACGGACTTTGGACCGCGTTAAGAAACATGCTCAGGAAGGGTACCCTCCCTATAATATCGAACAGATTAGCGAACAGGGACTGCGCATTACTTTGGCAGTGGCTGGGTTTACAATGTCCGATCTCGATATAGAGGTCGAGCAAAATCAGTTAGTAATAAGGGGCCGTCAGGAAGACGATCAGAGCAAAACCTATCTACACCGAGGTATTGCGGCGCGTCAATTCCAGCGGACTTTCGTTCTCGCCGATGGGATTGAAATACTAGGTGCTTCGCTTGATAACGGTTTGCTTCATATCGACATGAAGCGCGTTGAACCTGAATCGACGGCACGAAAAATCGAGATAAAATCCGGCACTAAAATTGCCAACGGTAACAGTGATCATAAGGCGATCGATGTGCAAGTTAAAGATTCCGACGCTACTAAAATTAAACAGTAATTCTTTAACCAATTCCCCGCATACTCAAAATGCGGGGAATCCGGTAGATCAGGAGAGTAAGAACATGCCCAATAAAAACCAGCCATTAAACATAGAGCAAGGCCGCCAGATTCTGCGTAATTTGTCGCATCAGGACTTCCTGACTTTTGGCGTCAATCAGATTGCTTATATCAAGCCGACGAATGTCCTTGGTAGGCCTGTCTATACGCTTCATGGCGCTGACGGATCGGCGCTGGCGGTGATGGATGATTACAATGCGGCGATAATGGCCGTCCGGCAAAATGATATGGAGCCGGTTACCCTGCAATAATTAAATCCCGCGAAAACGGGTTTTTTATGCCGCAAGAATTTCCTGTTGTTCGACTTTTAATATCGATCTCAGTTCGTCTTCCGATTTTGCATTTCTCAAAGCCTCAATAATGCTTGGTTCACGAAGCAGGCGTGTGACGCGCGAGAGGCGACGCAAATGGAGGGGGCCATCCATTTGTGGCGATAAGACCGCGCAAACAATATCCACGGGAAGGCCGTCGAGTGAATCGAAATCGACAGGCTGGTCCAGTTTGGCTATTACGATAAAAGGTTTTTGCAAGGGCGTGGATTTCAAATGCGAAATGGCAATGCCGTCACCGATGCCGGAACTTTCCGTCTCTTCAGATTTTAAAAGCTGATCTGCAATCCATGTCATGTCGGCATTTGTATGTCGTCCGATTTTCCATGAAATATTCTGCAGGATCTGTTTTTTGTCGATAGCGCGAAGGCCGATAATGAATTCGTTGAATTCAATGTGCTCGTTTTGCATGAGATTTCCGTACTCCCCGTAAGTTTCTCAAGTCATTTTCGTGACCTGATTACACGCATATTTGAGTCGTGCCCAGAAAAAACATTTCTGCAAAGCAATAGTTCCGCAACTTATAAAAAAACCCGCTTTATCGCGGGTTTTTATCAATTATTAGAGCTTGCGAATTTACTCAGCCGCTATTGACTGGTCTTGCGGCTCGACCCAGCCGATATTTCCATCGGCGCGTTTATACACCATGTTCAAGGAATTATTCTTTGGGTTGCGGAAAAGCAGGGCTGTATGACCTGCAAGGTCTAAGCGCATTACGGCTTCCGATACGGACATTTTTTGAATCTGCATCGGCATTTCCGCAACGATCAGCGGATCGCTGCCTGTTTGCTCAGGCTCCTCTTCTTTACCCTGACCATCCAGTTCTTCGCTGGCGATCGTATAATCGCGTGCTTTGAGCATTTCCGTTTCAGGGGTTTGCTCAATACGTTCATGATGATCGCGCAGACGGTTTTTATATTTGCGGAGTTGCTTGGCAATTTTCGCGGCGGCGGCATCGAATGAAACGTAAGCCTCGGTTTCTACTGCCGTAGCCGTAACCATGATATCCTTCCCGACTTTAAGAGAGATATGCGTCTTTACGAATCCATGGCCCTCAGGCGCAAAAGTGACAATTGTCTGGAAAGCGCGATTGAAATATTTGGAATCGATATCGCTTAATTTTTCCGTGACATGCGTACGGAGAGCATCTCCAACATCCATTTGCTTGCCATTGATTGTCAGATCCATAATGAACTCCTTTGAGACTATTAAGAAGACGCGCTTAAAAGCGTCGCGTTTAAATGATTTATCGTATAATTAAGTTTATCACTTAAATGTCCTAAAAAAAGTATAAAGAGCAAAAAAATAATGACAGAAAAAGCGGAACCTATCGGCGTATTCGACTCAGGTATCGGCGGCCTAACAGTGTTGAAAGCCTTACAAAAAAAATATCCGAATGAATCTTATGTCTATATTGGGGATACGGCCCGTCTTCCTTATGGAACCAAAAGTCCCGAAACAGTCATTCGCTATGCCCAAGGTTTAACCAAAGAGATAATAAAACATAAAGTAAAAGCCATTATCGTTGCCTGCAACACCGCTTCCACGCATGGATTGCCTGCCGTACAGGAGATAGCGAAAGACATACCAGTGTTTGGCATGATCGAACCGGCAAGCCGCGGCGCGGTTTCGGCGACGAAAAATAATCATATCGGGGTACTCGCCACATACGGCACGGTTAAAAGCGGCGCGTATGAAAAAGCCATTAATAAGATAAACCCCACTGCTCTTGTCTCATCGCAGGCATGCCAGCTTCTTGTCGCTTTGGCAGAAGAAGGCTGGGCGTCCGATAAAATAGCCAAAGATGTATTACTTAAATATCTCGAGCCTATTTTCGAGCGTCAGAATCGGCCCGATACGCTGATCTTGGGCTGCACACATTTCCCGTTGTTTGAAGCTACTATCAGCGAAATTCTTGGACCGGAAGTGACGCTTATCAATAGCGGGCAAGCCGCAGCAGATGAATTAAACCTTTCAGATAATGGCGGTAAGGGAGGTTGCCAATTTTTTGCCACCGACGATCCGGGCCGGTTTGCTGCCAATGCGGCAAAGTTTTTCGGCAAAGAAGTTTCCGCAGCCGATGTAAGCTTGATAGATATTTAACTCTTCTTGATCCGGCGTCTCTGAACAGATGAGGGAATGTTCATTGCTTCGCGGTATTTGGCGATTGTACGGCGAGCGATATCGATGCCGTCTTTTTGCAAGAGATCAACGATGTCATCATCCGATAAAATCGCTATGGGCTCTTCCGCATCAATCAATGTCTTGATTTTCGATTTCACCGCTTCCGATGACACGCTTGATCCGTCACTACCTTCAATACTGGAGGTAAAGAAAAATTTAAGTTCAAAAAGTCCGCGCGGCGTGCCGATAAATTTTCCCGTTGTCACCCGGCTGACCGTGCTTTCATGCATGCCGATTGACTCGGCAACTTCTCGCAGCGTGAGCGGCACCAGATATTCAATCCCGAACAGGAAGAACGCATCCTGACGCTCGACGATTTCAGAAGCAACTTTCAAGATGGTTTGCGCACGCTGGTCCAGGGCTTTGGCCAGCCAATTGGCGTTGTTAAGCTGGGTGACGAGATATTCGCGTTCGGTCTTGTCTTTGGTTCGGTCCGAGACATCCGCATAATATTGCTGGTTCACCAGAACACGTGGCAACGTGTCATTATTCAACTCAACGCGCCATCCGCCGCCCTTGTCTTTAGGCAGCTTCCTCATCAGCACATCGGGAATGGCTGTCTGAGCAATTGAATGATCGAATAAAGAGGCCGGTTTTGGCTGCAGCGTTCTGAGTTCTTGCGCCATTTCCTTTACGACATTCGGATGAACGTCGCAGATCTTTGCAAGAGAAGCATAGTCATGCTGGCCGAGAAGGTTGAGATTTTCCAGCAGGATTTTCATCGGCGTATCGAGAACGCCGCGGTCTTCAAGCTGAAGCATCAGACATTCGGAAAGATTGAAGGCAAATATGCCAGCCGGATCGAATTTTTTCAGTCTTGCGATAAGTTTCGTAATGCGATCTTCCGATACGCCCAACTGGGCGGCGAGTTCTTCGGGGCTTTCACGCAGATATCCGGCTTCGTCGAGCCGGTCGATCAAAAGTGTACCGATGGTTTTATCGAGCGCATCTTGGGCGCTGATAGTTAATTGCTCCATCAAGTGATCATGCAAATTCTTTTCTCTGGCATGCGTGCTTTCCAGCGTGCGCTCATCGTCGGAGAAATCCGAGCGGCCGCCGGGCGTTGCATTCGACATGGAAGAACCTGCGTCGAAGTCGTTTTCCTGGTCGTCTTCGCGTTGGGGTTTCTCTTCCGAGAGGTGATTGTCGTCGTCAGATCTCTCGGTTTCAACTTTCTCTAAAAGCGGGTTCTGGGCAATTTCTTCGTCCAGATAATCCTGTAGCTCTACATTGGACAATTGCAGCAATTTGATCGCCTGCTGCATTTGCGGCGTCATGACGAGATTTTGCTGCTGGCGTAAGTCGAGGGTCTGGGAGAGTTTGTTTCCGGCCATGATCCAGTATAGCAGGAAAAACCTAAAGGCTAAACCCTTCGCCGAGATAGACGCGGCGAACTTCCGTATCGTCGACGATTTCTTCGGGCGAACCTTCGGTAAGGACTTTGCCGTCATGAAGAATATAGGCGCGATCGACGATACCGAGCGTATCGCGGACATTGTGATCGGTGATCAAGACGCCAATCCCGCGATTCTTCAGGTAGCCGATCAATGTACGAATATCGTTAACGGCAATCGGGTCAATACCGGCGAGGGGTTCATCGAGCAGAATAAATTGCGGGCGGGATGCCAAAGCGCGGGCGATTTCGACACGGCGGCGTTCACCGCCGGAGAGGGCAATTGCCGGAGTACGGCGCAAATGGGATACGGAGAATTCGACCAGTAAATCTTCGAGCAGGTTCTCCTGTTCTTCAGGTTTTAAATCCTGTGTCTGGACAACGGCACGGATGTTTTCTTCGACACTTAATCCTCGGAAAATAGACGCTTCCTGCGGCAAATAGCCGATACCAAGACGCGCGCGTCGATACATCGGTAAGGTTGTAATTTCCTGACCGTACAGAGAAATCGTGCCGCCATCGGGAGGGATCAGGCCTGTGATTATGTAGAAACAAGTCGTTTTACCGGCCCCGTTCGGACCAAGAAGAGCAACGGCTTCACCACGCTGGACAGTAACCGAGACATCCCGCAAAACGGGGCGCTTTTTATAAGATTTGGAAAGATGCTCGACGGTCAAGCCGCTCGTAACAGGTTTCAGATATCTTTTTGGTGGGTTCTCGGGCAGGGGCGACATTACCGGAATAACTTACGTCATTGCGCTGCAAAAGGCAAATAATGAGCGTAGATTTGCGTTTTCTGCTCTGATTAGGAAGCTGATTTGGCTTTTATTTCAGTTGCTTAGATATAGCTCCTAGTTCGTTGTGCCGTTTTTTTTATTTTTAGCCACGGCAGACAGAGCGATCACAGAGCGTTATAATAGTCGTTCTGTGTTTTTATAAAATTATTTAACCAAGGAGGTACACAAGGATCACGGAGTTTAAGAGCCCAACACTTAGATCATGAAGCGGTTTTTCTTGAATATCAAGAGAAACGCTTATTTATCTTTCTTCTGGCTGCTTGGGAAGAATACGCCTTTGACGCGTCCACCTTTACCCTTAGTTCCATAAACACGGCTTAGGTTCGTTGTCAGGTTCATATCGGCGCGGACGCCTTGCAGCATGTTTTCGCCCTGATGAAGTTTGACATTGCCAAGAAGCTCGACCGTATCGTTCTCGGCAGTATAAATTCCCTTATCGCTGGTCGCTTTTTCTTTCGGTTGCTTAGATATAGCTCCTAGTTCGTTGTGCCGTTTTTTTTATTTTTAGCCACGGCAGACAGAGCGATCACAGAGCGTTATAATAGTCGTTCTGTGTTTTTATAAAATTATTTAACCAAGGAGGTACACAAGGATCACGGAGTTTAAGAGCCCAACACTTAGATCATGAAGCGGTTTTTCTTGAATATCAAGAGAAACGCTTATTTATCTTTCTTCTGGCTGCTTGGGAAGAATACGCCTTTGACGCGTCCACCTTTACCCTTAGTTCCATAAACACGGCTTAGGTTCGTTGTCAGGTTCATATCGGCGCGGACGCCTTGCAGCATGTTTTCGCCCTGATGAAGTTTGACATTGCCAAGAAGCTCGACCGTATCGTTCTCGGCAGTATAAATTCCCTTATCGCTGGTCGCTTTTTCTTTCGGTGTCGTGATAATCACGTTTCCTTGGGCTTCGGCGCGTTTCAGATTGCCCATCCTGGAAGCCGATTTCGTGGAAGGCTGAGATTCGTTTTCTTTTTTTGCATCGGAGTTGGTCCAAGCGGTTATCAGATCGGCGGTCAGTGTACTGTCTTTGTTTTTAATGACAGGCGAACCGTAAGCAACCATTTTGCCTTCATTGGAATAATATTCGAATTTGTCTTTAGCCGTAATGTTCATCTCCGGACTTTCTATGCGAAGATCCCCGCCAGTCAAAGTCGCCTTGGCAATATCGACTTCGTAAACCGCATTTTCGCCATAGGCTTTATTAACGCCGCCGGAGATTAAAACCACATTGCCTGTAGCAGTCAGCCTGTAAATATCACTGCTTTTTTCCTTCGTTTCCCGGTAATCGGCAATCAAAGTATCCGCGTGAACCTCCATATCTTTTTGCCTAGCAATGGCATTGCCTTTTGCAATGTATTTCTTCCCGGCGCGGTCCCATTCCAAGGCGTTGTCAGCGGAAATTTCCAATGGATCAGAAGTATTTTGGATAACGGGCGTTTCGGCTTTTTTTGCATTCTGCGCCAGAGCCGGGTAGGCAACAAAGGTCAGGGCCAGAAAAGCTAAAAAAGATTTGGATAGGCGCATCAATTAAACTCCGGGGTGTCTTGGGATGATTGATTAAGAATAAGAGTGGCTGGACCGGTAAAGCTAAGGATTCCGGTTTTACCGTCGGCGGTCAGACCTTGCGCCTTGATAGTCCCGACTGGCCCGTGGCCGGAAACAGGCGTCTTTGAAATCGCTTTTTCGCGTATCATATCAATTTCCACTTTATCGGTCTGCATCTCGTAGCCATCGTCGTGAAAGAGTTTTACTTTTCCCTCCAGCATAAGATTCTGTTTCACCTGCTCGAACTCCCCTTTATCGGACTCCACCGCAAGCCATGCGCTGTCTTTTAGTGAGATATCCGCAACAGGTTTATCGAGCATGATCGTGTTCATGTCTTTCGTATCCTGAAAAGCTTTCGTTGCGGTTATTGTATAAGGCTGTTGCGATTTGTCTTCGGATTCGAAACGGGGATTTAAGAGTTCGTTACGGCCTACTGTCTGCGGTGAAACCGTTTCCTTGCGCGGCGGCGGGGCAACGCTTTCCATGTCAGACCAGACGAACATGATGACAACGATCAGCGCCGCGACAATCGGCAGGATCAGGCGTAATTTTTTCACCGCTGTGGAACGGCGGATGCTGTTCATCGTCTTTTCGACCGCATCCTCATCGGAATGAATAAAGCCGGTAAGGCGTCCGCCGCCTTTTGCAGATGAATCGGAATTTGGATCGTCAGAAATCATGACGGATAATCTATCAGGCAATGCCTGCGCGTAAAAGCTCCTGAATGCGGATCAAGCCTTGTATTTTACCATTATCCGCAACGATCAGCGATGTGATGGGAGAGGCGAAGCCCGTCAGCATGATGTCGAGCGCTTCGGCGGCCAGCAGATCTGAAGAAATCGTCTTGGGATTTGTGGACATGATGTCTTTAACCGGATGGGTTAAAAGCTCAGGACTCATGTGACGCTTGATATCCCCATCAGTAACGATGCCGAGAAGATTTTTGTTTTCGTCGATAATAATCATGGACCCTAGATTCTTCTCCGACGATATTAAAAGGGCCTGTGCGAATAAAGTGTCGGGCGAAACAAGCGGCAGATCGCTACCGGAAATCATGAATTCAGAAACTTTTTTGAGCTTTGCGCCTAATTTTCCACCCGGGTGGAAAACGCGGAATTGGTCTGGTGTCAGTCCCATGCGTTCCAGAAGCGCAATGGCTATGGCGTCGCCAAGGGCCATCATCATCGTTGTCGACGTGGTAGGGGCTAAAACGTCAAGGCTCGCCTCGGGCATTTTCGGCATCACAAGAGGAATGGCGGAATGTCTGGCAAGCGTGGATTCAGGATTGCTGGTCATACCAATCAAGGGAATATGAAAGCGTTTGCAATAGCTTATCATATCGATCAGTTCGTTATTCTCACCGGAATTAGAAAGCAGTAACACAACGTCACTTTCGGTAATCATGCCAAGATCGCCATGAGAGGCTTCACCAGGATGAATATAATAAGACGGCGTTCCGGTAGAGGCGAGGGTCGCGGCGATCTTGCGTGCCACGTGGCCGGATTTGCCAATACCGGCAACGATCAGCCGTCCGGCGGCTTTGTCCTTCATTGCCTGGATGGTTTCGACGGCATGGATGAATTTATCATCCAGCGATTTGGCAAGCGCGGTAAGCGCCGAGCTTTCCAGTTCCAGGACGCGCCTGGCATGGTCAAGGTCGGAAAGCGGGGAAGAAATAGCGGCTGTGTTTGTCATGATATTCAATGGGCAAAAATGTCGAATTCATCCCAGCCTGCAAGATCGAGGCGGGAACGATAAGGTAGAAATTCAAAACAGGCTTTGGCAAGCGCGGTGCGGCCTTCACGCTCGAGCATGATATCCAGTTTTTCTTTAAGCTGGTGAAGATACAGGACATCCCCGGCAGCGTAATTCTTCTGGTCTTCGGTTAATATTGCAGCACCCCAGTCAGATGTTTGCTGGCCTTTATTCACCTCTGTCTGCAAAAGCTCCCGGCAAAGATCTTTCAAGCCGTGGCGGTCAGTGAAGGTGCGGCAAAGACGCGAAGCAATCTTGGTGCAGTAGACGGGGGAAGCGGCCACGCCCAAATAAGCTTCCATAATGGCGATATCGAAACGTCCGAAATGAAAGATTTTCAAAACATTTTTATCTTCGAGAAGTTTTTTCAGATTAGGCGCCGCATAATTTCTGTCTTTAATCTGGACCAGATGGGCGTTACCGTCGCCGCCGGAAAGCTGGATCAGGCAAAGGCGGTCGCGGACAGGATTTAAACCCATGGTTTCGGTATCGATGGCCACGGAAGTTCCAAAAGACAGCCCGTCGGGTAGATCGTTCTCATACAGATATATAGTCATATAATGGGGATAGAGGGTTTTGTGGGGATTTTCAAGCTGCGGCTAATAAAATAAGACCATCAATTCTTTTAAATGGTGCCCTATAAAATAAAGGGCATCATTTCTTTCAGAAAAATGGTGCCCTGGAGAGGACTCGAACCTCCACGACCTTGCGATCACTAGCACCTGAAGCTAGCGCGTCTACCAATTCCACCACCAGGGCAGCACCAATGAAGGTACATCTACTCTTTCGACCTTATTCCTGTCAAATGCCAATTTAAAGACGGGCGTTACCTTATTGACTTCATAATTAATTAATTCAGAATACGGCATAGTCTTTAGGGGGCGTGCGCCTATGAAAATTCTTGTTGTCGACCGAGATGAAATGTCCGCCAGCCTTTTGAAATCGAGGCTGGAGCCTCTCGGCCATCTCGTAACCTATTCACCAGCCAAAAGCGACGCTGTCGAGGAGTTTTCCAAAGCCGATTTCGATGTAATTTTCGTCGATCCGTCACCTTCGACAAATCCAAAACCCATGGTGGTCAATCTGCGCCGCCAGATACGATATAATCCCTATATGGTTTTAATGTCAGAAGGTTTTAGCGAAGAAGCGGCGCTGGGGTTTGGCTTCAATGATTACCTGCCCAAGCCGATGGATTTATCCAAAATCGACCAGAAAATCGAGAACGCAAAACATTTTTTAAGCATCGTCCAGCATTTGCGTGACGGAAGCCAAGATTTCCCGAGCGCAGGTGGCATTATCGCCAAATCTGCCATCAACCAGCTTTTCCTGTCCTGTATCGATCGTGCCGACCGTTATGCCGAAAAAACCTATGCTCTTTTCATAGGTCTGGAAAACTTCAAGCAAATCGCCGTCGAGTCCGGCCCTTATGAGGCGGAAGTCGCCGGGGCGCGCCTTGCGCAGCATATCGTGCGATTACGCAGGGCTTCGGATATTATCGGCCAGATCAGCACGAATGAATACGCGCTTTTATTATTGCGTCCTGTTGACGCGCAGGAACCGATAGAAGCAGCCGCCCGTTTCGCGGACTCTTTATCAATGTGCCATGATATTTTAAGCAAAGCGGAAATGAAGGTTGAGATAGGCGTCAGGCTTGTCGAAATACCCTCCGGTGCCAGGCTTGCCGAACACGGCGTTACATTGAAGAACTAATTATAGTTGACCTAAATCACAGACCTGTCAGAATTTTCATCAAGATGATTCTGCACCTTCGCTTTTTGCCTTTCTTATTTTCCATTCTGCTGCTTTCGGCCTGTAATACTCTCGATATTCAGGAAGACGGGCCTGCCGTCAAAACGGCAAAGGCCTGTCAGAGAGCCAAAGAATCCAATCCAGGCGTCATCAAGGGATTTAAAATCAATGCCTGCACAAATAATGGCGTATGGATGGTCGATGAATACGACGAAAATGGCCAGCTTGTAAAAAGATTCGATTTTCTCAATCAGGAATATGCGGGACCCGAAAGTCAGGGTATATTCATGCCAGTCAACATATTGGGGGGAAATGCGCCGGAGCGTCTGAAAACGATCCGTCAGGCATTGAACGACAAGCTCCTGCATCCTCCCGAAACCTGATTTTTTCTGCGTGTATTTGTAATTAGCAAGAATGATAAAATGAAAAAGACGAAATATTTTTTGGCCGTTCCCGTGATTTGCGTTTTGCTTTCAGGCTGTACGCTGACTCCGGCGCGTTTTGACGGATACGATCTGCTGGATACCGAACATAAAACGGAACAGCAGGATCCGGTGATCGCGCCTGTTAAGGAACATTCAGACGGTCCTGTCAGAAAATCTTCCAAGAAGACAAACGCTGCACCTGTCTCCCTTGTGAAGAAAGAGGAGGGTGAAAAACCTGTCGTTAAACCTCCCGAGAAATCTACTGAGAAATCCGCCGGGAAATCTTCCAAGGAACTTGCGCCCCTGCCTCCGATAAAGAAGCAGAAAAAAATTGAAAATCCTGGTCCGAAAGAAACTTGTCCCGTTCCTAAAAAAGGCGATTTGCCCCCGCCTTCCGCGCCGACAGCAAAAGTCATGCGCGATAATCTGCGCAGCGGCGATCGTTTGAAAATAACTGTCTTCCGGGAAAATGATTTAAGCGGCATCTATCAGATCAATGACAAAGGTAAAATTACATTCCCGCTTTTAGGACAGGTCGATGCGGCAGGCATGAAAAAATCCGAGCTGCAAAATAAAGTAACGTCGGCTCTGGAAAAAGGCTATCTCGTGAAGCCGGAAGTAAACGTCGAATTGCTACCTGATTGCCTGACAAAATGAAGGTAACAGGAAAAGCGGGAAAATCTCTTTTCGTTTTTCTCTGCGTTATTCTCAGCATCGCGTTTGTATATCTGGCATCGGCCAATGTACCGCTCATGTATAAAGCATCACTGGAATTCGGCATTGCATCCGCAGATCAGAAAACGAAGCCGGATTTTTTGTCTGAAAAGAAACTCCTGCTTTCCGATGAAATTTTACTGCAAGTAATGCGCGAGTTAAATATGCTGCCGGTTCCGACATCGAGATTTCGCAGTTTCGATTTAGGCCAGGCAAAGGCGCCGCCTGCCGATCATAAAACAAAATCAAAGCTTGCGGAATTCAGAAAGAATTTTTCCGTTGATATCGAAGAATCGACATCGTCTTTAAAAGTCGCTTATACCGGGGTTGATGCGATCAAGACACGAAAAACGCTGGAAGTATTGTTCGAAAAATATCGTAATCTCAGAGATAATTCGGTTTCCTCGAATTTTGACGAACAAAGTCTGGCTATAGACAGGGAGATTGCAGAAAAGCGCGAGATATTTTTACAATCGCAGCAACAGATCCTCAATCTTCTTGAGGGTAAGAGAAATTCATCTGATGTATTGCTGGGAGAAAAAACGGCGGCAGATGCGAGAATTGCAGCACTTAAACTCAGATATGGACCAAAACATCCGGTATTGATCGAGGCCATCAAACGGCGTGAAGCGCTGGAATTGAAAGGGCAGCCGCAGGATAACGAGCAGCTTTCGCAACTGAAAAAAAAGCTGGAAACCGATTTTAAAATCCTCGACGATGCCATGCGGAAATCGGTTGTGGTTGAACAGGAAAAAACATCATCACCGGCAGCGATTGAAATTCTGCCGATGGGTGATGTCGTAGTTATAAATTCCGCCAAGTATATATTTTATAAAATGGGTGTGGCAGCTTTGTTGGCCTTCATGCTTTCGGTTTTATACCTGAATATAAGGTCACGCTATCATTCCTCTTTCGAAGACAGTGTCGATGTAAAATCCGCATTCGGTTTTGATGCCATGGCGGTCATTCCGGGTCTGGAGGAATCGACAAGTGAATTTCCAATGCCATCAGGTCAAACCGCAGAGAAACTGAAGGTCTTGCGGCAGGAATTGAAACTTCATAGTAACGCAAATCCGGTCAAGCTCGTTGCGCTTACATCCACTTCGAAAAAAGAAGGCGTAACCCCGCTCGTTGCCGGATTAGGACGTCTGGCAGCCCGGGCCGGGGAAAATGTAATTATTGTTGATACGAACCTACGGGCCCCGGCATTGCAACGTGGATTACCGCAAAGCTCCTCCAGGAATTTGGTCGATTATCTGAGCGGTCAGGCCCGGATCGAAGATATTATCTATAAGAACGATATTTCTGGCGTTCACGTTATCTATGCTACTGCGGTGCCCAATACCGCCCTCGATCTGGTTTCCTCTGAAAAAATGAAAACCCTGCTTTATTCCTTACGGGAAGTTTATGATCTCGTGCTGCTTGAAGCCGCACCAGCGGAAATGGGGCCGGATGCGCGTATATTAGGGCTGATAAGCGACCATGTGCTTTTTTGCCTTAAATCAGAAAAAACAAACCGAAAGCAAGCGTTAACGGTACTGTCAGGATTTGATAAGGATAAAATATCTGTAGTTTTAATACAAAACTAGAACAAAAACAGGTTGACAATAGAACATAAATAGAACTAGATAAGACAATCTGGTTCGGAATTTTGTTCCTGATCCAGGTCATCCTGTTCTAATCCCTGTTTGAGGTCGCCTCCGGTTTGATTCGCCGGCAGGCGGCCATTTTTTTGGAGGAAATTCATGCCAACTATCTTACCGACTGATGAAAATAACAATCCGATTCCGGCGTTGCGTCTGCGTGACGGCGGAGCCCATAAGATCAATGCGACAGGTGTTTCTTCCCGCAATGCGGTCGCTTTCAGCAGCGAGACCAGAGTAATCAGTGTCTATGCGACTGCAGGTGTTTTCATTCGCTTTGGCGCAAGCAACGTCACCGCTACAAATACGGATCATTATTTCCCGGCCGGGGTATATTACGATATTGCAATCGGCGGCGAAGAAGCGAAGCAATATACCCATATCAGCGTAATTCGGGATATGGCAGACGGCGTGTTATATATTTCCGAAAAAATATAAGTTTCTAAAAAGTCGATCTGGATTTGAGGGCAGTGACAATCGTGCCTTCATCCAGATAATCAAGCTCGCCACCGACGGGAACACCATGGGCCAGGCGGGATATCCTGCTTTTTGGGTTCTGAAGCGTATCTATGATGACATGGGATGTCGCCTGCGCATCGACCGTGGCGGATAAGGCCAGAATAATTTCGTCAGGTTGTAGATCGTCGACGCGTCTTTTAAGCGAGGCGATATTAAGGTCGGCAGGCGAAATGCCGTCAAGCGCAGATAAAACGCCGCCAAGGACATGGTAAAGCCCTTTGAACGCGCCGGTGCGCTCTATCGCCCAGAGATCGGCAACGGTTGCGACAACGCAAAGACTTTGCCTGTCCCTGCCGGAGCCGCTGCAAATTCTGCATGGATCGAAGGTATCGAGATTGTGGCATTGACCGCAAGGTTTTACATTGGCAGCAGTGTTTTCAAGGCTTCTTGCCAAGGGTAACATAACTTCGTTTTTGCGGTGAATTAAGTGCAAAGCAACACGGCGTGCTGATCGCGGGCCAAGCCCGGGCAATGACGCAAGCTGGCGGATCAGCTGATCGAGCGGCCCCCCGTTGGAAGCGTCGTTATACATGGGTTAGTTATAGCCTTTTTTATTCGGATCGAGATAAACGAAAAGCTTCGACGGCAGCGCCATGTTCGTTTGCACGTTGAACAATTCTATCTCGGTAATATTACCTGTCGCGTCCCGTACCTGCCATTTTTTCAGCTGCAGATCAGGGGTTTCCTGAAAACCCAGCGTAAGGGATCCGGCATTGGGCTCGGCAGCCTGTACCATCGTCATCTGCAATAGTCCGCCATCGCGCTTGATCTGGGTAACTTTAAGATCGCCACTGAGTTTGAGGTTCTTGCGCAAAAGAAAATCCGCGAGTGTCTGGCTGATCGGCGCATTAGATTGCTGTTTCAATTGGTCGTCATAGAAATATATAAAGAGACCGTCGGCGACGACAAAATCTTTGATCGGTGGATCGTATTCAAATCTAAGCTTGCCGGGGCGGGACAGATAAAAATTTCCGCGTGTTTGCTTGCCGTCCGGCGCAGTCTGCACGAAGCGCGATTTCGCTGTCGAGAGCGTTTTAAAATAATTTTCGGCACGGGCAATATCGGCGGCGTTATCCGCTTTGGCCGGAACGGAGATTAAAAGAAGGGCAAGGGCGAGGACGATATTTTTCATGTGTACCTATGTAGAGTAAAACGTCTCTAAAAAGAAGCTTTCCCCGATTTAAATTTTAGCTAATTGGCGGTCATGCAGTTTCGACAAGGTCAGAAGCGATATAACCGCGCCAATACCGGCCAGCGCCATGTCTTTTTGCGTATCCCATGGGTCGCCTTGAGTGCCAAGAAACTCGACCGCGCCGCCGCCTGCGACCACAGCCGTGCCCCATTCGATCAACTCATAAATCGCGCTGATACCGAGACAGGACAACACGATCAGAACAAACATCCATTTCCCGCGAGCCAGATCCGAGGTTCGGATCAATAATTCGCGCCCGATAAGCGCCGGGATGAAACCTTGAGCCAGATGACCGAGCCCGTCATAGGAGTTGCGCTCAGTTCCCAGATAATCCTTTATCCAGTCGAAAAGCGGGACACGCGCATAAGTATAATGCGCTCCGACGATCAATATCACGGCATGTATTGCGATCAGCAGGTAAGCCAGATCGGTCATTGGGAATTTCCGGCATGTCGGGATGAGAATGACAATTGCGATCCATACCGGCGCTGTTTCCATGAACCAGGTCGGCCAGTCATAGGGACCGATCATCGACCACGCCATGACAGCGGCGACTAAAACCAGACAAAAGGAAGGCAGGAGCATGGATTTCATTGACATATTTCCGGTTAAATCACTATTCTGCAGCCATGGCGACATTGCGTGAAAAATTTATAACAGAAGATCATCGCCCGAAAGGCCTGTTTTTCATTCCTGATTTGGGCAGCTCGGGTCAGACCCAGAGAGATACGGAACTTAGTCATGCTGTTATGAAGGCCCGCCGTCTCTTGATCAGGCCTGAAATATCTTCGGTGATCATCGAACGCAATTATGCCGATCTGACCGGTATCGCCAATCGTGTTTTCAGTCATTACAAGAATCATAGCCCGTTATTCAAGGCGGATAAGGCCCGTGAATTCTCAGTTTTTCGCAACGAAGCGGCGCGGGATTTTCGATCCGTTGCGCGCGGTTTTTCGAAAGATCAGGATTTCCCCGAATATGAAATAACGCTGACCAGCAATCAGGATACGCAATCGCATATCGACGTTTTGCAGCAGCCAAACGCCCATGCCAATATAGATAAATCCTGTCTTGGAGGCGGCATTGTTATCATGCAGGCCTTATCCGTAGCCGGAACCGGAATTTATTGCGAACGGGATCTTGCGGATGCACATATAATGCCTGAATACGGGACTGCAGACTGGCATTACAATATAAGGTCCGCCGAACTGGAAGGGCTTTTGCCTTTTTACACAAAGCCGGGGGATATTGCGGTTTTCAGGCAAGGCGACTGGGACGAGTATCATTCGCCTTCCGTCCACACCTGGCCACGATGCTCGAAAGAAGAAAAGCGTCTTGCTTACTGTGCAATGGGATATGCCAAGCCTGTCTTTGGTTGAAACTATTTCCTGTTCATGGCCGAATACCTGACATGAAGATTACTTTTTTGACTTTAGCCGCTTTTCTTTTGTCTTTTTCCCATGCCTTTGCCGCTCAGGAAAAAGCGTCCTTCGCCATGGGATGTTTCTGGTGCGCCGAGCATGACTTTCAAAAAGTCGACGGCGTGATAGATGTCGTATCGGGCTATGAAGGCGGCACGAAAGAAACCGCGACCTATGATCAGGTATCGACGGGCAGGACTAAGCATTACGAAGCGGTTAAAGTCACATACGACACCGCGAAAGTCACCTATGAGAAACTATTGCAGGTTTTCTGGGATAATATCGATCCGTTCGATGCAGAAGGCCAGTTTTGCGATAAGGGCAAGCAATATTCAGCCGTTATTTTTATATCCGGTGAAGCCGAGCGCAAATTAGCCGAAAAATCCTTAGGTAAGCTGCAAGCCCGCCATCCCGACCGGAAAGTGACGGTCAAAATCGAAGACGCAAAGGAATTTTATCCGGCTGAGGCAAAACATCAGGATTTTGCCGATAAGAATAAGCTCCATTACGGCCTATACAGGGCGGGGTGTAACCGCGATGCGCGGCTGGAAGAGCTAAAATCAGCTAAATAGCTGAAATCATTGTAAATAATTCTTTTCTTAAAGCTCTTTGCGAGGGCTATTGCGATCCTACATTACTCATAAGCCAAACAATAGAATATAAATTAAGAGAGAACTGAGCAATGCGTCGGAACGAAACCCATGGCTGTGAGCCAAAAAATCCAGCGAGCGATAGTGATGTATTTTTATCGTTGCAGCAGGAACGGGTATTGTTCCTGGCAAACGAGATCAACGGGGAGAGCGCCAGTAATCTATGCGGACAGATGATGTTGCTCGATCTGCAAGATCCGGCTCAGGACATTACGCTTTTTATCAATTCCGAGGGCGGTAATGTCACCGACACGCTGGCGATATATGACATGATGCAAGCTGTGCGTTGCGATGTTTCGACGATCTGTATCGGTGAAGCGGCGTCGGGCGCGGCGATTATCTTAAGCGGCGGAACAAAAGGTAAAAGATTTGCGCTGCCCAATGCGCGGATCATGATGCACCAGCCGCAAGGCGGCGTAGAAGGATCAACAAGAGATGTCGAGATCGAGGCGAAAGAACTGGTGCGCCTGCGCGAAATTCTAGGCGGAATTTTGCAAAAGCACACAAGCCAGCCGATTGAAATACTTCACAGGGTTCTGGACCGCGATACATATCTGAATGCCCGGGATGCAAAAGATTTCGGTGTGATCGATGAGGTAATTGAAAGATTGCCCGAATAAAGGGCTGAAAGTAGATAAAATTTTATTCAAATTAATCTTAAATTAATCCGTTCTGCCTGAAAATGAATATATGAGTTTTCTAATGCAGCGACAAAACAGATGTATGCAGCAGGCAAAAGAAGCCTATGAATGTCTCGATATCATGCAGCAGCAGATCATCGATGCGGCCATTATTAAAAAAATTTCCCGTAGCGTCTACGAAGCAACTTTAAGGATTTACGAAACGCGAAGCGGTAAGCGTAGATCCAATTTGAGCGAAATCTTCGATACCTTAGTCAAGGACTACACATCGCCTGAGAAGATCACTTTGCTGCGCGGCGGGATGATCGGATTTGGCAAAGATAATTGCGAATTGCCGATAGCCGCAATTGCCGAACTTGAAGAGGACGATCCTTCTTACTATCCCGGACGTATCCGATCGAATAAAGCGTTAGAGCTTGCAGAAGGCGGCATCCGACCAGAATGTTTCGACTTTATCAGATGCCAGCTTACGCCGGCAGCGCCTGTACAAAGATTTATGATGGCTTCGAATTAAGATTCTTATCTTTATTTGAAATCGATAAATAATTTGCCGGACATATTTTTTATTTGTATCTGGTTACCCACATATTGGGCGCGGAAATTGTCGATATCGAATTTGGCATCTGCCCACGCCGAAGACGAATTTATAGATAGATCTTTTTCGTTCGGAGGCCTTTCCTGAATAATTTTACCAAGATCAAGTGTCATGGCTTTGCCTTGTTTTTTTATTATTACTTTGTCTTCTTGCAGTAAAATCACAAAGCCCGGTCCTGCCTTATCCTTGCTATCAAGCTTGATCAGCCTTTCCTTCCAATCATCCCCTAAAGAAATATTATCTACGAAATACTGGTAGCCTTTTACACTGATGGCAAACTGACCCATTTCTCTTTTCCGGCTGTAGGTGACAATTTCCCCCAGAGGTAAATTACTAGTTGCAGGGTTACGGCTATAAGGATTGATAAATTCAATTTTCATTTTTTCGAGAATTTGATGAGACGATAAATATTCAGAATCCGTTGTCCATTTTGCCAATAATTTCTTTTTTCCCGGCTTGGTAAAATATTGCAGAAGCGAGCTAAGGTCTCTTTGATCTTCAAAAGAAAGCGCTTTCACCGGAGGTGTAAATTTTCCGCCTGACACCAGATTGTATTTTTCAATAAGAACTTCAAGCCGTGCCATCTGGCTATGGTTTGATATATTGACCGCGCTTAGCGGCCCTATAGAGGCAATGGCAAGAAAGATAAGCAGGATGCAGGGAATAATCCGCAGCTCTTGTAACCGGTACTTGCTGAAATGAACGCCGAGCGAAGTGGCAAGGAAAAGGCAAAGCAAGATTAACGAATAGCGATCTTCGGTAATGCCATAGGCGCCGATGCGTTGATATATAGCTAAGGCGAGCAGGATGAGTGGCAGCGATAAAAGATAGAAAAAATTCTTCCGGAAAAACCCAAGCACAGGTTTGGATGAGGCAAATCCGAAATTGGAGAAATAGCAAACAAGACCGACAAGACTGAACCCCATCACATAATAGGCTAATTCACCTTTGGGCAATTCCCATTTGACGATCATCGAGCCTGAATAAATATAAAAGATAAGACTGTAGATCAGGAAAAGCGGAATGATGAAATAAGCCTGAATATTGCACTGCGCGGTTAGAATTCTTTCCGATTGCGGCGGTTCGGATAGGTTTTTCGGGAGATTGGATAAGACGAATATCGGACCAAATAAAAACGCAGTCAGCATGAACAGGCCTTCAAAAGGCATTTTAAAACCTGTCATGATTTTAAGAATCTGAAGAATGGCCGCACCGGAAAGGTAAAAAATAACCGACAGGAAAAAACCGAAAATCAGCAAGGTCCAGAAAGCATAATTGAAATTCCAGAAATCAGTATCGGTCTTGCTGCGGCTGATGAATGGCAAAATAAACATAGTGGCGAAAATAAAAATAGTCGAGATCGCACCGGAATAATGGTCTTTTTCGACGTAGAGATAATGTGTCCAGCCGCCCAAAATGAGATAGCCGATAACGCCAATTGCCAGATAAATATTTTCTTTAAACCCATGACTATCTGCTAAAAGCCGCGCCGTTACCGACCAGAAAAAAGCAAGAATAAGCTGATAGATAATCTCAGGTTCGGGCTTGAATAAGCCTGAAGCCATGCCCGCATAGGCTGCGCAGCAAAGCATGATGGATAAAGGAAAGCGTTGGACCGCATCGGCAGTTTTTAAAACAAGCGGTTCGAAAAAAGATCTTAACAAATAGCCTGACATGGCGGTTCCCCTTTTACTTTCAGAAGTATATCAGGACCAAGAAGGAGAAGGAATAAATTAGGAAGAATCTAGTTACCGTCTATAATCCGGCGATAGGCGAAATTGACATTCGTCCCGGCGGTTGAGGCATTTGTGCTTTCGTTGAAATCGTTAAACGTACCCATGATAAAACAGCCCATCTCATCTCCGCATTTACTGCCACCGAGTGGCGATGAGCTACATACGATGCCGCCCGGGCCGGGTTGCAACGTGCCATCCCATGGTTCGTAATTATTCGTGGTTGCGCCGCTGTCGGGAATAATGGAAGTGCCGAAAAGTTTCTTATTGATGTCTATGCAGGCCGCATTGGAAACATAAGGCACGATAAGATAGCCGCTATTGCCGTTATTCGGTACGCCGTCGACGCCGAAATTTCTATGCGTAATGATTGTGCCATAGCTCGGGCGTCCGGCGAATTTCGTATCCAGCGCATTCGGACTGATTTTAAGCGAGGTCGCGGTGATTTTCGAAATATCGCATCTACCGTCGGCAGGCGCGTTCGAATTGCCGAAATTACGGCCCATACTTGGATAAGCACCCAAAAATCCGACATTCAACTGGGTTGTACTGCAACCGGAAGCTTTCAGCCGTTGAACGGCAATATCCATCGTTGCAAAGAGATCGAAAATTTCCCCTGAGCCAAGCGAAGCTTTTTCATTCGAGGTACTTGAGCTGCCCGTATTACGACTGGAGCTGGTCACGGCAAAAGACAATGCCGCAAACAAGGCTACGGCGATCAGGATAATGAACAATACATTTCCATTAGATGAATATTTTTGCATGGGTAAGCTTTAAGCTTACACCGCAATTATTAATTTAGAAGAAACGAATACACGCGTATGGCGATTTATTAAACCTTATCTGGCCCCGATTAAGACTTCGCGTTTGCCGACATGGTTGGCTTTGCCGACGACTTGTTCTTTTTCCATTTGTTCGATGATGCGGGCGGCACGGTTGTAGCCGATTTGCAGATGACGCTGGATAAAGCTTGTCGAGGCTTTTTGTTCCCGCGCGACGAGCGCTACGGCTTGATCGTATAATTCATCGCCGGAGCCTTCGCGTTCTCCGCCTTCACCAAATTCCCCGCCTTCAAAATCACCTTCGGTAATTTCTTCTAGATATTCCGGCTCGCCTTGCGCTTTCAAATAATTGACGACGTCTTCGACTTCGCGGTCGGACACGAATGGCCCGTGCACGCGGGTTAATCTTCCGCCCGCCGCCATGTAGAGCATATCGCCCATCCCGAGCAATGTTTCTGCGCCGCCTTCACCTAAGATCGTGCGCGAGTCGATTTTAGACGTCACCTGGAAGGAAATCCGCGTAGGGAAGTTGGCCTTGATAACGCCGGTGATAACGTCAACCGATGGACGCTGGGTCGCCATGATCAAATGGATACCGGCCGCACGCGCCATTTGAGCGAGGCGCTGGATAGCGTTTTCTACATCTTTACCGGCCACAAGCATAAGGTCGGCGAATTCGTCGACGATCACGACAATGTATGGCAGCTCTGTCAGGTCAAGCGGTTGTTCTTCATAAACAGGTTTTCCGGTTTCGGCGTCAAAGCCCGTCTGGACTTTTCGCATCAATACTTCGCCTTTTTTACGGGCTTCTTTCAGGCGCTGGTTGTAGCCGTCGATATTACGCACGCCGAGTTTCGACATGTTGCGGTAGCGGTTTTCCATTTCCTGTACCGTCCATTTCAGCGCGACGATGGCGCGGCCCGGTTCGGTGACGACTGGAGAAAGAAGATGCGGGATATCGTCATAGATCGAAAGCTCGAGCATTTTCGGGTCGATCATGATGAAGCGGCATTTCTCCGGCGGCAATTTGTAGAGGAGCGATAAAATCATCGTATTGACGGCCACGGATTTACCAGAGCCTGTCGTACCCGCAACAAGCAAATGCGGCATTTTCGTGAGGTCGGCGATAATCGGCTGGCCGCCGATATCTTTACCGAGTACCAGCGGCAGTTTCGCGCCGGATTTATCGACATCGTCGCTTTCCATGAGTTCACGGAAGTAAACCGTTTGGCGTTTCTTATTCGGAAGTTCGATACCGATAACATTCCTGCCCGGGACAACAGCGACGCGGACAGATACGGCGGACATCGAACGCGCGATATCGTCGGAAAGGCCTACGACGCGCGACGTCTTCGTACCCGGTGCGGGTTCGAGCTCATAAAGCGTGACGACCGGGCCGGGATGAATGGATTCAATTTCGCCTGTGACGTTGTAATCGTCGAGGACGGTGGAAAGCATTTCGGCATTTTTGCGTAACGCGCTTTCATCGACTTTGGCTTCGCCTTGGTCGGGGTGTTCCTGCAACAGATCGACAGGCGGTAATTCCCATTCGGATGGATCGCGCAAATCGAGTTTCGCCTGTTTCGGCTTTGCCTTGGCGGCAGGCGATTTCGCTTTTTCTGGTTTGACGACTTTGATGCCGGATTTTACGACCGGTTCTTCTTCGTATTCCTCTTCATCTTCATACTCTTCTTCATCTGTCTCATCATATTCTTCCTCGGCGACTTTTGCTTTCGGCGTGCGTTTTTTCACAGGCTTTACTTCCGGAGGAGAGAAGAAAGCGGACAGACGACCCCATAGACTGCTGGCGCTTTCGGCAGCAACAGAAGAACCGTAAAGCATCGATGCGACCATCGCCTGACGTTCGTTCTGGCGTAAGGCAAGGCCGAAATTCAGGCTCAGTAAACCAAGGATGGCGGCAGTAAGACCGAGAATATAGCGGGCAAGCGGCAGAAAGCCGCTTATGGCCAGTTCAAGATTGTTCAGCAGGATATTGCCGCCGCCGCCGCCCATCGTTGCGTGAGGCATCAACATGAAAGCGGGAATGGCGGCACCGGCAATGGACAGCAGGAGAGCCGAAGATAAAATCGTCGAAACGCGTAACCAGAAAGGACCGAAATTCTCCCGACGCCATAAACGCATTCCCCATGTCATGAAAGCGATGGCGAAGACGAAAGCGCCGATGCCGAAAATCTGCAAAAGCAAATCGGAAATTTTAGCGCCCGAAGATCCCATCAGGTTTTGAATTTCTTCACTTTCCGAGGCCGTGCTGAAAGACGGATCGGCGGA
The DNA here is from genome assembly GCA_030824965.1 of Micavibrio sp. GTDB lineage: Bacteria > Pseudomonadota > Alphaproteobacteria > Micavibrionales > Micavibrionaceae > Micavibrio_B. Next base: position 239,337 of record JAPJQV010000004.1, on the reverse strand, counting down.
GTTATAGGTGATGAGGGCCAGGGCGATAAAAATTCCCGATAGAAAAACTAAGATGGCAAAGCCGTCCTGCATGCGTTCGCTCAAATAAGCTTGCCAACTCAAGGGAAGAAAACGAAAGAAGCGGGATTGATTTTTAATCGACGATGCTCTGAGAGTGCGGGGGGCCATAATGTTCTTGAATGTTTTGAGAATCGGGAGGGAGTTAAAGATATCCACAGTTTATCGGGCAAAAGCACTTCGCGCAAGTTTTGAGAGCTGTGGAGAAAATTTCCAAATTAACCCGTTGTTAAACTTTTTATTGTGTGATGAGGGTGCCGAAGCAGACAAGATTCGCTTCATTTTTCTAACTGAGTTTAAGAACATTTTTGAGGTGTTAATTGACGACATTTCCCGAAACCACCCCCCATTCTTTCTCCAAGCCAGAATTCATTATTTATTCTTTCGAAAAAGATGAAATGTCAAAAGGCTCGCCTGTCTGGCAGGCTTTAAAAAGCTTTGATGATGAAGAAGAGGCTTGCCGCATTGCCGATATTCTTTTCAAGAACGACAAATTCATGCGCATCGAGGTACGCAAAAAAGGCGACAAACGCGCAATCAAAGCCTGCGACCGCCGCCCGAGCGCATGGCGCAAGCTCTACCTGATGGGGGCGGCGGCGTGTTTTTGCGTCATCAGCGCCGGTTTAATCGCCGTCTACCAATTGTAACTATTCTTCTATTTTACCGTGCGGGTCTTTTTCGACCAAAGTTGCGACTTGTTCGAAGACGTCGGCATTTTCAAGCATTTGCGCTTTCAGCTCCCCGTTTTGTTCGGACAGGGCTTTAAAAAATCCGGCGGCATCGCGTAGAAGTTGGGCGGCTAGTTCGGCATGGGTCGGCATGGGTGTCTCCTATAAATTTCTGAATTCATGAGCTTTATACGTGCCCATATTACGTATGTCTTTGGCAAAAAATGCCAGTTCTTCTAAAGCGAGACCGACGGAGCGGTCTTCAGCATGGCCGATAATTTCGACATAAAACCGCGCGACGTTGAATTTCGGGTCGACATAGCTTTCTAACTTGATGACTTGAACGCCATTGGTGGCGAAACCGCCAAGCGCTTTATATAAAGCGGCCGGGATGTTGCGAACTTCGAAATAGAGACTGGTAATAAAGTTACCTGCCCCGGCTTTTGGCAGGCTGATATCTTTCGACAAGATTAAAAAGCGCGTCGTGTTGTCTTCTTCGTCCTGTACTTTTTCGCGCAAGACTTTCAGGCCATAGATTTCAGCGGCGAGAGTGGGAGCCAGCGCGGCTTTGGTTTTGTCACCCCAAAGCGCGACATCGGCGGCCGCGCCTGCGGTATCCGGATGGACATGCGGTTTTAAATTGAGTTCACGAATGATTTTGCGGCATTGGGGAATGGCATGGGGATGTGAATAGACATCGGTTAAATCCGACATCTCGGCGTCTTTTAATGCCATCAGGGCAAAATCGATCGGTAGGAAATATTCACCCACGATATAAAAATCGGACCCGGCCAAAAGATGGTGAACATCCGCGACGCGGCCCGCAATCGTGTTATCAACCGCAATAAGGGCAAGTTCTGCGGTGCCGTCTTTAAGCGCCGTAAAAGCTTTCTCGAAGCTTTCGCATGGATAAGTATCCATGTCAGGGAGCAAATTGCGGCGGGAGATATCGGAATTGGAGCCCAAGACCCCCTGGATTGCGACTAATTTACGGGGTTTGGTCATATTTCTCGACTAGTATCTCGACAAGGTTTCTGCGGCTGGTATATTGTCCGCGTATCTTGTATAGATCGGACCGAATAAACAATCCCTAAATGGACTAATTTCATGAATATGAAATCGAATATCGCTTTTGCCGCAATTTTGAGCGCCGGACTTCTGGCCATGGTATCGGGCAAATTCGGACAATATCTCGTCTCTCCCCATCATCTTGAAAAAGACGCGGTTACGGTCGAAGCGACGGAAAGCGCAGGCGGCGGCGCGGCGGCAGTTGCCATGCCCGAGCCGATTTTGGCCATGATTGCATCCGCCGATATAGAGCGTGGCAAAGGGGTCGCCAAGGCTTGTGCGGCTTGCCACCATATCGAAAAAGGCGGCGCGAACGGCGTGGGTCCGGGATTATACGGCGTCGTCGGCAACCAGAAACAGGCCCATCCGGGATATGCTTATTCCGGCACGTTGAACAAACAAGGCGGCGATGTCTGGACCTATGAAGAATTGAACAAATTCCTGTGGAAGCCGAAAGCTTATGACAAGGAAACCAAGATGACTTTCGCTGGCGTCAAAAAAGGCGAAGACCGGGCAGCCTTGATCGCGTATTTGCGTTCGATGGACGATTCGCCGCAAGCGCTGCCATCCCAAGCAGAGATCGAAAAGGAAGCGAAAGATTTAGCTCCTCCCCAAGCTGAAGAAGCAGCTGGTCAGCCATCGGCAGCCGCTCCTGACGCCGCCGCCGCGCCAAAAGACGCAACGGCTCCGGCAGAAAAAGAAGCGGCACCTGCATCGCATTAAGTTTTTTTATGAACCCGTATATTTCGCTGGCCATTGCTATATCAGCCGAAATTGCGGGAACGACATTCATGAAAATGTCCGAAGGCTTTACGAAATTATGGCCTTCGGTCGGAACGATGATCGGATATGGAATCGCGTTCTATTTTCTTTCCCTTACTCTTAAATCTATTCCTGTCGGTATTGCCTATGCTATCTGGTCTGCGGTGGGAATTGTTTTTATAGCTATGATCGGTTGGCTGCGCTTCGGACAAAAATTGGATGCAGCCGGCATTGCGGGTATCGCGATGATTATCGCAGGCGTCGTCGTTATTAATTTATTTTCAAAGTCGTCGGGACATTAACTCTTCTGCTCCCATTTGCCGGCTTCATCCTGTTGCCAGTAGCTTAAAGTATGGCCAGAAGCTTTCCAGTCACGGTAGCGGGAGCGGGCATTGGCTATTTCTTCTTCGCTATGGCCGTCGATAATATCGCAGCAGAGTTTGAATTGGTCGATGCCGGAGCTATCCCCGCCTGGCATAATGAACAAAGTGTCAGCATTGTTGGGATTGTCATTCGTCGCCGTTAAAAACACAGGTTGCATTTCCGCATTCCCGTCCTGCGCTGTGCCGTGAGGTAAAAAGGATTCGGGCTTGTTCGTCCATAAAAAATCGTTGAGCCGCGCGGTCTCAGTTTCATCGCGCAAGCGGATCAGAATGCGGTGACCACGCGTCAAGGCGCGTTCCGCCAATTCGAAAACCGTGACTTCGGCGGATTTTTTCTGAATGTGATAAAACCGGATTTCCGTCATATAATTCAATCCTTTACTACCAATAATCCTACAGAGCGAGGCGAATACATACAATTGTATTTAGATTCTATTAAAAATTTAAAGGCAGAATATTAGAGAACTGGAATTTATTATGAAATCTGTTTTCAACTTACGTTCTTTCAAACATGGCCTGATCGCGGGTTTGGGATTTTTCATTCTGGCCTGGGGCGGAATCGAGCTGACCCGCGAAGCCGGAGGGACGTCGTCGATCTGGCCTGCTACCGGGCTGGCACTGGCTTTTTTCCTGCGCACACCACGGAATGAATGGACGGTTCTGTCCATTGCCACTTTAGCTGGAAGTGTCTTTGCGCATGTCGCACATCAGGATGCCTGGGGCAGGACGCTGGTCACATCGCCTTTGGGAGTTGGGCAGGCTTTGCTTTGTGCGCATCTTTTAAGAAAGTATACAAACGAAGAATTCGATTTACGCCAATACCAGCATCTAATGAAATTTGCCGTGGTTGCGCTTTTATCGCCAATTGCCTTTACACTGGCTGCGGCAGGTTTTTTTACGACTGCTTATGATATGAATTTCATAAATGTCGGCATGAGATGGTATCTGGCCGACTCACTTGGGCTGATTATTTTCACACCTCTTTTCTTCATCCTCGGTTGGGACCAGCTTAAAAACTTCACAGCGCAGGAAGTACGGTATAAATCCGTCATACTAATGACGGCGCTGGCGGCGGTATTGTCGCTTGTTTTCATGCAAAGCAGTTATCCGTTATTGTTTCTGATCTTCCCTATTATGGCTCTTAGTGCTTTCTGGCTTGGTACATGCGGCGCGATCGTCGCGCTAACCGCAACAACCGCCGTCTCGATTATCTGCACAATGAACGGTACTGGACCTATTATTTTAATTCAGGGAAGTCTGTCTGAAAAAACTTTGGTGTTGCAAGGATTTTTGGCAACAGCCGCTTTGATCTCTCTGCCAATTGCCTCGGCGCTTAATTACCGCACGCAATTGGAGCGCGAAGCCAGAGAAGCTCGGGATCTGGCAAATAAGGCCAATCTTGCCAAGTCGCAATTTTTAACTTCAATGAGCCATGAATTCAGAACGCCCCTCAACGCAATATTGGGTTTTTCGCAACTCGTATTGATGGATCAAAATTTAAACGAGAAATCAAAGGAGCATTTGAATTTTATCATGGCAGGAGGCGAGCATCTGTTGAAGCTTGTCGCCGATGTCATGGATCTTGCTAAGATTGAAGCGGGGATTATTTCGACAAAAGAAGAAATAATTTCATGCGCAGATATTCTGGATGAAGTTATCGAACTTGTCCGGCCTCTCGCCGAAAAACGCCAAATCAACATCGATAAATTCTACCCTTCCTATCTTTATGTGACAGCCGACCGTTCAAGGTTGCTGCAGGTAATGGTCAACCTTCTTTCCAACGCTATCAAGTATAATCGGGTCGGAGGCCATGTTGCTGTGACAGCGGCCAGGCTTGATGGCGATATTCGTTTTAAAGTCACCGATAGCGGTATCGGCATTGCGCTCGATCAACAGGATAATGTATTTGAGCCTTTTAATCGACTTGGCGCGGAAGCATCGGATATCGAGGGTACGGGAATCGGTCTGGCAATTTCTAAACAACTGACCGAAGCCATGAATGGCAAAATAGGCTTCAAGAGCATCGAGGCCTATGGCAGTTCTTTCTATGTAGACTTACCGGCGGCTGTTCACGATGAAATCGATGAACAAGCGGTTGGAAAAACGGTTGAGATATCGGGCGGGGCACGAAGCGCGACGAGAATTTTATACATCGAGGACAATAAAGCCAATGCCGAGCTTATGCGTAGTATTGCAAGAACCGTTTTAAAGGCGGATATCATGGTTGCAACAAGCGGCAAAGCAGGGCTAAGACAGGCAAGAGAATTTTCACCGGATCTGATCATTTCCGATATACATCTATCCGACATGACAGGGCATGAAGTTTTGAAATCGCTGAAAGATCATCCGGTTACGGCAAAGATTCCAGTCATGGGACTGACGGCCGATGCGACTTATCTAAAGACCGATAAAGCCAACGATTTCGACCGGATCATGAGCAAGCCTTTTCAGATCAAAGAGCTGGTCGAGAATCTTGAAGGCATGCTAAAAGCGGCGGCTTAATCTTCGGTTTCAGGTTACAAATAATATTCTGCGCTTTCGGTGATTGGCTAAGTGCAATTCGGCGGATAGGCGTGTTGATGACCATAGATATCTTCGACCAGATAGCGGCCATCGGATGTTTTCGTCATGTAACTGGCGTTGACGGGGACTTTGCCGAAACCTCCCGGAATATCGAGCACATAAGTGGGCCAGCACAGGCCCGAGACTTTTCCGCGAAGCTGTTTCATCAGTTCTTCGCCTTCATCCAGCGATAATTGAAAATGCGCGGAGCCTTCGACGAGGTCGGGATGATGCAGATAATAGGGTTTGATACCGTTTTCAACAAGGCGGCGGAAAAGATTTTCAAGGGTGGCCGCATCGTTGTTAATGTCGCGCAAAAGAACCGATTGAGATAGCAGGATCGCACCGGATTTCTTCAGATTTTGAAAAGCAGTAATCGCCTCCGCAGTAAGTTCGTCCGGATGATTGGCGTGGATAACGATATAAGTCGCTTTATCGCTGATAAGCGCTTCCGCCAGTTCCGGCGTAATGCGGCCAGGGTCGGAGACGGGTGCGCGGGTATGAAAGCGGATCGTTTTAACATGTGGAATTTGCGCCACGCGGGAGACAATTGTTTTTAGGCGGCGCGGGGAAAGAATAAGCGGATCGCCGCCGGAGAAAATAACTTCCCAGATAGATGGATTGTTTTCGATATAGGACAGGGCTTCTTCCATATCGGCATCGGACGGCACGGCCTCGCCTTTACCAACGCGGTCTTTCCGAAAGCAAAAACGGCAATAGGCGGCACAGTGATCTGTGGCAAGCAGCAACAGGCGGTCAGGATAGCGGTGAACGATCAGTTTACCGACGCCGTTCTTATGATCGCCAATAGGATCTTCATGATCGATCAGGGACGTAATCGTTTCTGCCGCGCTTGGCAGATATTGCCGTGCGATGGGGTCGTTTGGATCTGAAAGGTTGAAATTCGATTCCAGATAATCGGTCGTTCTAATTTTGTGAGTGATATTATCACTCCAGCCCTCTCCTGAAAGAAGAGGGCTGTTGCTACTTATTTTACTCATAATTTTCTTTGATAAGATCGTTCAACAGGCGGACGCCATATCCGCTGGCAAATGGTTTCGGGTTTGTCGGGCGCACGGATTTAATCGTTGCGACACCTGCGATATCGAGGTGAGCCCATGGGCGGCCTTTATCAACGAATTCAGACAGGAAGGCCGCGCCCAGTGACGAGCCGCCAAAACGTCCGTTACCGATATTCTTGATATCGGCGAAAGGGGAGTCCAGTTCGCGGCGGAAATTCTCATCAAGCGGCATCCGCCAGACTTTTTCTCCTGTATTCTTTGCAGACGCGTCGATCTTGTTCCAGAGATCGTCGTCATTGGAAAAAACACCGCAATAATCGAGGCCGAGCGCGATCAAAATTGCCCCGGTCAGAGTCGCGAGATCAATAATGATTTCAGGATCGTATTTCTGCTGAACATAGGTCAGGGCATCCGCCAGTATCAGACGGCCTTCGGCGTCGGTGTTCAACACCTCGACCGTCTTGCCGCTGTACGATTTAATGATATCGTCCGGGCGGTAGGCTTCATCAGAGATGGAGTTTTCAGCGATCGGCACAACTGCAACAACAGGAGCGGAGGTTTTACGCTTGGCCAGCATGTGCATCGCGCCAACGACGGCCCCTGCCCCTGCCATATCCATTTTCATCGTCGCCATGGCTTCGCCGGGCTTGATGCTCAATCCGCCGGAATCATAGGTCATGCCTTTACCGACAAGGGCGACAGGTTTTTGTTTTTTCTTTTTCGGATTTCCGGGCCATGACATGACGACGAAACGTGGCTCGTGTTCGGAAGCTTGACCTACGGCATAAAGAAGGCCCATGCCAAGTTTCTCGATTTTGCTCTTGTCGAAAATTTCGATTTTTACGCCGAGAGGGGAAAGAGTTTTCTTGATGAAATTTGCGAAGCTTTCAGGATAAAGGACATTCGGCGGTTCATTGACAAGGTCGCGGGTGATAAAAACAGATTGAGCGAGGATTTCAAACTCGGCGAAATCCTTTGTAAGTTTTTTGCCATTATCAGTGAGGATCGAAACGCTTTGGAGTTTCGGCTCTTCCTTGTCTTTTTTCGGCTGGGTCTTGTAATTGTCGAATTCATAGCTGCCAAGACGCAGGCCGAACATCATCTGCAGAAGAAGGTCGAAACCGGTAGCTTCGAGTTCTTCGGCGTTGAGGTAAACGGCGCGCTCGGCCCCTTGCGTGTTCAACGCGGATAACAGGCGGCCGCCGATCGTTTCAGCCTTACTGACATCGAGTTTGTTTTTATCGCCGAGTCCTAAAACGATCACGCGCAGATAGGAAGAGCGCGGCGGCAGGGCGATGCTCAAGGATTGTCCTTCCCCGCCTTTGAAGGTTTTATGAGTGGCAAGCTGGTGCGAAATAATGCCGCCGAGAACTGAGTCGGCAAGCGCTGCGCTTTCCGTTAGTTTTTTATCCGAAAAAACGCCGATAATGGCGGTATCGATTTTCTGCTTTGGGGTTTTGACAAATTCGATGACGGGCGTTTGGCTCATGAAACAGCGGCTTCCTGAAGAAAAGTTGAATGTTAAGGGAGGACTATAAGCCAAAAGCGTGAAGAGTAAAGAATCTTGGAATACAGGAAACTCTGCGCTAGATTGCGCGAGTATGCCTATCGTCGACCGTTATGTTTTCCGGAATCTATTTGCCGCCACGATTTTCGTGACCCTCGTTTTAAGCGCTATCGTGCTTTTGACGCAATCTTTGCGTTTTTTGGAGCTTATCATCAATTCCGGGGCCAGCGCATGGTCATTCTGGGGATTGACCATGCTCGCTTTGCCGCGGTTTTTTGAAATCATTATTCCCATCGGGCTGATGGCATCGGTTCTTTTTGTTTATAATAAATTTACGCTTGAGAGCGAGCTGGTCGTTTTGCGCGCATTAGGATTTTCACCTTGGCGGCTGGCGCGGCCAGCACTTGTTTTGTCAGGACTGTTTGCCTTGTTTATGTTTTTTTGCGTGGCGTGGCTCTCGCCGGTGGCGACGTCAACCATGCAGAAACAGCGCGTATTTTTAAAAACGCAAATGTCGACACTGCTTTTCCGTGAAGGGATTTTCAATCAGGCCGGAAAAGGCCTGATGGTTTATATCCGTGAGCGTTCGGGCAACGGAGAGTTGCAGGGTCTGATCATTTACGACGGACGCAAGAAAAACGAAATGCCGACGACGGTCATTGCAAAGCGCGGCATGCTTGTGTCGACCGATCAGGGGCAGCAAGTTATCGTCTATGATGGTGCCCGCCATGATTTCGACCGGAGGGAAAAAATACTGAAGCGGTTGAATTTCGACCAGTACACGATCGATTTGCCGGATGAAGACGGTCCGGTGCGCAAAAGATGGGCGGAGCCGGAAGAACGGACATTGCTGGAATTGATGCATCCGGATTTAAACAGCGAATATGACCGCAAGGCACGGGGCGAATTCATCACGGAAATTTACAAGCGGCTGGCAACGCCGTTAATGGTGCCGAGCTTTACAATTATCGCGCTTTGCTTCCTGCTTTTAGGATCGGTCGACCGGCGCGGACAAAGCCGCAAGATTCTTGCTGCAACGACGATTATGATTGTCCTGCAAGTTTTGTTTCTGGCTATGTATAATCTTGCCAAGCAATCATTTATCGGCGTGCCGCTGATGTTCGTAGTCGCGATTGCCCCTATAATCGCAGGCCTTATGTTGCTAAGTTCGCTATGGCATTTGCCCTCGTCTGCGCCTGAGCCTGGGGAAAAAGAAGGGGAAAACGAATGATCAGAATCCCGAAAACATTATCACGATATCTGGTTGTCACTTTCACCATCAATCTTTTAGGCATGGCGGCGATATTACTTGGTCTGATTTACATGCTCGATATGGTCGAGCTTTTGCGCCGTGCCGCCAAATTCGAAAACGTGCCGCTCAGCCTTGTCGTGCAAATGGGATTTTTAAAGCTTCCCGAAATCGGCCAGACGATATTTCCCTTCATTATCCTGTTCAGTGCTTTATTTACGTTCTGGCAGCTTTCGCGGCGTCAGGAACTCGTGGTCTTGCGCTCGGCGGGTGTTTCGGTCTGGCAGTTTTTGGCCCCGATTGCAGCTGTCGCAGCTGCAGCGGGCTTGCTAATCGCCTTTGTCGTCAATCCGCTCGGGGCGATATTCTACGGTAAATTCAGGCTCTTGGAGAATATGTATCTCGATAGCGATCATTCCACCGTCGCGTTATTTGACGAGGGATTATGGCTGCGTCAAGAAACATCGGACGGATATGCCATGTTGCATGCCGATAAGGTCGAGATGCCAAGCTGGAAATTACAGGAAGTGATGACCCTGTTTTTCGACAAGAACGATATATTCACGAAAAGAATCGATGCCACAGCCGCCCAGCTTAAAACCGGTGAATGGGTATTTCAGGATGCGGTGCAAAACGCGGCCAATGAACAACCGGAGCGTGTTCAGACTCTGGTTTTGCCAACCAAGCTTACCACGCGCGAGATAGAGGACAGTTTTTCAACACCGGAAACAATGGGTTTTTGGAAATTACCGTCTTTTATCGCCACGCTTGACAAAACAGGGTTTGATTCGACACGGCTGAGAATTCATTTCCAGAACTTGCTAGCCCAGCCGTTTCTATTTATGTCTATGATATTGCTGGCAGCGGCTGTCGCCTTGCGGCCCCAGCGTCAGGGCGGAACATTTTTGTTCATCATCGGCGGCGTCGTGATCGGATTTGTCATGTTTTTCCTATCCAGTTTTCTTCAGGCTATGGGATCGACCCATCAGATACCTGTTTTCCTTGCGGCGTGGAGTCCTGCATTGCTGGGCAGTTTGCTGGGCGTTGCCGCTTTGCTGACGCTGGAAGATGGGTAAAAACGCGTTGTATTTTTGCAACAAGGATATGGACGCTTAACGACCTGCCCTTGACCTTGGACGAATTTGTGCCATTCCTTATAACCTGTCGCTTAAGCCTTTGAAAAAATGGAAGTGGCGGCAAAATTAATAAAATTTCAATTCAAACCTGATGTAGTGGAAGCATTGCAAAAATACTACAGGGTGTTGGGGAAAATATGACATTAAAGAATTCAACATTTAAATCCCTGTTAAGCGCCGCGGCTGTTATCGCTGTCTTAGGTTTGAGCGCCTGCGCTTCCGGGCCGGACGGCGAAATTCAGGATCCTATCGAAGGCGTGAACCGCGGCATCTTCAAATTCAACGATGTCGTCGACGAAGCCGTTTTAAAGCCGGTGGCGAAAGGCTATCGCAAAGGCGTGCCGCAACCGGCGCGCGAAGGTGTCCGTAATTTCCTTCAGAACCTAAAAACGCCACAAAATCTGGCCAACAATCTTTTACAGGGTGATCTGGAAGGCGCAGGGGATACGACGACAAGATTTGCCGCCAACACAATTTTCGGTGTCGCGGGTATCTTCGACGTTGCGGGTAAAGAAGGCGTGAAATACGAAGAAGAAGATTTCGGCCAGACACTCGGTGTCTGGGGTGTTGGCAATTCGCCTTATCTCGTCCTGCCGATTTTCGGTTCTAGCTCCGTGCGCGATGCGACAGGCATGGTGGTCGATACTTATACGGACCCGCTCAGACTTTACCTGACCAATACGGATAACGAGGGCTGGTTCTATGCGAAAGTTGCCGTTGCTTCGATTGATAAGCGAGAGAGCCTTCTTGACGTTCTTGACGATCTGAAAAAGAATTCGATCGATTATTATGCCGCAGTCCGTTCTTCCTATGCCCAGCGTAGGGAAGCGCAAGTACGCGACAGCGAAGGCGATTCGAATCTGCCGGATATTCAATAACCGATTTTATAAATCAAGAATTGCGGCGGCCATGAGGACATAGCGCTTCATGGCCGTAGTTTTTCCTCATTGGAGGGGACAAAATCGCTGTAAAAGCGTTTTATATTAGATGGAATAAAAATAAAGCCATTGAGACGGTAGCTTTTAGATTTATCTTTGAAAAACCGCAAAACTGTTTTAAGCACTTTTATACTTTGACCATATAAGGATTCAAAATGCCGAACTTCCCGTCCAAAACGATTTGCTTGCTAGGCGCGATTGCGCTTTTATCCGGAACTATGCTTTCCACTTCTGCCCAAGCCACTGCCGCAGCGGGCGAAGCGCCGTCAGGCGTGACCTATACCGAAGCTTCGGCAGGTCAGGCAGGAGCAACAGAGCGCGGCGCATTCGATTTCGTCAAGGCAACGACCGACAAGGGTCTAAAATTCCTGGCCGACGCTAATGCGTCGAAAGCACAAAAAACGGCAGATTTCCGCAAGCTTCTCGACCAAAGCTTCGATCTTGAAACAATCGGCCGCTTTGCCTTGGGCCGTTACTGGAATACCGCGACAGAAGCGCAGAAAAAAGAATATCTGGGGTTGTTCAGAAAGATGGTTGTCGATGTTTATTCAAACCGTTTCGAAGAATATAAAGGCCAGAAAGTCGAAGTCCGTTCTTTCCGCTCCATCGGCAACCAGGATACGCTTGTATCGTCTTTCCTCGTCCCACCGAATGGCGGCGAAGAGGTTCAGGTCGACTGGCGCGTTCGCAACAAAGGCGGGAGCTATAAGATTGTCGATGTATTGGTAGCAGGCGTCAGCATGAGCGTTACCCAGCGTAGCGAGTTTTCATCCGTCATCCAGCGCGGCGGCGGTAATGTCGATGCGTTAATCGCGCAGTTGAAATCCGGCAAGGCGCCAACGCCTGCGAAGAAATAAAATTGACTGGATCAAATTCAAAAGCGGGATTTTTATCCCGCTTTTTTATTATCATTGACCTGCGTTTTTCGCGCCTTGTGCGGCGGACTTCGCCACACCACCGAGCGCACCGGTCATTTGTGCCCCGGCCCCGAAGCCCTGTCTCAGGCCGCCGGTCATACCGCCGACGATCTGCGATCCGGCAATCGCCGTATAGTTGGTCAGGCTTTCCGCGGCACTGCCTTGCATATCAGAGAAGGTTGAAACGTTGGAACCCATCCAGCGCATGATCTGGTTCGGGATCAGGTCGATAAGCTTAAACGAAGACAGCGCCATGATATACATGATGACCGCGTACATAACCGTATAGAAGAAATTGTCGATGGCTTGTCCTGCACCCGATGCTGTGCCAGCACCTGTCAAATTATCAATAGCTAATTTGAACACTTCATGTAGCACGGTCGCCATAGCAGCAAAGATGGTGATCGATGCCAGGAAGCCGAAGAGAATAGTTATGGGCCGCAGGAAAATTTCGAAGAGCATGAAATAGCCGTTCATCGCCGCTTCGCCGGGCAGGCCGTTGCCGTCGATGCGCAAATGCGCGAGCGCCCAGAGCGGCACGCCGACCATCGCTTCGAATACACCTTTCAGCCAGTTACCGACCGCGAAAAAGAAATAAAGAAAGGGTAGAAACGGGATAACATAGAAGAGAATGAAACCGGCGGTGAGCGTCATTGTCGCGATCGAGAAGAAGAACGAGCTGATGGCACCAAGTAGTTCCGGCCCCGTCTGGTTGGTCGTCAAACCGGCTATGACCTGACCAAGACCTGCCGCGATACCGATACCAAGATTTCGGATAGACGCTTCGATCAGGCCTTTGCCGACGCCGACAAGCATCGCCAGAGGATGCGCCCGCGCGTTATCTTCGTATCTAAGATCAAACAGGCCCTGAAGTCCAAAGATCGAATTCACGAAATCCGCCATGGCATTGCCGGTTGGCTTTAACTTTCTATGTTCGGCGGACTGGTCATAGACACGGCACATGGCCTGAGCGTAGTCGCGGCCTGATTCACCTTGCGGCAGGTCCATGCTGGCATTGGCCAGATTAGGGCAGAACATATCATTTGGCGAAGTCTGGACATTGCTTTTCTTTTTCTCATCCAAAACCGTCATCATGATTTGCGGATAACGTGTCGGGGCAGGGATATCCCATGATGCGCCAATCAAGGCGCCGTTCATCTCGGCGATTTTGTTGTACCAGATTCCGGCCACGGCCCAGCCTCGGCGCAGGTTTTCATCGGAGACGTTATACTGGCCGTTATCGAGCGCAGCTGTCGCGGCAATTACGCCCTGCTTGATGATATTGCGAATAATATACGGTTCATCGACACAATATTCCGTCGAGCATCTTGTCGCGGTCTGAACGGCCGTTTCATCCGTATTCGCTTCATTGCCGTAGGTGTAAGATTCAGCCGCGGCGCCAAACCATCCGTTAGGCGGGGGCTCGAGAAGATTTTGATATTTTTCAGGATCACAAGCACCCTTGCTGGCGCCGCCAATCCCGTTTTGATAGTAAGAAAGAGCGTACATGCGCAGATTCGTATCGGCGGAACCGTTCGAATTTGTGAAAGGAATAAACCTGTCGCGGGTACATGCATTGAATTCAGGCCTTACATCGCCGCTGGTATTCGTATTTTGATAGCTCATGACCGTCGAGCCTGAGCCGTAGCCACCCCACATATATTTAATCAGGTTGAAATAACCTTCCTGAACTTTCTTTGCCCCTGGGTCAGTGATGGCGTTGACCGGCAGAACCATTTCCCCGCAAGTCGGCGCAACATTGCCCGCCATGGCAAAATTGGATTTACAGCCACGATCACCAAAGCGGATCGTGATATCGCCGTTCCCGAAGAAATCCAGTGCTTCCTGATAGCTGGCATCACGCAAGAAACGCTGGGTTTTAGAGGAATCAAAGCCCGGCTTGACCAGATAGGCTTCGATCTTCGTGCCTTTTACATCGGCGTCGCATTTGTTTTTAGCATCGTTTTCATAGGCAAGCGTATCGGGATCCGCCATCGTGGTCTCGGAATAGACTTTGCACATATGAGCGAGCGTCATGAACTGGACAAGCGATTCGGCATGCGGTTCTTTCGGCTTCACGACCATATTCATATTCTGGTGCATGTTCTCAAGGCTATTATCAACATCGGCATAGATCGCTTTGTTGAAAACAATCCAGCCATTCGTGGCGAAATTCGATCCCCATTTCGCAGCATAGAGGGTGATATATTGCGCACTGTTAAGGCCGTTTGTGATCGGGATCAACAGGCCAAACGCCATGACGAGGCGGATCGGCGCCCAGACTGTATTGAAACGCTTGCCAAATGGCGTACCTGTCTGCGCCGTCTCAGCGACAACGACGATCACGAGATATAATAGAATGAAAACGCCGACTAAAAGCAGGCCCATACTGTAAAACTGGAAGAGCGCGTGAAGCCCGTAATGGTACGGCCACGGAAAAGCATCCGGTTTATAAACAGTGGTCGCCGTGTCGAATTGCATCGAAACCGGGTTAACGCCATAGCAAGGCGTATTGGTGCTAATGCAGGAATTGAAGACTTCCGGAACGCCAAAGACGCGGTCGAGCAGGATAAAGGCGATATCCTGGGAGGCACCGCCAGCCGGAACGCCGAAAATGGATGAAAAGCCGAAACCGGGCGTCGACGCGATGGCCTGAGGCACCGCCAAAGCAACCAGAAACGTGGCGGCTTGTAATACAAGAAGTAAAAGCCCAATCAGAATCGCGATAAAGACGATGATCTGGTCGATATTTTCTTTACGCCATACAAGATGACGTGCCGCTTCGGCAATGACGTCACGGACGCCGAACTGACCCATATTGGCAGGGTTTAGACTTGGATGGTTGGCGGGAAGAAGGCGGACGCCGCGATATACTTGCGCCATAAAAAAGGCAAAGAAATAAAAGCCTGTGAAGAAAAGATCGCCGATCCGCGGCAAGACCTTGGGCAGAAGCATATAAGACGCGACATCACGTTTGCGGATACCGTTGCCCTTGCCCGGATTTTCACCTGACCTGCCAATCATGCCAAAAGCCATACTACACCCTTATGCGGCGTTATCCGCCTGTCTGATTTTAGTAAAATTTTATTTAAATTTTCTTTAACAATCCAAAATATCACAAAATGGCTATTTCTGCGAGTCCGGTGATTATTTCTTAGCATTGCCGTTACCATTTCCTGGGCCTCCCTTATCTGTCGGAGGATTAGATGGGGTAGATGTTTCGCCTTTGGTTGTCGGCGTTTCGCTATTGGCAGAACCGCTCGTTTTATTGATTGCGTTGCTAATCGTTTCCTTAGCCGCTTCCGCGCCGTATTTAATCTTTTCCGGCAAGCTGGATTCAGGAAGTTCGGTTTTCGTTTTGGCGGCCTGTTCAACCTGTTTCGCTGCCGCTTCTTGTTGCGCCTTTGCGGCTTGATCTTGCTGTTGGCGTTGGGCGTCTTGCTGTTGACGCATCTGATCTTCCTGCTGGCGTTTCAGTTGTTCCTGCTGATTTCCGGCGTTTTGCGCCTTGGCTTGCGCGTTCGCGGTTTGCGCCATATCGATGCCCAGATTAACCGGCAAAGCGACCGTTTTACCGGCAATGGTGCCAAGTTCCTGTCCTGCACGGGCAACGTCATCCGACATGTAATATGTCGCGATACCTGTGTAGCGAACCATGTCCTGTTCCAGATTCATCTGATCGTTGAATTCGTTTACGCCTGTTCCGATATAGCGAAGAACCGAATTCGGGATCAGATCGATCAGTTTAAAGCAGGAGGTTGCCATCATATACAGAAGAACCGCATAGACAACCGTATAGAAAAATTGGTCGATATGGCCGCGCTTCATTTCAACATTGTTCCAGGTGAAAGACCCGCTTTCGTCGATCGGTCTATATCCGGCAACGTTGCTGGTGACGAGATCGAAGATCGTGTCGAGAACAATCGCCAATGCCGAGAAACAGGCGACGCCCGCCATTAAGCCGCAAATAACGAGGATCGGCCGCAGGAAAATCTCCAGCAAGAGGAAATAGCCTTGCGCGGCGGCAGGCCCCGGGATGCCTTCGCCATCGATGCGTAAATGCGCGAGCGCCCATAGCGGTATACCGATGATAGCTTCAAAAACGGATTTGACCCAACGGCCGACGCCGAAGAAGAAATAAAGAAATGGCAGGAAAGGAATCACATAATAAAGAACGATACCAACGGTGATGCCGATCGTCGCAAAAGTCGTAAACATGCCACCGATGCCGGAGAAAGCGGCTTGGAAACTTCCACGGCTGGCGGTCAGGTTCGCGGCATTGTCAATAACCGAAGCCAAGCCGGATAAGCCGCCCATAACCATGGCACCGCCCATATACATGATGGCGCGGTCTAAAATACCCCGGCCCAAGGCCGCCATCTTGGCCAGAGGATGAATTTCATTATTACCGCGAAGTTCGGACAGACCGTCAGTGCCGAAGATCAGGCTGAACATGTTGGCAACAGGATTATTATCGTGTTTTTCAGCTCCGTCGCCATAGGTGTTTTCCGCTGTCATATCTGTATAGACATCACTCAGGAATTTGCCGATCTGTCCGTCTTTTGCCGGATTGTCGAGTCCGCCACCCGACATCATGTCTTTTAGCGCCGCCCCGTTGCCGAATGTCGCCATGAACTGGGTCGAGGCCGAGAAATTGTTATTCGTGGTTTTCTTTTGCATCAGCGTCCACTGCATAACGGCCGGATATGCCGTCGGAACGGGCATGGAGATACTGGCCGACATGACGGCACCGTTATATTCGGCAATCTTGTTAAACCAAATGCCCGCACCGCCCCAGCCGCGCCGCATCAGGTCATCTGTCATCCTAAGTTCGCTTTCGGGATCAGTGCGAATATAATCCTGTGCGTTTCTCATTTCGGTGTTGAAGATGGATTGAAGCTCGTTACGCGTATCCGCATAATAACCGGGGTCAGGCTTACCGGTCGGGTCGGACCAGCCATCGATCGCCGATGAATTGGCTACATCACTTTTGTTCGCGAAATTCTGCGCCATGCGGTCCCCGTAATTCACCAGGCGTGAATTGGTCCAGAGGAGCTGCATGAACGTCCAGTAGACGTCCTGGATGGCTTCCGCGCTTTCGACATTCTTCCCGACGGCAGGAAGATCAATCGTACCGCAATAGGGTTTTACATTGCCGGGATAGGTATTGTAGCCGTCACTATATTCCCCATACGTTACTTTGACGTTATTGCCGCCAAAGCGTTGAACAGCCGTGTCATAACTTAATCCCTGCGCCCGCGAGGATGCGGTTTTGCTGCCGTTTTTATAAACGATATAGGGCTGGATATTTTTATCATATTGAAGCTGGTAAATAGCGCGGCAAGAATGAACGAGAGAATAGTAACGCAGCAGGTCTTCGATCTGTTCGGTTTTAGGATTCATGATCAGTTCGGCGGAACCTGCGCCGAGCGGATTATTTTCAGCGCGTAGGTTGAAAATAATCCAGCCATTTGTCGCAAGGCCGGATCCCCAGTCAGCCAGTTTCAAAACGAGCATTTGCCCTGCACTTAAGCCATAACCGAGCGGTATAAGAAGAAAGATCGCGAGTATGATGCGGATCGGAACAAACACTTCCTGAAACCGCTGACCGAACGGCGTGCCGGTCTGCATCGTCTCTATAATCACGGCAAAAATATAATAAAGAACGATCAATCCTGCGATAATCAGCATGCCTTTGTTGTAAAAAGCGATAATCGTATGTAAAGCAAAGCCGAATGAGGTTCCGCCTGTAACGGCAACATCGAATTTCGATCCGAACATATTTGGGATTTCAAAAACCTTATCAAGCATCATCAGCGCGACATCGTCATGCGGATCGGGCGTCTGGAACATTGAAAAGGCGGAAGCTTCCGCAGTATGGGTAAGGATAACGAAAATGAGAATTATAAACTGCCCGAGGAACAGGGCCGCGCCAAGAATGAAACTGCCATAGATGATATACTGATCGACATGACGCACACCGCCTTTTAGATTGCGTCCGGCTTCGAACAGAATGTCGGCAAGGCCGAATTTTCCCTGTTGATCCGCCCTTGTATAAATATGATTGGCTGGCAGAATTTTAGTCGCAGAGAAAATCAGCGCCATTAAATAAGCCAGCCAGCTTAGATCGAATTTGAACTCTTTAAGCCGCGGCACGATACCCGGCAGAAGAACGTATTTTGCGATATCTTTTTTACTTATATTCATGAAGCCCCCGGTGGCTTCGGCGGCGTGCCGAGACTTTTCATGGCCCCGCCGAGATCTGAGGCGATACCGCCAAGACCTGCAGGTACTTTATGGATGACTTCAACCGCTTGCGGCGTAATCGAACTGATTGCCTGATAGGATGGGAGTCCGACGGTGGTTGAAACGTTCTCAACCATCTGGTCGGCGCTGTCATTAACGCCCCAGGATTTGACGTCGCTGATCCAGCGCATGATACCGTCCGGGACCTGATCGATAAGCTTGAAGCTGCCTGTGGCCGTGATGTACATGAAAATGATGTAGACAATAGTAAAAAAGAACTGATCGACTTTAGGGCGGAAATAGGCGGTCGACATGACATCCGTACTTGCCTGGGTGATAGGGTCATATCCGACAAGGTTCGAGGTTATCATACCCCATGTGAGATTAAGTACATAAGCCAAACCGATAAAAACGAACATCGAAGCGACAAGTGCGAATAAGGTCACGATGGGCCGGATAAAAATTTCGAGCAGCATGTAATAGCCTCCGCTGGCCGCTTTACCGGAAAAACCCGGGCTTTCATCGAGGCGCAAGTGAGCAAGCGCCCAGAGCGGGACGCCGACAAGCGCTTCGAACACCGTTTTCACCCAGGTTCCTACGGCAAAGAAGAAATACAGGAACGGCAACATCGGAATAACGTAGAAGAGCAGAATACCCGCTGTCAGGCCAACAAAAGAAAACGATACCATGACTTTGCCGAACGTTGCGGTCGCTGCCCCAAGTTGAGACATGAAGGGACCGATAGCCCCGGCATTTTCGCCGGCTACGCCGCCAAAAAGCTGCATCAGGCCACCAATTCCTGCGCCGCCCGCACCCATCATAATGTTATGGATGGATTTGTCGATCAATGCGCGCCCTAGAGCGGCAAGCTGCGACATCGGGTTGACGATGGAGTTCTCGCGGAAATCATAAAGCGCCTTAGTGCTGAAAAGGGCGTTGATAATGTCGAGAGCCGGATTGCCTGTATTTTGCGCAGTCGTACCGCCTGCTAGTTTCAGATGCTCGTTAATTTCGAGGTTTTTGCACAAGCCGTAATAAAGCCGCGCCAGTTCATGGGCATCGTCCTTACTTTTACCCAGCGAGATCGTACCACCGCCGCCAACCGCCGGATTATATCTCTCACAGCCTGCGCTGGCCGATTTATCTTTCGCCGCTTTTTCCGTCGATACGTTTTCCATGAGAAGAGGGTAATGGGTCAGGCGCGGCAGGTTATTGGTCGTTCCCATCAATTCGCCGTTTTTCTCGGCAATAAATTTATACCAGATGCCTGCGCCGCCCCAACCATATTTAAACAGATCAGAGTCAAGTGAACGGTTGATGCCGAAAGGATTTTCCTGTCCTAAATCTTCGTAGTAGACACTATTGATCGGCTTGTAGTCCTCATAGCCGTCACGCGTTGCTGTGCAGGCGTCGAGTGTGCGCTGGCAGGAATCGGTTGCGCCGCTAACGACACGGGAGCAATTGATACGAGAGCAACGCTGTTCCAAAGACTGTTGTCCAAGCCCGGTATAGTAATCATAGCCCATGGTCGGGCCGTAGCTTAAATAGCGCTGATATCTTTTGCCGAGATTAACAAAAAACTCGCTGGCAACAGGGGCATCACACTGGCCAAGCTCATTGAAAACCAGATCGTCGCCATCGTTGTCGATACCATCGTTATTTTCGTCATGGATACAATCGGGGTTGCCGTTTATGTCAGCATCATCGGGATTTGTAGAATTTTTTTCATTTACATCGCGGCGGTGTTCTTCCAGTTTCTGCTGGCCTTGCGATGTTTCCTGATAGTAGTAACGATCCGTAGCAAATCGCATCAGCTTGTATTCATATTCCTCATCCCCGTCACCTTCGTCGCCAAAACCGGTTTTGGAAATGCCGATTATCATCTTTAAGACGGCAAAAGTATGGGAAGCCCCGATCAGCATACCGTCGCTGATATCCCGAGCTGCAACATTACCCGAAGGAACTTTCTGACCGGCAGGAAGCAGGTTGGGGATCACGACTTCGCCGCAGACAGGTTCGACACCACCGGGATATTTGCCATCCGCAAGCCATTTCTCGTTAAATCGCCCAAAAACGATACGAACATCTTTGCCTTTATAAAAGCGCAAACCTTCGAGATAAATGTTAATAAAGTTACTGCTATAGTCGCCGGGCCACATTTTACCAACTTGGCTTTTTTGACCAAGGATGGTGAAATACCGGTCGCCATCAACAAAGAAAGCGTCAATCGCATCGTATTTTGATCGCCCTGTAACCACGATCTCATTTGGATCGCTAGGGGCAGGTGTCGCAGCAGCCTTGCGTCTGCCCATCGCCAGTTTTTCATCGACATCCTTACAGGCGCGGATCATGAAAAGATCTTTGGCAAGACCTGTAAAATCCGGTGTCGAAGGAAGCGATACAAGCTCTTTATTTTCCATCCCCATGGGATTGAGCATGTTATTGTTAAAAGCTATCCATGCGTTAGTAGCGAAATTCGATCCCATCTTGGCTACGTAAAGCGTAATCCACTGAGCCGAGTTAAGGCCGAAAGCGACAGGAATTAAAAGTCCGATACCGGCGACGATGCGAAGCGGAACCCATACATTGCTGAAACGCTTGCCAAACGGCACGCCCGTCATCGTCGTTTCCAAAACGATATCGACGATAAAATAAAGCAGCATTACCATTGCCACTGCGAACAAACCCCAACTGAAATAAGCGAAAAGAGCATGCAGGCCGTGGTGGAACGGCGTCGGCATCAGGCCGAATTCGGTAGTCGTCACAACCTTGGAGTTGAAAATGCCCGGAATACCCAACATGCGGTCCATCATCATGAAAGCGATATCGTTGGTCGGATTTGGATTAGTGAAAAGCGTCCCGATAGGCGGTGAGGCAGCGGCCATGGCCGGCGCGGTCAGCAGGAAAAAGAAAGAGCCGACGATATAGACCGCCATCATCAAAAGTCCGGCGACCAGAGCAAAAAAGAAAAGGATCCGATCAATATTCTTCCAGCGAAAATCAAGATTGAGCCAGGCGGCCTTAACGACGTGGCGTAGGCCGAATTTTCCGATATTGGTTTCGTTCAGGAATGGATGGCCAGCAGGGATCAGCCTCGCCATTCCATAGATAATGGCGACATAATAAGCCAAAAGAGCAAAACCGCTGAAAAACAGCTCCCGAATCCGGGGAATTAGCCCGGGGAGCACCATATATTTCACGGCTGTACCGGCTGTGAATTTTGCCAAAAGGAACAACCCTCTGTTAAGCGACTGTTTTTACAGTCATATTATACGCGCCAAATAGATAAAATTTTATTTATTTTTCTTTCCTTTAGCCTACCATAGTTCAGGCTTCCAATCCATTTATTCTAAAGGAGACTTAGTCCAATGCCTCTCAACAGACGCAATTTTATCGCCGGTATCGGTGCCGCCGCAGGAGTAGGAATTATGACCCCGACTTTAAATAACGTTTCGCACGCCGCAGCCCCAGTGGCAAAAGGCCAAGTTCCGGGTGTTTACCGGACTAAAGTAGGTGACATCCAAGTTACTAGTATCTTTGATGGAGCTATGGAAATGGGTGCCGGGATTGTGCTTGATCCTAAAAATTCCGAAATTAACGCATTGAAAAAGAAAGCTTTTATTCAAAGTGACCATATACCAGGGTATCTAAATACCTTTGTTGTAAACACAGGAAATAAGCTTGTCCTGATTGATACGGGCGCTGGAGATTATGCGCCGGGTACCGGAAATTTGCTCGCCAATCTTAACGCAGCAGGTTACCAACCCTCCGATATCGATGAAATCCTTTTAACTCATGCCCATCCCGACCATGTGAAAGGATTGACCGATAAAGCCGGACAAGCGATTTTCAAGAAAGCCGTGATACGTGTTTCGGCTCCGGAATTGGATTTCTGGTTCAGCGATGAAGAAAAAGCAGCAAGAGAAGGGGCGTCGGCCGCATTCGAGGCAGCCCGGACCAACCTCAATCCCTATAAGCTTACTGGTCAGATCCAGACTTTCCGGCCAAACGAGGATGTCGGTAGCGGCATTACAAGTGTAGATCTGAAGGGTCACACACCGGGACATTGCGGCTTTAGAATTTCAGGTGGTTCCGAACAGCTTTTAATCTGGGGCGATATCGTTCACATGCAGGCTTTGCAATTCATTCACCCCGAATGGGCCTTAACTTTCGATATAGATCCTGAACAAGCGATTAAATCCAGAGCCCGTATTTTGGATGAGGTATCCCAAGATCGCATTCGCATTGGCGGCATGCATTTAAGCTTCCCCGGGCTGGGTCATGTGGAGAGTTCAAAATCAGGCTATGCACTGGTACCGCAGATGTGGGAAAGCAATATTTAAAGCTATTCTTTTTTTCCTTTGTAAATGCTGGAGCCTTTCGGTGGATAATCTATACTGGATTTGAGATCTTCGATCTTTTTCGGATCAAATTTCGGTAATGGCAGATCGTTGCGCGTGATAAGATCGCGGACTTTCTGTTCCGCTTCGGCTTTAACAGTTTTACTTTCTTCCGTCGGCGAAGGAAAATATTGCGCATAAGGAGTGGCCGGAGTTGTCAGCGTCGTGCCGCTTTTCTCGATAATATCAAGTATCCGCAGGTAAACGTCTTCGCGTACTTCCATGAAATCATCATTATTGCGGGTCATGACATAAGCGACAACTTCGATAAAGGTTGAATATTCGCTCCAGCCGATGAATTTGACGTTGGCGGATTTGGTCTCCAGCTTTGGATGTGAGTATAAAAGCGAGCGAATTTCAACGATCAGGTAACGTAACTGATCGGCTGTTGCATCCAGACGGACAGCAAGCTTCGTGTAAATGCGGAACTGGTCGCGATGGGCATAGTTTTCGATACGCTGGGCGGAAAAATCCCCGTTCGGAATAGTGATCAATGTGCGATCCAGTGTACGAATACGCGTCGAGCGCATACCGATATCTTCAATGGTTCCGGCAATTTCACCGACTTTGCAATAATCCCCAATGCGGACAGGCTGGTCGAAAATCACCATGATTGAGCCGATGAAGTTCTCGATGGTTTTTTGCGCACCGAAGGCGAGCGCCAAACCACCGATACCGAGAGCGGCCAAACCAGCAGTAACATCAATGCCGACCGTGTCCAAAGTAACGAAGGTTGCAATTGCGGCGAAAATGAATTTAGCCATGCGGCGAAAGAAATGTACGCCTGAAAGTGCGCCGTATTTACCTTTCTCGATCAATTTCCGTTGTGATGTTTCCGCAATGACATCGATCAGCTTCCACATCAAAAGAGCAAGCGAGATCCATGAAACGATGATCGTAATCTGGCTGAAATGCTGGCGGGCGACGACGGAAATGCCGATTTGCACGCATGCGACGACAAAGATAACAGTAGCCACATATAAACGGACAGGAAGTTCAAAGGCGTCGATTACATGTTTTTTATTAATGTCTTTATTCTTCCAGCATTTTCGCGTGCACCAGGCCAGAACCCAGACGACCGCCCAGGAAATCAGATAGGCCGCGCCGACAATCCCAAGCATGGCGATCCAGTGTCCCAAGGGGACACCCCAGAATTTAGGCTCGAGAAGCGAGTCGGGTAACGCGCGATCAAGTTTCGATTCACTCAGGTTTTTTACAAAGCCTGGAATCTGTTTCACGGTTTGCGTTGAGATCAGCCAGATCGATACGCCATCATCGCTGGTGATTTTCTCGGCAAGAAGGTCTGCGGATTTATCTTTTGCCTTTAACGTCCCGAGACGCTCAACGCCATCGGACAAACCATCGTCTACTTTGCCCATCGGATCGTTGCTAACCATGGCGGCCGGCGAAATCCATGAGCCGTTATCCATCAAGGTTTGAAGCCCTTTGGCAAGGATCTTGCCTTGCGCCTGTGCTTGTGTTTTCGGCAGGTAACTCAGATTGAGATAACTTGCGGCTTTCTCGTAATCGTCCTGACCGATGGCGGAGATAAATCCTGATAAAGTTCCCCGCGGTGTTTCACGGTTGAGCGCGTCTTTGGGAATTTCAGGAACAGCTTCCTTTGCCGCATCGCCTTTTTTCGGCGGACCGAAAATGGCAGCAGCGGTCGCATTCGCCGTGTGCGGCAAGCTCAGAATCAAAAATGACGAAATAATGGCAAGAAAACTGATTTTTTTCATGCCAATAGAATTAGCCATTATGTTTTTTATTGCAACCCGAATACGGGGAAATTTGGCCGATGCATAACAGGGTTGGGCAAATCACTGCAAGCCTTTGAGGATTTGCGCCTGTTGCCGCAATGTCTGGCGCAGTTCCTTGGCAAGTTCTGACCGCATCCCGTGTTTCATGGCGTTTCGGGAGGAGTTTTCCTTGCCTTCCTCTGTTTTCGGACCTGTCGTTTTCAGCCATGGTTTGAGCTGTCTTATTTTCTCTGCCTGTAAAACTCTGGCTTCGTCGGTCCATCTCGGCATTTTTTCGTCTCCTGATTATTTCGTTCGTCGTTTTGTCTATTTCGTTTGCAGGGAATTTTTTTAAAAACTTTTTGAGGGCTTCCCTTTTCTGACAGGCGCGTAAGCTTAAACTTGCGGTCTTAAGGACCAGGCAAAACATGTTCATGGTGTTATGGCAGGCAAGCTGTAGAAAAAGGCGGTGCAGGGCGTGGTGCTGCCAGTTGTAAAAATGTATCGCCTGTTCGTATGTTTTGGGCGCGGACCGATGCGCATAGAGAAGATTGAGGAGAGCCAGCGCATTTTCGATATCGGGAACGGATTGGCGCAACGCTTTGGCGGGTCTGCGATTGACAGTTTTTAAGATTATCAGGCGGTCATTGTCATTGGCCTGTTTGATAAGAGCTTGAAGCTGGGGTGTGGATCTGGGGTTTTTTCGAACTTGAGGCATTTTATCCTTTTTATTTCGGATAATAGGATAATATTCCTTATTTGTCAAGGTTTTCTAAGAACATCATGCAGAGGACGCAGAGAAGAAGCGTTCTTCGGTAAGCCCCATCCTCTCTTCGTTGTGTCGTTGTGGTTCAAGTAGAGATTCCCGCCCTATTGGGGGGAATGACAGTTTTTATCAGAAATAAAAAGCGGTGCCTGATCGTCACACCCCCTCTCCCTTGATCCCTCTCCCCACTGCTCAGGGGGAGAGGGAAAGAAGGATTAGGCAGCGCGTGTGAGCGGTTTGTATTTAATCCGGTGCGGTTGATCCGCAGCGATACCAAGACGGCGTTTGCGGTCGGCTTCGTAATCTTCGTAATTTCCTTCGAACCAGACGACCTGAGAGTCACCTTCAAAAGCCAGAATATGTGTCGCCAGACGGTCAAGGAACCAGCGGTCGTGCGAGATGACCACGGCGCAGCCCGGGAATTGCTCTAACGCTTCCTCGAGAGCGGCCAGTGTTTCGGTATCGAGATCGTTGGTCGGTTCGTCGAGCAAAAGAACATTCGCGCCGGTTTTGAGCATCTTTGCCAAATGCACGCGGTTTCTTTCACCGCCGGAAAGCTGTCCGAGTTTTTTCTGCTGGTCGCCGCCCTTGAAATTGAAAGCGCCGACATAGGCTCTCGACTGCATTTTGATTTTGCCAAGCTCCAAGATATCAAGACCGTCGGAGATTTCTTCCCAGACGGTTTTATTGTCGTCGAGATTGTCGCGGGACTGATCGACATAGCCGAGCTTTACGGAGTCGGCTACGCGGAACGTACCTGAATCCGGGGCTTCATTGCCCGTAATCATGCGGAAAAGGGTCGATTTACCAGCCCCGTTCGGGCCGATAACGCCGACGATACCGCCAGCCGGAAGATTAAAGGAAAGATTATCAATCAAAAGACGATCACCAAAACCTTTAGAAAGGTCTTTGACTTCGAGAACGATATGTCCAAGACGCGGCGGAGCCGGGATAACGATCTGGGCGCGGCCCACGGTATCGTTTTCTTTCTCAGCCAGCATGTCTTCATAAGCGGAAATACGCGCCTTGGATTTCGAGCGGCGGGCGGATGGCGATGTCTGGATCCAGGCAAGTTCGCGGTCCAGCGTGCTCTGGCGGTTTTCTTCGGATTTTTGTTCCTGTTCGAGACGTTTTTTCTTCTGGGTCAGGTACTCGGTATAGTTGCCTTCATAAGGAATGCCACGGCCGCGGTCGAGTTCCAAAATCCAGCTCGTTACATTGTCGAGGAAGTAGCGGTCATGCGTGACCATGATGACCGTGCCTTTGTAATCTTCGAGGTGGCGCTGCAGCCAGGCGACCGATTCCGCGTCCAGGTGGTTGGTCGGTTCGTCGAGTAAAAGCAGATCGGGCTTTTCGAGAAGGAGTTTGCAAAGCGCGACGCGGCGTTTTTCCCCACCTGATAATTTCGTCACCGGGCTTTCCGGGGGCGGGCATCGCAACGCATCGAGGGCAATTTCAACTGTGCGTTCGATCTCCCAGCCGTCGGCGGCATCTATCTGTTCCTGAAGCTCGCCCATTTCGGTCATCAGCGTATCAAAATCAGCGCCTTCTTCGGCCATTTCCAAACCGATCTGATTGAAGCGGTCGACTTTGGATTTGATAGGACCCAAGGCTTCCATGACGTTCTCGATCACGTTTTTGGTGGGATCAAGTTGTGGCTCTTGTTCCAAATAGCCAATACGGGCGCCCTCGGCTGCCCATGCCTCGCCGGTAAATTCCTTGTCGACACCTGCCATAATGCGCAAAAGCGAAGATTTACCGGACCCGTTCGGACCCAGAACGCCGATCTTAACGCCGGGCAGGAAAGACAGGGTAATCCCATTGAGGACGGTTTTGCCGCCCGGATAGGATTTAACCAAGTTCTGCATCGTGTAGACATATTGATAGGCGGCCATTATTATTTCTCCGAAGCGGTTGGGATGAATTTTGATAGCGAGTGTTTGTCTGTTCCGCAAGTATTTGCTGGATAAATTACAGAAACAAAGGAATTTTATGCCAGAACCAATCGATATTTCTCAAGGCGGACTGGCCAGAGCCAACGAAAACCGCGCCAAATTTTCCGGCCATGGCAGGGCGCGTGGATGCGCGGGGTTTCTGGATCCGAATACGCAAGGCAGTGCCATCGATCATTTAGGGGCTCGCGGCGACAGTTTGGCAGTGACCCCGTCCAAAGACGGATTTGGCACGATCACGGTCGCGGCGTCATGGGATAATCAGGTCAAGGATGTCGGATCGAAAATCGGCAAGCTTTTGGGGCTTGGCGCTAAAGGCGATATCGATCTAGATCTGGGTTGTCTTTACGAATTGCAGGACGGGCAGCGCGGCGCATTGCAATGTTTCGGCAAGCTCCACGGTAATTTCGGTGACAAACCTTATCTTTCTCTTTCCGAAGACGAGCAAACAGGCGATCGCGAGGGCGATGACGAATGGATAAGGATCAATGGGGCGAAATGGAGCGAGATCAAACGGCTTTTATTTTATGTCTATATCTATAAAGGCGCCTCGAACTGGGCTGAGTTCAGGCCGCAAATTCAGGTCAGAATACCGGGTGAAAAACCGATGGTGGTGACAATAGGCTCACCCAACGACAACATGGATATTTGCGCCGTTGCGGGAATAGATAATGTCCGAAATGGCATCAAACTAACTAATTATACTGAATATTTTCCCGGTCAGGCGGAAATGGACCGCGCTTTCGGGTTCGGTATTGAATGGGATGAAGGAAAAAAAGGGTAATCAGTTATCGGTGGCCAGTCATCAGAAATTAATCTATGCTGGCCATAATTCGATAACCGATAACTGAAATCCGATTATAGGGCATGACAGAAGTTAAAATTACTACATCTGCGCAAGCATCGCATGATGCGGCTTCCGGCAAGGAAGTAAAAAGCTTTCAGCTCAAACGCGGCGAGCAGGTCAATCTCACGAGGCTCGACCCTACGTTAAAGACGGTCATGGTCGGTGTAGGCTGGGATGTTGTCGGTTTTGACGGTGAAGCGCCTGATTTGGACGCCAGTATTTTTCTCCTCGATAAAAGCGGCAAAACCCGCATGGACGAGGATTTTATCTTTTATAACAATTTGAAAAGTGCAGGCGGCGAAGTCGAGCATCGAGGCGATAACCGTACAGGGGCAGGTGACGGCGATGACGAGATCATGCTCGTCGATCTAATGGCACTGCCTTTTGAAGTGGTATCTTTAAGTTTTGTGATTTCAATTTATGACGCAGGCGTGCGCGAGCATAATTTCAAAAGCGTACGCAATTGCTTTCTACGCATTACCAATCCGGAAACCGGCGTTGAATTAATGCGATTCAATCTTGATAAAGAATTTGAAGAAAATCATAAAGCCACAGCCGTGATTGTCGGCACTTTAATGCGTGAAGGCCCAAACTGGTTTTTTGATGGACTAGGGACTTTAGAAGATGGCGGGCTTCCTAAAATCGCTACGGAGTACGGCATTATCGTCGCGCAGTAATCTTAGATAAAAACACTAGCTTTTACTAAAATCCGGTCTTCATATTCAGAAGCTGCCCCGGTCGGATTTTAGGCGATTTACCGCCGCCGCCACCGCGGCTGTCGCCAAATCGCTCCTTGCTTAAGAATTCGCGATCCAGAATTTCATCGAAATCCGGCACATTGCCAAGCGCGAGTTCGGTCACGCAGGAGCGAAACGTGCTACAGGCTTTTTCTTCCCAATTGTAAACTTTGTTGTTCCAGATTTCGTTTTTGACACGCAGGTTTTTTACGGTCCAGACATCACCGGTGAAGGGCGTTATCTGCATCCAGAATAGATGTTCAATCGATGGCTTTCCGGCTTCCGGATTGTCGTTAAGCAGTTGAAGCTCACACTCGATTTCATCGCCATCCGGCGACATGCGCACTTCGCCGCTGAAAGTAATTCCCGCCATCAAATCCGATGCCGCCCATGGGCAGGTTTCATAAGGGGAGAGGTTGTATCCTACTCCCAATTTTTCCATTACTTCGTCGAGTTTCGCGCGCATGGCTAATTACTTATCTTTCCTGGCCCATTGTAGCAAGAAAGATCGGGTTTTACGAAACCCTAATAAGGCCACACAGGATGCGGGACAGGTATATTTTGCGTATCCGGGGCGCTTATCTTGTTTTTCCAACGATCGAAATGCTTTTGTTCATCTACGGTCATCGAGGTTTTTTTGACAAAATCGTCCAGCCATTGAATGGCTTCCGTTTCCGATGTTGTTGTAAAAAGCGGTTTGCTTTGGCCAGGTATATTAAAGACCGCAGATATGGGTCTTACCGCAGGCGCGGTTACATGATGAACAAATATAGGCGCGGTAGAAATTTCAATAACCCCGTCGTTCTTGGAAAGCAAAAGCCGGTCGCCATTATAAGTGGGATTCTTTTTCTTATCATGTGAGGCGCCATAATAATCAAAATGGGCTTTCCAAGGGTCTGACCAGCTATCGATACGATTTCTGACGACTTGCGAAAATTTCTGCATTATTCCCATGGATATCTCCTTACTCAATTTCCTGGAGACCATACACAAATCTTGTTGCGTTATGCAAATCTATTTTGGGAAAATCTTAATATGATCGTCTGCAAACTCAATAGTTAGCTCATCATGCGACTTTGCGGCCTGTGCCGTCGAAATCAAGTGGCCTTCCGGGGAACGCACTACGGCATAACCGCGTCTGAGAATATTTTTAAAGGATAGAAGTTCCAGCATTTGCCCGGCTTGCAAGAGACGACGGGCGGGTTGTTCCAGTAAATTGTTTTCAATACGCGTAAGATTTTTAATTTGAAAAGATAAATGCTGCTCAGCCTGATCCAGTCTCTGGCGCGGATGAAGCAGACGGGAGGCAATTTTCTGCAAAAACTGGTTTTTTAGAGACACCTGACGTTCCAAACAATGCGACAGCTTATCCGATGCCCGGTCAAGTGACTGTATTTTCAACTCCAGCAGGCGTTTCGGATCTTTCAGGTGGGCGTCCAGCATTGAAATTTCCTGCCGATGGGATTTTACGATTCGCGACATCGTAGAGGTCAGGCGATGCTGATTTTCCTGTAGCCAGCCTAAAATACCAAGGCGTTCGGGTACGGCGCGCTCCGCCGCTGCTGTCGGTGTCGGCGCCCGATGGTCGGAGACATAATCAATTAACGTCGTATCCGTTTCATGGCCGACAGCCGAAATCAGCGGAATCGTGCAGTTAGCCGCGGCACGAACGACGATTTCCTCGTTAAACGGCATTAAATCTTCCAAAGAACCACCACCGCGGGCAACGATCAGAAGATCGGGCCTAGGTGTAACACAATTTTCATCAAGACAGCAAAATCCCTTGATTGCGGCCGCTATCTCTTCCGATGCTCCCTGACCTTGAACTTTGACCGGCCATACAATAACGCGGCGCGGAAAGCGGTCTTCAAGGCGATGCAATATATCGCGGATAACGGCGCCGGTCGGGGACGTCACAACGCCGATGACTTCCGGCAGGAAAGGAAGTCTTTTCTTCCGGCTTTCATCAAAGAGGCCTTCGGCGGCAAGACGCTTGCGGCGGTCTTCCAGCATTTTTAAAAGCGCGCCTTCACCAGCCAGTTCAATATTTTCAACGACGAGCTGGTAATTGGAACGCGACGGATAGGTTGTCACGCGGCCTGTGACGATCACTTCGAGGCCTTCTTCAGGGCGCACCGAGAGACGCGCCACTGTTGCTTTCCAGCAAACGATATTGATCAGGCAGTCGGCATCTTTCAGGTCCGAATACATGTGGCCGGACGTATGGATTTTGACCTTGGATAATTCACCGCGCACGCGTACGCGGCCAAAACTGTCCTCAAGAGTCTTTTTCAAGGAAAAAGACAATTCGGAAACGCTTAGCTCTGGGACATTGGAATTCATGCTCATCTGGTCTAATTTAAACCTTATGAATTTCTCCTTTGCAAGTGATCATCTCGAAGATGAAACAAAAGTCGTCAACTCCCTTCTTGAAAACCTGTCATGGGACAGTGCCAGAGCCAAAAGAGTTGAGAATTTTTCCTCTCTTTTAATTGGTAAAATAAAGTCGCGAAAAAGCGGTGTAAGCGAGATCGAACATTTTCTGGAGCATTTTCCTTTGCAGAGTGAAGGTGGTCTGGCGCTGATGACCCTGGCCGAAGCCCTGCTGCGAATTCCTGATTCCGATACCAAGGATGATCTGATCGAGGAAAAAATCACTGGCGCGGATTGGAGCCGGAGCGGCGGCGATATGTTTTTGAAGGCTGCCGGTGTCGGTTTATCGCTGGCGCAAAAAACGCTTGGGTCTTTTTTAGGTTCTATCGGCAAGCCTGTTATCCGCAAAAGTTTGGAAGAGGCCGTGCGCCGTATCGGTCAGCAATTCGTTATTGGTGAAGCAATCTCGCAAGCTATCAAAAATGCGCGTGGGCCCGAGCAAAAAAATTATCGCTTATCTTATGATATGCTGGGAGAAGGGGCAAGAACACGCATTGATGCGGAAAGATATTTCAGGGCCTACGAGGCAGCCGCGCATGCGATAGGGCAGTCTTCGGAGGGTGATACAGCAAACCGCAGCGGCATGTCGGTTAAATTATCGGCGCTGCACCCGCGCTATGTCTGGACGCAAAGCGATATTTGTGTGCCGGAGATTGCGGCGCAATTAAAGGCGCTTTGCCTGATTGCCAAAAGTTACGATATGGGGCTGACCGTCGATGCCGAGGAAGCGGATCGCCTTGAGTTATCTCTTAAGATTATCGAAGCGGTAAGCGGCGATCCTGATCTGAAAGGCTGGAACGGGTTCGGTCTTGCCATACAAGCCTATGATAAAAGATGTTTCCGCCTGATCGACGATTTGCAAGCTATGGCCAAAGCTCACGGGCGTAAATTACAAGTGCGCCTTGTTAAAGGTGCGTATTGGGATAGCGAGATCAAGAAATCGCAAATGGCGGGTTTGCCGAATTATCCTTTATTCACGCGTAAAGCCAATACTGATTTATCCTATCTGGCCTGTGCGCAAAAACTTCTTAAATACCGCGATCGTATCTATCCGATGTTTGCTACGCATAACGCGCAGACCGTTGCGGGCGTTTTGGATCTGGCAGGAGATGAGCGAAACGGTTTTGAATTCCAGCGTCTGTTCGGTATGGGCGAGTCCCTGCACGACATTGTGCTAAGCGATACGGGCGTGCGGGTGTGCATTTATGCGCCGGTGGGCAGCCATGAAGATTTACTGCCCTACCTCGTGCGCCGCATGCTGGAGAATGGTGCGAATACATCCTTTATTCATCAGCTTCGCGAAGCAAAAGCGAATGACGAGTTGGCGCATGATTTTATCGCCGATATAAAAGCGCGCGATTCTCATTCACACGCAAGTATTCCTTTGCCTCGCTATATTTATACGGATCGCATTAATTCATCGGGCGTTGATTTTTCTGCCAATGAGGCAAGAGAAAATTTTCAAACCAGCTTTGCCAAGTCTTCGCCAGCGTTATCTCTCATCGATGGGGAGAACATAAGGGCGCAAACGCCGGTCCATATTCCTTATCCATCCAGTATCTCGGAAAATTCCGGCGAGGTATGGGAAATATCACCGCACCAGATTGAAAGTGTTTTTACGTCGGCAAAAAAAGGTTTTATCGGCTGGTCAAATATATCTGCGAAAAAACGCGCCGATATCTTGCGCAGGATTGCGGATTTGCTGGAACGAAACCGCGAGGAATTAATCGCGCTCTTGCGAAGCGAGGGTGGTCGGACGTTGATTGACTCCTTGTCGGAAATTCGTGAGGCGACGGATTTTTGTCGCTATTACGCGGCGCAGGGCGAAAAGATTTTCGATGAAAACGGGGAGACGATGCAAGGGCCGACAGGCGAGAGCAATCGTCTTTATATGACCGCGCGGGGAATATTCATTTGTATTTCTCCATGGAATTTTCCGGCAGCTATTTTTACCGGGCAGATTGTTGCGGCGTTGATGGCGGGTAATAGCGTTATTGCCAAGCCCGCCGAACAGACGCCGAAAATCGCCTATCGTATTGTAAAAATAATGCATGAAGCAGGTGTGCCGAAAGATGCAGTCAATCTTGTATTGGGCGATGGAAAAATCGGGTCTGTACTTGTCGGGCATAAAGACGTCGCCGGCGTTGTTTTTACCGGATCAACGGAAGTGGCAAAAGCCATCAACAGGTCGCTTGCCAATAAAGAAGGGGCGATTGTGCCGCTTATTGCCGAAACCGGCGGGCAGAACGCGATGGTCGTCGAAAGCTCGGCCTTGATCGAACAGGTCATTGACGATGTTATAACTTCCGCTTTCGGATCGGCAGGGCAGAGATGTTCGGCATTGCGCGTGGTCTATGTGCAGGACGATATTTACGAACGGTTTTGCGAAGTGCTGAAAGGCGCAATTTCTGAATTAAGAGTCGGAGATACGCGAGATATCTCCAGCGATATCGGTCCTGTCATTGATTCCGAAGCTTTAAGGAATCTACAGCAACATAAGGAATATTTGAATGGTTTCGCAAAATTGATCGCGTCGGCGAAACAGCCGGAGAATTTAAACGGATATTATTTTCCTCCGCATGCCTATGAGATAGATGCGATATCGCAAGTTAAGAAAGAAGTGTTCGGGCCGATTTTGCATGTCATTCGCTTCAAGTCGAAAAACCGTGCAAAGATCGTCGATGAGATTAATTCTACCGGTTATGGCCTGACATTCGGTTTGCATAGCCGTTTAGAAAATCGTTTTGACAAAACAGCCCAGAATATCAATGCAGGTAATATTTATATAAATCGTTCCATGATTGGGGCGGTGGTCGGCGTTCAGCCTTTTGGCGGGATGGGATTATCGGGCACGGGACCGAAGGCGGGCGGGCCGTATTATCTTCACCGCTTTGCAACCGAGAAAACAATCTCTATAAATACCACAGCGACGGGCGGTAATCTGGAGCTGATCTCTTTGAAGGACGATTAACAGATGAAAATTTTACTGGTTGGCTCCGGCGGACGGGAACATGCGCTGGCATGGAAGATTTTGCAATCAGAGCGTTGTGACCATTTATATGTCGCGCCGGGAAATGCCGGGATTGCGCAAATTGCCGAATGTGTATCCATTCAGGTTGATGAAATCGATAGATTGGTCAGTTTTGCCAAAGATAATAATGTTGGTCTGGTTGTCGTCGGTCCTGAAGGTCCATTGGTTCTGGGCCTTGCCGATCAAATTCGGGAAGCGGGTATTCCGGTTTTTGGTCCTTCGCAAAAAGCGGCGCAGCTTGAAGGATCCAAAGGTTTCATGAAAGACCTTTGCAAAAGATATAATATTCCAACCGCGTCTTATGAGCGGTTTACCAATCTTGAAAAAGCTTTGGCCTATATCGAACGTGAAGGCGCGCCGATCGTGATCAAGGCGGATGGTCTTGCGGCAGGCAAGGGCGTGATTGTTGCCGAAACATTAGAAGACGCGAAGGCGGCGGCGAAAGATATGCTTTCCGGCAATGCCTTTGGGAGTGCAGGAGCCTCCATCGTCGTTGAGGAATTTATGGAAGGTGAAGAGGTCAGTTTTTTTGCCATTTGCGATGGCGAACATGTGCTGGCCATGTCTTCGGCGCAGGACCATAAACGCATATTCGACGGTGACAACGGACCAAACACGGGCGGGATGGGCGCTTATTCTCCGGCGCGGCTGATGACGCCGGAATTAAAGGATAAAATCATGGAGCGAATTATCCATCCGACAGTGGATGCGATGAAAAGGGAGGGTACGCCATTTGCAGGTGTGTTATTCGCAGGGTTGATGATCGTCAATGGCGAACCGAAACTGAT
Source organism: Micavibrio sp. (assembly GCA_030824965.1). Classification (GTDB taxonomy): domain Bacteria; phylum Pseudomonadota; class Alphaproteobacteria; order Micavibrionales; family Micavibrionaceae; genus Micavibrio_B. The sequence goes on along the minus strand of JAPJQV010000004.1, from coordinate 204,129 downwards.
CGAATATAATGCGCGTTTCGGGGATCCTGAATGTCAGACTTTAATGCTGCGTCTCAAATCCGATCTCGTAAATGTATTGGAAGCGGCGGCCACGGGGCAGCTCAATATGCTGAGCCTCACCTGGTCGGATGAACCCGCGATTTGCGTCGTGATGGCGGCGGACGGATATCCGGGAGCGTATAAAAAGAATACGTTGATCGGCAAGTTGGATGACGCGGCGAAAGTGCCGAATGTACAAATTTTCCACGCGGGAACATCGGTGCTGGATGGCAATATCGTCGCCACCGGCGGACGGGTGCTCGGCGTTTGCGCAGTTGAGAAAACTTTGCAGGATGCGCGTGATCTGGCTTATCAGGCTGTTTCCATGATTGATTGGGAAGACGGATTTTGCCGCAAAGATATAGGCTGGAGAGCGTTAGGATAAAATTTTGTTTATAATTCTATTCGACGCTTCTTCGCAGAAATCGAAGCCTGAATAGTCGGGATTGAAGCCGCCGATATAGGGAACCGCCATAATATAAAGGCGTGGATTAGGTTCTCCGTTTTTGTCAATGCTCTGGAAATCGTCATTGATCGCAAGGCCGGGGACTTTCAGATAAAATTTTCCGTTATGCTTTTCGATATCTTTATTCTCTTCTTTCGGTGCATTGGAAGAGCGGAATTTTATATAAGCCTGTGATACTGCGCCGCTTTCGATCAAGTCTTTGAAAGGCAAATCTTCGAGAGAAAGGCGCGGCTGACCGATGCAATCGACGAAGGTTTTATATTCGTTTTTGGTGTCATCATCCAAATGATAAATAATGCCGCCTTTTTTCAGTGGTTCGACGCGGCTTTCATTGCCAACGGAGATAAGATTAAGAACGCCCGCCGCATGCAACGCCATAATTTCTTCGCAGGAATTTTGCGGAATAAAGGCAATGACCACGGCAATCAATGGCAAGAGATGAGTACGGAGGCGCAGCATATCTTCGGCTGAAAAATGCTTGGCCGGATAATTCATGGCAAAACTTAAAGTCGCCAGCATTTCTTTCCAGTGAATGGCTTGCCTGTTTTTAATCGATCTTTTGGCTTCGTTATATTCCATCGCCAGCAGAACGAAAGGATCGGCATTCTCGCGCATATTCATCATGGCTTCGACGAAATCTTCCATACGCATATCTTTGATGGTTTCGTAAAAAACCGGGTCTTTTTCTTTCAGCGGTTTTTTGAAATCGCCGTCGAAGATAAAATCAAGAGAAAGAAACCCGTCATTTTCTGCAATATGTTTTTCTATTTCTTTATCCGTCAAAGTATCGCTGGTCGTGACTAAGGGTTCTTCAAGGAAGATGCGCACGCACGGCAAAAGCCCGTGTTTGGAATGCAAAACCAGACGAAAATCCGGACTGTCTTCATCAAGGCGGTAAGATAAAACGCCCTGATCGTTTTGATAGAATTCCCCGTTCTGACGCGATAAAGTGCGAACGGCATCGATAGCGGTTAATGAACTGCCGCGTATGGCGACCGGATGATTGGTTCTATGCGCCAGTTTCGATGGTGGATAGGGCGAGTCGAAATAACCTGAAAATTCGGCTTCGTGCGGCGTCGGCCAATTATGACCCGAGCATAGAATAACATGGTCGAATGCTTCAAAAATATTATCACATGTGTGAACCGTCATGGAATTTTTATCAGGGCGATCGGTAATGTCAGTGACAAAAGTTTTTAGATGGATATTGGTTTCAATTTTAGAGTCTTTGGCTTTTGCCAGCAGTAAATTAAATTCAGCTTCCAGATAGTCCCCGAAGAAAAGGCGCGGGACGACTCTGTTTTCATTAAAATGACCCGGTGGCATGCCATATTTTTGCAGGGTTTCATCGGGAAGCGATTGCGCCCATTCTTTCAGGGATGTTTCAAGAGGCGGGGTTTCATTTGCCGATATATTGGTGACATGTTCGGGGAGTGCGCCTTCCCTTGAGTAGGGAAAGCCGTGGCCGAGTTTTTCCTTGGCTTCGAAAATATCGACGGATATGTTTTTCGCGCCTGAGTCTATAATATGTTTGAACGTATAAAGAGCGCTCGGTCCGCCGCCGATGATGGCGATTTTTTTCTTAATTTTTGTCACGACTTAAATTCATTCATTAAATATATGAATGAGATTATGCCGCCTTTATGGGTTTTCAACTTCGCTTGGTTTTAAAAAAATCTTTAAGAAGTACGGAACTTTCTTCCGCCATTAATCCATAGGCGATTTGCGGCTTGTGGTGAAGTTGGGCGTGAGTATATAGGGCCGGGCCGGACAGCACGCCGCCGCTTTTGGGATCGGCAGCCGCGAAGACGAGTTTGCGGATACGGGCGAAAGAGATGGCCGCCGCGCACATCGGGCAGGGTTCCAGCGTAATATAAAGATCATATTCAGGCAGGCGTTGGACGCCAAGCCGGCGGCACATATCGCGGATGACCAAAATTTCGGCATGACTTGTCGGGTCGGAATGTTCAATCGTCCTGTTGCTGGCGCGGGCCGTTATTTCCCCGGTTCTGCTGTCGACCAGCACCGCGCCGATCGGCACTTCATCGCGCAAAGTCGCTTTTTGAGCCTCAATGAGCGCCTCTTGCATAAAGTATTGGTCTTTTTCATCAAGCATAGGTATTTTCTAAACCATCATGGCCAAGAAAACACAAGACATTATGGAAGAAAATGGCGAGCGTATCGCCAAATACCTGTCGCGAGCGGGGATATGCTCGCGCCGGGAAGCAGAGCGTCTGATAGACGAAGGCCGCGTGCGCGTCGATGGCGAGATCGTAACCAATCCGGCGACCTTCGTTACGGATGCCAATGTCATCAAGGTCGATAACGGCAAGGTGGGTAAGAAAGTAGCGCCGCGCCTTTTCCTCTTTAACAAGCCGGTTGGATTGATCACAACGACCAACGACCCGAAAGGCCGCCCGACCGTTTTTGAGTCCCTGCCACGGACAATGCCGCGCGTGTTAAGCGTTGGCCGGTTGGATTTAAATACTGAAGGTCTTTTGCTGCTCACAACCGATGGCGAATTGAAAAGATATATGGAGTTGCCGGAGACAGGGTGGGTGAGAACCTACCGTGTGCGCGTTATGGGCGCGATTTTTCAGGATCGTTTGGAGCGCGTGCGACGGGGTATTACCATCGACGGGATCAAATACGGCCCGATGGAAGTGCGTCTTGAAAAAGAACAATCAAGTGCCAATACATGGTTGATCGTGTCACTCACGGAAGGTAAAAACCGCGAGATCAGAAAAGTGATGGATGCGGTCGGTTTGACGGTAAATCGCTTGATTCGCCTGTCTTACGGCCCCTTCAAGCTTGGTAAATTAGGTCGTGGTGAAATCATCGAAATTCGTCCTGACATGGTTCGCAAAAACCTTCCAAAGGATGTTGCTAAAAAGATTTTCGGTTGATGAGAATCGTTGCCGGATATAATCGCGGGCGCGTACTGGATTCTCCGAAAGATAATGCCATACGTCCGACATCGGACAAGGTGCGGCTTGCTATCTTCAATATGCTCAATTCCCGCGGCGCTGTAGTAGATGCGGTAGTTCTTGATGCGTTTTGCGGAACGGGCGCGCTGTCACTGGAAGCTTTGTCGCAAGGAGCTGCGCAGGCGATATTGATCGATCAGGATAAAAAATCTTTGGATCTGGCCAAAAAGAATGCCGCTACATTGAAAGAAGGGAACTGTCTTTTCCTGCTCAAAGACGCAACGAAGATTGGTCCTCGTCCTTCTTCGCAAGAAGCGGCGACATTATGTTTCCTTGATCCGCCCTACCGAAAAGAAATGCTGCCTAAAGTTATTACGGCTCTAAAGGAGAATGATTGGCTGGCGGAGAATTGCTGGATTGTAGCTGAAATGGAAGCAGAGTATTCCCTGCCGAATTTTGATACGGCAGTGGAAAAAATTTATGGCGAGACTAAGATTTTAATAGGCAGAATTTAATTTTTATCTGCCTCGATCTTGATAGCTAAAGAAATATCTTTAGATACGAAATCTGCAGTTGGGTCGGCTTTCTTGCCGATATCGAAATCAAGGCGATTTATGTTCGCGTCGGCAGTCATTACAGCTTCATCATTTGTAATTTTCAAAGTAAACGGCAAGGTGATGTCATGAGAGATATCCTTGATCTTCAACTTCCCTTTGGCTTCATATTTATCGCCGCCTAAAGATTTAACGTCACTTGACTCAAATGTCGCATCAGGATGGTTTTCCGCATCGAACCATTCTGCTTTTGGTAAAGTTTTATTGTATGTAATATTCAATGTCTTTGCCGAAACGGTTTTAATGGTCACTAATATTTTGGTGTCTTCCAGCTTTGCCGGATCGAAATTAATATCCGCTGTCCAGTCCAGAAATTTACCTGAGAATTCCTCACCAGAATTCTTGCCGGTAAAGGAGATGGAGCTGGTCAGGTGATCAACTTTCCATTCGGCTGCCTGAGCAGGAAAAGAAAAAGAAGATAGCAATAAAAGAACCAAAGATAGTTTTGATTTCGACTTAATTAAGGGAATCATATGATGCATGACATTATCCTTATCTATGAAATGATGTTTCAGCGCGGCGCCAATATGCAGAAATAATAGGCCAAGCATAGCATAGGCCATGTAAACGTGGAAACTCTCGGACCATTGATTTACTTGTTCCTTGTCTGCCTCCGGCAAGCTTTCTAAGCCCGGGATGTGGGGCCATTCGAAAAGATTGAACCACATCGTCGGCAATCCATAAGAGGACGTCGAAACAAGCGCCCAGCCGCTTAAAGGTACGAAGATCATAAAGAAATAAAAGCCGTAATGAGAAAGTTTGGCTCCCCATTTTTCCCAGAGCGGCATGTGGGCAGGCAAAGCGGGCGGCTTGTGAGTTAAACGCCACAGCAGCCTTATAATAGAAAGCACTAGAACGCTAAGGCCTAGAGATTTGTGAAATTGGTACATCGGATACAGGATGGATTTATCGACGAGATTATATCCCATTACGATCCCTGTCCCTAGCTGGCCGATAATCATCAAAGCAATCACCCAGTGAAGGGTGATTGCAATTCTTGTATATCTGTCCCCGCTCATGTCAGCTTACTGCTTTGGCGCGGGGGCGGCTTCTTGGTGAAATTCGGTTTCTATCTCGATCTTCACTTCATCACCAACCATAGGAACGCCATAATCAACACCAAAATCGGAGCGTTTGATTGTCGTTTCAGCCGAGAAGCCAAGGGCGCGGACTTTTGCCATCGGGTGGTCTATCCCGCCATAGAATTCAACATCAAGAGTTACAGGCTTGGTAATGCCGTTCAAGGTCAGATTGCCTGTAACTTCGCCTTCATCGTCATCGGTTTTTTTGACAGAAGTTGAAACAAAAGTGATGTTGGGGTGCTTGTCGCCGCCGAAAAATTTCTCGCCGGCGATTTCCTTATCGAAGTCAGGTAAGCCGGTTTCAACGGATGATGCCGGAATTGTGATGGAAACTTTACTTTTTGTAACGTCGTTCGGGTCGTATGTCAGCTCTCCGTCAACTTTAGAAAATTTAGCCGTGTAGTCTGAAATGCCCATGTGCATGACTTTCCAGATAACGCTCGTATGTCTTGGATCGATTTTATAAACGCCTTGAGGCTGTTTCGCCGGATCTTTGATAACAGTCGGGGCAGGCATTTGCGCAAAGGCCGGGGCGGCGGTCAGTAAAACAGCAGAAGCAAGAAGGATTTTGGATAAAGACATCGATTTCTCCCAATAAATTTCAATTAAATAAAATAATCTAAAGGATATGGGCCATTCGGGGATAATGTAAAGAAGTTACAATTTAGAAACTGGCCATTATGTGGCTGGAAGAAAAGTAATTTTTACATTACTCTAAGGTCATGCGCACACTTTTCCATCTTTGGTTGCATCCTTTTTCCCGTAAAGTCAGGATCGTACTGTCCGAAAAAGGACTGGAATACGACCTGAAGCTGGAAAAAGTATGGGAGCGCCGCACAGAGTTTCTGGCTTTAAATCCTGCCGGCGATGTCCCTGTCTTGGTTGAACCAGATGGGACAACCCTCGCCAATTCATCCGTTATTTGCGAGTATCTCGAAGAAGTTTATGACCAGATCAATCTTTTGGGTAAAGATCCGGTTCAAAAAGCTGAAACGCGCCGCTTGGTAAGTTGGTTTGATGTTAAATTTAACCGCGAAGTTACCGAAAACCTGGTCGGCGAAAAACTGATGAAGCGGTTTTTGAAGCTGGGCGAACCGCATGGTCCGTCAATTCGCGCCGGTCATGCCAATATTCATTACCATCTGGATTATATCGGTTTTCTAACTGAAAAGCGCAATTGGCTGGCGGGGAATGATTTCTCTTTAGCTGATATCGCTGCGGCTTCGCATATTTCGGCAGTCGACTATATTGGTGATGTGCCATGGGACGACCATAAAGCAGCCCATGAATGGTATTCCCGCGTAAAATCACGTCCCAGTTTCCGGCCTCTTTTGGAAGAACGTATTCCGGGCTTTATTCCAGCCGGACATTATGAGAATGTAGATTTTTAAACATTCCTGATTTTTGCATGACTCAAAAAAGACTCTTTTGCTTTGGATACGGCTATACAGCCGATTTTTTAGGCCGCGCCTTGAAACAGCAGGGCGACTGGTCCTTGGCAGGGACAACCCGCACGATTCCTAAACGTCAGGCGTTGCGCAAGTCAGGCATTGATGCTTACATCTTCGATACATATCGCCCGCTGCATGATCCAGCGCTAATGATGCGCGATACAACTCATTTATTAATCTCAACGCCGACCGATCAGGATGGTGATCTGGTTTATCGTATTCATGAAAATGATCTGGCCAGAATGCCGAAACTTGAATGGGTCGGCTATCTTTCGACGCTTGGCGTTTATGGTGACCGCGATGGCGCGGTGGTTGATGAGAAAACCGAACTCAGACCAAGTTCTATTCGCGGCAGCCGCCGCGCACGGGCCGAAGCTGACTGGCTTTCGATGTTCAAAAATTACGGGTTGCCAGTACACATATTCCGGCTGGCCGGAATATACGGCCCTGGACGTTCAGCTATCGATTCCGTGAAGGCAGGAATCGCGCGTCGTATTTTAAAGCCCGGTCATGCGTTTTCCCGTATCCATGTCGAAGACGTGGTCGAAACAATTTTGAAATCTTTCGAGAACCCGAAATCCGGCGAAATTTACAATGTCGTTGATGATGAGGCAGCGCCCAGCCATGAGGTCATAGCCTATGCCTGCCGCTTATTGGGCCGCGATCCGCCACCGCTCGTGCCTTTTGACGAGGCGAATTTGTCGCCGATGAGTCTGAGTTTCTATTCCGAGAATAAGCGGGTGAAGAACGATAAGATTAAAAAAGAGCTTGGAGTCGATCTTCGCTACCCTAATTATCGCGTCGGGCTGGAGGCTTGTCTGAAAGCGGAAGAAGAGGCGGGCGACTACCCGCCTTGGGCGCTACAAATATCGGAAAGCGCCGGACAGGTTTAAGCAAACTTTGCACTGATAATATTTGATGGAGGCTCTACAGCTTTGCCGTCGCGACGTGATACGGTACAGTCTTTCGGCAAAATGAAAGTTACAGACGTTCCAACTCCGACAGTCGATTCAATCTGCAAGTTTCCGCCGTGAAGCTCGACCAAATCCTTGGTGATGGCAAGGCCTAAGCCGGAGCCTTCGTGATTGCGCGTGAAATGATTGGCGGCTTGCTCAAACGGCTCTGTAACGTAGCGTAGTTTGCTGGCAGGGATGCCGATGCCGGTATCTGTCACTTTGATCGAAACATTTTCGTCGGTAATGGAATATTCCGCCTTTACCTCGCCACCGGGTTCGGTGAACTTCACGGCGTTTGACAATAGGTTCAGCATAATCTGCATGACCGCACGTCGGTCAGCCATAACATCGATGAAATCTTCTTCACGAATTTCGGCAATCACCTTAACTTGCGCATCGAGAGCGCGGCCTTCAATCATGTGGCAGGCTAGGCGAAGGACTTTGAGTAAGTTGAATTCTTCAAGATCGAGTTCGTATTTGCCTGCTTCGATTTTAGACATGTCAAGAATGTCTGTAATTAAATCCAGTAAATGCTCGCCACTTTCGCGGATATTGCCGATATAGTCGAGATATTTTTCGGTACCGATGGGGCCAAGTAACTGACGTTGCATCATCTCGGAAAAACCGATAATGGCGTTCAGGGGTGTACGCAGTTCATGCGACATATTGGCAAGGAACTGGGATTTTGCAGCATAAGCGCGTTCCGCCGCTTCCTTCGCGTCTTTTAATTCGCGTTCATGACTGATGCGCTCGGTGACGTCCTGCATAATACCGAACAGAGCTCCGACATCGCCGTCCAAATCCGTTTCGCAACGGCCTTGTAGCTGGATGAAGCGCGATTTACCATCCGGGCGGATGATGCGAAATTCCATTTCGTAATTTTTTCTCTCGATCATGGCGCGTTGGAAGGCCTGTCCCATACGGCCTATATCGCGGCGATGAAGGACGGAATTGACGCTATGAATGGTCGGGACGAACTTTTCAGGGCTGACGCCGAAGATGCGGTAAATCTCATCGGAAAAAGCAATGTTATCTGTGCCGACTTCCCAGCGCCAGTGACCCATATGGCCGATGGCTTGCGCTTCGGAAAGTTGCTGCTGATGGCGGATTAATTGTTCTTCGTGGGATTTCGAGTCGGTAAGATCACGACAAACGGCATAGATTTTGTCGCCAAGGCGTTTCTGACGCCATTCAAGCCAATGGGCATTTTCGTCTTTATCAAGAACACGGCATTCGAAAGCGATCAAGCGACCGTCTTTCGCTATTTCATCTTGCATCATGCTCTTGAATGTCGGGCGTATGTGAGCACGGTCATCGGGATGGATTAAGTCCAGAAAGCTTAAATCTTTTAATTCACCGGCTTTATAACCCAGTACATCGCGAAACGTATCATTGGCATGTATGAGATTTCCGTCTTTATCCATAAGCACAATCAAATCGTGTGTCATATTGAGGAAAGTGTCGGTCTCATAGGAAAACGGCGGACTGGATTGCGCTATTGTTTCGGAGGGTTTTATAATCGACGACACAAAAGACTTTAAGTCATCGCCATTACTTTTTTCTATGTTCATTGCGGCGACAAGGAATCGTTTGCCATCGGGTAAATTTATATGATCGAAACGCATTAAGATCGGTTTCAATTTTGAGTTCGTGATCTTGATCTCATGATCTCCGTCAAGAATAGCCGATACCCAAGGATCGTTATTGTCAGCGCGATTCATAACCGGGCGGTCGTTCAAAGCGTCCTCGGGATGGATGAAGGAAAATAAATCCTGCGCTCTTGAGCCTTGTGCATCCAGCCCGAAAATTTCAGGTGAGCCGAAGATGACGGTGCCGTTTTCATGAATGACCAGTCTTGCCGGTTTCATCTCCGGTTTGGGCGCAGATGATTTCATTTTACCGCGTGAAGAAACAGCCACGCCCTTTTTCGGCTTGGCAGAAACAGTTTTAGTTTTGTCGACTGGTTTGCGTTTAAGACGGGCGGGCATGGAAGATCCTGAATAACGAATCAAGTTCTTCCGATATTACATATTTGAAACGTGCAGGGGTAGTTATATTTAAGAAAATCAGGAACGAAGTGAATCGCTTCGCTTCTGACTTCAGGTAATTTAATTAGCGTATTTGACCGAACAGCCATAAGGCTTCGATGTCGCGACCTTGACCGGGTTTCCGGCTTTTACGGATTTCAAAGCTTCGCGAACATAGTTCGTTGCCCCGGAAATAGTCTCGGGTTTGAAACTGTCATTATCGTCGATGGCGCCGGAATAAACCAGCGTGCCTTTCGGATCTACGACAAACATGTGTGGCGTGGTTTTTGCGCCATAAAGATGACCGATTTTACCTGATGGGTCTAGAATACGCGCGGTTGGGGCGGAGTTTTTTTCCGCCATTATCTTGTTCGATTCTGCTGCGCTGTAAAAACCTTCTTTGGTTTCGGCAGAGGAAGCAACGGACAGCCATATCACGCCATCGGCAATGGCTTCTTTCTGTAGGGCCTGCATATTGCCGCTATCATAATGTTTGTGAACATAAGGGCAATCCGGGTTAGTCCATTCGAGAACGACGGTTTTTCCCTTAAAATCCGATAATTTATGCTCTTTGCCGTTCGTATCGGTCCCGGTGAACTCCGGAGCAGGCTGGCCGACGACCGCGGAGATCGTTTCGGCTTTGGCCGGAATCGCAAAGGCAAGCAATGCCAAGACCGGCAAAATTAAAGTTTTCATCGAAGTTTTCTCCTTACTGGTTGGTAACAATATCGGCGACAAGGCCATTGGTCAGCAATTGCGGCAAAACGACGGGTTCCGGTCTCATATTGGTCGTCGGATCGCGTTCGCCATAAAAGACATAGAGCGGCACGCCGTTGCGTCCATGCGATTTCAGGAAATTCGTGATCTCCGGATTTTGATTGGTCCAGTCGCCCTGAATATAAGCGACGCGCCGGTCTTCGAATAATTCCTGTGTCGCTTCCGTAGAGAGGGCCAGGCGCTCATTTACTTTACAAGTAATGCACCAGGAAGCGGTCATTTCGACGAAGACAGGATCTTTTCCGGCAAGAAGCTTATCGAGGGTTGCCGGGGTGAAGGGAATGGTTTCGTGTTTGGCAACTGTTTCTTCAATATCGCTTTCGATTTTGGCGACCTCAACTGGCAATTTCGCCATGCTGATTGAGGCGATGGATACGGCGGCGATCATAAAGAAGGCGGCGATAAAACGGATGAAGCTGCGGGCCGGCTGGTGTAAAGGCGCGCGGTTCCACATCCAGATTCCCATGGCGATAAAGACCGCGCCGAGAAGGGCCATTAATCCCGCATAATACCCTTCGACCTGCTGGCCATAAACCCAGAGCAGCCATGCAGCGGAAGCGAACATCGGAAAAGCGAGAAACTGGCGGAAAGTTTCCATCCAAGCGCCCGGACGTGGCAAGGCTTTTCTCAATGGCGGCAGGACACATAAAAGAAGATAGGGAAGCGCAAGTCCGAAACCGAGAGAAAGGAAAATGGCGAGGGAAATGACGGGCGGTTGTAAAAGGGCATAGCCGAGCGCGATGCCCATAAAGGGTGCTGTGCAAGGCGTCGCAACAATCGTCGCCAAAGCCCCTGTAAAAAACGTGCCGGTATATCCTTTTTTGCGCGTCAAATCCTGGCCGATATTGGAAAGTCGGCCCGTAAATTCAAACATGCCGGAAAGGTTAAGTCCGACAACAAACAGGACATAGGACAGCAACAGAACGACTACAGGATTTTGTAACTGGAAACCCCAGCCGATATTGTCGCCTGTTTTTTGCAAGATAATCAGAACGCCCGCGATCAAAGCAAAGCAAGCCAGGACGCCAAGCGTATAAGCGACGCCGGAGAATACCGCCTGATGCTGTTCCTTATCCGACATGCGGACAAGGCTCAAAGCTTTCATCGACAATATCGGGAATACGCAAGGCATGAGATTTAAAATCAAACCGCCAAAAAAGGCGAAGAGAAGGGCTTGGGCCAGTGTCGTTGAAGTTCCGATAGTGGCAGGCGCTTCTTCAGGCACGAAAACAGCCGGCGCGGTATCGTCATCGGTTGCAGTTGAAGCGGCTATCGTAGAGTTTTCCTGCGGCAAGGCGGCTATAGGTGTCTGAACCTCATAGCCTTTGCGCAACCCCTCATGCGTTTCATAAACAATAATGCCTTTAATTTCTTTTATCTCAGATAACGCTCGTGTATCGCGCGGAATTGTCAGGGCAATCTGCCCGTTCTCAATTTTTGCGGTCTGGGGCGCGGGGTTTTGAATGATGCCCCATTCCTCGGGGTAGAATTCTATGCTTTTGGCGCTGGAAAAAAGAGGCAGGATTTCCGCATCTGCCTTAAAAGATAGCATAAGCGCATTGTTGACTTCTTCTACCAATCCCTGCCAGGCGACAGTTTCAGGCATTTTGGCTCGGGCGTTTGAAAACAAAGCGGTGTCGGTAGGCGCGGCGTTTTGCGCTTTTACAGGAATATCGAATTTGATTTCCTTGGTTTCAGGGATGCAGATTTCATTGCAGACTAACAGGGCGATATCCGCCGTGCCGGATATATTGCTTTCCTTATAGTCTACGGGAATTGTTAAATCGACAAGATAGGTTGCGTTCTTGTTATAGCCGAAATTAAGAAGCGGCCCGAAAGCGATCCGTTCCGGTATCGGCCACTGAATATCTCCAGCTGTCACGCCATCGGGCAGCACCCAGCGAATACGGGTCGGTTCGCCTGAATCGCCCGGGTTTTTCCAATAGACATGCCAATGGTCCTCGATTTTTTGCTCGACGGCCAAGGTCATCGTCTGTCCTGGTTTGACAGAGTCGAATTCCGGCAGGATGCGGATCTGGACCTTGGGCGGGCTGTCAGGTGTTTGGGCCATAGCCGGGAGAGCGAAATTCAAGAAGGGCAGGAGGGCCAGAAGGGTCAAAATCTTTTTCATGGTCATATTTCTATCAAAAATTCATGAAGCTGGCTTGTGCAAACTGTATCTATTCCGGTAGATTCGAACTTCAAGCCAAAAGGTTACACGATGTCCGAACCTGTCTCGATCTCAAATACTGCCCAAAATACTGATACGCCTTCATGGGTCCCATCCACAGAACGAAAAAGAGCATCCCATCTTTATGCTTTTGCAAAAGCAAACGGACAGGATAGCGATAATTACCAAAATCTCTGGCAATGGTCGTGCGACCACATGGAAGATTTTTGGTCGGCATTTTGGGATTACGCAAAAGTTATCGGCGATAAAGGCAATATCATTCTTCATGATGGCAAAAAAATGCCGGGAGCGAAATTCTTTCCAGAGGCTCGTCTGAACTGGGCAGAGAATATGCTCCGGCGCCGCGACGATGGAACAGGTATCATCTTTCGTAATGAAAAGAGTGAAGAGCGCAGTCTAAGTTTCAAAGAAATTGCCAATCAGGTCTCAAGTCTTCAGCAATATTTAAAAGCGCAAGGCATTCAAAAAGGTGACCGCGTTGCAGGCTATATGCCGCATTTGCCGGAAACGATTATCGCCGCCATCGCTGTGTCATCAATAGGTGCGATATGGGCGAGCGCCTCGCCCGATTTCGGCGTGCAAGGAATCGTCGACCGCTTCGGCCAGATCGAGCCGAAGATTTTAATCGCGGCGGACGGTTATTATTATGGCGGCAAAACCATCGATTGCCTATCCAAAATTAAAGACGTGGTTCCCAAAATTCCGAGTATCGAAAAAACAATTATCGTTTCTTTCCTGAATGAAGCGCCGGATGTATCGGGGATCGATAACGCTGATTTGTACGATAAGATTTTAAAATCATATCCGGCGAAAGAGCCTGAATTTCTGCGGGTCGAATTCAATCATCCTCTCTTCATCATGTTCTCAAGCGGTACGACGGGTATTCCCAAATGTATCGTTCACGGTCACGGCGGGACGCTGCTGACGCATTTGAAAGAACATCAATTGCAATGCGACGTCAAAGAAAACGATCGTGTCTTTCATTTCACCACTTGTGGCTGGATGATGTGGAACTGGCAAATATCGGCAATGGCGAGCGGGGCCACTCTTCTCGTCTATGACGGCTCGCCGTTTTATCCAAAACCGGATTCGATGTGGGATTATACATCGAAACATAAATGCACATTGTTCGGTACGGGCGCGAAATATATCGATGCGCTGAAATCCCACGGTATTCGCCCGATTGAGAATTTCGATCTGTCAGATTTGAAGACAATTACCTCAACCGGTTCGCCGCTCGTCCATGAAAGCTTTGATTACGTTTACGATGCCATCAAAAAGGATGTGCATCTGGCATCGGTTTCCGGCGGCACCGATATTATTTCCTGCTTTGTCATCGGCAACCCGATCTCGCCTGTCTGGCGCGGCGAAATTCAGGGCGCTGGTATGGGATACGCGATGGATGCCTTCGACGATACCGGGAAACCGATACCGCCGGGCGCAGGCTCAGGTGAAATGGTTTGCACGAAACCGTTTCCGTCCATGCCGGTAATGTTCTGGAACGACGAAGGCGGCAAAAGATATCATGCGGCCTATTTCGAACGCTTCGATAATATATGGTGTCATGGCGACTGGATCGAGCGCACGAAACATGACGGTTTCATCATTCACGGCAGATCGGATGCGACTCTCAATCCCGGAGGTGTCCGGATCGGTACGGCGGAGATTTACCGCCAGGTCGAGCAGATCGAGGAAGTCGAAGAATCGATTGCGGTCGGGCAAACGGTTCATGACGATGAGCGAATTGTTTTATTCGTGCGTTTAAAGGACGGCAAGAAACTGGATGACGATCTGGTTTCGCGGATCAAAAGACAGATCAAAGATGGGGCATCTCCGCGCCATGTTCCGGCGAAAGTCATTCAGGTAACGGATATTCCCCGCACCAAGAGTAATAAGATCGTCGAACTGGCCGTTCGCGAAATTATTCATGGCAGGCCTGTAAAGAATATTGAATCATTGGCCAATCCGGAGGCTTTGGAGCTGTATAAAGATCTCTCCGAGCTAAAGTCATAATTTAGCCATTTTTTTCTTGCGGTATTTTTTAGAAACTCCTATGCAGTGCACAATTGCGTAGGTAACAAAAATGAAGATTGCTCATCTCTCAAGCGTAACCCAGCCTGTCCCGCTTCCAGAATATGGCGGAACTCAAAGAACCATTGCGCAAATGGCCTCGTTCCAGGCGGCAACCCATGCTCATAACGTATCTGTCTATTGCCCGGCGGATTCAGATATATTGATGTTTGCACAGCAGATCGCTGAAGATTTAGGCCTTATGTCTGAAATCGATCATGAGAATAATGCGGTTTTTATTACCAACGCCGATGGCCGCGTAGGTTCCGTTTTTTTTCATCATACAGGTGATCGGTCGTCGGGTTATACCGATCCGGAAGAAGCGAATAAAACGGAAAGATTGATCAATCGCTTATACGAGAATGAAAAGAAAAATCCTTACGATATTATTCATTCGCATTTCTCAGCCCTGACGGCTGATTTTTTATTGCCCATGGGACTGGGATTTAAAACGGTCACACATCAGCACAGTAATAATTTGCCAAAAAATTACGGTGAATTGAAGTTTCCCATCATCTGCATTTCTGAAGACCATGCAGAGCGAATGAGGACAGCTTACGATGCAAATGTGCAATCAGTGGTTTATCATGGTATGGATATGGGGCGTCATCATCTTGGCCTTGAACATGCCGGATATCTGGCCTGGCTTGGCCGTTTCCTACCGGAAAAAGGTACTCATCGTGCAATTGAAATTGCGCAACGCTCCGGAAAACCTCTGATCATTGCCGGGACTGTATACGATAAAAAGCCGGACAGTCTCCTTTATTTCAATGAAGAGATTCTGCCGTATATCACGCACTCCGATCCGGAATTTCTAAATCGGACCGCCGGTATGAATGCGGATACAGTGCGGGAAGAAATCAGGAAAATATCGGATGAAACGGGTGTTGAAAATCCAGTCATCTTTGTTGGGCCCGCGCAGGAGCATCAAAAACAAACCTTGTTTGGAAACGCTCTTGGAACGTTATTTTCAATCAAATGGGCAGAGCCTTTTGGTCTTGTGATGATTGAATCCATGGCGTGCGGCGCTCCTGTTATCGCGCCTTCCCGTATTGATAATATTGCCTGCGGATCGGTGAACGAAATCATTCAGAACGACTTGAACGGGTTTTGTCTGGATGCGTCAAGCGACGAAGATTTTATAAATCAGTCGGTGCGGGCCGTAGCTCAACTCGAGACACTGGACAGGCAGGCCGTCCGTGAGAATTTTGAAAAAAACTGGTCATCCGAGCGGGTCGCGGCGCAGTTGGATGTGGCCTATAGAGCGCTGATCGAACAACGCTGTAATATAAATATAAAACCAAAGAAAAATTTGGAAACAGCAGTGAGGACTTATGAAAGGTAACATTTTATATCTATATGAAACAACCGTTGGTCTGGGGCATCAAAGACGGGCGAGCGGCATTGTTAACGGCTTGATCCATGCGGGCCATGACGTCAGCGTGGCCTCGGGCACATTTGTTGATCCCGCAGATTATTTTTTACCTGAAGCCAATCTTGTTGAGCTTACAGCGCTTCGAAAAAAGAAACCCGATGGTTATTATTTCTATGATGAAAACAACCATCTGACTCATGATCCTTTTCATGATCCGCTTGAGTGGAATAGAAAGCGTGTTGAAACTATGGCTGATTTTGCCGCGCGTGAGAAAATCGATGTTATTATGGCTGAATGGTGGCCCTTTCAGCGGCGGGTAGAATTCAACGATATCATAGAGAAGATAAATGAAGTCCAGATGAGACGTTTTTATCATAAGCCTATGATGGTTTCGTCGGTCAGGGATGTTCTGACCAATTTCGAGCAAGGTCTTGCAACAGAGCCGACCAGTGACGATATTGCCGCTCTCCGTCTCATTGAAAACTCTGTTGACCATTTGCTGATTCATGGCGATCCGGCTTTCGTAAAATTATCGGATACCTTCGCCTGGCATTCGGAAATCCGTAAACCTGTCCAATATACAGGGTATGTCGTCAATGAAGGCGCGCGTGTCAGTGCACTGGGCCGTCGTGACGATACAGTTTACATCTCCTGCGGGTCGGGTGATCAGGGCCATCATCTCTTAAAAGCGGTTGCCCAGGCGCGTCCGTACAGTATGTTGAAAAACTATGAATGGGTTTATGTGATGGGGCCACGCATGGCCGAAGACCATCAGGCCGAATTCAAAAATCTGGTCGAAACTTTCAACCGGGCATCCGGTAACCTGCCGCAACAGATTCATCTTCAATTGCCTGATCTTCCAACCCGTCTTATTCATGCCGGGTTCTCTATTTCCTATGCGGGATATAATACAACGATTGAAACGCTGAGCGCGCGTGTTCCGGGTATTCTTGTGCCGAAAATGAGCGCCAAACCCGGAGATCCGCCAGAGGTAACGTTTGATCGCGAACAGTGGAGCCGTGTTCGGCGATTGGAAGAGTATAATATGGCGCAAGGCGTTCATCCGGATGAATTGCAAAACCCGGTGAGATTTGCAGAGATTATAGATGAAGCATACACAGCGCCGCATAGTCGAGCTGCGCTTGATATGGACGGGGCGAGCAAAACCGCCCAGTTGATTGGCGACCTAATCGCTTCGCGATCAGGCTTTGGGCCGAAGCCGCAAGACGGACAGGAATTTAAAATAGCTTGAGGGCGAAATTCATATTGCCTTGATGGTGGCTTTTCGCTTATCCTTAATTTATGTTTCGCAATACGCAACAATCTGCTGCTCTTTTAGCCTCTGCAGCAATCGCAGCGGCGGTGGCCGCGTATGCGGCGGCGGCTTAGCCCGCTCAAATTTGCCCCAGGGATGCCAGTTGCATCCACCCCATCGAAAATAAAAATCAAAAAAACCAAAAGGGCCCTTTTCAGGGACGGCAAATATGTTAATGAATTCGCCTATGTCGACTAATCTTCCTCCGTCTCAAGAATCGCTTCTAAAGCCTGAAAGCCGCGCTTTCCGCAAATGCCTTGAAAAGCTTTCCCCGAATGTGGCGGCGGAATTGCTGCGCTATGGCAAGCAGAGGCCCGATACGATTTCACTGGCGCAAGGCGAGGGCGAGGCACCGACGCCGGATTTCATTATCGAAGCGGCCACCAAGGCTATGCAGGATGGAAAGACTTTTTACGCACCGCCGTTGGGCATACCTGAGTTTCGTCAGGAAATCGCGACTTATTATTCACAGATATTTGATCTTAACATTCCGACAAACCGTATTTTTGTAACGGCATCCGGCACAACTGCGGTTCATCTGGCGCTGACATCGATCCTCGACGAAGGCGACGAAGTTCTGGCCGTAACGCCTATCTGGAAGAATTTAATCGGTATCATCGAGATGACAGGAGCAACGTTCAGGGAAGTCTGTATGACCGAAACGAACGGCGAGTGGCAACTTGATCTAAACGAATTATTCGATGCCTGCACGGAGCGTACAAAGGCGATCCTTTTGGTAACACCGTCCAATCCTACCGGCTGGGTTATGGGGCGCGAAGATATGGAAGATGTTATAGAGTTCGCCCGTGAGCGCGGCATCTGGATCGTTTCAGATGAAATATACGCGCGTACGACCTATAACACCTTACGGGCACCGAGCTTTCTGGACGTTTCGGAGCCTGACGACAAACTTTTTATCGTGAATAGTTTCTCCAAAAGCTGGGCAATGACAGGCTGGCGGCTTGGGTGGCTGATTGGGCCTTCGCGTGTTGAGAGTAAAATCTACGATATGGCGCTCTATGAATATATGGCACCGCCGATGTTTACCCAGTATGGCGGTATTGCCGCGCTTCGCCATGGTGAAACCTTTATTAAAAACCAAAGCCTGCACTGGCGCACAAATCTCGACCTGATCACGGAGCGGTTCAATAAAATGGAGCGCATTATCTTTAATCCTCCACCGGCGAGCTTCTATACTTTTTTCCGCATCAAGGGTGAAAGCGATTCTCTTTCTTTGGCCCGGCGCCTGATCGACGAGGCCGGTGTCTCCGTGGCACCGGGGTGTTCGTTCGGTTCGGGCTGTGGCGATTATCTTCGCATGTGCTTCGGAGCTTCGACTGCGAAAATTAACGATGCGTTGGATCGAATAGAAATATTCCTGAATAAATAATTCTTGCTCATATTAGTAAACAGGCATACGCTCATGCAAAAAACACATGGGAGTTATGCGTATGGATGAGAAAATTGAACTGCGGTTCAAAAGACATGCTTTACATCAAAAAGAAGCGGGGAGCTGGTTCGTTCCGAAAAATCCCAGGATTGGCGGGCATCAGATTTTTATTTACGATTCCAGTATTCAGAATATGAGTCAGCGGGTACAGCTTGCAACGCGCGTGACTCACATAACAGAAGGTTGTTATAAATTACCTGTAGATCAGCTCGGCAAGGCTGAGCGCGAACGCCAGAACTGGTTGAAGCAACGTTTTATCACCGTAGCCAACCGACTGCACCGGGAAGCCCGCGCCTGTCCTGATGAAGACTACCGTTTCCATAGCCTGCACCCGAAAGACGGTGAATGGCTTGCCCGTTACATGCAGCGTTCATCGGGCGACTTCCATGATTATAGGCTTGATGAACTCAAAGAGCATATTCGCGGCACGGAAGGAAATCACTTCGAGAGCTTGCTCAATTGTCCTTTGGAAAAACCAGCGTTAAGCTTTCCCGATGCCGAGTTGTGCAAAGGTATAAAAGAGCTGACGGCGATCGGCCCGAAAATCAGAACAAGGAGTGACCTGTATACTCCGGCATATTCAAGAGGCTAACATGAGACTGGCATTTTTAAAGGCAATCTGGCGGAGCAATGAACCCAACGCCGTATTTTGCGAGTTGGGTGAAGATCGTCAGACCCGGAAGGCGCCTGAAATTATAACTTCCGAGAACGCTTTGAGAGAAAAACTGAGTAGTCGCTGGCAGTATCGGCTAGCCGATCAATGGGAAGGCTTACAGGTTTCCGAAGGGGAAATCATGAACGCTCTTATCGCCTGTGATAGGCTGAGACGTTCTCGAATGTTGCCGGTGACCGTAAATAACGCCTTAACGCCTCGATAGTTTTCTTTACAGCCGTTATAGGCTACATGTTGCGCATCGTAGTAAAGGATAAGCATGCGCGGATTTTTCGGTATCGGAGTTGAGGGAATTCACAAGCCACAGAATGTCGGTAGTCTTGTCAGGTCGGCCCACGCCTTCGGGGCGAGCTTCTTTTTTACCGTCTCACCGAATACTGATGTCCGAGGTATACAGCAAACCGATACCTCCGGCTCTTTCGATCATGTTCCTTACTATGAATATGAATCTGTAGAGGCTCTTGATCTGCCGCGAGGATGCCGCCTCGTCGCGGTAGAACTTGTCGAGAATGCGATTGAGTTACCAAGTTTCCGTCATCCGACTACGGCTGCTTATATACTGGGCCCTGAAATGGGTAATGTATCGGCGCAAATGCTGGAAAAATGCGATTTTACGATCAAAATACCTATGAAATTCTGCATCAATGTCGGCGTTGCCGGAGCAATTGTCATGTATGACCGTCTGATTTCTTTGGGAAAATTTGCGCCCAGGCCCGTCCAGTCTGGGGGGCCAACCGAGGAATTAAAGCCCGGATATCAAGGATTCTACCGAATGAACGGTGGAAAAAAGCCCGGTTAATTGGAAAATGGCATTGAATTCAATAGCTTAGCTTTTCCCTAATCGTTTGACTCATGGAAATAGTCTCTATAGAGATTATCACCGCTTCACAGACCGTTTTTAGCCTGATGGCTGGCCTTGTGGACAATAGAGGGTAGGGCTTTGAAAAAATGCCCAGACATGCTAAACAAGATGCACTTATTAGTTGCAACCGCGTCGAGCATGTCATTGCTTAACCGAAAACGGATATTAGGAAACCAAGACGAATCAAAGAAACGTCCCATCCATACCGATCAAAATTAAGACAACATGACAATTAATCAACTGCCTAATCTATTTCGTGCGTTTTCCGCTCCTGCTATGCTTGGTACGATCAATCGCGTAATTCCGTTCAAAACACGTCATATTCTAACTCGCAGCAATCGTTTGCGTCTTCGTTATGTCGTTTCCGGTTTCGCCGTCATGGCCGTGGCCGGTGCATTGGCAGCGCCAAGCGCTTTGCGCATGGAATATACGGCAGGACCTTCCGTCGAAGAATTAGCTTCCATCGAACCTGCCGCGGGGAATACATTATCCGGTCTCAACCCGTTCCGCGATTCAGAAGGCCAGATCCGCCGCGAGACCAGAGCCATCGAATCCGCCGCGCTGGTCAACGATAAACCAGCTATCGAACAGACCGGCCCTGTTGATGTATCGGTTGAAGTTGGTCGTGGCGATACATTCTCTTCGGTTTTAGTCGATGCCGGTGTCGCGACAGAAGAAGCGCATAATGTCGTCGAAGCGGTATCCGAGCATTTCAACATGAAAAAGCTCCGCGCCGGTCAGAAACTTGATCTTCGCCTCGAGCCGGATAATTCAGGCTCCAACCTCAACCTTTCCAAAGTCTCCTTTACAATTGATCCTTTAAAGACCCTGCATATCGAGCGCAGCGAAAACGGTGAATTAAATTCTCGCCTAGACGAAAAGGAAGTTAACGAAACCCGCCGCGCCGCGCGCGTAGTAATTGACGGCTCTCTTTATGGCAGCGCTGAAAAAGCCAACCTGCCCGATACGATTACCGCCAATGCGATTAAGATGTTTTCCTATGCAGTCGATTTCCAGCGCGATATCAAGCAAGGCGACAAATTGGAAGTTCTTTATAACAGTGTGGAAACCAAAGACGGATATGTGGCCAAGACCGGTGAAATCGTTCATGCCCGCATGGTGATCGGTGGTCGTGAGTTTTCCCTATACCGATATAAAGACAGAGATGGTAACGAAGACTATTACACAGCTGACGGTAAAAGCATCCGCAAGGGCGGCGGCGGTCTGATGAAAACGCCTATCGCTTTCGGTCGCGTAAGTTCAGGATTCGGCGCTCGCAAGCATCCGATTCTCGGTTATACCAAAATGCACAAAGGAATAGACTTTGCCGCGCCGACCGGTACGCCTATTTACGCGGCTGCCGACGGTAAAGTTGAACGCGCCGGACGATTCAGCTCTTTCGGCAACTACGTGAAAATCCGTCACAATTCCAAGCTTGCCACGGCCTATGCGCATACGAGCCGCTTTGCCGCCGGTATTCGTCCGGGTGTGCGGGTCAAACAAGGTCAGGTTATTGCTTATGTCGGGACAACAGGTCGCTCGACAGGTCCGCATCTTCACTATGAAATATTCGTCAACGGTGTTCAGGTAAACCCGCGCTCGGTTAAAATCGCCGCGGAAGATAAGTCCTTAAAAGGCGAAGAACTGCGCAAATTTAAAGCCCAAATGCGGAGCTTCGACCAGGAATATGTCCGCAAAACCTCCGCGACACGCCTTGCATCGGCAAGAGGTGTCAATGCCGAAGGCTCAATCGAATAGATTTAACAACTATGATAGAATTTAGAAAAAAGGGCTTTCGGGTCCTTTTTTTCTATTGAACCACGAGGTACACAGGTTTCGCTTGCGATGATGATAGAGTGCCGCCGTTGTCTTTGTGAGCAGCCAAAAGACGGGGTGGCTTTTCTGAGAAGCCTGACGCTTCGATGCACGATATTTTTCAAATGAAATCTAAGAAGAGAAAAGCCTTGAAAAATAATGCAAACTGCTCATTTTAAAGGATGATCTTAAAGGAGTTAAAATGAAAAAATTTGCACTATTATCCGTTTCTCTTTCCGTATTTTCTATTTCCGGTTTGGCGCAGGCGGCCGATTTCAATACGCTGACAACGCCGTCGCAAACGCCGCAAGCACCTGCCGCATCGGTTCAGGCAACAGCACCAACTCAGGCGAAAACGATAGTAGAGCCGAAAAAAACCGGCCCGCTTAAAGGTGGCGCTTATATCGTTCCTGATAAAACACCTGCCCCGGCACAGGGAAATACATTTACAAAATCCGATCAGGGTTATTCGAAAATGTCGGCTTACAATGTCGTCAATGATCAGAATAAGCCTGTGACCAATGACTGGACCCGTCCGAAAAGCTGGCGCATTGGTTACAAGAATAAAAACCGCACGCCTATTAACGAGTAGTCTTAGAGATTTTCTTTAAATAGAAGGCTGTAAGCCCCGCAATTACCGCGGCTAGCGTAAACCAGAAAATTGCATATTGCAGATGGTTATTACGCAGTTGTGGTTTTGTGGCGGGGTATTTCTTCCATGGCGTTTGCTCCGGCAAAAGCACAAGCGGTTTTAAATTTCCAATCTTTAACTGAACCGGATCGATCGAATACCAAATATTTTTAACCGGATCGTTATCGGGCGTAAAAGTATTGGTTTTCGGCGCGTTTCGCAATAATCCGGTTATTACAACTTTTCCGTTATCATGATTTTCTTTATGGTCCGCTCCAAAATCGACAAGAATAGTCAGATCATTCGAAATTATATACGGGACTATTGTATGATTTGTGGATTTTCCGTTATCGATTTGCCCCTGAAGCTTGAACGCCTTTGAGAAATCCAAGTAGCCTTTAAACTTGCCGCGCAGATACTGATTTTCTTTCAAGTTGGCGATTTTATCATTTGTGACATAAGGCAGGTCAATGTTTATCGCATAGGCTTTATCGAGTTCTGCAATTATCGCCCGTTTCCAATGCAGACGTTGTATTTGCCAAAACCCGAGCATGCAGAAAATTGAAATGCAAACCAGCATAAAAACAGTGAAGGATGCTTTCTTTGTATTCATTTGGTCCAGTCAGAAGCGCGGTGTTTCCATTGAAGAGAAATGACCAAAGCCTTGGTCGGTTTTAAAAGCCCTAAAATGATCGCGAGGCAAAGGGGAGTCCAAAGCAGTAAATGGACAGTGATGGGAAGCTGGAAAAGCGAGTCGATTAGAAGGGCTAAGGGAACGATCAGAAAACCAAGAATGAAAATAAGAAAGACAGCCGGACCATCGGCGCTGTCGTTTTTGGCGAGATCAAGATCGCAGGAAGTGCAGCTTTCGTTCAGGTTGAGATTTAAAAATCCCTTTTGGAACAGGTCACCTTTGCCGCAGCGTGGGCATTTGCATTTGAAGGACTGGGAAATGTCAGATAATAAGCTCATGGTTACCTTATAACAAAATCCCGGCTTTTGCCGGGATTTTTAAGTTATTAATGCCCTGCCGGGAGGACAATGCCATTAGCGGCTCTGGCCGCTTCAACATCGCCGACGCCGATCGTGCCGCCCCACCAGTAAATAGCGACGAAAAGGAATAGCCAGACAACGTCAACAAAATGCCAGTACCATGCGGCGGCTTCGAAACCGAAATGTTTTTCGGCGGAGAACTGTCCCTTTTTCGCCCGCATCCAGCAAACGAAAAGAAAGATCGTGCCGACGAAGACATGGAAGCCGTGGAAGCCGGTCGCCATGTAGAATGTCGATGGGAAGATTCCGTCTTTAAATTTAAACGTCGTATGCGTGTATTCGAAAACCTGAATGCCAAGGAAGATAACGCCAAGGATCACGGTATAGGTTAACGCTTCGATAAAGCCCTTCTGGTCGTTCTTTAAAATAGCATGGTGCGCCCATGTTGTTGTGCAACCGGAAAGTAGCAGAACAAGCGTCATCATAAGCGGCAGATCGAATGGTGGCACAGCCAGGAATTGCGGAGGCGGCCATACGCCTTTGGTATATTCGGTGCGAAGAACCTGATGCGCTTCATGCGGGTAGAGGGAGGCTTCGAAAAACGCCCAGAAGAAGGCGACGAAAAACATGACTTCGGAAGCGATAAACAGCGCCATGCCGTAACGCAGACCGACTTCGGTGATTTTGTTATGAACGGTTTCATAAACAGTCTCGTAGATAATGTCTTTCCACCAAAAGAACATGCAAGCCAGAACGCAAAGAAATCCCGCAATCAGGCCGGAATACCCAACTTTGAATTCGCCGATCTTGAAATCGTGCATAAACAAAACGGCGCCAACTGCAAGAAGCCCGGCAGCGAAGGAAGAAGCTAAAGGCCAAATACTGGGCCGGACAAGGTGATAAGGGTGAGGTTTGCCGGTTGTGCCGTATTCGATTTCGTCGGACATTTAAGGACTCTTGATTGGTTAATTAACAGGTATGGCTTTATTAGCCGATTTCGGATCATTGTAAAAGGCTTCTAACGCTTGTTCAAGCTCCGGGCTATCCGCTTTGAAGAAAGTATAAGAAAGAGTGATGGTTTTCAGGCCGTCATTTTCCCGGTCTTTCATGATTTTCGGGTCGATATAGAAAACGACCGGGAAATGCGCCGTTTTGCCCGGTGCGATCAGTTGGTAGTTGAAACAAAAACACTGGGTCTTATTGAAATACTTTCCGGCGCTGCCCGGCGTGACGTTATACATGGCGGTGCCGGCAACCGCCTCACGGCTTAAATTGGTCGCGGTGAAAGAAATCAGCATTTCCTGCCCGACCTTGACCTTTACCTCAGGCGTATCGGCTTTAAAATCCCAAGGCAGGTTCGAATTGACATCAGAATTGAAGCGAACAGTGATTTCACGGTCGAAAATCTCGCCGCTTGCGCCGTCTACCTGTTCAGCCTTGCCGCCAAATCCCGTGACCTGGCAAAACAGGCGGTAAAGCGGCACGGAGGCATAAGAAAGAACCAGCATGGCCAGAATAATACCCAAGACCGCAAGCCCCGTGCGGCGGTTTTTATCCTGTAATTCCTTACTCATTGAGAAGGTGTCGGTTGCGGCGGGGTCGCGGATTGCTGAGAGGCTTCGCCTTGTGCGTCCAAAATGGCGTTTACTTCGCCTTCGGGCAGCATACGCTCGCGTGACGAGGCCGGTTTGCCGCCCTCGGCCTTGTTCTCGTAAAGATCGTCGATATAGCCGCGCTGGTCGGTTTCGTAGCGTTCCGTTGCCGCCGCAAATTTATCCTGATAAGCGGCGCGGGATTTAGGGTAAAGCTCCAGCGTATCGGCATAAGAAGGAGCGGCAGAAAAAATCAAGGTTAAGATTATAGCAATGGGATATTTCATGGAACGCTTACCCCGTATTCCTTGATCTTTAAAATGGTAATAGCCCAGACCAGAACCATAAATCCTAGAATAATGCCAAAGACGACCAGATTCTTTTTAAGCTTGGTTTTGTGTAAAGGGGTGATGGCCATAATTTATCCTACCATATTATTTGTAATCCATCATCAATGCCAGAAAGATAGCAAAGAGATAGAATACTGAAAATCCAAACATCAGCTTCGCGGATTTCAAAGTTTCATCTTTTATAACCTTAATGGCGGTATAGATAAAGAAAAGACCGAGCAGAGCCGATGCTATGCCATAGATCCATCCGGCAAAACCGAGAAAATACGGCGCGCAAGCTACAGGGAAAAGAATGATGGTGTAGGCAAGCATCTGAATTTTGGTTTTTTTATCTCCGGCAACGACGGGCATCATCGGGATACCGGCGCGCTTGTAATCTTCGTTTGCAAATAAAGCCAGTGCCCAGAAATGCGGCGGCGTCCACAGAAATACGATTAAGAATAATATAACGCTGGCGAGGGAAATATCGCCGGTGACCATTGCCCAGCCGACCATTGGTGGAAAAGCGCCTGCCGCTCCGCCGATCACGATATTTTGCGGCGTAATCCGCTTGAGCCAGACGGTATAAATAATGACGTAAAAGAAGGATGCAAAAGCGAGGATACCGGCGGCTACCCAATTCGTAGTCATTCCCATCAGCATCACGGCAATAATCGTCATGATAATCGAGAAGCCAAGCGCATCATCGGGCATGATTTTGCCAAGGGGAAGCGGACGGTTTTTTGTGCGGTTCATTAATGTATCTATATCGCGCTCAAACCACATATTGAACGCACCCGATGCGCCTGCGCCAAGCGCCAGAGCAAAAATTCCAACCGCAGCAAGGAAAGGATGTAAGTTTTCGCGTCCCGGCGCAATCCAGTATCCGGCAAACCCGATAAAGACGACAAGGCTCATAACCTTTGGTTTAAGCAAAGCGTAAAAATCGCGGATTTTGGAGTCTGTCATAGAAAGGTTTTCTGTTTCAGTCATCAATGAGCCAATATTCTTTTTTGAGTTTCTTCATCAACAGGCTTGCAATCGACCGGCGTGTTTTTGATAAGCTCAAAAAACTGCAACTTGTCTGCTTCATTGGCGAATTCAAAACCCATAAGGGCGCGGCCAATCGATTCTCCGGAATACGCATAGTTAAAATAAACCACGTTGGAAACGGGGGATATGCGGCGCATGAAATCGCGGAGCGCGCCTTTGCGCTCGGGGAAATGAACATGCAAGAGTTCCGGCAGGTTAAATAGGGCCGGATTATAGTTTATGATGCGGTAGCGGACATCCGGATCACCGGTGACGTCTTCGTAAACAATGCCGCTTGTTTTTAAATCATCGTCCAAATGAGACATTTTTTCCGGCGAAGCCTCGAAAGCGATCACGGGATAGCCGTTACTTTTTGATGTCTTGCCGTATTGAAATTCGGTTACGTTGATATCAGGAAATTTTTGTTCGAGGATATTCAGCAGCGAGCCATGTTTTTCATCGAGGTGGAAACGTAAATATCGTCGGCGATGGGCGCCGACCGCGCTTTGTGACGAAATCATTGCCAACTTGCCGAAATCCATATTCGCGCCGCATAGGATGGTCAGAAGTTTCTGGCCTTTCGTTTCCGGATGCTCGGCCGCATATTTAACCAAACCCGCCAATCCAATTGCGCCTGACGGTTCTGGTATAACGCGTTTTGTATCCCAATATTGCTGGATAGCAGCGCAGACTTCTTCGTTGGTGACGGTGATAATATCGTCGAGATTATCACGGCAGAGTTCAAAGGTTTTACTGCCGACCAGTTTCACGGCGGTGCCGTCGCAAAAAGTATCGATATTATTGAGCGTCACAGGCGCGCCGGAGGCAATGGCTGCTTTCATGCTGGCCTGATCGATGCCTTCAACGCCGATGATTTTCGTATTCGGGTGATGGAGTTTGAGCCAGCTCGACACCGCAGCGGCCATACCGCCGCCGCCGATCGGGATAAAAACGACATCGAACGGACCTTCGCCGGAGAGAACGAGTTCGTCGGCAATGGTCGCTTGTCCGGCAATCGTGTGAAGATCGTCAAAGGGATGAACGTAATCATGGCCCGTATCCGAGACATATTTTTTTGCCGCGTCCGACGCGTGGTCGTAAGTGTCGCCGACAAGGACAATCTCCACATGATCACCACCATGAAGTTTGACTGCATTCTGCTTCATCATCGGCGTCGGGGTTGGCATAAATATTTTAGCGTTGATGCCTAAGAGTTTTGCAGCAAGGGCCACCCCTTGTGCATGGTTCCCGGCAGACGCCGCGACGACCGTTTTCGTGCCTTTAGTTTCGTTCAGATAGGCGGTCGCATTATAAGCGCCTCGCCATTTATAGGCGTTAATTGGCGAAAGATCTTCGCGTTTAATATAAATTCCCGCTTCGACAGACGGGATTTTAATCTGCTGCAAAGGCGTAGGCTGTCCTATGCGGTAAACGCGGGTCCGGGCACGAAGTATTTCTGAGAAGAGCTGATCTTTTAAAGTTTGGGCCATGCGCTTTTATATCAATAAAAACGGACATAAAGAAAGGCCCCTTTCGGGGCCTTGATTAATGCACTTTTGGCTGGATGTCGAATTGGTGGAAAGGAGGAGGGCTTGATACCGTCCATTCCAGTGTCATCGTGTTCGGGCGTACATTCCAGTAATTCGCACCGACTTTACGACCAAAGAACATCGTGTAGAAAGCAAGGAATACAAAGAAGATTGTCGAGCCAAAGGAAACATAGGCGCCAATAGAGGCGATTTCATTCCAGTAGTGATAAGCATCCGGGTAATCCGGATAACGGCGTGGCATACCCGCCATCCCAAGGAAGTGCATCGGGAAGAAAGTCAGGTTGACGCCAACGAAGGTCAGGAAGAAGTGCAGTTTACCTGCCCATTCCGGATATTGACGACCGGAGATTTTGCCGATCCAGTAATAGTAGCCTGCGAACAGGGCGAAAACCGCACCGAGGGACAGAACATAGTGGAAGTGCGCCACGACATAATAGGTATCGTGGAAGGCAACATCCGAGCCTGCATTCGCCAAAACGACGCCCGTGACGCCGCCGACGGTAAAGAGGAAGATGAAACCGATCGCCCAGAGCATTGGGGTTTTAAATTCGATAGAGCCGCCCCACATAGTTGCGATCCATGAGAAGATCTTAATGCCTGTGGGAACAGCAATGATCAAGGTTGCCGCCGTGAAGTAAGCGCGCGTGTCAACGGAAATACCGGTCGTATACATGTGGTGAGCCCATACAACAAAACCGACAACGCCGATGGATACCATAGCATAGGCCATCCCGAGATAACCGAAAACCGGCTTTTTGGAAAAGGTGGATACGATATGGGAGATGATGCCGAAAGCCGGCAATATCATAATGTAGACTTCCGGGTGACCGAAGAACCAGAACAAGTGCTGGTACAAAATCGGATCGCCGCCACCTTCGGGATTGAAAAAGGTCGTCCCGAAATTACGGTCTGTCAAAAGCATGGTGATCGCACCGCCGAGAACCGGAACGGCCAGAACGAGCAAGAAAGCCGTAACCAGCATGCCCCATACGAAGAGAGGCATTTTGTGCAGAGTCATGCCCGGTGCGCGCATGTTGAAAATAGTGGTTATGAAATTCGCGGCACCAAGAATGGAAGAAGCGCCAGCCAGATGGAGCGCGAATATCGCCATGTCGACTGACATATCAGGGTGGCCGAGTTTGGAAGAAAGGGGAGGATAAACCGTCCAGCCCGTTCCCGCGCCGGGACCGATCATCGTCGAGGCCACTAGGAGCATGAAAGCCGGAACGATCAGCCAGAAAGAAATATTGTTAAGGCGTGGGAAGGCCATATCCGGCGCACCGATCATCAAAGGCACGAACCAGTTGCCGAAACCGCCGATCAAACCCGGCATAACGACGAAGAAAACCATGATCAGGCCATGAGCCGTGATCCAGACATTCCACATCTGGCCCGGATTATCAGACATCATCGTCAGGATCTGCATGCCTGGCTCTTGCAGTTCGGCACGCATCAAAACAGAGAATAAGCCGCCGATCAAACCGGCGAAAATCGAGAAGATAATATAAAGGGTTCCAATATCTTTATGGTTGGTTGACATAAACCAACGCGTAAAGAATCCCGGCTTGTGATCATCATGGTGATGGTCATCATGTGCAACAGCAGTCATGTATAGTCCTTTTAGGTCTTTAATAGTCTTTAGTTTAGGTGATTATTGTCCGTCTTCACCGGATGTCGCAGGAGTAGCTTCGGTCACAGGTGTTGCAACCGGCTGGCCTTCTTCTTTCGGTGATTGAATATTGTCATCGGTATTCTTTGGCGCCGCAGCCGGTACTTCAGCCGCTTTCGCTTCCGTCATTTTTCCGCCTTTTTCAACAACCCATTTCGCGAAATCTTCTTTGGAAACAGCGTGAATTTCGATTGGCATGAACCCGTGGTCTTTTCCGCAAAGTTCCGAACACTGGCCATAATAAATGCCCGGCTTGTCGATCCGAGCCCATGTTTCATTCAAACGTCCCGGAACAGCGTCAGTTTTTATGCCAAAGGCCGGTACGGCAAAAGAGTGGATCACATCGGATGCAGTAACCTGAATACGAATGACAGTATCGACCGGAAGGACAACGACATTGTCAGTGGAAAGAAGGCGCAATTGACCGTCCTTCAAGTCTTTTTCAGGCACCATCACAGACGTAAAGGAAATGTCACCATGATCCGGATATTCATAGGACCAGTTCCACTGGTTTCCGATCGCTTTGATAGTCATGTCAGCTTCCGGTGTAATACCTCCGAAGAAAAGCAGTCGGAAAGATGGAATGGCGATTACAAGTAGAATAAGAACAGGAACGAGAGTCCAGACAATTTCCAATGGAACGTTATGCGTAGTTTTAGAAGGTTCCGGATTTGTCTTGGCATTAAAGCGAATCAAGACATAGGAAAGCAATATAAAGACAAAAAGAACGATGCCGGAAATAATCCAGAGCAGAAGATTATGAAATTCCGTGATGTGCTCCATAACCGGCGTAACGGCTTCCTGAAAACCGATTTGCTTCGGATGCGAGGCGGCGTTGGCCATGCCAGATGCAAAAAAGGTTAGAACTGCACAAAGAATGATAAAAATTCTGGTCATTTGAATGGGTTCGCTGTGATCTAGCTATTTGTTTTTAGTACTATTAAAGTCTGCGCTACTATGCCGCAGTTTGATGATTTAATACAGCCCTTTGTAATATAAGTCTAGACCCGTTCGCTGTTTTTGATAGGGTTACGAAACAAGGAGAAAGCCATGATTACAGGATTATATGCGGCTATTTTAGGTTTAATGCTGGTAGTGCTCATCCTGCGTGTCGCGCGGCGCCGCCTTAAATATAAAGTCGGACTTGGGGATGGTGGTATTTCAGATTTAGGGCAAGCCATACGGGTTCACGGTAATTTTGTCGAGACAGTTCCCATATTGTTGATTCTTTTGCTTGTTATGGAAGAAAATGTTTTTCCGGCTTGGGGACTGCATATTTTTGGTACTGGAATAGTCATCAGTCGCCTTTTCCATGCTTATGGAATAACAATGTCACCTTTAGCTAGTGCTGGTCGTAAATATGGAACTTTCCTGGCGATTTTTCTGATTATTGCAGGCAGCCTTGCTTTAATACTGTCTTTTTTGAGTAATTTAATTACTTAAAACTTTATCTTTTACGTAATATTAGAGGTTCGGCCTTAGAATGCTTTTATGTCTGAAGATCAATCTTCAAATTACATACCCGTAGACTGGGATAACCCGGACTTATATCGACAGCCGGAAGCTGTTTCGCGCCCTGACCTATTGGGTGCCCGCGCCCGTAGAGCCATGCTGGAAGTTTTAGGTAATGTCAAAGACGGAACTTCGGCTGACGAACGCACTCAAACTTTAAATGCGTATAGAAGCCTTCGTCCTGATCAGGCTTCTTTGAATTTAAGAAATAGCCAGAACGCAGAAATTCAAACGCGGCTTGAAAGAGCTTTCCAATCGGATCCCGATCTAATTCATCTAGCCCAGAATTTTGACAATATGAGCGATGGGGATGTTTCTCGAAGCTTGAATAAAATTTTGGCTCTCCAGAATGAAGTTTTGCAAGGCGGGGGCGCACGAAGCATAAATTATTTCAGAGACCCATCTCCTGGTGCGCCGAGAGGGGAAGCTAATGCGGGTATGCTTGGCCTGAATATGGTGGACTATGATGGCAAAAGGCCACCTCTGCAAAATCTTATATCGACAGTGCTGCATGAGAACAGGCATGTTCATCAGCATTGGCTTGCGGATAACGCAGATCGCATCCCTGCAAACGATCCGCGTAAATCCGATGCTGAGATTTTTAAGCTTACATTTGAAATAAGGCGAAACAATAATTCTATCGGTAATGGCGACTTTACTTATCTGGATAATCCGGTTGAAGTTGATGCACGAAATTCGGAGACACCCTCGCATTCCCCAAAATTAAATTCTGTCTTGAAGGCTCATGCCACTGAAGGTCAGAAAATAATTGAAGAAAATACAAAAAAATTCCTGGCTAGCAGTGCTTCTGACATTCCTGCCGATTGGGATAGGATTGCCAGAGAAACGCCAAGGCCTGTTGTCACAGAACCGGAAGATGTATGGACAAAAGCTGCCCGAAAGGCAGAGGCCGAAACGAAGATGGCTGCCCAGCCATCTCCGCAGCAACAATTTCAGCATCAGCCATCTCAAGATGAAATAGATCGGCAAAAACGTTTTCAAGAAGCGCGTGCCGAATGGACGCGCCCTGCGCAGTCGGATTTTGCAGCGCGTTATGCAGAAGAATTTAACCGTCTGGCGAGCGGAAAATTTTTGGAAGACGTTCCAAGTCCTGCAGCCCAGGCGCCTGATGCTGGCAGATTCAATCTGAAGTCGGCTTTTTCTGCTGCGGCGGAACATGGCGGCAAAGGCGCTGTCATGGGGCTTTCCGGTTACGGGGTTGCGACCAAGCTGGGAGGTATGGATGCAGGATATAATGCCGATATCAATGCCGGCGGCGAACGTGCGAATTATGCGCGTGCTAGTGTTGCAGCCGATACCGCAGGCTTTGCAGTTGATGCTGTTGAGAGCGGGGCGCATGTTTTGGGTAAACGCGCCGCTAATGTTGCGGCCAGTCTTGAGAATCCGGCAACTGTTTCTGCGGTTGGCAGAATGACAGGCGTTCTTGAATCGGGCGGCGGCAAGCTCTTAATGGCAGGCGTCAAACGCGCCGCAATGCCACTGGCATTGGCGGCAGGCGGGTTTGAGGTGGCGGCGGCGGTCAAGGCGCACGATCCTGAACGTGCGGCGGGTGCTGTCGGGTCTACGTTAGGCGGTTTGGCGGCAGGTGCAGGATTTGGTGCTATCGGCGGCTCTGTCGGTGGGCCTCCCGGAGCTGTTGTTGGGGCTGTTGTCGGCGGGGTGGCCGGTGCGATTGTCGGTGAGAAAGTTGCCAAGGAAGTCGGCACGAATGCGATGGCGGGCATGATGGGAGAAAAACCGCCAGAAGGAAAAGAAACAACGAGCTATAAAGTCGGACGCGGTATTCGGGATGCTGTCAAACCGAGTGTAGATTTTGTAAAGAAGCATCCTATCGTTCTGGCGACAGGTCCCTTGGCTCCGGCGATTGCGGGTATCGGCGCGGCTGTAGAGTCAAAAGCCGGACAGGCCGTTGTGAAAGAAGTTAAGCAGACAGCTTCCAGTCTATGGTCACGCGGAACAAGTATGCTGCAATCTGCGAAAGAGAGTGTCACCGGATTATTTACAGGTCAGGACAAGCTTGCCGCAGCGGCGACAGAGATGAGCAAGAACCAGAGCTGGGTTCGCCATGCCGACCGCAGTGAGGATGGAAAAATCAGCGCCGCGGAACTACGCCGTTCTATGGCCGGTCATGGCCAAAAAGAAGCAGGAGCCGATAAAAATCATGATGGCAGAATAACTGCAAAAGAAATGACCCAATATTTGAATGAAGGTATTGCTGCGGAGCGCCGCGAGATTGCGATTGATCGCCGTGGTATGGATAAAATGAGTGCAGATCAATTACGCAAAGCTATTCATGATGATAATATTCTGCCGGATACGGTCAAGATTGGCGGTAAACAGGTCGATATTACTACAGCACTGAAAAATCCAGCTTATCTGGATAGGGTGGCGGATCGTTTCGAGGCTATGCATTTGCGCGGCGATCATGATTACAGCAAGCAGGTAGCGATGCTGCGTGAATTACAAGAGCGGCAATCGGGTCAGATGATACCAACGCAAATTGGCCCTTCTGTAGCAATGCAATTAGGCCGTTAATTCGAAGATAAAATGGACAATGAATAAATAGCGGCTGTTTCGGCACGCAAAATTCTTTCGCCTAAAGTAACGGGCTTCACTTTAGGGTTTTTTAGAAACATTTCTTTTTCATCATCGGAAAATCCGCCTTCGGGACCGATCAAGATAGCACAAAATAAAGAGGGCATGTTTTTAATATGCTCTGCATCGCTACGTTCCAGCGCGGCGTAGAGAGGGATAGTATCTTTCCAGTTTCTAAGGAAAGTATCGAGTTTGAGCAGCGGTTCAAGTTTGGGTATATCAAGTCTCTCGCATTGCTCGGCGGCTTCCTGAATTTGTTTATTCACACGCACTTCATTGAGGTCACGAATAACGGTCTGCTGTGTCAGCACGGGATGAAAATGCGTTGCGCCAAGTTCGACCGCTTTTTCAATCATGAAATCCTGACGGTCTTTTTTGATGGGTGCGAAAACCAGATGTATTTCTTTTGCCGTTTGGTTCTGTTCTCTAATTTTTTTTTGAATATCCAAAATATATAATTTTTTGCTCTGCGGGGTAAGGCTGGCTATGAATTCACCATCGCGTCCATTAAAAACGCGCAGTAAAGAGCCGTCAGGCCTGCGTAAAACATTCTTTAGATAATGAGTAGTGTCCTCATCCAGCGAAAATGTGCTATTCTCGCTTAAATTTCTTTCAACAAAAATCCGCGGACTGCGGTGATCATATTGTTCTTTTCCCATGACTTATCCTGATACCATAAAAGACGACATTTCCCATACTGATATTCAGAAGGATGGCTGGGTAGAAAAATACCTGCCTTCTTTTTGCTGGCCTTATGCACGGCTGGCGCGGCTTGATCGTCCAGTGGGCACATGGCTTTTATTATTGCCGGGGCTGTGGTCAATCACGGCAGCTGGAAAAGGATTTCAGAATTTTCGCTCTCATGAATGGTATGTATTCTTCCTATTTGTAATAGGCGCTTTTGTTATGCGGGCGGCGGGCTGCGTCATCAATGATCTTTGGGATCGCAAGATCGATGCAGAAGTAGAGCGTACAAGATCAAGGCCATTGGCGGCTGGTGATATAACACCTGCGCAGGCGATCTTCTTCCTCTTCATTCTGTTATGGATCGGTCTATTGATTCTGGTACAACTCGCGCCGACAGCTATTTTTCTTGGCGTCATGGCGATTGTCATGGTGGTGCTCTATCCACTTGCCAAGCGCGTTACTTGGTATCCACAATTCGTTTTGGGGCTGACATTCAATATGGGCGCGCTTATGGGATGGGCGGCAGTAACCGGGCAGTTGAGCTGGCCCGCTTTATTCTTATACGCCGCCGGTATTTTATGGACGCTGGGCTACGATACGATCTATGCGCATCAGGATAGGGAAGATGACGCGGTGATCGGCGTCAAATCGACGGCGCTTAAATTCGGCGATGATAGTTGTAAATGGATTTCCGGTTTTTATGCCGGTGCCGCATTCATGATTTTGATGACGGGCATTATTCTCAATGCATCATGGCCTTTCTTTGTGGGCTGGGCGGTAGCTTGCTTTCATTTAATCACCCAGCTCTACCGCTGGAATATCGACAATCCCGCCAGTTCTCTCGTCGTTTTCAGGTCAAACCGGAATTTTGCCCTGTTAGTGCTTATTGCTCTTGCCTTGGCATTTGTTCATTTTTGATGTGAGTTTCTAAATCCATAAATTGACATCTCTGTGTTTTTTTCACTAGCATGAAAGAAAAAAACGAACAGGAGATTGAGTATGATTATTGATTTGAATGCTTCCATTAAAGAAAGAGATTTGCGGCCTAAATATGATGTCGGCCTGACAACCTATCAATCTGCCCAGCAAGTTTTTGAAATGATTGGTAAATTAAGCACTATCGCCAATGATAGTGTAAGTCAGTTACCATCAGAGCAGCAATCTTTGAAGGGTGACGAGATTGCTTTTGACAGGCAGGGAATGAATTATTTCCGCTCCGCGCTCAAAACCATTACAGAAGCATTCCGAGCCAGTAGCGGCGCTTTACTGCAAAGGCCCGATATTCATCAGCCGTCAATTTCAGGATATTTAAGGCCCATTTTCAATATGGACGGTAATGGTCACGATTATTGGGATGCGCTGCGGGAAATGAGCGTGCTGCCAAATCCTATTCCAAGGGATTATCTGATTTTTCTGCCCGATCCTGATTCAAAGCATCCTAGCCGCGACGATATTATTCGGGCGTTGGTGCCTTTCCGCAAAACGCAAAGGGTGGCGCTTGATGCTGCATGGAAAGATGAAACATCGGTCATTCGAATAAGCCATGACGGCTTATCCCAACCGGGCCTTGTTATTCATTAATCAGCGCTTAAGGATTTCAGTCTTGCCATTTTAGTTGCAAGGGATGTCGGCATACCCGCTTTGGTCCATGCGCTTTGGCTCTGCTCTTGCGAGAGATGAGCAGTTTTGGTCGAGATCTTGCCGGTTTTCAGGAATGATAAGACCTGTTTGCCTGCAACTTCACCAATTTCGCGTAAGGCCTTCAACTGGGTATCGGAGTCGATTTTGCTGCCGAGAGCGTCTATGCCTTCCCAAAGATCGCGTAAGTCATATTCATCGCGAACTTTGATATAAGCGCGAGTGATGTCTTCGGCATTCTTACCGGTTTTTTCCATCGTCAGGCGGATAAAGCTAGGTCCCATGCGGTTGATGATCGCATTTGAAATCATTGTGGCAATGATATTGCGCTTTAAACGATGATTTTTAATTTCATCAGCAAATTTTTTCTGCATGGCGACAGGGAAGTAACGTATTGCCCATTCCAGCATGGTTTTATCGTCAGGAATTTTTGTGTCGATCAAATCTTTCGTAAAGGCGATCTTGCTATACGAGAAAAGCACGCAAAGTTCAGGTCGTGTCAGGCCGAGACCTGCCAATCTGCGTTTTTCTATAGACTCATCATCCGGCAAAAACTCAATGTCGCGGCGAAGCAGGCCGTCATGCTCCAGGAATGTTATAAGCTTCGCATGATCAGCGACGTTCTCGGAAGCCTGAGATGTGATTAGCGACAAAGCTTGTGCTTGTTGATAGTTGTCGCGCAAGACGAGTTGCTCAACTTCCTCCGTCATGCTTTCCAAAAGCTTGTCGCGGGTTTTCAAATTCATCTTGCTGTTTTTCTTTGCCATTACATCAGCCAGAAGAATTTTGATGTTTACTTCATGGTCAGATGTATCAACACCGGCAGAATTGTCGATGAAGTCGGTATTCAATCGTCCGCCTTGCTCGGCATATTCAACCCGTCCACGCTGGGTCATGCCCAAATTGGCGCCTTCACCAATTACACGGGCATGAAGTTCGGCACCGTTGACGCGAAGCAAGTCATTGCTGCGGTCACCGGCATCGATATGAGTTTCTTTAGATGATTTTATATAGGTACCAATACCGCCAAAGAAAAGAAGATCGGTTTTTGCAGTAAGCATTGCCCGAATAAGCTCAATCGGTGATACTTCGGATTTCGCAATACCAAAGCGTTTTTGAATTTCGGCAGTCAGTTTTAGGGATTTATCGGAGCGTTTATAGATGCGCCCGCCTTTGGACAGAAGCTTTTCGTTGTAATGATCCCAGCCTTTGACTTCTTTAAAGAGGCGTTCGCGTTCTTTATAAGTTGCAGCGGCATCTGGGGCTGGATCGCAGAAAATATGCAAGTGGTTGAAGGCGCCGACAAGTTTGGCGGTTTTTGTTTGCAAGAGACCGTTACCGAAAACATCGCCGCCCATATCACCGACACCGATAATTTCGAAGCTTTGGGTTTGTGTATCTATGCCGAGTTCGTGGAAATGGCGCTTAACGGATTCCCATGCGCCGCGTGCGGTAATGCCCATTTCTTTGTGGTCATAGCCGCGGGAACCGCCGGAAGCGAAAGCATCGCCAAGCCAGAAACCATATTCTTCAGACAAAGCATTGGCGATGTCGGAGAAGGTAGCTGTTCCTTTATCAGCGGCAACGACAAGATAAGGATCGTTATCGTCGCGGCGCACAACGTCCTTCGGCGGAATGATTTTCCCGGCTTTTTGATTGTCGGTAATATCGAGAAGGCCGCGGATGAAAGTGCGGTAACATTCTTTGCCTTCTTCAAGGAAAGCTTCGCGTCCGCCTGTGGCTGGCGGTTTTTTAACAATAAAGCCGCCTTTGGCGCCCATCGGGATGATAACGGCGTTTTTCACTTGTTGAGCTTTCATTAAGCCCAAAACTTCAGTGCGGAAATCTTCATTACGGTCGGACCAGCGCAAGCCGCCACGCGAAATGACATCGCCGCGCAAATGAATGCCTTCGACGCGAGGTGAATAAACGAAAATCTCACGATAAGGACGCGGGTCTGGTAATTCAGGGACCGATGCGCTGTCGAATTTCAGTGAAATCCAAGGTTTATTCTGGAAGTAGTTTGTGCGTAACGTGGCCTGAACGAGGCCAGTCAGGCCACGCAGGATTTTATCCTGATCGAGCGCGCTAACTGTTTGCAGATTTTGTTCGATAGCCGCAAGAATTGCCGGCACTGCAGCTTTGCCTTTCGCTGTAGCCTCGGGATCGAAATGAGCCTTGAACAATCCGGTCAGCAATTTTGCGATAACCGGATAATCGGTCAGTGCCTGCTCGACATAGGAAAGAGAGTAAGGGGACGCTGTCTGACGAAGATAACGGACATAGCTGCGAAGGATGGCGATTTCACGTGAGTTCAAAGCCGCCAGCACAATCAGCTTGTTGAGAGAATCGTTTTCGACATGACCAGACCAGACAAGCTTAAAACAGGCTTCAAAAGCGCTACGAATAGAGGTGACATCCAGATCTTGAAGCTGGGCAGGGATTTCGACGACCAAATCCTGAATCCAGACCGAACGGCCTTGAACCAGAATTTCAAAAGGATATTCCTCGATAACTTTTAATCCCATATTCTCAAGAACCGGGAGAATATCCGACAAGGAAATCGTAACGGCAGGACTATAAAGTTTGAGAGATAAATGGCGGCTCGGTGTGTTCTGCGGTCTATATAGGTCGAGGTCGACTTGTCGAGATGCCAGAACTTCTTCAATCTTGGCAATGTCGTGCAAAGCCTGACGGCCTTTGTACTTTTCCTGATAGGAAACCGGAAATGCCGAGTCGTATTTGTCGGAAATTCTCGCCGCTTCGTCATGATCGCGGTATTTTTCCATGAGAGTCTGGAACAATATTTCGTCCCAGCTGCGTCCCGCTTCCTGCAGTCGGGCTTCTATCATGGAAGTATCGTATTCGATGCGTTTTCCCTGCTGCCATTGCATGCTGTATATAATCCGTACAAGCGGCGAGTCATCGACTGTGGATGTAAAGCGCGTACATGTCGCTTCCAGTTCTTCTTCCAGAATACGCTCGAATTTCAAGCGCAGACGCGTATCGAAACGATCGCGCGGAATGTAAATAAGCGCTGACAATGTTCGACCAAAAGGATCCTCACGCAGGAAGAGGGAAATGCGCGGGCGTTCTTTCAGGCGCAGAATTTTAAGAGATGTCTCGTATAAATCCTTCGGCGCTGTTTGCATAAATTCGTCACGTGGAAATTTCTCAATAATATCGCGCAACGCTCTAAGATCATGACTGTGAGGATCGAAGCCAGCCATATTGATAATTTTGGTTCCCTTGTGGCGCAAAAACGGTACGCCGCGAATGCTGCGGGAATAGGTGACAGAAGTAAACAGGCCAATAATAAAGGCTTCGCCAATGACATTACCTTTCTTGTCATATTGCCGGACAAGAATCGAGTCCATCGGAACGTTTCGATGAACGGACGATTTTAAAGTGAGTTTATGCACGAAAACAGCTGGCAAGGTTGTTTTCGCCTTTGCGTCTTCAAAAAGTATTTTTTCTTCGCCGTTTAGGAACGGTTTTTTACGACTGGCCGATAACAGGCCGAGGCCGCTGTCATTATCCGGAGTGAAGCTTAACTTACCGCCCTTTTTTGATGCCTTGTAATACTTATAGCCCAAAAGCGTAAAGTTATCGTCGTGGATATAATTCAGGAATTCAAGATATTCCTGCAGATCGTCGAAATCCAGATCGGGAGCATCTTTAAGGCCCTCATGAACCGCTTTGACACGTTCTTTGATTCTACGCCAGTCGCTCGTTGCGAGTTGAACGTCATTCAGGACGTCCGATATTTCAGACCTTAGATTTTCAATTTGAGGCTTGGTCAGCCGGCGGCTAAGTTCAATAAATAAAAAACCTTCGCCCGAGAATCCTTCTTTTGCATCGATTGAAATGTCTTCGATTTTACGGGCTTTCCCGCGCAGCATGTAAATCAGTGGATGGAAGGTATTGGCTATGTTGAAACCGTGTTTCGTCAATAGCGCTGTTACTGAGTCTATTACAAATGACATGTCATCGAACAGGATACTGATGATCGTATTCGATCCGTCCCAGCCCCAGGCTTTCACATCCGGGTTGTCGATTTCTATAAGCGTTTTATTATGGCCGCGTTTTTCTGCCAGATTGAATTGACGCTGGATAAGAAGTTCCAGGCTTTTGGGATTAATTTCCGCGAGATCGGCATCGGAAATTTCAGAGATATAAAGCTGCTGAAAATTTTGAAAGATCGATTTAGGTGCTTTGAGGGCTTGCGTTTTTTTGGATGAAACCGATTTTTTATTTTTGTGCATGAACTCACACTTACTGTTGATCGTCACTATATACCATAGTTGAGGGGAGAAAACATTATCTGTTACTTAAGGTCAATATAGAAAGAAGCTAAAATCGACTTATAATTTGTGCGCAGCGATAATAACTATCGTGAATAAAGATAGCCCCTGCCTTTTTTTGCAATAATGTAATATCTGTCCTGCATTTTATACGGCATCGAGAATATGATGTCATACGGAGCAACCTCGCCGGGGTCATCCGTTCGTACTATAATAAGGCCGCTAGGGAAATACTTCAGGTACATATCCATGTCTTCAACATTCATCTGACGGACACGGCGGTCCAGACGCGATAAAAATCCCCATTCGCCATGATAATTGCGCGTAAAAGCTAGAGTAAAACCCGGATTTCGCTCTATAATTTCAGCCATGGGGCGCAAATCATAACGGCGAAATAAACCGTCTTTGGCCTGAAGTTCTATATTGATCATTAAAATGAGTGAAGACAAAGATATGGCAAGTATTGAAGCTGCCGGATTCTGTGAATGTAAAAAACGAGAGACAAGATAGCAGGCGGTAAGGGCACATAAAGACAAAACCGTTGTGGCCAGGCTAACAGTCGTCAAAATATCGTGATCGAATATGCATTTAGCAATATATGGCAAGCTGAGCAAAAATCCGTAAATAGCAAAAGGTAGAATTTTAAAGCGAATAATATGTGGAATGTCTTTCAAGCCCATCACTATTAGAACGGACAGGCCTGGCAAAAGGGGTAAAAGATAGTGAAGCTGTTTACCGCTAATGAAGCAAAAGCTTAAAAAAGTGGGAACGAGCCATGTTAGCAGAAAGCGAAAAGATGGCTGGCTGGATATTGTTTTGAAATTTTTGACGCTTTGCCAGATATGGGGAGAAAAAATCCAAGGGCATAAAAGTAAAGGTAGCAATGGCAGATACCACCATACCGGTTTCTGGTGATCGAAAGAATTTGCCATTCTGCCGGCAGTCTGGCCCCAGAATATGCGGTCAGAAAATTCAGTTCCACCTTTGATGGAGGCCGGAACAGCCCAGGCCAAGCCGATTAATAAACTAATCAGGAATGTCAGAGTAAAATTACTAATCCATTTGCGCCACGGAATAGAGAAATCCGAATTCCAATATCTTGCCAGCAAAACCGGAAAAAGAAGATGCAAAAAAATAACGGGACCTTTGGTTAACAAGCCAAGACCGCCGCATAAAGCTAAAATAATTAAATGCCGATTTTGCGCTGTCTTTGTAAAATCCCAAATCGCAGTGAGTCCGGTTACTATAAAGACCGACAACAAAATATCGAACATGATCATATTACTATAAGCAACGAATGGCAGGAAGCCGATCAAGACATAGGTTGTGGTTGCGACATTCTTTTCATTCAGTGCCAGTTTTTTTGCCAAATGCTGTGTACTTAAAACGAGAAGAAAAGCGCAGATAAATGGCAATGCCATGGCGACTTCTTGAGATACCCCGAAAGCCCACCATAAAAAGTTTATGCACCAGAAAAGCAAGGGCGGTTTATGGTGGTAAGGCGCAAGATTTAAATGCGGTACAAGCCAATCACGACCTGAATACATTTCCCATGCGACACTTAAATACCGGGTTTCATCGACAGGAAATAATGGGCGACAATAAACACCGGCTAAATAAAGGAGGACGCAAAACCCGGCGGCGACACCGAGCGAAAATTTTTTCTTTTGGATCATATCCATCATATTGATGAAAGATTCTCTTTGCGACGTTCTAAGGCGATAAAATACAGATTGCGGAGATAAATCAAAAGTCCCATTCCCTGACCAACAATAAAGACGGGATCTCCCTTATGAATTGCATAGGCTAAGACAATGGAGCCGCCTGCAAGGCTGAAAATCCAGAATGAAAACGGTATGACGCTTTTCTGCACTTTTTCAGATGCTGCCCATTGCACGATAAAACGCATCGTAAACATGAATTGTCCAAAAAGACCGATAACGACCCAAGTATCGAAGGAAGAGAAGGTATTTATCAGATATTGGTAAAACATTATTCTTCCGTCACCGTAATTTTTCTGCAAGCGCGAACTTTAAGCCATAAAACACCAAAAACGTCGAAAATTCCAGCCCCGAGCCGATCCCAAAACCCGTATTTGGAAATGCCGCTTCTACGGGGGCGATGGGATACACTGACTAAAACGATCTTCCCGCGCTCGCGCAAGAAAAGAGCGGGGAGAAAACGATGCATGTGATTGAAATACGGAATGGACAGATAATCTTCGCGCCGGAAAAGTTTCAGGCTGCAGCCCGTGTCAGTTACGCCGTCTTGTAATAAAAGGTTGCGGATCGAGTTTCCGGCATAGGATGTCAATCTCTTTAAATGACCATCCTTACGTTCTTTCCGCTGTCCGGCGATCAGAAGATAGGGAAAGTTTCCTTGCCATTGTCTTAACAAAAGCGGGATGTCAGCAGGGTCGTTTTGTCCATCGCCGTCCATAGTGACTATAAGTGGAGATATTGCAGCTTTGATCCCTGTGCGAATACTCGCGCTTTGTCCAGCGCGTTCCGAATGCCGCAGGAGCCGAATTCTATTATCATTGGATTTTATTGATTGGACTCTTCCAGACGTTCGGTCCGAGCTGCCATCGTCCACGACAATAATCTCTCCGATGTTGCCGATATCGAGCGATATGATTTCCTTCAGAAGGGAGTGGATATTTTCTTCCTCATTCATAGCCGGAATGACAATTGCAAGAGTTTCGCTCATTTGGATATTCCATACAGGTAAGACATCATTTCAGCGGATGTCCAATCGGCGTCTCCTGCAATCTTGCGGATCATGGCGCCATTTCTATCAATGATAATTGTTTCGGGATAGGAGAATGTCTGATAGACATCATGCGTGACTAAGCGGTCTTTGTCCCAGATTGTATAAAAATTCGGCATTTTTTTAGTTTCACCAATAAATTGCCTGATATTTTTTTCCGAAGTATCAGACGATAGAGCAAGAACGACAACATCGTTTTTCATTTCATCTGC
The DNA here is from genome assembly GCA_030824965.1 of Micavibrio sp. Lineage (GTDB taxonomy): Bacteria > Pseudomonadota > Alphaproteobacteria > Micavibrionales > Micavibrionaceae > Micavibrio_B. The sequence continues at coordinate 160,505 of JAPJQV010000004.1, read as the reverse complement.
CATAGCGGCAAGCTTTGGAAATTCATCGATGCAAGGTGGGCACCATGTTGCCCAAAAGTGCAGAATAACAATTTTACCTCTAAAGTCGGTGAGCCGTGCTTTGCGGTCATTAATATCGGCGAATGAAAAATCGGTTGCTATTTTCATCGACTCCGGGTTGCTTTCAGTAGCATCTTCTTTCTGTTCAATGCTTGGCCTGATATTGAAATCCAGAAGCAGTGTCAAAAGAGCGGTCGCCGCTAAAACGCCAAGAATGAGAGAAATATTCTTTTTCATGTTTGTTATATAAAGATGTGCCGCTATATGCGCCACTTAAATCTCTATTGATTTACGGCACTGTCAATCGTTATATATCGATGTAAAGCAAAGGCTTAAATATGTGCGGAATTGCCGGCTGGCTAAATTTTTCAGGAAATGCGGATTTAAGTATCCTGAAAACCATGAATAACGGCATTGCTCATCGTGGTCCTGATGCAGACGATGTCTGGCAAGAGGGGCAGATTGGATTATGCCATCGTCGTCTTGCGATTATAGATTTATCTCCGACAAATGACCAGCCGCTTCATGATACATCAGGCAGATATGTGATTGTCTTCAATGGAGAGATCTACAATTACGTCGAGCTGCGATCGGAGCTGGAGAGCAAGGGTGCTACATTCAAAACACAAGGCGATACGGAAGTTGTACTTGGGGCTTATAAACACTGGGGTCATGATTCATTAAACAGGCTTATTGGAATGTTCGCTTTTGCGATCTGGGATAAAACGGAAAAAAGTCTGTTTCTGGCCCGTGATCCGATCGGTAAAAAACCGATGTTTTATTCCATGCTGGGTGGCGACGGTTTTGCTTTCTCATCTGAGCCTTCAGGTTTACTCGGCAATCTAAAGGTTGATACAAATCGTAATGAGTCTTCAATGCGGAAATTTCTAGTATTGGGCTATACAACCGGGACACAAACAGTCTGGAAAGGGATTGAGCGTTTATTGCCCGCCAATGCGATGACAGTTACCGCAGGCGGTCAGGTTAAAACATGGTGTTATAAAGATCTTATAAGAGCATACGAGAAGAAACGGCGTTTTACATCGATTGATGAGGCTTCCTATGAGTTTAATAAAATACTTGATGATGCAACAGGAATACGCTGTCGCGCCGATGTTCCATTCGGGTTGTTTTTGAGCGGGGGATTGGATTCCAATACAGTCTTGGCATCAATGGTTAAGGAAATCGGTGCTCAACAAACAAGAACATTCAGTATCGGTTTCCAGGAAGCGGAATATGACGAATCTGCACTGGCAGCACGCAGCGCAAAATATTTTGGCACACAACATATTAATTTTCGTCTCGATCCAAACAGTATAGATCTTGCTGACATATTGTCGAAAATGGCGCGGGAACCTTTAGCTGACGTTTCTTTTATTCCGACTTACATGCTCGCGCATGAGACTCGTAAGCATGTAAAGATGGTTTTAACAGGAGATGGGGGCGACGAGCTATTCGCGGGCTATCCCACCTATGTCGCCAACCGCATGAGAAACGCTGCAAACTGGATGCTGCCGAATTCTTTTTGGCGAAAAATTTACCATGCAGCCGACCGAAATCTACCTGCGGGACAAAAAAGAATGAGTCTTTCTTTCAAGCTGCGACAGTTTATGCGCGGGATGTCGCTTGACGAGGGACGGGCTCATTTTTCGTGGCGGCTGACCATGGCAGAAACAGGTTGGCAGGATTTATTTACACCGGAATTCGCAGATAATTTTAGCTGGGAGGAAGTTTATGCCGATTTCGCGCCGCATTTTGAAAGAGCTAAACATCTCTCGGCGTTGGACAGGGCGCTTTACGTCGATACTAAAACATGGCTCGTGGATTCCGTGATGGTAAAGGCCGATCGAGCGACAATGGCCAATGGTCTGGAGGCGCGTGCGCCGCTATTAGATATTCGTATGTTCGAATTTGCAGCTTCTTTGCCGGATCATCTTAAACTGGATTTTATGAATGCAAAAAAGAAATTGATCCGTGTTTCGCAAAAAGATCGTCTGCCAGAATTTCTCTTTACCGAAAAGAAAAGAGGTTTTAGCGTCCCTGTCTCTAAATGGATGAGCGGTAGCCTGGCGGACTTCGCCAAGGAAGCGATTGCAAATTCCAGAGGCGTCTTTGAACGGTCAAAACTAGAAAATCTTTATAACGATCATGTCACCTCAAAACGCGAAAACGGTTTGGCTCTGTTTCACACCATTATCCTTTTAAAATGGGCGAATAAATTATGAGCATAAGGGTGTCAACACGCCAGGGGCGTATTCTTTTCTTCGGTACGGGAAATACAGTGAAGAAAACCCTTCTTTTCCGTGGATTTATTGTCCTGGCCTTGCTTGCTTTGGTAATGGCGATTTTCTGGTTCGATCGTGATGGTCTGCGAGATCATATCGACGGGCATATCACATTCACGGATATAGTTTACTTTGCAATGGTGACAGTTACCACTGTCGGTTATGGAGATATAGTGCCGGTCAGTAATAGCGCAAGGCTGATTGACGCTTTCGCTGTTACACCGATCCGGCTTTTTATATGGTTTATATTTTTAGGTACGGCTTATGAATTCGTCATTCAAAAAATAGTTGAGGATTACCGGATGAGAAAACTTCAGGAGAATTTGCAAGGTCATGTCGTATTATGCGGATTTGGCCATAGCGGATGGATCGCGGCACAGGAAAGCGTAGCTAAAGGCACGCTGCCGTCGCAAATCGTTGCCATCGATACAAAAGAGGATCGCGTGCAACTGGCAGCCGATAACGGCTATATCGGTCTGCGGGGCGATGCGGCTAGCGAAGATCTTTTAAGCAAAGCCTGTGTCCAAATGTCTAAAGCCGTGATTGTCAGTACAGGGCGCGATGATACAACAATATTGGTTGTGCTGACGCTGCGTAGCCTTTCTTCGAGTATTAAAATTATTGCCAGTATTCGCAATGAAGAAAATATCAAGCTGGCCAGGCAAGGGGGCGCGGATACTATTATATCTCCGCCGCTCATGGGAGGATATTTGCTTGCCAATGCCATAAGCACTAATCATGCCGCGCCTTTTTTATCCGACATTATGTCGATGGGTGGGCATATGGAGCTGGTTGAACGCGTGGCGTGTAAGGCTGAAGTTGGCAAAACCATGTCGCAAATTACTCATGAGGTAATTGTTCATGTATATAGCAAAGGTCTTGATATACCGTTTTCCGAGCGGACAAGCTATGTCATCCAGCCAGGCGATACGCTATTGCTTATTACGCCAAACCCGCCTCTGGAAAAGGCCGTTTAAAAAACTATTTCTCTCAGTAAATGGAGAGAGAAATGAAAGCTTATCGCAAAGAACAAAACGTTATCGATAACTTGAGTGAACTTCAACGGCGCGTAACCCAGGAAAATGCAACGGAACCGGCATTTCGCAATGAGTTCTGGGATCATCATGAAAAGGGGCTCTATGTGGATATCGTTTCGGGTGAGCCTTTGTTCACTTCATTCGATAAATTCGATTCTGGTTGCGGGTGGCCAAGCTTTACCCGCCCTTTGGTGGCAGAAAACGTAACGGAACACCATGATACAACACATGGCATGCAACGAACTGAGGTCCGGTCTCTCAATGCCGATTCTCATCTTGGCCATGTCTTTCCTGACGGGCCGCAGGAAACCGGTGGTCTTCGTTACTGTATAAATTCAGCTTCTTTACGTTTTGTGCCTTTCGATAAGATGGAATCGGAAGGATATGCAGAATGTCTAAAATTTTTTGAGGAGGCATGAATATTGGAACAAGCAATTCTAGCCGGTGGCTGTTTTTGGGGTATGGAAGATTTGATCCGAAGAATTGAGGGGGTTGCGGACACACGCGTTGGATATACAGGCGGTGATTTTCCTAATCCTACTTACAAAGATATGACGACCGGACAGACCGGCCATGCGGAATCACTCGAAATTACATTTGATCCCTCTATTTTACCGTATGAAAAGTTGCTTTTGTATTTCTTTCAGCTTCACGATCCGACAACAAAAGACCGCCAGGGTAATGACCGCGGTACTCAATATCGCTCCGCTATTTTTTATCTCAATAACGAGCAAAAAGCCTTGGCTGAAAAGACAATCGCCGCGGCTAACGCATCCGGTAAGTGGCCGGGCAAGATCGTGACAGAGGTGGCGCCGGCGTCAGAATTTTATGAAGCGGAAGATTACCATCAGGATTACCTGGTCAAAAATCCTGGCGGCTATACTTGTCACTGGGTCCGTCCCGATTGGAAAATTTCATGAAGAGATTTTTTTTGTTCACATGCCTGTTGACATTTGGCTTTGGAGGCTTGGTCCAAGCTGAAGAAGCGACGTTGTCAGTTGAGGACGTAACGGGCCCAAATCCCAAATTGGTGCAGCCTGTTAAGAGCATAATTCCAACGGTTCAAATCGCAAAAGTCGTGGGCTGGAAAGGTAATGAAAAACCTGTTGCCGGCAAAGGCTTTTCAGTAAATGCCTTTGCCAAGGACCTTGATCACCCCCGATGGATTTATACTTTGCCGAATGGCGATGTGCTTGTTGCGGAAAGCAACAGGCCGCCAAAAGGCGACGATGTGAAAAGCATCAAAGGATTTATCCAGGGAAAGTTTATGAAACGCGCAGGGGCGGGTGCCGAAAGTGCGAATCGTATAAGTTTGCTTCGTGATGCGGATCAAGACGGGGTCGCGGAAATAAAAACCGTGTTCCTAAAAGATTTATATTCCCCTTTTGGGATGGCACTTGTTGGAAATAATCTCTATGTCGCTAATGCAGATGCTATCGTGAAGTTTCCCTATAAGGAAGGTGACACGGAAATCAGAACGCAAGGCATCAAGGTGACAGACCTGCCGGGTGGTCCGCTTAACCATCACTGGACAAAAAATATCATTGCCAGTGAAAACGGGAAATATCTTTATGCCGCGGTTGGATCCAACAGTAATGTCGGTGAAAATGGCATGAAGGAAGAGGAAGGGAGGGCGGCAATTTGGAAAGTCGATCTTGTCAGTGGGAAGAAAAAGTTATTCGCTACCGGTCTTCGCAATCCGGTCGGCATGGATATCCATCCTGATAGCAAAGAATTATGGACTGTTGTCAATGAACGTGACGAACTAGGCAGCGATCTTGTGCCTGATTATCTGACATCGGTTAAAGAAAATGGTTTTTATGGCTGGCCTTACTCGTATTGGGGGAGCCATGTTGATGAACGCGTCGAACCTCGAAAGCCTCAACTCGTTGAGACATCTATAAAGCCCGATTATGCGCTTGGTCCTCATACGGCATCTTTGGGCTTAGCCTTTTACGATGGTAAATTATTTTCTAGAGAATATCGCAATGGAGCGTTTATCGGTCAGCACGGATCATGGAACCGCAAGCCTCCAAGCGGATATAAAGTTGTTTTTATACCTTTCAAGAACGGAAAGCCAAGCGGCATGCCAAAAGATATTCTAACGGGGTTTCTTGATAGCGAAAATAATGCCAGAGGGCGACCTGTAGGCGTTGAGCTAAGTAAAAACGGCGACCTCATGGTCGCCGATGATGTTGGAAATATTATCTGGCGTGTTACTTCAGCAAAAGATTAACGGCATAAAACGCCGCGTGTTGGAATAAGCTGGTGACCTGCTGTGCCTCCTGCAATAACGCCACCTATAGTGGCAAGATCTTTCCCTTTACCCTTACCGAATTGGTTGCCGATAATGCCACCACCTGCTGCGCCAAGAGCCGCACCGACGATATTGCCATCGTCACATCTTTTTGCCTGGACTGGTTGAGGCTGAGGTCTCGGTTCATTCCAGCTGATACGTTCAGATGTCGTTTTTTTAGCTGCGGTTTTTTCAACTTTCTTTTCAGTGCTCATCATATCTCGCGTGACGTAGGCACTTGCGCCAGCAGTTAGGGCAATTAAAGCGATGGCGCCAATTATAAATAATATTAAATTTTTGCGTTGCATGGTCGTCCTCCATTTCTAATGGATACAAACTCTTCCATACCTATGAAGTTCCTAATTTGTGGGAAAATTTATCCCGATCCTCCACAAAAAAAACCGCCAGTAGGCGGTTTTTTTCTTTAAATTCTATTACTAGAAATCGGTATTAGGCGACTTCTGGAAATAAGAAATATCTTCAGAGCTAAAAGCAATAGAAACTGGTGAAGCTTCTATATGCGCACCGGAAACGGATTCCTGAACAGGCTCAAAATTGCTTTGGAGCAAGTGATCGATAGAGTTATCATCCATATAAAGAACATTCTCTATAGAAGGTTTGTTCTTGCCATCCCAATCCTGCGGGAGATGATCCGGATTATAAGTGTTTTTGCCATCCCAGTCAGCCGGTAGTTCCGGCGTGTAGGGCGGTGTTATGTCTGAAGCAACGGGAGTTT
>JAPJQV010000004.1:0-154012 GCA_030824965.1 Micavibrio sp. | reverse complement strand
AGTCCTGCGGGAGATGATCCGGATTATAAGTGTTTTTGCCATCCCAATCAGCCGGTAGTTCCGGCGTGTAGGGCGGTGTTATGTCTGAAGCAACGGGAGTTTCAACGGCAGGTTTGTTCTTGCCGTCCCAGTCCTGCGGGAGATGATCCGGATTATAAGTGTTTTTGCCATCCCAATCAGCCGGGAGTTCATGATATAAAGGTATAGCACGGTGTAAAGGAGAATCGTTTTCCTCATCGACAACATTGACGGCGCTAAAAACGCCTGAATTAAAGATTGAAAATTTAAACACGACCACTCCTATATAAAGATAAAATTTATTTATGGATTACCATAAGCCAAAAATTCCTGTGACTACAAGAAATTTTTTATTAATAACTGATTGTAAAACATAGGAAAATTTCAATATGACACAATTATGCCATATTTACAATGACTTATAAGTTCTGGTGCCGCTTATAGGATTTGAACCTACGGCCCCCTCATTACGAATGAGGTGCTCTACCCCTGAGCTAAAGCGGCAAGATTTATAATCTTGTAACTTTTAATACGAAGCATCCGAAAAATCAAAATCTAACATCATAATTCTATTGATATATCAGGAATTTAGGGCATTTGTACCCGATGTATAAAAAAATTATTTTTAGCGGCATTATGATGCTGGCTGTTGCAGCAGGCCTATATATTTATGCGGAGAAACCCGGCAATGCCCAAACTATAAAAAACGAGCCACCGAGCACGACACAATTTGTAGCAGTTGAGGCTGTGAAGGTTAAGTTAGGCAAGATCGATCGGACAGTTGAGGCAGTCGGTAATCTTATTTCTAATGAAACAGTAATGCTGCGTCCTGAAATCGCTGGTCGCGTAACAAAAATTCTTTTTGAAGAGGGCGCGAGAGTCGAGAAAAACGATCTTCTTGTCCAATTGGATGATGTAATTGCCAAAGCCGAATTAGCGCAAATGCAAGCCAGCCTTACATTGAGCAAAACAAATTATGAACGTGCAAAGCGCTTGTTTGCGCAGGATGCAGAAAGCGGTTCGGCACTTGATGAAGCTCTCGCAAAGCGCGATACCGATCAAGCGGCAGTCGATCTTGCACAGGCCAGAGTTGATAGAATGGTCATACGCGCACCTTTTGATGGCGTTGTCGGATTAAGGGTCATCAGTCCCGGTGATTACGTGAATATTGGTCAGGATTTGGTAAATATTGAGAATCTCGATCCGCTTAAAGTCGATTTCCGTTTGCCTGAATTATATCTGTCATCTCTAAAGCCGGGACAGGAAATTGAAGTAACGGTCGATGCTTATCGTGATCGTAAATTTAAAGGCAAGGTTTACGCTATTAATCCTATGGTCGATACGAATGGACGAACGATTGTTTTGCGTGCAACGCTCGAAAACTCGGACATGCTTCTTCGTCCCGGTTTATTCGCGCGCGTTCAACTTGCGCTCGGTCAAACCGAAGAAGTGCTTCTTGTGCCCGAAGAGGCTTTGGTTCCGGAAGGATCAAAGCAATTTGTGCTAAAGGTTGAAAGCGATCGTGCTGTCTCAACCGAAGTACAAACCGGCCTTCGCAGAAACGGACAAGTAGAAATTACGAAAGGCCTAAAGCTGGAAGATCAAGTGGTGACAGCCGGCCAAATGAAAATCAGGCCTAATTCAAAGATCAAAGTAATAGAGCAGAAAAAAGCGGCAATCAAATGAATCTGCCGCTTATCTCAATCCGCCGCCCTGTTTTCTCTATAGTTATGAGCCTGATGCTGGTCCTGATAGGGCTTATTTCTTATGATCGACTGACAGTTCGAGAGTATCCGGAAATCGACGAGCCAATTGTTACCGTAACGACCACCTATCCGGGGGCATCCGCTGAAATCATCGAAAGTCAGATAACACAGCCTTTGGAAGACTCACTTTCAGGCATTGAAGGAATCGAATTCATAACATCTTCAAGCCGCGAGGAACGCAGCCAGATTACGGTTACTTTCAAAATCGATCGTGATGTCGATATCGCTGCAAATGATGTACGTGACAGGGTTGGAAGAACGCGCCGCTTATTACCGGATGAAATTGATGAGCCGGTAACAGCAAAGGTAGAAGCGGATGCACAACCTATTATCTGGCTCGCCCTATCGAGCGATAAACATACACCACTGGAAGTTTCCGATTACGCTGATCGTTTTATTAAAGATAAATTGCAAATTCTTCCCGGTGTCGCTGAAGTAACCCTCAATGGAGAGCGTAAATGGGCAATGCGAATTTGGCTCGACCGCTCCCGTCTCGCGGCTTACAGCTTAACGACACAAGATATTGAAGATGCTTTAAGAGCGCAGAATGTCGAGATACCAGCAGGAAGAATTGAAAGCACCGAGCGAGAGTTCTCAGTTTTGTCAGAAACCGATATGCGCACTGTCGAGCAGTTTGAAAATCTCATTGTTCGTCAGAATGAAAATTACCCAGTGCGTCTTCGCGATGTAGCAAGAATCGAGCTTGGTGCAGAGGATGTAAGACGTATTACGAGATTTAATCGAAAAAGTGCGATCGGTATTGGGATCATCAAACAATCGACGGCAAATCCCCTAGACGTATCCAAGGCGATGTATGACATTCTCCCTGAAATCGAGCGCAATTTGCCCGATGGTATGAGCGCTAATGTCGCTTATGATTCTTCCATATTCATCGACCAGTCTATCAAGTCCGTTTATCATACGATTGTCGAGGCGGCAGTTCTAGTCGCGCTGGTCGTATTCTTTTTCTTAAGAACGGCGCGAGCAACAATCATTCCTTTGGTAACGATCCCTATTTCGCTTATCGGCGCATGTGCGATGATGCTGGCTTTGGGCTTTAGTATTAATACGCTCACGCTGCTGGCGATGGTGTTGGCTATCGGTCTCGTTGTCGATGATGCGATTGTTATGCTGGAGAATATTTATCGTCATATCGAAGAAGGAAAACCCCCTATTGAGGCCGGTATTATTGGGGCCAAAGAAATTACTTTTGCCGTTATCGCCATGACAATTACATTGGCCGCGGTGTATGCGCCGATCGGTTTCATGGAAGGCCGAACCGGCCGCTTGTTTACTGAATTCGCCTTGACGCTGGCCGGATCGGTCATCGTATCCGGTTTCGTTGCCTTATCACTTACCCCGATGATGTGTTCGCGACTTCTGGAACATGAGGAAAAGCATAATAAATTTTATGAAATCAGTGAACGGATTCTAAATCGGATCGGAACTGGCTATGACAGTTCTTTAAAGATCGTTATGGCAGCCCGACCCATTGTCTTGCTTATTGCGGTATCGGTTGCGGCAGGTGGAGTTTTTTTGTTTACGCTTATCCCGTCGGAACTGGCGCCGATAGAAGATCGTGGCACTATTATTTCCATTGCCAATGGACCTGAGGGCGCTTCACTTGAATATACAGATAAATATGTGCAGCAAATTGAAGAAATGGTCGACGAGATGCCTGAAGTCGACCGCATATTTGCAATTGTCGGTTCGCCACTTGTGTCCAATGCTCGTGTGATTACCCGGATGGCCGATTGGGGCGAGCGCGACCGCAAGCAACAGGAAATGACATCCGAGCTTATGCCGAAGATGAAAAACATAGCAGGTATGATTGCGTTTCCCAGTAATCCGCCATCATTGGGACAACGTGGCGGATCTAAGCCAATCCAAATGGTAATCATGTCATCGGCCAGTTACCCCGAGATCGACAAATGGGCACAAGAGATTATCAACCGCGTCAGTGACTATCCCGGATTGCAGGCGCCGGAAACTGATCTTAAGCTTAACAAGCCTCAGCTTAGAGTTGATGTGGACCGCGAGAAAACATCTGATCTCGGCTTGGATGCCGGCGTACTTGGACGCACGATGGAAACCATGCTTGGTGGGCGGCAGGTGACGCGTTTCAAAAGAGAAGGAAAACAATACGAAGTTATGGTTCAAATCGAGGATGTGGACCGCCAGAACCCACAAGACATTACCAATATTTATGTACGCGGTAATAACAACGAGATGATTCCACTGTCAAATCTGGTCAAAGTGTCGGAATCGGTAGCGCCGCGCGAATTGACGCATTTCAATAAACTCAGGGCCATAACGCTGACGGCAAATTTAAGCGATGGCTATTCGTTAGGCAATGTGCTCAATCATTTACAAAGCGTAGCAGAGGAAGTGCTACCAAATAATGCCATGATTGATTATAATGGTGAGAGCCGTGAATTTAAAAAGTCCAGCAACAGTCTTTTAATGACGTTCGTACTGGCATTGGGCTTTATTTACCTTGTATTGGCAGCGCAATTCGAGAGCTTTAAAGATCCGTTTATAATTATGCTAACTGTTCCATTGTCGATGTCGGGCGCGTTGCTGGCTATTTTCCTGACCGACGGAACACTCAATGTTTATAGTCAGATCGGTCTCGTAACCCTTATCGGTTTAATTACCAAGCATGGTATTTTAATTGTCGAAGTATCTAACCACCTGCAGGAACAAGGTCATGATCGCATTGCAGCGGTCAAGCAAGCCGCCTCACTTCGCCTGCGTCCGATCTTGATGACCACCGGCGCGATGGTGTTAGGAGCCATACCTCTGGCTCTCGCAGAAGGCGCGGGGGCTGAAACCCGGCAGGCAATAGGATGGGTTATTGTGGGAGGAATGTCCGTTGGTACGTTTTTTACATTATTCGTTATCCCAACGGTTTACTCCTATCTCGCAAGAAATCACCGCGCTTAACGTTCTATTTGCTTCCTGAAGCCCAATAGGTTATATCCTTTTTCGGAAAGTCGGCCAGAGGCGGAAATATCGCTAATCCGGTCAGGGCCGAGAGGCAGCAGCCGCACCGAATTTTTTCCGGGTTTTGCGTCCGGCTTTCCACCTTCGCTTCTACGGCGCGAACAAGTCATTTTCAAACTGGCGCGGTTTTCTTGAACGCTCTCTCTTACAGATCTGACATTGATGGCCTCAGAGCTGTAGCGGTTTTATCTGTCATTCTATTTCACCTCGGAGGTACGCTGCTTTCAGGCGGCTTCGTAGGCGTCGATATATTTTTCGTCATTTCCGGCTATCTGATTACAACTATTATTATGCGCGGTCTGAAGAACGGCAGCTTCTCTATTGGACACTTCTATGAGCGGCGTATCCTGCGGATTTTTCCTGCGCTGTTTGTCGTGTTATTGACTGTAACATTAACCGCGACAATCCTGCTTTTCCCGAGCGATTTTGATTATTTTGGTGAAACCCTTTCGGCTGCTGCGGCTTTCGGCTCAAATTTTATTTTTTGGAAGGAATCTGGCTACTTCGAAGCGGACTCGCTGACCGTTCCACTTCTTCACACCTGGTCGCTGGCAGTTGAAGAACAATTTTATATTTTCTTTCCTTTGATTGTGATGGGTATCCACAAATTTAAGCCAAAGCTTGTAATGCCGGCTATTATTCTGGCTTTAGTCATATCTTTTACTATTGCGATGGCTGCGGTTTATACAAATTCTCTTGCTGCGTTGTTCTATCTTTTACCCACTAGGGCTTGGGAATTACTTATCGGGTCAGCTTTGGCGCTTTCTATTGTCCCGCCTGCGCGCAACATGCTGGTGGCCAATATATGTGGAATTACAGGATTTGCGCTGATTGTTTATGCCATATTTTTCTATGATGAAGATACGGTTTTCCCGGGAGCAGCGGCTCTTGTCCCAACAATAGGTGCTGCCTTGATTATCTATAGCGGTTTGGCACATGATAGCATTTCGCGCAAATGGTTGGGTCATAAAATTCCGGTTTTTTTCGGCAGAATTTCCTACTCCCTTTATTTGTGGCATTGGCCGATCATTGTATTTTTCACTTACGCCGCGCCGACTGAATTGACAGACGCATGGCGTTTCGGACTTTTAGTGGCCTGTATATTGCTATCTTATGTTTCCTGGCGCTATATCGAACAGCCTTTGCGTTATAGGACGCTGGTAAATCGTCGAAAAATATTCGCTCTTTCCGCGGCTATTTCACTGGTATTCGCCGCCGTGGGCATACTGATTGTTAAGCAAGATGGTTTTCCCCAGAGATTTCCCAAAGAAATTCGAGAAATGGAAAATGTAGGTACGGGAGATTCTTTTCCACTTATCAAGGATACAAAAAACAAGGATATTAAAGGTAGTTACAACTTCCGTATTGGCGATACGGATTCTTCACCTACGTTTTTGGTATGGGGAGATTCGCACACAGAAGCCGCATCTCCCGGATTAGACATTGCGGCCAAGAAACTAGGAAAATCCGGCTATTTGATGGGAGTCCATAGCTGTGTTCCCGCCTACCGCGATGTAGAAATCGCAATCGATGACTGCAATGAAATCAATCGCGGTATTGTAGAATTCTTAGAAAAACATCCTGAGCTTAAAACGGTGATTCTGATTGGACATTGGAGCAATCATTATCTTCATTATGCGAAACGCTATAAAATGGGAAAAACAAATTCTCCGACATTATGGCGCGATAACCTGGATTATCTTTTCACGAAATTGGAAGATCAGGGTCGACATATCGTTTTTATGATCGAGATGCCGCATGCTTCGGTCGAGAATGTGCCGCTGTATCTCACCCGCGCAATGTATTACGGTTCGGCAAAAGACGTCACATTTGATTTGAAAACACATAAAAAACGGCAGGAAGGTATTACTCCGGTAATTGAATTCCTTTCTTCGCGTCATCATTTTAAAATCGTCGATCCAAGTACGACATTTTGTCCGCAAGGCAAGTGCCCGATGGAGGTAGGAGGGATTGCCGTTTATACGGATAACAATCATATTACGACCCAGGGATCACGGTATTACTGGGATATGTATCTGCCGCTTCTTGAGCCATAAATATGGCAATAACCTGTTTTTAAACGGCCATTATGTTTGAAACCCTTCCGGAATCGGTTTAGGTATAGAGCATGTCTGAAAACCATAAAGAATACCGCGTTTTAGCTCGAAAATACCGTCCGCAGAATTTTGATCAGTTGATAGGTCAGGATGCGTTGGTGCGCACTCTCAAAACTGCCATCGAGACAAGGCGTATTGCCCATGCTTACATGTTGACTGGCGTGCGCGGTGTGGGGAAGACCACAACGGCGCGGATTATTGCTAGGGCGCTTAATTATGTCGGGCCGGACGGCAAGGCGGGCCCGACGACCGGGCCAACCGATGATTGCGATATCTGTAAGGCAATCATGGAAGACCGCCATCCGGATGTCATGGAGATGGATGCGGCGTCCAGAACAGGCATCGACGATATTCGTGAAATTCTGGACGGCGTTCGTTATGCGCCAACGCAAGCGCGGTACAAAGTCTATATCATTGATGAAGTCCATATGCTGTCGAAGAACGCCTTCAACGCGCTTTTGAAAACATTGGAAGAGCCGCCGCCGCATGTAATCTTTATTTTTGCCACGACCGAGATCCGCAAAGTGCCGGTTACGGTTTTGTCCCGTTGCCAGCGTTTCAATCTGCGCCGGGTCGATGCCGAGACATTGTCAAAATATTATGGCTGGGTATCTGAACAGGAAAAAGTTTCTATCGAAGAAGAGGCGGTCGCAATGATTGCCCGTGCCGCTGATGGTTCGGTTCGGGATGGTTTGTCGATTCTCGACCAGGCTATGGCGCAAGGTGCCGGAGGCACCGTCACGACCGAGCAGGTTCGTGATATGCTGGGTCTTGCCGATCGTTCCAAGCTTCTCGATCTTTATGAGGAAATCCTCAAAGGTGAATGCCCCAAGGCGCTCGGGATGATGGCTGACCTTTATCGCGCCGGGGCCGATCCTTCGAGCGTTATTCAAGACCTTCTAGATATCACGCATTTAATGAGCAAGTTTCAGGCGATATCCGCCCCGCCGCAGACGGTTGAGCCGAATATGGCAGCGCAGGAGAGAGACCGCGCCGCGAAAATTGCCTCATCCGTTACCATGCCGGTCCTTGGGCGCGTCTGGCAGATACTCCTTAAGGGGTTGACAGAGGTTCAGTATGCTTCGAACCCGCAATCCGCCGCCGAAATGGTTGTTATCCGTCTGGCATATTCATCGACTCTCCCCGATCCGGCGACGTTGGTAAAAAAACTCCAGGAGGGTGGCAGCATATCTGCGCCGTCTGCGAGAAGTAGTTCTTCGCCGGTTTCTGGCGGTGTTACCTCGTTCGTTTCCGGTGCATCTGCGCAAGTGAAAGCGTCGCCCGCTTTGCAAAACGAGCCTGTGGCGATTGCCAATAACAACCTCGGCACATTGCAGGATGTTGTTTCGCTACTGGAGCAAAACGGCGCGATGATACTGGCGACGAATGTTTACCAGTATGTCGAGCTGGTGAAGCTGGAAGCCGGCGTTCTGGAATTTTCGACTATCGCCGGCGCGCCGCCAAAATTATCATCAGATCTCTTGAAAAAGCTCAATGAAATTACAAATCAGCGCTGGATGGTGTCCATCTCTGCCAAGAAAGGCCAGCCGACATTGGCTGTGCAGGCTTCGGCGGCAAAAGCGCAAGAGCTTGAGGACATCAAGGCTGATCCCTTGGTCCGCAAAATATTCGATACATTTCCCGGTGCGGAAATTATCTCCATCAAACAACAACAAGAGGAAATTTAAATCATGTTCAATATGCAGCAAATGATGGCTAAGGCCCAAATGATGCAAAAAAAGATGGAAGAGATCCAGGCCAAAGCCGGGGAGATCGAAGTCGAAGGCCAAAGCGGTGGGGGCGCGGTCAAGATCGTCATGACCTGCAAAGGCGAAGTGCGCTCGGTCGCGATTGACCCGTCCGTTATTGACGCTACCGATAAAGAAATGCTCGAAGACCTGATCAAGGCTGCGTCGAATGACGCTCGCGCCAAGGCTGATGCCAAAATGGCGGACGAAACCAAGGGCGCGATGGGTGGCATGGGATTGCCGCCAGGCTTTAAATTGCCTTTCTGATGAAAATCGTCACCTGGAATATCAACTCAGTTCGTCTACGCGGGCCTTTGCTGATGGCAAAGGTCGTAAAAGAATTGAAGCCGGATATCATTTGTTTGCAGGAAACCAAAACACCGGATGAGCATTTCCCGATGGAAGTGTTTGAGAAACTCGGCTATCCGCATATCCACAAGGCAGGGATGAAGGGCTATAACGGCGTTTGCATTGCGTCGAAGACCCCGTTTACCGTGCCGAATATACATCATCGCTGCGGACGGGAAGACTGCCGCCATATTGCGGTAAAGTTCCCGCAATTCGAGCTTCATAACATATATATTCCGGCAGGCGGGGACATACCGGACCGTAATGAAAATGAGAAGTTCGGCCACAAGCTTGATTTCGTCGATGAACTGAAGTCATGGTTCGCTGAGCACTATACGCCCAAGAAACCTGTCATTGCGGTGGGTGATTTCAATATCGCGCCGCTCGAGAATGATGTCTGGTCGCATAAACAGCTTCTGAAAGTGGTTTCGCATACACCGATCGAGGTAGAAAAATTTGCCGGTTTTCAAAATTCCCTTAAATGGGTCGATGCAATCCGCCATTTCGTGCCCGATACCGAGAAGCTTTATACGTGGTGGTCATACCGCAATAAAGACTGGAAGGCGTCAAACCGTGGGCGCCGCCTTGACCATATCTGGGTTACGCCGCCGCTGAAAGATAAGCTTAAATCCTATCGCATCCTGAAAGACGCGCGGGACTGGGACCAGACAAGCGATCATGTGCCCGTAATGCTGGAGCTTGATTTATAATTTTAGCTCATACCTGTAATCCATTGCCCGCCCGTCCGGGAATTCTATTTCTTCCTTCTCATAGAAAACAAAACCGAATTTCTGGTTGGCCGCTTTCGAGGTCTCATTTCCCTCGCGGTGGCCTACCGTTATTTTCTCGTAACCCTTGGCGCGCGCCCAGTCGATGCGTGCCTGATAGAGAAGGCGCGACAGGCCGCGCCCGCGATAACCGGGGTCGATATAGCTCATGCCTAAATTCGCGGTTCTGCCAGATTTGTCGCGCCAGTTTTCGAAGACGCCGGTGATGCCGATCAATCTTTCGCCGTCGAACAGACCAAAGATTTCTTCCCGATCGCTATTGATCATCTCCTGCCAGAACTCATCGCGCTGCGCAGCGGCAGCGCCGTAGGTCGACAGAAAAACATTGGGCATATCTTTAAGGGCTTGTAATCTTTTGCCCTTAAAGATTTCCCATTCGTTTTTTCGAAAGGGACGGATATATATTTTATCTAACTCCATGTGACCTCCAAAGGGGGCAGGTTGTCTGTATTAAAACGCGCATAATCGTGGCTCGATACAATTTCGCCGTTTGGCAATTCCGTATCGAAACGGCGAATAGCCTCTTTTTCGAAACCCAGTTTCTCGATAACATTGCGGCTGGCGTCGTTGCCATCTGCGTGGGAGATCTGCACTCGTTTTGCCTTTAACTCATCGAAAGCATAACGGGTTAAAGCATTCGTGGCTTCCGTGGCGTAGCCTTGGCCTTGCGCGGATCTACGGACCCAATAACCGATTTCGAATTTGCGGATCGACCAGTTGAAGCGGTGCAATCCCGTATAGACGACAGGCACGTCATCTTCGCGGCGAAAGCCGATCATCATCAAATCTTCGCGCAAGATGAATTTCGCATAAGCTTCACGGACGACCGCTTCGCTGTCTTCTTCCGTGCCAATCTCTTTTGCCCATGGCATCATCCAGCGGTTAAGCATGCCCCATGTTTCTTTCTTCGCTTCATACAGGGCGGCACCATCACCCGGCATGGCGGGCCGGATGATCAAGCGCGGCGTAGTAATCGGCATCGGCAGATCAATTAAAATATCTTTGTTCGTCATATTCTTTTTCCCTGAATAATTGTGAGTTTTGTTCGTCTATATAGAAACGCTGGACATCACCGGCGGTTTTGCCCTTGCGAAACCCAACGCATTCGTAAAAACGCTGGGCCTCTTTGTTATCAGCTTCGGCGCCGACGGAAACACGGCGGCAACCGCAACTGATTGCAAAACGAAAAACGGCGTTGATCAGCGCTTTCCCCAGGCCTTTGCCGCGGCATTCTTCTTTTATGAAGAAATTCTGGATCTCAAATCCGGCACGGCCTTCATGAAACGTATAGGTAAAGTAGCCGGCGGCGAAGCCTACGATCTGGCCGACATCGTTCTCAATGACCATGACATGGCAACGCGGGAACTCCGAGCAGGCATCGCGCATAAAGTTGTTCAGGCGCAGCGTGCCGATATCTCCGTGATGTTCGGCCAGAGCATGCGCCATCATGACAACGGCAACGGCGTCGAATTCCATGGCGCGGCGCGTAACAACCCTGTTCAAATCATTCATTTTTCTTCTCCTTAAGTCAGGAAAGAAAAAGCGGATTATACAGGTTCTTTATGGGAGAATTCGTGATCGTCAGCCTTTCCTTTCCGGTCGGGCTGACTTTTGCATCAACCCATGAAAGCGAGCGGTTTTGGCCCCGTGGCATTAAGCGCTACGGAGTTTTTATATTGCTCGATCATGGTGCAATGAAACGTCATACGAGAATGACAACATGATTTTTTGCATCGCGCAAGAAAATTTTTTGATTTATTTTTTTAATGCTTTCCTACATTGCCTTCAGCGGGGTGATCCTTGCCCGTCTCATCGGCGATTTCAAATGCCACTTTTGTAAGCGGCGGCCCGAAGGTTTCTAGAACCGCAACTGTTGCAAAAATCAAGGCGGCGACTTGCGCGGAAATGCTGGGAATAAAGTTCTCTGTGGTTTGCACAAGGCCGATGGCAAGACCTGCCATCGGAAGCAGCAACAGGCCACGGGCCGTCGTTTGCCGTGCGTCAAATCTATATAGTCGGGCCGTAAAGGATGATCCAATAAATTTGCCGCCGCAGCGAGCGAGGATAAGGCAGGGCGCGACAAGGCCAGCGGCCCAGATATCTGAGAGATGAAGATTTGCCCCGGCCGTCACGAAAAGCATGATGAAGAGAATGTCCTCTGCATAGCCGAAATTCGTTTGCGCCAATGGCGCGTATTTCAGTTCCATCCAGCGTGTCGCAACGCCAAGCGTCAGCGCGGCGAACAGGAAAGAAACTTCGAAAGCCGAAGACAGGCCCAGGGTAAGAAGAATTGCGCTGACAATAATTGGAAAGCGGAAATGGAGAGACTGTCCATTTAAAAGCCGGGTCAGGCGTGTAATGGCGAAAGCGACGGCGGTGCCCAGCGCCAGAGAGCCGATCAGGCGATAGAGAGGAAGGCCGATAGAGTCCAGCGGCGAGGCATCGGCCCTGAGCGCGAATGGCAGGATGGCGGTAAAGATCAAGAAGGACATCATGTTATTCAAGGCGACCAGCGATTTAACGTTGCGGGTAACAGGCCCGGCGGCGCCGACTTCATTGGCGACGTGGACTAAAATGGCCGGAGAGGACGATACGCAGATCGCCGCGACCAGCAGTGAAACGATCTCAGGCAGGCCGAATAAATGCAAAACAGTATAAACGAGCGCAAAGGTCAATATGACTTCGCAAGCCGAAGTCAGCATGGTGCGTTTTGAGGACAGGATTTCCTTTGGATGGATGGAGCCGCCGAGCTTGAACAGGATAAGACCCAGGGCGATGTCGACGAAGCCGCGGGCGGTCAGCAGCAAAGCCGGGTTAAGGATATTGAGAAGGCTCGGGCCCATGACCAGCCCAACCAGCATAAAACCGGTGATCGTGGGTAACCAGGAAATGCGGCTGGCCAATATCCCGCCAAATACGCCGATGATCAGCACAAGGCCGAAGACCAGGGCGGGATTGATTTGCAGAGGGAACAGATTGGCCAAGATATGCTGAAGCATTTGCAATCCTTATTATTAATTGCGGTTTTGGCTTTTTCTTTGATATAAAGCCCGCATGTCAGAGCTTATAGATATTCAGGATAAATCCAAGCCAAGAAAAATCCACGCGCCAAAAATAGGCGTCGTGTCGCTCGGCTGCCCGAAAGCTTTGGTCGATTCCGAGCGCATCATGACAACGCTGCGGTCAGAAGGCTATCAGTTTACCGACAAGCATGACGGCGCGGATGTTGTTTTAGTGAATACATGCGGATTTCTGGACAGCGCGAAAGAAGAGTCGCTCGCCGCTATCGGCAAAGCGATGAAAGACAATGGCCGCGTGATCGTCACCGGCTGCATGGGCGCGGAGCCGGAGCAGATCACCGCCAAATACCCAAACATCTTTGCGGTGACAGGACCTGCGCAATACGAACAGGTTGTCACCCATGTGCATGAAGCGGTGCCGCCTGTACATGATCCGTTCATGGATCTGGTGCCCGATGCGGGGCTGAAACTAACGCCCCGTCATTACGCCTATCTGAAGATTTCCGAAGGCTGCAATAACCGCTGCACATTTTGCATCATACCGTCCCTTCGCGGCGATCTGGTATCGCGGCCTATCCATCATGTATTGTTCGAAGCCGAGAAACTGGCGGCGGCTGGCGTCAAAGAGCTTTTAGTCATTTCACAGGATACAAGCGCTTACGGGATCGACACGAAATACGCCGAATATCCATGGCGCGGCAAACGCCGCAAGACAAAATTTTACGATCTTTGCGAGGCTTTGGGAGAGCTTGGGATTTGGGTGCGGCTTCATTACGTTTATCCCTATCCCCATGTCGATGAGGTCATTCCGCTGATGAACGAAGGCAAAATCCTTCCCTATCTGGATATCCCGTTCCAGCATGCGTCGCCCAAAGTTTTGAAAGACATGCGCCGTCCGGGCAATCAGGTTAAGACGCTGGAGCGCATCAAGCACTGGCGCAGCATTTGCCCCGAGCTGACCCTTCGCTCAACCTTTATCGTCGGCTTTCCGGGCGAGACGGAAGACGATTTCGAGCATTTGTTAGAGTGGATGCAGGAAGCCGAGATCGACCGGGCAGGAGCGTTCAAATACGAACCTGTTGCCGGCGCAAAATCCAACGAGCTTGAAAACCATATCGATCCTGAAGTCCAGCAGGAACGCTACGAGCGTTTCATGGAAGTGCAGCGGCAGATTTCCGAGAAGCGGCAAGAGGCGAAAATCGGCACGACGATTCAAGTGATTGTCGATGAGGTCGATGGAGAAGGCGGGGCGGATGCGCGGTCCAAGGCCGACGCACCGGAGATCGACGGAACAGTGTATCTGAAAGATGTCGGCAGGGACGTAAAACCGGGCGATTTTCTCAAAATCAAAGTCGAAGACGCGGATGATTACGATTTATACGGTACGCCGACGCTAATTTGACATATTGTAAAATATTTCATAATATGTGGCATGTCAAAAATTATGTCATTCGAAGCGGCCGCTATGGCACAAGAAGCGCGCTCTATCTTTGTCGACTTGCACGATAAAGACAGGAAAAGCTTCACCTATGCCAAAATCGGTCAAATCATAAACAGTGTGACCCATCGTAAGATGGACAGCAGCGCCGCTCGCCGCTTTTTATTGGGAGATAGCGACCGGCCAACGGTTTTTTCCGTTCCGGAAGCCGCAAACGTCTTGCAAGCGGCCAAGATGGTACAGGCTGAATTTGAAAAATCCCTTAAAAATCCTTTCAGAGGCAATCAGGATTTACCGGCTGTAAAAATCGATTTTCTGAAATCCGTAAGCCTGAGAATCGATATTCCTGTTTCGCCGGAACTATTCAACAAGCTTCAGGGCGATCCGGCGCTGCGGGATTTTATCCGGGAAACGGTTGAAAGCGCCTTGTCCTTTGCGGATAGAATGACAGGTTTAAAACCCGATTAATGTTCGGTCCGCTTGCTATCGCGGCGGCAGAATGAATTGATCCGGCAAAAATTGTCGAACTGAATCGCGGTTGATGATTTTCCTTCGTTATCCTCTTCCTCACCCTCTTCTATCAGGTGAAAAGGAACAGGCGCGGCGCGCTTGAGGGCGGTGAAAAACATTTAAGACTCCTTGGATTATGGGGAGCCAACGACTCTGCGGGCTAAAGGTTCCGGGATTTTCAGGATAATTTGGCCACCGAAAATACCGCGTATGCCGGAAGGTAAATCACCCCGTTTTCCACATGTGCATTGAGCTTTCTGGCGTCGAAATTTCTTGTTTTGCCTGAAAACTGCTTGGGTAGTTTCATCTGCGCCGGCTCCGCCGACATGTTGAAGATACAAAGCATTTCGCCCCCGCGGGTAAAGGCGAGAACCTGATCATTCGGCGTCTTTAGAAATTCGATGTCGCCGGTTAGAAGCGCCGGATTTTGCTTTCGCCATCTGGCGACAGACCGTGTGAAATTAAGCGTCGAGTCCTTGGCTTTTTCCTGAATATCGACAGCGAGTTTTTTATGGACGGTGCTGACCGGCAGCCATGTTTTTTTGCCTGATGTGAAGCCAGCATTCTTATCCTTGCCGACCCATGGCATGGGCGTACGGCATCCGTCGCGGCCCGGCTTAGGCCATATCGTCTTGCCGAACGGATCCTGAAGAAGGTCAAAGGGAATCTCAGTTTCCGGCAGGCCCAGCTCCTCACCCTGATAGATAAAGATATTGCCGCGCAGGCAAAGAAGAACGGCATTCAGGCATTTTGATAAGTCCGGATCATGATGGAAACCGTTTTTATCGTAATGCCATCTGCTGGCAGCGCGGATCGAGTCATGATTGGAAAACGCCCAGGACGGCCAGCTTTCACCTTTAGCATGTCTTTCAAAACCGTTAAGGGAATCCTGTATACGTTTGGCCGAAGGCTTGTCCCCGGAAATCAAATCGAAATTATAGGCGGTATGCAACCTCCTTTCCCCACGCGTATAAAGGGCCGACATTTTCAAGCCTTCCTGCCCGCCCAGTTCGCCGATGGCGATACGGTCTTCATAGGCGTCTAAAAGGCCGCGGACTTCTTCGACGAATTGAAGGCTGTGCTTTTCAGAAGTGTCATTGACATGAAGCTGCATCATGTAGGGAGTCGCGTTATACATGCTTAAATCCATGCCGATAAAAGCGCCGTTGGGCGGATTGTCGCGCAGTTTGGGATCATAGAAATAATGCGCGGCGGCATCCAGGCGCACGCCGTCCACGCCGCGATCAAGCCAGAAGCGCGTTGCGTCGAGAACCGCCTGGCGCGCCTCGGGGTTGTGGAGATTTACATGGGGCTGTTCTTTCAGGAAATTATGAAAGTAATACTGGCCGCGTTCTATGGCATAAGTCCATGAAGGCCCGCCGAAAATTCCCTGCCAGTTATTCGGCGGCGAACCGTCTTTTTTCGGATCCGCCCAGACATACCAGTCGGCCTTGGAATTATCGCGCGAGGAGCGGCTCTCTAAAAACCAGTCATGCTGGTCGGATGTATGGCACATGATCATATCGACGATAATCTTAATGCCCATTTTATGCGCTTTTTTAAGCAGGTTATCGAAGTCCTTTAAATCACCGAAAAGCGGATCGACATCGCAATAATCCGAGACATCGTAACCGTAATCTTTCATCGGCGATTTGAAAAAAGGCGAGAGCCAGATCGCGTCGGCGCCGAGCGACTTGATATAGGACAGCTTTTCCGTGATGCCTTTCAGGTCACCGGTATCGGAGTTTCCGCTGGACTTGAAGCTGCGCGGATAGACCTGATAGATAATCCCGCCTTTGCGCCAGTCGTAATTTTCCAGAGTTTTCTGCTTTTTTGCCATGACCTTAATTCCAATCCTGATTAAGATTCAGGCGGAAACGTAAAATGTCAATGGCAAGCAAGCGGCAGCAAAAAACGCATTATCTGGAAAAAAGTCCAGTTTTAGAATGCGGGCATGCGCGGCTCGACAACGCATTTCCGGAAGTCGAAACCTTCGATATCCTTCCCCGCTTGGTCGACATGTGTCAGAGTTATATCTGAATCAACGCGAAACTGGTCGATCAGGTCAAAAACTTTATGCTCGTGCATATCCTTGGCCGATACGGTAAAAGCGTTCGGAGCCGGAATTTCATAACGAATATTTTGTGAACGCACGGCCTCGATCATGGCTGAAGTGATATGCATGTCATCGGCAGATATCTTGAATGTGGAAACTAAACTCATTTTGAAACCTCTTTAATCAAGGTATTCAAAACGTGCAAAAATTAGAAGAAAAAATTTACCGTCAGCAAAGAATAGAAAGAAAATTTCGCAGTAAGCTATTAAAAAACCCCGCCGAAGCGGGGTTTTTGCGATCCCTGCCTGCGCAAGGAGATATTAGATCATTATGACGCTTTCGCTTTTTTCTTCGCGATCTCGCGCTCTGTAGGCGTCAGGAATTTCTTGCGAAGACGCATCGACTTCGGCGTGACTTCCAAAAGCTCATCATCGTTGATGTAAGCGATCATGTCTTCCAGCGACATTTTTCGCGGCGGTGTCAGAATGAGCGCATCGTCTTTACCGGCGGCGCGAACGTTCGATAATTGCTTGGCTTTTAGGACGTTGATATCGAGATCGTTTTCGCGGTTATGTTCGCCGACGATCATGCCCTGGTAAACCTTGTCTCCGGAGCCGATGAACATCTGGCCGCGATCCTGCAGGTTGAAGATGGCGTAAGCGACAGCTTCCCCTTTATCGGTGGAGATCAAGGCGCCGTTGCGGCGTCCTGCAAGGTCGCCTTTATACGGACCGTAAGAATCGAACAAGCGGTTCATCAAGCCGGTTCCGCGCGTATCGGTTAGGAACTGGGACTGATAGCCAATCAGGCCGCGGGAAGGCCCTTTGAAGATGATACGGGTCTTGCCGGCGCCGGATGGGCGCATGTCGACAAGTTCCGCCTTGCGGTCGGTCATTTTCTCAATAACGGCACCTGTGTAACTGTCATCCACATCGACGATGATTTCTTCGTATGGTTCGAGCGTTTCGCCGTTTTCTTCCTTCATGACGACGCGCGGGCGGGAGACGGATAATTCGAAACCCTCGCGGCGCATGGTTTCGATCAAAACGCCAAGCTGAAGTTCGCCGCGTCCGGCAACCTGGAAGGAATCGCGGCCTGAGGATTCGGTAACCTGAATCGCGATATTGGTTTCGGATTCCGCCATCAAGCGGTCGCGGATCATCGTCGAGGTCAATTTCTTGCCTTCGGTTCCGGCGTATGGGGAATCATTCACCGTGATCGTGATCGACATGGTTGGCGGATCGATCGGAGTTGATTCAAGCGGTGTGGTAACAGACGTATCGGCAATCGTATCGGCCACGGAAGTATCGGACATACCAGCGATAGAGATAATATCGCCCGGTTTTACGGTATCGACGGGCACGCGCTTGATGCCGTCAAACGCCATAAGCTTGGTCAGGCGGAAACGCTCGACGACTTCGCCTTTCAGGTTCAGGGCATGGACGTTCTGGTTAATCTTGCCTGTGCCTTGATAAACTTTACCTGTCAGCATACGGCCCAGGAACGGATCGGCTTCCAAGAGGGTGGCAAGGAAAGCAAAAGGCGCATCAGGATCGCCCGCCGGTTCAGGGATGTGCTTGACCATCAGGTCGAGGAGCGGGTGAAGGTTTTCACGCGGCGCCGTCAGGCTGTCTGCTGCCCAGCCGTCGCGGCCCGAAGCATAGAGGACAGGGAAGTCGAGTTGCTCGTCGGTTGCGTCAAGGGCGGCGAAGAGATCGAAGACTTCGTTCAGGACTTCATCAGGACGAGCATCGCTACGGTCGATCTTGTTGATCAGAACGATCGGGCGGATGCCGCGCTTCAAGGCTTTGCCAAGCACGAATTTGGTTTGCGGCAGAGGGCCTTCGGCGGCATCGCAAAGAAGGATCACGCCGTCGCACATGGAAAGAATACGCTCGACTTCACCGCCGAAATCCGCGTGTCCGGGCGTGTCGATGATGTTGACGCGCATGCCGTCCCAGAGAACGGAGGTGCATTTCGCCATAATCGTAATGCCGCGTTCTTTTTCTAGGTCGTTGGAGTCCATAACGCGCTCGGCGACTTGCTGGTTGTCGCGGAAGGATCCGGCCTGTTTCAAAATCTGGTCGATCAAGGTCGTTTTGCCATGGTCGACGTGCGCAATAATGGCAAGGTTTCTTATGTTTTTAGCTTGAGTCATGTTTATCTATCTATGTTCGGGCTTTTCGGCGTTTAAATTCGCCGGAGAGATACAGGAAAACCTACGAAAAAGCCAGTTTTTTCTTGCATTTGCGAAGACTAAAAGGGCTGGACTTCAAGGACTTAAGTTCATATTTCTTGTCTTATGGAAGTTTTAAAGCCTTATCGGACTAAAATAGATAATCTTGACGATAAAATCGTCGATTTATTAAAGCAACGTTTCGACATCATTCATGAAGTGGGAGCACTAAAAGCGCAAGAAAACATTCCGGCGATTTTGGAAGACCGGGTACGAGAGGTCATAGACCGCGCCGGATTACGTGCCGGTTCTCACGAAAATGAGGTGCGTGAAATTTACACGCTTATGGTGACGATTTCTTGCGGTCTAGAACAAAAAATCATGGAAGATCATACGGAGATTGCATGAACGGCTACTTAAAAACCGCGATTTTAATGGCTGGGATGACGGCGCTGGTCATGGGCATTGGCTCTTTGATCGGCGGTCAACAAGGCATGATGGTTGCGCTGTTTGCGGCTGGCGGGATGAATTTATGGGCTTGGTATAATTCAGATAAGGCGGTCTTGCGTCATTACGGGGCGAAACTTATCGGGCCATCAGAAGCGCCGCAGCTCTATACGATGGTAGAGAGACTGGCGCGAAATGCAGCTTTACCAATGCCTAAAGTTTATCTCATCGAGAGCGATCAGCCCAATGCATTTGCGACTGGCCGCAATCCTGAAAACGCGGCAGTGGCCGTAAATACAGGGCTCATTAGCCGCTTGAAATCTGATGAGATTGAGGGCGTTATTGCGCATGAATTGGCTCACATTAAGCATCGTGATACACTGATCATGACGATGACCGCGACTTTCGCCGGAGCGATTTCCATGTTGTCTCAATTTGGCATGTTTTTCGGCGGTAATCGGGAAAGGTCGAATCCGCTGGCAACGCTGGCCGTAGTTATATTGGCGCCTTTGGCAGCGATGATTGTACAGATGGCAATCTCCCGGGCACGCGAATATGAGGCTGACAAGTTGGGAGCTGAGATTTCAGGTAAACCAAGATCGCTGGCGAGTGCGTTGGCGGCAATTTCCAACGATGCTAAACTGATCGACAATATGAAAGCGGAAGCCAATCCGGCAAGTGCGCATATGTTTATTATTAATCCGTTGCATTTGCGTAGTGTTGACGGTCTTTTTTCAACCCACCCTAAAACCGAAGAACGAATTCGCAGGCTTTTAGAAATGGATGGCACTGGTAAATTTATGCGAACTCAAGATCTTCATGATGATGTGTTCGGTGATCCGCTCAAAAATTTCGGTTCCAATTTTGACAGTAAATCGAAAAACCCATGGGTTTAATTACGCTATTGCCTGTTTTACCATAGCAAGGTAAAAGGTTAAGAACATTAGGGCAGCACTTTTTACATTATGACATCGCCAGAACATTTGAACCAATCGGATCTTTACGATCCCATTCCTCCGGCGGAAATGCTGGCGGCCCGAAAAGTTGCCCTTAAGTTATTGCAAACCATTTTTCAGAAAAAACATAATCTAGATCAGGCTATCGACGAAAGCGCCGATTTCAACGCATTAAACGTCCGTGATCGTGCATTTGTTAAGATGCTTGTGACCACGGTTATTCGTCGTTTGGGTCAGATTGACGATTTGATTCGTAGAAGCTTGAGCCGGCCTGATCAGCCCCTTAATCCGCCGGTATTGGAATACATTATGCGCATGGGCGTAGCCCAGCTTATTTTTATGCATGTGCCCGACCATGCAGCGGTAAATACAAGCGTTCAGCTTGTAGAGGCTGAAGGTCATACCCGGATGAAGGGTTTTATCAACGCGATCCTTCGTAAAATAGCCAATGAAGGACGCGATTGGACAACAAGACAGGATGTTGCCCGTCTCAACACGCCTGACTGGCTGCTTAAAATATGGATTAATGATTTCGGCTTAAAAGGCGCTGTTGATATTGCAACGGCCAACATGATGGAACCGCCGCTCGATGTTACATTAAAGCGTCCTGAATTAGCAGCGCAATGGGCGGAAACATTACAGGCCAATATCTTGCCTACCGGCACGCTACGCATCGTTAGCCCGAAAGCCATCACTGAAATGCCCGGTTTTGAAGAAGGCATGTGGTGGGTGCAGGATGCGTCTGCGGCTTTGCCTGCAAAGCTTTTCGGGCCGATTAAAGACAAGACCGTTTACGATCTCTGCGCCGCGCCGGGCGGCAAAACATCGCAACTGGCGGCGCAAGGTGCGAAAGTTGTTGCAGTCGATCGAAGCGCCAAGCGTGTAACAAGGCTGGCCGAAAATATGAAGCGGCTGCAACTTGCAGATAATGTGCGTACAGAAATCGCAGATGCTTCCGTCTGGCGTCCAAGGGAAGCTGCGGATTATATATTACTGGATGCACCATGTACGGCGACCGGGACAATCCGCCGAAATCCTGATGTACCGTGGCTAAAAAATTACAACGATATTGCGACGCTTGCCGATCTGCAGGCTCGCCTTTTGGATAACGCTCTTTCCATGATGAATCCCGGTGGAATTCTCGTTTACTGTACATGCAGTTTACAAAAAGAAGAGGGTGAATACCAGATTGATAGAGTAGTCCAATCAGGCAGGGCGCAAAGATTGCCGATTCAGCCAAATGAAATTGGAGGCTATGGCGATATTTTGACACAATATGGCGATGTCAGGATTTTCCCGTCACATTTATCTAATCTTGGTGGAATGGACGGATTTTTTATCAGCCGTTTGAGAATTAATTAATTTAATGCACTCGCGGTATTGCGATGTATACGGTATGACCGTTATAATCTGCCGATATACTATCCTTGTCGACCCCATATAGCTTTAGAATATTGGCGGCACTGTAAGGCAGATCGTCATATTCTAAAATGCTTTGCAGTAAATTCACGTCGATAATTTCGGTACCTTCGTCATCCATATCGGAAAGTATTCGCTCTATTAAAGCCCGGACCGGTTTCGATGCATCGCTTTCCATGAATTCATTATAAGCGCGATGCAGAGCCTCAATGTCCAGCGGAACTGCGATATTTTTATCATTAAAAAGTTTTGATAACGAACCAGATTTTTGCGTTAGATTGGCGGGAAAGTACGCTTCACCTTTCATTCTTGCGGCAGAAGTGCCAAGTGAATTATTTGTCATCACCATGGTTACATTCATCGACAAGGCTAGTTTCTCTGCATAGATGCCATTGCTATTTAGGCGATTTTTAACATCGCTACTTTGTGCTAGGAGACAAAGGAAGTATCCCGCTTGGGGTTCAAATACGCCATGGCTGGTCATGTAATCGAATAATCGGGATTTTAAATTTTCAAAATAAGCTTCTTTTGTCATGAAGGTTACTTACATACCGTCATCATTTATGGCAATCAATATTTCATAAAAAACTCTCGACATGCCGATTCGCCTTATATTATAAATAGATAACTGAGTTTTCCTCCGATTCGCCCCCAAATTATTAGATTATTGTAATATGACCAACATCCGGATCGCGCCATCGATTCTATCGTCCGATTTTTCCAAATTGGGAGAAGAGGTCCGAGCGATCGATGCTGCCGGGGCTGATTATATCCATATAGATGTCATGGACGGTCATTTTGTACCAAATCTTACATTTGGACCTCCTGTCATTAAATGTATTCGTCCGCACACAGAAAAGATTTTTGATGTGCATCTGATGATCTCTCCGGTCGATCAATATTTAAAAGATTACGCCGATGCGGGTGCGGATATTATCACCGTTCATGCCGAGGGAACGACTCATCTGCACAGGTCGTTGCAGATCATTCGCAGCCTAGGCAAGCGTGCGGGAGTTTCATTGAATCCGGCCACTCCATTGGATGCGATAAAGCATGTAATTGATCTGGTCGATTTGATTTTAATCATGACGGTCAATCCGGGTTTTGGCGGGCAGAGTTTTATTTCTCTTCTCGATAAAATTTCCAATGCAAAAAAAATGATTGAAAGTCAAAATCGCCCGATAGATTTAGAGGTCGATGGCGGAGTAACGCCTGAAACGGCGAAACAGGTTATAAGGGCTGGTGCGGATGTCTTGGTCGCCGGAACTGCCGTTTTTAAAGGCGGCCCTGCGCAATATGAGTCTGCAATCAAAGCGATACGGGGCGAAGGTTAATGATCGGAATAGCCGAAAAGCCGATCGCTCTAATTCACGATTTAAAACGTGCTACATCGACTGCGGCGCATTCTTCCAAATTTTATCATTGGTTGCTATCCTCTGGAGAAGCTCCATCCGCGATTGCAGTTAAAATGATCGACCCATGGCCGGGTGATGCGGATTTAGGCCGTGCGCTGTGCCGAGGCCTTTACAAATGCGAGGGATCGACAATTACTTTCTCGGGTGATTTCTGGTTCGAAGCCGAAGATCATCCGCATCTCAGGCTGAAATGCCATGAGTTCTCTTTCTTGCGTGACTTAAGGGCTGCGGGAGGTGATCAGGCAAGAAAACTTGCCCGTCAGATGGTTGATAGTTGGATAGGCGATTATGACCGCTGGGATGCAGATATATGGCGAGCCGATATAATCGGGGAACGTATTTCCTATTGGCTATCATTTTATGATTTCTTTTGCGGCAGCGCAGATCAGGACTTTCAGACTCGGTATTACGCTTCGCTTACCAAACAGGCCAAGCATTTATCCAGAAGTCTTCCTGGCAACTCAAAAGGATTAGCTATTTTAAAAGCCGCCAAAGGGCTTGCCTTCGCAGGATTTTCTTTTCCAGGCAGGGAGAGCTGGATATTGCAGGCTTTCGAAATTATTCTTACAGAAATCCCCCAGCAAATTTTGAGCGACGGATCACACGCGTCGCGTTCACCTAAAGCGTTGGCCGATACGTTACAAATCCTTCTCGATCTGCGCTGTGGATTGAACCGCGCCAGTTTGCCGGTACCTGAAATTATTCAACATGCGATTGACCGTGCAGGACAGGCTCTTCGTTTTTTCCGTTATGCGGATAAAAAACTAGCGCTATTTCACGGTGGCCAGGAAGGTGACATCACCTTGATGGATGCAATTCAGACGCAGAGCGCGATTTCAGGAAAAGCTATGAAATCTCTGCCGGAAGCAGGGTTTGAGCGTGTACAACTCGGGCGTTCTCTTTTGATGTTGGATACGGCCAGCATTGCGGACTCTCCTTGTGATATCACGATGCATTCATCACCGCTTTCTTTTGAGTTCGCTTACGGTAAGGAAAGAATTTTTGTTAACTGCGGCGGGCATCCATCCGCAATAGAATGGCAACAAGTCCTTCGCCATACAGCGGCTCACACGGCTCTTACCCTTGATAACCGTCCGGCTCATGATTTTAAATCCGATGGGCATATCGCCCGCCGTCATAGTAAGATCAAAGTCGACAGATCGGAAAGTCGGGAGCATTGCTTATTGGACGCAACGCACAGCGCGTATGTTTCCGTTAATGGCATTTCTCATAGGCGTCGTATCTATCTCGGCGATCAAGGTCTCGATTTGCGTGGAGAAGATACTCTTGTCGCGGAAATTATTCCGACCCACGCAATGCCCGCAATTGTAAGGTTTCATTTGCATCCGCGCGTATTAGCCACTGTTATCAATGATGGAGAAGAAATTATTTTGCGGCTGCCTTCAGGGGCCGGATGGAGATTTACTTGTGTCGGGGCACGCCTAAGTCTCGAAAATAGTATTTATTTAGGATCAGGCGCGAAACCGCTTAAAACCCGCCAATTGGTTCTGAGTGCTTGCATTAAATGCGAAACTACGCAAATCAAATGGGCTTTGCAAAAAGAGCATTTGTAGTTTTTTTCTTTGACAGATTTATCCCAGATACTATGTAGTGGATCTGCAAGGATAAATGCTTCAGCAAATTCGATCATTCAACCGCGAAGGACAAGATCAGATGGAAATCTGGGAACACGCTCACCTGCCTGGTTTTATGTTTCAGCAATATCGCGATATAGACGAAAACAAAATCACGGCTTATGAAGCTTTGGCGATATTAAAAAACGCAGATGGCTCATCGCTTGCAAATAGTATTTATTTTGATCGCTTGCGCGACATGAATGCCGAGTTGCAGGTGAAAGCCGATAAATTTCTGGTGCCTCTTGCAATCAAAGCGGCAGCAGAAAAGAAGCGATTGCCGGTTGCTGTGAACGTCCATCTGGCTACCTTATGCGACAACGAATTTCTAAGTATGATCGACGATGTTATCAGTTCTGCTGAATTGAAGAAAAGCGATATACTGTTCGAGATTGTTGAACCGCATATCCCTGTAAGAGAACAAGTTCGCTGCCTGGAAAAAATCTCATCACGGCTTATTGGCGATGATGGTTATGTTTTGATTATCGACGATCACGATTTTGAAACGGGAGAAGAACGCCTTAAATGTCTGGCTTCAGTCTGCGATATGGTCAAAATCGACATGAAGGATGCCAAACCGGGAATCGAAATTATCAGAAATTCTTATCCTCATCTTTCGATTGTGGTTGAGCGGGTTACATTCAATGAACGTCAGAATGTATTTGCGTCCTATCCTGGGGTATTGACACAAGGAATTTAATTTGTTCACTAAATGTTCTTGATTTAAATTCAGAATCGGCTATGCTTTTTGCCATGGCCAAGTCAAAAACCGCTTATGTTTGTCAGAATTGTGGAAGTGTTACCTCGCGCTGGGCAGGCAAGTGCGAGGCTTGTGGGGAATGGAATTCTATCACGGCGGAAACTGTTGAGGCGGGACCGCCGAAGAGCCTTGGTTCTACAAAAAAATCGCGCACGCTGGAATTGACCGATCTGCATGTGCAGGACGAAAAGAAAATCAATCGTGCTCAAACCGGCATGGGAGAATTTGACCGTGTCGTTGGCGGCGGCATCGTGCCGGGCTCGGCGGTCCTTATTGGCGGCGATCCGGGGATCGGGAAATCAACTTTATTATTACAGGCCGTCTGTGCTCTCGCAACCAAGGGGTTGAAATGCGTTTATATTTCTGGTGAAGAGGCGGTCGATCAGGTGAGATTGCGCGCGCAACGGCTGGGATTGTCGAATGCGCCCGTGGCGTTAGCATCTGCCACCAATGTCCGTGAGATTGCCGCGACATTGGAAGAACAAGGCGCAGATGTCCTTATCATAGATTCTATACAGACCATGTATGTCGATACTGTCGAAAGCGCACCGGGCACGGTCAGTCAAGTACGCACAGCTGCTCAAGAGCTTATCCGTATCGCCAAGAAAACAAGCACGTCTGTATTTTTTGTCGGCCATGTAACCAAAGATGGCCAGATTGCGGGTCCGCGTGTATTAGAGCACATGGTCGATACCGTGCTTTATTTCGAAGGAGATCGGGGGCATCATTTCAGGATTTTACGTACTGTTAAAAACCGTTTTGGTCCCACCGACGAAATTGGCGTTTTCGAGATGGCAGATAGCGGTTTATCAGAAGTACCAAATCCCTCCGCCTTATTTTTGTCGCAACGGCAGCAGCATGTAACAGGGAGCGCTGTATTTGCCGGGCTTGAGGGCACGCGGCCAATCCTTGTCGAGGTTCAGGCTCTGGTCGCACCGGCGCCGTACGGCACCCCGCGTCGTGCGGTCGTCGGCTGGGATTCTAATCGCCTTGCCATGGTGATCGCCGTTCTGGAAGCGCGTTGCGGACTGGTTTTTTCCGGTTCTGAAATTTACCTCAATATGGCAGGTGGCATTAAAATCACCGAGCCTGCGGCCGATCTAGCCGTTGCTGCGGCCTTGATTTCTTCGTTGCAAAATTCACCGGTGACGCCGCAAACGGTATTTTTTGGTGAAATCGGCCTGTCTGGAGAAGTCCGACCTGTCGCGCAGCAGGATTTGCGCATGAAGGAAGCGGCCAAGCTTGGATTTACAGAAGCATGCTGTGCGGAGCGACATAAAAAAGATAAACGCGTATCTGCCCCGGAAGGGCTAAAAATGCATGAAATCGGCGATCTCGACGATCTTGTCCGTATGATGCGAGAAGGCGGTGTAGTGCCTTTGAAAAAAGCCGCCGGTTAAGGCTTCGATGCTTGCAAATAAGCTGTCTTTTCCTTATGAATGGGCCTATTCATGAGCATTTCTTCTATAATAGATATCGGCATTGTCCTGATCGTCCTCGTTTCGGCGGGCATATCCTTTTTTCGCGGTTTCGTACGCGAAGTTCTGACCATTTTCGGCGTGATCGGTGGCGCAATGGCGGCCTATCTATTCGGCAGCAAGGTTGCGCCGGTGATACGTGGCTGGTTCGGAGAGGAAGAGGGGCAGATTTTTGGTCTGATTTCTTATGATATTACTGCGCAAATATGCGCTTATGCCGGAATTTTCATTGCTGTATTTCTGATTCTGCAACTTATAAGCTACTTCATGTCGGCTTCGATTCGCGCTATTGGGCTTGGGCCTGTTGACCGTACTCTGGGCGTGGTTTTTGGTATCGCTCGTGCCCTTTTATTCTTGGGTATCATTTACATGGTGCTCGGCAGTCTAATACCCGATGAAAATAAAAAAGAAATTCTGGGTAAGTCGAAAACTCTTGTCTATATCGAAGCGGTTTCAGACTGGCTGCATGATTTTATGCCCAACAATGAAACCAGCGAAGCGACAGGAAGTGCCGCAAGAGACAAGCTGAAAGAAATTCAGGCAATCGGCGGAAATGCCGCGCAACGCGCTCAAGATCAGGTCGAAGAATTGAAAAAAGAAGCGGATAAGCTCCCGGCTTATAGTGACGAAGAACGCAAAAGTTTAAATCAGCTGATAGAGACTCAATCCGATACGGATCCTGTGCTGCCAGAAAGGTCGCCGCCTAATGAATGATATGACCACCATTCCGTTCGATGACGATAAGCTAAAAGAAGAATGCGGCATCTTCGGGATCTTCGGTCATGAGGACGCCTCGACTTTAACGGCTTTAGGCTTGCATGCCCTGCAGCATCGGGGGCAGGAGGCTTCCGGTATTGTAAGTTACGATGGAAAGCATTTTTTAGCGCACAGGGATGTCGGTCTGGTTGACGAAATTTTTAGCGACTCAGCCACGATCGCTAAATTAAAAGGCTCTGCTGCAATCGGTCATAACCGCTATGCAACAACTGGTGGAGCAGGGCTTCGCAACGTCCAGCCGCTTTATGGGGATCTCGCTTTTGGCGGCTTTGCCATCGCGCATAATGGTAATCTGACCAATGCGCTGACGATCAGGGAAGAACTTGTTCGGCGTGGCAGCTTGTTTCAATCGTCGACCGATACTGAAGTTATTATTCATCTTGTCGCTCTGTCGAAAAAGGAAACAGTCGTTGATCGTTTTATTGAGGCGGTTCAGCGTATCGAAGGTGCATATTCGTTGCTCGCGTTTTCAAAAGATCAATTGATCGGCGTACGCGATTCTCATGGTTTTCGTCCCTTGTCTCTCGGTAAGCTGGGGGATGCTTATATCCTTGCTTCTGAAACCTGTGCCTTTGATATTATCGGTGCAGAATATGTGCGCGATATTGAACCGGGTGAAATGGTGGTTATTACCAAAGACGGGATTCAATCTCTACGCCCGCTTGAAACGGCGCAATCGCGCTTGTGTATTTTTGAATATATTTACTTTGCCCGTCCAGATTCTGATATGGGCGGAAAGTCGGTGTATGAAACGCGCAAGAAAATCGGTGCGACATTAGCCCAGGAAAATCCCTGCGATGTCGACCTCGTCGTGCCGGTGCCAGATTCAGGCGTGCCTGCTGCGATTGGATATGCGGAGGCTGCGGGCATTCCTTTCGATCTTGGTATTATTCGCAATCATTACGTCGGGCGCACGTTTATCGAACCGACACAACGCATCCGCCATCTGGGCGTCAAGATGAAGCATAATGCGAACCGCTCTTTAGTACAGGGCAAGCGCATCGTGCTGGTCGATGATTCAATCGTACGCGGGACAACCAGCCGCAAGATTGTCGAAATGATGAGGGCTGCGGGTGCGTCTGAAGTCCATATGCGGATTTCCTCGCCACCATCTAAATATAGCTGTTTCTATGGGATCGATACGCCTTCTTCCGAGGAATTACTGGCGCATACACATAGCGTTGAAGAAATCGCCAAATATATCGGCGTCGATTCCCTTGCTTATATTTCTATTGACGGGCTTTACAGGGCGATGGGCAAGCCGGGGCGGATCGCCAATGATCCGGGTTATTGCGATGCCTGTTTCACCGGCGATTACGCTGTGAAGCTTACCGACCAGCTTGCTTTTAACTGTTCAGGCGAAAAACTGGATACGCGGCTGAATAAAGTCGGCGGCGCGGATGACTAGAAAGCTTGAAGGAAAAGTAGCTCTTATCACCGGCGCATCACGTGGTATTGGCGCGGTAGTGGCGGAAGAATATGCCCGCGAGGGCGCGCATGTTATCCTGCTTGCACGCGGACAGCGCAATCTTGAAAAAATTGATGATCGCATAAAAGCATTTGGCGGAACGGCGACATTGATACCGTTTGATTTAACGGAGATCGATCAACTCGAAGCCTTAGGCCCTTTGATAGATCAGAAATTTGGGCGTCTCGATATATTGGTTGCCAATGCCGGAATTTTGGGCAAGCTGACGCCTGTAGCGCATTCGCCGGTCAAAGACTGGAAAGACGCTTTCACGACGAATGTGCTCGCGAATGTTCAATTGATCAGGACGCTTGATCCTTTGCTGAAGAATGCAAAAGCCGGAAGGGCGATTTTTGTCGGCTCCGGTTTGGGCATCGATGCCGTGCCCTATTATGGATCATACGGGATGAGCAAGGCGGCGGTCATCCATCTGGCGCGAACCTATGCGGCCGAGAGTGAGCAATCGAATTTGCGCGTAAATATCGTGCGTCCCGGCGCGGTCGATACAGCGATGCTAAAAGGCGCATTTCCCGGCGGGTATCATGGCGCGGATTTGAAACAGCCGGAAGATCTGGTGCCTCTATTCGTGCATCTGGCATCGGAAGAATGTCAGGATCAGGGCCGGATTTTTACACCGGATGATGTTTGATAAACTCTTCTTTACTTCTTCTCAAACTTCGACCGGCTTTGGCGCGTTAATAAACGAATAGGCACGCCTTTCAGGCCGAAATCTTCACGCAAGCCATTCATCAGATAACGTTTATACGTATCCGGCAATTCGTCCGGGCGGTACATCCAGAGGGCGAATGTCGGCGGGCGGATATTGATCTGGGCCATATAGCGCATTTTGTTCGGGCGGCCTGAAACAAGCGGCGGCGGATAGGCTGAGACTTTGCCGTCGAGCCAGCGATTGAGTTTTCCGGTATTCACGCGCTTATTCCAGATATCGTAGGATTTAACGGCGGCGGTCATCAGATTGTCGAGGCCTGTCTCGCGCAACGCCGACATAGGCACAAACGGAATCTCACGCACTTGTGCTAGGGAAGTCTCAAGCTGATATTTGAGTTCATCAAGAACTTCCGGCTTGTTCTCTATCAAATCCCATTTATTAACGCCGATCACAAGCGAGCGGCCTTCGTCGATGACATGGGCGGCAATTTGCAAATCCTGTTTCTCAAACATTTTCTGCGCATCGATCATAACGATAACGATCTGGGACAAGCGAATGGCGCGCATCGTATCGGCAACCGCCATTTCTTCGATCTTGTTATTGACGCGGGCTTTCTTGCGAAGACCAGCCGTGTCGACCAGACGAAATTTTCGCCCTCCCCATGACCAGTCGGCGGCGATAGCATCGCGGGTTAAACCTGCTTCCGGTCCGGTAATGACGCGGTCTTCTTCGAGAAGCGCATTCATTAAAGTCGATTTGCCAGCGTTCGGCCGTCCGACAATGGCTATTCTGATCGGTTTCTGGTCGTCTTCTTTCTCAATAATTTCATCAAGATCGAATTCTTCATTGCCTTCAAGATCGTCTAAAGTATCATCGCGCCAGTGCAGGGAATGATTGGCGAATTTCTGTTCTTCGGTTTCTTCTTCCTGAAAGTAAGGCGTCAGGGCGACATATAATTCATCAACGCCAATTGCATGGATAACGGAAAAAGGAATGGGATCTCCAAAGCCGAGAGAATAAGCATCATTTCGAGCTTCATCACCGATCTCATCATTATCGCTTTTGTTGGCAAGCAAGATAACAGGTTTATTCTGCCCGCGCAGCCACTGCCCAAAATGTTCGTCTAGCATAGTAACGCCGGCCCGGCCATCAATCATGAACAAAACGACATCGGCCATACCGAGCGCTTGTTCGGTCTGGCGACGCATGCGCCCTTGTATGGAATCGTCGAATTTTTCTTCCAATCCTGCGGTATCGATCACGCGGATCTTGCGATCAAGGATCGAGCCTTCGGCTTCGCGCCAGTCGCGCGTTACGCCTGGCGTATCGTCGATGATCGCGAGTTGCTTTTTGGTTAAGCGATTAAAAAGTGTGGATTTCCCAACATTCGGGCGTCCGACAATAGCAACGGTCAGCATAATTTATTGGTACGCGTATAGCGTTCCTTCCTGAGTAAGTAGAAGAAGCATCCCGCTCGCCACGACTGGCGGCACGGCAACAGTATCGTCGAGTTTCATGCGTCGAATAACATTGCCGGTGTTGGGATCAATCTCTAAAAGATTGCCTTCCGGTCCGGTTAGTATCAAACGGCCACCGGCCAGAACAGGGCCGTTCCATAAAAGACCGAGGCGGCTGGCATCTTTTTCAACATAGCCCGAAAGTGGGCGAACCCAGGCAACGGCCCCGCTGTCGCGTGTCATGGCAACCAGCTCGCTATTGGCGCTTAAAACAAAGACCATATTGCCAACGACCCAAGGCGTTTCCGTTCCGGACATTTCTTTTTCCCAAACACGCTGACCTGAATTCAGGTCGATGGCTACTATTTTACCACCAAAGCTGATGGCAAAGGCCATATCTTTATCGATAACAGGTAAACCCTGAATGTCCGGTAATGCAGCCAGACCGCCCACGCGGGTGGTCGGCGAAAGATCGTCCATCCAGGCAACGGAGCCGTTACCAACCCTCAAAGCTATAATTTCACCGGATGAAAATGCAGGCACAACGAGATCATTGTTCACAGCAGGGCTTGCCGCACCGACAATGCCTGCAACTTCGCTTAAAGCCTGATAGTCCCAAATCTGCTTTCCGTCATTAGCGTCGAAGGCGATAATTTTATTTTCAAGCGTTACCACGAAAACACGGTCGTTCAAAATGGATGGAGCGGCGCGGGAGGGGGATGACATTTTCTGCTTCCAGATCGTTTTCCCGTCTGCAGGGTTAAGAGCAAGAAGTTCATTATAACCGCTAGTTACGAATAATTTTCCCGAAGAAAAAGCAAGCCCCCCTGATATGACATCTTCATCTTCTTTTTCAGGGCGCACTGAGCGATCCCATAATTCCTTGCCGGTTGTAAGATCGAAAGCCCGAACTTCGCCCTCGGTATCAAGCGTAAAGACTTGTTTGTCAAAAACGACAGGTTGGGCAATGAGCGGAAGTCTCGCTTGCGCGCCTTCACCGATATCGGCGGACCATATTTTTTTCAAAGCAGCTTTGTTCAATGCAAGATTTTGCATGGTGTGGTTAGGATAGCCACCTGCCTGTGGCCAGAATTCGTTTTTCCATGGTTCTGGCGAAACAAAACCTGAGGCTTTTATCTCATTGTCTTTCGGTTCCAGATTTTTTTGCAATTCGAGAACCGAAATGCGCTGACCCGGCAACGGAACTTCATCACTATCCGATTCAAACCAACTGCAAGCCGAAAGGGAAATGGCAATGCAGGTTGAAAGCAACGCAATTCGTGCAAAGGATTTCATTATTTCTTCTCCGATAATTTCAGTTCATAGACCGATTGCAACGCGGCTGCGCGTTGCTTGATAGATTCGGTAATATCGTCGCGGCTTGCGATTGATTTGAGATCGGCAATGGCGCCAGAAAAATCATTTTGTTTTTCGCCTTTTAAGAAAGCGTCCATGAACAATGCTTCGCCTGCCCAAGGTGATTTCTTATTGTCTGCTATAGGTTTCAGTTCCTTAAGCAGATCTTCGGCTTTCACGTCCGGTTGCAAATCGAGGGTTAAATTCACCTTTTGCAAACTGGCAAGATCTTTTAAATTTTTGTCTGCGGATTTTTCTTTCTGTGCGGCCGTGTAGGCGTCTAAAGCTTTTGTTCTATTACCTGATTTCAAATCCAGCGCGGCAGCATTCAGATAAGCCACTACGCTTGCCGTGCCTGATTGCTGCTGGGCAGTGGAAGCAAGATTTTCAGCTGCTTTATCCGTTTGCATTGCCGCCATGAT
This sequence comes from Micavibrio sp., assembly GCA_030824965.1. Classification (GTDB taxonomy): domain Bacteria; phylum Pseudomonadota; class Alphaproteobacteria; order Micavibrionales; family Micavibrionaceae; genus Micavibrio_B. The sequence goes on along the minus strand of JAPJQV010000004.1, from coordinate 120,762 downwards.
GGCATCTGTGTTCTTCTGGTTCTGACTGTGCTGCCAACTATTCCAGGATGCAAAAGCGGCTGTACCCAAAATAAGGGCGGTAATGCCGGTAACGATCGCGGTTTTATGTTCGTCCCACAGGCGTTTCATGTTATCGGCGCGGACCGCCTCATCAACTTCGCGTAGTAAATCAGCCATGGACTATTTCCTTCAAAATATTGAACTTATCAGGTTTTAATGGAGGGAAGCTTTGGGAACAAGAGAAAGGTTTTTGGCGGCTGCGAATTATCATGGTAAAATAAGGCTATGCAGCAAAAACAGGCTTTTTCGGGCAATGGATATACCCGCCACGAATTCAACGCTATTTTTCAGGTTTACAGCCAAAATGTCTATGAAGGTTTTTTCAGGGATTTTTCCTTTGGTGAGATAAACGGGCGTTATTTAATGGCCTTTCGTGAACAGGCCGGGAAAACTCCGCTTCTGACTATTGAAAAAAAGGTCTTAGGGCCGCAGCGCGTTTTGTTTATGGCCCGAGACGAAGAAAGCCGTGAAGTCGCCCGTTCGGAAAAGCTAGAGTCCTTTACCCGTCAATTAGCTATGTTCATTGAAAAAGTTAAAATGGAACGCGAAGGCGGGGTCGATAAAAAGGTGGGATACTTGAAATAGTCCTTGACGACAGGGCTCTTTATTCCATAACTTTTTTGTATGAGTAATGTCATTGAGTTCAACCGGAATGCTTTTTTTCAGAAGAATGATTTTACACCGAATGAAAAGGCTATTCTGAAGAATATTGCCGAAGAATATAACAGCCAGGGCCTGAATGTTGGTCTGGCCTTTACAGGTTGCCCAAGATATCCAGTCGCACGTTTTGTAGATATAACCAGCCGTAAAGAATATATCTTAATCACAAAGCACCGGACTGAGAACGGCTATTTCGAATATGGTGTTACCCCTATTGCCCTGCCGTATATGACAGTGGTGAATTTTTCCGATGTTGCCTTGATGTGCCGAAATCATATCCTCGATAAAGCTACGCAGCCTGAAGTGCCTGCCAGAAAATTAGGCTAAAGCCTTTCCGTTCTAACGTTCACGCGCTATTGTAACTTTGTATTTTTGAATCCGGAGAAAGCAGAATGTCCAAAATCAAAGTGAAAAATCCGATCGTCGAAATCGACGGCGATGAAATGACCCGCATTATCTGGGCGTGGATTAAAGACTATTTTATTACCCCCTATCTGGATGTTGATCTGAAATATTTCGATTTATCCGTACAAAACCGCGATGCCACAGAAGATAAGGTGACTGTTGAAGCAGCGAATGCGATCAAGCAGCACCGCGTCGGGGTTAAATGCGCGACGATCACGCCTGATGAAGCGCGAGTGAAAGAATTCTCATTGAAGAAAATGTGGAAATCGCCAAACGGCACAATCCGCAATATTCTGGACGGCACGGTATTTCGTGAGCCGATTATCTGTAAAAATATTCCCAAATACGTACCGGGCTGGACAGCGCCCATCATCGTCGGACGTCATGCTTTCGGCGATCAATACAAGGCGACCGATTTAAAAATTCCGGGACCGGGTAAGCTGACTCTGACATATACGCCAGAAGGCGGAGAGCCTGAAACACATGAAGTTTACGACTTCAAAGGCCCTGGCGTTGCCCTCGGCATGTATAACGTCGATGAATCTATCGAGGGTTTTGCACGATCCTGTTTTAATTATGCACTGGCAAGAAACTGCCCGCTTTATATGTCGACCAAGAATACGATTTTGAAAGCCTATGACGGTAAGTTCATCGAGATTTTTGCCAAGGTATACGAAGAGTTCAAAGCCGAGTTTGAGAAAAACAAGCTTTGGTATGAGCACCGCCTGATTGACGATATGGTCGCTTTTGCCATCAAATCGAATGGCGGCATGGTGTGGGCCTGTAAAAATTATGACGGGGATGTTCAGTCCGATATCGTCGCGCAAGGTTTTGGTTCGCTCGGGTTGATGACATCTGTCCTTCTGACGCCAGACGGCCAGATCGTCGAGGCCGAAGCGGCACACGGAACGGTAACCCGTCACTACCGCGAATATCAAAAGGGCCACGATACTTCGACTAACCCAATCGCATCCATTTTTGCCTGGACGCAAGGCTTGAAGTACCGCGGACAGTTCGATGACACACCGGAAGTTGTTGAATTTGCTGATAAACTGGAAAAAGCCTGTGTAGCGACGGTCGAGGCCGGATACATGACTAAGGACTTGGCCCTTTTAATCGGCAAGGATCAGCCTTATCTCAATACCAAGGCATTTATGGAGAAGGTTGCGGCAACGCTTCAGAAAAGCCTATAATTATTAGGAAAACCATTGACAATGCGGGGCGTTATAGGAGAAAAGTCAGGTGACTTAACTCCGGGACACGCCCCGTTTCGGAATGGCTGCTTTTTCCATTGGATGAAAAAAATGAAAACACCGAAACTTGCACTGTTTCTTGCTACCGCCATGACACTCGCTTTGTCGGCGAATGCTCAGGCTGCGTATAATCAAAATTACATTGGCGAGATTAAAACCGTCAGCGCGAAATACGAGGACACGCTGGTTCATATTGGCCGCGACTACGATGTTGGTTTCGTGGAAATGCGCGCCGCTAACCCCCATCTCGATCCGTGGATACCTGGGGATGGCGCAAAAGTTGTTGTGCCGACCATGCATCTGCTGCCTGACGCGCCGCGTGAAAGCGTCGTCATAAACCTGGCGGAGATGCGCATGTACCACTATAAAGTCCCAAATGCGCCGCCATTGACTTATCCTATCGGTATTGGCCGTGACGGTCTTCTGACGCCTGTCGGCACGACGACGGTTACGCGTAAGAAGGCCGGTCCTACATGGACGCCAACCGCGCGCATGCGCAGCGAAGACCCGACATTGCCTGTAACCGTTCCGCCGGGGCCTGATAATCCAATGGGAACGCATGCGCTCTATCTTGGTTTTCCGCAGATTGCGATTCATGGTACTAATAAACCTTACGGGATCGGCCGTCGCGTGAGTTCAGGCTGTATCCGTATGTTCCCTGAAGATATCGGCAAGGTATATGACGACATGCCGGTCGGCACAAAAATTACGGTCGTAGATCAACCTATCAAAGCAGCATGGATTGGCGATAAATTTTACCTCGAAGTTCATCCTACGCAAGCACAAGCTACGATGATGGAAAAAGAAGGCGCCGTGCCGGATTACGAATTATCTGAACGCGACTTGTCTTACATCATGAAAAAAGCGGGGCCGGGCGTTGAAAAGCTGGACTGGGCGGCAATCCGCAAAGTCGTGAAGGAGCGCAAGGGTTATCCTGTTGCTATCGCAGAGCGTGGTCAAACCGCTGCCTTGAATCCCGATGGCCGTAGTAATAACCCTGATGACAACATTAAAGCGCAAAAAGAAACGGCTTCTCAAAAAGTATCCGCACCCGTTAAAAAGGCAGCGGTAAAATCTTCTATGGTTAAAGAAGCTTCAGCTGAAAAAGCGGTGCAACCAAAACCTTTTTACCGGAATAATTGACCGGCATTTTAATCGGTCATCTTGTAGATATAAAAATAAAAAGACCGCTTCTCGGATTGAGGAGCGGTCTTTAAATTTTAGCAGAGGAAAAAGGATTACTTTGTAACCGATTTTTCCATTACTGTGCTGCCGTGTGTTGTTGTTTCGCTGCTGTTTGCAGTTTCGCAAGCAGAAAGCGCAGCAACAGAAGCGAGCAGGCATACAGCCAATGCGAGTTTCTTCATAGTGTGTCTCCTTAAAGTTTTTTATATTTCCTTGAACTCTCTTCGAAGGTTGCAAAGAATTATGTTTTCAGTGCTACTGGGTAAGCTCTTGTTATTCAAGAGCCTATATGCAGATTTGCCACAGTTATCAGGAAAAAGTTCCGATCTGTTGCATAAAAGCCGCAATCTCGTTTTTTGGCCTGCAAATCGCGCTTCCCTCTGCTTCCGCTCCTCAAATACATTAAGTATTCTGCGGTGCGGTTCTCGGAAATCCCGATTTTCGGCATAAAATCCTTCGATTGATTCTTGATATAAAAAAAGGCTGCCTGAACTCAGGACAGCCTTTTAAATTCGATATTTCGAAGAAATTACTTCGTAACTTTTCTTTCGAATACTGGCTCAGCAGATTGAACAGGGGCAGCAGCTTGTGTTGCACCAGCTGTACGCTCTGTAGAGTATGGAGGTTGTGTATCGACGTAGCCTTCGCCTGAAGAATCACAAGCAGCAAGAGCAGCAACAGAAGCTACGAGAGCTAAAGAAGCGATCAGTTTTTTCATGGTAAAGATCCTCATAGAGGTTGATGGTTAATGTAATTAAAGAAATTACTCTTCGAAGAGAGCAAAACCTGTAATGTTTATACACTAGTAAAATTAGTCTTCAAGACTGTAACTAAAAGATTTTTTACTTTGGTTAAAATAATTTTCGGAACTTTTTTGCACTACGGTAAATAAATTGCAAATTATCGCAAATATTTAAGGCGTACCAAGCTTGGCGACTTTTGTAAAATAAGCGTCGATACTCGCTTTTAAACCGCGGGCAATCTGTGTCCTGTATTCCTTAGTAGAAAGCTTGTTTGCTTCGCTCATATTCGTCAGATACCCCATTTCGACGAGAATGGAGGGGATGTCCATTGCTTTTAAAACAGCAAAACCTGCTGAGCGATGAGGTTTTCTTGCCAGCATCTCGACACCCTTGCCGGGCATGGTGGTAACAACGGTATTAGCCAAATAACGTGATTGGTTCATTGTATCGCGACTGGCCAGATCTATTAGAATATTGGCAACGTCATTGTCTTGTCCTGCGAGATTGACGCCCGCAATAGCGTCCGATTTATTTTCTCTTTCAGCCAATTTCTCCGCTTCTTTATCCGAGGCTGTATCTGAGAGGGTGTAAACAGAAGCACCGGAGACGGTCGAATTTGACATAGAATCCGCATGGAGCGAGATAAACAGATCCCCTCCGTTTCGTCTGGCGAATTTCACCCGCTCTTTCAAGGGAATAAAGACATCGGTATCGCGCGTCATCTGAACGCGGTACTGACCACTGTCTAAGAGCTGTTTTTTTAATTCCATAGCAACGGCGAGAACGATAGTTTTTTCGTAAGATCCATTAGCGGCGCGGGCGCCTGGATCCTGGCCTCCATGGCCCGGATCAATAATGACCAGAGGTTTTTGGCTATATTTAGGCTGCTTTCTTTCCATATCATCAATATCGCGATAGGCAAAAGCTTCATTGCGCAAATCCTTGCTTGCCTCAATCGCTTCGTGCGCGGCGACAGCTTTAGCTTTTTCAGGTTTAGGCGGCGTGACGGGAGGGGGGAATTTGGCAGCCAGATTTTGAATGGTACCGGGTGAATGAGGACGTGTATTTTTATCGGTTGAGGCAATCGGGGCTGGCGAAACCGAAGGCGCGAAATCAATTACGATGCGGTTCGGTTGTTTAGCATCCTCGGGTAAGATGAATGACGAAAGTATCGAAAGTTTCGAATTTCCCTGAAGAACGATGCGAGACTGATTTTTACCGACATTTCCATGGCGAATATCGGAAATGGCACTTGTAAGCGGTTTTTGAATGGTACCTGCTTTCCACTTAAAATCCGGCAAATCGACAATAATGCGGGAAGGATTTTCCAATACATAAGCTTTAAATTTTGCAGATTTTGACAATTCTATGACAATTCTCTGCTTATCGCTATGGGTGCCGAAACGTACCCCCTTCACATCAAGGGCGAAGGCGGGAAGAGAGAAAATAAGATATGGGATCAAAATAAGAAAAAAACGCATGGACTTCTTGAGGAATAGATCAGAAGAGATCGAAATCATACAATAAAAACGGAAAAAATCACAAATATTACCCAATATGTCATTGTCATATTGGCCAAATTTTTTCATTGTCGGTTCTTTAAAGAGTCTATATCTTCTTTTTGCGACTGTTACGGTTTTAGTATTTCGATTAAGGAAAGGTTTCGCTAGCCGTAGCGTTTCAATTGGGAAGTCCTGATATTGTTCGAGGATCGTTTGACTTTCCCTGGCCGTTTTACAGGTGAAATTTATCTGTTTAAAGCGGTGACGGCTGGCGTTAGAGCTGAATATTTTCAGACATTTTCGCCATCATCAGGACTCCATATTTATATATTATTTTGACAAGCGGACCCTCCGCGCCGTCTTCCCATCCCTCTTTTTACAGTCGCAGACAGGGATGAGAGCGACCTGGCAGCGCGTTCGCATTATATGGAGTTTAAACATGACTAAACGTATGTTGATCGACGCGACCCATGCAGAAGAGACACGGGTCGCTGTAGTCGATGGCAATCGCCTGATTGAATTCGATTATGAAAGCAAAGTTCGCAAGCAGTTAAAGGGAAGTATCTTTTTGGCTAAAGTGACTCGCGTAGAGCCTAGTTTGCAGGCGGCTTTCGTCAATTTCGGCGGTAACCGGCACGGATTTTTACCTTTCTCTGAAATCCACCCGGATTATTTCCGCATCCCTGTCGCAGACCGCGAAGCTTTGCTGGCCGAGCAAAAAGCGATGCTGGAGCAAATGGCGGCTGAAGAAGAGCGCATGATCGCCGAAGAAGAAGCGGCATTGGCGGCGATGGAGCGCGGTGAAACTGTATCTGAAGATAATATTGATCAAAATAGCGAAGAAGCTTCCGAAGATAGTGAAGAAGAAATCGTCGAGGAAGTCGGCGGAGACGAGCAGCTTTACGAAGATGCCCAGGCTCAGGACGTGACTGTAGAAAATCCTTCCGAGCAGGAGACGCAGGAAGAAGCTGACGCGGAAGAAAAAAGTGCGGAAGAAAGCCATTCTTTAGATGATGAAGCCTCTGAAGAAACAGAAAATTCCCATGAGGAAGTTGAAGAGCCGATAAAGATCTTGCGCGAATGGATTTACCGTCCCGTTACAGGCTTCAATTCTGAAACACAAGAATATGAAACGTCCGAAGAGGGTGAAGCTTTTAAATTCGACGCCGAGACGGGCTCAATTGTCAAATCCCTAGTTGAGCAAAACGAAGCGATCATCCGTATTCGCGCCGACGCGCAGGCCGATGAAGAAGGAAATGAGCATACAGTCGTTTGGGTTGCATTCCGCGCCGAGAACGAAGAAGTAATCGAAGAAGAAAAGAATAACCGGTCAGGCCGCCGCCGCAGAGGTCGCGGACGCTTCCGTGGCCGTGGCCGCGATCGTGGAGACCGGAACAACGAAGAGCGTAACGAACGCCCTGAACGTGCCGAGCGTGTCGGTCGCGGCGAACGCAATGGTCGCCGCGGTCAAAAAGGTGGACGTCATAATTTCCGAAACAAGCGCGTAGAGCTGGTCGGAGGCGATGGCGTCGAAGGTGATCAACCTTTCCGTTTCAATTTGCGTAAGAATTACAAAATTCAGGAAGTTATCAAGCGCGGCCAGATCATGCTGGTGCAGGTACAAAAAGAAGAACGCGGCAATAAAGGTGCGGCGGTCACGACATATCTGTCGTTGCCGGGTCGTTATTGCGTATTGATGCCAAACTCCCCGCGAGGTGGCGGCGTATCCCGTAAGATTGCAAGCTTTGCCGAGCGTAAACGCATGCGTGAGATCCTGAAAGAACTGAGTGTACCGGAAGGTATGTCGGTGATTTTGAGGACTGCGGGTGTTCAGAGAGATAAAGACGAAATCAAGCGTGACCTCGACTATCTGATGCGCCTTTGGGACAATATCCGCGAACTGACGCTGCAATCAGTTGCGCCTGCCAATATTTACGAAGAGAGTAATCTCGTCAAACGCGCCGTTCGCGATATTTTTGGCAACGACATCGAAGATATTCAGGTGCAGGGCGAGGCTGGTTTCAAAGAAGCCAAGAACTTCATGAAGATGCTGATGCCTTCGCATGTGAAGAAAGTTCAGGAATACACAGATCCGAAAATTCCTTTATTCCACCGCTATCAGGTTGAGAACCAGATTGCGGAGATTGGCGAAACGCAAGTCACGCTTCGCTCCGGCGGCTATCTGGTTATCAATCCGACCGAGGCTCTGGTATCTGTCGATGTCAACTCAGGAAGAGCGACGAAAGAACGACACATTGAGGAAACGGCGCTTAAAACCAATCTTGAAGCTGCCGACGAAGTGGCAAGACAACTTCGTCTGCGCGATTTGGGCGGGCTTGTCGTTATCGACTTCATTGATATGGAAGACCACCGCAATAATTCGAAAGTAGAGCGCCGCCTGAAAGACGCGCTGTCATCTGACCGCGCGCGTATTCAGGTCGGACGCATTTCCTCTTTTGGTCTTTTAGAGCTATCGCGTCAGCGTTTGAACCCTTCACTCACCGAAGCGCAATACGAGAAATGCCCGCATTGTAAAGGTGTCGGTTCCATTCGATCGGTCGATTCAGCCTGTATTCTCGCGCTGCGATCGCTTGAAGAAGAAGGATTTAAAAACAAGGGCGAGCAAGTCGAATTAACGATTCCGAACGCGATTGCGATTTACATGCTCAATCACAAACGCAACATCCTGGCCGATATCGAACGCCGCTATGAGTTCCAGGTCATGATCAATGTCGATGACAGTTTGGCCCCCAACGGTTTTAAAGTCGCAACGATTAAGGCAGCAGTAGCGGACGGTCCGAGAGGCGCACGTTTCGATGACGAAGAGGAAAATGATTACGCTCATGCCCGCCAGCCGAACGCCAAACCTGTCGCTGTCCCAAGTCCGTTTGATGATATCGATGACGAAGAAGCCGAGATCGTAGACGAGCAGAATAACGGCAACAGCAAAGACTACACACCGAAAAACGACCGCGATAAAGGCGACCGCAATAAGCGTCGTGGCAATCGCGGTGGCAAAAGCCGCAATCGCAATGGCCGTGAACGAGGTGACAAGCCGGAAAGCAATGGCAACGACGTGCAGCCGCAAGGTTTCGTAACGCCTGCCGATCAAATCCAGCCAGAGCCTGTTTCTGAAGCCAAACCGAAATTCCAGGCGAAAAGATTTTCCTCGCGCAAAGCGGAAGCCGCACCGCAAATGGAATCTGTTGCTGTAGCGCCGTCGAACGACACAGGCTCTGATGCGCCGAATCAGGATCAGCCGCGGAATGCAGACGGATCGAAGAAAAAAGGCTGGTGGAACCGTCTGGTGGAGTAGGCCATGTTCATCCGGCTTCTTCTTGCCGTTTCTATTATGGTATTCCCGGTAACAGTGCATGCTGCCGGGAAAAAGTCTGATACGCCGCTAACGGAACTGGACGCCGCAAGCAAGAAAATTCTCGGCGATTTAAGCGACAACCAGATAAAGCAATTTGCCGCCATCCGGAACAGCCACGGAGTAATCCGCGCTGTCGAAGACGTCTATAAGAACATTGCCGCTGCGTCGAAGTCCTGCAGCCAGCATAATCCTGAATTTGCAGCTTCCATGCAAAAGCGCGTTGGTGAATGGCAGGCAGATATTGACCCTCTGATCAAAGAAGCGAGAAATCGTTTAGACGCCATGATCAAGTTACAGGACTTCGCCAGTCCCATGGAAACTAAGAATTATCTTAAAAAAGTCGATGAAGCTGTCGCTTTTAAAAGTAAAAGCATGAAGTCCATCCCGATTACCGAAAAAAAAGAATGCCGGAAGCTTCTCGGTACAATGGATGACACACAAAGCGATCTAAAAAAACTACTCGTCGAAACGCTCGGTCTTGATAAGCCGTTGGTGACGAAGTGAAGATTTTGCAGGTCATGGCGGGTGCGGAACAAGGCGGGGCCGAAACGGCTTTTGTCGATACATGTCTCGCTTTGAAGGAGGCAGGACTTGAAATCGAAGTTGCGGCGCGCAGCAATAAGGGCCGTAATCCAAGGCTCGAAGCTGCAGATATTAAAATTCATACATTGCCTTTCGGCGGCAAAGTCGATCTTTATACGCCATGGAAGTTAAAACAGATCATCAAGGATTTTGATCCGGTGATCGTTCAGACATGGATGTCGCGCGGCACGGTCAAAACACCGGCTTCGAAAGACGGGAAATATCTGAAAGTCTCCCGGCTTGGCGGATATTATGATCTCAAATATTATAAAACATCGGATTACTTTATTGCTAATACGCCCGACATCAAATCCTACCTATTGCGGGAAGGTGTCGCACAATCAAGAATCGTTCATATCAATAATTATGCGCCGGCTGAAAGCGCGGATCCTGTTTCGCGGGCGGAGTTAAATACACCGGACAAAGCCGTTATCGTGCTTGCGCTGGCGCGGCTCCATGAAAACAAAGCATTGGATATCCTTATCAAAGCAGTTGAAGATTTATCCGATGTTCATGTCTGGATTGCGGGCGTCGGCCCGTTGCAGCAAGAGCTGGAGGAACTATCCTGTAGCCTTGGAATACAGGAGCGTATTCATTTTTTAGGCTGGCGCAATGATCGTGCCGCCTTAATGGCTGCCAGTGACATTGTTTGCGTGCCGTCACGCCATGAGCCGTTTGGTAATGTATTCGTGCAAGCCTGGGCTAACAAAAAGCCACTTATTACATCAAATTCTGAAGGGCCAAGCCAATATGTCCATGACGGTGAAGACGCGCTGGTGTTTGCGGTTAACGATATAAAAGGCCTGGAATCTACATTGAAAATATTGTCCGGTAATGAAACATTGCAAAAAAAATTATCCGGCAACGGCTATCAGAGATATCTTGGCGAATTCACCAAGGAGAAAACGGTCGAGGCCTATCTCAAGTTCTACAAAGATATTTTGTCTCGCGAAAGCTTGATCCTGTAAAGTGTCAGCAGCGTAATCGTCAACAATATCACGGCGCCAAATTGGTGAGTCGCAGCAATATGGATGGCCGCTTTCAGGTTTTCGCCGCCGAACATCATCAGCGTGCCGATGCCTAGCGCAATTTGAATCAATACCCACAGCCCTAAAAATCCGAAATGCTTCGCATCAAATTTAAATCCATGAACGGCATAAGTTAAAAGAACCGAGCCTGTCGTAATGGCGATCCAGCGATGAGTGAATTGCACGGAGGCATGATTTTCAAACAGGTTTAGCCATTTAGGATAATGCGCCCACATATCGGGCGGTACCAATCCGGCCCCCATTTTAGGAAATGTATTATACATCATTCCGGCATCGAGGCCTGCGGTAAAAGCGCCCCATAATATCGTCAGGCAAACGAAGATCAGGGAGATTATACCGTGCCATTGTAAACCGCAGGACGCCCTTGGCAAATCAAGCGGTGCTTTGTCGCGGCGGATAAAGGCCATTCCTTGGAGGAATAGTAAGGAGTACAAGAGTAAAGCGAGGGCGAGATGCGCCGCCAGTCTGTAATGTGAAACAGAGGGCTGATCGACAAGGCCAGATTTGACCATGAACCAGCCGAGCGCGCCTTGTGATGCGCCGAGAACCAAAAGGCCGAGCAATTTCGGTTTATCGTTTTGGGGAATATATTTTTTCAACCAGAAAATCAAAAGTGGAACGGCATAGGCAAGACCGATCAAGCGGCCCCAGAACCGATGCAGCCATTCCCAAAAGAAAATCCGTTTGAAATCCTCTACCGTCATCCAGAAATGCTTTTGGGCGAACTCAGGGGTTTCTTTGTATTTTTCAAATTCTGCCGTCCAAGCAGCGTCACCTATAGGCGGAATGGCACCCGTAATTGGTTTCCATTCAGTGATCGAAAGGCCGCTTTCGGTCAGGCGGGTGATTGCGCCGATCAAAGTCATAATCATGACCATCAAAGCTACGGTGAGAAGCCAAATGCCGATTTTTTTATTGGGTGTCATATTTGCCGTCCTTGAAGGCTTATATAAACCCTATAGAAAGGATTGCAATTCGGTATTTGAAGCCGTAAATCTCTTCCCATGCCAGAACATCACCAGACAGACATAATTATCATAGGAGCAGGGCCTGTCGGCCTGTTCGCCGTATTCGAACTTGGGCTTTTGGACATGAAATGCCATCTGATCGATATTCTCGACAAGCCCGGCGGTCAATGCGCGGAACTGTACCCCGAAAAACCGATTTACGACATTCCGGCATGGCCGGTGATTTCAGGTCAGGATTTAACCGAGCGCTTGCTTGAACAGATCAAACCCTTTAGCCCGACTTTCCATTTCGGCGAGATGGCGGAAGCTTGCGAGAAAACGCCGGACGGCAAATGGAAGATTACGACCAGCGAAGGTACGGTTATCGAAGCGCCCGTGATCATGATCGCGGCGGGCGGTGGCTCTTTTGTCCCGAAGAAACCGGCATTGGCCGGAATTGATGCTTATGAAGGAACGAGCGTTTTCTATGCCGTTCGAAGAATGGAGACATTCCGTGACCGGCGCATCGTTATTGCCGGCGGAGGCGACTCCGCATTAGATTGGACGATAAATCTCCAGCCGATTGCCAAATCTGTAACGCTTATTCACCGCCGTGACGATTTTCGTGCCGCGCCTGACAGCGTCAATAAAATGCGAGAACTCGTCGATCTTGGAAAACTTAATCTTGTCATAGCCGATATTGCGGCATTGAACGGCGAAGGCAATCAACTTTCAGGTCTGAAACTCAAATCGAAAGATCTGGGAGAATTCGATATCGAATGCGATACGTTGCTGCCATTTTACGGCCTGACGATGAAGCTCGGGCCGATCGCCAATTTCGGTTTGAATTTGCATGAAAATTTAATTCCGGTCGATACCGAGAAATTCGAAACATCGGAAAAAGGCATCTTTGCTATCGGCGATATCAATCATTATCCGGGTAAATTAAAGCTTATTCTGTCCGGTTTTCACGAAGGAGCACTGGCCGCGCAGCAAGCGTTCAGATATGTTTATCCGGATAAGAAATTGCGTTTCCAATACACGACGTCCTCGTCTCAATTGCAGGAAAAGCTTGGCGTATGAAAGCATTCGATCTCATCGATTCCGCCAGTTTCGGCTATAAAACAGTTTGGCAGGAGCGGCGGTATTTGCTGAAGCTTGCTTTTGTGCCGGTCTTCATCAAGCTCGCCTGTACGGTCGTTATTTTCGCTTTCGGGTATCAGGATAATTTTCTCCGCCAAGCTTTAATTACATTGCCGGCTTCTTTTGCCGAAGGCTGGTTGCTGGCCCAGTTTTTGCGGACCCTGCTCTTTTTAGAGCGCTGGCCAATCCTGCTGCCGGAAGACGTAACCGAACGCCATATGAGCGCGTTGCTTTTGCGCGCGCGAGGTATAATGTCTTCGACGATTATGTTTGTCCTGATCACTTTCGCTGCTTATGGACTGAAAGAGATTTACGCCATGTTTTACGATATGGCAGGTGTAGATGAAACTGCGCAAAATCCTGAAGTGCCGCCAGGAAATCCGATGCTGTTCATACCGGCGATGATATTGGTCTTCCTAAGTCTGTATGCCTTTCGTTACCTATGGCTTTATATTCCTGTTGTCGTGTTGATGCCCATGGGCCAATTTCTAACGAAACTCGGGGGTTTTATTGCCTCGATCAAAATGATGGGCGTGTTCCTTATTTCCATGGTCCCGTGTTTTATTTTAGCGATGATATTGTCGACATTTTTGACCGCTCTTGTCGGAGGACCGGAATCCGATATCGGTCGTTTTGTGATGGTCATGGTCAGCGTCGTGATTGAGACATTGATTAGCCTTATCACCACGGCTTCAATGGTTTATGCGCTTCGCTCTATTTTGCCAAAACATCCGGCAGCCTTACAGGATATCGAGAAATGAAAATTAAAGTCACCGATATGGATGGTAAGCTTCATGAAATTGACGGCATCGAAGGATGGCGCGTGATGGAAATTATCCGTGACCACGGCCTGCCGATCCGGGCCGATTGCGGCGGGGCTTGTTGCTGCGCGACCTGTCATGTCTATGTCGATGAGAAATGGCAGGATAAATTGATAGAGCCGTCCGATGACGAGCGGGACTTGCTCGACGATCAAGGGATCGGTTTACAGGATAATTCGCGCCTGTCTTGCCAGATATTAATGAGCGAAAAGCTCGACGGGCTCGAGGTTACGCTGGCACCTGGCTCAGAGAAGAATTAACTCTTTCTAATATATGTTTAATTTCAACGATCTAGCATAGGCTCCTAGTTCGATATGCCATTTTTTTGAAAAAGTTTTTTCAATGGAAATTTTATTAAAATATTTCCCCCGGACGGAGTGATTTACTCCGTCCCCCTTTTTCTCCGAAGTTTTGGAAGGATTCTGGATTGCCGTGTCGCTAAAGCTTCTCGCAATGACGATTGGAGAAAGCTCCCCGCCGTGCGCCTTGGGGATGGCCGAAAGACGGCGTGGCTTTTCGGGATTAAGCCTAACGCTTAAAAGCATGGCTTGGTTTTATTTAAATTTCAAGGTTATTGCAGTGTGATTTCGTGGTCATAAAATCGCGTATCGCCCGGCGTGATTAATTTATTCGAAGCGACGATCACCGAATGCAGCGTACCTTCGATTTCATGTTTCCAGAAATCCAGGAATTTGAAAAGGACCGGAAATTCCGGGGCGATATCGTATTCCTGCCAGAGAAAAGTTTGCAGAAGTTTCGGATGGTCGGGGAGATGGTAGACGATTTCTGCCGTCGTTAAACGGTAGTCTTTGAGAAATTGCCGCTCAAAATTTGCCATAACAAACCTCCTGTTTATTATTCGAAGTCAAGTTTGGGCCATTCTAACAATTGTGGGATTCAATTATTAATTTTGTCTGAAAAACTTGCCATTTTTAGCAGAACATCCTATCTAGTTGGCACTCGCTTGGGATGAGTGCTAACAACTCATGCGGCGGGGGATTAAACCAACAATATGGAGAGACAAACACATGAAATTCCGTCCTTTGCATGACCGCGTACTTTTGCGCCGCGTAGAGCAAAACGAAAAAACCGCAGGTGGGATCATTATTCCGGACACCGCTAAGGAAAAGCCGATGGAAGGCGAAATCGTCGCTGTCGGTACAGGTCTTCGCGACGAAGCCGGAAAAGTGATCGCGCTTGACGTTAAAGCAGGTGACCGCGTTCTCTTTTCCAAATGGTCCGGTACTGAAGTTCAGATCGACGGCGAAGAGCTGCTCGTTATGAAAGAATCCGACATCATGGGCGTTATAGATCAAGCCGCTTAATCAATTTTAAAACAAAGGAATAAAACAATGGCTGCAAAACAAATCCAAAATGGCGGGGAAGCCCGTCGCCGCATGCTAAAAGGTGTTAACATTCTTGCTGACGCCGTCAAGGTAACGCTTGGTCCGAAAGGCCGTAACGTTATCATCGACAAATCTTTCGGCGCGCCACGTTCGACAAAAGACGGCGTTTCCGTTGCAAAAGAAATCGAGTTGCCGGAAAGATTCGAAAATATGGGCGCTCAGCTCGTTCGCGAAGTGGCCTCCAAAGCCAACGACCAGGCCGGTGACGGCACAACAACGGCAACCGTTCTGGCGCAAGCGATTGCACAAGAAGGCGTCAAGGCTGTTGCTGCTGGCATGAACCCGATGGATCTAAAACGCGGTATCGACAAAGCTGTTGTCGAAGCGGTCAACGCATTGAAGAAACTGGCGAAACCTGTCGCGACCAACCAGGAAATCGAGCAAGTCGCTTATATCTCTGCCAACGGCGATTCAGACGTTGCGAAGAAACTGGCTGAAGCTATGGAAAAGGTCGGCAAAGAAGGCGTCATCACTGTCGAAGAAGCCAAATCTCTGGAAACAGAACTGGAAGTCGTTGAAGGTATGCAATTCGACCGCGGTTACCTGTCACCTTATTTCGTGACAAACCCGGAGAAAATGATCGTCGAGCTGGATAATCCTTATATTCTGCTTTGCGAGAAGAAACTCTCCAACCTGCAGTCTATCCTGCCGGTTCTGGAAGCTGTCGTTCAATCCGGTCGCCCATTGGTTATCGTGGCTGAAGACATCGAAGGCGAAGCCTTGGCGACGTTGGTTGTCAACAAGCTGCGCGGCGGTTTGAAAGTCGCGGCTGTAAAGGCTCCTGGCTTTGGTGACCGTCGTAAGGCGATGCTTGAAGATATGGCGATCCTGACAGCCGGTCAGGTAATCTCCGAAGATCTCGGCATCAAACTGGAATCGGTTACGCTGGACATGCTTGGTACATCAAAGAAAGTTCGTATCTCGAAAGACGATACGACAATCATCGACGGCGCAGGCAAAGAAGGCGAGATCGAAGGCCGTATTGCCCAGATCAAGGCGCAAATCGAAGAAACGTCTTCCGATTACGACCGCGAGAAACTGCAGGAGCGTCTGGCGAAACTTGCCGGCGGTGTTGCCGTTATCCGCGTCGGCGGCGCGTCCGAAGTCGAAGTGAAAGAGCGTAAAGACCGCGTTGACGATGCGATGCATGCAACACGCGCGGCCGTTGAAGAAGGTATCGTCCCAGGCGGCGGTACGGCTCTCCTGGCGGCGTCGAAAGCTCTGGAAGGTCTCAAGGCCGATAACGCAGACCAGCAAGCCGGTATCGAAATGATCCGCCGTGCCCTGCAAGCGCCAATCCGCCAGATCGTCGAAAATGCCGGTAAGGAAGGCTCGATCGTCGTTGGCAAGCTCCTCGAATCCAAAGAAGCAAACTTTGGTTACGATGCGCAAAACGACGAATATACCGATCTCGTCAAAGCCGGAATTATCGACCCGGTTAAGGTTGTCCGCGTCGCGCTTCAGAACGCGTCCTCGGTTGCCGGTATTATGATCACCACCGAAGCGATGATCACCGACATGCCAAAAGACGACAAGGCTGATGCTCATCCTGGCGCAGGCATGGGCGGCATGGGCGGCATGGATTTCTAATCCTTTTCGTTATAAATATTTCAAAGGGCCGGTTTTTTCCGGCCCTTTTTTATTATATTGTTTATTCATGTCTTTGCTGAAACCTGAAAATCCCGAACCGTTGCCGCGTGAAAATCCATTCAGGGCCCTTGCAAAAATGGCGCAGGAATCGCTGGGCCGACTCCCCGGGCATCTTGTGGTTATATTTTTTATCGCTCTTACGCTGGCCGTTTTGATCGCTTTGGCTATGAATTTTGCCGGGCGGCGTGAGGCTTCTAAAGATTCGTATTTGCAATCGCGCCTTGAGCCCCAAAGCGATAAAGCGGTCCTGACGGACGCCCAGCTACGCGGTACATGGTTGTATAAAAAAGATGAACGCATCGCCGTTCTTAAGATAGGCAACGGGCTTTTTGAAATCATCACTTATTTGGATAGCAGCGCGGTGTCGCGAAGCTTCCTGCGCGGCGGATATCGGACGGAAGGCAATGTAATAGTCTTGCAGGGACGAAAGGATCTCGGTTCCCCGATTGACCCCCGGCATTACGAATACAGGTTTTATCCGCTAGACGTGAACTCGGTCAGTCTTTATGCCGAAACCGACGGCCGGATCATGACGTGGCGAACTCCAGCCAGCGAGGTACGGCGTCTTGATAATCCGGAAGAGGCGACCCAGATTATTTTCGGCGCGCAAATGCCTTGGGTTAAAATCGCGCGAGAGCCATAAGGATAAACGCGATGCCCGAACTGCCAGAAGTAGAAACGGTGGTTACCGAATTAAAAGCTGTTGCTCAAGGCGCCAAGATCCAATCATCGGAAACGTTAAGCGAAAAAATCCGAATTCCTGTGCCCAAAAATCTCGATTTATCCTTGAAAAATAAGGGTATTATGGATGTCACGCGGAGAGCAAAATACATCCTGATCCATTTAATCGGCGGTAAAATCCTTACTATTCATCTTGGTATGTCCGGGCGGATTCATATTCATGCTGCTGATCGAAAAATTGAAAAGCAGAAACATGATCATCTGATTTTGCATCTGTCGAACGGCAAAGATATCGTCTTTAACGATCCGCGGCGCTTTGGCCTAATCGAGCTCATAGATGAGGAAAATATCACTAATCACAGGCTTTTTTCACATTTGGGCCCGGAGCCGCTATCGTCTGAATTCTCGCCCGCATTTCTGTCACGTATTCTAAAGTCACGCAAAGGACCGGTGAAAGTCGTATTAATGGACCAGACTTTGGTGGTTGGGGTCGGAAATATCTATGCTTCGGAAGCCTTATTCGAGGCCGGCATACATCCACAAATGTCGGCGCAAAAACTGAGCGCGGACCAGATCAGGCGCCTGACATCGGCAGTCAAAAAAGTATTGAAAGCGGCAATCAAAGCCGGTGGTTCGACACTAAAGGACTACCGTAAAACCAATGGTGACTTGGGCTATTTCCAGCATAAATTCGCTGTTTACGACCGGGCCGGAAAGGCTTGCCGCAACTGTATTTGTGACGTGGCGCAAACTGGAGGTGTGCAAAAGATTGTCCAAGGCGGAAGATCTACTTTTTACTGTCCGCGAAAACAGATATGAAGTTCAAAATGAAACGGATTTTTCTAGCGGTTTTGTTTACTTTGATCGCGGCGTCGGCACAGGCCGAAACGCGCTATTTGGCATCGATGCCTGATATCCCGCTGATGCCCCAGATGACGGAAATCAAAGATAGCCGGATCGTTTTCGACAAAGCGGAAGGAAGAATTGTCGAGGAGACAGTAAAAACGGCCAACATACGCCCTGCCGACATCTTTAAATTTTATAACGAAACGCTTCCTGCGCTCGGCTGGACGCATATTTTATCCACGCCTGTGCTAGCGCGATTCTCGAGAAACGGGGAGCAACTCATTGTGAATCTGGAGAAACTTCAAACCGAGAGTTTGGTGAGTTTTGCGGTTTCCCCAAATCAGCCTTAAAGGCAAGAAAAAAATTTTAAAAATATCATGACTGATATGCTTGACAGGTTGGGGATAAGACGATTAAAAACTCCCTCTAGCAACGAAAACTGAATAACTTTTAGAGATTAGAAAACAGATGGCAAATCACGCCTCCGCCAAGAAACGGGCCAAGCAAAATCCAAAACGCGCAAAGATCAATGCCGCCCGCAAGAGCCGTATCAAGACCTTCATCAAGAAAATTGAAGCGGCTGTAAATGCTGGCGATGCTGAAGCTGCTGCGGCTGCCTTCAAAGCGGCGCAACCTGAAATCATGCGTGGCGTTTCCAAAGGCGTCATCCACAAAAAAACGGCAGCCCGTAAAATTTCTAGACTGTCGGCCAAATTGAAATCTGACAAGAAACCTGCCGCTAAAAAGGCAAGCTAAGTAAAGAATTTAAATTCATGATAAACGAAGCTTCTTTTAAGCTTCGGGCGATTAGTCGTGAATTCAATCTGCCGTTTTTCTATCGCGAAAGCAGGCAGAAAAAATAAAATGCGGTAACACTGAGTTTGAAGAGCGGGGGGAGAGAAAAACCCGCCAGCCGGTAACCTTCCGGTCTAAAAAACTAAGGGTAGGTAAAAAAGGGTAGTTGGACAGACGGATAAAAGAGGGTCTCTTTTATTTTGCCTCTGTCAGTTTAATGACCAACGTCAGATCTTTTCCCAAAGCGGCAATATGCATTGTCGCACGCGGTATCTTATTGCCTGATTTCAATATCGGGTTGGATATCCATGGCTGAAAAGAATGCGCGGGCCGAAATATAACATTTTAACATTGGAGTAGAGATAATATGAACGACCTCGGGGGCAAGAAATCCAAAGTTGTATCCATTTACGGTCAGGCACTGGCACCTGACAGTTACGATCCAACCCCGGAAGTACAAACTCTATGGTCACGCGTTTATGAACAGCTGCGCGAAGAATTCGGTGAAGCCGTATTCCGCAGCTGGTTAAAGCCGATGACGTTGCAGGCTTGCTATCACGGCACGCTTGAAATCTCTGTTCCCACCCGTTTTATGAAAGACTGGATTCAATCTCATTATGCAGTTCGCATTTCCGAGATGTGCGCCGCTCTTGACGAGAGTGTAAAGCGCCTGGAAATCGTCGTTCTGGCAAGCGCTTCGTCCATGAATGATGAGGAAGCTCCGGCGCCTGCCAAAGTGGTTAAGGCAAATGTGAATGAGCTGGAAAAACTCGATCTGTCTTCACCTCTAGATCCACGTTTCAAATTCGACAATTTCGTCGTCGGAAAATCAAACGCCCTTGCCCATGCCGCGGCCTGCCGCGTCGTTGAGTGTCCGAATGTGCCTTTCAATCCGCTGTTTCTTTATGGTGGCGTCGGTCTCGGTAAAACTCACCTGATGCATGCCATCGCCTGGGCCTTGCGTGAAAAGCAACCGGAAAAAACTGTCATGTATCTCTCCGCCGAGAAATTCATGTACCAGTTCGTGAAATCCATCCGCGCGCAAGATACAATGGCATTTAAGGAAATCATTCGCTCGGTCGATGTTTTGATGATCGACGATATTCAGTTTATCGCCGGTAAAGACTCAACGCAGGAAGAATTCTTCCACACGTTCAACGCGCTGGTCGACCAGAACAAGCAGATCATTATCTCTGCGGATAAAGCGCCTGCCGATATTCAAGGTATTGATGACCGTCTGCGCTCCCGCCTGTCATGGGGATTGGTGGCTGATATTCATCCGTCGACTTACGAACTGCGCCTTGGCATTTTGGAAGCTAAGCGTACGCAATTGCAGGCGAAAGTACCGGATGCTGTTCTTGAGTTTCTGGCGCTTAAAGTCGTTTCGAATATTCGTGAACTTGAAGGCGCGCTCAACCGTATTGTGGCTCATGCCGATGTCACGAAATCGGAAGTAACGCTGGAAAGCACTCAAGACGTCCTATCCGATCTTCTTCGTGCCCATGACCGTCGTATCACGATTGACGAGATTCAGCGAAAAGTTGCCGAGCATTACAATATCCGCCTGACCGATATGCATTCTGCCCGCCGTGCCCGCCAGGTGGCTCGCCCGAGACAGGTTGCCATGTATCTGGCCAAGCAATTGACATCCCGTTCCTTACCGGAAATTGGACGTAAATTCGGTGGTCGCGATCATACGACTGTCATGCACGCGGTTCGCAAGGTCGAGGAGTTGACGGGTGAAGACGTCGCTTTCGCGCAGGATATCGAAATCTTGCGTCGCACATTGACTGGCTGAGTACTAGAACCCGGGACAAACGGGCGGATTTACGAAAATAGAGGATATAAATGCAAAAACGGAGCTATTTAAGCTCCGTTTTTCTTCTTTATTTTTGGGGAATAAAAAGCCCACAGGGTATTAAATTCATTGGATGGAAATGCCTTTGTGGCTATAGTCAGTTCATCTCAAAATACACACTATGAGTCGAATCGAAAGGTACAGTGTCTTATGAAGTTTTCCATTGATCGCGCCGCTCTCTTACGCGCTCTCAACCACGTCCAGAGCGTTGTCGAACGCCGTTCTACCATTCCGATTCTCTCAAATGTGCTTTTCAAGGCGGAAGACGGCATGCTGACTCTGGCGACAACCGATATGGACGTCGAGATGACAGAAGCTTTGCCAGCTGATGTGCAAAAAGCTGGAGCGACAACAGCGCCTGCTGTAACCATTCACGATATTGTTCGTAAGCTTCCCGATACCAGCAAGGTTACAATTGAGCTTGATGCCTCTGGAAATTTCATTACCGTTAAGGCGGGACGCTCCGATTTCCGTTTGAGCTGCCTTCCTGTATCCGACTTCCCGCAATTTGGCGGCACGAAATTGCCGGTCGCTTTTTCCATTCCGGCGGCCGATCTGCGTGCCCTGATCGACCGCACAAAATTCGCCATGTCGACGGAAGAGACACGTTATTACCTGAATGGTATCTACGTGCATGCGGGTGATAATGAGGGTGTGCCGGTTTTGCGTGCCGTGGCAACTGACGGTCACCGCCTGGCCCGTTTCGAGATGCCGCTGCCGGAAGGCGCGTCCGCTATGCCGGGCGTGATTATTCCGCGTAAGACAGTATTGGAGCTACGCAAGCTCTTGGAAGAAGCGGCGGATGCAATCAAGATCACCTTGTCCGAAACAAAAATCAGCTTCGCTTTCGATCATATCATCCTGACATCGAAGCTGATCGACGGCACATTCCCGGATTACCAGCGTGTTATTCCGTCTGGTAATGATAAGTTTGTGGACGTTGATCCAAAAGCGTTTTCGGCGGCGATCGACCGGGTTTCGACTATTTCTGACGGTAAATCACGTGCGGTAAAAATTGCATTAAAAGACCGTATCATGGTGATCTCAGCTAATTCTCCGGAAGCGGGATCTGCGACGGAAGAGATCGAAGTCCGTTCCGAAGTAGCCGGTCTGGATATCGGGTTTAACGCACGTTATTTGCTGGATATTACCAGCCAGATTTCAAACGATGCGTGCCGTATGAGCATGTCCGATCCAAGCGCGCCAACGATTATTCAGGATACAAGCGATCTGTCCGCGCTCTACGTTCTGATGCCGCTTAGAGTCTGATTTGTCTTATCTGAAGTCACTGACGCTTCAAAATTTCCGATCTTATTCCGAAGCCAATCTGCAAGGATTGGCTTCAGGTTTTATTGTGCTGACCGGGCCGAACGGCGCGGGAAAGACAAATATTCTGGAAGCCGTATCTCTTCTGTCACCCGGCAAGGGCCTGCGAAATGCCGATCTGGACGATATCCAAAAGCAAGATGCAGAATTGCCGTGGGTTGTATCTGCCAAGGCAGAAACGATTTATGGTGAAATTCCTTTAGGCACGGGCCGCGATCCATCGAAAAAACGCCGTGTTATTCGCATCAAGGGCGAGGCGGCAAAATCGCAGGCCGATCTGGCGGATTATATTTCCTGCCTATGGCTTACCCCGGCGATGGACCGGATTTTTCTGGAAGGAAGTTCAGGAAGGCGCAAATTTCTGGACCGCATGGTGTTCGCCTTCGATCCGTCTCACGCAGGTCGGCTGACGCGGTATGAAAACGCGCTTTCCCAGCGTTCCAAGCTTCTGAAAGAGGAAAAAACAGGCGATGCAAGCTGGCTTAACGCCTTAGAAGACCAGATGGCGGAAACGGGAATTGCCATTGCCGCCGGGCGTCTGGATTTTGTGCAACGTTTGCAAACGGTCTGCACCCGTGCCGGCGATGCCGAGTTCCCAGTGGCCGATATTTCAATGTCGGGGTTTGTTGAGGAGCGGCTGACGCAAATGCCTGCTGTGAAAGTCGAGGAAGATTTTCGCCGCCAGCTCCAATTATCGAGGACGCAAGATAGCATCATGGGTGGCGCGAATGCGGGGCCTCATCGTTCGGATTTAATCGTCCGCTACCGTGATAAGAACATGGCCGCCGATCAATGTTCGACAGGCGAGCAAAAAGCACTTTTGATTGGCATTATTAATGCGCATGCCACGCTTATTAAGAGTGAGCGCGGTAGTCCGCCGATTTTGCTGCTTGATGAAATTGCCGCTCATCTGGACGAAAATCGCCGGGCAAAACTCTTTGAAAAACTCGAGAAGCTGGGCGGGCAGGTATGGCTCACCGGCACGGATGACGAACTGTTCTCCTCTATCCGAAACGGGCAGAAATTCCATGTCCGAAACGGGCGTTTCGAGCCTTTCTAAATTGCTGATTTTAAAAGGCTTTCAGGTGGATAAAATAGCTGAAAAAACTGGCTATTTTGAATGAATCTGATATAAATTTAAGCTCTTCAAATTATTAGAAAAATCTGGATTTTACCCATGTCAGAAGCTGCCCAAAAAACGCAAGAAGCCGCCGAAAATTACGGCGCAGATTCGATCAAAGTTTTGAAAGGTCTCGATGCCGTTCGCAAACGTCCGGGTATGTATATTGGCGATACTGATGACGGTACGGGTCTTCATCACATGGTGTACGAAGTCGTCGATAACGCCATCGATGAATCTCTAGCCGGACATTGCGACCGCGTCGATGTGATTATCAACAAGGACGGCTCTGTCACCGTGCGCGATAACGGGCGTGGTATTCCAACCGATATTCACCCGGAAGAAGGTGTACCAACGCCTGAAGTCATCATGACAAAGCTTCATGCGGGTGGTAAGTTCGATCAGAATTCTTACAAAGTTTCCGGCGGTTTGCACGGGGTTGGTGTGTCTGTTGTTAACGCGCTTTCCGAGCGCCTCGATCTTCGCATCTGGCGTGGTGGGAAAGAATGGTTTATGCGCTTTCGTCACGGTGACGTTGAGAAGTCGCTTGAGATTGTCAAAGACCATGCAGGCCGTAACGGAACGGAAGTGACTTTTCTGCCGTCTCCGGCGACATTTACCAAAACCGAATTCGATTTTGCCACGTTGCAAAACCGTTTGCGTGAACTCGCTTTCCTCAATTCCGGCGTTAATATTATACTCTCTGATTTACGCGGCGAAGAGCCTGTTGAAATTCAGTTCTTCTTTGAAGGCGGGATCGAAAGCTATGTCGATTACCTGAACCGCAGCAAGGAAAAGTTATTCAAGCCATCTATCGGGATCAAGCATTTCGATGAAGCAACCGGCATTACGGTTGAGGCGGCGATGGAGTGGACGGATTCCTATCACGAAACAATGCTGTGCTTTACCAACAATATTCCGCAGCGCGACGGCGGTACCCACCTTGCAGGTTTCCGTGGTGCGTTGACCAGGTTAATGACCAAATACTCGGAAGAGAACGGTCTGAACAAAAAGAACAAAGATCTTGCGTTGAACGGCGAAGACATGCGCGAAGGGTTGACATGCGTTTTGTCGGTTAAAGTGCCGGATCCTAAATTCTCGTCCCAGACGAAAGACAAATTAGTGTCATCGGAAGTTCGTCCGGTTGTCGAAGGCGCGATCGGTGAAGGTTTCGGCACATGGCTGGAAGAACATCCGCAGGATGCGAAGAAAATCGTTCAAAAGATTATCGATGCGGCAACGGCGCGGGAAGCGGCGCGCAAAGCGCGTGAACTCTCCCGCCGTAAAGGCGTGATGGATATATCCAATTTGCCGGGCAAGCTGGCGGATTGTCAGGAGCGCGATCCGGCGTTATCCGAAATGTTCATTGTTGAGGGAGATTCTGCGGGCGGTTCGGCCAAACAGGCGCGTAACCGTAAAAACCAGGCCATTCTTCCTTTGCGCGGTAAAATTTTGAATGTGGAGCGTGCGCGTCTCGACAAAATTTTAGGCTCCGAACTTCTCGGCACGCTGATTACGGCGCTTGGCATGGGAATTCATGACGAGATCAATATCGAAAAAGTGCGCTATCACAAAATTATTATCATGACCGATGCGGACGTTGACGGGTCGCATATTCGTACGCTGCTTCTAACATTCTTCTACCGCTATATGCCGCAGCTTATCGAACGCGGCTATCTCTATATCGCGCAGCCGCCGCTCTATAAAGTGAAACGCGGTAATTCTACGGAAGTGTATTTAAAGGACGACGATGCGCTGGAAAATTACCTGATAGCACAAGCAGGTGAAGAAATTATTTTCACCGATGCCAATGGTGCGCAGCGCATAGGCCGTGACTTCGCCGATTTGGTGCAAAAGTCACGGACACTGAAAGCCAGCCTGACAGCTCTCAATCAGCGTATCAATGATAAGGCAATTACCGAAGCGGCGGCATTGTCCGGCGTATTCGATGAGGAAGTTTTGTCATCGACCGATAAAGGTAATGCTGTTGCCAAGGTATTGCAGGACCGGCTGAATATGCTGGCGGCGCGGAACCAGAAGTCCTGGCAGGTTTTCTTCTCGGATGTTGTCGGTTTTACGCTGCAAAGAACCTTGCGCGGCGTATCTGAAACAATCCGTATTCCGGTAGATTCTATTAAATCGGTAGATGCCGTTCGTTTGCATGGCTTGCAAGACTGGATGAAAGAGAATTTCGCCGGTGAAGGTAAGCTGGAAGCGAAGGGTAAGGAAATCGCTTCGGTCAAAGGTCCGTCCAGCCTGTTCGATTCCGTCATCGAATATGCGAAAAAGGGCATGCAGATCCAGCGCTATAAAGGTCTCGGTGAAATGAACCCGGAGCAGCTTTGGGAAACCACGCTCGATCCGACAGTGCGTTCGCTGCTTCAGGTTGAGGTTGATGATGCGATTGAGGCGAATGATATTTTCTCGACCTTGATGGGCGATGTTGTCGAGCCAAGGCGCGATTTCATTCAACAGAATGCGCTGAAAGTGTCGAATCTGGATATTTAAAATTTAACCTCAGAGGACACAGAGGGCGCAGAGTTTTTCTGCTGTAAATTTCCTCTGCGTTCTTTGCCAACTTTGCGCTTTAATACATGCAATCAATTATTCAAAAATTATCGGATATCGTCGGACTGGCCTTTACGGCAGAAGGGCTCGACGCTTCTTTCGGGCGCGTGGTGTTTTCCGACCGTCCCGATCTGGCGCAGTTCCAATGCAACGGGGCGATGGCGGCGGCGAAAGCGGCAAGGCAGAACCCAAGAGCCGTGGCGGAGAAGATTATCGGCCATTTATCCGTGAACAAGATTTTTGCCAAAGTCGAAATCGCAGGTCCGGGGTTTATTAACCTGACATTGAAGGACGATGTCTTAAGCGAGCATGTATCGGCCATTGCAGCCGACGGGCGCGGCGGTGTGCCTGTCTTCAATGGCGGTGATACGGTCGTTCTCGATTACGGCGGTCCAAATATCGCCAAGGCGATGCATGTCGGGCATTTGCGTTCCGGTATCATCGGCGACACATTGCGCCGCGTTCTGTCCTTTGCCGGATATAAAACGCTCGGTGATGTTCACATGGGCGACTGGGGCACGCATATCGGCATGTTATTCAACGATTATATGAAATCGAATGAGCAGGGTCTTGTCTTGAATACAGACTTGACCGATCCGGCATCGGTGCAAAAGCTTTTTGACGATATGGGAGAACGCTATCCGCGTGCATCAGGTGCAGCCAAGGAAAATGAGACATTGCGGGCCGAAGCTTTGGCGGCGACGGTAAAGCTACAGAACGGCGATCCGTTATTCATGGAAATGTGGAGAAAAGTTCGCGCCGTGTCCGTCATGGCGATGGAAAAGAATTACCGCGCATTGAACGTAGAATTCGATCTTTGGAAAGGCGAGGCCGATGTTCACGACCTTATCGCGCCGATGGTCGAGAAATTAAAGGCAGGGCATTATGCCGTACCGGATGACGGGGCGATTGTGATTCCGGTAAAAAAGAATGACGATAGCAAGGAGTTTCCGCCACTGATTTTAGTCAAGCGCGACGGCGGTTTCATGTATGGCACCACGGATCTGGCGACATTGCAGGAACGGATGAATTTATATTCCCCAAGCAAGATCATTTATATCGTCGACCAGCGGCAGCATCTGCATTTCGAGCAAGTGTTCCGCGCCGCCAAGATATCGGGCATCGTGCCGGAGAATGTCGAACTGACGCATGCCGGCCATGGCACGATGAACGGGACAGACGGCAAGCCATTCAAAACCCGTGCAGGCGGAGTATTGAAACTCGAAGACCTGATCGCCATGGGGATTGAGAAAGCGCGGGAACGTCTGCACGAAGCGGGGATGGATAAGGATGTGTCGGCGGAAGAGCTGGAGACAATCGCGCATCAGGTTGCGATTGCCGCGATCAAGTTCGCCGATCTGCAAAATAACCGGATCGCGGATTATGTGTTCGATCTGGATCGTTTGACACAATTCGAAGGAAAAACCGGGCCTTATTTATTGTATCAAGCCGTGCGGATTAAGTCGCTGCTCTCTAAAGCCAGCAACCCTCCACCCTTATCCTCCCCCCTTGCAAGGCGGGAGGTTGGGAGGGGGGTAATTGTCATTGATGACAATACCCGCCCGCTCGCGCTACTTCTCTCTGCTTTCCCTGAAAGCGTCGATAACGCCGCCCGCAACTATACGCCGCATGTCTTATGCGATCATGCCTATAAACTCGCGCAGGAATTCTCGGCGTTTTATTCCAAAGTGCATATTTTATCTGAAACGGATGAAACTAAACGCGCAAGTTTGATTGCGCTATGTCGGACAGTTTATAAACAGCTTGAAAAGACGCTCGGGCTTCTCGGGATCGATATACCCGAGCGTATGTAATTAGTTTGCGGAAACAATATCCCAGCCTGAAATTGTCTGTCGCTTGATCGCCGATTTAAAGCTACTTTTACATCCTGTGAATTGAAGAGGTTCTTCAGCGTTACTTTTAATAGAAAATGAAGTCCGGTGTTTACTTGTAATGCAAATATTTCGGCTTATTTCGTGCGAATCGAAGGCTACATTGAACGAATTATTCATTTTATTGTCTATGAAAGAGCAGTTTTGACATCCTCGAATTGAAACGTCTGAATATTTCCCTTTCGGACCAAACTGATTATTTTTAACAAGAAAATTCTTAAGCTGGTAAGGGTAAATACTATTTACTCCACTCCAAAAATAATAACGATCAATACTTGGTTCACCGGCGATGGCTGTCCATAGGAACGGTCCTGCAAAATTATTATTTTCAACAGTAATATTTACCGATCCTGCTTTGGCTGTCATGCCGGTTCCGCTTTGGCCTATATAATTATTACTTATAATTGAATTTCCAACTGCAACGAAATCTATGGCTTGTTCTAGATCGCCTTTACCAAGCTTAATTTTTTTATAGCTGGTATTGGTAATGTGGTTTCCCGCAATTCTTACATTGTTGCATTGATGAGCTTTTATTCCATCCATGCCTGTATTTTCGATTTTATTAAGATAAATCCTCATATTTTCGCAAAGAGATTTTATGGGGAGCGGGACGATATTGGATGTACCCATTAGATCTCCCATGACATGAATACCGTTGGCGGCTACGTCTCGAATATAGAATCCTCGTATGGAAACATTACTAACTGCCTCACCGCTAAGAATGCCATCATTTTTGGCGTTTTGAATGATAACAGGCCATTCGGTACTCATTGGATTGTTCGATGGATTTACATCATTACCCTTTGCGTTTTTAGCTAAAAGTTTGAGGCTCTTGCTGATATAAGCGGGCCCGTAAGTTCCGGGCAAGACATTTACAACGCCATTTACTGCAACTTTAGCAATCGCTTCATTTATTGTTTTATAAGAGCTTACTTTCAGCGAGGCTGCTTGCACTCCATCATCGTCAACCCAAACGACTTTTTCTAAGCTGGCGGCTTGAGATGGTTGAATAATAAATGCGAATAAAAGGGCGATTAAGCATGCGGTTGTAAATTTCATGAAGCTCTCCCTTATTCTAAGGATAGGGCTTCAATGTTTAAGAAGGAGTTAAGTTAGGTAAAATGTAAAGCAAATTTTATCAATTATCTTGCCAAAAGGACCTTATAAAAAAAATAACTTCCGGATGGCGGTGTAGAAGAAAGAGATTTCAAACAGCCACTTGAAGCACGGGCAATTGCTGGCGTCACTTTTCCGGAAGTCCCAACAAATCCCCCTGCAAATCTTTGATAAGTCGTGTGGAAAGCGCTTCCTCCTGAAAAAGTCGGAGCATCATCGCTATTATTTGGGATATTCAAGGATTTGTTAATTTCCATGCATATATCTTTTTTTAGATATAAAAGAAAAACAACTAAATCTTTGGCGGAATTAGGATCAGACTGACATCCATTTCCGCCTGTTCCAATGCCGACAACACAAGTTTGTGCAGTTGCGTACCATTCTTTAAATCTAGATGAGGCTGACTGAGATGTATCAAGCCAGTTTGTGTCAGGAATTACATAAGGGACTTTTTTATAAACTTTACATCCATCATCGGGGCATTGTGCAACGTCATAAAGAGGTCCATTTGAGGAGTTGAAACTGATCTGTCCCTCTGAATAACCGGATGAAATAATTTTTTGTACACTAGCTTCCAACTGATGACTATATTCGATTATTTGAGAAGCGGCAGTTTTCGCATTTCCCTTACCCGCCAAACTGCTCGACGGTCCTTGAGAGCGGCTGAAGAAGAAATGGAGGGCAGCCATAAGAGCAATGGCAAGAAGAATATAGAAAAGAACGCTGCCTGTTTCTTTATTCCGCCGCATCTTCATGAACTTTTGTGGTTTCTTTTTCCGATTTGAAAATTTCTTTCCGCGCATTGCCGGCGGCATTGGCGAGGATGGCCTTGGTTTCTTCATCCAGTTCAATATTCATCATGTTCTGATCGACCGGAGTTTGAACAGGGGCCGTTGCAGGTTTATTGGCAAAAATCGACATAGGATTGGACGGTGCGGCCTGTGAGGGAGCGACAGGCTGCGCTGCCGGTTCAGGCGCAATTTTTTCTTCCACGTTGAGAGAATTGTTCAACGCATGAAGGGCGACGACGCCGAGGATACCGCGTTCCAGACGAGAGACATCACCGGCTTCCTGCATGGCAAAGCCGTCATTCATGGCGGTGAGTTCCGCTGGCGTTTCCGGCGAAACATCGGCGCGTGCGGCGGTCCAGCCTTTCTTGACCATCAGATCGCGTAATTTGGTGATCGACTCATTATGCTTGAGCAATGTTTCATCCGGCGGCGGCAGCGGCATATAACGCGTCACGCGCATGGCTTTGGCAAAACCCGGATTGGAATAGAACATGCGGATATCGACAACGCGCTCGCCGAAGGCAATAACCGCTTCACCTTCTTTCTGGGCGCGGATAGAGTCATAATTGGCGCGCTTACGGTCCTGAACTCCGGCCTGGAAGTTATCGTGATAGGAACGGGTCATGGAACCGGCCTGTGTCTGGAAACCGGATACTTCGGTTACGAACGCGGAGCCGACAGTCTTTTCAAAGAATTCTTTTGTCTGGGTCGGGTCTTCAAGCTTGCCGAAAATCTTGATGTTACAGTTCGCCGCGATGGAACGGGCCTCTTCCTTGACGCGTTTCTCCATAGCTGGCAAATCCTGCGCCGAGAATAAAAGCGAGAAGCCGAGAGACCGCGCCTGCGCTGCCATTACGCCCATACCTTGAGAGGCGTAATAACCAACCTCGTCGAAAATGGTCATGAACGGTGTGGCGGAATTGGTCGGTTTATTCTCGATGACGGTCGAGCTTTCCCCTTCGACGGTAGAGCCGAGCGTCGAACCCATCATGCCTTTAAGCGTCGCGGCGACGATTTTACCGAGGTTCGCCGTTTCATCGCCTGATTTTTCCAGAGCCGGGATAAGAACGACCAGAATACGGCGGTTCAGAACCACATCGAGCATGTCGACGTCAGCCGCTTGTGAATCGAAAATGTAACCATAGTCATCGGCCAAAGACTGCAAGGAGCGCGTAAACTGCATGGACAGATATCCGTGCTGGGTTTTTGCGGTCGTTGTATCGATCATCGGTTGATCGGGGCCCATCGGTTTGTCCTTGCCGTCGTCATCGAAAGCGGCATCGACATAACCCGGCAATGTTTCAAGATAACCTTTCAAGCCGCGGCGGATCATTTCGGGCAAAGACTCGTCGCGGGAAAGTTTTACGCAGGCCTGCAACGTCAAGGCCGTACGGATCGTGCCGACCGACATACCGATATCCTGATTGTCACGCTTCCATGTGAGAGCCGGCATCAGGGCGCCGAGAAGGGAGACAGCACGTTCTTTCCACATGGCGTTATCGCCCTCGGCTTCCGGCATTAAAGACACCAGCATTTGCGTCAGGTAAGAAGCCGAACCCGTAGAAAACGGGTTCATGGAGTTCGACGGTGCTTTGCGGTTCGAGTTCCCGGTCATGTAATTGAGGACCAGCAGATCGTCATCTCGCCCGAAACGGCGAACTAGTGAAGACAAGGACGACCATAAATCCGTATCGGCTTTACCATCGATATAAACAAAGCCCGATGCCCAGCACATGGCATTGGTGGCCATCGATTTAAGCCCTTCGGTTTTACCAGAGCCTGTTGTACCAAGATAGAGCATGTGGGTACGGGCATCGGAATCGTCAAACCAGATTTCTTCGCGGCTTGGGTGCATGTTGCCGAGATAGAGAATGCCTTTGGCTTTACCGCCACGCGCTTTCGTATCCTTATGTTTCGCGCCGAGCGGCATGCGAAATGCCAAAGACCGGTCACGTGTTTGCAGCCACCAGAAATAGAAGAGTCCGCCGATAAAGATGAAATCGGCATAGGCTGTAAAAGGCGGATAAAAATGGAAACTGAAGGCGGTCAGCATGAATAGCGCCAGAGAATGATCCGGCTGCATCATCCAGTCGCCGATGCGGACATAAAGCGGCCGGCCATCCCTGAGAATGGAGGTATGCGCGTATTGATATTTTAAATCTAGTGCCATTAAGCGAATTTACCCGAAGTTTAAGCCCTATAAGTATACAGATTTTGGCTTAAACATACATTAACTAATCGCTTATTGAGCGTTCAGGAAATCATCGGCCGAAACCGGTTTACCGACTGTTTGATCGATACTGGCAGGTTGCTCCGGCAAGGTTGGCATGGTTTCAGCGCTTTCAGACGGCATATCCATCTCATCCCTTGCAGGCGAAACGACCCAGATCGTGCCCGCTATAAGAAAAACCAGCATGATGAAGGCGAGCAATATCATCAAGGCACCTCTGAACAGGCGGCCCAACCACCCAAAGCGGGAACACGGAATGAGTGCCGGAACAGGATAGGCGGCGTTTCCGCTGTATGAACTCAGTTGGCCTTGCGCTTTTTCAAGGGCCCGGCTTACGGCAAGTAAAGCTTTCACGGCTTTTTCGCGTGAGGAAAATGGAGCGATCTCTATGACATCGGCGCGCGGTGTCTTTAGCATCAGCATAAAATTCCCGTCCGCTTCCTCTCTCACTTCAAGAGCTGAGGATTTTGTCTGACCTAGCTGCATTTGCCAGACGACGGGACGGACCGCGTCAGGCAAAGTCAGGATCAGCGTACCGTCGATGACTTTTGCAGTAGAGATGAGTTTTTCCATTGAAATTTTCCTGACTTAGATTTTTATGCGCTACCTTTGACTTTTTTAATAGCACGTTTTTTCGACATTGAATAATCGAGTGTCGGTATCGGGCGCGCATGCTGGCCGGATAGGTATTCGGCCAGAGTTTTGACAGCATCTTCCATTTTTGGTCGCGGAATTGGGCGCTGGATGAGCTTTTCCGCTTTGTAATGGCACATCGTGCCCAAAGCCTCCATGTGATAGGCTTGTCGTCCCAGATTGTTCAACGGATACCAAAGGTCGCGGTCAAATCCACGCAGCCAAACGAATTGCGCCGGTGCAAGGACGCCGCCTTCTTCCCGGGCCGTCAGCAAAGCGCGTATCATGGCTGTATTCTCATAGGCATGCTGATTGCATTTGGAGATAATCCTGCCGATTTTATCGCGATTCTTAAGAATGGAACGGGCCTGACGAAGTAATTTTGAGTCTATTTTCAATCCGCTTTCAGGTGTCCAGCATTTAGAAAGCTCACCGAGCATGGCATCGCTCTCGGCCCGTTTTCTCATACCCTTCAGGCAAAATGCGGCAAGCAGAACCTGTTTATAGGGCTGCAAATGAAGGGGGCCGCGCCATGGGCGGCCTAAATTTTTTGCGAATACGCGTGCGGCTGCGTCTTCATCGAGTTTGCCGTCCGGAACCGGCACGTCGTAATAAGCAACCCACTCTTCGGGTCCCAGAGCTTCGGCAAACAAAGGCAGTTCGGCAGGCACAGGCGAGCCTGGTGCCCGGGGTGGCTGGTTCGAAGGGTTGAACTTAATGAAAGGCTGGATATAGGGGAAATTAGCCGCCTGACGTTTTAACAGTGTGTTGATGTCATATCGCGTCCTGTATTGGCTTTTCGGACCATTAAATAAAATCCATAGGCCGATAAGAACCAGAAGGCCGGTGAAGATGTAATTAAAAGGCTTTAGGGCGGTTTGCGACAGTATATCCATGAACTGGCCATTCAGCCGTTCTTTAGGCGTAGTCTTGGCAAGTTCGTAAATTTCATTAAATGTCAGACCTTGCGGAGGCTGTCTTCCCTTGGCGGGCAGCATGTAAACGACTTCATTCGTATCGATGAAATGTGAAGCGACCCACATTTCTCCAATTCGAAGGTAACGGATTGCGTGCCTGATGTTCTGACTCTGGAAATACCAGAGCAAGACCATCAGTAGCGAAAAGACGACCAGCAGCAAAACCCAGCCGATGGCATTATCATGTGAGGATGATTTTTCTTGTGACAACGAGGTCCGCCGAAGGAAATTCTAAGTTAACTCTATGAGAAATATAGCGAAAACCGAAATAAAATGCCAGAGCGACGATAGAATCGACATAATAGAAAAACTTCATACGAATATATTGCTTTTATAAAGTAAATCAGTATTATGCCCCTCGCTTTCCTTGAAAGCGCCATGGTTCGCCGGCTTAGCACAGCGGTAGTGCAGTCGATTTGTAATCGAAAGGTCGGGAGTTCAATCCTCTCAGCCGGCACCATTTAAATCAAACACTTGGTTGAAATATTTTGGATCCACAGTTGTTTGGGGCAAATTTAATACAGTAAATCCATTCATTCATTCTGCGATTAAGCTTTTGCAGTTTTCATTCAAAAAGAAACAAGCCTTCGAGCGTTCTTGACATAAAATCCAGTTCCTTTAAGTATGCTTTCCGTGAAAACATTAATCCATTCCATTGTTGCGCTGACCTTTTTTATACAGGCTTTGATCCCTGCGGGATTTATGCCGAATGCCCATGCGTCTGAACAGGGAACCGCTTTGGTAATTTGTTCGGGATTGGATGTTAAAACAATCTATATCGATGATCACGGTCAGGAGATGCCATCTCATGAGAAAACGGATGTCAAAATACCTTGTGTCTACGCCGGATTATCAAGTTATAGCTCTCCAGAGCCGTATCAGATTTTTCAAGATCGTATAGGTTATATCGATTCAGGTTTTGTTGCTGTATCTCTGGAATTTATTGAAGCCGATAAGGTGGTTAAACCTCCCGCGATAGGACCGCCTGCTCTCCTGTAAAACATTAATTTTTTTTACATTTAAACAGGAGCTATCAATATGTGCAAATTTCATAAGGACGTGGCACGCGACATTGCCACAAACGACAACGGCGAATTTCATCCGGGAAAATTCTGTGTCGGGCTTTTGGCAATGGCCAAATTTCGCATCGAACAATATATGCCTTCGATGCATGGATGTGACGGATTTCAGCCTGCTGCCATGACAACGGATTCCGCTATTCAAGCTTTTAATCTATCAGGCTTGCATACATCGCTGGAGGCTGTTCAGTCTTACCGTGATGAAAATATTAAGTTCATGAAAACGGCAATGGACTTAACGGATGCTTCTTTCGATCTGTCGCGGGAAGGCCTGAACATTCCTGATAACATTACAAAGGACGGGTATAAGCATTGCGGTAAAATGCCTGCCGATATTACGAAAGCCGGGCCGTTTATGGATGAGGCTGTCGTGCAATTATTTTCGGGATACGATGATGAGGCGAAAACTTGGGCGACCGGAGATTTAGAGCTTGTCGATGAAGCACATAAGCCTCAATTCGAAGCCATCCGCATGGCGACCGAACATTTCCTGGCGCAGCCTGACGTAGTGCATAAACTTCAGGTTATGTTTGAAAATTCCCTGGTAAAAATTTTTGAAGAAGCCAGAACTCTTGATGTACCTTCGCTGGAAACACAAGGATGTGTCATGTGCGGCCACGGTAGCCGCCGTGAGTCCGCTCAAAGCTTCGATAACGTGTAATCATGAATATAGCGATCAAAGGCCGCAGCCCAGTAGCTGCGGCATCGCATGGATTAGTCCATCAATTTATGTGTGCTGCCGCTATGGTCGGCGGCCATGTGGCTGCGAATTACAGTGAAATAGCGATGAAAGTCGTTATGCATCCCGTTACGAATATGGCCATGATGGGGATGGCTGCTTGGTGTTGGTATGAAGGCGATAAGCATTGGATAAAGCGCAGGGGAGAGTTGGCTTCCGCATTTGAAAAAGTGTCGATACGTTCGCTGATTGCGGCTACCGGATTAGGTATGATGGCAATGCATGTTCCTGGCTATAGCCATGAACTCCATGAGCATCAAATGCATGGCAGCAGCCAGCAAGCATGGTTTGAGCGCCAAAGTGCAGAGCAGAAACGGACAATCATCGGAAATGCAAAAGCGATGAATATGCCTTTGGATAAATATTTGAACAATTTATGCGGCCAGACAGTGCCGCCGCAACCTAAGGGAGAGTTAAAATGAGCAATTGCTGTCAGTCAAAAACAGCCACTCAGCCGCCAACTTTTTTAGACAATCTGAAGTTATACCGACCGGTTGTTATTACAGGCATTCTGGCTTTAATTTTAGCCATGGTTGCGTCGTCACGTGGCTTCATGACGTTCATGGATGGCTTCATGGGATTTGCCTTGATCCTGTTGGCATTCTTAAAGCTTCTGGCCTTGGAAAAATTCGCCACTATGTTCCGGCAATATGATCCTGCCGCAAGAAATTTTGCCTTTTATAGTTACCTGTATCCATTCCTCGAAGCCGGTCTGGGAATTTTGTTTTTGTCTGGCTATTTTTTGTTTTTCACAAATATTGCGCTGGTCATTATATTTGCGATCAATACCATAGGGGTATGTCAAGTCATTAGGTCTGGGGCCAAAGTTCAATGCGGCTGCGTAGGCGCATCCTTTGCCTTGCCTGTCGGAAAAGTAACATTAGCCGAGAACATGTTGATGATCTTTATGGGAGCGGTCAATATTTTGGAAAGGATTATATCTTAAGGATGAAATATCTTCCTGCGCATCGTGGCGGTGGTGGGCAGTCTCACCTTGTTCATGATCGTGGAAGACCTCCTGATGAATACTCCATGTCGCCAGGCCAAAGGCTAAGGCAATGCCATAGCTTTTTATGGTTTGGCCAATTTTTCGGTGGTGTCCGGCACAAAAGAAACGATGGCCTATATATTCTCCGGTGACAGCGCCACCTATCGCGAAAGCCAATTCGATATGTGGATTATGGTTCAAAACCTGAATACCAAGCGCAGATCCTGCAACGGAAAGCAGGCAGCAAGGCGAATGCTCGAGAGTAAAAGCAAGGGCTTTGCCTTTAGCATTCTGAACATTGAAATATTTTGCCAGGTTTTGCATGGGCTTTAATTATCCTAATTTGGTTGACTATTTACAATTTGTTATACTATAACATCTTCTGTTGCCGGCGTTTTAACTCGAGGGATAGGCTTTTGTCAATTGGCGGTATAAGTACGTTTATGTGTATTTTATGATGAAAGATCGGTTTTATTTTGATCATGCAGCGACGGCACCCTTAAGCGGCGAGGCTTTGGCGGCCATGACGCATTGGTGGAATACGCCATGTAATTCAGGAGCGAGACATCACTCTTTCGGAAGTAGGGCATCTTTTGCGGTAGAAGAAGCGCGCAATCAAATCGCAAGCCTGATAAATTGCAGATCTGAAGAAATAGTTTTTACGTCCGGCGCGACCGAGGCGAATAATTTTGCTGTGAAAGGATTGGCAAAATATCTTAAATCTCAAGGTAAAACACATATTATTACCAGCGTGGTAGAGCATAAAAGTATTTTGGAGCCGCTTAAAAAACTTAAAGGATTCCAGGTAACGTTTCTACCGGTTAAATCATGCGCCATGCTGGAAGCAAGTGCGGTTGAAAAAGCCCTGACGCCAGAAACAGGTCTGGTTACCGTTCAGGCAGTGAATAATGAGACCGGGACCATCCAACCGATAAAAGAAATTTCGATGATGCTTGAAGGACGCGGAATTATCTTTCATGTTGATGCGGCG
The DNA here is from genome assembly GCA_030824965.1 of Micavibrio sp. Lineage (GTDB taxonomy): Bacteria > Pseudomonadota > Alphaproteobacteria > Micavibrionales > Micavibrionaceae > Micavibrio_B. The sequence goes on along the minus strand of JAPJQV010000004.1, from coordinate 83,350 downwards.
CAGGCATTGGGAAAAATTGAATTCGACGTAACAAAACTGAAAATTGATATGGCAAGCTTTTCTGCGCATAAGGCTGGAGGGCCGCAGGGCATTGGCGCATTGTATTTTGACTGGAAACTAAAAAATAAAGTGTCCCCTATACTATATGGCGGCGGTCAGGAGAACGGATTGCGCGCCGGTACTTTGCCAACCGCACTTTGCGTTGGTTTTGGTGCAGCTTGTGCCGCAATAAAGGACAACAGGGCGGAACTTCAGGTTATGCGTGAAGCGTTTCTCGATAAGCTTAAACCACTCAGGCCCGTTATATATGGACATAGCGATCCTGACTGGAATGCGCCGGGAATCTTAAATCTTCGTTTTCCCGGTATCGATAGCGAAACACTCGTTATGGCTTTGCCTGAACTGGCATTTGGTGTTGGCTCCGCCTGTTCCAGCCACGGTGAAGAATATTCTCATGTTATAAACGCCATCGCCGATACGCAGGCTGCGCGAGAGGCTGTTCGCCTGTCCTTCGGTAGTTTGACGAGCATGGGAGATTTACAAGAAGCCGCAGAGCTTATCTATGCGGCGGTAGAAAATATCAGGCAGTTTAAGGAGGCCGTATAGATGAAAATTGCGTTTGTAGGTAAGGGCGGGTCGGGTAAAAGCACTCTTGCGGCTCTTTTTATCAGGCATCTTCAAAATCAGGGCCGTTCCGTTCTCGCAATAGATGCAGATTTGAATATGAACCTGGCAGGGTTGTTAGGCGTTGAATTCCCCAAAGAAAAAGTCTTGGCAAATTCGAAGATCGCAGACAGGTTGCGTGAACATCTAAAGGGCAATAATCCACGTATTGCGGATATTGGCAAGTTTTTGCCGACAACACCACCAGGCCATGGATCAAATCTTATTAAGGATTATGATGATAGCGCTTTGAATTTTTGCAGCACTGATGTGGATCAAAATACGCGCCTTATCACCGTTGGGACGTATAGCAAAGATGGTATCGGGCAGCATTGTTATCATTCCGATCTGTTCGCTGCGGAAAACCTCTTGTCTCATACGGTAGCAAATGATTTTGATCTTGTATGCGATATGGTTGCGGGAACAGATGCTTTTGCATATTCCCTGCATTTGCAGTTCGATGCGATAGTCCTGATTTCAGAGCCAACGCCCGAGTCGGCGGAAGTTTGCGCTTTGTATGAGAACCTTGCCAAGGAAGCCGGTATTGAAACGCTTGTTCATCTGGTTGCCAACAAAGTTGCCGATGAAGAAGATCTGCAATTTATCCGTCAAAAAACGGGTACTGATCCGCTAGGTTCTGTCCCTGTTCTGGCGCAACTCAAAAAAGGCCGGCAGAGAAACGAGGCGGCAAGGCATGTTCCGGAACTTGCACCCGTAATGGCAAGAATCGAGCAGGCGGCACGCAATCCCGTTCTTGATGAAAACCGGCGCATTAAAATGCTGCACGATCTTCATGAAAAGCTGAATGGCAAGGAATGGGTCCGGCTGGCTTATGGGGATGTAATGGGGCAGATAGACGATAATTTTGACCGGGAAAAAGCGGCATGAAACCAGTTGTCCAGAATTCGAAATGTTTGGCGGATGATTTAATCCTATCTTCCATCGATCGCACCCGACCCAAAGTGAGAGCAGCTATTCATCCTGCTATCGAGCGATTTTTAAATAACAAAGAATTGGTGTTTTCTCTTGTCGATGGTATCGGCTCACCCCTGAATATCATCTTCCCGGATCATATCGCTGAAACTATCGATAGTTTTGAAAAGGTTTATAAAGACCGCCAGTTGCAGGGACGTATATTTTATACTTCCAAGCCTAATAAATCCCAGGCTCTGAAAAAACGCGCCGCTCTCACTTCAGTAGGGCTTGACGTGTCGTCGGAAGGAGAATTGAAAACGGCTTTGAATTGCGGGTTTCATCCATCCAGAATAGAAGCCACCGGACCTAAGAATATCGATTATCTCGCGCTAGGCGTTCAGCAGGACATTCTTCTAAACGTCGATAACATGAATGAGTTGCAGCAGCTGGTAGCAATGTCAGGGCTATTGCCGCAGGGGCATAAAATCCGTGTGCTTGTTCGTCTGGATGGTTTTAAGCCAGAAAGAGTTAAATTCACTCCGCAAGACAGCGCTTTCGGAAATAGGGTTGATGAAGCTCAAAGCATTCTTGATTATCTGGTACGGCATAAAGATGTTCTGGATTTCTGGGGCTTCTCTTTCCATTTCAACGCAGGGGATTATATTCGCCGACCACCTGCTATTGAAAAATGTCTGGAGCTGACTTTTGCGGCCATTGAACGCGGCTTGTCGCCCAAAGGGTTGGATATAGGCGGTGGCTATCGCATTCGATATGCGGCAAGTCAGGATGAGTGGAACGCTTACATCGAAGAACTTAAATCGTCCGTTCTGGGGAACCGCGCTTCTCTTACATGGAATGATAATGGGTTAGGTTTTCATAGTGAGAGCGGAATTCTAAAGGGTGCGCCGAACTTCATGGAGCATTATCATAAGGATGACGGACCACAGGACCTGGCTTCTGTAATCGATGCGAAACTTCCCGCTTTTGGTGATCAATCGCTGTCACGTATTTTATCTGAAAGCCTTATGGAGCTTTATATCGAGCCTGGAAGGGCCTTACTGGATCAATGCGGTATTACATTGTCCCGGGTAAATTTTGCCAAGTCATCCATGCTGGGTGAGCAGTTGGTGGTTTTGGATATGAACAGGACAAATTTAAATTCAACCCAGCTCAAATTAATGACCGACCCGGTTATTCTTTATCGTGACGAAAACAGAAAACCTGCCACAAAAGGGCTGATGTATGTCGGCAATCTATGTCTCACACACGATATGATCCAATATCATAAAACTTTTCCTGATTTCATACCGGAAGCCAATGATGTTGTGGCCTTTATTAATACCGCCGCTTATCAAATGGATTTTGCCGAAACTCATGTCTTACAACAGCGTATTGCTGAAAAAGTCGCTGTCGTAGAGACTGAAGCCGGTTTTCGCTGGTTCCGGGATGAACTTTACAACCCTATCGCCTTGAGAATCCCATGATTTATGAACGCATCACCGATATGATCGGCAATACGCCACTTCTGAAAATTCCGGAAGAGGTGCATGGCCTGCCGAATATAGACCTTTACGCCAAGCTTGAAATGATGAATCCCTTCGGTTCAGTCAAAGATCGCGTGGCGTGGGGACTGATCAAAGATGATCTGGCGGACATTAAAGCCAAAGGTCAAGCGATTTACGAGAATTCTTCAGGTAATACGGCGAAGGCCTTGCAGGTTCTTGCCAGTATGAATGGCGTAAAAACCAAGCTCATCACTTATCTCGCAAAAGTTGAAGGGGTGAAGGAAATCGTCCGTTTGCTCGGTGCAGATATCGAAGAAGTTTTAGGAGGCAGCGAATGTTTTGATCCGAACGATCCGAACGATCCTCAATACTTAATTGAAAAAGCGGTTAAAGACGATCCTTTGAAGGCCTATTTCCCCTCGCAATTTACTAATCCTAAAAATCCGGATGTTCACTATGCAACCACTGGCAAGGAAATCGCCGATGATCTTGGTCGGGTCGATTATTTCTTCGGCGGACTGGGAACTTCAGGTTCTACGCTTGGTGCGGCGCGCCGTCTTCGAGAAGAGGGAAGTCCTGATTTAAATACTGTTGGCATTTGTGCCAGCAAAAACGATTTTATTCCCGGTATCCGTTCGCTAGATCAGATGTGGGAGTCCGGTCTTTTTACAAAGGATAACTATGCGGATTTCGTTTATGTTGATTCGGGCGAGTCTGTTGACGCAATGATGGAACTTGTAAACCGGGTGGGTATTCTTTGCGGACCGACTAGCGGCGCAAGCTATCTTGGCACCTTACGTTACCTTCAGAAAGTTGCCCCTACACTTAACGAGCGCAAAACGGCCGTCTTTATCGTTTGCGACCGTCTTGAATGGTATATGGATTACATTAAAGAACGCCGGCCCCAATTATTTGGTCAGAATATAAAACCGGGAAGTTTAAAAGCTTTCGACAAGGTTCCCGCAAACGACGGCCATGCCGTTTCAATAGATGCCGCACAGGACTGGATAACAAAAAATCAGCCCTTGATTATAGATACAAGAGGCAATCTTGCATATAAAATGAATACCATTCCCGATGCGATCAATATCCCGTGGGAATTACTGGAAACTATGATTGACGCTGCCGATCCTTTTCCTAAGGATCGTGCTATTTTGCTAGTCTGCCCAGTCGGTGAAAAAACAGGACGATATTCTGCATATTTGCAAAGTAGGGGTTATAAAGCCTATAGCCTGTGTGGTGGTATTCTAGCCTGGCGAAATCATAATTATCCATTAAAGAAAATTGCATAACTTATGAGCGTAAGGTGACAGGCTCGGTATTAAATCGAAAATTCAAACCCTGCCACAGGCTTCGTTTTTTAATAGACATCCGATCAGGAGGATTTCGAGTATTGTAAATGCGGACAATCCATAGAAATATCCGTCAGCGAAGCCATAAGAGTGGAGGCCAACGCCGAGAAGGTTGACGCCGACCCAAGAGATCGCAACGATCACGCTTAAGAAAGAAAGTCCGGCAAGATACTGAGCACGCGATAACTGAAAGCCCAGTTTTCCATGCATGAGCCAGATCAGCCAAAGCACGATAAGCAGTGCGCCGTTTTCTTTCGGGTCCCAGCCCCAGAAACGGCCCCATGACTGGTCGGCCCAGATTCCGCCAAGGATTGTGCCGATAGCAGTAAACAGAAGCGAGAAAATTGCCAGCAAAGATAAAGTCAAGTTCGTTTGAGCCAAGCGAAGACGCGATGAAATTGATTGAGGTAGCAAAGCCAGATGGGCAAAAACCGATGTCAGCAAGCACCAACCATACCCCATCGTAATGCAAAGGACATGCGTTGCCAGCCAGAAATTAGTATTAAGCACAGCCCCGAGCATCGTCATCGTATCGCCTTCGCCTGCGAAACTGAATGACAACAAACCTATAAGAAGGCCGCTGAAGCTGCCGACTAGAAGGCCGATATTATTTTTCAAGACTTTCTCAGCGCATAAGGAAATCGCAACCGTTATCAGCGAAACGAATATCATCGACTCGTATAAGGTACCGACAGGCGGGCGCTCCAGCAGCCAGACACGTAGGCCGATTCCTACGCTATGAACGACTATGCCTGTAAAAAGCGCTGCGGCTGCGGCGATATAAATCAGTTTCCTTGGCAGGGCAATAAAGCCGAGAGAAAAGATAAAGCCCAGCATGTAGAGGCCTGTGCTAATTTTAAAAGGCGGGAAGGAATTTTGAATCAGCTCGGCTTCGATCTTCGATATTGAAATATTCGCTTTCACTTCGCTAAAGGCATTGCCGCTTTCGGCAAGAAATTTTTGATTATCGCCTTCTAGATAGGCGTCACCCATGTTGCGCCAGATAGATAGAATTTTTGCACTTTCCGGGGAGCCTTCGCCTTTTTGCAGGACTTCCCAAGGGGCATGCCAATCACTGTTATCGGATTGCCATTGCGGCGGAATGATCTTAAAGGCCGAATTCCCTTGTGCGCCGGCAGAAATTACATCCAGTTGAAAAGACAGTAACGCCGTTTTTCTTTCATCTTCATCATAACGGGAAAGATCTTCACCTTTCTTTGCTGTAATGTTTTTGACATCACTGGATAAATCCTGTTGCAGGCGGGCAAGATCGATATAGGAAAGTTCTTTTTTCTGTAAGGAACTATATTTCTCCGGCAGTGAAATATCCAGCGGTAGGGTCAGGGAAAAGCTGCGTAGAATGGATACATAAAACCCTGCCTTATCATAAATATCGAGTAAGGCTTTATCGTCTTTGTTCAGATCCACTTTGTTTTTTTGTATCAACACGCGGATCGAAGAATTTGTACTTTTAAGACCGGGAAGAAGTTCAGTGAAACTATAGAGGGGTTTTTTACGTTCTTCGAGTTTCAGGCGGTGACGTAGATTGCCATCGGCGATCTTAAAGACGGGATTATTAACCGCAGTTGCCGGGTCAAATAGGGTTTGCGCCAGAAATTCAACGGCACTTTGCGTTTCAGTTTTTTCGCTTTCGCTCAGAAATTTTAAACTGATCCGGGCAAAGCTGTCGATCGGCTTGATGCGTCCTTCATGGAGAACCGGGATTTTGCGAAAATTCTCCATATCGAGCGGCGCTGCCAAAGCAGGCGCGGCCATGAAAACAAAAAGAAAGAGGAGTGCTCTTAAAATCATGGAACCCTCTGCTTGCCAAAAACAGAGATGAGTAAATGCAGTATGAGGCCTGCGGCCATAATAAAACTGGCGATATAAGGAAACAGGCGGCCTGAGTTTTCAACGACATTTAAGACCGTAAACGGTTTGTCACCGGATAAATCGAAAGAAGATTGATAAATGGTGTAACCCTTGTAGCGCAGCGGCTCGTTCATCTCGATGGCATATTTCCAGCTATTGGGATCGTCGATAATTTCGACATCGGAACGATAGGATTTGGCGGTATCGCTGCCTGGGTGATTGGACAGGGAAAATTTTTCAAGTTTTAAAGAGAATGGAAGCTCACGCGGCTGGCGCGTGATTTCGATTTTATATTCATGCCCGTCAATATTCAAAATGGGGGGCTTGGGAAATTTATCGAAGGTGACGTAACGTCCATCTTCTTTCGTGCCGGAAACAGTAAAGGCGATGCCTGTCAGGTTCTCTTCGTTTTTCGGTAGATTGCGGCTCGGAATAAGCTGCATAAACTGCCCGGCATTCTTCCAGTTTTCAGTATCGCTTGTCCGGCGTTCGATGGAACAATTAAAGCAGTAAGTATCTATCGTGATTTTAAAGGGCAGATTTTCTTCCCCGATTTTCAATCCTTCTTTCAAATCCTGATGAGGAATTATTATCAGGCTTTTGCCGTCTTTACTGATTTGCAAAACGCGCTGGTAATAATCCTCGATGCGGTTTGTCGTCTGGCCTTGCTCGATCACCATATAGGCTTCTTGGGTCGTGAGCGCGGTAGTGAATCCGCCAGTCAGCAAAATGAGAACGCCGAAATGGGTCAGGATGGTTCCGGCTTTATTAAGTTGCCATTCGCTAAAGAGAATGAATTTCATCAGCATATTGACGAACAGGATAATCAAAAGCGTTGCCGCGCCGGGAAAAGGGACGGGACCGATAAAGGTAATGAAAGAGTCAAAATAGGCTTTTTGCGCCGCATAGATGCCGAGGTCTTTTTGCGCGATGGTCCCGATAACAAGCAGGATCATCAAGAGCGGCAAAGTCCAGAACAATATGTCCGAACGTGACAGGCGAAAGGCGATCTGACGGAGTTTTGTAAGCACGTCCATCTTTTAATGAAATAGCGCTCTTTGTGCAATCGCCGGGAACGCAAATAGACTTTAAAAGTTGATGGATTAAAGAAAGGAATGACGATGGATTTAGCAACTTGCCTATATTGCGGCGCGCAAATGCAGAAAGGGGCTTTGAGCTGCCCTAAATGCACCACCCCAACCAAGTAAATTCATGGTGGTAAATTATAAGAAACGCGATTTCCCGGTGGAAAAAAGTCGGCAGATTTTGGAGCCCGGGCCGGTTGTAATGGTAAGCTCATATTATAAAGGCGAGACTGATATCATGACGATGGGCTGGCATACGGTCCTGGAATTTTCACCGTCCCTGATCGGTTGCATGATTACGAGCGCCAACCATAGCTATGAGCTGATCCGCAAAAGCGGCGAGTGCGTTATCAATATTCCGACTTACAGTATGATCGATAAAATTGTAGGTATCGGGAATTGTTCCGGTAAGGATACGGATAAATTCAAGGAATTTTCTCTTACCAAAGCCAACGCGTCAAAGATAAACGCGCCTTTGATTAAAGAGTGCTATGCAAATTTAGAATGCAAAATTCATGATCGCAGGATGCTTAGGACGTATAATTTCTTTATATTTGAAGTAGTGAAAGCGCATATAGCCATAGCGCCAAAATCCCCAAAAACCGTTCATTACCGGGGAGATGGAACATTTATGATCTCAGGCAAAGATATAAGACATAAGCGCGGGTTCTTGCCGGATCGCCTTTAAGGGAACTTTCATCCTGTCTGTTTGTTTATTTGGATAATCTATTAAACCAAATTAATTAAATCAGGAGAATACTATGAATTCAATTATCTATCTTGTCGGTCTTGTCGTCGTTGTTATGGCGATTCTGTCTTTCCTTGGCATTCATTAATCATAGGGGGTTTTCATGGAAAATGGATTTAACCGCGCAAGCTCCTATGTTGAGTGGAGCGCAATCTTAGCTGGTGCGGTATTGGCATCGGCCCTGTCTCTGGTCATGCTGCAATTCGGCGCCATCGTGGGTGTAGCAGATTTGAATTCTTTTACGGATTCGGCTAGTAATATAGAGATTACACCGGCGCGATTGATAATGGCAGGTATATACATTCTCATTATTCAAGTGTTGGCATCAATGCTAGGCGGCTATATCGCCGGCCGTATGCGTGCACCTATTTCTGCCGCGACAGAGCATGAAAAAGAGGTGCGTGACGGTGTACATGGTGTATTAGTTTGGGCAACGGCGACCTTAGCTGTAGCTGTCTCCGTGGCTGTGATGGGCGCATTTGCCCAGATCGCCATCGATCAGCCTGCTGAAGTGAATACGGCGCAGGAAGTTTTAGATCAGGAGCGTCGTACCGCTATCCTTCTCGCTTTTGCGGCGGCTTCGACGTCTCTTGTTTCCGGCGTTGCGGCTTGGGTCGCGGGCGTCAAAGGCGGCGATCATCGCGATCTTGGCATCGATTTCGGACGTCACATTACGTTTTTGATCCGTCGTTAATAGAAATATGGCGAAAGAGACGGGGAGCGATCCTCGTCTCTTTTGCGTTTGTTGAGACAGTAAAAAGGAATTTAAGATGCAAAAGACGCATAATACTTTAACCGAGAATATTCGTGGCCAATCTATCGAGCTTTTAAACAAACATCTGGCTGCCGCCATCGATCTTCACGGTCAGTTGAAACTGGCGCATTGGAATGTACGCGGTCCGGCTTTTATTGCCATCCATGAGTTATTCGATAAAGTCGCGGCCAAGGTCGAGGAATTCTCCGATATGTTTGCCGAACGCACAGGTGCCTTGGGCGGTGTTGCCAAGGGCGGTATGAAAAACGTCATGGAGAAAAGCTTTTTAAAACCGTACCCAGTTGAGATTGCCGATGAAAAAACCCATATTGAGGCCGTATCAAAAGCGTTGGCGGCTTTTGGTGAATCCATCCGGGATGCAATCGATCAATCTGCCGATTACGGTGATGCGATTACGGCGGATTTATTCACGAATATAGGCCGTGATCTCGACCAACAATTATGGTTCGTTGAATCCCATAACGTATAATTTAACTGTATGTCTGATGGAATCAGCGAGAGCGAGTTTAGCATGTGGAGGGCGGTTTTCGCCTTCTCACTCCTCGACAATTTTTTGTCGATTGAAGAACAAAAACTTCTCAAAAGTTATAAAGAGCAGGTTAATTTTTCACAAAACCAGCTCGATATCCTGGCGCGTGATTTTGAAACGCGTCAAAATATCGAGGTATTTTACAATAAGATAACCGAGGCCGGCGACCGGAAGCAGTTTTGCATTTTTGCCCGGGCACTGACCTGGAGCGATGGAAATATGGACGCGCAGGAAAAGGAAATCCTGAAACGTGCCTCTTGTCTTAATACTGATGAGGGTAAGGAGATTTTAAAATCAACCCGCAATCATGCGCATTTAGAGCATTATTATCAGAATTATTCTAAAGCGGGTGTTGTCGGGCTTTTCAATGTTCCACATGCACTTGATATGGTATCTTAAGTCGAAATTTTTTAGCTCGGGCCTTTCATGACACAAGATCAAATGCTTATTTTCGGCATCATCGCTTTGGCGCTGGTGCTTTTTATCATGGATAAATGGCGCTATGATATCGTGGCACTGTTCATTCTTTTCCTCTCTGTTGTTGTCGGCGTCGTTCCAGCCAAAGAAGCTTTTACAGGTTTCAGCGACCCGGTTGTTATTACCGTAGCCGCTATTCTGATAATAAGTGCGGCGGTTGGCCGTTCCGGTTTTATCAACTGGGTTCTAAAACTAATGTCCGGCGTTATCGACAAGCCTAAATTGCAGATTGCGATGCTAGTCACGATGGTCGTTATCTTGTCTGCCTTCATGAACAATGTCGGAGCCTTGGCCGTTTTTCTGCCGATTGCATTGTCATTCGCCAAGAAGGCGCAGCGCTCGCCGTCAGAGCTTCTTATGCCCCTGTCATTCGGTTCTCTCTTGGGCGGCTTGATAACCTTGATCGGAACGCCGCCGAATTTGTTGATTTCTAATATCCGCGAAGAGATGGTGGGTAAGCCTTATGCCATGTTCGATTTTGCGCCGGTCGGGATCGGGATATGCGCTGCGGGTATCCTGTACTTAAGCGTAGGCTGGGTTTTATTGCCTAAAGACCGCCGTGGTCAGGTGGCACCGGAAGACCAGTTTGAAATTAACGATTATGTAAGCGAAGTCCGTGTGCCGCCAGATTCTCCTCTCATCGGCCAAACAGTTTCCAAATGTGAAGAGCTTGTTGATGCCGATCTGCAAATCATCGGGATTATCAAGAACGACCGTGATAGGGTTTTTGCCAATCCGCGCCGCATTATTCGTGAAGATGATCATCTTATTCTGCGCTGCGATCCTGTCACGCTCAAAAACTTCGTCGACAAGGCAAAGGTTGAATTGGCGGGCGTCGAAAAATCTGCCGATGATGAAGAACATGCCGAGGCTATTGAAGAAGCCGTTATAGAGAAAAAACAGGTCAAACTGACGTCGGAAGACATTACGGTTGTCGAGGCGGTGATCACCAAAGGGTCGGACCTTATCAATACAACGCCGCGTCTTATTTCTCTTCGCTCCCGCTTCGGCATTAATTTGCTGGCCGTAAAGGGGCAAAGCGGCAATGTCCGCGACCGTCTGAAAGATATTCGTTTCCGTGAAGGCGATGTCGTTGTTTTTCAGGGGGCGGTGGAGACGATGCCGGAAATGCTGAAAGAACTCGGCTGTCTTCCTCTGGCCGAACGGAATCTGCAACTAGGGCGACCGAGTACTTTATTAATGCCGATTATCATATTGCTTGCAGCGGTTGGCCTGACCGTGGCTGGCGTATTGCCGATCTCTATCGCTTTCCTTGGCGGGGTTATCGCTATTGCTGTGATGAAGATTATGCGTCTGAACGAGTTGTACGATGCTATTGACTGGCCGGTGATCATGCTGCTCGGCGCGATGATACCCGTAACTGAGGCACTCCAGACTACAGGCGGAACAGAAATACTGGCTCAATTGATCGCTGGCGTTTCCGAGGGATTGTCCGGGCCGGCACTTTTAGCGACAGTTATGGTTATTTCGATGATGGTGACGCCATTTCTAAACAATGCGGCGGCGGTCCTTTTGATGGCGCCCATTGCCGGTACGCTGGCGATGAAACTCGGTATGAATGTCGACCCTTTCCTGATGGCGGTAGCGGTCGGCACGTCCTGCGACTTCCTGACGCCGATCGGGCACCAATCAAACACACTTGTCATGGGGCCGGGCGGATATAAATTCAACGATTACTGGAGACTGGGTTTACCTTTATCCATTCTTGTCGTAGTGATTGGCGTGCCGTTGATCATGTGGATCTGGCCAATAACAGGATAATTGAAATGAGATTTTTACATACAATGGTTCGTGTTGCCGATCTGGACGCATCACTTAAATTCTATTGCGATATTTTCGGTTTGAAAGAAACGCGACGCATGGAAAGTGAACAGGGTCGCTTTACGCTCGTTTTTCTGGCGGCATCCGGCGATACGCTGACTGGTTCTGAAACTCGCCAAAGCCCGCTTCTGGAACTAACCTATAATTGGGATCAGGAAGAATATACAGGAGGGCGCAATTTCGGCCATCTTGCTTATGAAGTCGATAATATCTACGATTTTTGTCAGCATCTAACGGATCATGGTATTACGATCAACCGTCCACCACGCGACGGCAATATGGCCTTTATAAAATCGCCTGACGGTATCTCCATCGAGCTATTGCAAAAAGGCGAGAAGCTGCCTCCTGCCGAGCCATGGGCGTCTATGCCAAATACAGGCACATGGTAGATAAATATTTCTGCGGCATAGATTTCGGAACGTCCAATTCGGCTATGGCTGTGGGATCGAAAAGCGGTACGTCGCTTGTGCCGCTGGAAAATACGCATATCACCATTCCAAGCGCGATCTTTTTTAATACTGAAGATAATCATACAAGTTTCGGCCGAAAAGGGTTGGAAGAATACCGTACAGGATATGAAGGCCGTTTACTTCGCTCGCTGAAATCCGTACTGGGAAGCGAGCTGATTACAGAAACAACGCAAGTCGGCAAGCGCAAACTGGCGTTTCGCGATATTATCGGCATGTTTATCGGGCATATTAAAGCCCAAGGGGAAAAATATTCAGGTCATGAACTGTCGAACGTTGTCATGGGACGCCCCGTTCATTTTGTCGATGGAGACGATATAGCCGATAAGCGGGCGCAAGCCGAGTTGGAGAATATTGCAAAAGCGCAAGGTTTTCAGCATGTCCATTTTGAGTATGAACCTTTGGCAGCCGCGCGCGATTACGAAAGCACGATTACAAAAGAGCAAATCGTATTGGTCTTCGATATCGGCGGCGGTACGTCGGATTTCTCCGTTGTACGACTATCGCCAAAAGCGAAGAAAGATCGTCAAAGCGATATACTGGCCAATGAAGGCATTCATATCGGTGGAACCAATTTTGACCAGAAATTAAGCTTAGAGACGGTCATGAAAGATCTGGGATATCAAACAAGTCTTAAAAGCGGTTTGGAGATGCCGAAAACGCCGTATCTGGAATTATCCACCTGGCATTTGATCAATTTTCTTTATACGCAGAAATCAATATCCGAAATGAAATCGCTTTTGCCATTGGCAGAAGACAGATCAGCAATCGAGCGTTTTATTCGAATACAGGAAATGCATCGCGGTCACGAAATCGCCGGAAAAGTCGAAGAAGCGAAAATCGCTTTATCTGAATCGAAAAAGCACAGGATTTATTTAGAAGATATAGACCGGGGCTGGAGCAGGGATGTTACGTTACAAAATTTGCATACGGCGATTAATGATGAAATAGGCCGGATTGTCGATGTTGCCAAAAAAACCGTAACAAACGCAGGTTTAAAGCCGAATGAAATAAATGCGATCTTCATGACAGGCGGTTCGACAGGTTTGCCTGGGTTTGAAATAAAAATCCGCGAAGCTTTTGGTTCCTCGCAGATTCAATATGGTGATCGTTTTTCAAGTGTGGCCAAGGGATTGGGCTTGGCGGCAGCGGATCAATTTTTGTAATAAGCCAGAAAAACTTTAAGCGCGTTTTTAACTGCATCTGGAATAAGTTTTTTATTGAGATTTTTTTCGATGCCCATCAATCGCTTTGTATATAAATCTGCTTCAAGCAAGGCTTTTAATTGCATGGCGGCAAGCCATGTATCGCATTTCCTGATTTTCTTGTCGCGGACACCTTGGTCCAGCAGCGCGGCCACGCGGCTCCATGAAGCTTTGATTCCACATTCATAGATATGATGACCAATTTCGATTTTATCGGCCTGGGCGATCACGCGACGTTTCATATCAATCATATCCTGCGATAGTATGAAAGCCAGATATTCGCGGCCAAACAAATCAAGTTTTTTATCAAGTGGTAGATTGGTCTCCAGGGCGGCAAAAGCCTTAGCTGCGAGCTTGCGTGCATTGGCCATCATAACGTCGACAAAAAGCGCTTCCTTATTTTGGAAGTAACTGTAGAGTGTGGCTTTGGAACCGCCGACTTTGGCGGCGATATCGGACATGGACAGGCTGTCAAAGCCCTTTTCCAGAAAGAGTTTGCTGGCAATATCAATTATTTGCTGTCGCTTTTCTTCCGTTTTGACCCGCATATATCTTATATCCGTATTTAATAATTTATCGCTTGACGAAGATTTAAAACAATATTTATAATTAAACCGTACTGTACAGTTTAGATGATGGATCACATAAGTGCAAGTCCTTAAGAAAATACCTCTTGCCGCTATTTCAATGACGCTTCTTCTGTCCGGATGCGCCAATGTGCCGGATCTTGATCAGCTATTATCTTTCCGTCCTATGTCGTCGCTTGAGACGCAGCAGAGTTTTTCTTCGACGAATACGGAATGGCCGACTGATAGCTGGTGGTTGGAATACAATGATCCGCAACTGGATTTGCTTATTCAGGAATCTTTCGAAAAATCCCCGGATATCGCAGAGGCTGCAGCCCGGGTTCGCCAAGCCGAAGGTCTGGCGCAACAGCAAGGAGCAGCATTATATCCAAATCTAGAAGGCAACGCCTATGTTCAGAAGGTAAAACAGAGTTATTATAACGGCGCTCCTGCGGATTTTGTGCCACATGGTTTCCAAAATGCAGCGCGAGCAACGCTTGACATTGGTTATCAGGTTGATTTCTGGGGTAAGAATAGAAATCTGCTGGATGCGGCTATATCGGGCAAGAAAGCGGCGGAGTTGCAGGCGGCGCAGGCGAGGTTGTCGCTAGCTGCAGGGATCGCCGAAACCTATGCACAACTGGTTCAGCAATACGCCGCGCTTGACGCCGCGCAAGATGCTTTGGACATTCGCAGTAAAACAGCCAATCTTATCAATGACCGTTTCAAAGAAGGTCTGGAAAATGCGGGCGGCTATGATCAGCAATTGGCGGCGCAGGCTTCGGCAGAAGCGGAAATTGAATCTTTGAATGAATCCATCGCCCTGACGAAAAATCGTCTGGCGGCGCTCAGCGGAGCGGGGCCGGACCGGGCGCTTGCCATCGGCAGGCCGAAGATGAAAACGCTGAAATCTTTTAGTTTGCCGAATAATGTACCGGCGGAGTTGATCGGTCGCCGCCCTGATATTTTGGCAACGAAATATATCGCCATGGCGGCGGCAAAACGCGTCGATGCGGCCAAGGCTGATTTTTATCCGAACGTTAATCTCGCCGCTTATTTCGGCCAACAGTCTTTAGGGCTAGATCTGTTTACCAAGCAAGGCTCGTTTATCGGGGCTTTCGGTCCGGCGATCTCTTTGCCGATTTTCGAAGGCGGTCGTTTGGCCGGGCAATATAAACAAAACGCCGCACAATATGAAACATCTGTTGCCCAGTATAACTCGACTTTAATCAACGCGTTGAATGAAGTGGCGGATGCAGCAACCAGCAAAAAAGCATTGATTGCCCGGACGCAGAAAACAGAGAAGGCGGTCAAGGCCTCGGAGCGTGCCTACAAAGTCGCCATGGATAGATATAAAGGCGGTTTGTCGCCTTACCTGGATGTCTTGAGAGCGGAAGACGGCGTTGTGTCGAGCCGCCGCGAATTGTCACAGATTAAAACGCGGGCCTTTGTGCTTGACGTTCAAATGGTGCGGGCGCTCGGTGGCGGATTTAATAGTATAGAATAATTTAGAGCAGGACAGATATCATGCAGGATAATCAACCAGAGCAAGTAAAAACAAAGCAATCCAACAAAAGAAAAAAACTTTTCGGTATTCTTTTTCTTGTGATCTTTATTGTTGCTACTATTGTTGGAGCGTACTGGTTTTTGCATGCACGAAATTATGTCTCGACAGATAATGCCTATGTCGGTGCGGAAATGGCACAGGTTACGCCATCAATTGGCGGGACGGTCAAAAATATCGAAGTCATTGATACGCAAAAAGTAAAAGCCGGTGACGTATTAGTCATTATAGATGATGTCGATGCAAAACTCGCACTGGCGCAGGCGGTGGCGCAACTCGCGCAAATGCAGACGAATCTGGATCGTGCCAAGGTTGATTTTGATCGACGTCAGGCTTTGGCCCAATCGGGGTCTGTGTCGGGCGAGGAACTGACATCTGCTGAGAATGCCTATAAAGCCGCAATCGCATCTTTTGATGCAGCAAAGGCCCGGGGAGATCAGGCGCAGATTGATTTGGAACGTACAATCATTCGCGCCCCGATCGATGGCGTGATTGCCAAGCGCAGCGTCCAGCTTGGTCAGCGTGTTCAGATCGGTACACCGTTATTGTCTGTCGTG
The DNA here is from genome assembly GCA_030824965.1 of Micavibrio sp. Taxonomy (GTDB): domain Bacteria; phylum Pseudomonadota; class Alphaproteobacteria; order Micavibrionales; family Micavibrionaceae; genus Micavibrio_B. The sequence goes on along the minus strand of JAPJQV010000004.1, from coordinate 67,228 downwards.
CCGCTTGATAAAGTTCATATCGACGCAAATTTTAAAGAAGTTCAGTTGAAAAAAGTGAAGATTGGTATGCCGGTTGAACTCGAAGCCGATATTTATGGCGATGATGTAAAATACCACGGCAAGGTCGCAGGATTTTCCGGCGGGACAGGAGCCGCCTTTGCCATTATCCCGGCTCAAAACGCGACCGGTAACTGGATCAAGGTAGTGCAGCGCTTGCCTGTCCGGATTGAACTTGATTCAAAAGAATTAGCTGAGCATCCTTTGCAAGTCGGCCTTTCGATGAAGGCGACAATCGATATTTCGGACGCGCATGAATGACCGATTTTGAAAAACCGGTTAAGCCTTTACAAGGTAGCGAGCTTCTCATCGCCGGGCTTTTACTGGCAGCGTCGAATTTTATTGTCGTTCTCGATATGACGATAGCCAATGTCTCTGTTCCCCATATCGCCGGCGGTCTTGCGATTTCGCCAAGCGAAGGTACTTACGTCATTACATCCTATGCGGTGGCGGAAGCGATTACGGTTCCGCTCACCGGTTGGTTGGCTTCGCGTTTCGGTACGCTGCGCGTGTTTACATTTGCCATGCTGATGTTCGGTATTTTCTCCATGCTGTGTGGATTGGCGAACTCTTTGGGCTTTCTTGTCATTAGCCGGATCTTGCAGGGTTTCGCTGGCGGGCCCCTGATGCCGCTATCCCAGACTCTTCTCATGCGAATTTTCCCAAAAGAAAAGCAAGGCGCGGCGATGGGGCTATGGGCGATGACGACATTGATCGCACCGGTTTTGGGCCCTGTTTTTGGCGGACATATCAGTGACAATTGGGGCTGGCCTTATATTTTTTATATCAATATTCCTTTGGCGGCTGTCGCCGCGTTCCTGATCTGGAAGATGCTGCAACGCTTTGAGACAAAGGTGATTAAGGCCAAGATAGATTTTATAGGATTGGCGCTTTTGGTGACATGGGTTGCGGCATTGCAGATCATGCTTGATGAAGGAAAGAAGCTCGACTGGTTTGCGTCCACCGAGATTTGCATTCTTCTGATTGTCGCTGTAATTGGATTTATATCATTTCTTATCTGGGAATTGACGCAGGAAAACCCAATTGTCGATTTACGGGTATTTCGACATCGGGGATTCTCGGCAAGTGTTTTGACCATCTCGCTTGCCTTTGGCGCCTTCTTCGGTTCTGTGGTATTAACGCCGCTCTGGCTGCAAACCTATATGGGATATACAGCGGAATGGTCAGGCCTTACAACATGTGCCTTAGGCATGCTTGCTGTTATCGCAGCGCCATTCGCTGCTAAGCTTTCGACAAAATTCGATCCGAGATATCTGGTTTTCGGTGGCGTCATGTGGCTCGGGCTCTGGACTTTCGTTCGCTCTTTCGGCACGACCGATATGACGCATTGGCAGGTGTCGATTCCGATGTTCATTCAAGGATTGGGCATGCCGTTCTTTTTTGTTCCGCTGACAGGCCTCGCTTTGGCCAGTGTATTGGAAAAAGAAACGGCGTCGGCCGCAGGATTGATGAGTTTCCTTCGCACGCTGGCGGGTGCTTTTGCAACATCGATCGTCACCACCAGCTGGGAGAACGATGCCTCTATGTATAAAGACGAGCTTGTTGGAAAAATCCAAATGCCGCCACAATTGGCCCAAAGCGGTGATGTCGGGGTTGCCATGCTCGATCAAATGGTTCAATCCCAGGCCGTTATGCTGGCAACTAATCATATTTTTCTGATCTCGGCTTGCACCTTTGTTTTTGCGGCACTTGCAATCTGGTTTGCGCCAAAACCGAATCGTGTCGCCGATACTTCCGCAGCGCATTAATCGAGTAAAATTCGAAATTAATTTATGAAACTTTATGCTTATCAGCATGTTAGCATAAATACATGGCCATATCACACGAACTGCCACTGGTGACGACTTTAGCCGTGGGCTTAAGCCTAGCTTTTGCCTGCGGCCTTATTGCGTCGAAATTTAGAATTCCCCCTATTGTCGGCTATCTTTTTGCGGGTGTTCTAATCGGTCCATATTCTCCAGGCTTTATGGCAGATCTGAAGATTGCCGAAGAGCTGTCGGAAATCGGCATTGTACTTTTGATGTTCGGTGTAGGTTTGCACTTCTCCCTTAAAGATTTAATGGACGTTCGAAAAATTGCCGTTCCCGGTGCCGTTGCGCAAATCGGTGCGACAATGGCCATGGGCGCATGGATCGGACATTGCTGGGGCTGGCCGCTTTCCAGCGGCCTTCTTTTTGGTCTGGCTTTATCGGTTGCAAGTACAGTCGTATTACTGCGCTCATTGGAAGAAAATAATCTAATTCAGACAACGGATGGTCAAATTACGGTCGGGTGGCTGATCGTAGAAGACTTGGTCATGGTCCTGGCTCTTGTTCTTATTCCAGCATTAGCTGCTCCCGGCGAGGATATTCCAGGTGTCAGCGAGGGAAGCATATCTGGACCGATCTGGCAGCAATTACTATTTGCCGGGGCCAAGGTTTGCGCTTTTCTTGCGGTTATGCTGATCGTCGGACGACGGTTTTTTCCATGGCTGCTTGCTTATGTAGCACGCACAGGCTCCCGTGAATTATTTACGCTGGCGGTTTTTGCCGCCGCAATCGGCGTCGCTTTCGCCGCAGCTAAATTATTCGGCGTTTCTTTTGCGCTTGGTGCTTTTTTCTCCGGTATGATGATCAAAGAATCCAATCTCAATCATGAAGTTGCGGACAGAGCGTTACCCTTTCAGGATGCCTTCGCGGTATTATTCTTCGTTTCGGTCGGAATGCTATTCGATCCGGAAATTATCGTTGAAGAACCATTTAAAGTGATGTTGGTCGCTTTTGTCATTATGTTCGGTAAATCTATCGTTGCATTTCTGATTGTGATGTTATTCGGCTATCCTTTGCGAACGGGATTGCTAGTGTCGGCAGGTCTGGCGCAGATCGGCGAATTTTCTTTTATTCTAATCGCCCTTGGCATGACGCTTGAGATATTGCCCAAAGACGGCCGCGATCTGATATTGGCAGGCGCGATCGTCTCTATTTCTTTTAATCCCCTTATGTTTATCGCCGCCCGCAAGCTCTACGGATTTGTCGATCGTCGTCCGCGGCTTCGTAACCGTTTCAATATGAAACGCGACAGGCTCGCGCACATGCTTGAAAAAGAAAAGGCAGGTCTGAATAATATCGTTATCATGATAGGCCATGGGCGCGTCGGCAAATACATCCGGCGTTATTTACAGGAATACGATTTCGATCTTGTGATCATTGATGGAAATCGCGAGCGGGTCAAAGACTTACGCAGGCGTGGTTTTTATGCGTTGGCGGCGGATGCAGGCGATGGCGCGATTTTGGAAGAGGCGCAAATCAAGCGCGCCATGGCACTCATTATAGCGGTGCCTGACGTCTTCGAAGCTCGGCGCATTGTGCTGGCGGCCCGCGCAATAAATCCTGACATTAAGATATTAGTGCGCGCGCATAACGAGGAAGAGTTAGGATATTTTCAGGAAAACGAAGTTGATCTGGCCGTATCCGGCGCGCATGAGATCGGACGCCGCATGGCACGTTATGTTTCAGAAATGAAGATTGAAAACCGCCGCCGTCCGGATGTGAATTATACGGGCGAAGAAGTTTAATCAATTTTCCAGATCGCGATGAACGTCAAAAGGTCGGAACTTCTCGTCTTTTCTGTAGTATTGTTTTTGGGTAGTCACAGGAACGCAATTTTCGAGAATCGGAACGCCGTTTTCGTAGATTGTAATGGGATGCGTTTCGCTTCCGGTTAATTTCATTGACGCATCGTGATAAACACCGCTTGCATCGCGGATAAATGTCCGGGTACGTCCGTCCATCATAACTGCCACACGTTCTCCTTCATTTTCAAATTCCGCGACGAATTGGCGGCTGGCATTGCAAGAATAAGAGCCGTATTCAACAGATAAAGCCGGAGGCGGTTCTTTATACATGACACAGCCGCTTAGAAAGCCGAGGCTGCCGATCAAGATCAAGGGAGTAAGGCGCATTTTTTTCTTCTTCATGGCTAAGTCCGATTGTATCATGGCGCTGAACAGTTGCAAGAAGAGGGCCAGATCATGCAAAAAGTTATAATATTAGGCGCGCTGCTTTTAACGTCCTGCGCGGCAGGTGAAACAACGAACTGCGCTTATCGAAACCTTGTGGGCAAGAGTGTCTACGGTTCGGAAGTAGAAGCGGTCAGGTCGTCAGGTAAAGAAGTCAGAATTTTATACCCGGACAGCTTCCTAGGCTTTGAAAAGAAACCTGGCCGAGTCAATGTTATTCGCAATAATGATGAGATTATCGCCGTAAATTGCGGCTGATTCATACCGTTTCGTCGAAAATATTGCCCAGAGCCTTTTGCATGGATGCCGTGCGACTTAAAACCAAAGCATTGGCTTCAAAATCCTGTTGCGCTTGCATCGTTTTAAGACTTCCTGATCCAAATTGACCTGATATCCATCATTACTGCCATTAGCGATATTCTGCGCAGCCGAATCCAGCTTCTTTGAAGCATTCATCATGCCGGACAAGGCGTTTGAAAGCGGGTTTATCATCCTCTAAATTTATCATATAATCCCTAAATAAGTGGTAAAGGGTCATTTTTATGAAGAAATTCACAGCATTAGCGGTTTTTGCGGTTTTAGGACTCACGGCCTGTTCCAAGCCGCCGGGACCTAAATTCATGGATCGCATCTGGTGGCCCTCGCACTGGTATAATCAGGATTTCCAGCCTTATTACGAAACGGCGACCGAGCCGCACAATACGCAGTGGGATGACAATAAACTCAGTGACACCCAGTGGACGCCGAAAGAATGGGTGGACATGAACGGCGGCAAGCCGACAGATTTGGTACGTAAATGGTATGTGGCCGATATCCTGCGCGATCAGGATTTCGGAGCCAGCAAACCTTATGTTGAGGTCGGTCCAAATTTTTACCATCTTGGTGGGGCGGATAAGCGCCGTGTCATGGAAACCATGGATGCGATCTATAAAGTCACGGAAAAATCGAAAGCCAAGATGTTTTACCTGATCGATTTCCGTACAGGTAAAGCGATCGGCATCTATTCCAAGAACGGGCTGGATCTTCAATAATCAACTCCCGATCAACGGCGACTCGAGGTGCTTGCGCTTATGAAGATGTTCGCGCCAGATAATCAAGGCATTGCTACCGATAATAAGTGTGGCACCAGATAGCATCGTCCAAGTCGGCAGGTCGCCCCAGAATATAAAACCGAATAAAACCGACCATAGTAAATTCATGTAATCGAGTGGGCTTAAGAAAGATGCGTCTGCAAATTTATACGCTTCGGTTTTGAGCAACAGGGAAAACAGGCTTGCGATACCGGTACCGAACAGCGCCCAATATACGGACGGATCGGGGGCATGACCTTTGAAGATCATGTAAATGCCCGAAACAATGGTGCTGGTCAGGGAGAAATAGAAAACGGTCGTGAAAGCGGATTCCGTTTTGCCGAGTTTGCTTAAGAAGATAAACACCAATGATACGGCAAAGGCGGCGGCTATACAGACGCTAAACGCATACAGGCTGAAATGTGCCGTCGTCGGGTTGCCGACAAGCGCCGCGCCGATAAAGCCAACGAAAACAGCGGCCCAACGCCAAGGCCCGACTGTTTCACCAAGAAGCGGGACGGACAAGATCGTCACAAATAGGCTCGAGGTTAAAAGCAGAACCGCTACATCGCCCATCGGCATTAAGGAATAAGCCCAGTAAACAAAGCCGACACCAATTGTGCCTATCGTGGAGCGTCCAAGATGCGCAAGCGGGCGCTTCGTCTTTAAAAGATCTAGATCGCGTTTATAGACAAGCCATAAACTCAATAAGAACACACTTATCGCCCCACGGTAAAAGACGATCTCGACAATCGAATGTTTGTCGCTCGACAATTTGGCGCAGGCATTCATAACAGCGATAAAAAAGACGGCGAGTATCATCAGGCCGGTGGCTTTGAAAATTTTATGAGAGGGGTTAAGCATGCTTTGAATCACTAACATCCGAGAATACAGATATTCCTTTATAAATTTACCATGTTATAAGGAAAGACTTGTCTTTTTTCCGTATTCTATGGTTTTGGTCGTTATTAGAGAGATTCATGCAGCCTCAGTCCGGTAATATTCTTTTCTTAATTTTGATTGCAGTAGCTTTATTCGCGGCCTTGTCTTACGCGATTACCTCATCAACGCGAAATGGGGGAAGTAACATCAGCGAAGATCAGGCAAAGCTGTATGCGTCTCAACTCCTTCAAACCGTTCAGAGCATGAAAACAGCCCATGATCGTCTAAAATATTCCGAAGGCTATGATCAGGTCCGTTTTAATGTGCCTGACGCAGCAGAAGCGGGGCGTGTGTATATCGGATCGACATATATTGATGGTAAGGCTGCGGGAATCTTTGATTCTAACGGACCTTTGTCGGTCATTAAAATTCCTAAAACCTTACATGCTCCAGAATATTCCAGTCATGTCGATATTCTAAGCTACGGTATTGTTAGAATTAGAATTTCTTCTCTTGATTTAGGCACTTCGGCCCCTGATGAAATAATTTCAGTAAGAAAAATAAGTACTCCCGTTTGCGGAGCTATAAATTTCATGCTGACGGGAAGTAAGGCTATGCCGACCCACATTATCGGTACAGATCCACAAGGTGCGGCCGTTCAAAGCACAAATAATAACACACTTGCTGTCAATGCTGTCAGCGCTGGTCCAGGTGCCAGCTCTTTAACAGTACCCATAATTCCTGGATGCACATGCGACACAACGGGAACCCCGCCTATCTGCACTTTTAGAACTATTCTGGCCGAACATTAATAATGTAATAAAACCGCCTTTCGGCGGTTTTATTTTATAATCAGTTTTTTGCCTTATTCACTAATTGGTTCTTAGCGATCCATGGCATCATACTGCGAAGTTTTGTTCCTACTTCTTCAATACCGTGTGCGGCTTCGCGTTTGCGTGTTGCTTTGAAACTCGGCTGTCCTGCCTGACATTCGATCATCCAGTCGCGGACAAAGCGCCCGGATTGAATATCGTCCAATATACGTTTCATTTCCTTTTTGGTTTCCTCTGTCACGATGCGCGGACCAGTGACATAATCTCCAAATTCAGCGGTATTAGAGATGGAGTAGCGCATATTTGCCATACCACCTTCATACATCAAATCGACAATCAGTTTCATTTCATGCAGGCATTCGAAATAAGCCATTTCAGGCGAATACCCGGCTTCAGTTAATGTTTCGTAACCCGCTTTAATAAGAGCGCAAATTCCGCCGCAAAGAACGGCCTGTTCGCCGAACAGATCGGTTTCACATTCTTCCTTGAAAGACGTTTCAATAATGCCGGAGCGTCCGCCGCCGATGGCCGAGGCGTATGAGAGCCCAAGGTCTTTGGCATCGGTGTTTGATTTCGTATTTTGATTGGCGGCATTCTGGTGTACGGCGATCAGGCAAGGTACGCCGCCACCTTTTTGAAATTCCCCGCGCACCGTATGGCCTGGGCCTTTTGGGGCGACCATAAAAACATCAACGTCAGGACGGGCTTCAATCAGGTTGAAATGAACGTTCAGGCCGTGAATGAAAACTAGCGCAGCACCCGGTTTCATATTCTGGTGCAAATGATTATAATAAATTTCGCGTTGTAATTCGTCCGGCGTCGCCATCACAATAACATCCGCCCATTTTGCAGCTTCGGACGGGTCCATAGTTTCAAATCCGGCGTCTTGGGCTTTTTTATTCGTAGCGCTCTCAGGGCGCAGAGCGACGCGCACTTCCTTTACACCGCTATCACGTAAATTCGCCGCATGGGCATGACCTTGCGATCCATATCCGACAATTGCAACTTTTTTGTCCTTGATTAAATTCATATCGCAATCGCGGTCGTAGTATACTTGCATCTTTTTTAATCCCTCTGATAGTTGTTGAATTTATTTCATGGCCTTATTGACGGCATCTGTCAGATCCAGAAACTCCTGCATCTCACCAAGAATTTTTCCATCTTTGCGGCCGTAGATGTCTTCGCCGATATTGATCTGCTGCAAATCCGCTTTCCAGCCGAGAATGTTTGATGTCTCAGCGAAAATACAATTGAAGCTTTCATCTTTTGGATAGCCGAACTCTTTATTCTTGGTCGTCACCTTCAAAACGATTTTTCGGCCATCAGGTGTATCTGAAAATTTTCTTGAATGAACCTTATCAATCTGACGGTCGTATTTATCCTGTGCCATCAAGGATTTAATTCCGGCCTGACAGCCGCGTGCGAGAATCTTGTCTTTCTCGCCGCGACCATCGCCACATGCGGATAAAAGAGATACGGAAAGCAAGCAAAATAGGTATTTTTTCATTATTTCCCCTTTGATTTAAATGGACTCTTTTCCGCGCGCTATCGCGGCGATGCCTGTACGGCTGGTTTCTAAAAGGCCGAGCGGCTTCATAAGATCGATAAAGGCATCTATTTTTTCAGATGTGCCGGTCAGTTCAAAAATAAAACTTTCAAGCGTCGAGTCGAGAATACGGGCGCGAAAGACATCTGCGAGTTGCAAAGCCTCGATGCGTTTTTCTTTCTTGCCGACGACTTTGACCAAAGCCAGTTCGCGTTCGACATGGGGGCCTTCGACTGTCAGGTCAGAGACTTTATGGACCGGAACCATACGCTCAAGGGAATTTTTAATTTGCTCGATAACATGCTCAGTACCGGAGGAAACAATCGTGATGCGCGAAAGATGTTTACTGTCATCTGTTTCCGCAACGGTCAGGCTTTCGATGTTATAGCCGCGACCTGAAAAGAGGCCGATTACGCGACCCAAGACGCCGGGCTCATTATCGACAAGGATTGCGAGTGTATGAGAACGCTGCGGTTTGATGCTTGGCGCCGCGCCATAGACGGACGTTTTTGCCTGTTTATCTATTTTTGCCATTATCCTTAGACCAGTTTCTTGTCGAATTGTTCAGGGTCTGCGGATAATATCATCTCATTATGGCACTTGCCAGACGGGATCATCGGGAAACAGTTTTCTTTCTGGTCGACACAAACGTCGACGACGGTCACACGATCCGTCTTCATCATTTCCTTAATGACTTTATCAAGTTCGGCTGGGGTTGTCGCCCGCAAGCCGACCCCGCCATAAGCTTCCGCCAGTTTAACAAAATCAGGAAGGGCTTCCGTATAAGAGCTGGAATAACGCTCGCCATGTAACAGTTCCTGCCATTGGCGGACCATGCCCATCCATTGATTGTTCAGGATAAAAATTTTGACCGGCAGGCGGTATTGAATCGCTGTCGATAATTCCTGAATATTCATCTGGATCGAGGCTTCGCCTGCGACATCGATAACGAGGGCATTCGGATGGGCCAGTTGAACGCCGATCGCTGCCGGGAAACCGTAACCCATTGTGCCAAGTCCGCCAGAGGTCATCCAGCGATTAGGTTTATCGAAAGGCAAATATTGAGCTGCCCACATCTGGTGCTGGCCGACTTCAGTCGTGATAAACGTCTCGCGTTTATCTTGTTGTGTGAAGTGCCGCAGGCGCTCGAGCGCATATTGAGGTTTAATAACCGTATCGGAGTTTTTGTAGGTCAGGCATTTTATGTCGCGCCATTTCTCGATTTGCCTCCACCATTCTTTTATCGCCGTATTGTTCGTTCTATAGTTTTTACGTTTCCATACGGCAATCATCGCTTTCAAGGCTTCATTCGCATCGGAAACAATCCCGATATCGACGCGCACGTTTTTGTTGATCGAGCTTGGGTCGATATCGATATGGATTTTCTTCGAGTTTGGCGAAAAACCGTCGAGCTTGCCTGTTACGCGGTCATCGAAGCGGGCCCCGATATTGATCATGACATCGCATTGATGCATGGCATGGTTTGCTTCGTAGGTGCCGTGCATACCGAGCATTCCAAGATGCTGTTTATCGGTCATTGGATAGGCGCCAAGCCCCATTAAGGTTGACGTGCAAGGGTAGCCTGTCATCTGGACGAACTGGGTCAGCAAGCGCGACGCTTCAGGCCCGGCATTTATGACGCCGCCGCCCGTGTAAAAAACCGGACGTTTGGCATTGGCAATCAGTTCTACCGCAGCTTCAATTTTAGAAATATCCGGCATGGTGCGTGGCTGGTACCGTGCGAAATGCTCTTCCGATGGCGGAGAATAAGGGCCGGGCTGGAACTGGATATCTTTCGGTAGGTCAATCACAACCGGGCCGGGGCGGCCTGTTTTTGCGACATGGAACGCTTCATGAATAGTTTTTGAAAGTTTTTTGACGTCTTTAACAAGATAATTATGCTTTGTGCAGTGGCGCGTAATACCGACGGTGTCAGCTTCCTGAAATGCGTCAGTGCCGATAAGGAAAGAGGGAACTTGTCCAGTGATACAAACCAGAGGAATGGAGTCGAGCAGGGCATCTGTCAGACCTGTTACTGCATTTGTCGCGCCGGGACCGCTTGTCACTAAAGCGCAGCCGACCTTGCCGGTCGAGCGGGCATAGCCTTCAGCCGCATGAAGCGCGGCTTGTTCATGACGTACCAGAATATGTTTGATTTTCTTTTGCTTGAACAGCGCATCGTAGATCGGGAGGACCGCGCCGCCGGGATAGCCGAATATAGTGTCGACACCGTTATCGACGAGCGCCTGAATGACCATTTCCGCCCCGGTCATAATGACGGTTTCCGTTTTGGCCTTTGCCGTTCCTTTCGGCTGTGTGACCAGTTTCAGTCTGCTCTTTTTCGATATTTGCGGTGCCATTCTTTAGTCCATTTTATTGTTTAAGTTACTTTAGTCTGGTTTAAGGCATTAAAAAACCCCGGACTTTTCAGTGCGGGGCGCTTTGATCTATGTCTCTTTGGATTAGAAGAGCATAAGCCGCAGCGCGTTCCCGAGAAGTACCACGAGCACGAGAACGCTGCTGACCACAATAATTTGCGGAGCGGTATTCGTAGCTGCGATGGCGCGGGCTTTTGATCTCATTCAATTAGTATGACGTGAAAAGCTGCGCATGCGCAATATTTTTTTGACCACTTTCTAAATTAATTTGATTCCTAAACCATGTGGTTTGTCTTTTAGCATAATGGCGCGTCTCGTTCTGGGCCATAAATATGGCGGTATCCAAATCTATTTCCCCTCTAACATGTTGTTGTAGCGCGTCAAATCCTAACGCATGGGTAATCGGCGCATCGATATTTACGCGACCCGCCATAATATCGTCGTCAAGTTTTGCGACTTCTTCGACAGCCCCAATTTTAACCATTTGTTTAAACCTTTCATCGCAGCGTGCATATAATATTTCACGCTCCGGTATGATGACCTCGATATCGAAAACAAGTTTCGGGTCAGGTTCGATCTTTGGCGCTTTCTGCCATTCGGATAAGGACTCGCCCGTATGCGCCATAACCTCATAAGCGCGCAAATTCCGTTGGCGGTCATTAGGATGAAGACGCGCTGCCATGACCGGATCTTTTTCTCTCATCAAATTATGAAAGCCTTCAATGCCCAGTTCGTCCATTAAATCTTCTGCCATAATACGAACACTTGCAGGAATTTCAGGAATAGGCGAAAGGCCCTCGATCAGGGCTTTCAAATAAAATCCGGTGCCGCCGATAATGATCGGGGTCTGGTTATTTTCAATCGCAAAATCAATTTCGGTAAGCGCCAGTTGACGCCATGCTCCGGCAGTCATCTGCAAATTCGGTTCTAAAAGATTATAAAGGCGATGCGGCGCAACTTGTTTATCGCCGTCCGAGGGCTGCGCCGTTAAAATAGGTAGCCGGTTATAAATCTGCAAAGAGTCAGCATTGATGATGACGCCGTTTTTTTCATGTGCCAGATCAAGACCGCGCGCAGATTTACCGGAAGCGGTCGGTCCGCAGATAATATGGACCGTTGTTTTCAATTACTTCGGCTGCCTGTCAGTTTTCGGTATTTCTCTCGGCGCAACAGTTGCTTTGAAACGCAAGGCTACAAAACGTACATCTCCACGCCCCTGATGATCAACCAAAAGAAGGACGGAAGATTTACCGGTTTTTTGTGCATCTTCGACGATCTGTTTGGCCGATGCTGCGTCTTCGACCGCTTGCTGGTTGATCTCGGCTATAACGTCACCGACCTGAAGGCCTTTTTCCGCCGCTTCGGAATTATTCTTAACGGCAGTGACAACAACACCTTTGGCATTTTCTGGAATTTCATAGGTTTCGCGAAGCGAGTCGCTGAGCGAAGTTACGGTAACGCCAAACCCAGTTATATCGGTTCCGGCAACGGCTTTTTCTTTCACTTCACCAGTCTCGACAAGTCCTTCGGATTCGGCTTTTTCAAGTTCACCTACTTTGACTGATGTCGTCATTGTCTTGCCGTCGCGCCAAAAGAGAACTTTGGCGTCAGTGCCGATCGGTGTTTCAGCGACAAGACGGGGAAGCTGGCGCATACCGGTCAGTTTCTGGCCATTGAATTCAAGCAAAACGTCACCGGGTTGGAGCTTGGCAACTTCTGCCGGTCCTTTGGGTGTAATGCTGGCAACAAGTGCGCCGCCGGACTCTTTTAATCCCAAGGAATCTGCAATTTCGGGCGTAACTGTCTGGATACGGATGCCCAGCCATCCGCGTTTGGTTTTGCCGAAGCGCACCAATTGATCGACAATGGGTTTCGCAAGATTAGACGGAATGGCAAATCCGATTCCAACTGAGCCGCCAGTGGGTGAAAAGATCGCGGTATTAATGCCGATCACTTCACCTTTCAGATTGAACATTGGCCCGCCGGAATTGCCGCGATTAATCGAGGCATCGGTTTGAATGAAATCGTCATACGGACCGGAATTGATATCACGGGCGCGGGCTGAGATAATACCACTCGTCACCGTGCCGCCAAGACCGAATGGATTGCCAATAGCTAAAACCCAGTCACCGACGCGCATTTCGTCGCTGTTGCCGAATGGCACGGCGACGAGCTTATGGTTCGGGGATGTGACCTGAAGAAGCGCAAGGTCAGTTTTATCGTCCTTGCCAAGAATCTTAGCATCGAGCGTAGTGTCGTCATGCAGGGTAACACGCACTTCGTCGGCATCACGGATAACATGATTATTTGTAACAATCAGCCCTTTCTCGGCATCGATAATAAATCCCGATCCGAGCGAGGCCGCAGGTGTGCCGGGCATTGGTTCGCCTTCACCGTCGCCGCCGCGACGCTGTTGAAATTCCTTAAAGAATTCTTCAAACGGAGAGCCGGGCGGAAATTCCGGCATTTCAGGCAGGTCTTCAGCTATCTCCGACATTTTCTGGGTCGAGGATATATTGACGACCGCCGGGGACAGGCGTTCGGCTAGATCGGCAAAACTCGAAGGAGCATTGATGCCCGGTGGTGAGGCTTCATCTTTCTTTTTGAATAGCTGGGCATTCGCTGGCGTAACAGATGACACGGCAAATACAGAAAGCAAAAGGGATAGATAAATGCGACGCATGACGCCTCCGATAAGAGTATATGCCGATAACCTAGGTCTAAAGTAAATTCGCGTCAACGGGGGATGGAGTTACATTAAAAAAGCCTCCCGAAGGAGGCTTTGATTAAGGCGTTTCAGGGCTACTATTCTTAAACGCTTTGAAGAAATCGCTGTCAGGCGTCAGAACCAAAGTCTTATCGGCATTGGCTAGGGATTTGCGATAAGCTTCCAGCGAGCGGTAGAATTTATAGAATTTCGGATCTTTCGAAAAAGCGTTCGCGTAGATCGAGATCGCTTCCTTATCGCCCTCGCCTCGCAGGATTTGCGCGTCGCGCTGTGCGGCGGAGAGAAGGATCGAGCGTTCCTTATCGGACTCGGAGCGAATTTCAAGCGCAATCTGTTCGCCTTCGGCCCTTGCTTCCTTGGCTTCGCGTTCGCGTTCGGACTGCATTCTGTCGAAAGTCGATTGCGTGACTTGCGGCGGCAGGTCGGCGCGGACAATGCGGACATCGACGACTTCAACGCCAAGGCGTTTGGTCTCGACATTTACCTCGCGAAGGATATTGCTCATCAGTCCATTGCGCTTCTCGGACAGGACATCACGAAGCGCGGCGCGGCCAAGATTGGAACGCACGGCGGCATTGATGATCGTATTCAGGCGTTGTTCACCGGCGGTTTCAGTATTCAATGTCTGGAAGAACATTAGCATGTCTGTAATGCGGTAACGGGCGAATGTATCGACGACAAGGCGTTTCTGGTCGGTCAGCAACACTTCTTCTGCCGGAGGATCGACATTCAATATGCGTTTTTCAAATATGCGGGCATTGTCGATAAACGATGCCTTGAAATGAAGGCCCGGGTTTTTTATCTGCGCAACCGGATTACCGAAGCGCACCACCATTACCTGCTGGGTTTCTCTCACGACAAAAACCGATGTCATGAAAATGAAGACGATAAGGACAAAGATGGCGAGAATGGCTACTTTTGTACTATCTTTCATCTTATTGGTCTCCTGCGCCGGCAGTTTGGGCGGCGGCGTCCGATAATTTTGGTTTAGGGCCGTTTGTATTTTGTACAGGCAAATATGGAAGAATATTCGTTCCGTTCGATGAGCCGAGAACAACAGTTCTCGCATTGCCAAGTACTTCTTCCATTGTTTCCAGATACATTCTCTCGGCGGTTACGCTCGGGCCGGATTGATAAGCGGCGTAGACGGCATCAAAACGGGCGGCATCACCTTTGGCACGGTTGATAACTTCCTGCTTATAACCTTCGGCTTGTTGGAGAAGTTTAGAGGCTTCACCTTTTGCAACTGGTAAAATCGAGTTGCTGTAGGCTTCAGCAGTGTTACGAGCCCGCTCCTGATCTTGTCTTGCACGTTGGACTTCGTTGAAAGCATCGACAACGGCTTCCGGCGGGTCAACTTTTTGCAACTGAACGTTATTTATCGTGATGCCGGATTTGTATTCATCAAGAATCTTTTGCATCAAAACACGCGTATCATTCTGGACCTTTGTGCGGCCTTCGGTCAGGGCAGACTGGATTTTTGTCTGGCCGATCACTTCGCGCATGGCGGAAGAGGCGACAAGCTTGATCGTGTCATCAGGATCGCGCAGGGAGAAAAGGAAATCTTTCGCATTATTAATTCTCCACAATACGACGAAGTTGATATCGATGATATTCTCGTCACCTGTCAGCATCAGGCTTTCATCGGTAGTTGTGAAGGACGATAAGGTGCGGCCCCGCGATGAGGCAGATATTTCCTGCGGATAACCGATTTGCAGGCGGCGCTCCTGAGTGACATCAACGATGGTCGCAGTTTGGAAGGGCCAAGGAAGGCGGTATTTCAAGCCAGGCTGCTCGTCGGTCTTTGTGTATTTTCCAAATGTCAAAACCACGCCGTGTTGGTTTGACTGAATGAAATAAAATCCGCTGGCCAGCCAAAGCAGGAAAATCGCGATAATGCCAATAGCGACCAACTTCTGATTTCCGCCGTTATTGCCGAAAGTGGTTCTGAAGTTGCCCTGAAGTTTGCGCAGGATGTCGTCAAGATCGGATTGATCCGGGCCGCGCCTGTTACCACCGCCATTACCTGAATTCGGCTGCCATGGACCGCGCTTGGGCTCAGGCGCTCCCCATGGATTTGGCTTTTTCTTGCCAGGTCCGGAATTGTCGTTGTTATCGTCTTGCGGGGCCATAATATCGATACTCCTGAAATGATGTCTTCAACATATATTTTTTCTACCTAAACGCAACCGAAACAGAGTATTAGGACGGGTATGTTTTTCAAAAAATCTCTTGATCGCGATAAAATCAATACCGCTCTGCGCGAATGCGGTGCAGGAGATTATATCGACGGTGTCGAAATTACAGATGCGGGCGCCGTAATCGTATCCTTAAAGACAGATATGTCCGATCCCGGCAAAATGGAGTCTTTACGTCAAATTGTAGAGACGAAGATTTCCGCAATCAAAAATGTCAATAAAGCAATAGTAATACTGACGGCTGAACGCGCAGCGCCTGCAGACACGTCTGCCAAGGGCAAAAAACTCGATCTGCCGCATATCAAAAAGATCATTGCCGTGGCATCGGGCAAAGGCGGTGTCGGCAAATCGACAGTGGCAGCTAATCTTGCGGTAGCATTAGGTCAGCAAGGTCTAAAAATCGGATTGATGGACGCTGATATTTACGGTCCCAGCGTGCCAAGACTGATGGGCGTATCAGGCAAGCCGGAGATGAACGACAAGCGGATCGTACCGTTTGAAAAACACGGCATCAGATTTATGTCGATGGGTTTCCTTGTCGCCGAAGATACGCCAATGATCTGGCGTGGGCCGATGATCCAGACGGCGGTAACGCAGCTTTTGCGTGATGTTGACTGGGGCGAGCTTGATGTGCTGGTTATCGATCTTCCGCCGGGCACGGGCGATGCACAGTTGACGCTGGCACAGAAAGTGCCGGTTACGGGCGCTGTCATCGTTTCCACGCCACAGGATCTGGCGCTGATCGATGCAAGGAAAGCGATCGAGATGTTTCGCAAGCTCGATGTGCCAATCTTAGGTTTAATTGAAAACATGTCTTATCATATTTGCGCAAATTGTGGTTACGAAGATCATGTTTTCGGGCATGGCGGTGCCCAAGCGGAAGCCAGAAAGCAAGATCTTAAGTTCTTGGGAGGTATTCCTTTAAATGGAGAAATTCGCCGTTTATCGGATGAAGGAATGCCAGTAGCAGCTTCGAAAGGCGAAGTGTCCGGAATTTATCTTTCTATAGCAGAATTGCTCTAACATCGAATTTGATTGCATAATTCTTTTGCCCTAGGTTAGTCTTCTTAAAAAAAAGAGAGACTGAGTATGAGTTTAAAAATGAAGAACAGGGCTGCGGAAAAATCCGCGAGATTGAAATTAGGCGATAAGCCAAGTCTGGAAGACTGGAAGAGCATTTTTACCGCCGTTATGACTTGTGTCGATCCAACCGACGAAATGGTTAAGTCCCAAAAAGGATTTGCCTATATATACGCTCAAGCCATGCGTCAGCAAAATCCGGATCTTTACGAAGCCATGGAGGATGTTTCTTCAAAGCACGCGAGTCTTATGCTGCGACTGAACGAGAAACGTATGGCGTTTGACGGCGACGAGCCTGAAGTTCTACAGGAAAAAAGACGCCTGAATAAAACGGATTCCAAGATATCCTTTGAAGCTTTATGCGATAGCCATCAATACGGCATGCGTGGGCGTGTGCGGGAACTGGTGCATTCGTTCAAGCGCGCCATGGAGCAAACAGGCGAACATGTTTCTGAGCTGGATAGGCTAAAAATATCGCAGTTCATCGAGAGGGTCGAAACGCTCAGCCAGCCAGCTTTCAAAACTGTCTAACAACAAATTCTTTCCAGCGTCAGGAAGACGTAAGACGGATCGCCTTCCTGTTTTTCTTCATAAATTGTTTTCCATTCTTCCATAGACAGTTCAGGGAACCAGGCGTCTCCGTCATAATCCTTTTCAATCAATGTCAGATATATCTTATCGGCGAAAGGCAGGATCTGTTCATATATGCTTGCGCCGCCGATCACCATGATTTCGGTGTCCGGGTATTTGGTTTTGCTTTCATTCACCGCAGTTTGCAAATCGGGATAGGTATCGACGCCTTCATGGGCAAAGCCGGATTTGCTGACGACGATATTTGGGCGGTCGGGCAATGGTTTCTTGATGCGATCATAGATAGAGTCGAATGTCTTTCGGCCCATGATCACGGGCTTACCCACGGTCAAAGCTTTGAAGCGCTTCAAGTCCGCCGGAATATACCATGGCAGATCGTTCTTAACGCCGATCACACGATTCTGTGCCATCGCCACGAATAGGGATATTGCCATTAAACTGCCACCGCCGCTTTGATATGCGGGTGCGGATCGTAGCCGATTAACTCAAAATCCTCGAACTTGAAATCGAGGATATTAGTGACGTGCGGATTTAAATGCATGTCCGGCAATTTGCGGAAATCGCGGGAAAGCTGGAGATTGGCTTGCTCTATATGGTTTGAATATAAATGAGCGTCGCCGAGCGTATGGATGAAATCACCCGGTTGCAACGAGCAGACTTGTGCCATCATCAGGGTCAGTAAAGCATAAGAGGCGATATTGAACGGCACGCCGAGGAAAATATCGGCACTACGCTGGTAAAGCTGGCAGGAAAGTTTGCCGTCCGCGACATAGAACTGGAAGAAGCAATGGCAGGGCGGTAGGGCCATTTTGCCGATCTCCGAAACGTTCCAGGCGGAAACGATCAGACGGCGAGAGTCAGGGTTGGTTTTGATCTGGTGAACGATATTTGAGATCTGGTCGATATGAGAGCCGTCCGGCGTTGGCCAGCTGCGCCATTGGGAGCCGTAGACGGGTCCGAGATTGCCGTCCGCGTCGGCCCATTCATTCCATATCGAAACGCCATTATCGGTCAGGTATTTGATATTCGTATCACCGGAGAGAAACCATAAAAGCTCATGGATGATGGATTTCGTGTGAACTTTTTTGGTTGTCAAAAGCGGGAAGCCTTCAGCGAGGTTAAAACGCATCTGGTGGCCAAATACGCTCAATGTGCCGGTTCCGGTTCTGTCTTCTTTTTTGGTGCCGTTCTCTAAAACATGGCGCATCAGGTCGTGATATTGCTTCATGGGTTAATTCTTTCATGGCATGAGGGGCGAATGCAAGGTTTGGGAGCCAATTGTTCAGAGATATTTATAAAATCATTAGATCATTCTAATTTATGTTTATTTTCAATGACCTAGCATAGGCTCCTAGTTCGATACGCCATTTTTTGAAAAATTTATTAGTGGTTAGAAAATTGACCTTTGTTTTTTCGTTCGTCATTTCAAACCGATGGGACAAGGTCGCTGCCTAGTCCTTATCATTTGGGGATGGCCGAAAGACGGCATGGCCTCTCGGGGTTAAGCCTAACATATTTATAATAGGATTAAATTCATAAAATATCAATAAAATATTGACATAACCAATATAGTTCTATATTAGAGAACCATGAAAGACGTATTTGACGGCACCGCCAGCCCTAGAGCTTCCGATCCGCCAACCGCCATTGGAGCTCAGAAACTTGTTTTTATCAGTGATTGCCACGGCACATTGGTAAGTCCTCCCAACAAAGAATTGTTTAACACTCTGATAAAGGCCAAAGAGGCTGGACATACGGTGATCATTACCTCTACGAGATATGATCTCCGAAGTGTGACGACTTTAATGCTCAAAAATGCGGGCATGCCTGAGAATTATTTTAATATCAAAGCCGATGGCGAAGATCTGGCGGTGGTTCTCAAGAAAAACCTGTC
Organism: Micavibrio sp.; assembly: GCA_030824965.1. Classification (GTDB taxonomy): domain Bacteria; phylum Pseudomonadota; class Alphaproteobacteria; order Micavibrionales; family Micavibrionaceae; genus Micavibrio_B. The sequence continues at coordinate 47,953 of JAPJQV010000004.1, read as the reverse complement.
AAGAACGCTGGATCAGCTCGGTATTAAAAAAGCCGATTTTGTTTTCGAGGATAAAAGCCCGCTTGAATATTTGCGAAGTGAACAGATTGGCAGCCATGTCAACCCTGAAGACTTCTTCCTGCGGGAAGCTCCGTCAGGTGACTATCTACGTATGAGAATGGCATTGGCTGCACCTGCGCCGTGATTGATTTCTTGATGATTTAGCCTTATATTAAAACGGTCAGGTTCGCCTGACTAAGATGCTAAACGCTTCTCAGAATAGACGTAGTGGACCCGGGGGCAGTACCCGGCGGCTCCACCACCAGCAGAGCTTTAAAACTCTTTTGCTGATGGGGCCGAAACAGGATCGACACGCGTAATAAAGGTTTAGTCTGTATCCGTATGAGGCACGGTCGTTATCCGTCCACGCATGTAAATGCAAACGATAACACAGTAGTAGCAAACGACAACTTCGCAGTTGCTGTTAAAGCCGCCGCTTAATTGCGCTGGTGAGCTACAAATCCGGAATAGCTACGGCTTAACGTGAGGTGCGGGGCGACCTATCAACAGAACTGCCCCATTTTCTTTTGCCTGTTTTTAGGCTCTAATCCCTTTCATGAAATTATCCTTCCCGCTTGTTTCTACAGGCCTTTGGCTTCTCGGCTTAATTTGCAGCTTTACCTGGGTACAGGAATTCCAGAGCGAATTCTTTATCGGTACGTTAGTTTTTTTATTTTCAGCGATGGCAGTCAATGATGCAAGCGGGATAGAGCGAAGAGAATGGAGATTCCCAATATCGCCTGTTTTGATCGCTGGAGGATTGTTCTGGCTGGTCGCGGGTGTTAGCCTTGCCGCGTCGGATATAGTTTTTACAAGCTGGATCTATTTTTTCTTTCTTTCAATCCTTCCATTGAGTGTCGTGTTTTTCCTGGTCGGCCACGGCTCTGATAAAAGGCTGGAACTGGCATATTCCGGTATCGTATTCCTGCTCAGCCTTCTTTCGCTTTATGCGCTTTGTCAATATTTTTTCCTGCCGAAATTTTTACATGATGGCCGTGTTCATGAACCGCTGGTCGATCCGAACGGATTGGCAGCCGTTTTTTCGATCGGTATTTTTCTGTCCGCCGGACAAGTTCTAAAAAATAAAACGAGATTCGGCCTGGTTTCATTTTTCCTTTTAATTTGCGGGTTATTTACAACGGGAAGCAGGGGGGCGTTCCTAGCGTTGGCGATTGCCGGGATTATTTTTGTGGCCCTGGCGGGTGTGAGGCATATCGGCTGGAAAAGAATATGGCTGATAGGAATAGTGACAATTCTGGCCTTTATAGCGGTCGGTCTAATTTATGCCCCGCTTTCTTATTCCGGTCCATGGAAGGTTCTTCTTTATACGTTCAATTTAGATTTTAAAGACGTTTTCAATGAGCGTGGTTTGATCTGGCAATCTTCATGGCAGATCCTCAAAGCGCATCCATGGTTTGGCATCGGCCCGGGTAATTTCCAATATTACTATCCAGAAGTCCGCCAGATAGGCGATATGACGGCAGGGTTAATGGTCCATAACGATCCGTTGCAATTTGCCGTGGAAATGGGCGTTTTGTCTCCCGTTCTTTTCTATACGACTTGCGTTCTGGCGCTCGCGAGAACCTTGAAAGCATTTAAAAATTCAGCGCAAGGCGATGACAGGCGGCTTGAAATACTTATCCCCTTATGCGCACTTATAGCATTCGTTCTACATGCTCATATAAGCTTCAATTTTTATGTATTGCCGGGGTTATTGCTGGCAGGATTTTGTTTCGCGCTCTGGCATCAGGCCAGCGGCAAGATACTGGAAGAAAAACCACAGATTGTTTCAGCACCGGTTTTCCTGAACGATTTTGCTCTAAAAGCCTTGTTCATGAGCGTAGCAATCTTAATGGTTTTCATGATTGCGTTGCCGCTTTATTCCCAAAAGCTTGTAGTCTCAGCGCGTGAAAATCTGGAAAGCGGAGATCTGCAATCTTTTGCCGAAAAACTTGACAGGGCAAATGCATTGTCACTGGGTAAAAACGCCGATGTTTTTATCCAGGCTGCGGGTATCCCTCTTGGCATACTCAGCCAAAAAGAAATCCCCATATCTGCGACGGATAAAGAGGATTTTGTAAAGCAGGCGGATTCGCTTTTAAAGCGTGCGGAAGAAGCAAACCCGAGAGACGCGGATATTTACATGCTGCGTTCGCAACTTGCAAAAGCGAAAGGAAACGATGTGGCGCAAAAGGAAATGCTGGAAAAATCGGTTCTCCTCAATCCCGCGCAGATGGCGGCACGTCTCGCTCTGGCAGAATATCTGGAGCAACAGGGAAAGCTGAAAGAAGCCGTAAAGCTTATGAATGACGGTATTGATGTTAAATATGCGCCAGAAGACGCCATTCGATATATGGATTTTTTTATCCGGGCCAAAGCCATGGAGGCGAAGCTGGATGAGCGTGAGAAATAAATAAAAAAGTTCCTTAAAAGATTTGTATCATCCCGATTATGGCTGGATTTCTCAAAGCCGGCGTGTAAAAGGGAATGAAAGAATATAACCCCTTGATAAGCCTTGCGGCATCTGCCACTGATATCCTTATGAAAGTTGAAGATAAAACATTGCGCTATGACAAGATGGTCGAATCCGCCCTGCGCGGCGTCGTGCGTCAGGCCATTACAGAAGTGCAGGAATCCGGCCTTCCAGGCGATCACCATTTCTACATTACGTTCCTGACCGATTATCCGGGTGTCAAGATTCCTGATTATCTGCGTGAACGCTATCCGGGTGAAATGACGATCGTACTACAATACCAATTCACGGATTTATCGGTGAATGCGGAGCGTATCGCGGTTACATTGTCGTTCAACAATATTCCGGAGCAATTGGTCATTCCTTTGCCCGCCGTGACGATTTTCGCCGATCCATCCGTTAACTTCGCGCTGCAATTCCAGCCGCTCGGTGAAATGATGTCCGACGAAGACGGTGAAGATGAGCCGGATGATGAAGGTCCGGCACCTAAAGGCAAATCCAAGAAAGCCTCTAAATCCGAAGCAAAGTCGGGTGAAGTGGTATCGCTGGACCAGTTTAGGAAAAAGTAAGGGTGAAATGTAAGGAGTGTAAATCTCTTTACTATTTGCTCAGTACCAAAAGAAACAGGCCTAGATCGAAATCTAAGCCTGCTGTCTTTCTGGGGGGAGAAAGCTTTAAATCTTGTTTACTCAGTTACGCAGTGAATTCTTGAAATCCTAATCGATCTCACACTCTACTCTATTCCCGATTATTTGCCCGGAGTTGAGTTTTATATAAGTTTATCTTGGGAATTTGTCAACTTTAATAAATAATATCTGTTCCGCATAAATTGCATATCTGGTTAATTCATCTAAAAACCAATAAAATCATTGAATTTCTTCATTAACCATTTAAAGCCTTGGCCATGATTTATTGGGCATCAGACATTATTGAATCGGAAAAAAACGCGGTTTTAATCGAACGCGGCGTTTGGAATGACGAAAAAAGGGACAATCGAGCCGTTCCGTATAAAATTTATATCCCGCAAGGTATTGAAGGCAAAGTCCCGGTAATTGTCTGGAGCCACGGTCTTGGCGGCAGCCGGGACGGGGCAGGGTTCATTTCCCGCTTTGTTGCTTCATACGGTTTCATTATTGTTCACATCCAGCATAAAGGAAGCGATTCCGGTCTTTGGGAAGGCAAGCCCGGCCATCCATGGGACGTCATTCGCAACACGCATGTTCCACGCAAAGCCACTTTGCAAAGATTACTGGACGTCCCGTTTGCTATTAATCAGCTGGAAAAAATGAATTTACCCCAGGCCGATCTGTCGCGCCTTGGTATGTCGGGGCATTCCTTCGGCGCGATGACGACGCAAGCTATGGCCGGCCAGCGCAGGGGGCTTGGGCGAAGATTATACGATCTGTTCGAAGAGCGGTTCAAAGCTGCGATTGCTTATTCGCCTGTACCTGTGATGTACAAGGCCGGACATGACGTAAGCGATTTTTATGGCGGCATACGCATCCCGATGCTTTATATGACGGGCACTGAAGACTCATCGCCTGTCAATATCGAGATGACGTATAAAACCCGCATCGAGGTTTTCGATCATTCAAAAGGGCCGGAGCAGCATTTGCTTATTCTCGAAGATGGCGATCACATGGTGTATAACGGCAGTCGCGGACAATTAGCAGATAATCCCAAGCGCGATATTCACGAGAAAATTATCCGGATGTCTTCCCTTGCGTTTTGGGATGCCTATTTAAAAGACGATGCGGCGGCGAAAGAATGGCTGACAGGCGGTGCATTCGAGAACTGGCTCGGGGCTGAAGCGGAATACAGATTTAAGGAATAAAAAAATGAACGCGATTGAAATCAAAGACGTCGGCAAGAAATATGAAGCGCGTGGAAAAAGCCCTGAAAAAATAGCGCTGGAGAATATCAACCTAAATATTCCAAAAGGCTCGATATTCGGATTGTTGGGGCCGAATGGCGCAGGTAAATCAACATTGATCAACATCATGGCCGGGATGGTCTTAAAGTCATCCGGCTCGGTTAAAATCTGGGGCGCTGATCTCGATAGCGAGCCGCGTCAGGTAAAATCCAATATCGGCATCGTGCCTCAGGAAATAAATTTCGACCCGTTTTTCTCGCCATCGAAGCTTCTCGATTTACATGCGGGCATGTATGGCGTCCCAAGGGCCGAGCGTCGTACCGACGAACTTTTGGAAATGATGGGTCTTGCGGATAAGGCCAATGCCTATACACGCTCGCTATCAGGCGGAATGCGTCGTCGCTTGATGATCGCCAAAGCCATGGTGCATACGCCGCCGATTTTAGTGCTGGACGAACCGACCGCGGGCGTGGATCTGGAGCTGCGCACCCAGCTTTGGGAAAACGTCAAGGTCCTGAACAAGCAAGGTGTCACAGTGCTTTTGACCACGCATTACCTTGAAGAAGCCGAAGAGCTGTGCGACCGCATTGCTATTATTCACAAAGGCAAAATCGTTGCGGATGAAGATAAGGAAACGCTCCTGTCCCGCATAGACAGCAAGGAAGTTCGCTTCCGCCTGGACCGCGAGATCGGCGGCTTGCCGCCGGAAGTTCTGCAATATTCGCCCGTGCAAGAGGGGAACCGCACGCTCATGTTCCGCTATGCGCCAAAAGACAGGAGTGTCGGGGAAATTATCGCAGCGCTTCAAGGCGCAGGCTATGGCATCGCCGATTTGTCGACGGATGAGCGGAACCTGGAAGACGTGTTTTTGCAGATGACGCGTTAAGCATTGATCCGGACATATTTCGAAACGAATTCGAAAGGTTTGATCTTTTCGGCTTTTGTCAGGTGGATGTAATAACCGCTTTTCTCAAACAGATCGTTGACGCAGATGATTTTCTCGACTTCAAGAATAGCATCGCGATGCGGGAGTTGCCAGTCGCGCATCCCTTTGAGCGCGCGAACAATAGCTTTATGCTGGGTTTCATCGACAAGTAATATATTCTTATGCAATTCCTCAAAGGATTTCCCATCATAGCCGCCCATGTTTAAAAAGTAGAGTTTGAGCGGATTGTCGGATGGCTCTTTCAGCAGCATAATATCGTAGCCATCGGCCTGTTCGACCGCTCCCCAGCAATCGAGGTGAAGGCTTTTAGGCGTGCCCCACCATTGCTTTCTCAAATCTTCATAACAATCTTCGGCTTTTTCGCCTGTTGAAAAACGGATGTCGTGCAGCTCAATATTGGAATTGCCGCAATCGCCGCCGATGTAAAACATAAAGAGTTTCATTTTTATTCCCTTCAGCCAAAATTCAGTTTATAGACCGATTATGAGCAAACTCATTATCGATAGTTTTCTATATGATGTCGGCGCCCTTCACGCATCAGCAGATGCTTTTGCCGAGGATGTCATTAGCCGCACGATCAACTCCTGGGATAACGGCTCCGATATCGTGGTTTTGCCGGAATATATCTGGGCCAATCTTATGTGGTATTCCAGCCCCTATCTCGATTTAAGCCAATGGTCGGATATTTTCTGGGAAAAATACTGGCCCAAGCTTGAGAAATCCTTATCCCGTAAAGGCAAAATGGTCGTGCTGGGCAGCGTGCCTGCCAGGGCAGGCAATAAATTCAGAAATCGTGCTCCGATTATCGCCGACAGACGGATTATCCTGCAGGACAAGCTTTGCCTGACGCCATGGGAAGCGCATCTCGATGGCGGCGAAGAAATCAACATATTTGAGTTCAATGGCGCGCGGATCGCAGTTCTTATTTGTCTCGATAGCGAAATACCGGCAACGGCGGATATTCTCAAGCAAAACGGACCGCTCGATATTCTCATCGTGCCGTCAGCGACGGAAAGCCTGGTCGGTGTCGAACGCATCGCGCGCTGTTCTTCCGCGAGATCGGTGGAGCTAGGCGCAGCGGTCATCGTCAGCCAGATTACGGGCGGCGTCGGGGACGACTTCATCGGCGACAATCTGGGGCAGAATTCCCTTTATTTACCGTCACTTTCGGACACGGCAGACGTAAAGCGCATCGATGAACGCGGCGTGTTTTCATCCGGGACAAGGGTGGATCGTTTTGAAGTCGATTTGAATTTGCTAAGAGAGGCAGCGGCGGATCGGGTCAATACCAATCCGGCTCTTATAGTGGCGCAAAAGCCGCTATCTGTGAAAAAGTAAGAAAAATCCAAATAATTTATTGACAAAAAACTAAGTTAAGCGCATTCCTCAATTAATTGCGAACCCGCAAAGTTTTACTCCATGGGCTCAAAAGGATTGAAATTTCTCCATGCCGTCACAGTGGCGACATGGTTCGGTACAAAAATTTTACTCTTTGGGACTTATAGCCATGGAACTGAACGCCTCAAGCAGCGCGTCTGCGCACCGTCACTCATCAATTATCACAGATTTTAACAATGCGGCTCATCTGCGCTTACTTGATCGTGCTTGGAATGAAATATATCAGATTGAATTTCCTCATCCAAAGCAGCAAGAAACGGTTGCAGACTGGAAGCGCAGAAATGCCGATCCGAAAATAGGCCTTTCTATTCCCATTATCGGAGAAAACCTGCATGACCCGGAAAATGCAATTATTAAAGGGTTTGCGGTCGCCACTCTTTTCAGAAAATCCGGAACACTGCTACAGGATTACACGGTAGTAGGGCGTGCCTTCCGTGGTCAGGGAGTAGGTGAGCAATTGATGCTTGAGCGCAAGTTCAATGCTGTTGCCCAGAATGGCGGCAAGCCATTGAACGGCCGTTTTGCTGAAATCGACGATCCTAATAAATTTGAAGGAGAAAGTAAGAAAAAGGCAGAGCGCCGTTCGGCCGGATTCTTGCGCGATGGCAATGCAGTCGTTGTGCCGCTTGATTACACCCAGCCATCTCTCTCCGGCTATGCTAAAGATGACGATCTGGTGCTTTTGTCCTATCGTTTGGATAATGGCCAATTCGCCACGCCGAATGCTATCGAGAATATGCTGGTTGAAATGTATGAGCATTACGGAATTTTTCCACCGCAAGATGTAGATTTGGTGCGTATGCGTAAAGAGCTTCACCAGACATATCCGCAAATGAAAGTGGCCTGATTTCCGCATAACAGATATTCCAAAAACGGGCCCTCAGGGGTCCGTTTTTTATTGAATTCCAGGCGCTGTATCTGTAATTATAATAATACGTACGTGCCAATGGCCCGCGGCCCCCTACCAATGGGTGGCGCCCCTGAAGGGTTTTATACCCCTACAAGGCTGGTTAAGTAACGGCGAAAACTTTTGGTTTAACTTTGTCGCTTTAAAAGCGGCAGATACTTAAGGGCTTTTGCTTACTATGACCAGCTTCGCAGCCATGAATGGCAGCGCGTCTCGCGCAGCATCTTCCAAATCACGCAATTCTCGCCTGATCCAAGGTCATCCGCCTGGATTTAAAGGTACGCTTGACGATGCGGTTTCCGAGCTTCGTCCGGAGTTGCCAATGTATGTCACGCGTCCGGATGAGTTAGCGGCGGATGCGGCTAAATTCGTCGGGTTATTCCCGGGCGACGTCGTTTATGCGGTTAAATGCAATCCGGAGCGCCACGTTCTGCAAACGCTTGCCAAAAGCGGCGTGCGCAATTTCGATGTAGCGTCTTTGGAAGAGATCAAAGCGGTCCGTAAAGTGGCGCCGAAAGCCAAGCTTTTTTACATGCATCCGGTAAAATCACCGGAAGCGATTCGCGCCGCTTATTTCGAACACGGTGTTCGCGCTTTCGTTTTAGACAGCAAAGACGAGCTGTACAAGATCATGCGCGAAACCAATCTCGCATCCGATCTTGAGTTGTTCGTCCGTCTCGCGCTGCCGAAGAACAAAAAAGCGCTGATCGATTTTTCCAGCAAATTCGGCGCATTGCCGTACGATGCGGCGGAGTTGTTGCAGTTATCTCGCTCTGTTTCGACCAAGCTCGGCCTTTGCCTGCATGTCGGCACGCAGACAACCGATCCGCAAGTCTTTAAACGCGCTTTGAAAGTCGCGTCGACGGTTATCAAAGCATCAGGCGTTACAGTCGATGTTCTGGACGTCGGCGGGGGTTTTCCAGTGGAATATCCAGATCAGCCGGTCCCTGACCTGTCGGTTTTTATCAACGCGATCAAAGAAGGTCTACATCAGAATAAACTCTCGCACATGCATCTCATGTGTGAGCCGGGTCGCGCGCTTGTCGCTCGTTCGGGCTCGCTCATTGTCCGTGTCGAGGGCCGCAAGGGCGATATGTTGTTTATCAACGATGGCACTTATGGCGGTCTTTTCGATGCCGGCGCTCAGCTGAGAGGTCGTTTTCCCGTCCGCCGAGTTGGCGGTTCCGATCTGTTCGACATGGAAAAAGCAAAGCTGAAAGCTTTCCGTTTTGCCGGTCCAACTTGCGATTCCATTGACATGATGAACGGTCCGTTCTATCTGCCTGAAGACATTAAAGCAGGCGAATGGATTGAAATCGGTCAAACGGGCGCTTACAGCATCGCTATGCGCACCAATTTTAACGGTTTCGGTCATGCCGACCAGCTTTTACTATTAAAATAATATTTGAAAAAATTACAGGAGACTTGAAATGGAAAGCGTTCTGATTATCGGGGCTGGCGCCGCCGGAAGTGTTGTTGCCAAGAAATGTGCCCAGCAACGCGATATATTCAAGAAGATCCATCTGGCATCCCGCACGCTTTCCAAATGCGAGCAAATTAAAAAAGAATGCGCTAGCGAGATCGAGATTTCGCAAGTAGACGCGGATAACACGGAAGAAGTGATTGCGCTGATTAATAAGGTCAAGCCTGATCTTCTGATCAACATGGCGCTTCCTTATCAGGACTTGCCGATCATGGACGCGTGTCTGGCAACAGGTGTTCACTATATGGATACGGCGAATTACGAGCCGAAGGATGAAGCCAAATTCACTTATGAATATCAATGGCCATATCACGAGAAATTTGCCGAAAAAGGCATTATGGCGGTCTTAGGTTGCGGGTTCGATCCGGGCCAGACCAATATTTACTGCGCCTATGCGCAGGAAAAACTTTTCGACACGATCGAGACCGTCGATATCATCGATTGCAACGCCGGAAACCATGGCAAATCCTTCGCGACGAATTTCAATCCGGAGATTAATATCCGCGAAGTCACACAGCGCGGCAAATACTGGGAAAACGGGGAATGGATTGAGATCGATCCGCTATCCATTTCCGCGATGATCGATTACCCGGAAGTCGGGCCGGTTAAATCCTATTTGATTTATCATGAAGAAGAAGAGTCTCTGGTAAAACATATCAAGGGATTGAAGCGCATCCGTTTCTGGATGACGTTCTCCGACAACTACATCAAGCATCTGGATGTGTTGCAATCAGTCGGTATGACCCGTATCGATCCGGTCGTGCATAACGGTGTTGAGATCATTCCTTTGGAATTTTTGAAGACGTTGCTTCCTGCGCCATCTTCATTGGCTGAAAACTATACAGGTAAAACCTCAATCGGTTGCGTGATCAAAGGAACGAAGGACGGTAAGGAATCCATCAAGCTGATCTATAATGTCTGCGACCATGCCGAAACGAATAAGGAAATCGGCGCGCAGGCCGTGTCCTATACGACGGGCGTTCCGGCGGTCACGGGCGCGATCATGATGTTCAAAGGTCTATGGTCCGGTAAAGGCGTGTTCAACGTCGAACAATTACCGAGCGAGCCGTTCATGGAAGAAGTCGCCAAACAGGGCCTGCCATGGCATGTGAAAGATTTGAGCGAAAATGATCAGAAAGATCTTTTGGCGGCATAAATTCAAACCCGGCGAAAGCCGGGTTTATTTTATCTGAACTATATCCTCGCTATCAAATAAAATCCAAATTTTTCTAAATTTTGAATTTGAAACAATTTCTTTCAAAAGAGAAATATCTATTCCACAATCGGGATCGTTAAGATTGCTAGAAGCAAAATAAATGTTTGAATAAAATAATAAATCTATCTCACTAACATCGCCATATTTATTGATATTCTTTTTATCAAATGTCTTTTGAAATCTGTCTAAAAAAACGTCATTTGATGGTGTAATCAATGTTTGTCCGAGATACTGTTGAGTAACCATATCTTTGGTTTGACCGCGAGGGCATTCTTCTTTTATTTCGCTAACTTGAAAACATATAGCCTCTGCATCAGTTTCTAATAGAACATCAATGGGTTCGTGATAAGGAGATGTCATGTAACCTGAAATGGCTTGGCCTTCTGCCCATTTCGCTACACACCAACATTCTTTCCAAGGCTTGTTTTTGTCTATATCTTTTAAACTAGGCCGGGGTTCCACTAAAAAATCTTTGGTATATTTTCGGATTACACTCATTATCCGCAATAATCCTCGAAGTCCTCATACCCATAACGATGCAGGATTTCGATTTCGCCATTCTCACGGATTATCGTAAAATCAGGGCGCGGGTGGCCATTGAACCAGTTGGCTTCGCCGAGGGAATATTGCAGGCCTTTATCGAAGACGATTTTGTCGCCGGGTTTTAATTCATGATCGAATGAGTAATCGCCCCAGATATCGGACGCCATGCAGGTGCGGGCGGCGAGGGTGTAATCGAATTTTTTTGCGCTTTTCTCGCCGGAATTCAGCACATCTAGACGAACGCCTGCTTTTCGTACATCGGGGCAATGACAATTCGGTGAGGTATCAAGAATAGCGGTTTTAACGCCGTCATTTTCAACGGTGTCGATCACCGTGCCGACAATATAGCCTGCATTCAGAACTACAGAGCCGCCCGGTTCGAGGATGGTCGTGATGTGCGGGAATTGGTTTTTAAACGAATTCAGCGCTTCGACCAATATATCGGGATCGTAATTGGAATCGGAGATGAAATGCCCGCCGCCGAAATTAACGTATTTGACTTTTTCTATATAAGGCGCGGCGTCAATCGCGATCTTGTCAATCAGTGCGGCGGAAGCGTCTGCCATATTTTCACATAGAGCGTGCGCATGAAGAATATCTACTTTATCCCATGGAACCGTATCGAGATTTTCCAAGGGCACGCCGAGATAAGACCCCTGGCGGCAGGGATTGTATTGTTCGTAATGCGTAACCGACAGGCGCGGATTGATGCGGATGCCGATCGAATGGTTTGAATTGGCTGCCTTGATCCGGGTATAAAATTTCTCAAGCTGCGCAACGGAATTAAAATAGAAATGTATGTCGGTATCGAGCGCGAGTAATTCATCTATGTCTTTATCCGTATAGGCAGGGCAAAAAACATGGGTTTCCTTACCGAAATGCGTATGGCCCAGTCTGGCTTCGTAAGGACCGCTGGCGGTCGAGCCATCTAATGTTTCGGCAATGATCGGGAAAAGCGGATAAAGCGGACAACCTTTAATAGCATAAATAATCTGGGTACCTGATTTATCCTTGATGTGCTGGAATTTTTTCAAGCCATCCCGAAGACGTTGTTCGTCCGCGACGTAAGCAGGTGCTTGGATCTGTTCGAGCATATTCAAAATCTTGTGTTGCACTTAAGTCTCCTGGGGCCTATGTGGGCAAATTAGAGAAAGGGAGAGAATCTCGCTATATAAATATTCCTTTATAAGCGTTCTTCCAGTTGAATATACATGAGGTGCAGTTCCTTGCAATTCTCCGGATCGTTTAGTCTCATTACCCACCGCATTATTTGAGCGAGCAAATGTTTTGGATCAGAAGATGCCGGACTTAAAGGTTTTTGGAGCAATAAGAGATGATGAACCGGTTCCTGTTCTTTAGATAAAGCGGGTTGCAGATAGGGCCATGGAAATGGCTCATACCCCATTTTTTCCAGATATCAAAACGCTGGACGGGATTCATTTTATCCGGTTGCTGTAGAATTTTCGAAGGATCGTTAATTTCAGCGACGATGCAGCATAAATTATTTGCGGCATCTTTTTGCATCAGGTCTTCCATAAAATTCAATAGACGATAGCCGAGACGTTGACCGCGCATTTCCGGCGCGACGACCAGAAATTCAATCATTCCCGTGAGAGGTTCTGCCATATAGCTGGCAACGCATCCGGCAAGCGGCTTTCCATCCTCGGCAGCGATAACGATATGATAGTTGTTATCTTCAAACCAGCCGGAAGCTTTTCGATCAAGGTCGCGTTTGAAACTATCCAGCGTTTCCCGCTCATTGGGGTCAGGAAAATGGTCTATATAAACTTCTCGGTAAAAGCGGTCGAGCATCCGCTGCATTTCCTGTAATTTCGTGAAATTGAATCATGGCAAAATAATTCTTATGGTTTATATGTTTATAACATGAAAAAGAAAGAGTGCGGTTAATAAATATGGGTATGGTTCCTGCCGAATTGGCAAAGCACAAGGCGATCTGGACGGCGTTTCCGGCAAATCCGGAGGCGTGGTTTGATTATCTTTCCGAGGCGCAAATAGAAGTCGCCGCTATGATACAGGTCTTAGCGGAAGGCGATCTTGTCAAAGTCCTGGTCCGTGACGAGGCAACGGAAAAACGTGCTGAAGAATTATTATTGTCTCATCCGAATATCGAATTGATCCGTGTCGATTACGGCGATACATGGATGCGCGATGTCGCGCCGATTTTCACCAATGACGATATCGCGCTTCGCTTTAAAACCAATGGCTGGGGCGGCAAGTATATTTATGAGCATGACGACACGGTCGGCGATACGATTGCAGCCTTATCAGGAAAGCCGGTGGCGCGGTTCGATTTCGTGCTGGAAGGAGGGTCTGTCGATCAGGACGGGCAGGGGACGTTGCTTACCACGGCGCAATGCGTTTTAAATCCGAACCGCAATCCGGGCTGGACGAAGGAAATCGCCGAAAAAGAGCTTTGCAAAGCGTTCGGCGCGGAAAAAGTCATCTGGATCGATGAGGGATTAGTCAACGATCACACAGATGGTCATATCGATAATATCGTAAAATTTATCGCGCCTGGTAAGGTCGTTTGCATGAAGCCGTATGGCGAGGACGATCCGAACGCGGAAATATATGCACGGATTTATGAAACGCTATCAAACGCCACCGATGCGCGCGGGCGCAAATTGGAGATCGTGCAAATTCCGTCACCGGGAAAAATTACGCTCGATGGCGAGGTCTTGCCTGCCAGTCATGTTAATTTCATCATCGGCAATAAGCATATCGTCATGCCGACTTATGGCGCAGAGTCAGGAGCGGAAGCGGTTCAAATACTGCAATCGCATTTTGACGGACATACGGTCGTCGGTTTGCCCTCCGGCGCTATTTTAACCGGCGGCGGATCTTTTCATTGCATTACCCAACAGGAGCCTTTGGAGGAGCCAGCATGAGCAGAACCATAACAGTTGCCGCCATCCAGACGTCATACGGACGCGATATGCAGGCTAATATCGACAAGACTATTGGTTTTATCCGCGAGGCAGCAAAGCAGGGCGCACAAGTAATTTTGCCGTCCGAGCTGTTCCAGAATATCTATTTTTGCACAACACAGGAAGAGCATTGGTTTCAGGAAGCCTATCCGGCGTATGAGCATCCATGCGTCAAGGCGTTGCAACCGATTGCGAAGGAACTCAATGTCGCAATTCCGGTGTCGATTTACGAGAAAGACGGACCGAAATATTTTAATTCAATTGTTATGGTTGATGCGGACGGTGAAGCGCTTGGCATCTATCGCAAGAGCCATATTCCGGACGGTCCCGGTTATCAGGAAAAATATTATTTCCGTCCCGGCGACACAGGATTCAAAGTATGGAATACGAAATTCGGTAAAATCGGTGTCGGGATTTGCTGGGACCAATGGTATCCGGAAGCGGCACGCGCGATGACATTGCAAGGCGCGGATATATTGATGTATCCGACAGCTATTGGATCTGAGCCGCATGACGCGACAATTGACTCTGCTTTGCCATGGCAACGGGCCATGCAGGGCCATGCGGTATCGAATGCTATCCCGGTGATTGCGTCGAACCGCATTGGGCTGGAAGAGGGATGTGGCGCACCGCAGACATTCTATGGACGGTCTTTTATAGCCGATCAGCAGGGAACGCTGGTGAAAGAATTCAAGAGCAATGAAGAAGGTGTCCTTGTGCATACATTCGATCTGGATGAACTGGATAAATACCGTGCGGCATGGGGATTTTTCCGTGACCGCAGACCGGAATTATACGCAAAGGATTAGCCTAGATTTATCGGAACCTTCCGGCTGAAACGGGATTGGAGAAGCACACCTAAAACATAAGCCAGAAAGGAATGACCATGAACGTCAAAGATTGCATGTCTACGGATTGTCAATTCATACCGAAAGAAACAACCTTAAGAAAAGCCGCTGAAATCATGCGTGATTTAGATATCGGCTTTCTCCCGGTTGTCGAGAGTGACCAGATGGTCGGCATGGTTACAGACCGGGATATTGTCATTCGATGTATTGCCGAAGGTTGCGACCCTGAAACAGAAGTCGTTGTAAACGCGATGACGAATAAAACACTTTATTGTTATGACGACCAGTCTATCGAGTCTGTCGCAAAGAACATGGGCGAGATGCAAGTGCGCAGGATGCCCGTGGTTAACAGAAACAAGCGATTGGTTGGCATCATCTCCCTTGGTGATATTTCGCAAAGCTCGGAAAGAAAAGCCGGAGAGGCGACGCAGAATATTACCGAAGATATCGGCCAGAAACGCGCCGCTTAAAGAAAACCCCCGCTATGATGGCGGGGTTTTTTTATTATTTGTTCTTATCGAGCCACGCTTTCATAAAAGCGATTTCTTTATCCTGCGCTTTGATAATGTCTTCGGCGAGTTTGCGAAGCTCGGGGTCTTTGCCGTGTTCAAGCTGAACTTTCGCCATGGCCACCGCGCCTTCATGATGCGGGATCATATTAAGAACGAAATCTTTATCAGCATTACCGGTCGGTTCAACGTTCATATCCTTATGCATCGCATCGCGTGATGGGGCATATAAATCGTTCGGGGCCAATTCATGCTGCATTCTCGAATGATCCATAGTCGCATGGTCATCGGCCATGACTGGCGCAGAAAGTGCCATTGCAGCCAAGAAAGCCAGAGTCATATTTTTCATGTAGAATTTCCTTTGATTAATTTATTTCTATTCGCAGAAAATATGAGAAAGATACATCTATTTTGTCTGCAAAAGAAAAAACATGATGCAGTTTCCGGACGTGAAGCTTTCGTTATAAGGAGTTGGTCCTTCGCATCCAGCATCGTTTGTAGGGCCTATATCGTGAGCCTGAACGATCCCAAAGCCCGGCATGCCGTCGTCGATGCGGGTATCCATGATTTTAGCAATACGAGGTGTGATAGGATGCCCAGCTGCACCGCCATCGTTCCCCGTAAGATTATAGCGCATCTTAAACCAGTTTTTTTCGCTACCTGCACCCATACCTGCCCAGGCATCGCCAGGTGCGACAACATATTCAACTAAAAACCCTCCTAATAGAGGGGCTATGGGATTGGTCTTACCCCATTCAGGCGCGGCAGGGTTGGAATTCGCAGAAATTCCGCCGATTAAATCCGCCAAGGCCAGGTGCTTCCAGAATTGGGTATTTTCATTATTGCCTGATGGATCTTCATAATAATTGATAACAGCACCTATTCTCAGATTTCCGTTACCGCCTTGGCAGAAGCTGCCTGCGTTGCAATTGGGAATCAGTGTAGTTGCGCTGACAATGTCACCGGGCAGGCTGCCATAAGAATCACGAAACGTATTGGTCGCCGTTTCATAAGCCTTTATCTGGCTCAGTGTCGCGTTGATTTTCGAATTTTCGATTAATTGCTGACCTTTAAGGACGCCACCGATCAAAAGGCCGATAATGATCATTACAATCGAAAGTTCGACAAGGGTAAAGCCGCGCTGATTTTTGATAAACATAAAGTCCCCGAATAATCATACTATTATACATTAACTTTGATTTTTTAATACTTTAAAACCAAGAGCTTATGCGTTAAAAGGCATGATCCGTCACGCGCCCGTAGCTCAGGGGATAGAGCGCTTCCCTCCGGAGGAAGAGGCCGGAGGTTCGAATCCTCCCGGGCGCGCCAATTAAAACAATTGCTTACTTGGTCAATTATTTATTGAAATCCATGCGAAACATCATGATGCAGTTTCCGCTTTCATTGGCAGTATCATAGGGAAGAGGCACTTCACAGCCGGATGCGGAGCCGGGTCCCACATCGTGAGACAACACGCTTCCTGAAGAAGGGTTATTATCATCCATCCTAGTGTCGATTATACTGGCGATGCGCGGGTTAATTGGGTGCGTCCCTAATACGCCGGCATCTGCGCCCAATACGTTCTGGCGCATTTTGAGCAAGTGACCGTAGAAAATTGTATCAGGCCTGTCGAAGAACATAATTTGGAAACCGCCGGAAAATTTATTCGCAGGAAAAGTAGTGCCCCAATCAGGCGTTGCCGGATTTGCGTTGGCAGCAACGCCAGAGACAAGATCGGCTATTGCCAATTGTTTCCAAAATTGCATATTTTCCGAACCGCCTGGGTCAGAGCCAATTCCGCCTGTGACGCTGGCGCCGACTTTGAGATTGCCATTTCCATCCGTGCAAAAGCTAGTAGCGTTGCAACCGGGTACGAGAGTGCTGGCGCTAGATATATCACCTGGCAGGCCGCCGTAGCTGTCTCTAAATGTGTTCACCGCAGTCTTGTAGGATGTGATTTGGCTGATCGTTGCATTGATCTTGGCGTTTTCGATCAATTGCTGGCCTTTTAAGATTCCGCCAATCAAAAGGCCGATAATGATCATCACGATTGAAAGCTCGACGAGCGTAAAGCCTTTATTTCTGGTCATTATTCCTGTAATCCCCATCGATCTTGTAGATTCATATTCTAACTGTTCCAACGGATCTTGGAAAGCAGGATCAGAAATTCACTTTCACGGAAGCCGCGCTTCTTTGTGCTTTGCCATGATAGACCGCTTCGATGTTATTACCATCGGATCAAGCAAAAAAGCGGCATAATAATTCGGATGCTAAAGTCTTTCTCCGGTGCGCCATTATCCCTTCCGCCTGCAGCAAGACCGCTTCGTAAAATTGCCGACTGAAATCGAGATCGTTTACAATAAGCTGAATATGATCGATCAGACGACCTCGATACATTTCATTCGTTTCTATTATTGTCTCTTTACGGGAGGAATATGGCGCGGAACCATAACGGGCCAAGATCGTTGGTAAAAAAAGATTTTTATTAAAGGAGATAGTCATGACCACAGTTTCAGCCATATTCAAAAGTCATAAAGATGCGACTAAAGCATTGCATCAGCTGGATAATGCAGGTTTCGACAAAGATGACGTTAGTTTCGTTATGTCAGAACAAACCCGTGATAGCTATGTTCAGGAAATTAAGGAAAGCACAAAAGCTGATGAAGGCGCAGCAGCGGGCGCAGGTATCGGCGGACTTGCCGGTGCAATCGCCGGTATTTTGATGGCAGCTGGTGCGATTGCTATCCCAGGTCTCAATCTGATCGTAACAGGCGCTCTTGTTTCCTCGTTGGCAGGCCTCGGGGCCGGAGCTTTAGCAGGCGGTCTTGTCGGCGGTTTGATCGGTGCGGGTATTCCAGAGCATGAAGCCAAGCTCTATGCGAAAGAGATCGAGCGTGGCAACTTCCTCGTCAGCGTCCAAACGGCCACCAAAGAAGAAGAACAGGAAGCGCGTGAAATCTTCAGCCAGAATAGTGCAGACCGAATTGCAGCTTAAGCCAAATACATTTTCTAAAACCCGGCCTTTAGGTCGGGTTTTTTTATGGAACCTATATTGTAAAAATGCGTATTTAAGCCATTATATAACGGCAATTTATTTTTAAGGCATTTCTTATGAAGAAGTTTTTACTCTACGCCTCCATGACGGCTTTTGTTATGTCACCGGTTATCAGCAAGGCTGAAGAACCCAGGGCGCCTCTTATCGATCAGGTGCCGGCAGAGATCAAGCGGCAAAATATCACCGACAGTAAAATCATTACGCTCAATTACGAGAACGACATGATAGGGGGCGGGGAAGACCAGTATTATACCAACGGTGTGCGGGCTTCTCTTTTGGATTTAAATGCTGAAGTACCGGATACATTATATCAGATTGCCGATTTTATCCCGCTCGTCGATCTAAACGACGAAACCGGTATTACTTATTCGGTGGGGCAAAATTTATATACCCCATCAAATATCAAAATTGCAGAGCGGCAAGAAGGTGACCGTCCGTGGGCGGCGTTCTTATACGGGTCGGCAGGCTTGACCACGGTCAGTGATGATCATATCGATGAAGTTGAAATGACGCTCGGTATGGTGGGGCCTGCAGCACTAGGCGAACAAACGCAAAAATTTATTCATGAACATGTATCTGATTCTCCAACGCCAAAGGGTTGGTCCCATCAATTGAAGAATGAACCGGGATTGATTTTATCTGCGCAGCGCAGATGGCCGAAAATGTGGGAAACTGATGTCGATGGATTATCCGTTTCCGCCGGGCCTTATGCGGGAGCCACGCTAGGTAACGTTTATACCTATGGTAATGGCGGGTTTACAGTGCAAATTACGCCAAAAGGATCGGAATGGCAGGGAATGCCAGTGCGCGTGCGCCCTGCGATGCCGGGAAGTGGATTTTTCAGTCTTCCGGAAGACGGTCTTGACTGGACCATTTTTGCTGGAGTCGAAGGACGTGCGGTTGGGCGCAATATTTTTCTCGATGGCAATACCTTCACGGATAGTCAATCTGTCGATAAAAAATATATCGTCGGTGATGCCAATGCAGGAATTGCGACCACAATCGGTCGCGTGCGCTTGAGTTATTCTATCGTCTGGCGCTCAAAAGAATTTGATGGGCAGGATGATGATACGATCTTCGGCGTCGCTAATTTAGGGATTAGATATTAATCACGAATACAAAGCTTCACTTATCATCGAAATCAAAAAGCATAATGCAATTGTTAGATGTGAAAGACGTATTGTAAGATTGACCTTCGCAGCCTGAGGCGGCGCCGGGACCAACATCATGAGACTGAACGCTTCCTGAACCCGGAATGCCATCATCCATCCTATTATCCAATATGAGTGCCATTCTGGGATTGGTGGGGTGTTCACCTAGACGCGAGTTATCGTAGCCTACAGGATTTTGTCTTAGCTTAAGCCAATGACCGAATATAAAATTCGGCTGATCATTATAGAGAACCTGAAATCCGCCGCCTAGTTTAGCTTCCGGATTAGTCAAACCCCAATTAGGCGAAGAGGGATTTGCGCCTGGCGCAACGCCAGAAATTAAATCTGCTAATGCCAAGTGCTTCCAAAATTGTAAATTCTCGGCACCGCTGCCGCCGACCGGATCACCGATGCCAACGACTTTTTGTCCAATAATCAAATTGCCGTTACCGCCCTGACAAAAATTTCCCGCATTGCATCCGGCCAATGTATCCCCGGCTCCCGTAATATCGCCGGGCAAGCCTTTATATGTATCTCTGAAAGTATTGATGGCAGCCCGATACGCATTTACTTGGGAAATGGTAGAATTGATACGTGAATTTTCTATCAATTGCTGACCTTTTAAAACGCCCCCAATCAAAAGACCTATGATTATCATGACTATCGATAGCTCGACTAAAGTAAAACCATTCTCGTGACGCATGTAGTTCCTTAAGATTTGATTTTAACAAGTCAGAACATCATATTGGTAATGTTCTTAACCAACCTTTAATTCGGCTTTAGATCGAATTTTTTCAATATCGACGTTTGCCTTTTTTGCAGTTCAGCAAGATTAAAGCCTTCGATCATTTCATTAAACAGTCGATACCAGTTCACTTCCGCCTTTAAATGAATGAATACCGAGCCAAGGCCAAGGGCGGCGCGGTCCATAAAAACGAATTCGCGCGGCACGGTCACACCGCCGACATCACGAAGCTGCTGGTGAACTTTCTGCGCGGTTTCCTTGCCATAGACACCACCTTTCGCTTCGCCAATTTTGCGGGTTTTATCGTCCATAAGAGGCTCATATAAGAACCTTGCCCAAATCGTCAGCGTATCGATCTGTTCTTTGCTCAAATTTTTAAAGCCCCATGTTTCATAGGCATGAACGGCTAGTTTTTGATCGTTATTTAGAAGGGCATTATATAAATCTATTACGCCGCCGACGAAATCGGGGCGGAAGACACGGATACAGCCGAAATCAAGCAGATTGATACTCAAGTCCTTACGAATAGTGTAATTACCAAGATGCGGATCGCCATGGATAATGCCGTAGTGATACAAAGGTACGTACCAAGCTCGAAACATATTTAAAGCGATCGTATTACGCATTTCGATATCTGAATCCTTAAACTCTAAAATCTTCGTGCCATCCATCCATTCGGATGTCAGAAGACGCGATGTCGACAGATCGTCAATAACTTGCGGCACATGGACATTTGGCTCGTCTTTTAAAATATCGGCGTAGAGTTTCTGGTGGCGGCTTTCTAGCTCGTAATCCAGTTCTTCATTCAGCCGCGCTTTTAATTCGTCATAAATATTTGAAGTCTTTATCGCCTTATCGTAGCTTTCATAAAGAGAGAAAAGAATTTTAAGTTGATTAAGGTCGGCCTGGATGGCGGATTGCATATCCGGATATTGAAGCTTACAGGCCACATTTTTCCCATCTTTTGCAACAGCTTTATGAACCTGTCCCAGGCTCGCGGCGGCGGCGGCGTCTTTCTCAAAATTTTTGAATTTGCTTTCCCAGTCCGGACCTAATTCCGAGCGCATACGGCGGCGGACAAAAGGCCAGCCCATCGGTGGCGCATTGGACTGAAGTTGCTGCATGGCTTGTGCGTATTCCGGCGGCAGGGCTTCGGGAATGGTTGAGAGAATCTGGCCGACCTTCATCAAGGGGCCTTTCAGATTACCGAGCGCTTGCATTAGATCTTCAGCATGTTTACCGCGTTCTATTTTGATACCGAGGAATTTTTCTCCGGCCATACGGGCCGCGAGGCCTGCCACAGTCGTCGATACTTTCCCGTATCTTTTAATCTGGCCGCCGAATTGTTTTTCGCTATCGCGAGAAGGATTTTTTTTCTCTGGCATAAAATAGTTTTAGAGCAAAACGAAGTGCAATGCAAAACACACAAAGCTTTTCAAGCGGCGTGCAGCTTTGGTACACTTTCCCATATTTTAAAGGGCCCCTATGACAGACTTACAATTTATAAAAGATAAGATCCTGCTCGCCATGATACCGGATGTAAGTGCGAGGGGCTGGAGCTGGGAAGCAGCGCAGGATGCCGCCTTGGCTGAAGGGTTTCAGGACGGCATTTGCAAAGCGGTTTTTCCGGAAGGTTTACCGGACGTCGTGACTCATTTTTCCGATATCGTCGACAGGGAAATGATGAGGCAAATCGAGAAAATCGATACTGAAAGGCTGCGCGTACGTGAGCGCATCGGGATGGCTATTTTGACCCGCCTCGATATTCTGGAAAGCATGGGCGCGCGATCCGCCACAAAAGCGGCTTTGTCCTTCTGGGCTTTCCCGACCCGCGTTTTTCAGGGCCAGCGCGTTTTGTGGCGTAGCGCCGACCGGATCTGGAAATGGGCAGGGGATACGGCACAAGACTATAACCGCTATACCAAAAGAGGGCTTTTATCGTCGCTAATGATGGGAACGACCTTGGTCTGGCTTGATGACAGGTCGGCAAATAAAGAAACGACCAGAGCGTTTCTGGAGAGACGGATTGAGAATATCATGGAAATTGGGCGAGCAATTGGTACAATCGGGCAGAAGATGCCAGATATGGCGACCAAAGCCCGGACCCGGAATTTATGATATCTATCATTCGTTTTGCTGCTGTTTCTATTTTTCTAATTTTACCGGTACAGGTTTCTGCACAGGAAAATTCTATGCCGACCACGGCGCCTTTTCAGACCGATGCCGCCGCGCCGAAGAATAACGGTTCGAAACTTATGGGCATATATGACGCCGAGCGTCTTGAAGATGTCGTGCCAATGGATAAACCCCATCGGACGAGTGAACAGATTGCTTCATGGGTCGAAGATAGCATCGTCACAGCGATGAATATCGACCAACCTGCATGGAATACCCACCAGAAAAAAGTCGCTTCATTATTCGATTCCTATGGATTGCAGGAATATAAAAAATATCTAGACACGAGCGGTATTCTTACGAATATTTCAGCGAATAATCTTCAGGTAAATGCGGTGGCCGATTCTTCTTCCGTGCTGTTAAGCGAGGGAGCATTGTCCGGAACATATCACTGGCTTTACCAGATGCCTGTGATGCTGAGCTATTACGACAGGGGGACAAAAACCCTAAAAAACCGTACTTCTCAAGTGAGAAACCTGAAAATCATGATCCGGGTGCAGGTCGGGCGCGTGGTGAAAGGAAATGACGATAACGGTATAGTTATCGAGCGTTGGAGCGTTATCCCCCTGCGTTAGTTACCGTCTTTTGCCTGCAAACCTTGATTTTCTGCGCTTCCGCTCCTCAAAATATTTCGTTAATAGTCGGCAAAACCTGTGATTAAGCCGATTCATTGCTTGCCTTGGCTTATGCCGATTTAGTAGGGTCATGTTCATCAGTAACATATAAGAGTGTAAAAAAATGGCGCAAACAGCAGCGGCAAACGATGCCCCTAATTCGACGGAAGAAAAAGATATCGGCGGCGTTTCCGGTAAGCGTCTGCGTGGGTATCTGGACCGTATCGAGCGTCTGGAAGAAGAAAAAAAAGGCATTGCCGACGATATCAAGGATATCTATGCCGAAGCGAAAGGCGTCGGCTTCGATGCCAAAATCCTGCGCAAGGTTTACATGCTGCGCAAGATGAACACCGATAAACGCCGCGAGGAAGAAGAGCTTCTAGAGCTATATAAGGCCGCTGTGGGAATCGATTAATTAATCCGATAGAGCTTTATCCGGTCTTCCGCCGGATTAGCCTGTGCAAACATAGCTCTATTGTCGTTATATAGATCGTTGATGGTTTCGCGCATTCGTCTGCGGGACGAATAAGTATCGAGCGATGTCATGTTTTCAAAAGCGGCTGTCAGCTTTAAAATCCATTTATGAGATTCGGGAATTTTCTGAACTTTTGCGTTAACTGCGAACCTGTGACGTAAGGCAATTAAATCATCTGCGCCAAATTCATGCGTTGGATCACATACATAAGCAAAATAGCGATGAAGAATAGAAACGCGCTTTTGGGTCAAAGCGCTTTGGCCGATACTCATTTACTCAAATCCTGTTCAACTTTTTAATTTTTTTAAATTGAAACAAGAATCATAAAACTTGGCAAGAGTTTTTTATGCCGCAGGGGCGGGTAATTTTATGAGATGGTTGGAGGGGTTTTCATTCGCCCATACTAAAGACGGACAGGTCTGCATTCTCGCGCCATGATCTATCGCGACTTGTTCGATGATTACATCCGCGACAGGAAGAATGGTGAATTTTGAAACTAAATGATCCTTTTTCTCTGGAGATATTTTGTTTTCACGGACTTCGCGCGAGAGTTTCTGTTTTAGTTTCTCCCATTTTTCAACAACACCTGGAACACTGTCGGCGCCCCATAATTGATCGATTGTATCGTTCTCAAGAAGCTTGCGAAGATTATCACCGACTAAAACCGCATGGGTTGCGTAAGCGATAATCTTTGCCGCTCCTTGTTCGCGCAACCATTCGGCGGCGTGAATTTGTGTGCTGCCGCTATTGACGATGTCATCGACAAGAACGCAGATTTTTCCATACACATCTGCATAGGAAAGCTCCGGAATGACCCTTGTTTCCGTGGGGCTAATTCTTTCCTTGGCAATTTTGAATAACGCTTTTTCATCTTCATACCCGATCAAAGCCTCGCTTGCCTCTTTGGCGCGGCCAATGCCTGAATCGTTTGGCTTGTTAGCACCGTCAGGTGCCCCTATGCGTATATTGAAAATATCCGCCTGAGAATTAAAAATGGATTTAAGGTAAGGAGCTAAAACCGGTTTGACGGCCGACACGAATACCGCACCGTTGTCGGGGAAAATCGGATTATAGGACAAGGCTTCTGTGAATTTATCGCGAAGTTTTTCAACTTTCTTGCCGAGCTTTTGTCCGGCTTTCTTCAAAGCCCGCTCCAGCAATTTCAACCCGTTCGAGCCTTCGTAGTTTATATCGAAGACACGCTTGTAATCCTCTTTTGCATCGTTCGAGTGGAAGTCAATTCCAACGAAGCGGTCCGCTCCTGCGGTACGGATTAACTCAGCCATTATGGCATTGCCGCGTGCATTATCCTGCTGGATTTTTATGTCGACGCCATTGTCATGCAAAGTTTTAAAGAATTTCCTGTCAGAGCGGGTCAGTCCCATATGCGGTGCAATCAATGTAACGCTGCCGACATGGTAATCGTCTTTCAGGGCACGGATGGATTGAATAAGGGACAAAGCGCGGCTACTGGTATTTTGGCCGCTGACCGAATGGACGATGGTGACATGTGCGTTTCTAAGATTTGCACGAATATTGTTTTTTTCTTCCAGTGTTAAATTTTGTTCCAGCGGATGATCTTCCAATTTTCCATCAAGAAATAATTCAAACGTCGCTTCACCATCGCTATGCGTTCCATAGCGGGACTGGATAATATTTTCGCGGCCAAAGCGGTGAACCAGTTTTTCACCTGTATCCTTTGAAACGCGACCGACGACGATATAGTGTTGAGGCATAGTATTCTTTCCATAAGCTTGTACGGACCATAGCCAGCTTTGAAAAGCAGGTCAAACTTTAGATTTGAACCATGTTATTAACTAAATCATCAACGACAGAAGGATCTGCAAGGGTAGAGGTATCGCCAAGACTGTCGATTTCATGCGCTGCAATTTTTCGCAGGATGCGGCGCATGATCTTGCCGGAACGGGTTTTGGGAAGGCCGGGCGCCCATTGAATGGCATCGGGCGTAGCGATCGGCCCTATAATCTTGCGAACGGTTTTTATGATCTCGGCTTTAATATCATCCGTCGCCTCGATGCCCTGGTTCAGTGTCACATAAGCATAAATACCCTGACCTTTCAGGTCATGAGGGAAGCCCACCACGGCGCTTTCAGATACAGCTTCATGTTCGTTTATGGCACTTTCAATTTCCGCCGTGCCAAACCGGTGGCCAGATACGTTGATGACATCATCAACGCGGCCCGTGATCCAGTAATCGCCGTCTGCATCGCGGCGAGCGCCATCGCCTGTAAAATACATGCCCTTAAACGTCGAGAAATAAGTCTGCTTAAAGCGTTCATGGTCTTGATACACAGAGCGCATCATACCGGGCCAGCTTTCCAGAATTACCAGATTGCCTTCGGCTTCGCCGTCCAGGATATTGCCCTCACCGTCCACAATAGCGGGAAGAACACCGAAAAACGGTTTGGTTGCGGAGCCGGGTTTGAAAGTTGTCGTATGCGGCAATGGTGTAATCATGTGGCCACCTGTTTCAGTCTGCCACCATGTATCTATAATTGGGCAGCGTTTTTCACCGACGACATCATAATACCATTGCCATGCTTCTGAATTGATTGGTTCGCCAACGCTACCGAGAATGCGTAAGGATTTACGGCTGGTTCTTGTAACATAGTCATTGCCTTCACGTAATAGGGCGCGGATCGCTGTTGGGGCTGTATAGAAAATATTGACCTGATGTTTGTCGACTACCTGCCAGAAACGAGAGAAGTCAGGATAGTTCGGCACACCTTCGAATATCAACGATGTCGCGCCATTGGCCAATGGGCCATAAACGATATATGAATGGCCCGTAACCCAGCCCACATCCGCCGTACACCAGTAAATATCCCCTTCTCGGTAATCAAAGCTGACTTCGTGGGTGAGGGCGGCATAAACAAGATAACCGCCCGTCGTATGAAGAACGCCTTTCGGTTTTCCTGTCGAGCCGGATGTGTAGAGAATGAAGAGCGGGTCTTCCGCATTCATGTCTTCGCACGGGCAATCGCTCGATTGGTCGGAAACGAATGTTTTCCAGTCAATATCCCGCCCTTGTGTCATGGGAACATCGCTACCAGTATTCTTGAAGACGATGACCGTTTCCACTTCCGGGCAGGATTTAAGCGCTTCATCGACATTGGCTTTGAGCGGCACTTTCTTTCCGCCGCGTATTCCTTCGTCCGCGGTAATCAAAACGGTTGAAGCGCAGTCATGAATTCTGTCGGTCAGGGAAGAAGGCGAAAAGCCGCCAAAGACAACGGAATGTACTGCGCCAATACGGGCGCAAGCCAGCATGGCATATACGCTTTCAAGAATCATCGGCATATAAATGGTAACGCGGTCACCGCGCTTGACGCCTTTGGCTTTCAACGCATTGGCAAGGCGGGAAACTTCATCTTTTAATTGGGCATAGGTAATCTTGCTGGATTGATCGGGGCTGTCGCCTTCCCAGATCAAGGCCGTTTGATTTGCGCGATTTGGCAGATGGCGATCAACGCAATTGTAGCAAGCATTGAGAATGCCGTCTTCATACCATTTGATATCGACGTTATCCTGAAAGTTTGCATTTTTTATAATCTTAGGTGTTTTGACCCAGTCGAGGCGTTCTGCCATTTCAGCCCAGAATCCATCAGGATTCTCCATCGAGCGTTTGTGAAGTGCATCATAATCGGAAGGCGATAAAATTCTGGTCATGTTATTTCCCTTTCGATAAATGATCGGTCAGTTTTGCAAAAGCTTTTAAAGTTTCCTCACTAACATGATGCTCGATGCCTTCGGCATCAAGATGAGCAATTTCAGATTTTATATTCAGAGCGCGCAGGAAATTATAAACAATATCATGACGTTTCTTGCACTGATGAGCCAACGCTTTTCCTTTGTCGGTCAAGAATAAAGAGCGGTAAGGGCGGTTGATAACGTAACCTTCCTTATTCAGGCGGGTAATAATTTTGCTGACTGTGGCGTGGGCAATGCCGAAATATTTGGCCAGATCTATCACGCGCGCTTCGCCCTGAATTTCTATTAAATCAGCGATCATCTCGACATAATCTTCCGCCGTTTCCGTTTGGTGGGCTTCGCGAACCCTCTCGAATGCTTTGGCGCGCTGTTCCAGTTGAAGCAGCGGATCGGATTTTTTCGTCGTCATCCCGAAAGTTTATTCAAATTTCAGGGCTTGTCAAATTTATAGCCTTGGCTATATTGTGTAGGCAATACAGGAATTAAGATATGAGTTCAACATTCTGGCGCCGTGAAGCGGGCGAGCCTTCCCTAGTAGAAGTTTTCAAATCAATCCCGATCAACCGTAAAAACGGATGGCGTAAATTTTTATCTTTTCTTGGACCGGGCTATATCGTGGCGGTCGGCTATATGGACCCGGGGAACTGGGCAACGTCTTTGGCAGGCGGATCGCAATTCGGCTTTACACTTCTTAGCATTGCGCTGCTATCGAATTTCATGGCGATTATTTTACAATCGCTATGCTCTCGTCTTGCTATCGGCTCAAGGCGCGATTTGGCGCAAGCCTGTCGCGATGGCTGTCCGAAATGGATGGTCGGGCCGTTGTGGTTTCTGGCCGAAATTGCGATTTGCGCGACCGACCTCGCGGAAGTCATTGGAACGGCGATTGCGCTCAATCTTCTTTTCCACATACCGCTTGAAATAGGCGTCATTATCACCGCGCTGGACGTATTCATTATACTTTGGTTACAGAATAAAGGTTTCCGCTGGATCGAGGCTTTTATTATCGCGCTTTTGGGAGTGATTGCTGCCTGCTTTCTCGTGCAGATTGCCATGGCCGATCCTGACTGGGGTCTTGTTATCAAAGGCTTTGCGCCGACAACGGAGATTATCGGCAATCCTGATATGCTGTATCTGGCGCTTGGTATTATCGGGGCCACCGTTATGCCGCATAATTTATATCTTCATTCATCTATCGTACAGACGCGCGCTTATGGCGATACTCTGGAAGAAAAGAAACAGGCCTTGAAATATGCGAATATCGACACAACGATTGCGCTATTTTTCGCTTTAACAATCAATGCGTCGATTTTAATTCTGGCCGGAACTTTTCATCACGCAGGACAGACAGATATCGCCGAGCTTGATAAAGCGCATGCGCTGTTATCCCCTTTGCTAGGATCTGCTTGGGCGCCGACTTTGTTTGGAATTGCACTTCTCTGTTGCGGCTTAAACTCTACCGTAACGGCCACGTTATCGGGCCAGATCGTTATGGAAGGATTTATTAACCTTAAAATTCCGGCCTGGCTGCGCCGGCTTGTTACGCGACTTATCGCCATTCTTCCGGCAGCTGGAATCACGATTTTTTATGGCGCGAGTGAAACCGGAAAACTCCTTATTCTGTCACAAGTCATTTTGAGCCTGCAATTACCTTTTGCCATTATACCGCTTGTTGTCTTTACGGCCAGCAAGGGGAAAATGGGAGAAATGAAGGCGCCGCTCTGGTTAACCGGACTGGCGACGGTAATCGCAATTATCCTGATTGCCCTGAACATCAAGATGCTTTCGGACCTTGTCTTGTGATCTATTCGGAATGCAGGATAGGCGTAAGATCCTTTTCCTGATGTTTCTGGAACTTACGCAAAACGATAATGGCGACGCCCGCCAAAGCAAGGCCTCCCCCAATAACCGCGGATGTAGACAATGTTTCTCCTAACATAAAGTGGGCTGCCACAACCGCTACAACAGGCTGCAACAAAGTAAATGCCGTAACGATCTGAACAGAGTTTCGTGACATTAGCCCTTTCCACACATACATCATCAGGCTCATCAGGAAGATCTGGTAGATCAGGACAAAGCCGAGATTAATCCAGTTGGCGGTTATTAATTCAGCCAAATGGTTCTTTTCAAAAAAACAAGACATAAGTCCAGTGATGGGCGTTGCCAGCACTGCGGCGAAAGCTGTCATAGTCGGCATGTTAATATCTTGGATTTTTCGCATTTGGAGCGAACCAAAGGCCCAAAAAAGCGACGAAGCAAGCGTGAGGGCTAAACCTGTGATGCTCGTGATATTTGGGCTTCCGAAAATAAAACCCAGTCCTGCAAATGCCAATACAAGCCCGATCGTCGTGCGCCAGCCAAATTTCTCGGACAGGATAAGCCAGCCTAAAATAATAGCAAAAGGTACCTGTACCTGCATGATGAGAGCAACTGTTGCTGACTCTAAAAACCGTAAGGCAACGAACAGGGTTGCCAAATGCGCCATATAATAAAAGCCGGAGAATTTCAGAATCTGGTAAAATTGGTTTTTGTTTAAATTCTGGCTGAAAGGGATAAAAATAAAGCCCGTTATCAGGAAGCGAATGGTAACCAGCATCAGGCCGGGAATTTCGTTTGTGCCTATTTTGATGACAGGAAAATGCACTCCCCAGAAAATAACAACCAGGAGAGCCAAGAAGATATCGCGTTTAGACATTTAAATTTTACCGAGCTTACAAATTGAAGCCCATTCTTTATCGGTAACCTGTCCGACCGACAAGCGCGATAAACGAATGAGATCCATGTTTTTATATACCGGGTTGCCTTTGATTTCCGCAAGAGTAACAGGCCGAGCGAAAGCTTTTACAGGTTTGACATCTACCTGAACGAATTTTCCTGTTTCATCGGTCGGATCAGGGTAAGCTTCTTTCACGATTTCCATGATGCCGACAATTTCCTTGCCAATATTGGAATGGTAGAAAAATGCCAGATCGCCTTTTTTCATTTCCCGCATGTTACGCGCGGCCGTGTGATTACGCACGCCATCCCAATGGCCTTTTTTTTCGCGGACCAACTGTTCCCATGGGTAAACATCAGGTTCGGATTTCATCAACCAGTATCGGGTCATGAAAGTTCTCCGCGAACCGGGCGGTCCATGATTTGCGATAGAGCCTCCTTGATCGAGATACTGCCCTCGACACAGGAATTGACACTTTCCGTGATTGGCATGTCGACATCAAAGTCCCTGGCTAGCTGGACAGCGGCTTTTGCCGTGGTGACACCTTCGGTGACGGATTTACGTCTGCCAAGAATTTCTTCCGCGCTCTGGCCTTGGCCCATTAAGTAGCCGAAGGAGAAATTGCGCGATTGCTGGGAAGAACAGGTTAGCATCAGGTCACCTACGCCGCATTGGCCCATCAAAGTTTCGCGCTTGCCTCCGAGGGCTGCGGTCAGGCGGGCGATTTCAGCAAGGCCGCGTGTGACGAGAGCCGCGCGGGCGCTTTCGCCAAGGTTAAGCCCCTCAACTATACCGCAGGCAATGGCAATGACGTTTTTAATAGCGCCCCCGATCTGTGCGCCAATGACATCGTCAGACGTATAAAGACGCAATGTTTTTGATGAAAGTGATTCCTGAATTCTTTTACCGAGATGTTTATCAGCACAGGCAAGGGTTGCTGCCGTAGGCTTACCCTTGACAAGATCGATCGCAAAACTCGGACCCGTTAAAATAGCGACGGGATTGGAACATTGCTCGCGCACGATATCGGATAATAACTGGCGGCTTTGAATCTCAATTCCTTTGGCGCAGAGAACCATCGGCTGGTCAGGACGCAGATACGGTTTCATCTGTTCTAGAATGGAGCGCATATATTGGGCTGGAACGACATTCAGGATGATGTCTTCCTTCAGAGCTTTTTCAAGGTCGGACGTAGCGCGGATATTTCCGGCGAGCCCGATACCCGGCAAATAGATTGGGTTTTCCTTCGTGCGCTGGATGGAATCTGCCAGGGCATTTTCGCGCGCCCACAGCATGACGTCATGACCTGCGGATGCGTAGACTTGGGCCAGCGCGGTTCCCCATGCTCCTGCGCCGATGACAGCTATTCTTGTCATGATACAATCTCCGTATTCATCTCTTCCAGCGGCCAGCGTGGACGAGCTTTGACATCCAGTCCGCTTATCCGGCCAGCTTTTAGTAATTCTATTCCGGCCCATGCAACCATAGCGCCGTTATCGGTGCAATATTCAAGCGGCGGTGCCATGAATTTAAAGCCTTGTTGTTCACAAGTTTCGGTCAAGCCTTTGCGGATCGTTTGATTGGCGGCTACGCCGCCGCATACCACAAAGACAGGATTTTGACCGGTATAGAGTTGTTCAAACTTTTTCATCGCCATTACAGACCGGTGAGATAAGGTTTTGGAAATAATATCCTGGAAAGAAAAGGCAAGCCGCGCGAGTTTTTCTTCAGGCAAAGTATTATCGACGCTCATTCTATCAATTTCATTGCGGATGGCTGTCTTTAAGCCTGAAAAAGAAAAATCCATTTCGCCGCTATGTTCCATCGGAATGGAAAACGGAAAGTCACGCAAGGCTAATTCGGGATCATCGCATAAATGCGCAAATTTTTCGAGATTCGGACCTCCGGGGTAAGCAAGCCCCATAAGCTTGGCAGCCTTGTCAAAACACTCCCCTGCGGCATCGTCGCGTGTCGTCGACCAAAGTTCGTATTGGGAAATACCTTTCACGAGAAGAATCTGCGAGTGACCACCGGAAACAAGCAAAACCAGATAGGGAAAAGCTATATCTTCAATCAGGCGCGGCGAGAGTAAATGGGCTTCCAGATGATTGACGGCCAGAAAGGGTTTATCAAGTGATGCGGCCATCGCTTTGCCTGCCATCATGCCGACCATAACGCCTCCGATCAGGCCGGGACCGCAAACGGCTGCAATGCCGTCTAAATCGGTTCCATTGATATTGGCTTTTTTTAAGCATGCGATGATCAATTTATCCAAATGATCAAGATGAGCGCGGGCTGCAATTTCGGGTACGACTCCACCAAAAATTTCATGGTCTTTAACCTGGCTTAAAACCATATCGGCATGAATGACGCGGTTGTCTTCAATAATGGCGACGCCCGTTTCATCGCAACTCGTTTCGATACCTAAAATCAGCATTCGCAAGCTCTAATACGCTGTTGCCGAAAAAGCAATTAACCAATTGGATTAACTAATTGGATTTTCGGTCTTTCAATGCTTATATAGTCCTTATGACAGACGAAGCGCGAAAACCGGAAAATAAATCTCCTATCCCGACCCTAAACCCCGGCCCTGATTATGAAATGAATACAAGTAGTCAAGACTCGAGTAAGGTCATGGCTATCGCGATGGGTGTGATATTGGTCGTGGCTGTTGCAGGGGGCGTCATCGCTATTGCCCCCCAAGTTAAAAAAGCCGGGGCGCAGAAAGAGCAAATCGCCGCGCTTCAGGCTGAATTGGCTCAAGCTAAAATTCAACAACAGCAAATGCAGCAATTGCCATCATCTCATGTCGAAACCCAACTCAGCGATATGCAGTCTAAGATGGCAGCGCTGGGTGAACAGGCAAAGCAATTGCAGGCTTCGGTTATGAGCGGAGAAGTGGGCGGTAAGCTCAGCCAGATCGAAACCAAGATCAGCCAGATGGCGCAACAATCACAAATGCTTGGTTTCTCCGGTATGATTTCGCGTGTGCAATCCATGCAGCAATCGCCTGAAGGATCTAAAATTTTGGATAGTATAGTCGGTACGCTGGTATCAACACCTGATGGCGGCGATGTAGGGCAGAATTTAGAAGCGTTGCGTGCCAGCGATCCAAATGTTGCGCAAGTGACGCAAGGCGTTGCGCCTGAAGATATGAAAGCAGCGGCGATGCTTATTGCTTTAAGCCAGCTTCGTCATTCGTTGTCGCGCAGCAATGATTCATTCGATAATGATCTGATCCTTCTGAAAAAAACCATTCCAGACGATAATGCGGAATTAATAGCCGCTATAGACCGTTTAGCGCCACAAGCAAAATACGGTGTTCTGACGCCACAAGGATTGTCACAGGAATTTCGCAGCATGACGGGTGAGATCGTATCGGCTTCTTTATCGGGACAGGATGTCTCGCTGCAGGAAAAGGCCAAGGCAAGAATGGCTAATGTTTTCAAAGTCGAGAAAAACGGCCAGCGCATTTCCGGTACGGAAACTCAAATCGCTATAGCGGCCGCGCAAAAACAATTGGATTCCGGTAATGTGCAAGGCGCGGTGGATATTCTAAATACTTTGAAGGGGCCTGAGCGCCAGCAAACCCAGCCTTTTCTTGATAAGGCGCAGGCAACGTTGATGGCAGGCAATCTGCAAACGACCATCAGCCAGAACGTCCGCGCGGCGGTCCAGACTTTGATGAACGGCGGTTTGCCCAACGGTATCGTCAATCCTTACGGTACAGGTGCAATCACCAATCAGATTAAAAACATGACGCCGGGGAGTGCAGCCCCGCAATGATTAGTTCTATCTGGTATCTCGTTAAGGTTTTTATTCTCATCGGTGCCGCTTTATATTTGGCGGTCTTGCCGGGAAAAGTAGAAATCGAATGGCAGGAATATACTGTAACAGTCCAGCTCGGCGTGGTCGCATTGATGCTATTTATAGTTTTGCTCGCCGTATCGTTTATGACGGGCCTTATCCATGAAGTATTTGCGCTTCCAAAAGAGTGGAACCGCTCCCGTTTCGAACGTCGACGCACCAAGGGTCATCAGGCAATTGTCCGGGCCCTGTCGTCTGCCTCCGCCGGAGATTATAAGAACGCTTATTATCTGGCTCACCGGGCGCAAAAATTTCTCCCGGAAAGCGAAGCCGGATTGTCTCTTCTGTTGCAGGCGCACGCTGCCAAAGGGCGGGGGCACGAGGCCGACTCTGAAACTGCTTTCAAGGCACTTCTAAAAAATGCAGATACCGCCATATTAGGCGTCCAAGGTCTAATTCAAAAAGCCATGTTAGAGGGTGACTATGCCAAGGCGCTCGTTCTGGCGAAAGAGAGTGCCGCCGTGCAGCCGAAAAATGCGCATCTTTTAAAGCCTGTTTATGATCTTGAAATTCGTAACCGACTCTGGAATGAGGCGCTTATTTCTCTTGAAAAAATTGCTAAACATAAAATTATGTCGATAGAGGAAATTAAATCCGACCGTGCGGCGATTTATATCGTTCTTGGCGACCATGCCCGCGAAAAAGGCAAATTCAATGAAGCGAGCAAGCTTTATAAAAGAGCCTTTAGTTCAGATGCGAGTTCGACTCCGGCTGCCATACGTCTCGCGCGGGTGGATCTCGATATGAGTCAGCGAGTAGCCGCTTTGGCTGTAGTAAAAAAGAACTGGACGTTGACCGCGAACCCTCAGTTATTACCTTTGTGGCGCGAATTATGTCCGAAAGATAAAAAGGACCAGCGCACGACCGAATATCGGTGGATGGAATGGGTTGCCGAGTTCCATCCCCTAAGCCACGAAGCTTTGCTGGCAGTGGCTGAAACGGCGATAGAACACGATATGTGGGGAGAGGCTAAAGCTGCGCTGGCACGAGCCGAGAAAATTCGCCCAAGCCGCGATTTATATCTGCTCTGGGTTCGTCTGGAGGAACTAACCGGTAAGAATCCTGAAGTCATCCGTCAATGGCTGGACCGCGCATCGAAAGCCGCAAATGGCGCGCAATGGATATGCTCCAAAACCTATCGCGTGTTCGATCAATGGACGGCAATCGTTGAGCCGGAAGGTTTTTTCAATACTCTGGAATGGCGCGAAACCCCGAATATGGTCGACTCTGCCGGGGCGGAGTGGCTTATTAAGTCGGCTTAAATATTCTTTTGCTTTAGCATCAAGGCCGCAATGCCAAGCCCGGCGAGAAATCCTCCTATATGGGCAACCCAGGCGATTGAATTGCCGTCAGGCGCTCCTATCATGCCAAAGCCTATAGTCAGGATGATCCATAAAACGACCATGGGTAATAAATTCTGATTGCTGCCATTCAAGCGTCCGGCGTGTTTCAAAACGATTAGTATGGCACCGAATAAGCCGCTTATTCCCCCTGAGGCTCCGATCACCGGGTCCATTGATGACGGAGATACGGCCAAGTGGGTCAAAAGAGCAAGGGCGGAACTGCAGAAGAAGATAATCAGCATGTCCTTCGCGCCAAGCAGTTTCTCAATCCCGGCACCGAAAGCAACAAGTGTTACGACATTTATAATGAGATGAAACCATCCTGCGTGCAAAAAATTAACCGTAAACAATGAAATAAGGGATATTGCAGGTAGAGTTTCGTCACCTGTCCAGCGTGCGGATATAAAACCGAAATCGTAATAAATCATATCAAGATTAAGATCAGGCAGATATTTCGATGCCATCCATAATACCAGATGACAGGCGACAACCGCGCCCGCCAGATATTTCGTGGCTGTGGGCAGATTGATCAGCGGGGGGTGTTGCGGCTTTACGTTTTGCGATTCTTTTCTTTTGAAGCGAACTATATTGTTATTTTGTGGTCTGTTGTCCTGCATAGGAGATCTATACCCTAATTGCCCGTATATCAGAACAAAAAATCTCCGGGTTTGACGCCGGAGATTTTATTACCGCACATCATGTCTAGCCGGGGTTCATGCCTACAAACATGGGCTCGTTCTTCTCCCGATTATATTTATAAACTTTGTCTTCATTGCCTGTAGGCTTCAGGAAGGATGCCGGCGTATATTTTGTAATAAGCTTTCCGGCGGCTGCCATGAGGTCGGTCGCGGCTATTTTGCCATGTTCGACTTGAGAATAAAATTTGTCGAGTACTTTTCCGTACGCTTCTTCTGCGATCTGCATGCCCATCACGACCATATTAACGAGTTTTCCCGCATCTGCGACCAAGCCTTCAGCGGCCGAACTGAAAGATAAGAGCGAGCTTCGCTGCTCTTCACGGTTCAGGGCAGGGCGTTTACCTCCACCGCCGGATTTACCCTTACGGCCATCGCTGCCTTCTTCTTCGTCCTCATCGGATGCACGGAGGGTTTTAATAGCGCCTGTCTTTACATCGATCTCGATAAAAGTCGGTGCCTGAAAGCTGATAGGATATTTAACGAGTTCTTTTGCAGCGAGGTCTTTACCGGAAAGGCCAGCTTTAATCTCGATCCGAATGCGGGCTGGATCATGCCAGTCATATACCACGCAATGACTTTTATATTCACCTGGCTGTGGAAATGCCTTTACAACACGTTTGCCCGGATAAAATGGCTCGTCCAAACCCGCTTGCTGGATAAATTGCTGAATATTGATCTGCATTAGTACACCACTCCTTTTTATGGACCACCCTTACCGGGCTTTATTGTTTTCTATAATGCTCAAAGAGTCTTAATGTAGGGTAAATAAAACGGCAGGAAGATATATTATTTTTTACATAAAATTTTATTTAATTTGTGTTTTATTAATGAATAGAACGGTAAAATAGAGTAGGATTGAAGGAAGTAATAAAATAAAAGAATAAGGGTGTTAATATGCATAAAATTAAAGTTCTATCTTTGGCTATCTTGGGTATATCCGTCAGTGCAGCAGCGATGCCTGCTCAAGCAGGGATTTTCGGTTCAGGTTCCAACCCGTTTTCCTCTGCTGTCAAAACAGTAAACAAAGGAAGTGCCATTGTTTCCCAGGTAAAATCCATGGGTTCCGGGCAATCTTATACAAGTAATTCTATCGGTAATCTGGGAAATCTTTCAGGCTCATCAAAATTGACAAATTTATCCGGGCTGACAGGTGCCCTGAATAGCGGTTCCATTGGAAGCTCAGTATCTTCCATGTCTTCTTCCGGATCCGGGAACAAAATGAAATTAGAAAATTATGAGAAATTTGTAGAAAAAGTCGAAGAAACCGCAGCTCCGGAAAAAAGCGCTAACAGTGCTGGCGGCGGCGGCGGATTAGGGGGGCTTCTTGGCGGCGGAGGGGGCCTTAATATCAATTTGGGCAGCGGTTTTAATCTTGGAGTTGGATCTGGTGGTTTGTCCCTCGGCAATAATGCCGTTGGCCAGATCGGGTCACTCGGCAAGGGCGGGCTGGCCTCAAATCTAAATGCGGGTTCGGCGTTATCGGGTATTACAGGCAAATCCGGTAATCCTTTTTCAAATTATGCATCTAATGCAACGGGCAATACTTCCACAAATATGAAGAATGCGATTGCTGCTCAAAATGCTGCGCTCGCCAGAGGCGAGATCAGTTATTAAACCATTCGATTTATCGTGAAAAAACCGCCTTCGGGCGGTTTTTTTGCGTGTGGTAACCCAAATCAAGCTATAAGCTTCGCAATATGCGGGGATTTTTGAAAGAAATGAAAATCAAAAAGGCGTTATTTGCCTTGGCGGTTTTAATCTATGCATGTTTCAGTTCTCCTACCCCTGACAATATCAGTTTTACCGAAATAGCTGTTTTCGTTTTATTGGTCGCCAGTCTTAAGCCCGATATTTCCAAAAACAATGGTTATGCGCTGATCTTCGCAGCTTATGGGTTATCCATACCATTGTTTATGTCCTTAATCCATGGATATAGGATTTCCGAGGTCATGCGTGACGTCATCGCGCTTCTTTTCCTTGTTATGCCAGTTTTATTTTATTCCCGAGGTGACAAAGAGACAAAATTTCTTAGCGGTTTGGTATCCCTGGCCGGAATAATTTTTTCCATTCGAAGCCTTCAGTCGTTCGCGTCGGACATTTCCGATCCCTTGCAATGGCTGGGTACGCCTCCGGGCCTTTTATATCTTTCCAATAGTCCGGAAGTTTTATTCGCCGCCGTTTATTTTCTTTATGCGGCCTTGAATGCAAACAATAACATCTGGCATCGCATGGCCTATGGTTTTGCGTCCTGTATTCCCATCCTCGCCATGGCTACGCTGATGCAACGAGCCAGTCTTTTTTATGTAAGCTTCTGCATAATAATAGGTATCTGTGGCTTATTATGGAGAAAGCCAAAATCTGCAACCATTATCGTTTTTTTGGTAGTGTTATTGGTCTCATTCACTCCTTTCATCGAAGAAATATTTCACCAGCTTTCTTATAAAACCCAGATCGTGGGTCTGAATTCACGCGGCAATGAATTGAATGCTGTTATCAATGAGATGTCTTCCTCCACAATGAGTTTGATATTTGGACAAGGCTGGGGCGCTACATTTGAAAATCCGGCTGTTGGAGGCTTGCGTGTCAGTTTTACCCATAGTCTGGCCTCGTCTCTTTTGCTCAAATCAGGTTTAATTGGTGTTATTCTAGCAGGATTATATTTTTTGAATCTTACAAAACGCGCCGCAAATTTTCTTGTCCAAAATCATAATTATCTTTTAGCATTGGCTGGGCCGCTTTTTATAGGTCTAACTTTATATGCAAGTTACAAATCTTTTGGTTACGGTTTGCTGATTTTGATAATAGCTTCTTGCCCGAAAGGTAAAAGGCTTGGAGATTCCTTTCGCCCTGTGCCATAGATATGGTGATGGCGAAACCTTCCATTCTTTTTATCAACCGAGTTTATGCTCCTGAAAAAGGCGCAACAGGTCGCATGCTTCACGATCTTGCATTGGCGTTTGTCGGCGATGGCTGGAATGTCGGCGTATTGACTACTGGCCCGCAGCATTTCGAGGGTGAAATGGAAGGAGTTCAGTTACGAAAGCTCAAAGCCAAACCCAAAAAAAACATTCTCAATTACGCAAGCATCTGGCTCCGCTTCCTGTGGACTGTATGGAATGCAAAAAATATCGATATCATTGTGACAATGACTGATCCGCCTTTGATATCAGTCATAGGCCGTATTATTGCAAAGAAAAACAAGGCCGTTCATATCCACTGGTGTCAAGATATGTATCCGGATTTACTCCCTGTTTTAGGCATAAGGATTCCTGATTTTCTAATGTCACGGATAAGAAGCTTATCGGAATGGTCCTTACAAACATGTCCAAAGATTATCGTCATTGGACAATGTATGGCCAAGCGGGTCGGGAAATTGAAACTGGATAACCGACGCATTCATTATATACCTAATTGGCCGGATAAAGAGCTTCATGCCGCGCAAGAACACCAGTTTCACCTTTTGCCGAATTTGAAGCTGGATAAACCTTTATTGGCCAGTAACGAACCAAGATTTCGGGTTTTATATGCCGGTAATATCGGTAAGGCGCATCCAACGGAGACTATTTTAGAAGCCGCTGCTATACTACAGCTATCCAATCCGGAAATAGAGTTTTTATTTGTCGGAGAAGGTGAGGGCTTCGAAAAGCTTGCCGAGGATCGCTTAAGGCGAAATCTTGAAAATATCCGTCTTTTGCCCACTCAGCCTAAATTCCGTTTAAGAGAAATGATGCAGGGCGGCGATCTACATCTTATCAGCATGAAAACCGAAACCGCAGGACTTATAGTGCCATCCAAACTCTATAGTGCGCTGGCTGCGGAACGCCCCGCCATCCTTGTGGGGCCTGCAGACTGCGAAGCGGCGGAAACTTTAAATTATTTCAGTGCGGGAAGCGTCATCGCGCAGGGCGATCCGGAAGCGCTGGCCAATGAAATATTGGCGTATCGAATGGACGGCAGCAAATGGTTTAATGCGCATAAAGGCGCTCGGCAGGGATTCGAGGTATTTAATAGTAATAACGCCATTGAGAAATGGATTGCCTGTGTAAGAACAATAATTCGTTATCCCGCTAGCTGATAATCTCCGCTATCTTATAAACCATGCCGACCGGGGAAAAATCATTATCTGAAGTTTTGAGACTGGCATGGACGGGGAAAAATTATGTTTTCTCCGGTCTTATTGCTGGGCTTTTAACAGGCTGTATATTGCAATTTACGCTGACCCCTCTATACGAAGCGAGAATGATTATCGGCTCGCCGATGCAAAGCGGGGAAGAAAGATCTTTAACGATCCTGAATGAAAACGCCGCTTCATCGCGTATGATGTCAGTGTCGAGTCAGATCTCACGAGATTACACGAAATTTCAGCAAACTTTCCGTGAAGTATCAGCCTCGAAAATACTGGCGAAGTATCAAGGTTTACTGACATCTGTAAATCATGACCGTATATTTGGTTTCTCATCTGGGCCGGAAATAAGTGATCCGCGCTCTTTGTCAGGCTATATAAAAAGTAATGTAAAAATGGATCCGTTGGGCGCGACCAATAGTCAGGTCATAACATATCGACATCCCGATCCTATTTTTGCCGAAAAGTTTTTGCGTCATCTTCACAAAGTGGCTGATGAAATGATCCGGAACGACGCGCGGCGTCAGACGGAAACAAGAATTTCTTATCTGCAAAAGGCTTTGCGAGAAGTGGAAAACCCTGAACATCGCAGGGCCTTGACAGATCAGCTTATGCTGGAAGAGCGGCAAATGATGGTCATTAGCATGGATCAGCCTTTTTCTGCAGAAATAATAGAGCCTGCTTCCGCTTCATTAAAGCCTGTCTGGCCAATTTGGAACATCCTTATTCCGGTTTGCCTGATGGTTGGCGCTATCCTTGGCTTTTTGCTTTTTTCTATCAGGCAAGACGACGAATGACGATACCTGTCTGTCTTATTGTTGTGACAAAAAATGAAGAGAGAAAACTCGAGAAATGTCTCGACGCGTTGACCGGTTTTTCTCAAGTCATCGTTGTGGACTCGGCGAGTCAGGATAAAACAGCGGATGTCGCCCGGCGCGATGGTGTTGAGTTTGTAAACTTTATCTGGAACAGGCAATACCCAAAAAAGCGGCAATGGTGTCTGGATAATCTGAATTTTCGTCATGACTGGATATTATTCGTTGACGCTGACGAGATCATGACCGAAGACTTGAGAAGCGAACTGGCTCGTTTGTTTATGAAAGATCCGGAATGTTGCGGATATTTTATCAAGTCGCGTTATTCCATGAGCGGAAAAATTCTTAAATACGGTCTGCAAAATAAGAAACTGGTTTTGTTCAACAGAAAGAAGATCGAATTTCCTGTCGTTGACGATCTTGATATTCCCGGCATGGGTGAGATTGAAGGCCATTATCAGCCGGTTTTAAAATCATCTGCTTTCGGTTCTCCTATTGGGCAACTAAAAGCGTATTTTATTCATGAAGCGCTGGATGATCTGAGAGCATGGGAGTTCCGTCATCATAAATATGCCAGGTGGGAAACAGGGATGAACGAAAAGAAAGCCTGGCCCAAAGATCCCAAATCCCTTCGCAACTGCGTAAAGCAGATGTTGCGCTATAACCATTACAGGCCGCAACTTATATATTTCATAAGTTACATTGTGCTGTTGGGGTTTCTTGATGGCGGGGAAGGCAAAAAGTTTGCAAAAATGAAAAAGGATTACTACGCTCTTATCAAATAATAAAAAATTGAGTTGGAGGTGTGTAGTGACAGGGAGTCCGAAATATAGTGTTTCCGATAGAGTCGGGGTTCTTTTAACTGTAGTTACGTCGTTTAATTCTGCGGCTTTAGGGACGATACAATCGTTCGCAGGTTATGATTGCAGTAAGGCTTTTACCGTAGCCGGAGCGACGGGCTCGATAGCTGCTATCATATTAGCAACAGCCAGATCATATACAAAATTATCAAATGACAGTTCAGATCTTTCTCATGAACCTTGTGAGGCGTCATGGATAGAGAGAAAAATATTTCCAGCGCAAAATAAAACGCCCGGCTAAAGTTTTTTAACAACCCAATAGATGCTTGGCGCGTATTTTCTTAGCGTCCAGGTTAAGAAATGAAGCAAATAAACGCAGGCATTTATGTGTGCGGGTAAGGCATTAAATGCCTTCCTTATTTGGAATTGTTCCTTGCGCCCGGTTTTAGCCTCTTGTTGAGATACGCCGCCGCTTGCAAAAATGCAAATGGGAGTTTTTAGGTAAATGATATCTTTGTCCTGATTCAAAAAAGACAGGGTAAATTCGTAATCAGATGCGATCTTATATACTGAATTATAGCGAATGGCCGCGATTTCATTACGCTTATAGATCATGGACTGATGATGTGTGAACATACCGGTCACTATGCTTTGATGAGATCTTGATGCCTTGTAATATAGTTTTCCGGCTGTGCTTTCCCATGAATCTCCGTAAATAAAACCGGGATTTTTAAGGCGCGCCGCGGCCTGGATTTCTTCCAATGTGATTTTTTGAGCGAGGCTATCACCAGCATTCAGAAAAAGAAGATAATCGCCTCTGGCAATATCTATGCCTTTATTCATTGCATCATAAATACCATCATCGGGTTCAGAGATAATTCTTGCGTTATAGTTTTTTAAATCTTTT
Organism: Micavibrio sp.; assembly: GCA_030824965.1. Classification (GTDB taxonomy): domain Bacteria; phylum Pseudomonadota; class Alphaproteobacteria; order Micavibrionales; family Micavibrionaceae; genus Micavibrio_B. The sequence continues at coordinate 5,554 of JAPJQV010000004.1, read as the reverse complement.
GTAGTGCCGTCATTCGATGCTCCGTCAACGATAATCCATTCGAAGTCTTGGCAAGTTTGTATCTTGAGGCTATTGGCAGTTTTTTTTAGTCCTGTGCGATTGTTCAGGGTAACGGTTATAATAGACAGAAACATGGCTAATCATCGTTGCGAAGGTCATCTGCAAAAATCGCAGCGGTCGCGACATTGGCAAGAATTTGTGAGATATCTTTCGCGCCATCTATAAAGCTAAGTGGTTTGGGATCTCTTGGCACTACGATCGTACTTCCGGGAGGCACGAATACGGCATTGTGATTCCATGCCGATACGGCTAAGGGCTGGGCGCTGCCATCGGGATAGATGACAAAGGCCCGGTCTTCATCGGCATTATAACTCATGCCTCCCGCTTCATTAATGTATTCGCGGGGTTTTTTCTCGGTCCGAAACTGCAAGGCGGCAGGGGACAGGACTTCTCCGGCAACGCGCACCGTCAACGGGCGTTTTGGAATATAAATACGGTCGCCGCTTTCTAGGAGAATATCCAGTTGCGGGCGTGAACCTAAAATAGCGGGATCAGCTTCGACAGTAATGCGGCCCAAGGCTTCAGTCTGTTTCAATTGTGAAATTAACTGGCGTGCTATCGTAACCTCGTTTTGGTCCGGCTTTTTATCGTCATCTTTTTGCGACAGCATATTTCCGAGACGCAGCTCCAAATCCTGTGCCTGCGATTTAAACCTTGATTCCTCTCGCCTGCGCTCGGATTCCCGGCTGAAAATCGTGCCGTCAGGATATGCATCGTCCGTAATACCTCCGGCCCGAGCCAGTAATTTGCTCAAAGTATCGCCTGGTTGTAAATCAAAGGTGCCCGGATTTTTTACTTCACCTGATAACAGAACATTTTTGTCTTCGACACGGCGGAATTTCTGATTGACGCGGATCGTATCGCCGGAAGAAAGACGAATGTTGCGCGGGTCGGTAGCGGCCAAGTCATAGTTTTTACGTGTCGCACCCTTACCCCTTGGTGCGGATGTAACTTCAATATTTTGTGTGTTTCCTTCCAAAGAGAGTCCGCCTGCCACGGCAAGTGCAGATTCAAGATCCGCATTTTCTGCGACCGGGTAAGAGCCGGGTTCGCGTACAGCACCCCGGATAAAAACCGATCGTTCCATCAGAAATCTACGCAAAACCTGCGGAATATCCTGTATTTTCTCTTTCTGTTCATCCGATCCTATCGATGCCTCGATCAACCGAGTTTGCGGATCCGGCTGGCTTAAGCGCTCAATTTGTTTTTGTGAGAACAAATAGATCTTATCACCGTCTGCAAGTTTTCGGTCGTCTCCGCCATTCAGGATGTCCTTCGGCATAAAGGCGGTTAGTTTTTTTGACATACTGGATTTATTCCAATGCTCGATAATGCCGATCAAAGGGTAGGTTTCAGGGCCGATAACGGAATCATCATATAGAAGCGCCGACAGGGTTTCTGCATCCGCAAGGGCATGCATACCGGATTGATTGCTATTGCCGATCAGCTCAATCATGCCTTTGCGTTTTTCCTTGCCGCGCGCGATGTTGAGGATGTCGCCATCATTGAAGATACGAGCTGCAGGGTCGGCAACTTCCTCGACATATTCCATGCCTTTATCGGTAATGTCCATACGCAGAAAACGGTGCGCCGCTGGTGACATTACGCCGCCCGCCATACCGAGAAGATCGTTCATCGACAAAGTCTGGCTTTTTTCTTCCGGTCTGTCCCAGTTGGCTTTCAAGGCCGGGAGTATCTCATAGACGCCCGGACGTTTTACATCGCCGAAAACGGCAATAGTCGGGCCAACAGGTTGAACGATGATTTTATCGTTATTGCGCAAAGATGTATCGATGCCGTCGCTACCGTAGACAAGAAGGCCATAAAGATCGATTGGCATCGTCTTGCCGCCCCGTACCAGCCTAATCTGGCGTAACGTTCCGGTTTTTTCTATGCCGCCTGCGGACATTAGAGCATCGAGAACACTGTCCATGTTGGTGAGTGTCTGGCGTCCGGGGTTTTTAACATGGCCCAAGACAAGTACGTTTATCTGGCTTATTCTCGCCAGCGATAAGAAAACATCAGTGTTATAAATCTTGGCAACTTCGCTTTTTACCTGTGCGCGGACATCGCCAAGGCGTCGGCCCGCAGCGGGAATGGGGGACAAATCTCCTACAAGAAGCATTCCTTCGGAAGTTATTATTGTATTTTGACTGTCCTGTTTTTGCCCGCGCATGATAACAGAAACCTCATCACCTATGCTCAAAATCAGATCATCCTGCGCAGCCCCTCTAGAAAAGTTTTCCGGCGATGAAGATTTTCCAGTAAACATGTCATAACCGAATTGACCGATATTATCGCCGATTCGACTGGAATACATTTCTTCGAGTGATGAAAGATTCTGGGTAATTTCTCTTTCTATATTTGATGGAGGAGATTTTTTCTGAATTTCCTGTTCTATATCTTTGATTGTCAGGAGTTTCGGCTCGATGGAAATATCTTCACCGACAAAAGGCGCGATTTCATTCATAACCAGCCCTTCGCGCGCATACGAAGCAGTTCCGCTAAAGGCAGCGGTTGTTATGAGCAGTGCAGTTATAAAGATCCCCCGATCGAGCATATTCTAATTCAAGCTATAGTTGAAAGATGGTTCGACCATAATAAAAAACCCGGCGCTTGAACAGGGCCGGGTTCTCTAATTTATAAATTTATATCAGGAAAAGGGGTGAGGACCATATTCATTGGTATCTGGATCGCTTTTTTTACAGTAAAACACAATCAAGATGATAATGCCTATCAGAGGAATAAGTGAGATCAACAGCCACCAGCCGCTTTTGCCGATATCATGAAGGCGACGCACTCCGACTGCAAGTCCTGGAAGAAGCAGGCCAAGCGCAACTATCAGGTTAATAATACCGCTATCACCAAAAACAGCCGCATCGATAATTCCTGCGATAACGCTTGCTAAAAAATTGAATAATGCAAAATACCAATATTCGGACCGGCTGGCGCGTCCGCTGAATGTCGTATATTTTTCCTGCACGCAGGTAATGATCGCTTCCTTGAATGTAGCCATGTATTAAATTTTCCTTGATTAAAGGCGTTGATGTATAAGGATTCTACTATAATCCGAATAAATAATAGAGAGGGAAAGGTATGCCGTTACAGGATTTCTGGAAGATCACGATCGTTTTGCCGTTGGAAAACGATGCCGATGAAAGCTCCTCATTGATGCCAAGCAATGCGGCGAAGAACTGTCATATTTTGCCGAAAATAATCGATCTGATAAAGGAATCTGACCCAATTGGGCGAACCGGAAATTATATCGGTGTCTATGGATTGTTTTTGCGCTCAGGTGGATATACGGCGACGCCGGAGGCGGATCCTGTAAAGGGCAAGCCTTGCGAAGATGAAGAAGGCCTATGCTATGACCTTGTTACCTATGCGGATAAATCTGTAAATATAGATGTTTTATCGGATTTCAGCGATAAGGTCGCAAAACTGCATCCATGGGAACATCCAACCATTGAAATGACGGAAATTAAACTTTGGATGCCTGATCAGGGCTGACCGGCGCCGCCGGCTGCGCCATAAATTTGCCCTGTCGCATAGCTCGCGTCACTTGCAGCGAGTTGAACATAGATAGACGCAAGTTCCGCCGGCTGCCCTGGACGTCCAAGTGGCGTGTCTTTACCAAAGTTTTTCAATTTCTCGGCCGTCGCGCCACCGCTTACCTGTAACGGCGTCCAGACTGGGCCTGGCGCCACACCATTAACTCGGATGCCTTTAGGGCCAAGCTCTTTAGCTAAAGACTTTACCGCATTCATATTGGCGGCCTTTGTTTGAGCATAGTCATGAAGTTCGGCTGAAGGATCGTAAGCCTGAACGGATGTTGTATAAATGATGGCGGACCCCGGTTTCATGTGCGGGATGGCGGCTTTGGATATCCAGAACGGCGCATAGATATTGGTCCTAATCGTTGCATCAAAATCTTCGCTCGATATGTGTAGGATCGACGGTTTGGTTTGCTGGCGTGCTGCATTGTTTACGAGGATGTCCAATCCGCCGAGAGCTTCAACGGCTTTGGCCACCAATTCCTTACAAAAATCTTCGCTGCGTATATCTCCTGGAATAGCAATTCCTTTCCGTCCTGCCTGTTTAATCAAATTAATAACCTGTTGAGCATCTTCTTCTTCCGCAGGAAGGTAATTAATGACCACATCCGCACCTTCGCGCGCATAAGCAATCGCAGCGGCTCGCCCCATGCCGGAGTCGCCGCCAGTAATCAAGGCTTTGCGGCCAGTCAAACGTCCCGAACCTTTGTATGTTGTCTCACCGTGATCGGGTTTATTGGTCATTTTACTGGCCAGGCCGGGCCAAGGTTGCAATTGTTCTTCAAAAGGCGGCTTTGGATATTTCAGCGTCGGATCCACAAGTCCTTTGCTATCGGCTGTAGATGCTTCCTTCCCAGCCGCTGCAAGAGCGGGCGCTGCTGCGGTCATCAAAACGCCTGTGCCGATACCACCAATAATCTGGCGACGTGTTATGAGACCGGGCTTACGGGTATTTTCATCTGTCATGGAACATCCTTTGCATTTTTTGAGTAGCGAAACCGGTACTTGCCAAACAAACACAGCGATTTTAGTTCTGGCGGCATTTCAAAATGTTCATTTTTATTGGGATTCTGATAGGTTCCAAAAAAATTTACATTTTTTTAAAAAAGATGTTTGACAATGGATATCCCCCTATATATAAGGGCGATCTCTCGCGGCGGCGAAGACTTTGAAGATACTGAAAACAAAGACTTTTCGCAGTGAGGGCCTCGAAAAAAACTTTTAAAAAGTTTAAATTAGGGGTTGACGAGACAGGGAACTTTCTTTAAGGTCCCCAAATCTTCGAAAAACGAAAGACTTTCTCAGCAAATGAGACTTCATTTGCAGCTAACGTTTTTGACTGTTTTCAAAGATGTCTAAACAGAGTAGCGAACTTAAATCGCGGTTCTTGAACATCGTGAACAGAAAAAACAGATTCGCAGGCAGCAGGCTGAACTCGTTATATCGACGCGTTTAACAAAGGCCTGTTTAGCTTAAAAGCGAATCTGCTATGCAGACGTTTTTAATCATTCTTCTGACGAGGAATGATTATATTTTAATATAACGCAAAGCAGGTCTTAATTAATTATACTTGAGCAATTGACTAGTGATATGAATTCTTCGGAATTCATGAACGTCGTTGAGCATGGAATCAAACTTGAGAGTTTGATCCTGGCTCAGAACGAACGCTGGCGGCAGGCTTAATACATGCAAGTCGAGCGGGCACTTCGGTGTCAGCGGCGCACGGGTGCGTAACGCGTGGGAACATGCCCTTAGGTACGGAACAACACAGGGAAACTTGTGCTAATACCGTATAATATCTCCGGATCAAAGATTTATCGCCTAAGGATTGGCCCGCGTTAGATTAGGTAGTTGGTGGGGTAATGGCCTACCAAGCCGACGATCTATAGCTGGTCTGAGAGGATGATCAGCCACACTGGAACTGAGACACGGTCCAGACT
>JAPJQV010000008.1 GCA_030824965.1 Micavibrio sp. | reverse complement strand
AAAGTGCCCGTTGGCCCGGCGGCAACGGTAGTTTCCGGTGCTTTGGTGTCGATTTCTTTGCAGGGTTTCATTGCCCAGATTCTTTTGAAAAAACCGGGCGGGACGGGCAGGGTTGGATGTTTTGAAATCCTGGTCGGAACGGGCGCGGTGAGAAACCTTATCCGCGAAAATCAAATCCCTCAACTTTACTCAATGCTGCAAACAGGATCTCGTTATGGCATGATAACAATGGAAGATGCGGTCAAGAACCTGCTGGAACAGGGCTTGGTCGATCCGGAATCAGCAAGACTTGCTCTTCTTAAAACAACGGATGCAGATGATGAAAGCTCTGCTCCGGGACGTGCAAATGCAGCGCTTGGCGGTGGTCAGGTTAAGCCGAATCAGACGCCGACTCCCGTTGCGGCTGAAGAAGAAGGTTATTCGTTTTGAGTTCACCGATTGTCTTTAGTTATCTGACGATGATGAATGAGAAGAAGGCTACTGACCTATATCTCACCGTCGGGCACGCGCCGGTTTTAAGAATTGAAGATCGGTTGGAAAACCTGAGCGATCAGGCTCTTCAATCTGCAGATCTTGATGAAATTCTGAATAACATTCTGACGCTTCGCCAAAAGCGTGAATTCGAAGCGAATATGGAGCTGAATTCCGCACTCGATATGGGTGCATACGGTCGCTTTCGGGTGAACGTCATGAAACAGCGCCAGAACCCTGCCTTGGTAATCAGGCGCATCGTTTCCAAGATACCTGATTTCGAAGAACTAAATTTGCCTCCTTTATTCGAGCAATTGTCCATGCAGAAAAGGGGGCTCATACTTGTAACTGGCATGACAGGGTCGGGTAAATCTACGACGCTGGCATCGATGATCGATTACAGAAACCGGAACAGCCAGGGACATATCATTACGATCGAAGATCCGATCGAATATCATCACGACCATGTAAAAAGCATTATCAGCCAGCGGGAAGTTGGTGTTGATACCGAAAACTACTCCATCGCGTTGAAAAACGCATTAAGACAACGTCCTGATGTCATCCTCGTAGGGGAAATCCGCGACCGTGAGGTTATGGAACAGGCTTTGACAGCTTCCGAAACAGGGCATTTATGTCTGGCTACCATCCACACAAACAACTCTTATCAGGCTATTCAAAGGGTGGTTAACCTGTTCCCGGAAGAGCAGAGACATCAGGTGTGTTTCAGCATCGCCACAAATCTTAAAGCCATTATCTCTCAAAGGTTAATTCCAACTGTCAGGCCAGGGCAGACAATTGCCCTTGAAATACTTCTAAATGAAGGGCACGTGCGTGAGCTTATCCACGAAGGTAAATTCAGCAAAATCAAAGATATAATCGAAGCCAACCAATCAGCTGGGATGTGCAGCTTTGATCAGTCATTGCTGGATTTATTCAGGAAAGGATTGATTTCGGAAGAAACGGCACTTTTACAGTCAGACTTGCCGGGGGATCTGCAAATCAAGATCAAACAAGCCAAGATGGGGGGCAAGGTCGATGTTCTTACAAGGCTCGATGTCGCGGGCATGAAGATATCCGATTGAGACCATTCAAGACTAGCTCTGGCAAAGATACTGGAAATAGGCTATCTTTTCTCAACTTCACTGCGATTCTAGCGGTTATTCGATTCGTCTCTATTACCTTTTTATTACACAGGTCCTATATGAAGAGTGCATTTTCCTTCCGTACCATCCTCATTACATCAGCTTGCGCATCTGTTATTTTGAGCATGGCCGCCTGCCAGTTGACGGAAAACACGTTAAAGGCAGATCGTTCTACCAATCAGGAAGTTCAGGATTATCGCGATATGCTCGCGCCGAGAGAAGTGCCTCTGGATCAAAATGCTGACAACTCTATACCTGACCTCAAACCTTACGTTGCCGACTCCTCTGCCAATCTCAAAGCGATGCCGCTGGTTTCAATCGCGATCAATCAAAGTATTCCTTTAAGAGACGCTCTTTTTGAACTGGCTAAGCAAGCCGATTATGATATCCAACTTGATCCGCGCATTAAAGGTTCCATTATCTACACAGCGAGAAACAAGCCCTTTGATCTGGTTCTAAGCCAGATCAGCGAAATTGCCGGGCTGCGGTATAAGTTCGAAGACGATACTGTCAAAATAGAACTCGATACGCCTTATACGAAAAACTATAAAGTCGAATATTTGGCGATGACACGGGAAACTTCCAGCTCCGTGACCACATCTACGGAAGTTTCCGGCGGTGAAGGTGGAGCGAATACAGGGTCTTCCTTTTCCATCAGCGGTGAGTCCAAGACTGATTTCTGGGGAGAGTTGAATACCAACCTTCAGCAAATCCTGACTGCGAATTCGCAACTCAACTATCAGATCACATCATCCGATCCTGAATTGAATGTAACATCTTCCGCTCCTCCGGTTCCGCCATTGGACGAAGGAACCTTGAATGAAGATGTTGTACCTCAGGCGGGTGAGGAGAGAAGCTCTCTGATATCTAATTACAGCGCCGGACAAAGTGTACCTGTCATCCCACAGAACACGTCTAATCCGAATTCACCGGCCAATAATCCTACGGGTTCTGCTGTTCCTCCAACGACTTCTCCACCGGATGATCAGTCCGGTACTCAGGCAGCTTCACCTACAACGGCAACGCCTCAGCAAGTTCAGCTGAATGTTAATTCATTGCCTCCGGTTGCGGCCTCCGAAGATGGCGGAACGACCTATCAGCCAAGTTTTTCTTTAAACAAGCAGGCTGGCCTTATTTCGGTTTACGCCACTCAACGTGCGCATGACCAGATATCCTCTTATCTGGATTTGATGCGTAAATCTGTTACTTCTCAGGTTCTGATCGAGGCAAAAGTCTTGGAAGTTGAGCTAAGTGATGAATTTACCTATGGGGTGGATTGGTCTGCTCTGAACGATAGCGATACGTTCGGCGCTTCTTTATCCATTGGCAGGGGAGCTTTGACGCCTGGTGAACCGGCTTCCTTCGTTATTCAAAATGGCAGCAACGGTCTTGAAAACCTTGTCTCCGCCATCCAGCGCTTCGGCACCGTTCATGCCTTGGCCAGCCCGCGTTTGACAGTATTGAACAATCAATCTGCCATTCTCAATGTCGCGGAAAATCAGGTTTATTTTAAAATCGAAGCCGATCGTACTGAAGGCGAAGATGGAGAGCCAGATACAATCGATATTACATCGGAAATCAACAACGTTCCTGAAGGCGTGCTGATTAACGTCATGCCTTCGATCGATCTGAACAAAAATGCCGTTCTAATGCAAGTCCGTCCGACTATCTCAAGAATTACCGGCTTCGTCGACGATCCGGCTATTCCTCTCGTTTTGGCCTCGGCTGGTGTTAATAATCCGGAATTGACATCATCTATTCCAATTGTCAGCACAAAAGAAGTCGATACAGTTTTGAATATGCGTTCAGGAGAAACACTGGTAATGGGCGGTCTTCTGGAAGACCGTACTGAATCGACACAAAGAGCTGTTCCTATCCTTGGAGAGGTTCCTATACTTGGCGCTGCTTTCCGTGGTCAGGAGGATAGTATTTCTAAGAACGAATTAGTTATCTTAATCAAGGCAACTATTCTTCAAAATGGTCAGGACACAGTTCATAACACGGATAAAGACCTTTATAGGGTGTACTCTCAGGACCGCAGACCATTTAAATTGTAATCGGCGATGAATACCACTCTTATAAAATACGTCCTGACAGCCGCACGCCGCGACAAACTCTTTCTTTCCTTAATCGCGATCATGGTTTTGGGCGGGTTTGTTTCCATCTTTCTGTCATCGTCCGCTTTGGTGGAAAAAGAAATTTTCTCGATCGTTTATCTGGCGGGAAGCTTGCGCTTGCTGGGTTTGGCAGGTCTTGTTCTGTTCGTCGTATTTTTTATCAGAAGATCTTTCGATGCTCGGGACGTCGAATACCTTCTAACAAGACCGGTCAGCCGGAATAGTTTCGTTCTCTCTCATGCGGCGGGTTTTTCCATTTTGGCCGTTATCGTTTCGGTGGCGCTCAGTGCGGGTCTTGGTTTCGTCGCCGGTAAAATAGGCAATATAGAAGGTGTGATTTACTGGACGACAGGCGTGGTCTGCGAATACCTTCTAATTGTAAACGTCGCTTTGTTTTTCTCCATGGTTTTATCCAGCCCCGTCGCGGCATCTCTTGCAACGCTAGGTTTTTACATACTTGGCCGATTAATGGGCCAGTTGCTATTCGTCGCCAAGACAAATATCGGGGAATCTGTCGTTTACCAAGTGATGACATATACTTTTCAGGCGATTTCAACATTATTTCCGCGTCTGGATCTGATGACCCAAACCTCCTGGCTTTTATACGGGGTCGATGGAGTGAAAGATTATCTATTCATTATTGTCCAGATGGCTTTGTTTCTTGTTCTGATATTGATCGCAACGCTTGTGGATTTAAGAAAACGGCAATTCTGATAATGTCTAAATACCAAAACTTAAAGCTATATGGCGCGTTACTTCTTATTGCCGCTTCCAACATTGGCTTGTGGTTTTACTCGAGCAAAATCTACACGAAATGGACAAATGTTCCGCCTGCGCCCAAAATGCTATCGGCGAAAATATCCTTTCTGGACGATATCTCGCTTGCTTACAGGGTATATGGTTTAGCCTTGCAGAATTACGGAAGCATAGGCCAGACTCAAAGTCTGAAAAATTACAATTACGAGTATCTTGGCGATTGGTTCGATCTGATGGAATATCTGGATTCGAAATCACATTTTATGCCGTATATGGCAGCTTACTATTTTGGCGCGACGCCGGATGAAAAACAGCTCAAACCCGTAATAGCTTATCTGGAAAAAAGAGGGATGCAGGAGGGGCCGCAAAACTGGCGCTGGCTTGCCCAGGCCGCTTACCTCGCACGTCACCGGATGAAAGATATGGATGAGGCTATGCGGATTGCCCGAAAGCTCGGCTCTATTTATAAATCAGGCATGCCAACATGGACGCGTAATATGGAGCCGATGTTAAAAGCGGATTTAGGCGACAAGCAAGCTGCCTATCTTTTGATGCTGGAAATTCTGAAAAACGACGCGGATAAAATGAGCGTGTCGGAATATAACGCCAATATTCATCTTACCTGCGATGTCATTCTCGGTAAGGAAGATGCGGCGAAAAGCCCGTTATGCCAAAAACAATAGATCATATTTTATACGATTTTTAACCAGCTAGGAATTTGTTAAGCTTTTAATGCGAATATAGATTGCCCGGGATAGATTTATCCCGATTTCCATGTATACTGTGAGTCACCCATTTTTCGGGGAATTTTTTAGGAGGAACTAAATGACTGCAACTACAAACTCGAGACAGGGTGAAAAGGGTTTTACGCTTGTCGAACTTTCTATTGTTATGATTATTATCGGTCTTCTGATCGGCGGTATTTTGAAAGGTCAGGAACTGATTGCCAACGCGCGTCTTGCTGCTGCCATTTCCAAAGTTAAAGCGATCGATGCAGCCATGAATACATTCCGCGATTCTTATGCAACATTGCCGGGCGATGCGACAAACCCGACGACACGCTTCCCGAATTGTACAACAGGTAAATGTTCTACTGCTGGTAATGGAAACAATATCATTGGTGCGGCTTCGGCAACAGGTACGGCCGCAGGTCAGGGTGCAGCTACTGAGAACCTTGCAGCTTGGGCTCAATTAGCGGCAACGGATCTGCTTGGCGGTATTCGCAATGGTACTACAGCTGCTAACGCAGTTTCTGGTGAAACTGTACCATCAGCTGAAGTTCCAGGACAAATTTATATTGGCTATGAAAACGGTACAGTAAGACCTACAGGTACGACAGCTACTGAATCTATTCCAAGAGCTGGTCACTATTTGTTGATCCATAACGGTACATCCGGCGGTGGCGCTGCTGTTGCGGCTTCAGGTGCTACAACCGGTAGCTTGACGCCAAGCCAGGCCTCCCGTATCGATACCAAACTTGACGATGGTTCACCGAATATCGGTGCAGTTGTTGCAATGGGTGCAATTTCGGCTGGTACCCCTCCAACAGGTTGTACATCAGCTGGAACTGACGCTGCCACTTATGCTTCTGCAGTTACAGGTACGACTTGTGGTGTATACGTCCGCGTTCAACAGTAATCAGTTGATCCAAAGAATAATAAAAACCCCGCCATTGGCGGGGTTTTTTCTTTACCTGAACATGAAGATTATTTTGTGTTTTTATATCTTTCGACACCTTCTAAAATCATGGCCTGTGCCTTGGCGGCATTATCCCAGCCAATGACTTTCGACCATTTGCCCGGCTCCAGATCTTTATAATGCGTGAAGAAATGGCCGATCTTGTCTTTCAAGATCGGGCGGAGTTGATCGATATCCTCGATATTATCGTGGTAGGGATAAAGCTTGTGATGCGGTACGGCGATGATCTTTTCATCCTGACCTTTATCGTCCTCCATGAGGAGAACGCCAATTGGACGGGAGCGCATAACAGAACCCGGCATAACCGCCATGCGGCTGATAACAAGAACGTCAACCGGATCGCCATCACCGGACAATGTATGTGGAATAAAGCCGTAGTTACCCGGATAATACATGGCAGTGTGCAAAAAGCGGTCCACGAACATTGCGCCGGAGTCTTTATCAAGCTCATACTTGATAGGTTCCCCGCCCATTGGGTTTTCTATGATGACGTTGACATCTTCAGGCGGATTTTCGCCAATTGAAATTTTCGTTATATCCATGGTCTTCTTTACTTTAAATGTTGAATAACCGCAGTGCCCATTTCGGATGTCGAAACGGCTTTGCTGCCCTGCGACATGATATCGCCTGTTCTGACGCCCGATGCAAGAACCGATTTAACTGAATCTTCTATTTTTTGAGCAATTTCAGGCATTTCAAGAGAATGTTTCAATGCCATGGCGAAACTAAGAATAGTGGCAAGAGGATTGGCCTTGCCTTGTCCGGCGATATCGGGTGCCGAACCATGGACGGGTTCGTAAATTGCTGTTGCGCCTTGCACGCCGAGAGAAGCGGAAGGCAGCATACCTAAAGAGCCTGTCAACATAGCCGCTTCATCGGATAGAATATCACCAAAGAGGTTATCGGTAACGATCACATCGAATTGCTTCGGGTTTTTCAAAAGCTGCATAGCGCAATTATCGGCATACATGTGTGTCAGTTCTACATCAGAATATTCTTCTGTATGAAGCTTTGTCATTTCCTCGCGCCATAATTTGCCACTTTCCATGACATTGGCTTTCTCGCAAGACGTCACGCGATTATTTCGTTTACGCGCCGCTTCAAACGCCACACGTCCGACACGGTGAATTTCGTTCGTGGTGTAAACTTGCGTATTGATCCCCTGACGCTGGCCGTCCGGCAGATCGAATATTCCACGCGGCTCACCGAAGTAAACGCCGCCTGTAAGCTCGCGTACAATTAAAATATCAAGGCCCGATACAATCTCTGTTTTAAGCGTAGAAGCTTCCGCCAAGGCATCGAATACGATAGCGGGGCGCAGATTGGCGAAAAGCTCCAAATCTTTGCGTAGTTTCAAAAGCCCGGCTTCGGGGCGGATATTGTAATCAACCTTATCCCATTTGGGGCCGCCAACAGCACCAAGGATGACGGCGTCGACTGCTTTGCATCTGGCGATGGTTTCATCTGTCATGGGAACGCTGTCTGCATCAATCGACGCTCCGCCGACCAGGCGTTCTTCAAAAGAAATATCGTGGTCTGTATTTGAATTGATCCAGCCGATAATTTTTTTCACTTCACCCATAACTTCCGGGCCAATGCCGTCCCCGGCAAGAAGGATGATATTTTTATTCATGATTGTTGGTCCCACAGCCAAGGTTTATCAGTTTTATTTTTTGCTTCAAAAGAAGAAATGAAGCTTTCTTTCTCCAACGTCAGGCCGATATCATCAAGACCATTGAGGAGACAATGCTTGCGAAAAGAATCGATTTCGAATTCAAAAACCGTATTGCCGCAGACAACTTTTTGTTCTGCTAGATTGATTAAAATTTGTTGGCCATTCGTAGCGGCTGCCATCAACTCATCGACTTCTTCCTGCTTCAATTGAAGCGGCAGAATGCCGTTTTTGAAGCAGTTATTGTAGAAAATATCACCAAAGCTCGGCGCGATAATACAGCGCAAACCAAAATCGAGAAGGGACCATGGCGCATGTTCGCGGGAAGAACCGCAGCCGAAATTTTCTCCGGCGATCAAAATTTGCGCTTTATTGTACGGCTCTTTGTTTAAAACAAAATCAGGATTTACTTTGCCTTCCATGTCGAAACGCATTTCATAAAATAAGCCTTCGGCAAGCCCCGTGCGCTTGATCGTACGCAGGAATTGCTTCGGTATAATCATGTCCGTATCGACATTAGGAATAGGCAAAGGCGCGGCTGTGCCGGTGAGAGTGGTGAAAGGCTGCATTAATTTAACTTTCTGATATCTGTCAATTTCCCTGTAATTGCGGCGGCAGCGGCCATAACAGGCGACATGAGATGCGTGCGCGCTCCCCGCCCTTGGCGACCTTCGAAATTACGGTTAGAGGTTGAGGCGCAACGTTCTCCGGGTTTCAAGCGGTCTTCGTTCATGCCAAGACACATCGAGCATCCGGCTTCGCGCCAGTCAAATCCGGCCTCAATAAATATTTTATCAAGTCCTTCTTGTTCAGCCATTTCTTTGACAAGGCCGGACCCCGGAACGATCATGGCTTGAACGGTTGAGGCGACTTTTTTACCCTCGACAACTTTGGCGACTTCACGCAAATCTTCGATACGGGCATTCGTGCAGGAGCCGATAAATACATGATCAACTGGGACGTCTTCAAATTTAGTCCCCGGTGTCAGTCCCATATAATCAAGCGCGCGCTGCATAGCGGTTTTTTTATCGGCATCCCGAATGTTTGCCGGATCAGGCACGATATCTGTAATGGCAAGTACATCCTGCGGCGATGTTCCCCATGTAATGAGCGGCGCAATATCTTTTGCATCAAGAAATATTTCTTCGTCATAGGCCGCACCGGCATCCGAGGGAAGGGATGACCAATAAGCAACCGCTTGTTCCCAATGCTCGTCTTTCGGGGCCATCGGGCGGCCTTTGATATAGGCGAAGGTTTTTGCATCAGGTGCAATTAATCCGGCCCTTGCTCCGGCTTCGATCGACATGTTACAAATTGTCATGCGGTTTTCCATCGTCAGATCGCGGATCACGCTGCCTGCATATTCAATGACATATCCTGTACCGCCTGCCGTACCAATCTTGCCGATAATGGCAAGGATGACGTCTTTCGCGGTTACGCCATTACCCAGCGTTCCGTCAACGGTAATGCGCATGGTTTTTGCTGGTTTCTGGATCAATGTCTGTGTCGCCATGACATGCTCGACTTCGGATGTGCCAATGCCGAAAGCCAGGGCGCCAAACGCGCCATGAGTGGATGTGTGGCTGTCGCCGCAAACGATGGTCATGCCCGGCTGGGTCATGCCTTGTTCAGGGCCGATGATATGGACGATGCCTTGGCGCTTATCGGACATACCGAAATAGGTGACGCCGAATTCTTTCGTGTTTTCTTCGAGCGTCTGGATTTGCAGACGGCTGTCCGGATCGCGGATAGCGGTCACATTGGTTCGGTCATGGCTGGTTGGCACGTTATGATCGGCAACGGCCAATGTGGCATCGGTCCGGCGCAGGCGTCGTCCGGCCATTTTAAGCCCTTCAAAAGCCTGCGGCGAGGTAACCTCATGGACCAGATGACGGTCGATATAGATCAGACAGGTGCCGTCCTGGCCTTTATGGACGATATGATCGTCCCAGATTTTTTCGAATAAGGTGCGGGGTTTGGAAAGCAAGGCTGGCTCCTTAAATGACTGATAAATATTGTATAAAGCAATAATCTGCCTTAATTCAACGGAAACAGCATAATTTTATTGACGCTCAAACAATAAATCATTATGTTAATTAAAATTTAATGCGTAGGTGATTTTCATGAAACTCAAAATATCTTCTTACTTTGCTCCAGTTGCACTAGTAGCTTCCTTGGCCGGATGTGATGCTCCTCAAAAATATGCAGGTCCTGATGAAGCCTCTTGTCAAAAAAACGGCGAAGGTGGATACAGCATTGTAAACCGTAAAACCAGTGAAGTTATTTATGAAACAAACAAAATTCATGATGAAGATACGACATCATCTTATACATGGGGTAACGTAGATAGAACGCCAGAGCTTGGCCTGAATGTCCATTCTAAAGATGGTAAAATCACTAAATGCGTCATTGCCTCTAATAATGGGGAAGAACATGGTGTCTATTATCCGAAGGCTCCAACTCCTTAATCTATAAAATTTTATCTAATCCTTAGATCATCTTAATCTCGCACATGCACAATCCTTGTAAGGGTAACTTTACAGGGATTTTGTTTATATGCTTTCAGTGAATTCAAGTTTTTTATGCAACTATAAAGGTGCAGTCGGCATCTCTTTTGATGATCCAAACTTTGTCCGTTCAGAGACGATTATCTATGAAGAAGCGACAGGGAATGTCCATGCGCTCCTTAATAACACGCAGATGTTGATCGGTCATATCAGCGGCCATCTGACGAAAGCCTTTGCCAATCAGAATAGAGTGACTTTAACAAGCATGCGGACTGACGGTTCAGTTCTTGATTTAGAAGCGCGTCTGGTTGTGGTGCATTAATAAAAAAACCGCCCAATTAGGGCGGTTTTTCTTATTCTATAAAGCTGATCTTATTCAGCAGATTTTGCGGCTTCAGCAGCAGCGGCAGCGGCTTTCACTTTAGACGCTTTAGAAGTTTTTACTTCTTTTGGCGCTGCTTTCTTGGCGGCTTTTGCTTCTTTCTTGACGGCTGCTTTTTGCGTTGCTGTCAATTGGTTCTCATCCATTACGCGGGCTTCTGTTTTCTCGGTAATACGGGCAGATTTACCACGCAGGCCGCGAAGATAGTAAAGTTTCGCACGACGGACTTTACCTTTACGGACGACTTCGATTTTCTCGATACGCGGGGAGAAAAGAGGGAATACGCGTTCTACGCCTTCGCCGTAAGAGATTTTACGAACAGTAAATTTCGCGTTGATGTTTGTGCCCATGCGGGAAATGCAGACGCCTTCATACGCCTGGATACGCTCGCGCTCACCTTCAACAATTTTGATGGAAACTTTAAGAGTGTCGCCGGGACCGAACTCAGGAATAGGCGCTTTGCCTGCTGTGAGTTTCGCCAGTTGATCGGCTTCGAATTTTTGTACTACGTTCATATTATGCTCCTATTAGAGGACCGCCTTCATTGACGATGCCATTGGTGATTTATAAAGCAGGTCGGTTATAGCGTTATTTAACGAACAATATCAAGGCTTTTTCGTATATTTGGACCATAAATCAGGCCTTTTGGTCTTGGTAAGCTCCTCGGCTTGGGTTTTACGCCATTTATCGACATTTCCATGGTGGCCGGAGGTCAAAACCGGGGGTACGTCACGGATTTCTCCATTCGCATCGGTCCAGCTGGCAGGCCGCGTATAATGAGGATATTCAAGCAACCCTTCGCTGAAACTCTCATCATCCGGCGTTTCCGCGTTACCGACCGCGCCGGGCAGGAGTCGAATGACTGAATCCATCAGGATCATCGCCGCCTGTTCGCCGCCTGTGAGAACGTAATCTCCAATGCTGATTTCTTCAAAGCCGTAAGCATCAAGAACCCGCTGGTCGATGCCTTCATATCGGCCACAAAGGATTGTTAAATTCTCTTCTCTCGAAAGTTCTTGCGCCAGACTTTGGGTCAATGTTTGTCCACGTGGGCTCATATAAATTTTACGGCCCGGATTAGGAATAGAGACAATAGAGGCTTCGACGATATCCGGTTTCATCACCATGCCCGCGCCGCCGCCGAACGGAACGTCGTCGACAGTCTTATGCTTGTCATGGGCGAAGTCACGGATATTAATGGCGGCATAATCCCAGATGTTTTCCTTATGCGCGCGGCCTGTGACAGACACGCCGAGAAAACCGGGGAACATATCCGGGAAGAGGGTGAGGATATTCACCTTCCATGTCATGCGAGGAACTCTTCGATCTGGTCGACAATAACATGATCATCTTCAATCGCGCCAACATAGGGCTCCATAAACGGAAGGTAAAAACTTTTACCGGAGGTGGGCTGAATTTCTAGAAGATCGGACGCACCGAAATTTTCAACCGCCAGAACTTTGCCGATCACATCTCCATTTTTGTTTTTTACCTCAAGACCGATCAGGTCTTCATGGTAGAAGCCGTCTTCGGCTTCAGGCAATTGATCGCGTTCGATAAATAATTCGACATTACGGTATTTCTCGGCGTCCGTTCGGTCGGAAACGCCTTTAATTTCAGCCAGAAACTGGCCCTTAATGGAATTCTTTAAGGTGAGAGTGATGGGCTTGTTATCTGCCGTCATCAAAGGATTGTAACTCATTAATTCAGACGGGTCTTCGAGAAAGCAATCAACTTTCACAAGGCCACGCACGCCATGAGCGGTTCGGATTTTAGCAATGCAAACTTTGCTCATGGCGTTACGTTCAATTTAATTAAGCAGCTGTTTCTTCAGCAGCAGCTTCTGGAGCCACTTCTGGCTCAGGAGCAGGAGCTGCAGCAGCTTCGCGGGCGGCTTCCTCACGGGCAGCTTGCTTTTCTGCACGTTCTTTCGCGCGCTCAACAGCTTTCGCTTTTGGCTGTGCTTTTGCGACGCTTTGTTTTTGAGCTGGCATAGCTGTCAGGCCTGCTTTGCCTAGGAAGATCGCGACGCGGTCTGTCGCTTGCGCGCCTTGGGACAACCAGTGCTGAACGCGTTCTGTGTTCAATACAACGCGTTTCTCATCTGTTTTGTTCAGAAGAGGGTTATAGCTGCCGACTTTTTCGATGAAGCGGCCGTCGCGTGGGTTGCGGCTGTCCGCTACTACGATTGCGTAGTATGGAAGTTTTTTACGACCCTGACGGGATAGTCTGATTTTTAGTGCCATAGTTTTTAGTCCTTTCGAGTTTTAGTTTTGGTTTGTGTTTAGGGTTATTTTTTTCGGTTCTTCTTCGTTCCGCCGCGTTGGAAACCGCCAAGTCCCGGCATTCCCATTCTTGGCATCCCCGGCATCCCGGGAAGACCTGTTGGCATCGGCGGCAGGCCTTGTTCTTCGCGCAACGCTTCGAGCTTGTCCTGATCGTCCTTGCCCATGAAACCTTTCATGGCTGACATCATGCCGCCCATGCCCATTTTGCGCATTTTCTTCATGACGGTTTCCATCTGCTCGAATTGTTTGACGAGCTTGTTAACGTCATTGACGGTAACGCCGGAACCGGCAGCAATACGCTTGCGGCGGGAAGCATTGAGAAGGGCAGGTTTTGCGCGTTCCGCTTTGGTCATGGAAAGAATAATCGCTTCCTGGCGCTTCATGATTGAGTTGTCGATATTCGCCCCATCGATCTGGTCGGCCATTTTACCAAGGCCCGGCAGCATCTTCATGATAGAACCCATGCCACCCATGCGTTTCAATTGATTGAACTGGGATAACATATCGTTGAAATCGAATTTGCCTTTTTCGAATTTCGCGGCCATCGCGGCGGCGTCTTCCTGGTTGATTGTCTCAACGGCGCGTTCGACAAGGGAAACAACGTCACCCATGCCAAGAATACGGCTGGCAATACGGTCAGGGTGAAACGGCTCAATCGCATCCCATTTTTCGCCCGTACCTAATAGTTTGATCGGCTTACCAGTCACGGCGCGCATTGACATCGCGGCACCGCCACGTGCATCACCGTCAATACGAGTCATCACGATACCGGACACATCGACGCGTTCATTAAAGATACGTGCGGTATTCACAGCGTCCTGACCTGTCATCGCATCAACGACGAGAAGCGTTTCAACAGGTTTGGTCAGATCGCGGATTTTTACGACTTCATCCATTAATATTTCATCGATAGACAGGCGTCCTGCCGTATCGAGAATTACGATATCGAAACCTTCCAGTCGTCCTGCCTGCATCGCACGTTGAGCAATCTCGACAGGTGTCTGACCTTTGATGACAGGCAAGGTGGCAATGCCGGTTTGGACGCCCAATTGCGCTAACTGGTCTTGCGCTGCCGGACGCTGCGTATCCAGCGACGCCATCAAGACTTTTTTACGGTTCTTATCGGTCAGGAATTTGGCGATTTTTGCCGTAGAGGTCGTCTTACCTGAACCTTGCAAACCAACCATCAGATAGGCGACAGGAGGAACACCCGTAAAGGAGAGTTCAACGTTATCTGAGCCTAACAGCTTTATAATTTCGTCATTGACGATTTTGACGACTTGCTGGGCGGGGGAGACGGATTTGATAACATCCTGTCCTACGGCCGCTTCGCGAACCTGCTCGACAAATTCTTTGACAACCGGAAGCGCGACATCGGCCTCCAGCAAAGCGACGCGGATTTCGCGTAAAGCCAGATTGACGTCTTCTTCCGTTAAGCTTCCACGTCCGCGAAGCTTATCGAATACATTGCCTAGTTTGTCCGACAGGGACTGAAACATAGAAAAACCTCAATAACAGTTAACCCCAATGAGCGAAACCTCGCAGATTGGGGGGTACCCTCGGGCACGTCGGTTCGGACGTAGGGGGATTTAATTTGACCTCTTTATGGCCAAAGAGGAGACTTAAGTCAACAAAAGACTTGCGGTTTAAGGGCTAAATCATTGATATAATCTCATGAACCAGACAAAAATCCAAGCCTGTTTATGGTATAACGGCGTCGCCGAAGAGGCCGCCAGCTTTTATACGTCTATATTCCCGGATAGTTCTATCAAGGCAATTCATCGAGCCCCGGACGATTATCCGGCGGGGAAAAGGGGCGATGTGCTGACGGTTGAATTTACGGTCTGTGGTATGCCGTTTATTGCATTAAATGGTGGGCCTGAATTTACACCGAATGAAGCCGTAAGTTTTCAGGTGTTCACCGATACACAGGAAGAAACCGACCGTTACTGGAATGCTATTGTCGGGAATGGCGGGCAGGAAAGCGAATGCAGCTGGTGTAAAGACCGCTGGGGCATGTCATGGCAGATCGTACCGCGCATTCTGACCGATACCTTGGCGGAAGGTGGTGAAAAAGCTCAGCGTGTTTTTCAAGCCATGATGACAATGCGCAAGATCGATATTGCTACGATAGAAGCTGCTATTAACAATGAGCACTAAAAATATTTCCTTTATAAAAATGCAGGCGTTAGGCAACGATTTTGTAGTTTTGGATGGCCGTAAGACCGATCTGGAACTGAGCGCCGCCACAATTAACCGCCTGACGAACCGCAGGCGCGGTATAGGCTGCGACCAGTTGATCATTTTGGAAAACACGTCCGAAGCCGATGTTTTTATGCGTATTTACAATGCGGACGGATCCGAATCTGGAGCCTGTGGCAATGCCACGCGCTGCGTCGCCGATATTATTCTAAAAGAAAAGATGAAGAATAAAATCGTTATAAAAACAATATCAGGTCTTCTGGACTGTTCCCGCGCCGACAATAAGACAGTCACAGTGGATATGGGGCACGCTAGATTGGATTGGCAGCAAATTCCTATAGCGTTTGAGCGAGATACTCTGAATTTACGCATTGAAGCCGGACCTTTTTCCAATCCGGTGGCAGTCAATATGGGCAATCCACATGCGGTTTTCTTTACGAGCGATGTCGAGAAACAGCGCATTGAAAATTACGGCCCGCAACTGGAAACCCACCCGTTATTCCCCGAAAGAGCCAATATCGAATTTGCCGAAGTGCTTGACCGTCTGACTATCCGCATGCGTGTCTGGGAACGCGGCGCAGGTATCACCATGGCCTGCGGTTCTGGAGCCTGCGCGACGGCAGTTGCCGCCATTCGCCGGGGCTTAACCGAGCGCAAAGTGACAATCATCATGGACGGCGGCCCCCTTCAGATCGAATGGCGCGAAGATGATGGACATGTCTTGATGACCGGCGGTTATGAATACGTGTTTTCTGGGCAATATTTTCTTTAATTTACAGGCGATTTAGTTCATAAAACGCCTATGTCCACCGAACCCAAAATTCAAACCTTTGGTTGCCGCCTCAATGCTTATGAAAGCGAGGTAATGAAAGGTCATGCGAAAGATGCGGGTGTCGAAAATGCGATGATCTTCAATACCTGCGCGGTGACGCTTGAGGCTGAGCGTCAGGCGCGTCAGGCAATCCGCAAGGCGCGTAAAGAAAATCCGGAAGCAAAGATTATCGTCACGGGCTGCGCGGCACAGATCAATCCTAAGATGTTTACCGATATGCCGGAAGTGGACCAGGTGATCGGCAACGACATGAAACTTAAAGCCGAAACATGGGGCTTGAAGCAGGACGAGAAAGTTATCGTCAACGATATCATGTCAGTGCGCGAAACCGCCTCGCATTTGATCGAAGGTTTCGAAGGTCATTCCCGCGCCTTTATTCAGGTCCAGAATGGCTGCGATCACCGCTGCACGTTTTGCATCATTCCGTACGGAAGAGGAAATTCCCGTTCTGTAACAATCGAAGAAATTACCTCTCAGGTCCGTAAACTTGTCGCCGCTGGTTTTAATGAAATCGTTATGACCGGCGTTGACGTCACATCCTACGGTAAGGATTTGCCGGGTGAGCCGACTCTAGGGCAGATGATCCGCCGCGTATTATCTTCCGTTCCTGAATTACCGCGACTTCGTTTGTCTTCGCTCGATCCTGTCGAGATCGACGAAGATTTATGGCGATTAATTGCCGAAGAGCCGCGCCTTATGCCGCATCTGCACATGAGTTTGCAGGCGGGCGACGATATGATTTTAAAACGCATGAAGCGCCGCCATCTTCGCCATGATGCTATCGCGATGTGCGAGCGGGCGCGTTCCTATCGTCCCGATATGGTTTTCGGCTGTGACATTATCGCGGGCTTCCCGACGGAAACCGACGAGATGTTTGAAAATACCTATAACCTCGTCAAGGAATGCGATCTGACTTTCCTGCATATATTCCCGTATTCACCGCGCCCCATGACACCGGCGGCTAAAATGCCGCAAGTGGATCTGGCTATTCGTAAAGCGCGTGCATCAAAATTACGGGAATTAGGAGAGACGCAGATGGAACACTTTTTAAAATCCCATGTTGGTTTTAATCGCCAGATCATTGTCGAGAATGATAATATCGGACGCACCGAGCATTTTGCTTCTGTCAAACTCAATCAAAACTTATCTGTCGGCAGTCTTGCCAATATTAAAATTACCGGAATTAGCGGTCAGTATCTTACGGGCGAACTTGTTGCTTGACCTTTCATCGTTCCAGGCGGAAAATAAAAATATCACATAAAAGGATTGAATATGGTTTTCTGGCGCAAGAAGAATAATGCGGCGGCACAAGAACAAGAAGCGCGGGATGATAAAATTCTTCACCATCCGCGTGAGCCCGATTTAGAGCCTGTTGAAGACGAAAGCGATATCAGCCCAGAACTTAAGCATGATCTTGAAGAAACTGAAACCGAGATTATCGATAGCGTCGAAGTAACGCCAATTCCTGACAATGTAACTGCAGCGCATGAGCCGCGTGAAGTCGATGATAATGGCGGCGGCTGGTTTTCGCAGTTAACCAAAGGCCTGTCTAAATCTTCGAATAAGCTTGATCTGGGGTTGAATGATTTGTTTAAACGCAAACTCGACTCGGCAAGTTATGAAACGCTCGAAGATATTCTGATCGAAGCTGATTTGGGACCAAAGACAGCCGCTATGCTGGTCGAACAATTTCGTGCCCGCAAATTCGAAAAAGACGTAACGCCAGATGAAGTAAAAACCATTTTGGCGAAGGATATTGCGGAAATTCTAAAAAAATCTGCTTTCGCGCTCGAAACAAAAAAACCGGAAGATGGCCCTCGCGTATATCTTGTCTGCGGCGTGAATGGGGCAGGGAAGACAACCACAATCGGCAAACTCGCGCATCTCCTTCATTTTAAATTGAAGAAGAAAGTTATCATTGCGGCAGCAGATACATTCCGCGCAGCAGCTATCGAACAGCTTAAAGTGTGGGCTGATCGTACCATGTCGCCGCTGGTGTCGAGTGAGATCGGGGCCGATGCGGCGGCGGTTGCCTTTGAATCTTACGAGAAAGCTGTAGCTGATAACCGCGATATTCTTATGATCGACACGGCAGGGCGGTTGCAGAATAAAACCAATTTGATGGAAGAGCTGCAAAAAATCGTCCGTGTTATAAAGAAGAAAAATGAAGCCATACCGCATGAAGTGCTTTTGGTTTTAGATGCCACCACCGGACAAAATGCGATTTCTCAAGTCGAGATATTTATGAGCATGGTGAAAATTACAGGCCTTATCGTCACCAAACTTGATGGCTCGGCCAAAGGTGGCGTGGTCGTTGCATTGGCAAACCAGTTTGAAATCCCGGTTTATGCGATTGGCGTTGGAGAAACGATCGAAGACTTGCAGCCTTTCAGACCGGAAGCTTTTGCCAAGGCTTTAGTGGGACTTTCTTAAAGCCTTTATTTTTAGTATACTGAAAATAAAGGACATTCATGATCAAGACGCCAAAGGCTTTTAGAGCCAAGAAATTCACCAAAGCCGAAGACGCTTATTCCTACATTAAAGAAATCTACGATACAAACGCCGCTTTCCTTCGCGAAGCTTTCAGAGAATTCGGGCTCTCGGCTAAAATTGAAAAACAGCGGATTTCAGCCTGCTATCCCTATATGCGCCTGAAAGTTGACGATTCTCGCCGCTTGGATACAAGGCTTGCTTTTGGTTTTGTATCTCACCCCGGTGTTTATGAGACAACACTGACTCAGCCTGATATTTATCAACGCTATTATCTGGAGCAAATGAAGCTTCTTCTGGCGACCCATAACGACGAAATCGAAATCGGTGTCAGCGATACCAAAATTCCGATCCATTTCGCACTGGGTGAAGGCTTTCATATCGAAAAAGACCTGACGCGCGATCATATGGAGATGCTGCCGAATATCTTCGATATTCCGGATCTTGCCTTGATGGATGACGAGATCGCCAACGGCACTTATCGCGTTGGGGAGGGAAGTCCGGCGCCGCTGGCCCTGTTTACGGCACCGCGTGTCGATATCAGCATTATGCGCCTGCGGCATTATACGGCGACCAGTGCCTCGCATTTTCAAAACTATGTGATCCTGACGAATTATCAGTTCTATATCGATGAATTCTCTCGCATGTGTAACAACATCATGGCGCATGGCGATCAATCCGGTATCGATGGCGAATATGAAGCCTTTGTAGAGCCGGGAAACAAAATCACCTATAACAAAAATCTGGCCGATATTCCGTCGGATGCCCCAGGTGAGGTGCTGCGCCGCATGCCGCAAATGCCCGCTTATCACCTAAAACGCAAAGACGGTTCCGGTATTACGATGATCAATATCGGCGTCGGACCGTCTAACGCCAAAACCATTACCGACCACGTAGCTGTTTTGCGTCCGCATGCATGGCTGATGCTGGGCCATTGCGCTGGCCTTCGCAATTCCCAAAGCATCGGCGACTATGTGCTGGCGCATGGATATTTACGGGAAGACAATGTGTTATTCCGCGATCTTCATCCGAGTATTCCGGTTCCTGCCTTGTCTGAGATTCAGATTGCTCTTGAACAAGCTGTATCTCAAGTAACGGGCCTAAACGGTTATGATCTAAAGAAAATCATGCGGACAGGGACGGTGGCGACGGTTGATGACCGGAACTGGGAACTTCGCCCAGCCATTCGCCAGAATACCAAATTAAGCCAGAGCAGGGCGATTGCGCTCGATATGGAATCAGGCACGATTGCGGCTAATGGATTTCGCTTCCGCGTTCCTTACGGTACTTTATTATGTGTTTCCGATAAGCCGTTGCATGGGCAGCTAAAATTGCCGGGGATGGCCGAGAGTTTCTACCGTCAAAGGGTAGAGCAGCACCTGCAAATCGGGCTTTTGACCATGGCGCTTTTGCGCGAAATCGGACCGGAAAAACTGCATAGCCGTAAGCTGCGCAGTTTTAATGAAGTCGCTTTTCAATAAATATCAAACACTTAAATCCAGCAAGCTGCCACGGCGGTTGCCGTTGACATTTGATGTTGGGTCAGGCTGCCGTGCATCCGCGAAATCCTGTTGCTGGCGGTAATTTTTCTGGGTGCTGTTTTCGCTTTTGGCCAGGCTAGACCCGAAAGTCTGGGTTGTTTGAAGACGCTCTTTAACAGCGGCTTCGTCGCGGACAGGTGCCTGTTCGCGATTAGGATTCACATTTACTGTAGATGTGGTAACTGGAGAAAGAGTAACCATGTGCCCCGAGAAGTTCCCTAAATGTTTATGATGATTCCCAGTTTATTACAAAATCTCTTAAGAATTCGTTTCAACCAATCCCCATATATTTAATTTTAGATATTTTCGATATTAATTGTCTGTAAATCTTTGGGGCGCATAATAGGGATAACTAATAAAAAGAATTCATAGAAATTCGAACCAATAAAGTGTGTGTGGAATGACGGAACAGGGGCTGTCATTTTATAATTAATCAATCTCCACGGGCGGTGTGAGGAACCACGAGTTGAGCATTAGGGAAGCAATTATGGCTTGGGGCACGCTGGGACATACAAAAGACGTCGAACCTTTATTGGTTCGCCTTTATGATAGTCACCGTATTTATCAATTGGCAGAAGACAAGCAACCGGAAGCGCGGTCTGAACTGACGCATATTGTTTCCGGTCTTCTTGCCATGGATCTGAAACTTACCGAAAAAGAATTGATTGCGGATATTCTCATCAATCTGATGCGCCAGGCTGAAAAAGACTTACGCCATGCTGTTGCAGAAAGACTATGCGCTCTTGACGATGTGCCGCTTCGTCTTGTTCTTTTTATGGCGCAGGATGAAATTGGCGTTGCCGAAAAGATTTTGCGTAGTTCGCCGGTTCTTAACGATCTCGATCTGATGTATTTAATTCAATCGAAAAATTCCGATTACTGGCAGGCAATAGCCGCGCGCCATAATTTGAACGAACCCGTTGTCGATGCTTTGGCCGATACGCGGGATATCGGCACCGCGACGACATTGGCACAGAATGAGACAATTCATTTCAGTAATTTTGCGCTGGAAGTCCTGACCGAACTTGCCGAACAATCCAGAGATGTTGCGCGTCCTTTGCTGACCAGACAGGATATTCCTGAAACGATCATTCGTAAGATTTACACGATGGTCGGTCAGGAAATGGAAAAAACCATTTCAAATTCACTGCAAAACGAACTCAGTGTTTTAGAATCGGTTAAGGATATTCTTCAAGAATTCTCTGGTAAACAGAGCGATTTCGAGCCGACACCGGCGATGATAAAGGCCGCCAATCTTTTTAAAGATAAAGGTCTTTTGACGTCTGAGCTTATGATAAAAACTTTGAAGCGGGGACAGATTTCATCTTTCATTGCTCAGTTTTCCAGCATGACGTCTATTCGCACGGCTAAGATAATCGATCTTCTTAAGCCTGAAAACGGGCACGGTCTGGCCGCGGTGTTGCGTAGCCAGCGCATGACCCGTGATGATTTTATTTCCATCTATCTGATGACCGGAAAACTTCGCGGGAGCGCAGATCGGGCCGATCCCGTCGCTTTCAATATGGCAGTGTCCTATTTTGAAGGGCTCGGATACGAACAAGCGCTTAAAATGATGGCTCAATATAAGGTTTAAGCCGCTTTTTTCTTTTCCGATAAAGCCGCAACACCTGGCAGGGTTTTACCTTCCATCCATTCAAGGAACGCGCCGCCGGCGGATGAAGCATATGTCATCTGATCGGCAACGCCCGCGTTTTCAAGTGCGGAAACCGTATCGCCGCCACCGGCAACGCTAACGATTTTTTTCGCTTCTGTCAGATCGGCGACGATTTTTGCAATGCCGTTAGTACCGTTATCGAAAGGTTTGACTTCGAATACGCCCATCGGACCGTTCCAGATAACCGTTTTGCATTTTGCCAGTTTTTCGCCAGCGGCATTTACTGCGTCAGGTCCGATATCGACGCCTTCCATATCGGCAGGAATGGACTCGGAATTGACAACCTCAAACGGCGCATCTTTGCCGAATTCTTTTACGACAACGCGGTCGACGGGAAGGACGATCTCGCATTTGTTAGCTTTGGCTTTTTCCATGATGGCCAAAGCTTGGTCTTTCATATCTTGTTCGCACAAGGATTTTCCGACTTCTGCACCAAGTGCGAAAGCGAAAGTCGTCGCCATGCCACCGCCCAAGATAAGGTAATCCGCTTTCGTCACAAGATTATTGAGCAAATCGAGCTTGGTCGAAATTTTCGATCCGCCAACAATAGCCGCCAAAGGGCGCTCTGGCTTACCAAGCGCTTTATTCAACGCTGTCAATTCTTCTTCCATCAGGAAACCTGCATAGGTCGGCAGAAGATGCGCAATTCCTTCAGTCGAAGCGTGCGCGCGGTGAGCGGCAGAGAAAGCATCGTTGACATAGATGTCGGCAAGCTTTGCCAGTTTTTTGGCAAATTCGGGATCGTTCTTTTCTTCTTCAGGGTGAAAGCGAATATTTTCCAGCAACAGGATTTCGCCTGGATTTAGATTATTACGCTCGGCATTTGCGTCTTCACCGATACTGTCATGGGCAAATTTCACTGTACGTTCCCAGCTTTGCTCTAAAGCTGGTAACAAAAATTCCAAAGAGAATTCCGGCGTTACGCCTTTTGGTCTTCCAAAGTGAGACACGATAATCGTCTTCGCGCCCATTTGTGCCAGAAATTCGATGGTCGGCTTCAGGCGGTCGATACGGGTTGTATCCGTGACTTCGCCTTTTTCCGCCGGAACGTTCAAATCTGCGCGCAGCAGAACGAATTTATTTTTTACATCGGCAGTTTTCAGGCTTTGGAAATCCATATCAAGTCCTCGTTAGGTTAGGCTTTTCGCCGTTTCAGTAGCTTCAATTAAGCGCGATCTCATCGTTGGATCAAGGAAAGAATGACCGGAATCCGGAACAATTACATAGTCGGCTTCGGGCCAGGCCAGATGAAGGCGATGGGCGCTGTCGATTGGGCAGATGATATCATATCGCGCATGAACGATTGTCGCTGGGATCGAGCGTATGCGGTCAATCTTTTTAAGCAGCGCATTTTCGCCTGTCATTTTTTGAGAGGAAAAATAATGGGCTTCAATCTTCGCCATTGCAAGGGCATAGTATCGTTGCTCGTCAGTATTGATCGTCTGGCTAGTGGGAAAAAAAGATGCGCAGGCACTTTCATAGGCATTCCATGACAAAGCGGCTTCAATGGAGATTTTTATATCGTCGCTGACAAGGCGTTTATGATAAGCGTTCAGAAGGTCGCCTCGTTCATTTTCGGGAATAAAATTGGCGAATTCTTCCCATGCTTCTGGGAAGATCGTTTTCATTCCATACATGAACCAGTCTATCTCGCTTTCTTCCATGAGGAATATGCTGCGTAATATCATGCTTATACATCTTTGGGGATGCTCGATCGCGTAGGCGAGGGCAAGAGTGCTTCCCCATGATCCTCCGAATAAATGCCAGCGCTCGATATTAAGCTGCTTACGCAGAGCTTCCATATCCGCAATTAAATGCGCTGTCGTATTGTTCTCGAGGTTACCGAGCATTTGCGATCTGCCCGCTCCGCGCTGGTCGAAAACGATTATCCGATAAATTTTCGGATCAAAAAAACGCCGATGTGTTGCAGTCGCACCTGCGCCCGGGCCGCCGTGTAAAACCAGAACAGGTATGCCGTCGGGGTTTCCGCTTTGCTCCCAGTAAATCGTATGCTGGATATCGACAGCCATAAAGCCTTGTGAATAGGGTGTAATCGGCGGGTACAATTCCCGCAAAGGGCGCGGGTGCAATGTGGATGCCAAATTCTTATGGGTTGGGGTAGGCGGCATTTTTCTTCTTTGGCGAAATTATTTCCGGTTCTATTGGCTTTGCAATCTCCGGCGCTTTCGGCATCTGGATTGAACGCATGCCGACATTATTTGGCGAAGCCTCCGGCTGATTGGAGGGCTCAGTAAATGGACTCATGCGACCTAGAATTTCGATCTGTTCAGGATGATCGATTTCGATGAACGGGCCGTTATAGGATTGCACCCAACCCCGGACCCGAATTTTTGTATTGGCGAATTGCAGAGGATTTATTTTTCTCTTGGAAAAAGCAACGCGTAAACTGGTGGGAATTCCTACCGTAAAATCTTTTTTATAATCATCGCCATAATTTAGAAATATCATATTTCGCGTAACGGCGGCGGCTTTCGGTGAGCCTTCGATAATCGCGAATGAATTTTCATGGCTTGTCACCGTTTCGGGCGTCAGAACCTGCAGCGCACTATCGGCCCATAATCCTTTTTTTTGTTCTCGCGTTTTTGTTTCAATCGCGAGCATTTCATAGTGCATTTCAGGATTTGTTGGTGTGGTTTTTACGCGTGCTAAACCTGCCGCCAGCAATTCGCCTTCAATCCAAATCCTGTCCTGTTTTAATTCCGCATGAACAAGACTTTGGTTCATCCTGTTGATGCGTCCTTTATCTCTTGTCTTCGTTGTATACAGTTTTAAATCCTTGTCTTCGATCAGGAGCGCCAAAGTCTTGCTAGCTTCCAGCGTGAAATCTTTTTTGCCGGTCTGAAGATTAGGAATTTCAATGCCGGATAAGGAGTAGATATTCTTGTCTTCGCCCATGAAAGTAAGGGGATCGATTACTTTAGTTACTTTGACCGTTGCGGGCGATTGGGCAAGTGCGCGAAAGAAACCGGCAGGGATGGTTTCTGAAACATATCTTGTTTCTGCATAAGCCTGTGGTAAAAACAGGAACGCGCTTAGGCATGCCATTAAACATCTTTTGAACATAGGGAAAATTTATGGATTATCGAAAGTTTTGCAAGTCTTTACAGGTCTGTGGCCTTGTTTCATCCCTCGTTTTAAGTGCCTGTAGCGTCAATCCGGCGACAGGCCGCAATCAGTTTACAGGACTGATGCCAGCCGAAAGCGAAGCGCAAGTCGGGGCCAGTCAGCATGAAGAAATCGTCAAGCAATATGGTGGCTTATATAAAAACCAGAAGTTGCAAAACTACGTTTCGACGGTCGGCTCTAAAGTTGCCAAGAATACCGAACGGTCGGATGTCACATATCAATTCTTCGTCTTGGATTCGCCCGTCGTGAATGCTTTCGCTTTGCCGGGTGGGTATGTCTATATAACCCGGGGTCTATTGGCCGTTGCAAATGATGAGGCGGAATTAGCGGGCGTTCTCGGTCATGAAATCGGTCACGTGACAGGACGCCACAGTGCGGCACGTTATTCACAAAGTGTAGTGACAGGATTGGGCACGTCGTTACTCGGGGCTTATCTCGGAAATTCTGCCGTCAGCCAGATGCTCGATGTCGGCAGTAATTTATACATCAGCTCTTATTCCCGCGAGCAGGAAACGGAAGCCGATACACTTGGCATCCGGTATCTGGACCGTGCCGGATATGATCCGAAAGCAGTTTCCGATTTCCTTGCCGCAATGGATCAGTATCAGGTGTCGCAATCGGGAAAGGCGGAAAAAGCCGAAACGCCTAATTTCTTTGCCACTCACCCGCAAACGGCGGGCAGGGTTGCTGCGGCATCGGCTGAAGCGGCTAAATATCAAGGTAGTCCAAAAGACCGCGGAACAGATGTCTATCTGGCAGCAATCGACGGTATCACTTATGGCGATTCACCGGAGCAGGGATTTGTACGGGGTACGAATTTTTATCATCCTGTGATGGGATTTACTTTCTCAGTACCCCAAGGATACAAAATTCAGAATTCTCCGGAACAGATTGTTGCATCTAAATCTGGCGGAGCCTTGATCGTTGTCGATCAAGTGAAAATCACTACAACCGATCCATCTTCATACATTATGTATGATTGGTTGCAGGGCAAGCGCCAGTTGACGCCTGAAAAAGTAACCATCAATGGACATGACGCGGCAACCGCATCTTTTGATACGACGCTGAATGGTGCGCCGATCACGTTACGCATGGTTGCAGTCAATTGGGGCGGCGGAAGTATTTTCCGTATGCAATTTGCAATTCCGAGAAATTTGGCGTCATCCGAGATCGAGGCTTTGAAAACTACGACATATAGTTTGCGGAATCTAACGTCTGGTGAAATTGCCGGATTGAAAACGGAAAAAGTCCGGGTTGTGGAAGGTGGTCAGATAAGTCAGATTACACCGCTCATCCGCGCTTTGAACAATCTCACGGCCAGTGAGAATGTCGTTTCAGGACGTAAGTACAAAATTGTAGTTGAATGAAAATAAAAAGGCCAGGTTGGAGGGGGAAGTACCAACCTGGCCCGAACGACGTAAACGCCGTCCTTTGTATAACAGATAGTGCTTATGCAGCCGCCGTCAAGAGATCTCTGGGGTTTTTTACGTTTTTTGTCAAAGAAGTTTTCAGTTTCTCGATCGCGCGTGCTTCCAGCTGACGAACGCGTTCTTTGCTGACACCTAATTGCTTCCCAAGTTCTTCCAAGGTAACGGTTTCATATTTCAGATGACGCTGTTTGATAATCTCCTGTTCACGGTCTGACAATTCACCTAAAGCGGAAGACAGCCATTTCGACCGAGTCTGGGAATCTTTCATCCCGATGACGATTTCTTCCGGGTTTGGACGCGTGTCGGCCAGGAAAGATTGGTATTCATCCTCACCTTCCATTGAGATCGTTGCGTTCAGCGACTGGTCACCGCCATTCATGCGGCCTTCCATTTGTTCGACTTCCTTAGTCGATACGCCCAGCAGACCAGAGATTTTATCACGGGCTTCGCTTGTCAGCCCACCCTGATTGTTCATGCTTTGCCCACCTTCGATTTTTGCGCGTAAACGGCGAAGATTGAAGAAGAGGGATTTTTGGGCCGCCGTTGTACCTGTTCGAACGATCGACCAGTTTCTCAATACGTAATCTTGCATAGCAGAGCGAATCCACCAAGCTGCATACGTAGAGAACCTGACATCGCGTTCAGGTTCAAAGCGATTGGCGGCTTGCATTAAACCCATATTGCCTTCCTGGATTAAATCCCCCATCGGTAAACCGTAATGACGGAAGCGGGAAGCTGCTGCGATAACCAGACGTGTGTATGATTTGACCAACTCGTGAAGGGCGCGTTCGTCTTTATGGTCACGCCATCTGCGAGCCAGATCCTGCTCATGTTCGCGCTCAAGCATCGGTTCGTTCATCGACGAACGAATATAGGATAAATTAGCTTTTTGGGTTTGCTGGTCGTCTATATAGGCCATAGGAGTACCCCTTTTCTTTCTTCCAAACCGGTCTAGTTTGGTTTGTTAATGTTCTTATCTGTTGTTGTATTGCCAACAGTTGACCCTCGATTTTATATTCGTCAAAAATCGAAAAAAGTTATCTTGTTAACGAAATATTTTCTAATTCTCCCCCGAAAATGAATAAACTAAAAAATATTCAATCAAATCAAACGCTTTAGAAGCTAGGTGGTTCCAAATGTTTCACGTGAAGCATTTATTCCTATTGTTGTCCGTATAAATATAAAAAAACCGCCCTTAGGGCGGTCTTTAATTTCGTCTAATCCGGCAATCTTATGCGGCTTCAGCCTGATCCGCTTTTTCGACAGATTTTTCTTCCGCTTTAGCCTTACGGCCTCCGCGAATGAGTTTTTCCAAGCGCTCAGTGGCTTCTGTTTCCGTAATCTTGTCAACTGCCGCTACTTCACGGGCAAGACGCTCCATGGCTGATTGATAAATCTGGCGCTCGGAATAGGATTGCTCGCTATCATCGTTAGACCGCTTTAAATCGCGAAGGACTTCAGCGATAGAAACTGGATCGCCAGAATTTATTTTGGTTTCATATTCCTGAGCCCGGCGGGACCACATGGCACGGCGGATTTGAGCGCGACCCTGAAGTGTTTTCAGTGCATCCTGCATACGATTTGTAGTCGACAGGCGGCGCAGACCCGAGGCATGAGCTTTGAAAACCGGCACTTTCAGGCGCATACGATCCTTTTCAAAGACAATGGCATAGAGTTTAATTTCCATGCCGCCGATTGTAGCTGTTTCGATCGCCTCAATCTGGCCAACGCCATGAGCTGGATAAACCACGTAATCGCCTTTTTTATACTCGACCTTTTCGTTAGCTGGAGCAGGCGCCATTTGGCGAACCGGGGTAATAGGAGCCAAAGACTTGTTTGTAACCTGAATGGGGCGATATGCCGGGCGCATCATCGAAGAAGCCGATGTTGTTGAAACAGGCTTATAGCCTTCAGATGTCTTTTGCATGACAACTGGGGATTTTTTAACTTCAGCGGCATTTTGATTGATCGGAGCTTTAACCACAATCTCTTTAGCTTTAATTGGCGCTTTCGCAGCAGGGGCCGCCTTTACGATAGGCTTTGCAACTGCTTTAGGCTGAACTTTAATCTGAGCTTTCGCTGGAGCAGGTGACTTTTTTGCAACAGGCACCGGCTTTACGACTTGCTTCGCAACAGGTTTCTTAACAGGCACGGCTTTTTTAGCCACAGGTTTTACAACAGCTTTAGGCGTCACTTTCGAAACAGGTTTCTTAACAGCTTTCGGAGCGGCTTTTGCCGCTGTTTTAGTTTTAGAGGCTGTTTTTGCTGGAGCTGTTTTTTTCTTTTGAGCCATGCTTTGATCCTTGTGACTAATGTTAACTATGAGGCAGTTTAATTTGTAGTCTTAGCGTATCGAATTCTTTCAAACCCGGTATATTTCTTATTGCCATAACGTTGAAAATTAAGCCGGGTAATAAAATTACCAAGCGAAAAAGAAAACAAAGTCAAAGGCTTAAGTGGCTTTGAGTTTGTATGCACCGTTGAAGCAAGTTGAGAGAATATAGCAGAAATTAGGAAAATTTCAACTTTTCTTTAAAATAATTTAACGAGGTTCTGAAAACCCGTGCTATCTAGTTGATTTCAATCGCCTTCACCCGGATTAGGCGAAAATTGATCCATTTTATTCGGTGTGTCTTTTAAATCGTCTGCATTTGGCAGGGCGGGCTTTTTCTTTGTCAGATTCGGCCAAGGTCCAGTAGAATATTCACGATTCAGTTCCAACCATGGCTCGGCCTTAGAATCTGTATCAGGCAAAATGGCTTCAATTGGACATTCCGGTTCGCAAACGCCGCAATCGATACATTCGTCTGGATTGATAACGAGCATATTCTCCCCCTCATAGAAGCAGTCTACTGGACATACTTCCACGCAGTCGGTGTATTTACATAGAATGCAGACATCGGTTACGACAAAGGTCATAGGGAGGGTTTAATGAGGACCGAATGGGAAATCAAGACAAGTTTCAAAAGTTGACACAAGAGATATGACGGGGCTATGTAAAGCCGATCAATTCATGCCCAATGAGTAATCTTATGTGTAAAGAAAATCTTCTGCCAAGAGCGCAATCATTGAGCCTGCGATTCAGTGGCATATCGCCTGAGACCGTGGCACATGTCGAGCGTTTGGCGAGCGATGCTTTTGCCGAGTATGGTGCACCTTATCAAATCAGGCCTATTGCGGATATTTTACCTGCGCCACTGAAAAGGGAATTCCTTAAAGCTTTAAGCCAGCAAATCGAGGCACCGGGTAACAAAGACAGTTTCAAGGCGAAAAACCTTCGGACTTATGTAGCAGTAGGACTATCCGCTAAGATTTAATAGAGTAAGAATTACTCAAACTTTAAAACTGAGCGATTCAAGGAAACTTTGGCTCCGATGGGCAAAGTAAATAAATCTTTTCCATGCCCGAAAGGCGCATTCAATAGGACAGGTATTTTTAAGTCTGCGGTGACAGTTTCGATGCAGTCTTTCAAAGTAAAGCCGTATTTGGTTCTGCCGGTATCTTTAAGTTCAGTGAATGAACCGAGCATAAGGCCGTTTATCTGATGAAGGATTCCGGTGTTGCGCAGTTGACAGAGATAACGGTCGATATGCGACGTCTCTTCTGCAATGTCTTCAAGAAAGAGAATAGCGTTTCTGAAATCCGGTTGATAGGGCGTGCCTAGCAAAGAGCAGAGAACACTCAGATTACCGCCTATGAGAGGGCCTTTGGCGTTCCCTGGTTTCAGGATCTTGGCCTTTGGCATTTCCAAAGTTTTAACCCTGCCTTCAAGCATATCAAAACACTGGTCAATCTGCTTTTTTGGCAAAGATAAAAAACTTCGCGCCATAGGGCCGTGATAGGTGACAATTCCGGTTTTGAAATGAATGCTATTGAGAAGAACGGTAATATCGCTGTAGCCGAGAACGATTTTTGGGTTTTTTTTAACCAGATCAAAATTTAAGTATTCAAGCATCGTGCCTGCACGGTTGCCGCCATTGGAACAGAAAATAGCTTTAATATCTTTACGTCGGATTAAATCATGGAAAGCGGCCGCTTTTTCCATTCCAGTTCCAGCGGATTGATGAAGCTTTAAAAAAGATTGGGGGTGAACAAAAACTTTGTAGCCACGTTTTTCCAATAACATCTGAAGTTTAGTAATATTGTCTTCGTTGGCACGGCTTGATGGTGCCATGATGCCAATTGTATCGCCTGGGAAAAGTGGAGATGGGGTAATCATGCCGCAATTCTACTCATATTGTCATTCCCATGAAAGCAGGAATGACAATTATCAGCTAAGTTATTTCTTCAAAGCCTTATAAGCCTGTAAAGCATTCTCGCGAGCCTTATTGTGTTCGACAAGTGGATGCGGATAGGTTTTGCCAAGAACAACTTTCGCTTTTTGCAGGGCATCAACCGGAGCATCCCATGGACGGTGGATATATTTGTCTGGCATGCCTTTAAGTTCGGGCACCCATTGACGGACGTAAACGCCATCCTTGTCGAATTTTTCTCCCTGCAATACCGGATTGAAAATTCTGAAATAAGGCGCGGCATCCGCTCCGCATCCTGCGACCCATTGCCAGTTAAAAGCATTGACGGCAAGATCGCCATCGACGAGGCAATCCCAAAACCATTCTTCGCCTTTAACCCAATTGATCTGGAGATGCTTGATGAGGAAACTCGCCACGACCATGCGAACGCGGTTGTGCATATAGCCTGTCTCCCATAGTTCTCTCATACCGGCATCCACAATAGGATAACCGGTCAGCCCTTTTTGCCAAGCATGCAAATTTTTCGTTGAGTCCGCCCATTTCATTTTTGCGAATTTTTTATTCCAGGCTTCATCAGGTAGTTCAGGAAAGTGATGCAGCAGATAATAAGAAAATTCACGCCAGCCGATTTCAGAATGAAACGTGTCTAGTTCTTTTTCCTGCTTATGGTCATGGCCGGCGCGTTCTGCGGCATACCAGATTTGGTTTGGAGAAATTTCACCAAAATGCGTATGTGGTGAAAGTTGAGAGAGGACATTCTGATCCGGGAAATTGCGGCCCTCTTTATAATTTTTAAAACCTTTCTTCAGAAATTTTGAAAGCGTTTTATGTGCGCCATCTTCGCCGGGTTGCCAATAGGCTTCCATCTTTTTATCCCAGCGAGGATTTTTTGGCAGAAGCTTTAGGTCGTCGATGGAAAAAGATTTCGCTTTTCTAAATTTCAAATTCGACGGTTTTTTATGCGGCGTGCGAGGCGGTGGCGCTTTCAAACAGCCTTTGCGATAGAAAGGTGTAAAGACTTTATACGGTGTACCATCCTTTTTGGTGATGTTCCAAGGCTCCCACAAAAGATTTGCCTGAAAAGTTTCAACCGTCAGGCCGTCTTTCTCTAATGATTCCTGAAGCTGCTCATCTGCGGCGGCCAAATATGGTTCATAACAACGGTTCCAGAAAACATGGGTTGCGCCGGTTTCTTCGATAATGGCTTTTAGGGATTTCCGGTCTTTTAAAATCGCCAGATGCCCGTCGAGACTTTTGTTCAGAGCGTGAAGAGAATGATGCAGCCAGAATTTACTCGCTGCGCCAATTGTCCAGTTCTGGGCCTCCCTGTCTTCGTAAATGTAAACGGGAATAACGGGTCCAGCTTTCGCGGCAGCTATCAGGGCAGGGTTATCGGACAGGCGCAGATCGCGGCGGAAGAGGATGATAGAGGTCATGATTGGAGTTTAGTTGTTTAATCTTCTGAAACAGTAGTGCTTCGAAGAGTATTATAAGAAATTAAATAGGCTAATGGAGTAATAATTATTAGTCCTAATTGTGAAAATACAAGCCCAATTAATCCATTTAATGATACTAATTCGAAAGAAAATATATAGCCTAGAACACACGTAGCACCGAAAGTGAATAGGGGAGAAAAGGTGATACAGCAAAGAAGCGCAGACATAACTTTCTTTTGCACAATTACGGGCTGCTCTGGATTCTTTGTTATTGGAATAATTGTTGGAAGAATGGTTGACGTAAAAAGTGGTGCCAAAAATAGTGTCTTGGAAGTGATCTCAATGAATATGCCAAGAATTAAAGGTAAAAAAATAGAAAAAATAATAATAACTACTTTTATAGGATAACTCGGAATACCTCTGACTATATTGAGAAAAGTTAGGAATATTATTAGCTGTATTGTTATTAATAATATTCCTAATAATGTAATGTCAGCCATCCTGGGTGATTTTTGTAATAAGTTCTTTTAGAACTTCATCGGCTTTTTCATTTGCAACCTGGCAAGTACCAGCTGCGTTATGACCGCCGCCGCCATAGCTCAGGCATAACTCGCCGACATTGGTTTTGCTGGAACGATTGATAATGGATTTCCCGATAGCAAAAACGGTGTTCTGTTTGCCTTTGCCCCACATCTCATGGATCGAGATATTACAATCAGGGAAAAGGGCGTAGATAAAGAAGCGGTTCCCGGCCCAGATTTTTTCCTCTTCGCGCAGATCCAGCACGATCAGATTATCGTGAACCTTGGCGCAGCGCTCCAATTGTTCTTTGTGTTTTTCGTGATGCTCCATATAGAGATCTACGCGTTCCTTCACATCAGGCAATTTCAGAATGTCTTCAATGGAATGATCGCGACAGGTATCGATCAGTTTCATCATGAGCTGATAGTTGGAAATATTGAAATCCTGAAAACGACCAAGACCTGTTCTCGCGTCCATGATAAAGGAGAGGAGTTCCCATCCTTTCGGATTAAGGATGTCTTCCTTGGAGAATTGTGCGGCATCGGCTTTGTCCACAGCTTCCATCATCGCGTCCGATACATTCGGGAAGCGGGCTTTACCGCCGAAATAGTCATAGACAACGCGCGCGGCGGAAGGCGCTTTTGGATCGATCACGTGATTGGCTTTGGAACCTGTGGAGCGGGAAACTTCTGATGCGTGGTGGTCAAACGCGAGATATGCGCCTTCGACATAAGGAAGGTTGGTCGTGATGTCGTTTGACGTTACTTCGATCAAACCATCCTGCATATCTTTAGGATGCGCAAACATAATATCATCGATCAAGTCGAGTTCCTTTAAAAGGATTCCGCAAACCAAGCCGTCCATATCGCTTCTGGTAATTAAACGATAACGTTTATTCGGTTCAGGCATGATTTTAGCAGGCTGCGGCATCTGGAATCTCCAATAATTTGAACATCATCTAGCTTATGAGGAAAAATATAACGCAATCTTAAAATAGCAAAGAAACTTTAACCCAAAACTGATAGGCTGTAAGCGTTAATATCATCCGGGGTGAATAATTCATGCATTGCAAGAGCAGATCAAACAAATCGGGATTTACTCTGGTCGAATTATCCATTGTTATGATTATTATAGGTCTGTTAATAGGCGGCGTTCTAAAGGGGCAAGAGCTTTATAATAATGCGATTATTGCAAAAGTAGCGTCCAGTTTTACCTCGTCAGAGGCGGCAGTCGAAACATTTTACGATATGTATAAAGCCAACCCTGGCGATTTTAGGAGGGCTTCCCAAACATGGATAGGGGCCGATAACGGCAACGGCGACGGTTATATCGATGATGAAAGTTTCAATGATCCGGTCCTGATCGAAGAAGGGCTAGTTT
This sequence comes from Micavibrio sp., assembly GCA_030824965.1. GTDB lineage: Bacteria > Pseudomonadota > Alphaproteobacteria > Micavibrionales > Micavibrionaceae > Micavibrio_B. Next base: position 82,004 of record JAPJQV010000008.1, on the reverse strand, counting down.
TCCAGCACCTTTCAAAGGCCGATCTTATCCCGGGCGGGTATACAGGCAGGCTCGATGCAAACGGGCTTTGGGTTGGCGGTGTAACGGGCCCGGGTTTTGATATGGGTCAAGGCAGTTTCTCGCTTGGCTGGATAGGAGCGGCACCTAACCCGACGACATGGTATGGTCAAAGCGGGCATAGTTTCGTCTTCGGTAAAACCCAAGGCCGTTATCCTACCGGTCCATTACTCAGCGGTATCGAAACCAGAAAGCTCGACCAGAAAATCGACGATGCCAATCCTACTTCTGGCAGGCTAATCGCGGCATCCGGAGGCGGTCCGTCTGCCTGTACCGCGCCGAATGTAAGTCCAGCATCGGCTGTGGCAGGATCTGCGGAATATGCCAATATATCAGGACAAAATTGCACAATATTATACGTTCTGAAGTTCAGGGCGAGATAGGAATAGAAAAACCCGCCTCTGGGGCGGGTTTTTAAATTAGCTGGCGGTAACCGCTTCTTTATCCTTGTCTTCTTTGTCCTTGGCTTTTTTCGCCTTTTTCTTGTCCGAGTGGACATAGACAGGTTTTGCGCCATTCTTGACAACATCTTCGTTGATAACGACTTCTTCAACATCATCCAAATCAGGAAGTTCATACATCGTGTCGAGAAGCATATTTTCCATGATCGAGCGCAAACCGCGCGCGCCTGTTTTACGGACAATGGCTTTCTTGGAAATCTCGGTCAGAGCCTCCGGTGTGAAAGTAAGCTTTGTATTCTCCATTTCGAAGAGGCGGCCATATTGCTTTACCAAAGCGTTCTTAGGTTCTGTCAGAATAGAAACAAGAGCAACTTCGTCCAAATCGTCAAGCGTGGCGACGACAGGAAGACGTCCGACGAATTCCGGGATCAAGCCGAATTTCAGAAGATCTTCTGTCTCAAGAAGGCGCATCATCGTGCCGACGCCTTTTTCTTCGGTATCCTTGATTTCTGCACCGAAACCGATCGCCGTACCTCCTTTGGAGCGCATACCAATGATTTTATCGATACCGGCAAAAGCGCCGCCACAGATGAATAGGATGTTCGTTGTATCAACCTGCAGGAATTCCTGCTGAGGATGTTTACGTCCACCTTGAGGAGGGACAGATGCGATCGTGCCTTCCATCAATTTTAAAAGAGCTTGCTGAACGCCTTCACCTGACACATCGCGGGTAATAGAAGGGTTATCAGACTTGCGGGAAATTTTATCGATCTCATCGATGTAAACAATACCGCGCTGGGCACGTTCTACATTGTAATCGCAGTTTTGCAATAATTTTAGAACAATATTCTCAACGTCTTCACCAACATAACCAGCTTCGGTCAATGTCGTAGCATCTGCCATCGTAAACGGTACGTCCAGGATACGGGCGAGGGTTTGCGCTAGAAGCGTTTTACCCGAACCGGTTGGACCGACGAGAAGAATGTTAGATTTATTGATCTCGACATCCGCGCCTTTGCCGCCGATCTCAAGACGTTTGTAGTGATTATGAACCGCAACGGAAAGAACGCGTTTCGCGCGGTCCTGGCCGATGATGTAGTCGTCAAGAACGACTTTAATTTCGTTCGGGGTAGGGATGCCTTCAGAACCTGTGCGAACAAGCTGGCTTTTATCTTCTTCGCGAATGATGTCCATGCAAAGTTCGACGCATTCATTGCAGATGAATACATTCGGACCTGCGATAAGCTTTCTCACTTCATGCTGGCTTTTGCCACAGAAGGAGCAATATAGAGTGTTCTTAGATTCAGAACCGGTTTTGGACATAGTTTTACTTTCTTATAATCTTAAAGTGCTTCTTAACCATTACCACTTTGCCAAGCGGCGGTGACTCGCGCAAGCCCTTCTTTTTGCTACCTTATTCATCAATCTTTAAGGAATGGTGAAAAGATTGCGCTGGGAATGAATATAGAACTTGTATAATAGATAAGCAACCAAGCATATATAAGCATATTCATGACTTCTGCATTGCAACCATTAGACCAGATTATTGAGACTTTTGCCCTTCTGGACGACTGGGAAGGCAGGTTTCAGTATATTCTGGATTTAGGGAAAACCGTTCCCGATATGCCGGAAGAACTAAAAACTCCCGAAACAGAAGTTAAAGGCTGCACCTCAAAAGTATGGATGGTGCCGGAAATTCGAGACGGCAAGTTTCGTTTTCAGGCGGATAGCAATGCCCAAATCGTCAAGGGGTTGATCGGCGTATTAATGTCAATTTATCAGGGCAAGATTGCCGCTGAAATAAAAGGCATCGATATTGAGGGAATTTTCAGAGAATTGGGGTTAGAGCAAAATCTAAGTCCCAACCGTCGTAGTGGATTTTTCTCAATGGTCGAAAAAATCAGGGCATTTTCTTGATCTGAACAGCCCGTAAGATTTCAGAATAGATATCGTTGATTTCTTCATTCTCCGGCCCTGTCATTTCGCCTTCCATGGTCAGTACGGACTGTAAGCCTATCCACATTTGTCCCGTGTATATAACGTCTTGTTCACCGCGTTTTCCGGTTGCCAGCGCAATGGATGTTTTCGTGCCATTTTTCAGAACGGCGGCATCGTTGGCGTAGGGCATCAGATTCGCTTCTTTGACCAAAACACCAAGACGTTTTTTCAAATCGTCGGGCGTTAAAAGTGTCAAATCTTTCGGCTCGGCTTTACGGCATGATAAACGAAAATTGACGGCAGATTTGTCGGTTGTCTGCACATAGGTGGCAATTTCTTCGCATTTATTCGCCGTATCACATTTTTTCTCGATAAACGGCTTTTCAGGGAAGGTTGCTGTGAAGTCGCAATCAGGAGAAGAATAGGTGAATGGTGCAGCTTGAGCAGGCGTGAAAAAAAACAGCATTGCTATTCCTGCAAAAACGGAAATGCCTGCTCTCGCAGGCATAAAAAATGGTTTTTTCATTCCGGTTTTTTCCATGTTAGCGGATCAGCAGCAACCTGTTCTCGAGTTGCAAGGTTTTTAATCTGATGACCGTCAGCGAAGGGTAACCAAACATAGGGTATCTGTTTTTTTATCGCGTATTTTAATTGATCGTCGAGTTTCTTCGCAGCGTGGTACATTTCGACTTTATGGCCGTTTTTCCGAAGTGTTCGGGCGGTTTCGGATGCATGGCCGCGTTCTTCTTCGCTTGGCAAAGCCATCAAGATATCTGTAGGGGATTTAGGGCCGATGCCGAGTTTTTCCTTATGAGTCTGGCGCATCACATCAAAAAGCCGTGAAAATCCGATAGAAATCCCAACACCCGGAAGGTGCTTGTTTATATAACCCGATGCCAGATCATCATAGCGCCCACCCGAGCAGACGGAGCCGGTGAATTCAGGGACGTCCAGAAGCTGGGTTTCGTAGACTGTTCCTGTGTAGTAATCCAAGCCGCGAACGATAGAGAGGTCACCGATAACGCCTTCGCCAAGATGGGCAAGATTGTCGAGGACAAAAGAAAGTTCTTCAACTCCTTTTTGCATGATTTCGTTTTCAGTTTTTATCGAACGAATTCTTTCGGCATTTCCCTTAATATCAACGAGCGTAAGAACTGAAAAAGCCTGAACTTCATCAAGCCCGGCAGATTTTAGTTCCTCGATAACTTTCTCTTTGCCAATCTTTTCTAACTTATCTATGGCGCGCGTGACAAGTATAGGATTTTGGATGCCCAGACTTGAAAGAAAACCCATTAAAATTTTACGGTTATTGACTCGTAATTGCACCCGCCCGATATCAAGGCTTTCTATCGCTTCATAGCAAATTGCCGCGACTTCGGCGTCGAAAGATATATCAAGATTATCGACACCGATGACGTCGATATCGCATTGATAGAATTCGCGCATGCGACCCATTTGCGGACGTTCGCCGCGCCAGACGCGTTGCATCTGGTAACGCTTGAAGGGGAAGACGAGATCGTTGAAGCGTTGCGCCACATAACGGGCAAGGGGAACCGTTTGATCAAAATGCAGCGCAAGCCGCGCCTCGGATTTGTCTTTATCGTCCTTATGCAGCCTCTCAATAACATAAATTTCCTTATCGACTTCACCTTTTGCGGCAAGAACGTCGAGTTCCTCGACGCTTGGAGTCTCGATGGAGCAATAGCCATAGCTTTCAAAGACCCGGCGGATCGAGTCAAACCAGCGCTGCTCGACGATGCGTTCTTCGGGTAGCCATTCTGGGAAGCCGGAAACGGGTTTTGGTTTATAAATTTTACGGTCGGTCATAGCAGATATGTACCTTATTCGTCATTCCGGCGAAAGCCGGAATCCATGGGATTTATCCGTATATTGTATGGATCCCGGTTTTCACCTGAATGATGGTGGTGTATGGAATGAGTATGTCCATTACTTACCGCCCAGAAATAGACGGCTTGCGGGCTGTCGCTGTATTGTCCGTCTTATTTTGCCATGCCAATTTTACGCTTTTTAGCGGTGGATATGTCGGGGTCGATATTTTTTTCGTTATTTCCGGCTTTTTGATCACTTCTCTTATTCAAAAGGATTTGAAAACAGGAAATTTCAACTTCGTCGATTTCTGGGAGCGGCGCATCAGGCGGATCCTGCCGCCGCTTTTAATCGTTGTAACATTTACGTTGCTTGCCGGATGGTTTCTATACCTGCCTAGCGACTATAAGAATTTGGGCCAGCAAGTCGCGGCGCAAAGCATTTTCGTTTCCAATATTCTTTTTAAAACACAGGCTGGTTATTTCGATACGGAGAATGCAGTCAAGCCTTTGCTTCATACGTGGTCTCTGGCTGTTGAAGAACAATTCTATCTGTTTTTCCCAATCTGCTTTTTTTTGTGCTGGAAATATCGTCAGGAAAAAACGTTTAAGTATTTTACGATCTTTTCGATAATTTCCTTTGTTGCAGCTTCTTTTATTGTCAGGAATTCTCCTTCGTCGGCATTTTATCTTTTGCCTTTCAGGGCATGGGAATTATTGGCTGGTTGTCTGCTGGCTCTTAACCCAGTGAATATCGAAGGGCTTAAAAAAGAAATTCTTGGCTGGCTTGGTCTGGCATGCATTGCAGTGGGTATATTTTTCTACACCGATCATACACTGTTCCCCGGTGCTACGGCTTTGTTACCTTGTCTAGGTGCGGCGGCTATTATCGTCTCTAATAATAACCGTTTAAACAACGTCGGAAAAATGCTTGCCCTGCGTGGGCCGGTTTTTGTGGGTCTGGTATCTTATTCCCTTTACCTTTGGCATTGGCCTATACTTGCTTTTGTCCGCTATAGCGGGTTGATCGAGCTTACGGCTTCCGTCGCTCTTATTTGCCTTACTGGGGCTTTTGTTCTGGCTGTTTTGTCATGGAAATTCGTTGAGACGCCGTTTCGGAAGAAACAAATATTTCCGTCAACTAAAACTATTTATCTGGCTGCAGCTGTAGTTCTGGCACTCATGGCAATTCAAGGGCTCGTTATCCATTTTACGAAAGGTCTGCCGCTAAGATTGCCCGATCAAGTAGTGGTTTATGCACAAGGTGCAGACGACATCAATCCGTACAGAGAATCTTGTAATAAACCGAAATTTGATCGCTTTGAAAAAGGTGAAATATGTCAGTCAAATGCAGGCCAGGGCGTTGAGCCGGGTTTCATTTTATGGGGCGATAGTTTCGCCGATGCCATAGCGCCGGCATTTTACGAGCTTTCAAAAGAGTATAAGCAGAACGGCTATGTCGTAACGGCTCATGGATGTCCGCCTATTTTGAATTATGAGCAAAATGCCAATGTCGGTTTCGATTGTGTAGGATTTAATAATCGCGTTCTCAACCTAATCCGGGAAAAGAAAGTCAGGCATGTTTTCCTTGCAGGCAACTGGTCGGACCGCATGAAAAATCCGATTACCTTGTTTCGCGATCAAAGCTGGTATCCATCTTATAAAAACCGTTATGATAGTGTAGCAATGGCTGCAACGCAGCGTACCGTAGATGAAATCCAAAAGCTCGGAGCGAAAGTTTATATTTTCCTCGATGTACCTTTCGCGCCATCCAATCCGCCGCGAACTTTTGCCATACATTCTCTATACGGAATAAAAAATGACGATAGTGTGGTCCTGCCCAAAGAAACTTTTCTCAAAGTGCGTAAGGATAGTTTCGGTCCTTTTATAGATGCGAACAAAAAAAGCGACATTATTTTTATCGCGCCTGATGCCCTGATGTGTGATGATAAGAAATGCTATTTTGAAGCAAAGGGCAAAAGTCTCTATTTTAATGAAGGTCATCTGTCGAATTGGGGTGCGATTTATCTGAAAGATCTTTTTACCAAATATTTCCAAAAAGGCTTTTAACGGCGTTTGTCCAGCTCAAATAATCCTTCAAGACGTTCGACCAAGGCGCTTGCCAGTTCATCGGCATCGACGATGGTCATGGCGCGGCGGTAATAGCGCGTGACGTCATGACCGATGCCGATGGCTGTTAAATCGATCTTGTCGACAAATTCAATCCAGTCGATGACATGGCGCAGATCCTTCTCGAGAATATTGGACGGATTGACCGAAAGGGTAGAATCGTCGACCGGTGCACCGTCGGAAATAACCATCAGAATTTTGCGTTCTTCTGGACGCGGGGCGAGGCGATTGTAAGCCCAGGCTAAAGCTTCGCCATCGATATTCTCTTTCAGAAGACCTTCTTTAAGCATAAGTCCCAGATTTTTGCGGGCGCGGCGATAGGGCGTATCGGCTGATTTATAAATAATATGGCGAAGATCGTTCAGGCGACCCGGCGCGTTGGGGCGTCCGTTTTGAATCCATGTATCACGGGCCTTTCCGCCTTTCCAAGCGCGGGTAGTAAAGCCCAGAATTTCAACTTTCAAACCGCAGCGTTCTAATGTGCGGGCTAGAATATCGGCACACATCGCGGCAATCGTGATCGGTCTTCCGCGCATTGAGCCGGAATTATCGAGCAGGATTGTCACGATAGTATCTTTAAACTCGGTTTGTTTTTCCTGCTTGAAGCTCAAAGGTATGGTCGGGTTGGCAACAATACGGGCGAGGCGGGCGCTATCTAAATAGCCTTCTTCCAAATCGAATTGCCATGTGCGCTGTTGCTTGGCGAGAAGTTTACGCTGTAAGCGGTTGGCGAGTTTGGCGACAACGGCTTGCAGATGAACAAGTTGCTTGTCGAGAATTCCACGCAGGCGAATAAGTTCCTCATCGTCGGCTAGATCTTCCGCTTTGACAATCTCATCATATTGTGTGGTGTAAATCGCGTAGGTCGTACCAGGTCCGGCAGAAAGATCGGTGCGTTGTGTTTTGATCTCGGAAGTTTGATCGGATTGTTCGTCATCATCCATGCGAATGGATTGGTCCTGGGCTTCGGCGCTTTCGCTGGAATCAGATTGTTCTTCCTCCTCGAAATCCTCTTCATTTGTGTCGCTGCCGGAAGATTGCTCCTCTTTATTATCCTCTTCCTGCCCATCTTGTTCTTGGGGTTTTTCCTGAGGCTTATGTTCAGGCTGGTTTTGTTCCGTCTGCGGTTCCTCCTCTGGTGAGACGGAAGGATCACCCGCATCCATTTCCAGTTTCTTGAGAATATCTTTAATGGAAGAAGAAAATTCCTTTTGCGAGACGAGTTTGGATCTAAGCTCGGAGAAATTATCAAGTCCCAGTTTTTCCGTGATCCAGGGGCGCCATAGATCGGCGAGGTTTTGCGCTGCTGGCGGCAGTGTTTCTCCGGTCAGATCGGCGCGGACTATAGCATGAAGCGCATCGGGCAGCGTATCGTTATGACGATCCTTCTGATTGTGGTAACCGAGACGATTGGCCTTATTTTCTAAAACCGCATTAAGATTTTGTTCAACGCCTTTCATCTCGATTGCGCCGAGTGCCTCAATGCGCGCTTGTTCAAGGGCATCGTAAATAGCGCGGGCTCGATCATCGGACGGGGCGGTTTTTACATGAAGTTTAGCGTTATGGTGACGGATGCGAAGCGCTTCTGCATCGGCCGCGCCTCGCATGATGGCTTTATCGGCTTTGGATAGTTTAATGTCAGGAACAGGCAGGCGCACCTTGTCAGGCTGTGTCAAGGCAAGACGACGGTCGCCGCTTTCAACCGCGCTAAAATTTATTTCGACATGGGGCTTCTTTGCCACGGCGCGTAGCGTGGCGGCGGTCACGTCTTTAAAGCGTTCAAGTTTGTCTTGGGGATTTGTCACTTGAGCAATTCAACGCCAAAGCAGCGTTGATAATATTCAGCCAGAATGGAATGCTCCATCTCATCGCATTTATTCATAAAGCTCAGTTTAAATGCCAGTTCACGGTCATGGAAAATCTGGTAGTTGTCAGCCCAGGCGATGACGGTACGCGGCGACATCAAGGTCGATAAATCGCCGTTTTTAAAGCCTTCGCGGGTGAGGGACGCCATTCGCACCATTGCGTCTATATCCTTCAATCCAGATTCGTTTTCCATGGCAGGAACTTTTGCGGCAATAATTTTGACTTCATCGTTATGCGGCAGATAATTGAGAATGGTTACAATATTCCAACGGTCCATTTGGCCCTGGTTCAATTGCTGGGTTCCATGGTAGAGGCCTGTCGTATCGCCAAGCCCGACCGTATTGGCTGTAGCGAACAACCGAAATGCTGGGTGAGGGCGGATAACAACATTCTGATCGAGCAGGGTAAGGCGGCCTTCGGCTTCGAGAACGCGCTGAATGACAAACATCACATCCGGGCGGCCTGCATCGTATTCGTCGAAGACGAGCGCAACAGGATTTTGTAGCGCCCAAGGGAGTAAGCCTTCCTTATATTCGGTGATTTGTTTTCCTTCGCGCAGAACGATCATGTCCTTTCCAATCAGATCTATCCGCGAAACATGAGAGTCGAGATTAATGCGCACGCAAGGCCAGTTAAGTCGGGCGGCAACCTGTTCGATATGCGAGGATTTTCCCGTGCCGTGAAAGCCTTGGATCATCACGCGGCGATTGAAACGAAAACCGGATAGGATGGCGAGTGTCGTATCGTGATCGAATTGATAGGCCGGATCGATGGCAGGTACATTTGGCATTTCATGAGCAAAACCCGGTACTTCCCAGTCAATCTCAAGGCCGAACGTATCCTTTACATTAAACATCTTGTCGGGAATGGTGTTGTGCCGCGGGGAGTTGGGAACAAGCTGCGTCACGTCAAAAGAAAGAGCCATTGGTTCTTGTTTTAATTCTGCCACTTGAATGATTCCTTATGCGGGCTGGGTCATGTCGCCGAATTTCTGATAGGCGAGCTTTAATACTGTATAGGCCATATTGATTTTTTTGAGAAGTTCTTCGGCATTAGGATCATCCCTGTTCAGATCGGGATGGTACTTTTTGGCCAAGGCTTTATATCTTGTCTTTATTTTTTCAAGATCAACAGGCGGTTCGAGCCCCATGATGGCCAAGGCTTCGAATTCCGGCGTTTGGCGATTTCCGGCATACCGGCTGCGGTCTTGGGTATAATCTTTCGGGGGTTCGTCGTCAGTAAAATGATAGGTTTGCCAGGCTTTGCGTTTAATCGCTTCGGCATTTCCGGCAGCATCCGAGCGACGAGTAGGGCGGTCCCAAACGGTTGCCCGGGCTATATGCTCTTCCATATCCTCAATAGACATGCCTTCAAAGAAATTCCATGCCTTATTGTATTCATGGGCATGCTCTTTGCAGAACCAGTAATAATCTTTTAATTCCTTGTTTTTAGGCGCGCGGTGTTCGCCATGGTCCGCACAACCCGGCATTTCGCAGATGCGAGATTTTGGCCTGACCTTTTCAGTCTTGTCGGCGAATTCGGGTGAGTTCGGTTTCAGGTGTATTTTAGGCATTAACTTCTATAATAAAGGATTATGACCCAAGAATTCCAGCCTATCCGAGAGCAATTAATAAATAAATTAACCGAAAGATTTTCGCCCGAAATTCTTGAGGTGATAGACGACTCTCATAAACATATCGGGCATGCAGGCCATAATGGAAAAGGCGAAAGTCATTTCAAAGTTATTATAGTTGCTGCCGAATTTAAGGATAGATCTAGGATAGATTGCCATAGAATGGTTTATGCGGCCGTGGAAAGCTTAATTCCCCCGGTCCATGCCCTGCAAATAAACGCAAAATCAAATTAATATGCAATTCAAATACCCTTGCAAGTTGTATTTTTTTATAAATTTTAACGCATAGGTTGTAATATCTCTTTCTTTTGGTATATATCTTCTTGGGACGTTGTCTTAATGGGAGGATAAAATGAATTTTAACCAAACGATGAATTATCACACGATTGAAAACCATCAGTATAAATCAGAAGAAACCGAAGACTCTCCAAAAAGTACTTTAGTCAGTAAAAATATCACCATTCTTGGAAGAAGGACGTCTGTCCGGCTTGAACCCGAAATGTGGAATGCGTTGAAGGATATTTCACGTCGGGAACATTGTTCGATCCATGACATTTGCTCATTGATTAATATCCGGAAAAACCCCCTTACATCCTTGACAGCGGCTATAAGGGTTTTTTTGATGCTGTATTACCGCGCGGCGGCAACACAAGAAGGTCATATAAAAGCGGGACACGGCAATTTCGAAAATATGAAGGCGAGAGCCCGCATAAACATCGATTTAAAGACGCTAAAAAGCGTACCCTCCGGCACCGGAATGTCGGATCAATCTCAATCAGATTATAAGTGGGTTTATTGACTAATTGATCCGTGTCATGGCCAGGTATTTCTGCTGGCGGCGCTTGATGAGGCGTTCAGGGTCCCAAGGCGACATTTCGTTCAGCGATTTCTCAATCTGGTTGCCAACAGCCTCAATTGTCGCTGTCTTACCACGATGGGCTCCACCTAGCGGTTCTTCAATGATACCGTCGATGAGTTTCAATCCTAAAAGATCTTGAGCCGTCAGCTTAAGCGCAGTTGCGGCTTCTTCCGCATTTCCCGCAGAACGCCAGAGAATAGACGCGCAGCCTTCAGGAGAGATAACCGAATAGATAGAGTGTTCCAGCATATAAACACGGTCGGCAGTAGCAATCGCAATCGCGCCGCCCGAGCCGCCTTCACCGATAATGACCGAGACCATTGGGGTGCGGAGGCGCAGACAGGATGCGATTGATTGAGCGATAGCTTCGGACTGCCCGCGAGCTTCCGCTTCGACACCCGGATAAGCGCCAGCTGTATCGACAAGGGTCACAACCGGTAACTGGAATTGGGAAGCCATCTCCATTAACCGTTGCGCTTTACGATAGCCTTCAGGTTTGGCCATGCCAAAATTGTGTTTAATGCGTGTCTCCGTATCATGTCCTTTTTCATGACCCATGACGACGACTGAACGACCGCGAAAACGGCCAAGCCCCCCGATCAAAGCCTGATCGTCTGCAAACTGGCGGTCACCGGCCAATGGCGTGAAATCTTCAATAAGGGCCGATACATAATCGACGAAATGTGGACGGTCGCCATTACGGGCTACTTGCACTTTTTGCGCAGGTGTCAGTTTGCTGTAAGTAGCTTTCAGCAATTTTTCCGATTTGGTTTCAAGACGAGTGAGTTCTTCCGCAATATTGAAATCTTTGCTGCTGGTCATGTGACGAAGCTCGGCAATCTTTCCTTCAAGTTCCAAAATCGGTTTTTCAAAATCCATCGCGGCCATTGTTTTTAATCCCTAGTTGCGAGTTGCAAGTTACAAGAAAGAATTACGGGTTACAAGCGTCTCTCTTGTAACCCGTCACTCGTAACTTATTGCTTTAATTAAGCGGATTTTTTTCCGAGAGGATGTTTTTCCTCAACGGTTTTCTTGAGCTTTTTGCCAAGAATATGCGTGTAGATTTGCGTCGTTGCGATATCGGCGTGACCCAACATTTTCTGAACTGCACGAAGATCCGCGCCGTTGGAGAGAAGATGGGTTGCGAAAGCATGGCGCAGAATATGTGGCGACACGCGCTCTTCGTCGATCTTCGCTGCGCGCGCCAGATCTTTCAAGAGCTGTGCGAAGCGTTGACGTGTCAGGTGACCGCTGTCCGATGTACGGGACGGGAAGAGCCATTGAGATTGAGTGGAAGCGTTCTCGCCAGATACAAATTGATTGCGTAGTTCAAGATAACGGCTGACAGCTTTTTGAGCGGAGTCCGACAACGGAACCATACGCTCGCGTCCGCCTTTGCCTTCAACCATAATAAACTGGTTGCCTTCAGAAATAGCAGCCATTGGCAGACCAACAAGTTCGGAAACGCGAAGACCTGTGGCATATAGCATCTCAAGCAAGCAGACGAGACGCACACTCTCAGCGCCGCCTTGTTCTCCGGCACTTTTAATCAATGCATCAACTTCGGTCTCAGCCAGCGTTTTCGGCAGAGTGCGTGTTTGCTTCGGAGATTCAATTGCAGAGGTTGGATCATCCTGACGTACATTTTCCGATACAAGATAGCGGTAGAATTGACGGAGCGCAGACAGGCGGCGTGCAACTGTACGGACGGCGATTTGGTTTTTATTCTGGCCTTTAACGTGAATTTTATTTGCTAAATCTGCCAGATAGGCTTTGAGATCTTCCGCGGTTGCATTTTCAATTTCTTTTTTACGGCTTTCACGGATAAAAAGGCTGACATCTGCAAGGTCACGCCAGTAGGCATGACGGGTGTTCAATGCTGCGCCGCGTTCTGTAGTGAGCATATCCAGGAAGGAATCTACCCATTTTGAAAGCTTCGGCTTCGGCATTGCCGGACGACCTGGACGTGCCATAATAATTTCTCCTATATTTCTCGTTCTTAGTTTTCTATCAAATCCGCCAGCACTTCATGCGCAAGGCTTCTATTCTCGTCACTCAACCCCACAGACTGCAGACCTTCACTGATTCTGATAAAAGCCAAAGGATGTATCTGTGAAGCCCTTTGCCCATTCAGTATCTGAAGGGAATAAATGATAACTTTTCCAGTATCTTGCCTTGTAGCGGCCTGTGTCATGTTATTCATTAATTCTTTAGAAGGCATTACATAATCGGTAGGGGCTGTCAAGTTAAAAAGATTTTCATAAGACTTTTCACTTATGTTACCCCCAGCTTCCTGATTATTTAATATTAGTGAAAGTGCATGAAGTTGAGCATTTTCAACACTTTGGGCTGACTTGCCGGGCTTGAAAGATTTCCTTGCTGAATTTGGGGATTTTTCTACAACACTGGCTTTTTTATTGTCCATGAGCGCAGAAATAACCTCCATATCAGTCATTGATTCTTTGGAAACGGCATCCGCTTGTCCAAAAGCCTTTGCAAACCATCGACCCGAAACGTTGATTTTGGCTTTAATTAATACGCTAACAACTTGACGAGCTTGTTCCGTAGTAAAAGCATCGGTATCTTTCAATGACCCGAATTGTGCTGCAAAAGGAAGCAAAGCGGCGCTTTTGGCGGAAGGAATGATATTTAGAACTTCTTTTAATACCGAAGCTTTATCGGTTTCAGCCGTAGAAGAGCTTGCCTTGCTATATAAACTAAGTATTGCAGGCCAATACCCGGTTTGTCCGTTAGACGGGGTAGCCGCACGCGTTAAGAATTCATTGATAAAATCCGTCGGCGGGATCATTCCTTTATCCGCAGCTACTGCCAGTAGACTTAACTTTTCAGATTGATCGACAGGTGATTGTTTTAATAATAAGGAAATAATCTGCGGTTTGAGTGATTTAACATTATCCGGTGTAAATAATGATTCGGAAATCAGACCTACCTTGTTCATGGCAAGGATTTCTATGACGGATTTTCCATTTAATTCGGATAAAGAGGCAGTAGATTTTAACTGTTTCGCATTAACAAAAAGACTCGAAGTTTTAGCGAATGTTTCGGATTCGTCGCTCGCTGTATCGGTGGTTAAGAGGATATTGCAAAATCTGTTCAAATCGGGCCAGAAGCTCGTAGCTGAAGTGTTTTTCAATTCATCTGGCAGCGCCTTTTCTTCCAGACAGGAAAGGCCCATCTGACCTAGGCTGACAATAGCTTCGGTTCCGGCCAAGGCCGCTTTGGCTGAAGGTATATTGCCTTCGAGTTTTTTATACAGAACAACGGTTTCATCGAAAGCGCCAAAATCGACAAGTGTAGTAAGACGGGAAGAAAAGGCTTCGCCGGCGTTATCGTCCGCAAAGCTTTCCCGATCCGGGGCCGTCAGCAAGGCTTTCAAAACAAGCGTCCGCAATGTAGGCGAGGAAATATTGACGTTGAGCATTCCAAGATCGGCGGCCAGTTCTTTTCCGGGATAATTCTTCCATAAATCGGAGCCTAATCCGCCATCTGAAATCCGGGTGTAGAGTCCCAGTGAATTCGGATTAACTGCGTTTTCCTGTTCAATATCGGCGGCGGCTTTGGAAATTGAGTCGGCGCCACTCTGGCGCGGCTTTATCTTGACCGGCATTATAGGACTGTGAACAACCGAAGGCGGCGCGGAGGGCGCAGGCTGCGATTCAGCAAAAACCGGCTGGATAAAAAAAGCGCTCGCCAGCAGAAAAGAAAGAAGTTTTGTTGCCATCTTATTTCAATTGATCCGTTGAAAGGTCACGCGTTACGGTTGTCGGCGTAACAGGGACATCCGTGCTGGCGACGTAGGCAAAGCTCCCGATGATAAGCGCAATTAAAATTAAGGTAAGTAATCCGAATATTTTCATAGTTTTTTTCCTTTAAGTCCAGAAATTAGTAAACAGGGCGGGTAAATGCAACCTGTATAGAGGCTACAATTAAACTTTCCACCGTATTTAAGACATTGTAAGAAGCAATGAGATGGAAATTGCAGATCAGCTTCAATTCATAGATTCCCGGCTTTCGAAACCCATTGTCATTATTGGCATGATGGGGGCTGGAAAAACAACGCTTGGGCGCAAACTTGCCGGTAAGCTAGACTGGAATTTTGTTGACTCGGACCTCGAAATAGAAAAAGAGCAAGGTATTTCAGTTAAAGAGATTTTTGACCTTAAAGGAGAGGCTTTTTTTCGTACTCTGGAAAAGCAAAAGATTGCAAGATTAATTGCTTTGGGGCGTCAGATTTTGTCGGTCGGCGGCGGGGCTATTACATCTCCAGAAACGGCGGACGATATCTTTGCAAAATCACTTTCAATTTGGGTCGATGCTCCTGTTCACGTTCTGGCTAAGCGAACGGCTGGGCAGGGCACAAGGCCATTGCTGGCAGGGCGCGATGCAGAAGAAGTATTAACCGAACGCATGGAGCAAAGGCGTCATCTCTATCAAAGGGCGGCAATCCATGTAGATGGAACATCGGAGACGGGCATTGTCACGAACAAAGCCATAGGACAGATTTACGATTATCTGCTACAAAACCACCATGGAATTTGATTTTAAAAAGCTCGAAGTAAAATTAAGCGAGCGGTCTTATCCGATTTACATCGGCAGCGATCTTCTTCATAAAACCGACATCTGGTGGCCGGAAACAAAAGCGCAAAAAGCGTTCATCATCACAGATGAAAGCGTTGGCAATATCTATGCCGATCGACTTCAGGTTATATTGCCTGTAGAGTCCGCTGTTTACAAAGTTCCGGCAGGCGAAAAAAGCAAGTCTTTCAGAGAATATGAAGCACTTCTCGAATGGATGATCGGCAACGGGCTTAACCGTCATTCGCTTGTCATCGCTCTGGGTGGCGGTGTTGTCGGCGATCTGGCGGGGTTCGTATCGGCTACCGCCATGCGCGGCGTTAAGTTCATACAAATGCCGACGACGTTATTGTCGCAAGTCGACAGCTCAGTCGGCGGCAAAACGGGTATTAATTCCAGACAAGGCAAAAATTTGATCGGCGCCTTTTACCAGCCGCAAGTTGTTGTTATCGATATAGCAACATTAACGACATTGCCTGATCGTGAAATGAAAGCCGGATATGCCGAGATCGTAAAATACGGGCTCTTGGGCAATAGCCGTTTCTTTGAATGGCTGGAGCAAAACGGGCAGCGTGTTTTAAACCGTGAGGCAGATGCGCTTGTCTATGCCATAGAAACAAGTTGCTCCATGAAAGCCGAAATCGTGCGGCAGGACGAGTTTGAGGAAACGGGATTGCGTGCGCTTCTCAATCTCGGACACACTTTCGCTCATGCGCTGGAAACTTATTGCCAGTATGACGGCAGGTTATTGCATGGGGAAGCCGTTGGGATCGGTCTGGTTCTGGCTGCAAGATTATCGGCAGGACTTGGCTATATTTCCCATGTCGATGCGCAAAGAGTCAAAGCTCATTTGTCATCCGTTGGCATGATGACTGAAATCTCAGATATTTGCGATTTCGACGCGACAGCGCAAGAATTGCTCAGCTTGATGCGCAAGGATAAGAAAGCGACATCGAATGGTCTGGTTTTTGTCCTACTGAATAAATTGGGCCGAGCCCGGCTTGACAGCGAAGTACCTGAAGAAAAGGTCCTTGAAATCTTGAAAGAATCGATTGCATGACATTATTGTTTTCATCTTTAATCGTATTGTTCCTGTTGATCATTTCCGCATTTTTCTCAGCGGGGGAAACGTCGATGACGGCGGTATCCGAGCCGCGCATGCTAGCGGCGGAAAAGAACGGCAACCGCCTTGCCAAGATGGTCAACCGCATTTTGATGCGCAAGGACCGTATGATCGGTGCGATGCTTCTGGGGAACAATCTTATCAATATTCTGGCGTCCGCCATCATGACGAATGTCCTGATCGGCATGTTCGGTGAAGCCGGGGTGTTCTATGCCACAGGCGTCATGACGGTTTTGATCTTGATCTTTGCGGAAGTCTTGCCAAAGACACTGGCGCTGCACAGGCCGGACAATATGGCGATGTTCATGGCGCCGGTGATGCGGGTTATCATTGTTCTGTTCTCGCCGATCACGCAATTGATTTCATCCATCGTTCATATAACGTTGAAGTTTTTCCGGGTCGATCTGAGCCAGGTCGATGAAGAAGCAAAGGTTGAGGTTTTGCGCGGTGCGATCGAGATGCATCGAGGACCGGAAGAGGAAACGCAGAAACAGCGCGCTATGCTGAAATCCGTCATGGATCTGGCGGATGTTACAGTCGAAGAGATCATGATCCACCGTAAGAATGTAGCGATGATCGATGCGGCAACCGATGCCGAGGAAATCATCGACGAGGTGCTCAACAGCCCTTACACGCGGATGCCAGTATGGAAAGACAAGTCGGACAATATTATCGGGCTTATCCATGTCAAATGGCTGCTGCGGGAATTGAAAACCGCCAACAATGACTATGCTAAAATCAAGATTGAAGATATTGCCGCAGAGCCTTGGTTTATTCCGAATACGACAACATTATTCGATCAGTTGCAGGCTTTTCGAGAGCGTGGCGAACATTTCGCCTTCGTTATTGACGAGTACGGCAGTTTCATGGGTGTCGTTACGCTTGAGGATATCCTAGAAGATATCGTTGGTGATATCGATGACGAGCACGATATGAGCATGCCGGGTGTTAAGAAACAGCCGAATGGTACATATCTTGTCAATGGGACGGTAACTATCCGCGATATAAAGCGCGAATTCGAATGGGATCTGCCGGATGCCGAATATTCGACGATTGCCGGGTTGGTTCTGTATGAAGCACGAAAGCTGCCGGATGTTGGGCAAAGCTTTATGTTTCACAACTTCAAATTCGATGTCGTGCGTAGGCATAGGAACCAGATTACGCTGGTGAGAGTTACGCCACCGCCGAAAGTCGTGCCAACTGAATAGATTAGGTATTCCTAATATTTGTTTATTTTCAGTGATCTAGGATAGGCTCCTAGTTCGATCTGCCGTTTTTTTATTATTTATTGAACCACGGAGAACACGAAGAGTTAGATGCCTGTATCTTCGTGTTTTGCAAAAAATTATTTTTGTCTATTTCGTTCGTCGATTTGTCTATTTCGTTTGCAAGGGATTTTTTAACGCGGAGTTGGCGGAGGATCGCAGAGTTCTCTTAAAGCACATTGCATCCCTGCGAACGCAGGGATCTCTCGTGGCCGGATGCCTGTTTTTGCAGGCATGCGCGAATGGGGGCAATATATAGCGAGGTCCCCGCCGGGCCCTAAACCTTGGGGATGGCCGAAAGACGGCGTGGCTTTTTACGGTGAAGCCGAACAGTTGAAGGGTGGCAGGCTTTTTATTTGATTTCAACCGGAAACTGTGACACCCAGAAGATGGCCGACCGTGTAGGTAATCGCAGCGGCAGCGTAGCCGATCAGCAGCTGGCGCATGCCGGAAAAAACAAAGCCGCGTCCGGTAAAAAGGGCCGTACCCATGCCGATAATCAAAAGACCCAAACCGCTGACGATCAGAGAGGCGATGACAGCGTCATGACCTTCCATGAAGATAAACGGGGCAACAGGAAAAATCGCACCGACAGCAAAAAGAAAAAATGATGAAATGGCAGCGGTCCATGCCGAGCCGCCAAGTTCTTCGGGGTCAATGCCAAGTTCCTCGCGCACCAATGTATCAAGAGCGCGGTCGGGATCTGACATTAAACGGTTGGCGAGTTCGGTTGCATGCTCTTCCGATAAACCCTTAGCCTGATAAATCAGGATGAGTTCCTGTTTTTCTTCTTCAGGATTTTCTTCAAGTTCGGATTTTTCTTTATCAATCTGTTTCTGATGGAGTTCACGCGAGGAATTGACGGAAAGCCATTCACCCATGGCCATCGAACAGGCGCCCGCGACCAATCCGGCAAGTCCGGTCAGAAGGATGGTCTGCGACGCAATCGCCGCCCCGGCCACGCCCATGACAAGAGACAAATTCGATACAAGGCCGTCATTGGCACCCAATACGGCGGCGCGGAGTTCGTTGCCGCCAAGAAAGTGGCGTTTTTCAAATTTGGCGACATCGGAGCCCCCCAGTCCGCGTTTGGATTTTTTAGAAAGGGCGCGCAAAATCAATGCATGCGATTTTTCCTCCCGCGGCATAGCGGAGAGGCAGACCTCGTTCTGGCCTGCATATTTATTGCTGTCTTTAGACTCGATGGTTGCAAGGCTCGGCAGGATAAAATTCGAGCCCATTTTTTGGGAGAGCCAGATCATGAAACGAGTGCGGGCCGAGACTTTGATCTTATCCGGATTGCCGCCGGACTTCATCACCTGATCGCGCCAGAAAGCGGCATGTTTGTCTTCGATAGCGGCAAGTTTCAGGTAAATAGACGCTGTGGCCGGATTTTCCTCCTGCGCCGCCATGGCTTTGTACATAGCGGAAGCATCGATTTCTCCCTGAAGATTGTCGATATAGCGGGGGAGGTTTTTTTGTTCGGGCTTCATTCGTATTTTTTACCACAACGGCACAACGACACAACGGATTCTAGAAATATTTGTCATGTCGAGCGTCGTCCAGATATCTCATCTTAAATATTATAAGGTGAGATCCCTTGGCTTCGCTCGGGATGACGCCTTGATCAAGGGGTTAAGCATCGTTGTGTCGTTGTGCCATTGTGGTAAGATAAATAATCTTATGCACGATTTAATTATGTATTATAACAGCTGAATAATGAAGATTCCGGCATTCGCCGGAATGACGTTGAGGGTTAAATGAAAATTGGAATTAAAATTCTGGCGGTTGTCCTGGCTTTGATGCCTGTGAAGGCCAAGGCCGATTATTTCGTCTGGGCGGATGAGAAAACGGGGCTAAGCGCGTCTTTTCCCGATAGCTGGAAAATTATCTCCAATAAACAGCCGGATGATGTACTGAGCGTCGCTTTGCCATCGGGCGGTGATAACGCCCGCTGTTTTATCCGCGCCGATCTGGACAAGAGATTTATCATCTATCCGCAGCATTTGCGCGACGAGGTTCAGCGCGTGGCATTTTCCAAGGATTACTGGAAAGATTATAACGCCACCTATAATAACGTGCAGATTTTAGGTTTCGGCGACGAGACGGGGCTTGGTAAAGGTTATGCCTCGACGCAGATGATTACCTATACAACACCTCCGGACGAGCCGTTCGAAAACCGCGCCGCGATCATGTCGGTATCGAATTATTACGATAAGACTTATGTCGCAGAATGTTCGGCGAAACAGGATTCATACCAGAAATACGCCACCGCGTTTTTAAGTTTCATGAAAACTATCGACATGAAGAAAGCCTATCATGAGCTTACGATAGGCAATCATCCTAGAAACTTTATCAACGGCGGCACGCTCGAATTCAAAGATAGAAACGGTGTTAGTACCGGGCGGTATTAGTGGACAGTGCGCAGTGGTCGGTTTAAAGTAAAACTACAATTCACTGACAATCGTCTGCCGATCCATGCAAATTTACCTTCCCATAGCCGAAATGAGCGTACCAGCCGAGGCCATAATGGTTCTTGGCATGGTAGCAGGGTTTTTTACATCCGTATTCGGGGTCGGCGGCGGGTTTCTAACCACGCCGTTTTTAATTTTTCTGGGCGTGCCGCCATCTATTTCGGTCGGGACGCAGGCCAACCAGTTGGTGGCGTCGTCCGTATCCGGATCGCTGATCCATTGGAGCCGAGGTAATATCGACGTCAAGCTGGGCTTTGTTATGCTCGGCGGCTCGGTGGTCGGGTCCTTAATCGGGATCGGGGTTTTTAAAGTTTTGCAGCATATCGGCCAAATCGACGCGGCGATCAATCTTCTTTATATTTTGTTTCTTGGTAGTATCGGGGCGATGATGTTGGTCGAAAGCATTTATGCATTGCTGAAAAAACAGACTGCGGAAAAGGGTCGGTCTAAACTTTGGGTGACGCTGGGGGAAAAACTCCCCTATAAAATGCATTTTCCCAAATCGAAAATGTATATCAGTGCATGCATGCCCGCCGGAATCGGATTTCTTGGCGGTCTGATCACATCATTGATGGGTGTCGGAGGTGGCTTCTTCATGGTGCCGGCGATGATTTATATTCTCGGCATGTCAACTATCATGGTGGCGGGGACATCGCTCTTTCAAATAATGTTCACGACGATATTCTCGACTATCCTGCATGCGGTAGCCAATCACACGGTCGATTTGGTCTTGGCGGCAACACTGATTGTCGGCGGGATTGTCGGATCCCAAATCGGCGTGCGGGCGGCGAAGCACATTCGCGGGGCTCCTGCGCGTTTGATGCTGGCGGCGATGTTGATTGTCGTTGCAGGAAAACTAGCCAGTGATCTTTTGATTCAGCCGTATGAATTATTTTCGATACAGGTGCGGTGATGGGAAAGTTTTTTAAAAAGAGTTTATGCGCATTCCTGCGAAAGCAGGAATCTGGGTGCCGATTTCCTGGATCCCTGCTTTCGCAGGGATGCGCGATACTTATTTTTATAGCTTTTCTTCCGCCTACAGCGATCGCGCAAAGCAGTGGCAATATCGTCATCGATATGGCGCAGGATAACGTGGATATTACCAGTGATTTTGCCGGAGAAACGGTGACTGTGTTCGGCACAACAAATCAAGAGGGAGATATCGCTATTGTTTTGCGCGGTCCGCAAGAACGCGTGACGATAAGAAAAAAACACCCCGTGCTCGGCATGTGGCTCAACCGCGAGTCCGTGGACTTCAAGCAGGTGCCGTTATTTTACAATTATGCATTGAGCAGGACTGAAACCGGGATTGGCGATCCGGTTATGCTGGGACTTTACGGTATCGGACTAAACGCGCTTAATTTCGATGCAGCCCGGTATAAAGAGAAATCAAACGTGGCTGAATTTCAGGAATCGCTGATCCGTACAAATCAGTCAAAAGGATTTTACCCGCTAACGGGCGCGCCCATAATATTTATCGGGCAAGGCTTTTTTAAGACAAGTTTTTATTTACCTGCAAACGTACCGGTCGGGCAGTATACGGTAGAGGCCTATCTTCTGAAAGGCGGCGCTTTGATAGACAGAAATGTCATCGACTTTAATGTCGGGCAAGCAGGATTGTCGGCAGAGATTTTGAATTTCGCTGCAGAGCATAGCTTGGCCTATGCATTGTTCGGACTTTTTATGGCGATGGTCGCCGGGTTTACTGCGTTCTGGATGTCGAGAAGCCAAAGAGCCTAAAGCAGGCATAAAGGAAGTTTCATGGAACATAAAATTCGTAAGGGTGATGGGGGCGTTTATTTAGTCGTCGTCGACGAAACTCCTGAGTTTGAAATCGCGCTGCGCTACGCGGCCAGATGTGCGCAAAACCGCCGCGGCCATGTCGCGTTACTGCAGATTATTGATATGGAAGAGTTTCAGGACTGGGGAAATGTAGAAGCCATGCTGCGAAAAGAGCTGCGCGAGAAGGCGGAAAAGCAGATTTGGGAAGCCTGCCGAAAAGTGCATGAATTGACCGGCCAAATATCCGGCCTATATATAGCTGAAGGGGAAGCGAAGAGTGCGGTGATCGAGACCATCAACTCCGATCCAAGCTTCGTGCAGTTGATACTGGCGGGCGGGGTGGGGGTCAAAGGGCCGGGACCTTTAATTAGCTATCTTATATCAAAAGGTCTTGGCGAGTTGCAGGTTCCTGCGGTAATAGTGCCAGGAAACTTCGATACCAACAGAATAGACGCAGTAACATAATGTTCATACAAACCGAACCGACACCAAATCCTCTAACAATAAAATTCATTCCGGGCGAAACCGTGCTGGAGCGCGGTGTGGCGGATTTCCCGACTGCCGGATCGGCAATCGGTAAATCGCCTTTGGCAGAGCGTCTGTTTAAAATTGAAGGCGTCAATGGTGTCTTTTTCGGGCGCGATTTTGTTTCCATTACCAAAACACAAGAGCGCGAATGGCTGACGTTAAAGCCGCTTGTTCTTGGTGCCTTGTTCGAGCATTTTACGACAGGGCAGAAAGTCTTGAGCGATGCGACATCAGGCAAAGACGCTATATCCGAAGCAGACAGCGACGTCGTGAAGCAGATAAAGGAAATCTTGGAAACGCGCGTGAGGCCTGCAGTCGCAAGAGATGGCGGCGATATCGCTTTTGAAGATTTCGATAAAGGGATTCTATTCTTGCGGATGCAAGGAGCGTGCGCCGGATGCCCGAGTTCCGTCGTCACATTAAAGATGGGCATCGAAAATATGATGCATCATTATGTTCCGGAAGTTCTTGAAGTCAGGGCTGTACAGGACTGAAATCGGCCTGTTCGGTTTTTACCGGAAAATAAAGTAGAAATCCTAACCAGCGGTAACGCGGATCGTCATCAGGAAGATCGCCCGGGACCGATATCGTACAGTTAATCCGCAAGCGGTCCGTTACAGGCGTTTCAGGAAACCGGACTTCGATGCGCCCCGATCCCAGAAAGACGGTTTGTGGCTGAATGCTACCTGACGAAAAACATCTTGTTTTCTTCATATCATCAGCAGAAATCTGATCGCTTATCGTAAAGCCTATATCGGGCATGGATGTCATGTAACTCGTATCAGGCACAATGTCTTTGACGGGAAACGGCATGGCGTTCGACGTCGTGCGAAAGCGTTCCAAATCTCCGAATTCATCTGTCATCGTAAAACGTGGAAGTTTCATTCTGTCCATCGATTGAATGATGACGCCGGAATTCTGCCCAAACGCGGCCTGAAATCCCGCTTTTTGTACGGCGTTTACAAATTGGTATGAATATTCGCCCAAAGGATAGGCAAAATAAAGTGGCTCCGTTCCCAATTTTTCGCGGTAGATAGCTTTGGCACTATTTAAGTCTTCGGTGATTTTTTCTTCGCTCCAGCTGCCTAAATGGCCGTATTTGAACGACGATAGGCCGATTGTCACAAGATCATTCTCTTGCAGGTTTTTCAGTGTTTCCCATTCATTGCCATCGGCCAGGCCCGGGCTTACAAAAATTGTAAAAGGAATATTGTTTTTGATGAGCAGGGGAATGGCTTTTGAATAAGTTTCTTCGTCCGGTTCGTCGAAAGTGAGTGCGATAGTATTTGGAGAAAGGCTTTCACCGCTCTTTTGCTTGGCGAGAAGATCGGGAAGAGGTAAAACAGTATAATTGCCAAGGCCGATTTCTTCGATCTGCTGCGAAAATTTCTCGTATGATAAGGAGGAATCGTCGCCATTGCCAGTAATGGAAAAATAGGCATAGACCGAAGGCGAGGAGTTATCTTCCAGTACATCCGCATAAGCCAGCGCGGCTCCGGTGCACAGGAAGGCCAAAAGCAACAACAGGTGAAATATTTTATGGCCCATACAGGCCAGACTATAATAAAGAGGCGCAGTTGAAACAATGAAAATGACGTGGCAGGAAGAGCTGGAAAAGACAAAAAATCGCCGTATCGTTCTTGCACTGGATACTGCCGTGTCCGGTTGCGCAGTATGCATTTCGGACGGAGAGCATTTCTGGACGGAGGTTGTCGAAACAGAGCGCGGGCAAGCGGAATGCCTAGTCCCAATGATTAATCGTGTTATCCGTAAAGCCGGCTATACATATAACGATTTCGACCGGATAGCCGTAACGACCGGGCCGGGTTCTTTTACCGGCGTCAGAATCGGGCTTTCTACGGCCAAGGCTTTAGGGCTTTCAATTAACAGGCCGGTCTTCGGTTTTAATACATTAGCGATTATCGCGCATGCCAGCGGACTACAGCGGGACACGGTTGTTTTGATCGATACAAAACGAGGAGATTATTACGGTCAGGCTTTTACCGGCGATCTCGAACCTATCGGCGAACCGGAAATCTGGACAGAAGATATGGCAGAAAATTCCGCCTTTGCGGTTGTCAGAGATATTGTTCCGGATGTCGAAGTTATGGCGCAAATGGCATTAAATATAGAAACCGATGAAACCAGTTATCATCCTGAAAAAGCACCTCGTCCGATTTATATAAGGGGTGCGGAAGTAAGTCAGTCGAAGCGAGTTATGCCTAGGATTGTAAAAAGCGCCTAAAAATGAAAATCCCCGCTTTCGCGGGGATAAACTTTGGGATTAAGCCGCTTTTTTGCGGCTGATTTTCTGGTCGTATTCGCCGATTTCCTTAAACATGGACAAAGTAGTATCGATCTCTTCGAAAACATTGAACATCTGGTCTTCAGATGCCGGGCTTTCGACGACAACGACAAGCGAAGGTTTGTTTGAGGAAGCGCGGATTAAACCCCAGCTTCCGTCCTCCAACGTAAAGCGTACGCCGTTGACAGTCACAACATCGACGATCTTTTGCCCGCAGACCAATTCGCCTTTATCTTTTTTATCAGCATAGATTTTTGTCAGTTTCTCGACCATGCCGTATTTAACATCGTCCGCGCAATACGGCGCCATGGTAGGCGAACCCCATGTTTTAGGCAGGGCATCTTTCAGATCTGACATGGATTTATCGGGATTACGATCAAGAATACGGCAAATGGTGACAGCCGTTAAAACGCCATCGTCATAGCCGCGACCGATAGGATCATTCAGGAAAAAATGGCCGGACTTTTCAAACCCTGCCAACGCGCCGGATTCATTGACCTGGCGTTTCATATAGGAGTGGCCGGTTTTCCAGTATTGGGTTTTTGCGCCTAGTTGCTTCAATACAGGGTCGGTATTGTAAAGGCCGGTAGATTTTACGTCCGCAACAAATACCGCGTCCTTATGAATGGCGGCCAGATCCCGGGCGCAAATGACGCCCATTTTATCAGCAAATATTTCATCACCCGTATTGTCGATTACGCCGCAACGGTCGCCATCTCCATCAAAGCCAAAGCCGATATCCGCGCCTGTTTCCTTAACTTTGGCAGCAATAGCATGCAGCATTTCAAGATCTTCCGGATTGGGATTGTATTTCGGGAACGTGTAATCAAGATCGCAATCCATTTCGATCACTTCGCAGCCTATGCGGCGCAAAGCCTCTGGAGCATAAGCGCCTGCTGTGCCATTGCCGCAAGCCGCGACGACTTTTAGTTTGCGCTTCAATTTGCCGTCTTTGGTAAGGTCGGAAATATAGCGTTCTTTGATATCGCCTACGTATTCATAAGAGCCGCCTTCGCGTTTTATATAGGTTTCGTTCATGACGATATCTTTAAGGTGGCCCATTAGTTCCGGGCCGAATGTCATCGGTCGTTCAGTCCCGATTTTAACGCCTGTCCAGCCGTTTTCATTGTGGCTCGCCGTAACCATGGCGACTGCAGGACAATCGAGTTCGAATTGGGAAAAATAAGCGGTTGGCGAGAGCGCCAGCCCGATATCATAGACTTTGCAGCCCGCAGCCATGAGGCCAACGGTCAAGGCTTGTTTGATGGTCGCGCTGTAGGAACGGTAATCATGCCCGACAACCACGGCTGGCGGGTTCTTTTTCATTTCATGGACGATAGTACCAATGCCCATTCCCAAAGCCTGTATACCGCGTAAGTTGATTTGCTCGGGGAAAAGCCAGCGCGCATCGTATTCGCGGAAACCCTGCGGGGCGACAAAAATTTCGCGTTCATAGGCTTCTGTATTGGGCTTGATGGACATGTAGCGGAAACTCCTAATAACTTTAAATATGCAACTGTAGTAAATTGATTTTGCTGCAAATGCAAACGCTGGAAACAGGGTTTAATTCCCTGATGAGTGAAGTTTTTCTACATATCGGTAATCAGGCTTGTCTTTAATGATTTCCATCAAGCCTTCCCAGGTCCCCACATCCATCCATTTCATGTCGCATGGAATGACCGAAAGGTCGGGAAACTTCTCCAGGACGGCCTTGTCGAAGGAAACAGGATCAATTTCTTTGTCGCTTCCGACATGATCCATGATTTCAGGCGCCAAGGTTTGGAATGCTTCAAGAATAGTGGAAACTTTAAATACGAATATCCCGCTATTCCACAAATAATTCTCCGATTTTATAAATTTAGCCGCTGTTGCCGCATCGGGTTTCTCGATAAAAGCTTCTACGGTAAAAGGTTCATTTCTACGGGTTTGAATATAGCCATAACCTGTTTCCGGACGATGCGGAGTTACTCCAAATAATGAAATTCGCTCGTTGGCCGCTTCTTTGATGGCTATTGTTAAAGCGTTTTTTAGAGGTTCTAAATCGGCAATATAATGGTCGGATGGCATGACGAGCATGGTTGCATCCATTGAAAACTCACGGCTTATATATATGGCCGCCCGCGCAATCGCGGGCCCGGTATTTCTCGGAGCGGTTTCGGCAAGGATATGTGGGCAGGAATGGCCTAAGTGGGATTTCACAAGCTCTGTGTATTGTTTTTTTGTAACGATAACGGTTTCATTCATCGAAGCGCCGGTCAAATAAACTGCTCTTTCAACTGTTTTTTGAAACAAGGATGTTTGAGGGTCTGTTAAATTGAGAAACTGCTTTGGCATGTCGGCTTTACTTAAGGGCCAAAGTCGTCTCCCTGAACCGCCGCATAGAATTACCGGTATGATTTTCCCCATGGCATAGCCTTTACCACAATTTTACAGGTCTTTGAAAGCTAGAGACGCTGGTATGTAGAGTATCAGCCATTAAGGGCATTTAAAGTAATTGCAAGTATTGTAGTATTTCTGTAGTTGAATTACTTTCCATGAAGCAAAGAATTACCTGAAGGCAAATAATATGGCGGACACAACCAAGAATAACGACATACTTGCATTGACGACGGAGATCGTTTCGGCTCATTTGTCAAATAATACAGTTCCTGCAGCGGAAATTCCGGCCCTTATAGAGCGAATTTATAAAACGCTTTCAGGAGTTGGCGGTGATATGTCGTTATCACCTGTTCCATCGGAGCGACCGCAGCCAGCCGTGCCAATTCGTAAATCAGTTATGCCCGAATATATCGTCTGCCTTGAAGATGGGAAGAAGCTTAAAATGCTTAAGCGTCATCTGAAAACAGCGTACAAGATGACTCCTGAGCAATATCGCGAACGTTGGGGATTGCCTGCAGATTATCCAATGGTAGCGCCAAATTATGCAAAAACTCGCAGTCGTCTTGCCAAAGACATTGGGTTGGGCACAAAAGGCCGTAGTGAGCGCAGAAAAAAGTAACTTTTACGGCAAGCGCGTTGTATCAGGATAGCTCTTTGCTTCTTTTAGTTGCAGCGGAAATAGCGCTTTTAATTAAAAGGCTTAGGCCTCTCGGATCAGTTAAAATCTGAAGCGCGGCTTCGGTGGTTCCACCGGGACTGGTTACATTTTTGCGTAGCGTCTCTGCGGAAACGTCTTTTTGAGATTCCGCCAAAGCGGCAGAGCCGATAACGGTCTGACGGGCAAGTTTCATTGCAAGCTCGGCTGGCAAGCCTTGTTCAACCCCGGCTTTAGCTAATTCCTCTATTAGTAAAAATACATAGGCGGGGCCGGAACCACTAACTGCTGTTACTGCATCCATGAAGTTTTCGTCAGCAACCCATTCAAACTGGCCTACGTTTTCGAACAGGTTCTTGACCGCTATTTTCTGGGCAGTCGTAACCGGCTGGTTCGCGCAGGCTACCGTCATGCCTTTTCCAACCATAGCGGGCGTATTCGGCATCGTGCGGATTATCGCTTGACCGTCCGGAAGCACATCTTCAAGATATTTCAATGTTTTGCCAGCGGCAATTGAGACATAAAGTGAGGCAGTGACGCGCTGAGTAAGTTTTGCCAAAACTTCATCCATTACTTGAGGTTTAATGGCTAAAACTATGATATTAAATTGTTTAACGGGGAGTGTATCTAGGCTTTCGTAACCGCGCTTTGTTGACGGGTCCAGCACGAAAATGTGGTAGCCGATATTCTTATTCCACTGCTCAAGAAGAGCAGAACCCATTTTACCGCAACCTACCAAAAGTATTTTTTGCTGTATGGCCAATTTATGACCTTCCGGCAATCGGCATCATAGCAAGATTAAGATCATCCGCATCAGGAGCTGAGTTTTGGCATAAGGAAAGAAAAACGGGATAATTGCGGTCACACTCATCGATAGCGATACGGATCAATTCCTGAACGTGGTCCGCGCCGGAAGACTGCATGCCGCGAAATAGCTGAGTATAACGGAAAGTTGGAGAGAGGGTTTCGGGCGGAAGGTCGAAATGACCAAGCCATAGGGCGGAATTAATATTAAGGACGGTATTTGCAGCGAGTGTCTTGTTCGTATCCGAAACCTGCAGGCCGTATTCACAGCAAAATTGCAGCGCGCCCATAATTTCATCCCACATGAACATCATTTTATAATTGCCATAATGTCCGCGCGCTTCAACGAATAATTCATCGCGATTGGCGCGGTTAAATGAAAGAAGGTCCGGGGCATGCAGGTATTCTTCCGCATCATCTAAAGGATTAACGGCTTCTTCGAACAAGGCTTCTGAAAGATCGGGCATTTATTATTTCCGTCTGGAAGGTTTGACAGGTTTCTTTTTTGACGCAGTTGCAGGCTTAAGACTGGTTTTTTTGCCTAATGCAGCTTCGAGTTCAGTAACACGCGATTTGAGTTGTTCCTGCTCAATACGGAATTTCGAAATTGTGGCTTGCAGACGCTCGATTTCGTCCCGGGTGGCCAGGTCCATACGCGATGTGTAGGACTGGGCGCGTTCTTTAAGATCAGAACCAACCTGACGGCGAACGGTGGAAATCAGGCTTGCCGCGCCGCCAGCCATGCGCGCCAAATCATCGAATAAACGGTTGTCAGAAGCCATGTGAGCGACTCTTTCATGTTGTTTTGGAAACGGCGTCCGGTTTACCACCTAAAAATGATGCGGTGCAAGTTGTGGGGAAGATTAATTACAACTGGTCCACAGGTAATTGGTTGGCTAGGATGGGGGCAGATAAAAATTAGGAGTTTTTATGATTATTGTAACAGGCGGCGCGGGATTTATCGGGTCGAATTTAGTCGCAGGGCTGGAAGCGCATGGCGTTGAAGACATTGTGGTTTGTGACGTTTTCGGAACGGACGATAAATGGCGTAATGTTTCCAAACGAGCTTTGCGCGATATCGTGCCGCCGCAGGATTTGTTCCAGTATTTATCACGCCACAAAACCGAGGTAAAAGTCGTCTTTCACATGGGGGCGATTTCTTCAACTACGGAAACCGATGTCGATAAGATCGTCGAGAATAATTTCGTTTTTACCCGCGATCTCTGGCGGTGGTGCGCAAAAAACAATGTGCGTTTTATCTATGCGTCTTCGGCGGCGACTTACGGTGACGGTGGCAAAGGTTTTAAAGACGATGATGCTCCACAAGCGCTGGCGACGTTACAGCCGTTGAATGCCTATGGCTGGTCGAAACATGCCTTCGATCGCCGTGTATCCGATCTCGTCTATGTCAGCAAATCAGAAGCCATCCCACCGCAATGGGCAGGGCTTAAATTTTTCAATGTCTACGGCCCGAATGAATACCACAAAGGCGAGCAGGCAAGCGTTATCAGCAAGCTGTATCCGCAGATCGCTGCCGGGGCGCAGGCAAAATTATTCAAATCCGCCAATCCAAAATATGAAGATGGCGGTCAATTACGCGATTTCGTTTATGTCGATGATTGCGTGTCTGTGATGCTTTGGCTCTATGATAATCCGAAAGTCTCAGGCTTGTTTAATGTAGGCACAGGAAAAGCGCGAAGCTTTAAAGACCTGGCGCTGGCGACTTTTACAGCCGCCGGATTGCCGCCGAAAATTCATTACAACGACATGCCGGAACAATTAAAAGGCAAGTATCAATATTTCACCGAGGCCGATATGACGAAACTTCGTGCCGCCGGATACGATAAACCGATGACGGAACTGGAAGACGGCGTTCGCCAGTTCGTCCAGTTATATATGGCGAAGGAAGATCAGTACAGATAATGAGTATTCAATTCCCTAACATAGACCCGGTAGCTGTTCATCTGGGCCCTTTGGCCATTCATTGGTACGCGCTTGCCTATCTGGCCGGTATTCTAGGAGGCTGGTTCCTCGCCAAGCATATCGTGCGTCTCGATCAGAACCGCTATCGCCCCAATGAAACCGATATCGATGACTTCATGACATGGGCTGTACTCGGCGTCATTCTGGGTGGGCGCATCGGTTATATCCTGTTTTACAACTTTCATATTTATGCCGAACATCCGCTTGAGATTTTAAAGATCTGGCAGGGTGGCATGTCGTGGCATGGCGCGTTGATCGGTGTGATTACGGTGATTATATCTTATGCCAAAATCAAAAAAGTCGAACTGTTTCGATTATCCGATCTATTTTCAGTCGGGGCGACGATCGGTTTTTTCTTTGGGCGGATTGCTAATTTCGTCAACGGCGAGTTATTCGGGCGCGTTACAAATTCACCGTTGGGAATTGTCTTTCCAAGAGGCGGTGAAATGCCGCGCCATCCCAGCCAGCTATACGAAGCGGCGTTGGAGGGATTGGTCTTATTCATCATTCTTGTGACGATGGCGCATATTTCGAAGATCAGAAATACGCCGGGTTTGATTTCGGCGGCGTTTTTGTTCTTCTATGGCGTATTCCGTTTTATCATAGAATTTTTCCGCGAACCGGATGCGCAGCTAGGATTTATCGTCGGTCAATTATCGATGGGGCAATTACTTTGTATGCCGGTGATAGCTGGAGGTGTAATTGTATTTCTCATCGCACATAAATTGAAATTGCGTAATGTCCAGCCCGTTACATGATCTGATCGCCCGCCAGATCAGGTTGAATGGGCCGATTACTATCGCAAACTATATGGATTTATGCCTTTGCCATCCCGAGCATGGGTATTACCGCAAAGGCCATCCTGTCGGCGCGGCGGGGGATTTCATTACCGCGCCGGAAGTCAGTCAGCTATTCGGTGAGATGGTCGGTATCTGGGCCGCCGATATTGTCATGAAGCTGGGCAACCAAAGAAAGATATATCTAAGCGAATTAGGTCCGGGCAATGGAACGCTGATGAAGGACGTTATGCGCGTGCTTTCCAGATTGAGCGTAAATATTGAGATCCATTTAGTTGAAATTAATGAAGCCTTGAGGCAGAAGCAACGTCAGGTCCTAGGTGATGTCAAGTGGCATGACGATCTGAGTACATTGCCCCAGGATGCCCCGATTATTTTGATTGCCAACGAATTTTTTGATGCACTGTCTTTCCGGCAGGCTGTCAAAACAAAAGCGGGATGGCAGGAAGCGGTTATAGGATTGCAAGATGACAGGCTGGTCTTTGGTCTCGGCGGCTTTTTAAGCGGCGATGATTTGCCCAACGCGTCGGAGAACAGCGTGTATGAATTCTCGCCGGCACGCGAGCGTATATGGAGTGAAGTCGTTTCACGAGTGACAAAGCAAAAAGGTGCTGCGCTGGCCATTGATTACGGGCATCTGGAAAAAAGGCTAACAGGTACTTTTCAGTCGGTTAAAAACCATCAATACGCAAATGTGCTGGAGAATCCGGGCGAGCAGGATTTAACGAGCCATGTCGATTTTTCTATTCTCAAAACTTTATCCAAAGATGTGCAGATCGATCATTTTTCAAGCCAGAGCGAATTTCTGAAATCGATAGGTATTGAAATTCGCGCAGAAAATCTATGTGGCTCTAACCCTTCTTCACGGGATAACATCATGGCCGGATTAAGAAGATTAATCCATCGGGATGAAATGGGGCAGTTGTTCAAGGTAATTGGAATATCGAAATGCACCTGACATTTGAAGAATTTGACGATCCGCGTATTTCCTACGGTTTTTTTGGCCGTAAGGGTGGCGTAAGTGACGGTATTTATGCAAGCTTGAACGCAAGCCTTGCTTCCGGTGACGATATTGAAGCGGTAAAGGAAAATCGTGAACGTATTAAAAAAATATTGGATATAAAAAACCTGTCGACGCCTTATCAGGTTCATAGTTCGGACTGCATGATTTTAACATTGCCAAGTGACGAGAAGTTTTTGGGCGATGCGCTGGTTACATCAACGCCGGGGGTCGGGATTGGAATTTTAACTGCCGATTGCGGGCCAGTTCTTTTTATCGCAGACAGCCCGAAAGGTCCGGTGATCGGCGCCGCACATGCAGGATGGGGCGGGGCGGTAAAAGGCGTCCTCGAAAATACAATCAAAAAGATGATCGATGAAGGCGCCTTTATCGAAACGATCAAAGCGGCGGTTGGTCCATGTATCGGTCCCGATAGCTACGAGGTATCGGAAGGATTTCAGGCGCCTTTTTTCGAAGAAGACCGCGACAGCATCATGTATTTCAAACCGGGCGCGCCAGATAAATTATGGTTCGATCTTCCGGCTTACATTAAATTCCGGCTTGAGCGGGCAGGGATCAGGGATATTACACTAAGCGGTGTCGATACATATAAAGAAGAAGAGGATTATTTTAGTTTCCGTCGCGCGACCCATAACAATGAAAAAGATTACGGGCGAGAATTAACGGTTATTTCAATTCGCTGATTTATTTCTTACTTCATGGCGGGTGCGGCGTTAACTGAGATGACGACAGTATTTTTTTTACCCAGGTCTCATGCCAGTATGGCTTGACCTCATCAAGAAAATCACTAGCGGACAGGCTGACGCCAATTCCATTTTGTTTACATTCTTGCTCGTATCTAAAGCGCATTGCCCGAAATTTTCCAATTTCAATAGCCTGTTCGCTCTCATGGTAATCGATAATAAACAGATCTTCGAAAGGTGGGCATTCGCGTCCGTAATCTTTTCTTGGAATTATAACCTTATTTTCGTCAATTGCATGAATGCAATCTGGCTGATATGTGCAGTTTGACCTTCGTGAAAGTTCAATCGTATTATAATCTTCTTCGCTGCCATATAAATTGACAACTGTACATTTATCGGCTCCAAGTAGGCCTCTCATGCTGAATGAATATTTGAAATGTGCTGCGCCGTAAATAATGGCAGTCTTGTCCGCGCCCACTCTCTCTTGAATTTTTGCAGCAAGCATTCTTTCATGATCACCTATTCTGTCATGAAGATTGTTTTCATTATTTTCTTCACCTTCAAAAAGGTGCTGGTCTAGAAAATGAAATTCTAATCCTGCTTTTGTGTAAGCATCCGCCAGACGTATCATTTCATCACCTTCGTCAAGGGCATATTTAGCAAGGCCCGGACAATGGTAAGAAAATATTTCGGCGATCAGATTTCTTGCCTCGTCCCGGCCTATTTCATGGTTAATGTAAGCTTTTGCCGGCCCTTCGTATGCATCGGGGTATTCAAGGACGATATGTTTGAAACCCTTTTCCTTTAATGAGTCTAAGTAGTCAAAATTTTTGAATATGAATTCTCTTATCTTGGGGCATTCATGATTTGTATCTCCTATCATGAAGAATTGCCGATCATCGGGCAGGGATGAAATCAAGCTATTTAAGTTCTGCCCTGAAATATCTTTATCTTTAAATGCAGAAAAATAGTCGGGCGCCGGCCCATTGTTTACATTTGAGGGCTTTGCATCGGCCACATCATTAAACCCTTGTAAAGATGTAGGATCGGTATTGCTGATACGGCGTATATATTTTTCAAACAAAGTATCTGCGGTGAGAATAGGAGGGATAACATGCTGATATCCTCCGTCATATCCATTCCCAGCCATTGAAGCTTCTGCTGTATTGAAGGGGCTGGCGGAATTTTGAAATAAGATACAATTGCTCATAGAAAATTAAAAATAACAGGGTTCAAATGTTATGTCAAATTAAAGCCGGATTGATTTCGCGTTCCAAGTTCTGCATATTCGCCGTGTTTTCTCATATAAGGGTCTATTATGAAGTTAATTTCCGGCAATTCGAATCTTCCACTCGCGCAATCGATTGCGAAATATCTGGAAGTGCCGCTGACGCAGGCCTCGATGCGCCGTTTTGCCGATATGGAGGTTTTCGTAGAAATTGACGAAAATATACGTGGTGAAGACGTTTTTATTATTCAGTCCACCTGTTATCCGGCAAACGATAATTTAATGGAATTATTAATAGCGATCGATGCATTGCGCCGTTCTTCGGCCCGTCGCATCACTGCCGTTATTCCTTATTTCGGTTATGCGAGGCAGGACCGCCGGACAGGGCCGAGAACACCGATCTCGGCTAAGCTGGTCGCCAATATGATTACAGCCGCGGGAGCGAGCCGCGTTTTGACACTAGACCTTCATGCCGGGCAGATACAGGGCTTCTTCGATATCCCGACCGATAATCTGATTATTTCGCCTGTGTTTATTCCTGATATCGAGAAGAAATATGCCGGGGAAGATCTGGTGATCGTCTCGCCGGATGTCGGTGGAGTTGTCCGCGCCCGCGCGATTGCCAAGCGTTTGAACGCCGAACTCGCCATTATCGATAAACGGCGTGAAAAAGCCGGGGTTTCCGAAGTTATGCATGTAATCGGCGAAGTCGAGGGTAAAACCTGTATCCTGATCGACGATATCGTCGATTCAGCCGGAACTTTATGCAACGCAGCGGTTGCGCTGACAAATCACGGGGCGAAATCAGTCTCGGCTTATTGTGTGCATGGCGTTTTATCGGGCGGGGCCGTAGCACGGGTTGCCAGCTCACCGATCAGCCGTTTGGTAACAAGCGACTCGATCCCGGCCTCCGAGAGCATCAAATCCTGCAAAAACATCGAGCAGCTTACAATTGCGCCGCTCCTTGCCGAGGCGATCAAGAGAATTGCTGAAGATCGCTCAATTTCGGCGTTATTTAAATAAGTCCTTGCCTATTCAGGCTTAATTTGGCTATAAACCCGCATCAGTCCGCACCCCTGGAGGCGGACTTAACTATATTACATAAGGAAACTAACCATGTCATCTAAGCGCTATGCTTTGGCTGCACAAAAACGCGAACGGGCCGGTAAGGGGATTGCTCGTCAGCTTCGTCGCGAGAACCGTGTACCTGCCGTTATCTATGGAGACAATAAAGCTCCTGTTATCATTTCATTGCCTGAAAAGGAAATGCGCCTTGAATATATGAAAGGCCATATTTTCACAAACCTTGCCGAGATCGATCTCGAAGGCGAAAAAGTTTTGGCTCTGGTCCGCGACGTTCAGTTGCACCCTGTATCCGATAAGATCGAAAGCGTCGATTTCCTGCGCGTTGGTCCGAAGACTAAAACAACCGTTCACGTTCCTGTTCACTTTACTGGATATGAAACATCTCCGGCCGGCAAATCGGGCGGCGTATTGAACGTGGCTTATCATGAAATCGAACTGCGCTGTTCAGTGACGGACATTCCCGAGGCAGTTGAAATCGATCTTTCCAAAGCGGAAATCGGAAATTCAGTCCATATCGATGACGTTACGCTTCCAAAAGGTTCTGAGTCTTCCTCTAAGGAAAACATCACAATTGCATCAATTGTTGCACCGAAGGAATTCGTTGAGCAAGAGATCACAGCGCCTGAGTCTGACGCCGAAGTTGCAGCCAAAGCGGCAGCAGCGGCTCCTGCAAAAGACGCAAAGAAGAAATAACACGGCGTGACCGTTGAAATTAAATTCAGTACAATCCGCGCAGTTTTGCGCGGATTGTTTTTTAAGGGAGATTCCCGATGTTGTGGGAATAACAGCAAAGTAATGTTTCTACTAGTTGGCCTCGGCAACCCTGGAAAAGAATATGAACGCCATCGTCATAACATAGGCTTTATGACGGTTGATCGAATTGCAGATAAATACGCCTTCGTTCCATTTAAAAAGAAGTATCAGGGTGAGTACGCCGAAGGTACTATCAACGGAAACAAAGTCGCGCTTTTAAAGCCGATGACCTTTATGAACAATTCGGGAAAATCGGTGGCGGAGGCTGCCAAATTTTATAAAATTCCGCCTGCGAATATTATCGCTTTCCATGACGAGCTTGATATCGCGCCTTTCCGGGTGAAAGTAAAAACAGGCGGCGGCGCCGGTGGGCATAATGGTTTGCGATCCATGGATGAGTGGCTCGGCACGCCTGCTTATAAACGTGTTCGTTTAGGTATTGGGCATCCGGGCGACAGGGACAGGGTGACAGGTTATGTTTTGGGCAATTTTGCCAAGGCAGAAGAAGAGAATTTAGAAAAATTTCTCAAATCAATCGTTGATACACTGCCGCTAATCCTGCAAAACAAAGACGAAGAATTTATGACGAAGGTTGCACTTTTGCTGCAGCCGGCAAAAGTGAAAAAAGAAAAAAAGGAAGAATAAAATGGGATTTAATTGCGGGATTGTAGGGTTGCCGAATGTCGGGAAATCGACCTTATTCAATGCACTGACGGCAACGGCAGCGGCGCAGGCGGCGAATTTCCCTTTCTGTACGATCGAGCCGAATGTGGGGCGCGTCGCGGTTCCCGATAACCGCCTCGATCAATTGGCGGAGATCGGCAAGTCGCAGAAAATCATTCCGACGCAATTAGAGATTGTGGATATTGCGGGTCTTGTCAAAGGCGCCTCAAAAGGTGAGGGATTGGGAAATAAATTTTTGGCGAATATTCGTGAAACCGATGCGATCATTCACGTGCTGCGCTGTTTCGATGATGAGAATATCACGCATGTCGAAGGCTCTGTCGATCCGATCCGCGATGCGGAAATCATCGAAATGGAACTGATGATCGCCGACATGGAAAGCCTTGAGCGTCAGATCGATAACGTAACGAAAAAGGCAAAGAACGATAAAAGCCTTGCCGGACAACTTGATCTCATGAAGCGCATCAAAGCAGCGCTCGATGAAGGTGAGCCTGCGCGTAGTGTTTCTATATCCGATGATGAGAAACAAATGTTCGATATGCTTCAGCTTCTATCAAGCAAGCGTGTTGTCTACATCGCAAACGTTCTCGAAAAGGACGTGGCAACAGGTAACGAGTTGACAAAGAAAGTAGAGGCCATGGCCAAAGCGAACGGTACGGAGAGCGTCGTTATTTGCGCCGAAATTGAATCGCAAATCGCTCAGCTGGGTTCACCAGAAGATAAAAAAGAATTTCTGGATTCGCTGGGTTTGGAAGAGCCGGGTCTCGATAAGATTATCCGCGCTGGATACAATACGCTTGGCCTGCAAACTTATTTTACGGTAGGTCCGAAAGAAGCGAGAGCCTGGACGATCCATAAAGGCGATAAAGCGCCGCAGGCAGCAGGCGTCATCCATACCGATTTCGAAAAGGGCTTTATCAAGGCCGAGGTTATCTCCTTTGCAGATTTCATTGCCTATAAAGGCGAACAGGGAGCTAAAGACGTTGGAAAAGCGCGGCAGGAAGGTAAAGAGTATGTCGTTGCCGACGGCGATGTCGTTCATTTCAGGTTCAATGTTTAAAAATATAGGCATCAGGGTCTTTAAAACTGTCGGAGCTTGAGCTAATCTTCTTCCACTAGGAAAGGACCCTAATTTCATGAACGCCCGCAAAATTCTTCTCTCTGCCGCAGCC
This sequence comes from Micavibrio sp., assembly GCA_030824965.1. GTDB lineage: Bacteria > Pseudomonadota > Alphaproteobacteria > Micavibrionales > Micavibrionaceae > Micavibrio_B. The sequence continues at coordinate 43,976 of JAPJQV010000008.1, read as the reverse complement.
TTGTCTCTTTTAGCAAGCCCGGCTTTCGCAACATCCGACTCTTCTGTCGATACGGCGACCGCCACGACTGATACAGCTCCTGCCGAAGCTGCCCCGACCCTCGATATGCCTGCCGCAGATCCTATGACAACTTCTTCCGATCCAAGTGCTGCACCAGCATCGGACGCAACTGCGCCAGCGACAACAACGACTGAAACCGCTCCTGTAACTATCGATACGGCTCCGGCGGATACGACAGTTCCTGCGGATGCGCCGACAACTACGGAAACAGCTCCGGCAACAATCGACACGACAACGCCTGATACGACAGCTGCAGAAACGCCTGCTACAGAGCCAGTTGTTGAAGAGAAAAAGGAAGAGCCTAAAAAGCCGAAAGTCTCCCCTCCGGCAAAGCTTTCCGCTCTTTCAAAGAAATATGATTTGATGAGCCTCGACACGGACGGCAATAAATCCTTGAGCAAGGACGAGTTCACGGCTAATGGCTTTGCCAATGCCAAAACATTTGCCAGCTTCGATAAGGATGGCAATGGTAAGCTGACCAATTATGAGATCAATGCTTATGCGGCTCGCATTGAGGCGAACAGTAAGAAATAATCTCAACTTCTTTCTGAAAAAGCCTCCCCTCCAGCGGGAGGTTTTTTTGTGTCGAAATAAAATATTGCGTGCTAATGATTTGAAAAATAAGAGGGTTTGATGAGTAGCTATATATCTAAAATGGAGGCCGCGCATAATGCGCGGGTAGCGGCTTCTGCTCAAAAGGGAAGTGATTATCTGGAGAAAGTGAGCTGCGATATTGTATTTAATGTGAACGCGTTAGGGCAGATCAGCATTGCACAGGAAGACATATCCGCACGGCATTTACTTGAAGTAATGGGAGGCACGGATATGGTCTGGCCTAAAGGAAATGACACAGGTCTGGCTTTGCAGCAAGCATTTGAGCGCGTGATGCGCTCTGCCAAAGCGCGGGGAAATAAGGTTGTGCGAACGCCTGACAGTATCAGAATGGAAGTTGCTGCATTCTCTGTGGACAAATTTTAGTTAAGCTCTAACCAGCTTGGCATATTCTTCGCGGATATGACGCGTAACCTGTCCAACCGAATATGTGGTCTTATCGATTTTACCGACAGCCGTGACTTCCGCCGCCGTCCCGGTAACGAAGACTTCATCAGCAGATAATAAATCTTCCATAGTGATCGTGTCTTCTTCAACCGTATAGCCGAGCGAGCGGGCCAGGTCGATGACGGTAAGGCGGGTGATGCCGTTCAGAAAACAATCAGGTTTTGGTGTGCGAATAGTTTTGCCCTTGATGCGGAACAGGTTCGCGCCTGTGGCTTCAACGGGGTAACCGCGATAGTCGAGCATGAGGGCATCGGTATATCCGGCGTCTTCGGCTTCGTGTTTGGACATGGTGTTGATCATATAGAGCCCGGCGGCTTTGGCATGGCAAGGGGCTGTTTCAGGCGAGGGCTTTTTCCAGCGCGAGGTTATCAAAGAGATACCTTTTTCGAGAAGTTCCGGCGAAAAATAACTCGGCCAGTCCCATACGGCTATCGCCATGTGGGTTTTTGTCAGACGGGCGGCGATCCCCATTTGCTCCGACCCGCGCCAGGCGACAGGCCGGACATAGGCATCGGTCATATTATTGGCTTTAAGAGTTTCTATTTTAGCCGAGTTAATTTCTTCAACCGTATAGGGAACTTCCATGCCGAGCATCCTGGCGGAATCGATCAAGCGCTGTGAATGCTCGGTGCTTTTAAAGATTTTTCCGTTGTAACAGCGTTCACCCTCAAAAACGCCGCTTCCATAATGAAGCCCGTGGCTCATGACATGGATTTTCGCTTCGCGCCAAGGAACCAGTTTGCCGTCAAACCAGATAAAGCCATCGCGGTCGTCGAAAGGAATGAGTGTCATATAAGCCAGCCTTGATTTAGGTTAAGGCCCGTATGATAAGTAATTCATCTTTGCAAGACAAGATGATATAAATATTGCATGGCCGAAACCTCTCTCTTTGCCGATGGTAAAAAACCGCATGTCCTGATAATCGACGATGATGACAGGATCAGAACGCTTTTGTCGCGTTACCTGAAAGAAAATCAATTTGTTGTTGCGACCGCGCGTGATGCCGATCATGCGGATGAAATCCTTAAGCATGCTTTTTTTGATGTTCTAATCGTCGATGTCATGATGCCCGGACGGACGGGATTGCAATTCACGACGGATATTCGCAAGTCATCCGATATTCCAATCCTGCTTCTTACCGCTTTAGGTGAGGCAACCGACCGCATATTGGGGCTTGAGACAGGGGCGGACGATTATCTTGCCAAGCCCTTCGAGCCAAAAGAATTACTCTTGCGATTGAGAGCCATCTTACGGCGCAGGCCGGAGAAGCTTGATACAAAGGCGGGTTTTCAGCTCGGCAAATGGTTTTACGATTCCGCGCTTAAGGAATTGCAGAATTCCGACGAAACCATACGTCTAACCTCTGTCGAAGGAAATTTACTTGAGATCCTGGCAACGCAAGCCGGACGTATTTTAAGTCGGGAGGAGCTTGCCCGGTTGTGTGGGCTGGATGGCAACGACCGCACTATTGACGTACAGGTAACAAGGCTGCGACGCAAAATCGAAGATGACAGCCGCGCTCCGCGTTATCTGCAAACCATTCGCGGGCAGGGATACATGCTTAGAGTTGGTAAAGAATTGTGAAGTTCAGATTCAAATATCTTAATCTCTGGTATTGGCTCAGAAAAATACTGCCCAGAACGCTATTCGCAAGATCGCTGCTGATTATCGTCGTTCCGGTATTACTGTTTCAGATTGTCGTGACGATTGTTTTCGTCGACAATCATTGGCGGAAGGTGGCCTCAAGAATGGCCTTTGCCGTAGCCGGGGAAATCGGGATATTCGCCGATATGATGGGCGATCAATACGATCCGAACCTTCTAGCCAGCCTTCGGATACTGGGCGAAAAAAAATTGGACCTGCTTATTACGGCTGAACCGGGAAGACGGATCAGTCCAGGTGTCGAAACATCAGGAACATGGGAGCCTTTATCGGCCGAGGCTCTTTCTTACCAACTTGAAAAATATGTCGGCCGGCCATTCTATCTTTCCTTCGGACCAGAAGATAAATGGGCGGATATCAGTATTCAGATGCCATGGGGTGTATTTCATGTTTATGTATTAGAACGCAGGCTTTTCTCTACGTCGGCCTATATTTTCCTGCTCTGGATGATAGGATCTTCACTGGTCCTGTTCACAATTGCCGTGATTTTCATGCGTAACCAGATACGGCCTATTCACAGACTGGCGATTGCGGCAGAACGTCTTGGAATGGGGCGGGATATACCGAGCTTTAAACCGGAAGGCGCGCGTGAAGTCAGATCCGCCGCGCGGGCTTTTATCAGCATGCATGAGCGTATTCGTCGTCAAATTGAGCAAAGGACGACGATGCTGGCGGGTATTTCCCACGATTTGCGAACGCCGTTGACCAGATTGAAGTTGGGGCTCTCGATGCTGCCGGAAGCGACGGATGCCGAAGCATTGAAAGAAGACGTCAATGACATGGAGCGCATGATCAATTCCTATCTTGAGTTCGTTCGTGGCGAGGGCAGGGAGCCGGTCGATAGGATTGACCTGAAAGAGTTAATTGCCAGGCAGGTGAATATAGCGCAGCGTCATGGCAAAACTGTCGAGGTCGATATGACTGGCGATTTATACATTTCATTGCGACCTGTCGCTTTCTCGCGCGTTCTTCAAAATCTGATTTCAAATGCAGAGAAGTACGCAGATAAAATATGGGTCGAAGCTTTCCGCGAAAATGATGAAATTGTTATTTCAATTGAAGATAACGGAGCGGGTGTTCCGGAGAATTTAAGGGAAGATGTTTTCAAGCCGTTTTTCCGCGCTGACACATCACGCAATGCCGCAACCGGCGGCGTCGGATTGGGTTTGCCCATCTCAAGGGATATCGTTCATTCTCATGGCGGGCAACTATGGCTGGAAGAAAGTCGCCATGGCGGTGTAAAAGCTATTATCAACTTACCCGTTTAGTGCAAGCGCTGTCCATTTGGAACCCGATTTTGCGGCTGCAAGATGACAATATTTCCTTCATTGTCTGAAACACCGAGAACCAGAACTTCCGACATGAATTTTCCGACTTGCTTTGGCGGGAAATTTACTACCGCCTGAATCTGTTTTCCCACAAGATCAGCAGCTTTATACAAAGCTGTAATCTGGGCTGACGATCTTTTAATGCCTATTTCTTGACCAAAATCTATCTTGAGTTTATAGGCAGGGCGGCGAGCTTCAGGAAATTCGGCGACTTCGATTATCGTGCCGATGCGAATATCTACTTTTAGAAAATCGTCGTAACTTATCGTCATGTTTTCTCTATAAAAAAGGATGGAAACCGTTGCCGGTTCCCATCCGTAATTTTTTTAACTGAATCAAGCGGCTTTGTTTGTTACTGGATTCTCTTCCACTGTAGTTTTTAATTCATTCAATGCGCCTTTAACGCGATTATTTATGATATCGCTGGCTTCGCGCGTTGATTTATTTAAAAGGTCGGCGACTTCACGAGAGCTGGAAATAGTTTTCTCATAAGCCTTGCTGAACATTTCCGCCGAACGGGCGATTTTCTCTTCCGGCGTACCTTCATTTGCTATGTCGCGGGCAATCGCAGATTGGTCTTGAACGAATTGAGAAAGAAGTTCGCCCTGGCGTTGCGCAATTGTTTGCATGCTCTCGATAGCGACCTGTTGAGCTTCGGTAATCGCCTGAAACGTTTTACGGCTTGATTCCATGATGTTCTTCATATCAACGGGAGCGCTACCAAATCCGGGAACGGATTTAGTAAAATCAACTTTCAGCCAGTTATCGAAGAAAGGATTTTTAGTCATCATAAGAAGCTCCATAGCTTGATTGTTAAAAAAATCTTAAACGAACATATCACTTATAACCAAGGAAGTACAATAAAGGAGGGTTTTTATTTTATGAAAAAAGTAATATTAGCAGATACTTAACGCTCTTCAGGCAAATTAAGGCTGTGATCGATAAAATGGCCAAGATGACTATAAATAACAGAAACAAAGCTGAAAAACCGAAGCACGAGATTTGGACCTGGTTGAAAGACCACATGGTTCATATCATGGTACTGACCAACGGCATTATCCTGACAGTCGCTTCTTTCTGGACGGTCCAGCTTTTTATTACCCAGATATTGCGAAACGACTATCTGCAATCAGGTGTCAGTGCAAAGCAGATCGTTATAGAAAAGGTAAAAGATTTCCATGACACGATGAACGATTTCGCATCGTCTTTTCAAAACTATTCTTTAAATAGCTCAGGAGATTTTGTTGAAAGCCCGGTAACGGCGCGCATCAATACAAAAAACTTCGATGCCATATTGTGGATTCCGGTTAAAAGCCCTTCACAATCCCTCGATTTAAAAGATGGAAATTTCAGCGGCCATGGCAAGATCGTAAAGCCTTCGGTTGTTTCTGCCATCCTTAATCAAGCCAAAACGCAGCCAGATAATTTTTTGCATGTTTCCGAGGCAACTAAATCGGGAATGTATGAAGACAAGGGGATTGTCCAGACCAGAGGTTTTGCTTTGGTAAGGGCTATAAAGGATACCCAAAAGCAGACAATCGGCTATCTGGCAGGATTTTCGGCAATCGATAAAATATTAAGCCGAGAGCAGATCCTTTCACCTAATTACGTTTCGAAGACTATTTTCTGGGATAACTCGAACAAAGCCATACTTTATTTTCTTGAAGATACTCAAGGAGATATGATTTCGATCGGTCAGAAGTTCCAGTATGATTTTGAAGTTAAGTTCGCAAACAAGCCGATAAAAGTTCAGGTTATATTTAAAAAGAGCAGCAATAGCGTTCTTGAATTTCTTCCTTGGTTGATTGCAGGATTTGGAATTATCGTAACAACTATTCTATGGTTCTACGTTTCAAATAATTTCAGGAAATCGAAAATTCTTTCTCAAGTCAATTCAGATTTGGAGGAAAAGAATGATGAACTTAATGACCAGATAAGGGAAAGGGAAAAACTTTTCCAAACGTTAAGAAAATCCGAGCGCGAAAATCACGCGATCATTAACGCGATCAGCGATGCCATATTTGAAGTACTGCCGAACGGGAATATCATGTTCTTAAACGAGGCGTGGACGAAGATTACCGGATTTGATCTTGAAACTTCCATGGGGCGCGATCTTTTCGAGATGATCTATCCGCCGGATCAGGAAGAGCAAAAACAAAACATAGCGCTGCTTGCCAAAGGACAGAAAACGGCTTATCGGGCATTGACAAAATTGCGAACGATCGAAGGAACATTTAGATCGGTTGAAATGGTTGTTTCAATGTTACGTCAGGATGAAGCGCGTAATCTTCGCGTCATGGGAAGCTTTACCGATATCGAGGAGCGTCAAAGGGCAGAAAAAGCCCTGAACGAAGCAGAGCGGAAATATAAGACGATCTGGGAAAATGCGGCGGGCGGGATCTACCAACTGACGCCTGAAGGTCAGTTTTTATCTGCAAACCCGGCCTTGGCACGTATATTCGGTTACGATACCCCGGATGATATGGTTTATAATATCCGTAATGCGCATGAAGAATTATTCGTGAACCCGCAAGAAAGGGCGCAATTTTTACGAAGCCATTCTTCCGGCTCTCTGGATTCATCGTTTTATGAAACAAAGGCCAAGCGTAAAGGCGGCGAGGAAATATGGGTTCGCGAGAATTTCCGCGCCGTGTTGGATGGCTTTTCAAATGTCTTGTATTATGAAGGCAGTATTGAAGATATTACGCAACGCAAAGAAGGCGAGGTCCAGCTTAAAGAAGCAAAGATGCATTCGGATATGGCCAGCCGTGCAAAATCAGAATTTCTTGCCAATATCAGCCACGAGCTTCGTACGCCGCTTAACTCAATTATTGGTTTCTCGGAAATTATAAAGAATGAAGTCTTTGGCCCGATAGAACCAAAATCATACACGGAATATGCCGGGAATATCTACGATAGTGGAAAACATCTTCTGGGCATCATCAATCAGATCCTTGATATTTCAAGAATAGATGCAGGAGAGCGTGAACTTAACGAAAGCATGGTCGATATAAGAAAGATCGTGACAATCTGCCTCGATCTTAGCAAAAGCAAAATCAATCAAAATAACCTGACCGTCATTGATAACGTTTCAGATAAATTGCCGAAGATGATCGCGGAAGAAGTCGCCGTTAAACAGATGCTTCTCAATCTGTTATCCAACGCGGCAAAATTTACGCCTGTCGGCGGAAGAATTACAATAAGCGCGGAGCATGAAAGTTCGGGTAATTTAAAAATATCCGTCACTGATACTGGTGTTGGCTTGAGCCAGGAACAAATTGATCGCGCGACAAAGCCTTTTGGCCTTGTAGACGGTCGTCTGGATAAAGGCACGGGCGGGGCAGGACTTGGCTTGAGTCTCGTTCATTCACTTTTGAAATTGCATGGCGGCAAACTTGAAATTCTTTCACAAAAAGGAATTGGGACCACGGCTTCCCTAATATTCCCTGCGGCGCGCATTCAATAATTCTTCCGCGTCTTCTTTATCCATCTGCAATGCCTTTGATGCGGAATTATAATCAAAGCCGGCGCGTGCGAGTGAGGCAAGAGATTTTTCAAATTCTTTTTCCTTGTTCGCGAAAGGACCGAGTTTTTTTCGCTTCATCCAGACAATAGCGTCCTGTAAATTATCTCCGGCTTCTGCGAGCGGGACTGCACTTTCAATAAGATCTGGAGCGATACCTTTTTCTTTTAATCTCATCACAATACGGTTTCGTGGCCAGCCACGATTTCTCAATGACCGGCTTAACCCCATGGCATAGCCTTCGTCATTCAGAAACCCTAAAGATTGAAATTTCGCGATCACTGTTTCGAGGTAAGCAAGGCAGTTTTCAAATGCCTGATCGGGATGAGCCTTGCAGGATTTGCGGATTTTCCGGGTCATGACCTGGCGAAATTGTTCGGTAGAGGCAGGAAACCGCTCCAGATAGAATTTGCCTGAATTTGTAAGGTAGGTTTCAGTTATTTTTTTCGGGATTTTTTGCTTCTTCGCGGAAGGCTTGAAAGAAGGGTCGGATATGCTAATTGCCTCTTCGTCCATGTCGTGCTAATTCCAGATTATCGGGCCTTTTGGCTTCACAGAAAGATTGATTATGTCAGACCTCAACGCGCAAATCCAACCCAGAATTATGGGCTCTTTTAACTGGATTGGATTGAAAACCCTAATTTACAAGGAAGTGGGACGTTTTATGAATGTCTATTTCCAGACCATTTTTGCGCCGCTCATTACGCTGGCTCTGTTTTTTACCGTATTCTCCATCTCAATAGGGGGTGAGCGGATTGTTTTCGGCGTACCATATATGCAGTTTTTGGCACCTGGGCTTTTGATGATGACAATGATTCAAAACTCTTTTTCGAATTCCTCGTCTTCCCTGATTATTGCCAAGGTACAGGGCAACATTGTCGATTTATTGATGCCGCCGCTTTCGGCGACTGAGATTTTGTTAGGTTACATCATTGGCGCTTTGATCCGAGCTTGCCTGATCGGCTTTCTAGGCATTTTCGTGATGGTTGTCTTTTTAGGTCTGCCAATGGAAAGACCTGAACTTGTTATCAGTTACGCTATTTTAGGGAACATGATGATGGGCGCGCTTGGCATTGTCGGCGGATTATGGGCGGAAAAATTCGATCATTTAGCCTCAATAACCAATTTCATCGTAACGCCCCTGACTTTCTTGTCCGGTACGTTTTATGCGCTGACCGCCTTGCCGTTGTTCTGGCAGAAGATCGCTCTCTACAACCCTTTTTTCTACATTATCGACGGTTTCAGGGCGGGGTTTATCGGAACGCCTGAAGCGAGCTTATCAATGGGGCTGGCTATTTTAACTCTCAGCAATGTTATTCTGCTCGGGCTTGCCTGGTGGATGCTCAAAACCGGATATAAAACAAAATCATAATGCCAGATAATCCTGATAACGAATTCGAGCCTACAAAAGCAGAAGAACCGGCAGTCGTCGCTTTTCCTTTGCCGGATGACAGCCACATCCAGACTTTTCATCTTGAGAATGCCAATCTGCGCGGACGTATTATCCGTGTAGGAAAAGTATTAAACGATATCATCAAGCCCCACGAGTTTCCGCCTGCGGTCGAAGCTTTGCTGGCAGAAGCTGTAACGCTTTCTCTTTTACTTGGCTCGATGCTGAAATATGAGGGCGTGTTTATTCTTCAGGCTCAAGGCGATGGAATCGTCAGACGCGTCGTGTCGGATATGACGTCGAAAAACGAAGTACGTGGCACGGCAGGATACGATCCCGAAGCATTTGAACGTTTGCCCGTCAAGGATCACTATACGGTCAAAGAATTGATGGGCGATGGCTATCTGGCTTTCACAGTGGATCAGGGGGAATATGCCGAGCGGTACCAAGGCATTGTTGAATTACAGGGCGATTCCTTAAAAAGCAGCATTCAGCATTATTTTGCGCAAAGCGAGCAGATCAATACCGCCATTAATCTGGCGACACGGCGCGATGAGAACGGCAACTGGCGGGCAGGGGCGATCATGCTTCAGCACATGCCGGATCACGAAAAGATTCCGCAGGATGCGAAACCGGTTGCAGAGAATTGGCTGCGCGCGTCCATTCTTCTTGAGACGTGCAAGGAAGAAGAACTGCTCGATCCGCGCTTGTCAGATGACACGTTGCTATTCCGCCTTTTCCATGAAGAAGGCGTTCGGGTATTTCCGGAAGAAAAACTGACTAAAGGTTGCCGGTGCACGCCGGAAAAGCTGCAGAATATTTTGAGCAGTCTATCGGGTGACGAGAAAAGAGATGCGGCTGTCGATGGGAAGATCACGATGACATGTGAATTCTGCAACCGGCATTTTGATTTTAAACCCGACGAAATATAGATACCGCAAATAAAAAAGCCGGATCAGAGATCCGGCTTTTTTGTGTTTGTATCGAATTACTTGCTGAAAGTAATTTCCGCGCGGCGGTTGCCCGGTTCGCGTACGCCATCCGGTGTCGGAACCATCGGGGCGCTTTCGCCCATGGATTCAACTCTCAAAAGACGGGCATTGACGCCGCGGGCCTGTAACGCTTCACGGACAGCATTTGCGCGTTTCAGACCGAGACGCTGGTTGTATTTCTCGCTACCGGATTTATCGGCGTGTCCGACGATGTTAACGGCAGAAAGATTTTGTTTTGCGGCTTCGGCGGCAATCGCTTCGACAACGCTTTGACCGGAAGCATCAATTGTCGATTTATCGAAGTCGAAGAAGACCAGATATTTTGCGTCTTCAACGGAAAGCGGGCCGGTTGGAGCTTGTGCGCCGATCGGCGGCATCACGCTTTCCGGAGGAACGGCAGGAACACCGCCTAGCTTGTTCAAAGCATCCATGAATTGGTTTTTACATGGAATATTCGTTGCTCCCCAATCCGCTTCCTGACGCTCAATCCAGCAATCGAAACGGGCTTGTGCGATAGCGGCGATTTGCGGTTGCTGTTCGCGGCCACCGCGATCAAGAGCGGCAATCAGGCCGGCGCGGGCAGGAGACAATTCATCAATATGGTTAGGCTTGAGATTCCAATCGGAGATCGGCTCGGGCAATACGACTTCACCGGCAGCTGCAGCCAGGCCTTTACGGGCAAAATGAAGCGCGTCTGCATAATCCATTTTATTATTCTGAAGATCATTGGAAAAATTACGGTATTCCGTCGTCAGGGATTGAGTGAAGGGAGAACCGACCGCTTGCGCTTCATTCAATGCGCCAACTTCGGATTTGCTTTTGAATCCACAGGCAGAGAGCGAAAGCGCTACTGCTACCAGCATGAGACCACGAACCATTTTCATCGAGAACCGCTCCTAAAATTGTTTTTCTTCGAAATATATACAGATCAAAGGGTTATAATGCAGAGATAAATTTTGTAAAGTAAGTTTGCAAGGGGTGAGCTGAACTATTCACAAAGCCTTACCATAGAATAGATGACCGGAATTGAAATCGTATCGGGCTTAATACTCGTATCTTTCCTGATCGTGTGCCTGACATCGATGTTTTATGAAAGGCGGGCGCGGATTTCACCGGCCCCGACATTGCCGTGGGTCCGTAAAGCCATTATCCAAGAACTTAAAACGCGGCTTGATACGGCTAAACCGTATAAGTTTGCTGAATTAGGCTGCGGGTGGGGTGGAATTAATCTTGTTTTGGCTAAAAATTTTTCGGAATCCAGCGTTATCGGCTATGAAATTTCACTATTTCCGTGGATTTTCTCTAAAATACGGGCGATTTTGTCATTTAAGGATATAAAAATTGTCAGAAAAAGCTTTTTTGAGGATGATTTAAGCGGTTTTGATGCGGTTATTTGCTATTTATCGCCGTGGCACATGGAAAAACTTAAGCCTCAACTGGCGAAATTAAAGTCCGGAAGCCTTATAATATCGAACGCTTTTGCTATTCCGGACTGGGAACCTTTAAAAATCATGCATACAGATGTATTCATGAAGATTCCGATTTATGTTTATCAAATAAAATCTAACCCAGGGCGTATCGAATATTTGCGTTAAGTTTGGAATTTGTGTATAACAGTTAACAATTCATTAAATTAGGGGTGTGTCGGACAAACGGCACTGTGTAAAGCACATTTAATTTATTCTTCTCGGGGATTGAGATGGCACTTTCAAAAACAATGGCATTTGCAGCAGGCCTTGCTGCGGTTTTTTCTGCAACTCAGGCTGAAGCTTTGGAATTAAAGTGCGGCTATACGCCTGCTGAGATATCAACTGCCATGAAGACTGAAGCTCAAAAACCTTTGCTAAAAGCTGATAGACTGGCAGCAGGCCATCCAGCTCAATTATTTACTGCAAATTCTAACGGACAAGGGTATCTAGTTGAAGGAAATCGACCTTCTTCTGAAGCTTCTACTTCATTTTGTGTCGTGATGAAATTAAGTGATGTAAGACTTTACGATGCCAGAAAAGCAATGTCTCCCTCTGCCTTCAGGGGCCAGGTTCTTACAGAGGCTTTAAAGGCCGGCCAAAAAAATGGCGAAAGTGTTTACTTACAAGGAAATGTACATAACGAACAAGGTCAATTAACAAATACTATCATGACTGTCGGCGGAAATTATTCTCAAAGTGATGGCATTATGTTGTTTTCGGGCAATACGCCAAAAGTTACAGCTCAAGCTGGCTTCGTTGAACTTAAATATTCTAAAGAAGCTTTGGCTATTTTGGACCGTCCTGTTCAAACTGCGGCTTTTTCTCCAAAATAAGATTAGCCAAAATCAATTCCCAAAGATTCCGATGGTTTTGATGCCGGGATATTATCCTGCTTAAGTTCAGCCAGAATTTTTATTTCTGAAGAATTTATATTTGCAGTAGCGTTCTCATTAAATTTTGGTGTGATAGTAGGCCCCGCTTCCCTTGAATAAGATACAGGTGTTATCGCGGCAACCTTAGATACGTTGTCTGACTGTTGAGAAAGTTCTGTGCTATATTTAGATAGTCTTTCTCCTAATTGAATAGTATGTTTCCCATCCTCTGTTTTTGGAAAGTCTTTTAAAAATTTCTGATCCTCAGTAGATAAATCCCTGCCTATCTCACGGGCTTTCAATAGCTGTAAATAGCGTTCATAATCATTAAACGCTTTATTCGCCTTGTCGTCATTCGCCCCGGTTTTCTTTTTGAACGCATCTAGAAATTTTTGTTTACCTTCCCTTGTGCCGAGAAGCTCTAAAACGGTTTCAATCTCTTCGCCTGTCATTTTGACGCCATTACCGACATCAATGGATTTGGCTCGCCATTCCTCAAGCTTTTTTTGCTCCTGCTCAACGCGATCCATATGATCTTCGAACCATTCCGCAGCTTTCTGGCTATTTTCTTCCGCTTCCTCTTCTTTTGTCTTTTTACCTAGTGAGCCACCCATGCCTTTTGAAAAACCGCCGTCCGGCGTTTGTTGAAGACGGTTGGCTTGCGCCTCAATAGCTTCCTTAATCCATTCAGGCACATGTCCTGCTGTGATGTTACCGTAAAAAGCCTGCGTCAGCAGGGCGGAAACACCACCGGCTTTTTCAAATTCGAGAGCTTCTTGTTTTTCTTCGTCGATATTTGAAACGAGTTTTAATTCAGGAGAAGAGGGAGCCGTAGAATCAGTTGGATTTCGCACAAGCTTGAGCGGTGAATTTTCATCCAAGCGGTCGTCGGCATTCAATTGTATGGCATTTAAATCAGATAATGACAAAACAGCTTCCTCTAAGAATCATCTCCCTAGAGTAGCTAAAAGGCGTAAATATTTGGTTATGGAAAATATATTGCATTTTAACTAAATGCCGCTCAATATTAAGATTGCATTAGCTTATCAAGCCTAAGTCCTTGCAATGCAATATATTATCTTCCAATAACTATTATATTGTAGATAGTTGATAGGTTGCAAGTAATATATTTTTTGAATTCTAATCAAAAAAATTCAAAGAGGTACCTAGGCATGTAACTCACGGAATGGAAATACAAGCTTAAACCGTGATTATCCTTATGATTTAGTTGCATAACTGATATATTAGCTTCTTATTTTCTTGACTTTAAACCTGCATTGAACAATATTCGCCCCACCCCGCGCTATGCTTTTCATAAATAACGGCGGAAACATCAGCGGGCGCTTCATTCAAGACGCAATGAAAACAAAAAAACAATAACCTCAAAAGGAGAGAAAATGAGCATGCAGAAACCACTTGCAGGCATGAAAGCGGCAATCCTCGTCGCCAACGGATTCAACGAAAACGAAATGACGACATTCCAGCGCGGCATGATGGAAGCCGGCGCTTACCCGAAAATAATCAGCGTTGAAAACGGTCTTGCAAATGGCTGGCAGGGAAATGGCTGGGGCCACTATTTCGCAGTGGATTGCCAGCTTTCCGACGCTCTGGCGGCTGATTTCGATATCCTCGTTATCCCGGGCGGACAACGTTCACTTGATAAGTTGAAACTGACTGCGCATACACGCCGCTTCATCGGCGGTTTCATGGCTGCGCACAAGCCTATCATGGCCACTGGAGACGCGGTCAATCTTCTGTCGATGACTGGGCTGGTCAGTGGCTATCTCGTAACAGGACCGGAGGCTTGTAAGGAAGCAGCTGTTGCGGCAGGCGCGGCGTGGTCGGATAATACACCTGTTATCTCAGAAAGCCTGATCACGGCGCAAACAACACCGGAAAACCTGAAAGAACTGGTTGAAACCTTGATCAACTTCAAGCTATCCCTGATGGCTGAAGAAGAGCAGATGGAACAGGCTGCTTAATAAGCAGTTTTAAATAGAGATCGTCATGCGCGCAGAATTGGAATCCGTTGTCAAAGAAATCGAATACGCCGTAAGCCTTTTACGGAGGCATCTTTGACTGGGAAAATTCCCTTCTGCGCCTTGAAGAGCTGAACGCTCTCTCCGAAGATCCTAATCTCTGGAACAATCCCGAAAAAGCCCAAGGGCTGATGCGCGAGAAAAACAAACTCGAGCAAAATATCGCTTCTGTCCGCAAGGTTGAAAATGAACTATCCGATGCGCTCGGACTGATTGAGCTCGGGGAGCTTGAGAACGAGCCTGATATTGTTAAGGAAGCAGAGAATTCTTTAGCCGGACTTCAAAAGGAAGCAGCGAAGATGCAATTGCAATCGCTACTTTCCGGTGAAGCCGACGACAAGGATGCGTTTTTAGAAGTCAATTCAGGAGCAGGCGGAACGGAAGCGGCGGATTGGGCCGGTATCATCTTGCGCATGTATAGCCGCTGGGCCGATCAGCACGGATATAAAGTCGAAGTTCTTGACCGTCATGACGGCGAAGAAGCGGGCATTAAATCAGCGACTTTGCAGATCAGCGGGCATCAGGCCTATGGCTGGCTGAAAAGCGAAACCGGCGTCCATCGCCTCGTTCGTATTTCACCATTCGATTCAAATGCGCGTCGACACACGAGTTTTGCGTCCGTCACGGTTACGCCCGTGATCGATGAAACTATCAATATCGAAATTCTGGATAAAGACCTTAAGATAGATACATATCGCGCGAGTGGCGCAGGTGGGCAGCACGTTAACCGGACGGACTCAGCCGTGCGTATTACCCATATTCCCACGAATATTATCGTCGCATGCCAGAATGACCGCTCGCAACATAAAAACCGCGCAGCCGCGATGAATATGTTACGCGCCAAGCTATACGATCTTGAAATGAGGAAGCGTGAAGCCGCCAGCAACAGTCAATACGATAATAAAAGTGATATCGGTTGGGGGCACCAGATACGTTCCTACGTCCTTCAGCCATATCAAATGATAAAAGATTTACGCACGGGAGTGGAGCGTACGGATTCCGATAAAGTTCTCGATGGCGACCTCGATGATTATCTCCACGCTTCATTGGCGCAAAAAGTTGCTGGAGATGTTTCGGATATAGATTAAGGAATAATGAGATGAAGAAGATTTTTGCTACTCTTGCGTTACTGCTTATTCCCGCTTCGGCCGAAGCCGGTTTCAGTCTAAAGGACATTACCGGCAAAGTGACGTCCGATCAGCCTGCTATTTCCTCTCCTGCACCTGTTTCAAAAGCCCCGCGCCGCGTTAAGCCGATGATCAAGCCATCGCTTGAAATTATGAATGACCGCTATGTGCCGGAAGATATTAAGAAAAAATATAAAATGGGAGATGATTATTTTGAAATGACGGATCAAAAACCGTCTGCCCCGATTATTGTAACCAAGAAAAAATCTCTGGAAATCATCGATGGTCCGCCGCCCGTGAGTCTTGAGAAAAAAGAAATTCAAAATGTTCCGTTGCCGCCGGCGCAAGAACTTAAAGCCATGCCCGAACCTGTGCCACTGGAAAGCAAGCCAGCCCTGATTGTCGAAGGCAAGCCTGTCCCGCCCCCCGTACCGACAATTCCAGTTCCGGCAGAACGAATTGACACATGGCGCGCGCGTCAGGGTGAGCTTTTAAAAGATGTCCTCGCCAGATGGGCGGATCGTGAGCAAACTGATTTCATTTGGACCGCGGCCGAATCTCCCAAGATTTCAAAAGAATTTTCCTATGTGGGGAAATTTAACGAAGCGGTTACAAAACTAATGGCGCAGGATTCAGGCACCTTAAAAATGAAATTCGAGGACGATATGCCTGAAATGACGGCATCAATCGCTGCTTTGGCTGACGATGCGCAAGTCGCCGAACCTTTATCCGATGCTCCAGACAACAAATCGTGGTTTGGGACAAGTGGAGCGTCTTTGCAGGCGGTATTGCATGCATGGGCCGAAAGTGAAGGGGCAACTTTGGTCTGGCAAAGCAGCAACAATTTCGCACTTCCCCAGACATATAATGAAAAAGGCAGTTTTGAGCATGCGGTTGGTGAAATCCTTTCACGGTATGAGACGAAAAGTCTACGTCCTGTAGGGCAACTTTATAAAAACCCCGTTTCAGGTGAAAAAGTTCTGGTTATAAAGACCGACAAGGCCGGATAAAGCTTGCGAAAAACCGTCGCGCTCCTTTATACATAAACACTTAAAGATTCCTGCTCTGGGATTCTTTATGGGACAAATAGATCAGACAAGGGGATGCCGTATGGCCCGTTCAAATACTACGCTAGGATTTTTGACTTTAGCGCTTTTAGCGACAACTTCCATTTCTGCCCAAGCCGAAACATCGCAGGCACAGACAGCCTGGACAATCAATCGCGTCGCGAGCGCGGCTTCGGGCAATTATTGCACGATGGCGCAGAAATATTCCGATAACACTATCGTGACATTTGCTAAAAATTCAACTGGTCAATATTCAGTTGCGTTCGATTTTGCGCGTCCTCAATTTCCCCAAGTCGGACAGACGACTTTGACGCTCCGCCCGGGTAACGGCGAGGCGCGTACATTCAACGTGGCACCGACATCCGATAAAGTGGTTGTTATAGGTTTGGGAGAGGGATCTTTCATCGATGCCGTTAAATCATCCGGAAAAATGGATGTCGAAACCAACGGCAAATCTTTCAGCTATGCACCATCGAAATTTGCCTCGGCTGCGGATGAACTTTCCGATTGTATAGGCGGTAAAAAATCCTCAGTTATGGCCTCTGCTGCGCCAAGCTCGCCAAGTGTGGAACCGGCTGCTGCTCCGGTTCAAAAAGTCGCTTCGGCTCAAGTCCCGACCATGATCGCTCATCCGGATGCCAAACCGATGCGCGCAATCGAGCCTGCCAGCGGAGCAACGGCAGGCCTTGAGTCTGAGAATACGCGCTTGAAACAGGAAAATCAGGCATTACGGGCACAGCAGACTGTCGCAGGAAGCACGTCTCAGGAGCTTAGCCGCATAAAAGCAGAACTGGCGACTGCGCAGGCATTGAATCAATCTTTGATGCAGCAGCAAAAAGAAGGCCAGGCTGCGCAGCAACAACTGGCAAATATTCAAAAAGAAAATGCCGATATTAAAACACAGCTTTCCACCGCCAATCAAAATGTAGCGCAGTTGCAGGCTAAAGCGTCACAAAGTGCAGGTGCTTCCGAGCAACTTGCTATTCTGCAAAAGCAAAATGCGGATATGAAATTGCAAATCGAAGCAGCGACAAAGAATATCGCGGATCTTCAGATGAAGAATGGCCAGTCAGCCCAGATGGCCGGAGAGCTTTCCCTGATGCAGAAGCAAAATACAGATGCAAAGATCCAACTGGATGCGGCAAACGCGACAATTGGCCAGCTTCAAGCAAAAGTAGCGCAAGGAAATGCGGCGACAGAGCAGCTTTCTGCTTTGCAAGGTCAATCTACGGCCATGAAGGCTCAACTCGATGCGGCAAACGGTACAGTAGCTCAATTGCAGGCCAAAGCAGCTCAAGGCAGTGCTGCAGCGGAACAGGTTTCTGTACTTCAGAAACAATCGGCAGATATGAAAGCTCAGCTCGATGCAGCGAATTCGACGATAGCTCAGTTGCAGACCAAGGCAGCGCAAGGATCATCAGCAGCCGAACAAGTAGCGGTGCTTCAGAAGCAATCAGCCGACATGAAAGTTCAGCTCGATGCTGCGAATTCAACAATTGCCCAACTTCAAACGAAAGTTGCTCAAGGAAATGCAGTTACCGAGCAATTGGCGATGCTCCAAAAAGAGAACGCCGATTTAAAGGCTCAACTTGGCACGTCGAACGCTTTGACGGCACAATTGCAAACGAAAGCCGCGCAGGGAACGACCGCAGCTGAACAAGTTGCAACACTTCAAAAACAAAATGCTGAGATGAAAGCCCAGCTCGATACGGCGAATGCCAATGTCGCTCAGGCTCAGGCTAAGCTTGCGCAAATGCCGGCAGCGCCCGTTATCGACCAGACTGCCGTCAAAGAGAACGAAAGTCTGAAACAGCAAATCACGGCTTTGCAAGCGGCAGTTGCCGCCAAGCCTGTCGCTGTAGATAATTCCGAGCAAATATCGGCATTGCAGGGTGAAAATTCTGCTCTAAAACAACAATTGGCGACGGTGAGATCTGCGCCTATTGAAGACTCTGAAGCCGTGAAACATCTGCAGACACAGCTTGAATCTGCACGTTTGGAAAATGAGACCCTTAAACAGCAGCTTGATAAAGTAATAACAGCAAGCGCCGGTGGAAACAGCTGGGATCTTGAGCAGGCGACCAAACGTTACCAGGAATCCCAACGTGAAATCCGCCGTCTGGCCGCGTTGGTCCAGCAAGAAAAGCAAGCCCGCAAGCAAGATCATGATGCCATGGAAGCCAAGCTATTCGATCCGGCGATCACAGAGCAAATGCAACAGGCGAAGCTTGATGAAATGCAACGCCGTATCGCCGAGTTGGAAGGCCGCAATCCAAATGCGGTACCTGTAGCCTCTGTCGAGGCAGAAAACGCTCCCGTTAATGTCGCTGCCGTCGCTCCGGCTGCAGGGATTGAACAAGCTCAACAAACAGCCAAACCTGTCATGCCGGTGGCAAGCGCCGTCGTATCGCCGGTCGCATCGGTTAAATTCCAATCCCGCGAAGATTATATTCGCATGCTGCAAGGGGCCGGGATCAATATCCGTGGGGATGTGCAATCTGTCGAGACCGGAAACGCGGACTCTTATCGTGCCTATCGCTGGAAAACAGACAGCCTGTTCGGCAGTGCGGAACAACGCGCGATGAAAGACGGAAAAGGATTTGATGCTGCGGTCAATGACTATCTGGACCGTGCAAAATCCCGCTGCGACGGTGACTTTGCCGCGGTACCATCCGACGTTACAATTTCTTCGGAAAAAGTGAAGTCATTTGAATTTGCCTGTCTGGGAAATAAAGCTAATACCTCCGCATCAGTCATGTTCAGCTATGGAGATGACGTCATGACTATATTGGCGCATGAAGGTAAATCCGAGGCCATGGACCTGGCCATGGAAGCACGCGACCGAATGGCAAGTCAGATGTCGAATATAAAAACCGCATCGAAATAGGCTGAGATAAAAAAATCCCCGCATTAAGCGGGGATTTTTTTTATCGGCATTATTTCTCTTCTTCGTCTTCCGCAGGCGGCTCAGGCTCTTGCCCGGTTTTCGGCTGGTTTTGAAAAGAGGCTCCGAAATTACCGAATGTCTTCAAGGCATTTTCAAACATAGTCATGTTCTGTTTGGCAATCTCTTCAAATGCCTGCATGGAAGGCATCATTGGTCCTAGAGACTTGCTCATCTGTTCTTTAAACTGGTCCTGATTTTTAGTGAACATACCAAATGTCTGTTCCAGATAATTCGGGACAAGAGGAGATACATTATTTCCATAGAAACCGATTAACTGGCGTAGGAAATTAACCGGCAGAAGATTGGTCTCTCCTTTGGATTCCTGTTCTACAATAATTTGCGTTAAAACCTGACGTGTCAAATCGTCACCGGTTTTTGCGTCATATACGACAAACTCGTAGCCGTCCTTTATCATTTCGCAAAGATCGTCGAGAGTGACATAGGAACTGCGGCCTGTGTCATATAATCTGCGGTTCGCATATTTCTTAATGACTACGGGTTTATCGCTGCCTTTTTTTCCGGCCATGCTGCACCTTTTTGTTATATTGGAGTCGTAATATATATTGCAGTATGCACAAATTCGTTAACGCTGCAAAACCTTTAACCTCTAAAGACATAACATCTATGGATAAATCTGCTTCTAGACATAAACCTCTGGTGATGCATTTGTCTCTGGCAGCATCAGCGCTCGCTGATCCGCAATTTCAGAAAAATGAAAATCTTGATGAAACTTTTTGGCAAAAACCGGAAGGCAGGCAAGTCAAGGCCAGCATGGAAAAAGTCGTTGCAGGAATTCGTAACTATCAATTGCATAATTTCAAAAGGCCTAAAACAAAAAAGCCTGTCGTGTGGCAAGACGGAGAATTGCGCCTTTTTCATTATGCGCCGAAGAAAAAAGCCAAAGCCAGAATTCTTGTCATTCCATCGATGATAAACGGATCTGAAATTCTCGATCTTTTGCCTGAAAGGTCTTTGATGAATTGGCTTGCCCGGCAGGGGATAGAAAGTTTTCTGATTGATTGGGGAGACCTGACAAAAGATAAAGAGCTGAACAGCGTCGATCTGGCCATCGGCAAGAAAATGAAGAAGCTTCTGAAATGGCTGAAGCTTCAATCTGATTTGCCATTGGCTGGTCTCGGTTATTGCATGGGAGGTTTATTACTAGCGGCCACAGACCGATTATATCCCAAAGCTCTGGACCATTTGATTTTTATTGCAACACCCTGGGATTTTAAAAAAGATGCGAAAGGAAATTTTTCCGAAAGCGTAGCGAGCTGGGCGAAGGCCGGTTTGCCACAAACGATACATCTGGACTACATGCCAACGCAATGGCTGCAGATGATTTTTGCTGGAGTAGATCCAAGTCTAATCGCCCGTAAATTTTCGGCTTTCGCCGATATGGACCAGAAAAGTAAAGAAGCAGAGTTATTCGTCGCTGTCGAAGATTGGGTCAATGGTGGATCGGATTTGCCGACTTCCATCGTTCATCATACTGTTAAGGGATGGTATGTCGATAACAAGCCGATGAAGGGCGAGTGGGAAGTTGCAGGAAATTTAATCAGGCCGGAAGAGATTTCAAAGCCTTCCTTTATCGTCGTGCCAGGAAAAGACAAAATTGTACCGCCAGCATCTGCGCGGCCTTTAGGTAAAAAAATTAAAACCGCGAAAGTTATTGAACCGGATTGCGGGCATATCAGCATGATGATTGGAAGAAACGCAGAAAAAGAAGTTTGGTTGCCTTTGCGCAACTGGTTGTTTTCGCAATGCAATATTAAAACCAAGCCTTGAATTATCTCGCTTGGCGTGCATATTACAGGCGAAGTTACAGCAGGGGATATATGCATGTCAGAACAAGATTCAGTTGTTATTGTTGCCGCGAAAAGAACAGCTCTAGGGGCGTTTAACGGGAGTCTTTCATCTTTAAGTGCTGTCGAGCTTGGCACGTATGTCGTGAAAGCAGCACTGGAAGACGCAGGGATTAAGCCAGAACAGGTTGATGAAGTTATCTTAGGTCAGGTATTGACGGCAGCTGCGGGGCAAAATCCTGCGCGCCAGACTGCGATGAAATCTGGAATTCCTGCTGAAAAAACAGCCATGACGATCAATCAGGTTTGCGGCTCGGGGCTTCGCTCTGTGGCACTAGGTATGCAGGCGATTTTAAACGGTGATGCCGATATCGTCGTTGCAGGCGGCCAAGAAAATATGAGTCTGGCGCCTCACGCCATTCATTTGCGCAACGGCGTCAAAATGGGCGACGGTACAATGGCTGACACAATGATAAAAGATGGCCTATGGGATTACTTCAATAATTATCACATGGGAATGACGGCAGAAAATATTGCCGACAAATATGGTATCACGCGCGATGCGCAAGATGAATTTTCTGCATCTTCGCAACAGAAAGCCGAAGCGGCGATCAAGTCAGGAAAATTCAAAACTGAAATTGTTCCGATCACTTTAAAAGTAAAAAAACAGGATATCGTTTTCGATACGGACGAATTCCCTCGTTCGGGAACCACTGTCGACACGCTCAAAGGCTTAAAGCCTGCTTTTAAAACCGATGGGACCGTCACAGCTGGTTCGGCATCCGGTATTAATGACGGTGCGGCTATTCTTATTCTGATGCGAGCGTCGGAAGCGAAGAAGCGGGGATTGGAGGCTTTTGCAAAAATCAAATCATGGGCGACTGCAGGCGTCGATCCGTCCATCATGGGAACCGGTCCAATTCCCGCTTCGCGCAAAGCGTTGGAAAAAGCAGGCTGGTCTGTCGATGATCTTGACTTGATTGAGTCAAACGAAGCTTTCGCGGCGCAAGCTTGTGCCGTGGTCAAAGATCTGAAACTGAACGCAGAAAAAGTCAACGTGAATGGCGGGGCCATTGCGCTCGGCCATCCAATCGGCGCATCAGGCGCGCGTATCCTCGTCACTTTACTCCATGAAATGGCACGCTCAAATAAATGCAAAGGTCTTGCTACATTATGCATCGGTGGTGGCATGGGTATTGCGTTATGTGTCGAGAGGGACGAAACATCTAACTGGAAGAAAGTTGCGTAATGTCAGGAATTGCTATCGTTACAGGCGGAACACGCGGTATCGGGTTGGAAATTACCAAGGCCTTGATCGAGGCCGGGTATAAAGTCGTGGCTATCTATCATGGAAATGAAATTGCGGCCAAGAAATGTACGCAGGAAACAGGTGCCTTTGTTTATAAATGCGATGTTTCAAATTTTGACGAGTGTTCCTCCGTTATCAGCCAGATCGAATCTGATCACGGGCCTGTCCGTATTCTGGTCAATAATGCCGGAATTACCAAAGACAGTATGCTGCATAAAATGGCCGAGGAGTCCTGGCATGATGTCCTTGAAACAAATTTGACATCCTGCTTCAATATGTGCAGAGCTGTGATTGCTGGGATGCGCGAACGGTGTTTTGGGCGCATCATCAACATCAGCTCGATCAACGGCCAAAAAGGCCAGCTAGGTCAGACGAATTATTCCGCCGCTAAAGCAGGTATGCTTGGTTTTACAAAAGCGCTTGCGCTTGAAAGTGCGGCTAAAGGCATTACGGTGAATGCAATTTGTCCAGGTTATATTGAAACAGATATGACGGCGGCCATGCATAAAGAAGTACTTGATTCAATTATTCGCTCTATTCCTGCGGCGCGCATGGGCAAGCCGGAAGAAATTGCGGATCTTGTAGTGTTTCTTGCTTCTGAAAAAGCTGCGTTCATGAACGGTTCGACATTGACGATCAATGGCGGCCAATATATGGCCGCTTAAATCCGTTTCAGGGTTTAAATTTTAAATATCTGGGTTATATCTTATTCATCGATTCAAAAATCCATGAGGTAAGCCCAAAATGACGAATACTCCGGACTCTGAAGTACAGGGATTTGACGACGGACCTCGAAAAGATTTCAAAATTCCCAGATGGAGTTTGATTTCCGCGACTATCATTGCTGTAATCGTTATTATTGCACTGATTGTTCCTTCGTTTCTTGATCAGGAAAAATATAAATCCCTAATTATTCAGAAAGTTGAAGAATCGACCGGTTATAAAGTCGCTTGGGCTGGTGACCTTGGCATAGCCATTTTGCCGGTTCCTTCCGTCACTATCAATGAAGCAACGGTTTCTGCAGCTGAGCAGCGTATCATTGCCGTCAAGAAAGCTGAAGTCTCCGTCGAGCTTATGCCCTTACTGCAAAAGCAGGTTCAGATTTCGAGTGTTAAGCTGACAGAGCCGGATATCAATCTGCTGGTTGATGCGTCAGGTCGTCAGACATGGATGACGACGAAATTGCAAGAACAGAAGAAACAGGAAGAGGGGCAAGCCAATCCATCAACGCCGAACGAAGATGAACCTCAATCGATTACGCTGGATTCTATTCAAATTGAAAAGGGACATATTGTTTATAAAGATGACAGCAAGAAAGCGGTACATGAGATTGGTACTCTTAATGCTGATATAAGTCTTAAAAATTTGACTGGTCCTTTCGATATCGATGGCGATCTTATCTATAACGGCAATCCAATTGACATCAAAGGCGAGGCGGGAGAATTAGTCGAAGGTAAACCAACTTCCGTTGATTTTGACATTGCTTTGCCAAAACTTGATGTAAAAGGAAGTTACAAAGGCGAAATTACGACCGGGGACAATTTAAACGTCAAAGGCGATCTTATACTTAAGGCAAAGGACCTTGAAAAGACCATAGCAGCCTTTAGCAAGGAAAAGCCATCCTTGCCTGATGGGTTAAATGGCGCATTGGATCTTTCCACTGCCGTTATTTTTGATGGTGATAATGCAAGCCTGGATAAGCTCAATCTGGCGCTCGACAAACTTTCATACAAAGGTTCTCTAAAAGTTTCAGGATTGAAGACATCCACTTCACCAAAATTGTCTGTCGATCTTAACTCCACATCTGGCGATATTAACGCAAGCAATGCGCTTGTGAAAATATTGAGCGATCTGTCAGTAAAAGGATCAGGGACATTTGTTAATAACATTGTTTCGATAGAGAAGGGAGTAATAGGTTTCGAAGGCCAGACAATTAATTTGGCCGGAAGTTATGCCTTGCCCCAGCAGGCAGGTGCTCGTCCAAAAGTCAATGCGACTATCAAGGCCGGTAAAATAGATATTGACGATATCCAACGACAACTTAATCCATCGACCGAAAGCGCAGCGCAAAAAGTCATCAATCAAAAAGCCAATCAGGCTAAATCGACAGTTAAGGTAAGTGGAACTACATTGCCGTTTGACGGCACGATCGCGCTGTCAATTGGAAGTTTTAGCTTTGGAGGTAAAACATATTCGAACCTCAACGCGGGATTAACCAGCAAGGGTAAATCACTTTCAATTGCAAATCTTTCTTTAGGAACGGTTGCCGATACAACGGTTGTCGTTAAGGGTATGATCGCTGATTTAGAAAAATTGTCAGGAGTAGATTTAGCTTTCAATGCAAAAACAGGAAATGTTGAGGCCTTGGCCAAAGCATATAATTACGATCTCAAATTAGACAGGACGTTAGGGGCTGCATCAATAACCGGAACTATTAAAGGCGGCCTGGATAATCTCTCTTTCAATGCAACGGCGGACGCTCTTGGTTTTGCAATGACAGGTGCAGGAACTGCAAAATCCGTTCTCGATAATCCGCAAATTGAAAGCTTGAATATTCGTATCCGCCATCCGTCAGTGCAAACGGCTGTGCGGAATTTTTCTCCCGGATTTGAAGCGCCGGGAAGTTTTAATGGGCCTCTCGATATTTCAAGCCTCGTTTCTCTGAATGATAAAAAATACGACCTTTCCAATATTACGGGCAATATAGGTTCGACCTCTGTCGCAGGAAAGATTTCGACAGATATGTCCGGTAATAAGCCTTCCGTTAATGGGAGCCTGAATTTCGGCAACATGGTTTTCGATTCTGCCGCGCCAAAAGCCGGAACGGTAACTGGAGCTTCAAAACCTTCTTCTTCGCCAGCGTCAAACGCTTCTGAAACAAGATGGTCGCGTGAAGCTATCGATACGTCATGGATGGGCAAATTTAACGCCGATCTTTCAGTTAAAGCGGCATCCATTACGCAAGGCCTTTGGAAATTAAGTAATGCCAATCTTTCTTTCAAACTTAACGATGGAACGCTCAATATCGATAATATGTCGGCACAAATGTTTGGTGGCGAAGCTGCAATCAATGGCAACTTAAAAGGCGGTACGGCGCAAGCGCCTCTTTCCATGACATGGAGCGCTAAAGCCAATAATATAAACGCCCGGCAATTATTGAGCGCCGTCCAGAATAAACAAACGGACACGCTGTCTGGCATGGTTAAGACATTTAATGTCGATATTGCCTCTTCGGGAATTTCTCCTGCAGCCTTGATCTATGCTCTCAATGGTAAGGGTAGCATTAACGGTGATAACATCGTTATTAAAGGCGTTGATGCAGCGAAATTGGCCGAAACAGCCAAAGGTAGCTTTAAGCCGCTTGAGCGCGCCGGTAGCTTGTTGAATTCATTCAAGAACGGCCAGACCGCTTTTAGCACATTCAATGCTGATTTCACGATTGTGAGCGGGGTCATAAACTTCTCGCAAATCAAGTTCGATGGACAGCAAGCTCTTTTGACAAGTACAGGCAATGTCAATTTGCCACGATGGACAGTTGACCTGAAAAACAACATGACGGTTAAGAACTCCGAAGTGCCGCCATTCGATTTCACGATTTCCGGCCCGCTCGATAATCCTGCGCAAGCCGGGGGAAGTGTCATTGAAGGTTTCCTGCGCGAAAAAGCGAATGAGAAGTTAGGTGAACTGATCGAGGACAAGTTAGGTGAAAAGCTGGGGCTGCCTGCGGGTATTCTGACGGGGAAAAAGCCTGCGGCACAGCAAACTCCCGTATCTACAGAAAAGGCACCAGCATCAAGTGAAACATCTGCGCCTGCTACTGAAGAAGCGCCTTTGACGAAAGAGCAGAAGAAACAACAGCAAATCGAAGAAGGCGTGAAAGCTATTCAGGGATTATTCGGCAGGTAATCTATCCTTTAGCGAATGGAAAACATAAAGCCGCAATGCACTGGAAAGATTGGTCTTGCGGCTTTTGTCTATTCGGGCGATCAATTTTGAAAGGCTGATCTTTTCCGCCTTCGCCATATTCTGCAGTTCATGCCAAAACGGCTCTTCCAGTGAGATACTCGTCAAATGTCCGGCGATGGATACCGACCGCTTGATCACTTTTGCCGAAAGAACCGTTTCTAAATCGTTCATTTAGGCTTGATCATATCTTCCGGGCGGATCCATTGATCGAATTGCTCCGATGTCAAAAGACCAAGCTCAATTCCAGCTTCTTTCAACGATGTGCCTTCGGCATGGGCTTTCTTGGCAATCTTCGCTGCGTTATCGTAACCGATATGCGGGTTCAAAGCTGTGACCAGCATCAGGCTTTCGTTCATGAGTTTGGAAATACGCTTTTCATCGGCTTCGATGCCGACAACGCAATTATCCGTCATCGAGCGGCAGGAATCCGCCAGAAGGCGAATGGATTGCAGCACATTGAAGATAATGACAGGTTTGTAAACATTCAGCTCGAAATGGCCCTGGCTTCCGGCGATCGTCACTGTTGTGTGGTTGCCCATGACTTGCGTACAGACCATGGTCATCGCTTCGCATTGCGTCGGGTTTACTTTGCCCGGCATGATAGATGAGCCCGGTTCGTTTTCCGGCAGGATAATTTCACCGATGCCGCAGCGCGGACCGGAGCCGAGCAGACGGATATCGTTGGCGATTTTCATTAAGGAAGTTGCCAATACATTCAGCGCGCCGGATAGTTCAACCATAGCATCATGCGCAGCCAAGGCTTCGAATTTGTTTTCGGCGGTGACAAAAGGAAGGCCTGTAATCTCGGCAACTTCTGCAGCAAATTTTTCGGCAAAGCCGAGTTTCGTGTTAATTCCTGTACCGACGGCAGTGCCGCCCTGAGCCAGCTGCATCAGTCTAGGCAGCGTATTTTTCACACGCTCGATCCCGTATTCGATTTGCTTGGCGTAGCCGGAGAATTCCTGACCCAATGTCAGCGGCGTTGCATCCATTAAATGCGTACGCCCGATTTTGACGATAGAGCCGAAATCCATCGATTTCTGGTGAAGGGCGGAATGCAGGTATTCAAGGGAAGGGATCAGTTCATGAAAAACCTGTTCGCCAGCCGAGATGTGCATGGCTGTAGGGAAAGTGTCATTGGAAGATTGACCCATATTGACATGATCGTTCGGGTGAACGGGTTTCTTGCTGCCCATTTCGCCGCCCATGATTTCAATGGCGCGGTTTGAGATGACTTCATTGGCGTTCATATTGGTTTGCGTGCCTGAGCCTGTCTGCCAGACAACCAGCGGGAATTCATTGTCCATGTTGCCATCGATGACTTCGTCAGCGGCATGGATAATCGCGTCCGCAAGCTTTGCATCCAAAACGCCAAGGCTTTGATTGGCTTTTGCCGCAGAGCGTTTGATGATTCCGAGAGCGCGAATAAGCGGCACCGGCATTTTCTCACCGCCGATCTTGAAATTTCCAAGCGAGCGTTGCGTTTGCGCGCCCCAGTATTTATTTGCTGGGACTTCCAGTTCGCCAAATGAATCTGTTTCAATACGGATATCGGGATTTGTCATTATCTCTCTCTTTTAGGTTTTAGTAGATTAATATGCCCCATTTTGCGGCCCGGGCGGGATTCTTTCTTGCCGTAAAGATGGACGCAGGCATTCGGTTTTTCGAGATATTCAGGTATCAGGTTTATATCGTCGCCGATCAGGTTGAGCATGATCGCATCCGAATGACGCTTGGCTGAACCGATCGGCATGCCGCAAACGCTGCGTACATGATTTTCAAATTGGGATACGGCACAGGCATCAAGTGTCCAATGACCGGAATTATGAGGGCGAGGCGCTATTTCATTGGCGATCAACTTGCCATCTTTCGTCAGAAAAAGTTCAAGTGCCAATACTCCTGTCAAATCAAGCTTATCGGCAATTCTTTTGATGTATTGCTTCGCCTTCTTTGAGATAGCGTCGGAAACGGGTGCGGGAGCTGTAGTTTTAGATAGAATATGGTTTTGATGATCGTTAAGAACGGGATCGTAAATAACGGATTCTCCGAAGCGGTCCCGGGCTATGATGAGCGATATTTCACATTTAAAATCAATGATTTCTTCAATGATGTTTTCTTTTGAATTTAAAATCTTCCAAGCCGCCTTGGCGTCATCGCCTGATTTAAATTTAATCTGGCCTTTGCCGTCATAGCCGAGACGGGTTGTCTTGATAATGCAGGATTTTGCGCCCCATTTTTGAAGCGTTACTTCGATATCTTCAGGCTTAAGGGCCGGTGCCCATTTGGCAGTCGGAATGAAGCAATCATTCAGGAATTGTTTTTCGGATAATCGGTGTTGTGAAATCTCGAGCACATTGACGTCGGGGAAAACAAGCCGGGCTTTCTTTAAAGCTTTGATGGTATCGACGGGAATATTCTCAAATTCATAGGAAACGACATCAACGCCTTTGGCGAAATTGAGAAGGGCTTTTTTATCACCGTATTCGCCGATAATTGTTTTCGCGGCGACTTGGGAAGCGGGAGAATCTTTTTCCGGCGTATAAATATGCGTCTGGATTCCCAAACGGGCGGCTGCCATGGCGGACATTCTGCCTAATTGCCCGCCGCCGATGATGCCCAGAGTTTTTGCCGGTTTTGTCATGGAAGTTTTTTTAAACCACAAACGGACACAAATAAACCCAAATAAGAAAAAACTTAGTGGTGAAAAAGATGGATCGGAGCAGTGGGCCGGAAGCGATCACACTGCTTTTACCACAGAAAACACGGGAGCCACGGAGTAGGAAGTTGTCATCCCGACCGCAGTGGAGGGATCTCCTCTTTTGTGATGTAAGGTGAGATCCCTCGGCTTCGCTCGGGATGACAGAAAAAATCGTTGTGTCGTTGTGCCGTTGCGGTTCATTCCGGTCATGTGAAGGTCTCGCCGGGTTGGCGAATTTGGAATTTTTGTCATCTTTTATACCCGCTTTCGCCAGGATGACAGGATTTTTGAGGGTAAGCATGGGTTTCCATCTCCATTTTGTCCTCCAATCCCGCCAGTCTTCCAGTTCGTTCGTGAAATTTTTTAAAAGTTTTTGCGGTATAGCCCATTTTGAGCATGGCGATGACATAGCGGCGCTTGGCGCGTTCGATACGTTCGCGTTTTTTCAGTTTTTCGAGAAGTTGATTTTGCAGGCGCAGGAGTTTTTTGAAGGCCGCGACACGCGCCGAGCGCATGCCGTGTTTTACCGCATTGCGCGAGGAGCGTTTCTTGCCGCTGTCGGTTTTCGGACCGGTCGATTTCAACCAGATTTTTTCAGCGCGGATTCTCGCGCTTTGCTGTTGTCTTTGTGGCGCTGTCCAGTTTCTCAGTTTAGTTTTTTTCACCATACCAACCATAACGGAATTTAGGACTATTTTCCGATATTAGTCAAGGAATATATTCATTTTCCGATAGGAATAAAGTATTTCCCAGTCTCGTACGTTCTAGAATTAAATAGGTGACTCGGCTACTGAAGATGTTTGCTTTGCGCGATAGTCATCGAGTTTTTTCCCGAGTTCTGCGTCCGACAAAGCGAGAATAGATGCTGCCAAAAGCGCGGCATTGATGGCACCGGGTTTGCCAATTGCCAACGTGCCGACCGGAACGCCGCCGGGCATCTGGACGATGGATAAAAGTGAATCTTGACCTTTAAGTGAGTGGCTTTCAACCGGAACGCCCAAAACGGGAAGCGGGGTCAGGGCTGCAACCATTCCCGGAAGATGGGCTGCGCCGCCGGCACCGGCGATAATCACTTTCAAACCGCGAGATTTTGCCGTTTTCGCGTAATCGAACATACGGTCCGGGGTGCGGTGGGCGGAAACGATTTTGGTTTCATGCGGGATTCCGAGATCATGAAGAATTTTATGAGCGTTCGACATTGTTTCCCAGTCAGATTGGGAGCCCATTATAATGCCGATCTGTGGAGCTGGGTCTGGGGCGCTCATGCCAGAATATCCGGAATCAAAGAGCTTTCCAGCTTTTGAATCTGATCTTTCAGGCGAAGTTTTTCTTTTTTAAGTTTGGTTATGTGAAGGAAATCGACCGGCTGGACTCGGGATAAATTCTCGATTTGTTCGTCAATCTGCTTATGGTCGCGGCGCAAATCTTCGAGTTGCTCGCGGATATCGTCTTCGTCCAGCATGTAAATCCGTATTTAAAAGGAAGATGTTTCATAGCAGAAAAAATATCCTTTGATAAGCAATTTTATAAGTTGAGATAATGGTTTACGCGGAATTTATTAGTGATATTGTGGTCGGGAATATAGTTTTCAGGAGTATTTTATGACTAAAAGAATAGGAATTCTGACAAGTGGTGGTGATTGCGCGGGGCTTAACGCAGCAATTCGCGCAGCGGTTCACCGGGCGGATCTTTTGGGCTGGGAAGTTGTCGGCATCCTCGATGGAACCGCAGGTTTACTGGTAGACCCGCCGCAAGTCCGTATTCTTAAGCCTAATGACTTTGACAATAATGTCATGCGCATGGGCGGTACGATCCTCGGAACTACCAACAAGGGAAATCCTTTCGATTACCCAATGCCCGATGGGTCTCACAAAGATCGCTCTTACGAAATCATTGATAACTTCAAAAAACTGGGTGTTGAGGCTGTCATCGGCATCGGCGGCGATGGAAGTTTTGCCATTTTGCGCAAACTTGCCATGCAAGGCGGCATTCGCATGGTCGGCATTCCGAAAACAATCGATAACGATATTGGGGAAACGGAAACATCCATCGGCTTCGATACGGCTGTATCAGTCGCCACGGAAGCATTGGACCGTCTGCAGCCAACAGCAGCTTCGCATGATCGGGTCATGGTTTTGGAAGTCATGGGCCGCGATGCCGGGCATATTGCGCTTGCTACCGGAATTTCCGGTGGTGCGGATGTCATCCTTATACCCGAAATACCTTATCGTATCGCGAGCGTTGCCAAGAAAATACAAGCTGTCAAAGACGGCGGACGTAATTTTGCGCTTGTTGTCGTTTCGGAAGCGGTTAAAACGCTCGACGGTGAAGGGATTATGGCCGAATTCACGGACGGTCAGAAACGTTACGGCGGCATCGGTCATTATGTCGGTGACCAGATTTTCAAAGCTACCGGATCTGAAACCCGCGTAACAGTTTTGGGACATGTACAACGTGGATCCCAGCCAACCTATAACGATCGCTTGCTGGCTTCGGCTTTTGGCGTTCGCGCCGTCGATTTGATTGCTCAAGGTAAATTTGACCGCATGGTGGCATGGAAAAACCGCCAGGTCGTCGATGTACCGATCGAAGCGGCCATCGCGGCCTATCAGGCTGTCGATATTAATAGCTCAATGGTTCATACAGCGCGCGCACTCGGTATTTCTCTCGGAGACGATTAATATATGCTATATGTGCAACAATCCCTGGCGCCGGATGAAAAGCTGGTCCATATCGGGCAATTTCACTGGTTCTACGATGTTCAAGCTTTTATGAGCATCGCATGGGGATTGTTTTTTGCCATTTCTCTTCTTGTCGCAGCGGTTAATCTGGAGCCATATCTTCCGGGCAGGCTGACGATTATGTCAGTGGCTGTCGAGCAAGGAGATAGCTGGCTGACCCAGCTTAGAAAAATTCATCCGGGCATTAAGCTTTTTTCTTTGCTGGTTTTTCTGTTTGGTGTTTTTCGGTTTGCGCAGATGCTTGTTATAAAGGCCACAACCGAAATCGCAGTTACGACCAACAGGCTTATTTATAAGCGCGGCCTTGTAGCTCGTTTTGTCGGCGAAATGAATATCGACCGCATCGAAGGCGTATCAGTTGCGCAGAGTTTCTGGGGAAGAATTTTCAATTTCGGGCGTTTGTTGGTGCGTGGGATGGGAGTAGGTGAGCTGATCCTGCCTTCCATTGCAAATCCTCTTGCTTTTCGCCGGGCGATAGAAAAGGCCCGCACTGTGTATGAGCACGAAAAAAGGGACGCTTAATGGATGCAAGATCGGCACTAAAAAATAAAAACCGGGATGTTTTTGCCGATCTGCGCGATGGAGAAAAAATTCTTGCCCGCTCGGTAATCTCAAACGGCATCTACTGGAAGGCGGCTGCGATTTTAATCGTAGCTATTTTGTTTCTGCTTGTCGCTTATCAACTGACATTGTTTTTTCTTTTTATCGCCGTTCTGGCCTTTATCTATGCCAGCATACAAAAATCGATCATTGTATTGGTCGTTACCAATCAGCGTGTTTTTATCCGCGCCGGAATTCTAATGATCGACACCGTTCAGATACGAATGGAGCGTATTGAAAGCGTAGAAGTTCAGAAAACTTTAATTGGTTATCAAATGGGTTATGGAACAGTGATCATTACCGGAACCGGAAGCCAGTTTGCCTTCATTCCCTTTGTCGAAAATTCCGCTGAAATCCGTAATGCGCTCGATGAGATTCTATACCAGCGTGACAAGCATTTACAGACGACCGTGACGCAAACCACATTTACTCAAACTCCGACTGACGATAATTTATGACTTCTGAATTTTCCTGGGATAAATCAAAACTGCCAAGCCGCCATGTTTCGGTGGGGCCGAAATCCGCGCCGCATCGCGCCATGTATTACGCTATGGGCATGACCGAAGAAGAAATCAATCAGCCTTTCGTCGGTGTTGCGACTTGCTGGAACGAAGCCGCGCCTTGCAATATCGCGCTGAACCGTCAGGCTTTATCTGTAAAAAAAGGAGTTATAGCTTCCAAGGCTACGCCGCGTCAATTTACGACTATTACCGTGACTGATGGCATTGCCATGGGCCATGAAGGGATGCGGTCATCTTTGCCGTCGCGCGACTGCATTGCGGATTCCGTTGAGTTGACAATGCGCGGTCATTGTTACGACGCGCTTGTCGGGCTTGCCGGGTGCGACAAGTCATTACCGGGTATGATGATGGTCATGCTGCGTTTGAACGTGCCGTCTGTTTTTATGTATGGCGGTTCTATTCTGCCAGGCCAGTTTCGGGGCAAGGATGTAACGATCATCGATGTTTTCGAAGGCGTCGGCAAACATGCCACGGGTGAATTTTCTGACGAAGATTTGCATGAGATGGAATGTGTCGCGTGCCCGTCGGCAGGTGCTTGCGGAGGGCAGTTTACAGCCAATACGATGGCTTGCGTGTCCGAAGCAATCGGTTTGGCCTTGCCTGGGTCGGCGGGCGCTCCGGCGCCGTATGAAACGCGCGACGAATATGCATACGCATCCGGTCAGGCCATAGTCGAGCTTATCAAAAAAAATATTCGCCCGCGTGACATTGTAACGCGCAAAGCTTTAGAGAATGCGGCCATGATCGTGGCGGCGACAGGGGGCTCGACAAACGCGGCGCTTCATTTGCCGGCCATGGCGCATGAAGCCGGGATCGATTTCGATTTACATGCGGTCACCGATATCATGCGCAAAACGCCTTATATCGCTTCTCTCAAACCCGGCGGAAAATATGTCGCCAAGGACCTGTTCCAGATCGGCGGCGTATCGGTCGTCTTAAGTGAATTGCTCAAGGGCGGCTATTTGCACGGCGATTGCATGACGGTGACGGGCAAAACGCTGGAAGAAAATTTAAAGGGTACGCAATTCCCTGAAAATCAGGATGTCGTCTATCGCATCGAAACACCGATTTCAGAAACAGGTGGAGTTGTCGGGTTAAAAGGTTCGCTGGCTCCTGAAGGCGCGATCGTTAAAATCGCAGGACTACACAGTCTGATTTTTGAAGGTCCGGCGCGTTGTTTTGACTCGGAAGACGACTGTCTGCAAGCTGTGCTTGATCGTAAATATGAGGAAGGCGAGGTGCTGGTTATCCGGTACGAAGGTCCGAAAGGCGGCCCGGGGATGCGCGAAATGCTATCCACGACGGGTGCTTTATATGGACAAGGCATGGGCGAAAAAGTCGCCCTTATTACCGATGGCCGTTTCTCCGGCGGCACACGCGGCTTTTGCGTCGGGCATTTAGGGCCCGAAGCGGCAGTCGGCGGTCCAATCGCGATGCTGAGAGACGGCGATATCATTCGTATCGATGCGGAAAAAGGCGTGATCGACCATAATTTGACGCCGGAAATTCTTGAAGCCAGACGTAAAGACTGGAAGCCGAAGCAGACAGCCTATCAATCGGGTGCCATCTGGAAATATGCGCAAACAGTCGGGCCTGCTTATAAAGGCGCGGTCACCCATCCGGGCGCCGAGGCGGAAGCTCATACTTTTGCGGATCAATGATGGCGCATAATCTAAAAAGACAATTTTTACTAACCGCTGCAATTTTGGCTTTTCTGGGAAGCCCTGTCTTTGCCGAGCAATTAGAGCCTTTGGCAGAAGAAGCGGCGTCTGCGGCGGCGCAGTCGAATACGCCTATTTCATCGCAAGCTATCGTCATTGAAAAACAACCGATGATTGATTTGTTACAAAGCGGTAAGGTCGATGGCATCGCTTTGCAAGATCCGGAAGGGATTTATAATTTTTATAAATCGCAGAATTTTGATTATTTCTGGACCGATGGCGAAAAGGCCGCTGGCAAAACAGATAAAGCGATAAATTTGGTCGAGAATTCGTGGGAACACGGATTCAATCCTGACAATTATCATCTCCAGACTTTGAAGCAACGGGAAGAGCAGGGCGAGATTGCCAATCCGCTTGCTTTTGAAATCCTGATGTCCGATGCCATGGCGCGTTACGCCAAGGATCTTACAGGCATGCGGATACCGGCAAGAACGCTGGGGGAAGATACCAGATCATGGAGAAGAGGGCTTGGCGCAGAGCAAGCTTTGATGCTGCTGACGCAAAACAGCAATCCTGAGAAAGCCTATAAAGATTTAGCGCCAACGGCCAAGCTGTACCCGATCTTGCAAAAAGAGCTTAAAGACATTTTGGAAGATATGGAGAAGAACCCGCAAGCCAATGTAAAGCCGATAGCTTTTCCGGGCTTGATCTATCCGCATAAGACACATCCGGCCATTTCGCTTATTCGCCAGCGTTTCGATGTAAAGCCGGAAAAAGACGCTTCTCCTGAATTTTACGATGATAAATTAATCGAAAGATTGAAATCTTTTCAAAAAGCGAACGGCCTTAAGCCTGACGGTATTATCGGTCAAAGAACAATCGAGGCTATCAATCAGGGCCGCCGCGACAGGCTGGTAAAAGTTCTGGCCAACATGGAGCGTCTTCGCTGGATGAACCCCGCATGGCCGGATAAATATATCCTGGTCAATGTTCCGGCGATGACGCTTTGGGCGTTCGAGCAGGAAAAGATTATGTTCGAAATGCCGATCATTGTCGGCAAATCCGATTGGCCGACCAATAGTTTTAAAACCGATGTTACGGGTATTCGCTTTAACCCGTCATGGTATGTGCCGCCATCGATTAAAACCAAAGATATTCTACCTGAACTGCGCAAGAACCCTGACTATCTCGCCAAGAAAAATCTAGAGCTGCTTTATTACACGTCTGACGGGGCAAAGCCTGTTTCACCGCGCGATATTAAATGGGACCAGATAACCGAAGCCGACTTTAAAAATTTCGCGATGATCCAGAATCCGGGCGATGAAAATCCATTGGGCAAGATCCGCGTTCTGATGCCGAACCAATATAATATCTATTTGCATGACACGAATTCACCGGATTTATTTACCAAGGATTATCGGGCGCTAAGTCATGGCTGTATTCGACTGGCAGAACCAAGACGTGTCGCTAATTTTATTTTGGATAAAAACGGAGACTGGAGCGAAGAACGGCTAAATAATATTCTATCAAAAAAGAATACTATTGAAGTCATGTCGACACAGCCTGTGCCTGTTTTCATATTATATCAAACTATCTGGCAGGACGGTAAAGGGGATCTGATCTTCGGTCAGGATATATATAAGAATGATGAAAAGCTGGTCGCTGAATTAGCTAAAAGGAACAAGCTTCCAAATAATTTGAACTAATAATAGGTTCTTTCTATTAGACCGTTTAGGTCAAACATAAATAAACACATGAAATTCAATTATTTATTCTGTATTCTACGAGCTATGCGTGGCTTAAAAAGCTTATCCAAAGTAATAAATCTTTAACCCATAGTATTTATAAATAATATCTGTAACATTTATAATAAATTTTGTATCAGTTAGGTAATCCACAATTAACTTGAAACCATATTTAGGTTTCTTTAGACTTGAATAGTCAGTGGATAATCCTTCCAATATGTTCAATTCCTTTTTCATTCTCAAATTTTTTAAATTACAACTTGCCGTACTGACGCAAGAACTACTGAGTACTTCAACTTTGTGTAAACCACTTTCCTTCGGGAAAGCTCTAACAAAAAGGTAATCAATGACGTCTTTTTTTGATTCAGTGGAACAAACCATGGAGCGCCGTGGCTTCCTGAAAGCCGGACTCACACTTTCCGCGGTAGGATTTCTTTCTGCTACCTGCGCCAAGCCGGCACTTGCCCTGCCTGAAGGCGGCGCATATTCCGTTGCTTTTCGCAATGAACATACCAATGAGACTTTTTCCGGCGTTTACCGCGTTGGTAATCGTTACCTGCCAGAAGCGTTTGAACGCATTAATTACGTTTTACGGGATTTTCGTCAAAACGAAGTTTTTCCAATCGACCCGCGTGTCGTCGATATAGTGTCTATCGTTCACAGGGCAACTGGTTCTACACAACCGTACTCAGTCTTATCCGGTTACCGCTCGCCAAAAACGAATGCCATGCTTCGTCACGAAAGCGGCGGCGTTGCCAAACATTCTCTTCACATGGCAGGACAGGCAATTGATGTTCGCATGCCGAATGTGAAAACCAGCCGCATCCATGATCTGGCGACCAAACTTCACGCCGGAGGCGTCGGCTATTATTCACGGAGCAATTTCGTTCACATGGACTCTGGTGCTTATCGTACCTGGGGCGCATGATGAAAATACCATCTGGTATCTGAGAAAGAGCAGCGATAAGCTGCTCTTTTCATACGGGGATATACAATGATCCTAATTGCCATCGGGGCTAATTTGCCCAGCCGTTTCGGGACACCTGAAGAAACTATTCATGCGGCTGTCGAAGCTTTAAGCGATGAGGATATTATCGCCACCAAAAAATCGAGAATTTGGCTTACAGCTCCTGTCCCGGTTTCCGATCAGCCATGGTATCGAAATGCGGTGGTCTCGGTCAGAACCGATCTAGATGCTTTTCAATTACTGTCTGTACTTCACAAGATCGAAGCGAATTTCGGGCGCGTGCGATATGAACGTAATGAGCCTCGTGTTTTGGATCTTGATTTGATTGCCTATAATAATGAGATAATAGAACGGCCATCCTTAATCGTACCGCATCCGAGAATGCATGAACGTGGTTTTGTCTTGATGCCGTTGCAAGATGTCGCGCCGGGTTGGATACATCCCGTTTCTGGGAAAAATTTGACGGAACTTATTAGCGTAATATCGGAAGACCAAATGGCACGTCCCCATGAATAAACCGCTGATAATGGGCATCGTTAATGTAACGCCGGACAGCTTTTCCGATGGCGGTAAATATTTCGATGCAGAAGCGGCGATCATACACGGATTAAAACTAGTGCATGAGGGGGCCGATATTCTTGATATCGGAGGTGAATCCACGCGCCCAAATGCAAAGCCGGTTCCAGTAGAAGAAGAAATTTCCCGTATTATACCCGTTATCGAAGGCCTGTCGAAAAACGGAAAAAAAAGAATTTCGGTCGATACAAGAAATATCAAAACAATGGCGGCAGCAATCAAGGCCGGTGCGAATTTTATCAACGATATTACGGCGCTTCATAATGAAGGGGCAATTGACTTGGTTGCACAGAATAATGTGGATGTGTGCATTATGCACATGCAGGGGAATCCGCAAACAATGCAAAGAGATCCCCAATATAAAAATGTTGTACAGGAAGTTTTCGATTTTCTTCAGGAAAGAATAAAAACCTGTCTGGATGGCGGAATTAACAGAGAAAAAATTTTTGCAGATATTGGGATCGGTTTTGGCAAGACACTGGAACATAATCTCGCATTACTGCGAAATCTGGAAAGATTTCACGACCTTGGTGTC
The DNA here is from genome assembly GCA_030824965.1 of Micavibrio sp. GTDB lineage: Bacteria > Pseudomonadota > Alphaproteobacteria > Micavibrionales > Micavibrionaceae > Micavibrio_B. Next base: position 5,317 of record JAPJQV010000008.1, on the reverse strand, counting down.
AAACTATTGCTTGGCACGTCGCGCAAGAAATTCATAGAGAAAGTCATGGAAGCAGACATTGATCCCGATCAGCGGATTGGCGGCTCGCTGGCAACAGCGCTTTGGGGAATGGAAACCGGTGTTCATATCGTGCGTGTGCATGATGTTGCACAGACGAAACAGGCAATAGATGTCTGGTCAAAATTATCTGATGGAAGAACAGAAGCTTGATTTACACTCGCGCAAATCTATTCCTGCGACATTATATTCAAAGATCCTAAAAGGAAATGCCTTCAGGTCGGGGCAGGGATCGAAGCGATGCAGATGGCAATTTTGGACGCGTCGTATCTCCCAGTTATAAAGATGTCCAATAGCGCGGAAAGTGCCGCCATGAGCCACTATTAAAGGAGGCGTTTCATATTTCCGTTCAAGAAGGGGCGTTAAAACACGGCCAACGCGCTCTGCATATTGATCGTAATTTTCGCCGCCGGGAGGAATTTCTCCCGCTTCCATTTTGGGGCCGATAAGTCCCCAAGGCTGGCCTTCCCATTCACCGACGTGATGTTCCTCAAGATTATCAACAATAGTGAGCTTAAGATTCAATCCTTCATTGACGATTTCCGCTGTTCTTTTGGCCCGTTTCATGGGGCTGGCAAAAATTACCGATGGTTTGATACCGAGATTATGAATGACTTCCGCGAGATCGCGTGCCTGACTTTCTCCCTTCGGCGTTAATAGGGAGTCTACACCGCCGCCAGCTGCTTTCCCGGCAAGATTTGCTTCGCTCTCACCGTGACGAAGAAGATAAAAAGATGTTTGTGGGATCATTCAGCAACAATTATTCATCGTGGGAAAAATTTTCAGATACTTGTTTCCAGTTTACTACTTTCCACCAGTTCTTCAAATAGTCAGGCCTTTTATTTTGATATTTCAAATAATAGGCGTGCTCCCAGACGTCGTTGCCAAGGATAGGCGTACCTTTGACTTTGGCATCATCCATCAATGGATTGTCCTGATTAGGAGTAGAAGTAATCTCTAAATCGCCGGACGCATTTTTAATCAACCAAACCCAGCCGGAGCCGAATTGACCGGCGCCTGCTTTTTCAAATTCAGCCTTAAAATTATCCAGCGACGTAAATTTCTTTTCAATCGCGGCTTTTAACTCCGGCGATGGCTCGCTGTTGTTTTTGGGCGATTGCATTAGCTTCCAGAAAAAACTGTGATTCCAGTGACCGCCCGCATTGTTACGAACAACAGGTTCATAATTAGAAATATTGCCGATGATTTGTTCAATCGTGCGGCCTTTCAGACCTGATGTTTTTGCAACCTCCGCATTAAGTTTATCGATATAGGCCTGGTGATGTTTCGTATGATGGATTTCCATCGTTTTGGCATCGATGACGGGTTCTAGCGCATTATAGCCATAAGAAAGTTTTGGCAACGTGAACGGTCCTGCCGGTTTAGTTTCTGCGGCTAATGAAGAAATGGAAGAGGCACTTAAAACTATAGATGCGGCAGCAATGCCTTTAATAAAATTGCGTCTCGATGAGGCTAGTGACATGAAAATCTCCTTGTTTGATGAATGAGATAGGATTTATATTATTGAATTCAAACATTAATGTCATCCCGAGCGGAGCCGAGGGATCGTAGTTATGCCGTATTATGTTTATTTTATAACCAACTCGTTAAACACGGTCCTTTACACTGGGATGACCAACGATTTAGCCAGAAGATTGTTTGAACATGAGTCCGGTGAAGTCGAAGGATTTAGTAAAAAATATAATCTATATAAGCTTGTTTATTATGAAGCTTACGATAATGCAGAATTAGCTATTTTGCGTGAAAAGCAGATCAAAAATTGGGCTCGTCAAAAGAAAAACGATTTGGTTTTAATCAGAAATCCTGCTTGGATTAATCTGAAATCGGAGATCAATAATTGATCTTAGAGCGACTAAGATCCCTCGGCTTCGCTCGGGATGACGTGAGTCTTTCGATGGTTTTATTCGAGTAGCCGTGCCATACTCGGCCTATGGAAGAATGGTCAGATCAGGCAATCATATTATCGGCGCGCCCGCACGGAGAAAACGGCGCGGTCGTTTCTGTCATGACGGAAAATCATGGTCGGCATAATGGTTATGTCCATGCGGCGCGGTCGTCGCGTAATCGCGGCTCGTTAGAACCGGGAACGCTGGCACATATCGACTGGAAAGCGAAAGTTGAAGGCCAGCTAGGGACGATGTCGATTGATAATGGAAAGAATCTTGCCGCTTTTATTATGGGCGACCATTTGAAATTATCGGCGCTTCTTTCCGCTTGCGCTTTATGCGATGCATCGCTGCCCGAGCGTGAAAATCATCCTGCGGTTTTCTATGGAATGAGTGCGCTTTTGGATACATTGCAAAGCGATGTATGGGGGGCGGTCTATATTCTTTGGGAAGTCGCATTTTTAAAGGAGCTTGGCTTCGGACTTGATTTTACGCGCTGTGTCGCAAATGGAGATGCCTCAACGCTGGAATATATATCACCCAAGTCAGGTTGCGCCGTCAGCCGTGCGGCTGGTGAACCCTATAAAGATAAATTGCTCCCGTTACCTGAGTTTTTAAAACCTGGCGGGATTCGCGATGGCGAGGTGAAAGAAGTGCTGAAAGGTCTTCGAATGACGGGGCATTTCTTGCAAAACTGGGTTTTTGCACATCATAGCAAGGGAGTTCCCGAAGCGCGCTTGCGTTTTGAAAGCCTTTTTGCCAAAACAATAGAAGATCAGTTTATTTCAGCCGCTTAAAGCGCTTTCTAATTTAGGAATTATCATGGCCAAAAAAGGCAGCAGCACTCCGACCAAGACCGTCGAACATAAAGTTCTCGACATGCCGATGACGCAGCTTTTGTCGGAGCGTTATCTTTCCTATGCGCTTTCAACGATCATGGCACGATCGTTACCCGATGTGCGGGATGGCTTAAAGCCCGTTCATCGCCGTTTGCTGTTCGCGATGTACCAATTGAAACTTCAGCCGAACCTGATGCCAAAAAAGTCGGCAAGGGTAGTCGGCGATGTCATCGGTAAATTTCACCCGCACGGTGACCAGTCTGTTTACGACGCTCTTGTCCGCTTGGCGCAGGATTTTGCCGTTCGCTATCCTTTGGTAGATGGCCATGGCAACTTCGGTAACATTGACGGCGATAATGCCGCCGCTATGAGGTATACGGAATCGCGCCTGACCATGACGGCAATGAACTTGCTGGAAGGTATCGATGAGGATGCTGTTGATTTCCGCGCAACATACGATGGCGATACGCAGGAGCCTGTAGTTTTCCCGTCGAACTTTCCGAATTTGCTGGCCAATGGCGCATCCGGTATTGCGGTTGGTATGGCGACTTCCATTCCGCCGCACAATATTCTTGAGCTTTGCGAAGCGATGGAAGCCATTCTTGAAAACAATGCGACACTTGAAGAACTATGCCGAATTGTGAAAGGGCCGGATTTTCCAACAGGCGGCATATTGGTTGAGTCCAAAGAATCGATAGCGGAATCTTATCGCACAGGGCGTGGGTCTTTCCGTGTTCGCGCTCGTTGGGCCAAGGAAACTGTCAAAGGCGATAATTGGCAAATAGTTATCACGGAAATTCCGTATATGGTGCAAAAGGCGAAGTTGATCGAGAAGATTGCCGAGCTTATCAATGACAAGAAAATTCCGCTTCTTGATGATGTGCGGGATGAAAGTGCCGAGGATATCCGGGTCGTTCTTGTGCCGAGAGCATCGAATGTTGAGCCTGAACTTCTAATGGAAGCATTGTTCCGGGCAACCGATCTGGAAAGCCGTTTTCCTTTGAACATGAATGTTCTGGACAAAGGTGTAACGCCGAAAGTCATGAATATCAAAGAAGTGCTGCAGGCGTTTCTCGATCACCGTCAGGAAGTTTTGGTTCGTCGCTCTAATCATCGCCTTGACGAGGTCAACCATCGCCTCGAAGTTTTAGCGGGATATATCATTGTCTTCCTGAATATCGACGAAGTTATTGCGATCATCCGAGAGAATGACGAGCCGAAGCCAATATTAATGAAACGCTTCACTTTAAGCGAAATTCAAGCCGAGGCTATCCTGAATATGCGCTTGCGCTCTTTGCGTAAACTCGAAGAGATGGAGCTGAAGCGCGAACACGATAAGCTATCGAAGGAAAAAGATTCGCTTGAGAAACTATTGAAATCAGAAGCACGTCAATGGACCGAGATTAAACGTCAAATCGGACAATTACGCGAGTCCTATGAAAACGTTCCGGCGATCAGCAAGCGTCGTTCAGCAATCGGTAAGCCACCTGCGCCGGTTGCGGTCGATTTGCAAGCCGCAATGATTGAAAAAGAACCAATCACCGTTATCTGTTCGGCCAAAGGATGGATCCGCGCGGCAAAAGGTCATGAAGTCAATGTCGCCGATATCAAATATAAAGAAGGCGACCGCGAACAATTTATCGTTCAAGGCCAGACGACCGATAAATTTGTCGCCTTTGCCAGCAATGGTCGTTTTTATACCCTCGGCGGTGACAAGCTGCCATCGGGCAGGGGCTTTGGTGAACCTGTTCGCCTGATTGTCGATATTCCCAACGATGCGGATATTGTTTCCCTGTTTGTACATCAACCAGATCAGAAATTCCTGCTGGCCGCACGCGATGGCCGCGGTTTTGTCGTATCATCCAACGATATCCTGGCGCAGACCAAAAACGGGAAACAGATCATGGGTGTTGACGATAATGGCGATGCTGTTTTCTGTCGTATGATCGACGAGAAAGACAATCATCTGGCGATTATCGGCAAGAACCGCAAAATGCTGGTCTTCAAGCTGGATCAGGTACCCGAGCTCGCCAAAGGCAAAGGCGTAATTCTTCAGAAGTACAAAGACGGCGAATTATCAGATGCGAAAACTTTTAATCTTAAAGAAGGGCTGACATTCAAATCCGGCACGAAAGATGTTGCCGTTCCCAATGTCAAAGAATGGATCGGCGAACGGGCGCAGGCCGGTAAATTACCGCCGAACGGTTTCCCGAGATCGAATAAATTCGGTTAGAAAAAAGGGAGCCAACTGGCTCCCTTTCTTTTAAGCTGGTGCTCTGTTATCCGTGCGTCGAAATCCTTGGTTTTCAAGTAATCCAACGACAGCCTGTTCAATCTTGTCATGTGGCAAGCCTTGAATCGGAACGCTGCCAAGTGTTTCACCATCCTTCACCAGCGAAAAGTGCCGGCGGCAGGAGTGGCCTGGACCTCCGATATCTCTAGGTACGATGCCATCAGTTTTCGATTCATAAGTGCCAAAAATTGTTTTAAGTGTCGTGCTCATTTATTTAACTC
>JAPJQV010000003.1 GCA_030824965.1 Micavibrio sp. | reverse complement strand
GTTCCTATGTTACAATGCGGTTTGTTCCGCTCGAACTTTTCCTTAGACATGTGTATGTAGTCCTCAATATTTAAAGGGTTGATAGCCCCTTATTAAGCCATCAGGGGATAAGTTATTGGGCTTGATTTATAAAGCCATAACTAGAACTGTCAACGGCTTTTTCAATGATATCAGGCGGCTTGAGAGACAGCCGTTTTATTAAGCTTTATGGACATAATGCTGTTATATTCTGATAGAAAGGACAGGATGAATTAGCGCCGCTTCGGTGTCCCTTAGTTGATGGGATTGAATCTCTACGATTAAGGCTCCGTCATTATCCATTAAACGGTCTTCCTCCTGCAGCGTAATTTTATACGGGATGTGAACAATATCACCGGCAATTAGCGAGCCGACATCTTGTCCGCCCACATAAAGATAGCGTCCTTTCTCGAAATCGAGTTTTGGCGCTTTCTTTGGGTCTGTGGCTTTGAGCCACCCTCTTAGAGCCTCATATTCGCTTTGTTGAATCCAGGCAATTTTATATCCTATCGTGCCCATTCCGAACTGGGGCGGCCTTGGTATCAATTCCCCCTCGCTGATAATAACGGATTTGCCGGTTATATCATTTCCGCCGCTATAGGGAGACAGATAAACGGCTACGCGGATTTTATCGGAAGACGAGAATTCGGAAGAAAGATCGATAGTCATACACAACACCCATTAAGTAATAAATTACTGAAGGGCATAGGCTTCTGACGTCCTAGCGCTTTAGCATTTTTTACGCGGTGCAAGCTGCCCCTCAAATTCCGCAGATATTCAATATTTAAGGATGTTATGCCTGAAACATCAGTCAAAAAGCAACCATTTTGAATTTGGAGCGGGCGAAGGGAATCGAACCCTCATAGCCAGCTTGGAAGGCTGGAGCTTTACCACTAAGCTACGCCCGCGCTCACGGGATGAGCCGGATATTAGCCATCCGGCTCGACTTGGCAAGTAATTTTATTAATTTGGAATTTCACGCCAATGAATTTGAAGCCCACCCGGCGGTTTGCCAAAGGTTTTAGCCGCATTTCCGCCGCGCTTGACGACTTCTGTGAATTTCACTTGCTTACCGGACGGCAGCGTCCAGCCGGAGGAACCTTGGGAAATACAATATTCGCCATCCGCAACACCAAAAATACCGTCAGCCGCGCGGGCGATTTGCTGGCGACCATTGATATCAAGAATTAAATGTTTGTTTTTAAAGCCGTCAAGCTTTGCCGGATCGATAGAGCATTTCATATTGCCGTAACCGTCCGTATAGCAAAGAACGTCTTCAGGGAAATCCGGTACCTGATCCATGACATCATCGCCTAAAATGCTGTAATCGCCTTTGACGATACGAGCAAAAGCCGGCGGGAAAATATCGCGGGAGCGGAACTGGCTACCATGTTTTTCGCAGTTAATCTCTCGAATTTCCTCGGCGGCATCTTTGATAAAGGCCAGCGAATGACCGCTATTGACCGCGCAGATCTCGACCCCGTTCTTCAACTTGGCATAAACGAAACCTTCACCGGAATTTTTAACGCGTGGCGTCAGATCGTCCTTACGTGGCGCCGTGTTAACAAAAAACTTGTGGCGACTGCCCAATTTCGAGTTAATCGCCGTTTGCGCCAATGCGAAGCCCGTGGCGTAAGTATCGAAGGCTGGAACCGCGAAAGTCTGCAGATGACAATCCATATTGCCAAGTTCGGCATAAATTTTTTGCGTTACTTCCGCAAAAGCCAGATCGTGTAAATCGCCATAATCAGCGATTACATAGATTATATTTTTTTCAGTCATAAGCTCGTTCCTTTTTTACGCAATGGGTAGAAATTCAAAGTCCTGTTCAAGAAAATAGTCGATCAAGCCCGTTGTTATTGCCAAAGAGTCTTCGCGATCGTCATGTGCAAGGATAATATGGGCGCTGTCGTCATTCTGCAACCAAATATCGTTATCGATTTTCTTTTTTAGATCATCGATAGTTCTATAATGCCAGTTTCCTGCATGGCGCGGGGTCAGCATCCAGTCGGATGTCGAGAATGTATACATCGCATCGATAGAATCGGCCATTTCAGATTGAAGAAACCAGGGATGAGTCACGCCATGGGTCGGCAATTTCTGAAAACCTTCGACTTTCAGCCATTCCTGCATTTTCAACCGTAGCTCGAATAATTCGGGGTTTGGCCTTTCCGTCGTTTCGACACGCAACCCGTCCCAGAACAGTGCCTCAACATAGCTCCGGTATTCTTCAGGGACGGTATCAAAATCGATGATCCAGCCGCCCATACCCCTGTCCATGTGCGGAAAGCGCATATAGCGGCTGGGCAATCCTTCGCCTGCTTCGCGATAAGCGCGCTCGATAAAATCTTGCGTCTTAAGAATCTGCACTGCCTGACTTTCAAAACCTGCCACGCTCGTCCTGTCATGCGCATAAGAGTGGTTGCCGATCACCATGCCTTTACTAATCGCCCTCACGATTTTTTTAAAATTTTCCCGCTCTTCCATAAACGCGCCGCGCACGAATAAAATCGCTGGCACGCCCCGCTCGACGAGAAAATCAACCAACTGGTCCGTATGCAGCGACGGCGAGTCGTCAATGGTCAGATATGCCCTACGCATGCCCGTGTTCCGCTAAATATAAAAGTCCCTTAAGTGAAATAAACTCATCCCTGATCCAATAAACAGGCGTTGCCGTCACATCATGTTCTACGATTTTGTGCAAATCTTGATTAAAGTGTTCGAGGAATTTTTCAATGTTGAACAAGCCAGCCAGCATTAACCGGTCAATAACACCGCCTGTCAGGTAAACCCCTTCATAAGCATAGCCAAACGCCACTGCCTGATGCGTAAACAAGCCCAGTAACTCGTGGAACATAACTAAGGCCTGCCGGAAAACCGGATTATCTTTTCCATCCCGCATAAGAATTTCAGTATCCGGATATTCGACATCCAGATAATTTTTTTGCGACAGGAACTTATATATCTCATAGAGTCCCCGGCCTGTCAGCATGTCCTCATAAATCAGAGCTTCATTTTTGCTCTCTGAAATATAGGCATATAACTCTGTATGCGCCTGCGAATAGGCAGGAAGCATGTGCCCCCCATGGGATCTCTGAACGAAACTTCCATCCCCTTTTTTCAATATATACGCGAACCCAAGTCCGGTTCCGACACCGATGACAATTTTCGAAGAATGCGAAACAGTCCGGTTTTGAGGTTTATTCAGGAGATTAAAATCGATTGAGTCCGCAACCAGCAATCCATGCGCATTGGCCTCGAAATCATTGATCTGATGAATGACCGCATTAGGCAGTATCATTTTCAATTCTGCGGGGTTGGTATTCCACTCGTTGCGGTTACTGAAAGCGAAATAAAATTTACCTATTTTGTCCCCTGTTACAGATTGACTGCTTAGATAAACCTCAATTGCATGATTTAATGTCGGATGCTGGTCGACACGGGTTTTATACGGCTGCAAAGTCCCTTCAGTCCCCAGCGCGAACCGAATATGCGTCCCCCCGACATCGCAAAGAAGAATATTCATAATACTACCTCACCATGTCTTGTATCGTCCGTGTCACCTTCAGGATCAAGATGAATTAGAATTTCCGCGTTCGGGAATTCTTTTAAAATACGATATTCCGCCTCCTGGGCAATTTCATGCGCTGTCCATAAAAGCAAATTTGCATCGACCTCCATATCGAAAGATACGAACATCTTCATGCCGGACCGCGTAACGCGCAAATCGTGAATACCTTTGACTTCCGAAGGCGAGGTCACGATATTGAATATACGCTCTTTCGTCGCCGGTTCGACTTCGCGATCCATCAGCATATCGATTGCCTTGATAGCGATACAATAAGCGGTTTTTGCGAAAAGCCCGGCGATCAAAGCCGTTGCAAGCGTATCGAACCAGATCGGCGCCAAATTCATATAATCTAAAAAAACAACGCTCATGACCGCACCGTTCATCCACACATCGGTCGTATAATGCGCCTTATCTGCTTCAAGCGCGAGAGAACCGGTTTCTTTTTGCGCGCGGTTTTGCACATAGGTAAGAAACAAAGAAGCCGCGATTGAAAAAGACATCAGCAGGATCGCATAAAGATGATCCGTCATCTTTTGCGGTTCGATGAATCTGTTTACTGCCATAAACAAAAGGAAAACAGCAGAACCGGTAAGAATTGCGGCCTGAAACAAAGCCGACACACCTTCTATTTTTCCATGCCCGTGGCGATGGTCTTCATCTGCGGGTTTTAAGGACCATCTTATCGAGAGCCAGGTCATAAAAGACATTCCTACATCGGATACTGAATCGACCAGTGACGACAAGACGGATGCTGAGCCGCTGAAGATGTAAGCCACTGCTTTCGCAAAAATCAGAATAATAACAGTCCCGACCGTAATCGAACTGGCCAGCATAGCTTTCTGTGAACGGATTTCTTTCATGAAAAAGTTATAGACGAAAAAAACGGTCTCTTCCATGTAAGGTAAAAATTATTATCTGAATAATATCGGACTTAACCAAATGCCATAAGCTGGGAGGAAGTCAGGCTGCCGCAATGTGGCTTCAAAGCTTTAATGCTGTCTTGAAGCACATCATCGCCATCCATCGCATTGGCCACAAGATCCTTCAGAATATAAACAGGAAATTCTTTCGCCGCGGATAGCGCCGTTGCTTTGACACAGGCGTTAAGCTCAAGCCCGCTAACAATGACTGCCTTTGTGCCTTTGGCATGCAATCTTGCCGACAAATCCGTTCCATTGAACGCATCTCGATTGGCCTTCCAGAGCACATCCTCTGATTCCTTGACTTCCTGGTTATAAAGATGGTTCAGAGCGAAATCTCGGGGCGCGTCTCGACCTTCTTCGCCGAACATCAGCCCATATCGCTTGGATTTACCTATATACTTGATGCCATGAATAACCCAGGTCGGCAGTATAACTTCCCGCGAACTGCTTATAAAAGCATTCATTTTTATTGATAATTGTTCGTGACGGGATACGTCGTTTCCGCTATCGACAGCATAAGGATGCGCTGGATTACAATATATATCCTGTATATCGACTACAAGATGCGCCACAGCTTTGGACATGAAAGCATCCCGCAGGGAGAAATTATCAGGAAGGCCGGCGGGATGAATTATCGGATGTTGGTGCATACAGATAAATACCAGTTTTATTTTCCAGAATCAAGGAAAATGCTTGTTTAACGTCTGAAACAACTAATCTAATGATCGTTCACCATGCCCACAGCCTGCATATATGCATATATAATCGTGGTCCCGACAAACGTCATATCGCGCTTTTTCAAATCCTTTGATAGAGCATCGGATTCCTCAGATTTTGTCGGATAGGTTTTAAAGTCATTTCTAATCTGCTTTCCTTTAACGAAGGACCACAGATAGGTATCGAATGAACCGAATTCTTTTTGGATCGCGATAAAAGCCAGTGCGTTCTTGCGGGCACCGAAAATCTTCAGGCGATTTCTAATAATGCCTTCATCCTGCATCAATTTTTCAAGCTGCTCATCCGTCATTTTCGCAACTTTTTTGACATCGAAATTTTTAAAGGCTTTACGATATCTTTCGCGGCGCTTCAAAATCGTCGCCCAGCTTAATCCGGCCTGGGCCCCTTCAAGGATTAGCATCTCGAATAAATGCTGATCGTCATGAACCGGCACACCCCATTCCTTGTCATGATAGTCGATCATTTCAGGAAAACTATCGGCCGCCCAACTGCATCTCGTTTTTTCTTTTGCCATTATAAAAGCCCTAAATCCGCCAGTTCTTTTCTCATTTTTTCCGGCATTTCGTCTATATTATCGCCTTGTTTGCGATCCGGCGGCGCGTCTTTGGCCTCCAAATACCGCCAGCCCTGAAAGGCCTTGCGAGGCGTCATGCGTACTGGAATCATCTTGCCATCGTAAACAAGTCCGCAATGCGGAATGCCGTTCTTGGTAACTTCTTTAAACTCGAGCATTTTCTGCCGTCCAACGATATAGCCTTTGACGACCCAGTAAATCGATCCGCCATCCAGAACTTCATCGGCACGTTTAGGCCATTGTCGCGTCGGATGAATTAGCTTTTGTCCTTGCTCTATACGCTGCCTTTGCCAGCGCACAAGATCGTCGAGACTTTCGGAGCCGACTGAAAGTTTGATGAGGTGAAGGGACATGTTTGTAAAAAATGGTGGAAGGGACAGGATTTGAACCTGTGTACTCTCACGAGGGCAGATTTACAGTCTGCTGCCATTAACCACTCGGCCACCCTTCCACGGATGCAATTTAAGAATTGAGAAGAAAAGGGAATTGGCTTATGAAGTCAAGCAGAAATAGATATTAAAACAGAAAAAAAGAAACGAGAATTTTATGGAACGCCGTCCGCGCAGCCCAAATGGCAGAAATGCCCCACCAAAATCAGGATTGGAATCCGGCTTCCGTAAACGCAGCAACGCGCCCTCAGACGGAAAAAATAAAAGCGGCAATTTCTCAACCCGAGACGGGAAAGAGGGTTTCCGTGCTGACGATAAGCCAAAACGCTCAGGCGATAAACCGAAACGCGATTTCGGTGTCTCATCAAGATCAGGGCCAAAGCGCGACTTTGGTGACAGACCCAACCGCGATGATAATCGTGGCGGCTACGATAAGCCAAAACGTTCTTATGGCGACCGTCCGCAAAGAGAAGATGGCGACCGCCCTCAGCGTTCTTATTCTGATCGTCCCAAAAGAGATTTCGGCGATAGACCTGCGCGGAGTTTCGACGATTCATCAAGATCCGGTCCGAAACGTACCTACGGTGATCGCCCACAACGGGATAATGCCGACAGGCCGCAAAGAAGCTATTCGGACAAGCCTAAACGCGATTTCGGCGACCGCCCTGCCCGATCTTTTGACGATAAGCCAAAACGCAGCTATGGTGATCGTCCAGATCGCGGAAGCTTTGATAAATCAAGAAGAGACTTTGGTGACAGACCGAAGCGCGATTTCGGCGGATCATCAAAATCCGGGCCACAAAGATCGTTCGGTGGCGACCGTCCTCAAAGAAATAGTCAAAGATCGAGTGGAGCTAGAGATGACCGCGCGCCACGTTATTCCGGTCCGCGCATTTCTGTCGAAGTTTACGGTATCCATGCCGTTCAGGCCGCCCTTCTCAACCCTTCTCGCTCGATAAAAGCTATCTATGCAACAGAAGCCGATTTGGCCGATATCCAAAACGCCATCGATCAAGCACTGGAAGAGGGTATTCGCTTACCTGAAGTAACCATCGTCGAAAAAGAGGCCCTGCACCGCGCGCTTCCCCGTGACGCCGTTCATCAGGGCGTCGGCCTTGATGTCGAGCCGATGGAAGAGGTTTTCCTGCATGACATCATCCGCAAGGCGGAAGTTAAGAAAAAGTCGACCGTTCTTCTGCTCGATCAGGTTACCGATCCGCATAATATCGGCGCGATTTTACGCTCGGCCTGTGCGTTCGGCGCGGATGCCGTTATTGTTCAGAGCCGCAATGCGCCCGAGCTTTCAGGCTTGATCACAAAAACAGCTAGCGGTGCCGCCGAACATATTCCTCTTATCTACGAAACCAATTTGTCACGCGCGATTGAAGCTTTGAAAGAAGCGGGATATTTCTGTCTCGCCCTTGATGAGCGCGGCACGAGCATTTCCGATGCTCCTTCCTATGAGAAAACTGTCCTCGTGCTTGGGGCTGAAGGTCCTGGCTTGCGCCCTTTAATCAAGGAAAACTGCGATCTTCTGGTCAAGCTGCCGACCAGTGGCCCGATTTCGAGCTTGAACGTATCAAACGCCGCGGCAATTTCTCTGTTTGCGATTGCTTCGAAACGCTCTAAATAAGAGAGCATGGCTCAGTCAGTAAAAGTAGAAAATATCGACGATCAGGAATTATTCCTGATCGATGGTTCCGGATTTATATTCCGCGCTTTCCATGCCTTGCCGCCACTCACGCGCCCGTCTGATAAAACGCCTGTCGGCGCGGTGATGGGTTTTTGCAATATGATCTTCAAGCTTTTGAGCGATCATCCCGATGCCCGCGTCGCGGTGATCTTCGATGCCACGCGCCATAATTTCCGCAATGAAATTTATCCGCAATATAAAGCCAACCGGTCGGAAACGCCGGAAGATTTAATTCCGCAATTTCCGCTAATCCGCGAAGCCACGCAAGCCTTCGGCCTGCCCTGCCTTGAACTTGATGGCTATGAAGCCGACGACCTGATCGCCACTTACGCAAAATGCGCACGCGAGAAAAATATCAATTGCGTGATCGTGTCTTCCGATAAGGATTTGATGCAACTGATCTATGACGGTCAGGTCCGCATGTTGGACCCGATCAAGCAAACCTATATCGGCGAAGAACAAGTCTTTGAAAAATTCGGCGTGAAGCCGGATAAAGTCACCGATATTCAGGCGCTCGCCGGGGATTCTATCGACAACGTGCCGGGCGTGCCGGGTATCGGTATCAAGACCGCGGCGGAACTCATCAATCTTTATGGCGATCTGGAAGGATTGATCGCCAATATTTCCCAGATCAAACAGCCTAAACGCCGCGAGACTTTGGGGAATAATATAGAGAACGCACGCATCTCTAAAAAACTTGTCATGCTGGATGATAACGTACCCGTGCCGATCCCGCTCGATGATTTAAAACCGGAACATCCGTTTTCGGAGCGGCTCATTTCCTTCCTGCAATATCAGGGTTTCAAAACACTCGTCTCCCGCATTTCCGCCAGAGCCGGTATCGACACTGCGGAAATCGCCAAGCCTTTAAAACGAGATTATGCCGCTCCGGCAATCGTACCGTCAAAACCTGCCGTCCAGATCGATGTCGAAAAGAATTACGAGCTGGTCACCACCGAAGAACGCTTGCAGTTCTTTATCGATAGCGCTTATGAAACCGGCATTCTTGCTTTCGATACGGAAACAACGGATTTAACGCCCGCCAAAGCAGGACTCTGCGGTATTTCGCTGGCTTATGCACCCGGGCAGGCTTGCTATATTCCGGTCGGGCATTGCAAGGGTGGCGATTTATTATCTGATAATTCCGGCCCCGATCAGCTTAACAAACAAAAAGTGATCGCAGCGCTGAAGCCGGTGCTGGAAGACCTGTCTGTTCTAAAAGTCGCGCATAATATGAAATATGATTGGCAGATGCTTAAAAAAGAAGGCATCGACGTCTATCCTTGCGACGATACGATTTTGATGTCCTATGTCTGCGACGGCACCCAGCACGGCCACGGCCTGGATGAGCTGACCCAGCTTTTCTTCGATCATAAAATGACCACCTATGACGAAGTGACCGGCACGGGCAAAAATCGTATCACTTTCGATATGGTCGATCTTTTAAAGGCGGCGAATTACGCGGCGGAAGACGCCGATTATACCTTACGTCTTTACAATCATTTTAGATTGCTGATAGCGCAAAACCGCGTTGCAACGATCTATGAAGATATCGAGCGCCCGCTTTGTCCTGTGATCGCTCAAATGGAACTCGACGGTATCAAAGTCGATCTGAATGTTTTGAAATCTCTGAGCCATCAATTCGGCCAGAAAATCGTCGAACTGGAAAGCGAAATTTACAAAGATAGCGGCCATGAATTCAATATCGGCTCGCCGAAACAATTGGGCGCGGTTTTATTTGATAGCATGGGATTACCGGGGGGCGGCAAGACAAAGACCGGTGAATGGTCGACGGCGGTCGATGTACTGGAAAATCTTGCGGCGCAAGGTCACGATTTCGTCAAAAAGATTTTAATGTGGCGGCAACTATCCAAGTTGAAATCGACGTATACCGAAGCCTTGCAATTAGCGGCTCAGCCCAAGACTTCCCGTGTTCACACCTCTTATGCCATGGCGCTCACTTCGACAGGGCGCTTGTCTTCCTCCGATCCGAATTTGCAAAATATCCCGATTCGCACCGAAGAAGGAAAAATGATCCGCACCGCTTTCGTTGCGGAACAAGGTAAGCTTCTCCTTTCTGCCGATTATTCGCAGATCGAATTGCGCCTTGTTGCCGAAATGGCGGGGATCAAAGCCTTGCAGCAGGCGTTTCGCGATAATATCGATATTCATACGGCGACCGCCTCTCAGGTTTTCGACGTGCCGCTTGATCAGATGACATCGGATATCCGCCGCAAAGCCAAAGCGATCAATTTCGGCATCATCTACGGCATTTCCGGCTTTGGCCTTGCGAACCAGCTCGGCATTTCGAACTCTGAAGCAAGCCAGTATATCAAACAATATTTCGCCCGCTTTCCGGAACTCGCTAATTTCATGGAAGAGACTAAAGCTTTCGCCCGTGAAAACGGCTATGTGAAAACGCTGTTGGGCCGCAAATGTTATATTCCGGGCATTCAGGACAAAAACCCGGCGCGGCGCTCCGGTGCCGAGCGTCAGGCGATCAACGCCCCTGTTCAAGGCACGGCGGCAGATCTGATCAAGCTCGCTATGGTCCGCCTCGACCGCCTGATCCGCGGAGGCGGGCTCGACGCCAAGATGTTATTGCAGGTCCATGACGAATTGGTTTTCGAAATACCGGAAGATAAAGCCAGCGACGTCGCGCCGATCATCAAACGAGAAATGGAAGCGGTCGCCAATTTCTCGGTCCCCCTTGTTGTCGAAACCGGCATCGCTAAAAACTGGGCCGATGCGCATTAGGAGATAAATATGAGCAACGATTATCCTGTCAGCTGGGAAGACATCCATATCACAGCAAAAGCCTTGGCGGTTAAACTTAAAGACAAAGCTCCTTATAAAGGCATTGTCGCGGTTGCGCGGGGCGGGCTGATTCCGGCTTCTCAGGTCGCGTATGAGCTGGATATTCGCCTGATTGAAACGGTCAGCGTCACCAGCTATGACCATAAAGAACAGTCAGAGACGAAAATCTCTTCTCATCCGCAACTGGCCGGAGACGGCGAAGACTGGCTTGTCATTGATGAGCTGTCCGATAGCGGCAATACTTTCCGCGCCATCCGCAAAATCCTTCCTAAAGCCACCTATGCCTGCCTCTATGCAAAACCCCAAGGGGCGGAAGTGGTCGATATATATGTCACCGACGTGCCGCAAGACAGCTGGATCTATCTGCCATGGGACGATTTGAACTTTCCGGCCCATATTTTCGAGAAGATCGGCCAGCATCTTAAAGGTAATTTGAAGCAATAAACGCTTGCTTTTCGTCCTTTTGACTGTGTATAACCGCTTCAACTGCCCGTCTGGCTATAGGAAACTTTGGCATGCCTCGACGGGTTTTATTTAATATCAAATACTTAGGAGATAGAAATGCCGAAGATGAAGACCAAAGGCGCTGCCAAAAAGCGCTTTCAGGTGACAGGTACTGGCCGCGTGAAGTTCAAGCAGTCATTTTCCCGCCACATGATGATGAACAAGCCTACAAAAATGAAGCGCAAAGCCCGCGGGATGGAAATCCTGAACGAATCCGATGCAAAAATCATTTTGGACAATTTCCTGCCATACGAGCGCGGCCTGAAAAAAGCAAAGAAGTCACCTTCTCCTGCTGAATCCGCCGCTAAAAAGGCAGCAAACGCGAACAAGAAACCGGCAGCCCAAAAGTCTAAAGCTAAAGCCGCAGCCGCTCCTAAAGCCGCTGCTCCGAAGAAAGCGCCTGCTGCTAAGAAAACAACAACTAAAGCGAAGGGAGAATAATTAGATGTCTCGCGCTAAAAAAGGTACACCACGCGCTCACGCCCGTCATACCAAAATCCTGAAACTGGCTAAGGGCTATCGCGGCCGCTCCGGTAACTGTTTCCGCCCGGCCTTGCAACGCGTCGAAAAAGCTTTGCAATATGCTTACCGCGACCGTCGCAACAAAAAACGTGATTTCCGTGGCTTATGGATTCAGCGTATCAACGCTGCTTCCCGCGAACTTGGTTTAACCTACGCTCAATTTATGGGCGGCGTTCATAAAGCCGGTATCGAGCTGGACCGTAAAATTCTGGCCGATATGGCCGTGAATGACGCGGCAGGCTTCAAAGCTGTATTCGAACTGGCGAAAGCCGCGCTCGATAAGGCAAAAAAAGCTGCTTAAAATTTTTGTTTGAAATAAAGCAATTTAGAAAAAGCAGCCAACAGGCTGCTTTTTTGTTATAAAGGCCACATGAGAAAGAAACTCTTCATTTTTGACTGGAACGGCACGCTGCTATTCGACACCGCGGCCAATCACGCCGGGTTTAACGAAACGCTGAAACTATTCGGGCAAGAACCGGTCAGCCATAACCAGTACCGCGACACGATGGATTTTCCTCTGGTGCATGTCTATACGCGCAACGGCGTTCATGTAGACGACTATCTTGCACGGTTTCAGGAAGCAACAGACGTCTTCTTTAATACATATCGTCCGCTTGCTAAATCCTGCCCACTCAAGGAAAACACCATCCAATTGCTGGAATTTCTTGCGAGTGAGGATTTCGATCTCATGGTATTATCGAACCAGAACGATATCGATTTGCGCGGCCAGATCGCGGAGCGTCACATTACGCATTATTTCAAAATTATTTCCGGTAATCAGGAAAATTCCGTTCTCGGCTATACAACAACTAACAAGCTCCAGCGCCTTGAGAAAATTCTGGCCGACACTGAATACGATCTTGGTCAGAGTTATATTATCGGCGATTCTTTGGAAGAGCCAGATATCGCCCATCGCTTGGGGCTTAACTGCATCTCGGTGACATGGGGCTGTTTTTCCCGCCACCGTCTGGAAAAAACCACGACAAATCATGTCATTGACGACCTTGCAGAAGCTATTGAAATACTGCAAAACTCGGGATTGAAGGAAGCGATATAGATGGACACCTCTGCTTTAAAAAAAGAACTGATCGACATGGTCGGCGCGGCCAATGATTTGACCAGCTTAGAGAATGCACGCGTTACCGCTCTCGGCAAAAAAGGCCGCATCACGGATCTCATGAAAGATCTCGGTAAGATGTCGCCCGATGAACGCAAAACCGCGGGTGCGGCACTGAATGTCTTAAAAGATGAGATCGCCGAATTGATCGCAAAACAAGAGGAAGCGCTACAGCGTCAGGAAATGGACCGCCGCCTGGCCTCCGAAACCATCGACGTGACCTTATCCGTACGCCCATCGCGCAAAGGATCGATCCATCCGATCAGCCAGACGATGGATGAACTGACCTCTATTTTCGCCGATATGGGTTTCACCGCCATTGACGGTCCGGATATCGAAGACGACTTCCATAATTTTACCGCGCTGAATTTCCCGCCCGGCCACCCGGCACGCGAAATGCACGATACTTTCTATCTGCCTGACGATGAAAGCAAAGAAGGCGAAGCCAAACGCAAACTCCTGCGTACGCACACATCGACGATGCAGGTGCGTCACATGCTCGCCAACAAACCGCCGATCAAGATTATCTGCATGGGCCGCGTGTACCGTTCCGATTACGATATGACACACACACCTGTCTTCCACCAGATGGAAGGGCTATTTATCGACAAAAACGTAACGATGGCGCATCTGAAAGGCTGCCTCACCGATTTCGTCCGAGTCTTCTTCGGCGTTGACGATTTGCCAGTGCGGTTCCGCCCGAGTTTCTTCCCCTTCACTGAAACCTCCGCCGAAGTCGATATCGGTTGCTGGCGTGAGAATGGTGAACTGAAACTAGGCGCCGCACCGAAAGGCCATGAGCAAAAATGGATGGAAATCCTCGGCTCCGGCATGGTGCATCCGAATGTCTTGAAGAATTGCGGTATCGATCCGACTGAATATCAAGGCTTTGCTTTCGGTATGGGGTTAGAGCGCATGACCATGCTGAAATACGGCATTCCAGATCTGCGCACCTTCTTCGATGCCGACACCAGATGGCTATCCCATTATGGCTTCGATCCTTTAAACCGGCCGAACAGGGCAACAAAATAACATGGCATTATGGCTTATTCGTGCCGGCAAGCATGGTGAAAGAGAACAATTAGCTCAAGAAAAAAACTTAGCCATTATCGGTTGGGAGAAATTGGGTGATCTCTCAAATTTAAAAGACAGAGATATGCTTCGGCAAAAGCTTGAACAAACTTACCCCGATGCAGGAAACAATAGAATTAGAAATCATGAAAGTCAGATATGGCCCCTTCTTTCGACAATCAAGAATGGAGATTTAGTAGTTCTTCCTTTAAAAACACGCCCTTCTATTTTGATCGGTGAGGTAACTGATGAATATCAGTATCGCCAAGATATTGCCGAAGCTCCCCTACATACTCGCCCAGTCAAATGGTTAAAAGAATTGCCAAGATCTTCATTTGACCAAGATTTGTTATATTCTTTTGGCGCTTTTATGACTGTTTGCCAAATACAGAGAAATGATGCCGAAAAAAGAATCAAAAATCTTCTGACCACCTCGTCTTTCCGAGAGAAACAATCAGAAACTAAAAGTGAGCCGATAGAAGAAGAAAACTTAAATACAAATGATTTAACACAGCTTGCGGATGATCAAATTCGAAATTGGATTGGCCGTAAATTTACAGGCCATGAACTTACTCGCTTGGTAAAATATCTTCTTGAAGCACAAGGAAACAAGGTTTTCATGTCTCCTCCTGGGCCGGATGGTGGCATTGACCTTTTAGCGGGTAAAGGCGACATTGGTTTTGAACCTCCCTTTATCGCAGTTCAAGTTAAATCTGGAAATCAACAAGTTGGAACTCCTGAAATTAATCAGTTGGGCGGCGTCATATCAAAAGTCGGGGCAACTCATGGATTGCTCGTTTCCTGGTCTGGGTTTAAAGGGACCGCTACCAGAGAAATAGCATCTCACTATTTCAAAATAAGATTTTGGGATAGTTCAGATGTAATCCGACTAGTCCAAGAATATTATGATCGTTTACCTGAAGAAATACGCGCCGAAATACCCTTACGGAAAATTTGGACCATAGTGGCCGACGAAGAATAGGAAATAATAACAAATGAAGTTTACTCTGAGCTGGCTCAAAGAGCATTTGGATACAACCGCCACCCTTGAGGATATTGTCATCAAGCTGACGGATATCGGGTTGGAAGTTGAAGATGTGCAGGATCGGGCGGCGATTTATTCGCAGTTCAAGCTGGTTGAGATCATGGAAGCCGAGAAGCATCCGAATGCCGACCGTTTGAAAGTCTGCCAGGTGAAGACGGAAAACGGAATGGTACAGATTGTCTGCGGTGCACCCAATGCTCGCGCCGGATTGAAAGCTTTCCATGCCGCCGAAAGCACGGTCATTCCGTCTAACGGCATGGTGATGAAAAAATCTAAAATCCGTGATGTTGAATCAAACGGCATGATGGTCTCTCTAGCCGAAATGTCTTTGTCCGATGAAAGTGACGGCATTATCGAAGCCGATCCATCTTTACCAATCGGCACAACGATTGCCGATGCGCTTGGTCTTGGCGATCCGATTATCGAGATCAACCTGACCCCGAACCGTCCGGACTGCGCAGGGGTACGCGGTATTGCGCGGGATTTAGCCGCTGCAGGTTTGGGAACTTTGAAGCCGTTGCAAAATGCAGCAACCATTAAAGACGGTTTCAAATCCCCTATCGATGTCAAAATCGAAAATATTGAAGCCTGCCCGATCTTTATGGGCCGCTATATCAAAGGCGTAAGAAACGGCGCGTCCCCGGACGACATCACCAAGAAACTGACTTCTATCGGCCAGAAACCGATTTCTGCCTTGGTCGATATCACGAATTACATGTCGATAGATCTTTGCCGCCCACTGCATGTCTTCGACGCTGACAAGATCAAAGGCAATATCCATGTCCGCCTTGCCAAGAAAGGCGAAGAATTTTTGGCGTTAAACGGCAAAACCTATCAACTCGATGATTTTATGACCGTGGTCTGTGATGATAGCGGTGTGATTGGCCTTGCTGGCGTTATGGGCGGAGAAAGCACGTCCGTGTCCGAAACAACTACCAATGTCTATCTGGAAGTCGCCTATTTCGACCCCTACCGCACGGCAAAGACAGGTCGTGCGCTTGGCATTAATTCAGATGCCCGTTACCGTTTCGAGCGCGGCATTGATCCGCAGTTCACAATTGAGGCAGTTGATATCGCCACCACTATGATCATTTCTCTTTGCGGCGGCGAAGCGTCTGAAGCCGTCCAAGCTGGCGAAGTTCCAGATTGGAAACGCGAGATAACATGGCATAAAGAAACCGCCGCCAAAATTCTCGGCTTTGACATTCCGCTTGATACGCAAGCAAAGATTCTGACCGATCTTGGCTTTGTTATTTCCGGCGATAAAGTCGCCCCTCCTTCATGGCGCCCGGATATCGAAGGCGAAGTCGATCTGGTTGAAGAGATCGCCCGAATCTATGGCTTTGATAAAATTCCAAGCATTTCGGTTACACGAGATGGTGCTGTTGCAAAATCAGCCGAAACCAATCTGGGATCGCGCATGCGAAAATCGCGCAATATTCTGGCGGCAAACGGTTTGCAGGAATGCGTGACATGGTCGTTCATGCCATCAAACCTCGCCGCAAAATTCGGCGCGAATGATGCGCAGTCAAAAGCGTTGAAATTGCAAAACCCGATCAGCGCCGATCTTGACCAGATGCGCCCCTCTGCACTCCCCAACTTAATTGAAGCGGCCAAACGCAATACCAATCGCGGTTTCGCCGATGTCGCGTTGTTCGAAGTAGGTCCCATCTTCAAAGGTACGAATGTCGAAGATCAGCAGATCGTCGCCACGGGTATCCGCGCCGGAGCCAATTCCTCCCGCCACTGGAATGAAGCCTTACGCAATGTCGATGCTTATGATGCCAAGGCGGATGCCTTGCGTGTGATCGAGGTTTGCGGCGTGCAAAGCGGCAACGTCCAGATTACCCGCGATGTACCGAATTATTACCACCCTGGACGTTCCGGTGCGTTAAAGCTAGGCCCGACGGTTCTTGCTTATTTCGGAGAGATTCATCCGGCGCTTTTGCAGGAAATGGACATTAAATCGTCCGTTGCAGGTTTTGAAGCTTTTATCGAATATTTACCGGAACCTAAGAAAAAAAGCGGGACAGCCTTACCACCGCTCAAGCTCTCGGACTTCCAGCCCGTCAACCGCGACTTCGCGTTTCTGGCAGATAAATCCGTAGACGCGGACGCTTTTGTGAAAACGATCAAACTCGTCGACCGTGAGCTTATTTCAGATGTATCCGTATTCGATATCTACACAGGCAAAGGCGTCGAAGACGGCAAAAAATCGGTCGCTGTAGCAGTTACCTTGCAACCGAAAGACCGCACATTAACCGATAGCGATATCGAGGGGTTGTCGAAGAAAATCGTCGATGCGGTAATGTCAAAAACTGGAGCGAGCCTGCGCGGTTAAGCCGGCTCGACGATTTTCTCGCGTTCTTCGACCAGAATATCTTTGCGCGACAATTTTCCGATCATGGTTTTCGGCAGTGGCTTCTCGCGGAATTCTACTTTCCTTGGCATTTCGATCGGCGAAATTTTGTCTTTCAAAAATTCTTTCAGGCTCTCGATGGTCAGGCTTTGTCCGGCTTTGAGCTTGACCCAGGCCTTCGGCACTTCACCCCGTTGTTCATCCGGCACACCGGCAACGATACATTCCTCGACAGCAGGATGAAGATAGATCGCCTCCTCGATAATACGTGGATAGACATTATAGCCGTTGACCAGAATTAGATCTTTGATGCGGTCGACAATATAAAAGAACCCTTCCTGATCCATATAAGCGATATCGCCTGTACGAAGGAAATCGCCGCGCATCACTTGCGCTGTTTCTGCGGGCCTGTTCCAATACCCTTTCATTACTTGAGGTCCTTTAATACAAACTTCGCCGCGCTCGCCTTGCGGGACAGGTTCACCCGTCTCGGGGTTTTGCAGTTCGACAATAGTGCTTGGGATTGGCAGGCCAATAGAACCGGATTTTGTCGTATTATCAGTTGGATTGATACAGGCAATCGGAGAACTTTCCGTCAAGCCATAGCCTTCGACCAGCACACAACCCGAGACAGCTTCGAATTTTTTCTTCACTTCGACCGGCAAAGGCGCGCCGCCCGAAATACAGTATTTGAGCGATGTCAGATCATATTTGGATAAATCGGCAATATTGTTGATAGCCGTATAGATTGCTGGCACTGCAGGGAAATAATGCGGTTTCTTTTTTGAGATTGTTTCAAGCGTTGGGACAAGCTCGAACTTCGGCAAGGCTATAATTTCGAATCCGCATTTAACCGAAAAATTCATCACGCATGTCATGGCAAAGACATGGAAGAAGGGAATAACACCAAGCATTCGCTCTTGCCCGTGAACGGCTTCTGGAAACCAGGCCGTTGCCTGTTCGACATTACTGCTTAAATTAGCATGGGTCAGCATTGCGCCTTTGGGGATACCTGTTGTACCGCCCGTATATTGTAAAAGCGCGACGTCGTTATGCACGTCAACTGCAGGCCATTCGAATTTTCCATCATTTGCTAAAAGCTTTTCAAATTTGATATGGCGATCGTCATTCGGGATGGTTGCCACTTCTTTGGCCTTGACGATAGGGAAGAGCAAGTTCTTCGGAAACGGCAAAATATTGGCAAACGAGCAGATCACAACCTGATTAAGCCGTGTCTTCTCCAGCATGATGGCCATCTTGTCGTAGATCATCTTGATATCACAAGTGATCATCAGGTCCGTGCCCGAATCCTCAATCTGGTTCATCAGCTCTTTTTCCGAATAGAGCGGATTATAATTAACGATAGTCGCGCCGGTCTTGGCTATCGCGTAATAGGCAATCAGAAAATACGGCGTATTCGGCAGGCAAATTCCCACCTTCACGCCTTTTTCCACACCTACGTCATGAAGCCCTTTCGCCATTTTGTCGGTCATCTCGCCGATCTGTTCCCAAGTCCATTTCTTACCCATAAAATCAAAGGCAGGGCGGTCACCGAATTTGCGGCGCGTTACTTCAAGATATGTATAGATGGGAACACTGGGAATTTCTTTATGCCATGAAACCTTTGAAGGATAATTTTTTTCCCAGATGAAAGATGAGGTCATTCTGTTTCCTTATTTATACTGCGCTGCACATAAACTCTTGATGGAATTAGATCTTTTTAGTGTAACATCCAAATATCCCCCTGTCATATTTTTTGCGTCTCGACATAGAGCGGGAACCTTTTTTTATCTATAACGTAAGTATAGGTTAGGCATTAAATTTTTGATTTCTAATGTATGCAGCAATTTCATAACTGCTGAATAAACTGGACGTTAAAGAAAAAATGCGTTACGAATCCCCATCAATTAGTAATTTCTGCCGGGGGGCATGAAACTTGTCTACTGCATCTAGTCAAATAAATTCGGACAGCATGGCTGCTCCGGTACGCGCCAGATTAAAGTGGTTTAACGCTGCCAAAGGTTTTGGCTTTGTCATACCTGATGATAATCCGGCTGACGCTTTTCTTCATGTGACTCAATTGCAAAAACTCGGCATGCATGGCTTAGGTGAAGGCGCGATGATCCGCTGCCATATCGACTACGGCGATAAAGGCGCCACCGTTACCGATGTCGTTGAAATTATCGATCCGGGCATTCTTCCGCCTGATCTGATGTCCCATGACATTGAAAATGCCTCGCCGTTCAGCAGTAAAGGCATTGTAAAATGGTACAAAGTCGATAAAGGATTTGGATTTATTACTCCCGATGATGGCATGAAAGATATCTTTGTCCATAAAAGCTGTCTGGATCGGGAAAAAATCGAAACTCTTTATCCGGGACAAAGAGTTCGCATTACTTTTAAGACGCTGCAAAAAGGACGCGAAGCGGTTTCAATTTCGATAGAAGAAACACCATAAAAAACCGGACATCAAGTCCGGTTTTTTTATTCAAAAGCTCGTCAAAATATCTTCAAGACTAGACGGCGGTTTTACGAACGACATTTGTGTCGATTTTCGCCAGTTCGTCTACTTTCAGCTTACCGCGTGTGCTGGCTTGGTAGGCTAAACGTGTATGATTGTCGCAATATGTCATGCCGGGTGAAGCATTACAGCCGCAAAATTTAAACCCTTCCTGTTTAGGATCACCGATTGGCCAGCGGCAAGTGCTTTCGCGTAATTCTGTCAGTTGAATTCCTTTAATCGGAATGTTTTCTTCACGAATCGACGGCTGGATCGGCGCTGGCGCTCGCTCACGGATCGTGATTTTCGGCGCTCTCAAATCGTTGGATGGTTTGTTTAGCGCAGCCTCGACACGGCCTGTGGTTGTTTGAACCGGAGAAACACGTCCGGACAGTTTCAGGCGATGGGCTTTACCTATAACGGCATTACGTGTGACGCCGCCCAGCATTTTTGCAATTTCTGCGGCAGTTTTACCTTCGCCCCAGAGTTGCTTGAGTTGTGAAACTCTTTCATCAGTCCAGCTCAATTGTTATCTCCCCATCAAAAAATATTTGAATGTATGTCTGGAATACAATTGAGCTTACCACCTGCATGATTCACTCGCCAAGAATCGCTGATTCTTTTTCGCGATTTATCCACAACGGATAAAATTCATGATGTAACTCTTTTTAACCTTGACGCGATAAAGTCATGCGTCGTGGTCCAATCCCCATTCCGCATAATATTCGGGATTATCGTGCCATCTTTCACTCACACGAACGAAAAGATTTAAATGAACCTTGCTTTCGATTATTTCCTCAAGTTCTTTGCGTGAGGCCATACCGATTTGTTTGAGCTTCGAACCGCCTTTGCCCACCACAATACCTTTTTGCGAATCTCTTTCTACATGAATGATCTGGCGAATGCGTACATCCCCATTATCGAATTGCTGCCATTCTTCCGTTTGAACCGTCGTCGAATATGGAAGCTCTTCATGCAGCTGGTTAAAAATTTGTTCGCGGGTAATTTCGGCAGCCAACATGCGCATAGGTAAATCCGTCATCTGGTCTTCCGCGAACAACCAGGGGCCTTCCGGTAAATTCTTGCCAATGTTACGGATTAAATCCTTTACTCCATTACCTTTCAGCGCAGAAATCATGAATGTCTGGCCAAAATCATATTCCGCGTTTAGCTTTGCCGCGAGATCAAGGAAAGCCTGCGGTGAAATCGCATCGCCTTTGTTTAAAACGAGCCAGACTTTTTTTAAATTCAGACTTTTCATCTTCTTCAGGACATCTTCGTCTTTACTCCCGAAAGGACGGCTGGCGTCTACGATATATAAAGTCAGATCTGCCTCTTCGGAGCTTCCCCAGGCAGCCGATACCATGGCGCGCTCGAGCCGCGTCGAAGGCTTGAACAAACCCGGCGTATCCATCAGGACAACTTGCGTCTGGTCTTCAACAAAAATCCCAAGAATGCGATTGCGCGTGGTCTGAACTTTTCGCGATACGATACTGACTTTCGCACCGACCATCTGGTTGACCAATGTAGACTTTCCGGCATTTGGCGCGCCGAGGATCGCGACATAGCCGCATCTTGTTTGCTGATCAGTCATTCCAGTGATGCTCTTGTAAATAATCTAAAAACTTTTTAGCCGCTTCTTTTTCGGCCATACGACGCGACGACCCGACTCCGACCTGAAGACCATACCCTTTAACGGTAACGGATATGTGGAAGAAAGGCGCATGATCCGGCCCCTCTCGCTTGATGATATCGTAGACTGGCACGCCGAGCTTTCGGGCCTGCGCCCATTCCTGCAATCCGGTTTTTGAGTCTATAGGAGGTTCTTTCAAAATATGGACTTTTTCGCCCCATAAACCTTCTATAACAGTATGACAGGCATTGAGACCCTGATCCAAAAAGATGGCGCCGATAACAGCCTCCATCGCATCAGCCAGTAAATTATCCTGTTTCACGCCGCCGGCGGCGCGCTCGCCGTCCGATAATATCACAACATCAGGCAGACCTATCATATTGGCGATATCCACCAGCGTTTCCGTACAGGCCAGAGCCGAGTGCCGCTTGGCCAACCCACCTTCGCTCTCGGCTGGAAAAGCCTTATAGACAATGTCGGCGATAACCAGTCCTAAAACGCGATCACCCAGAAACTCCAGCCGCTCATAATTTTTCGCTCCCTTGCTTGAATGCGTAAGCGCATGTTCAAGAAGACCATCATCTCTGAAATGATAGCCTAGACGATCCTGAAATATTTTCAGTTCCGCGACCATTAATTGGCCTTCATTGCATGGCCGTTGCCGATACGCTTTAAAAGCCGATCATAACGGATTGTCCATGGCCACTTCCAGAACTGGACGATATTGGCGCTTCCGTTTGTCGAGAAGAAAATAATTTCGGCACGCCCGACGAGATTATCGTATGGCACATATCCAACCAGATCGAGAACACGGCTATCGCGGGAATTATCACGATTATCGCCCATCATAAAATAGTGATCTTCAGGGACTGTATATTTCTCCGTATTATCGAGCGGCATATCGTCACCTTCCTCGAAAATCGTATGCACAACTCCATTGGGCAAAGTTTCTTTATATTCGGTAACCTCAACAGGCGAACCCTGTCCGTTATCATACTCGGACATTTCAACAAGTTTACGGTCCAGCCTCTTGTCATTCACATAGACGCGGCCATTGATGACCTGCACGGTATCGCCAGGCATGCCGATGACGCGTTTTATGTAGTCGATAGACGTATCGGTCGGCAATTTAAAGACGATGACATCTCCCTGCTTCGGTTTTGTGCCATTGATACGTCCTTCGAATTTTGCCAATCCGAACGGAAAAGAATGAGCACTGTATCCATAGCTGTATTTTGAAACAAAAAGATAATCTCCGACCAGTAAATTCGGAATCATCGAACCGGAAGGAATATTAAATGGCTCAAACAGAAATGTGCGGATCAGCATCGCCAGCAAGACAGCAATGACCGTCGTTTTGGCCAGTTCGCCCCAGTCTTCTTTATTTTCGGGTTTTTTTTCTTCATTGCTCATTTTTATGATTTATCCTATTCAACATCTAAATTCTACATGCCGCGCCATATTAATTGGCCTCGATGATAACTTGCGCCTCCGCAACAGGCGGCTCGTCCGTCAAAGTTAAGTGAATCGATAATTTCATGCCTGATGGCGTCAGGCTTTGCGCCCGCATTAAAGCTCCATTGGTTAAAACCAGTTTCGGCTTACCCCATATGTCATTTTCTACGCTGATATCTTTCATGTAGACGCCATTAGAAAATCCGGTGCCAAGCGCCTTGGAACAGGCTTCTTTAGCTGCAAAACGTTTGGCGTAAGTCGCAATATGCGTTCCTGCCTCGCGGCGGCGCTCCGCCTTGGCGATTTCAGCGTCACTGAAAACGCGCCTTATAAACCTTATACCGAATCTTTCCAGCGTTTTTTCAATTCGCCTGATATCGATTAAATCGCTGCCTATGCCTAAAATCATGGAAATACTTTCATTCAGATTGCCCTGTGATGCTGCGCGCTTCTTTATGCAGGCGGTTTTCTTTCCACATGTGCTGGGTCTTTCGTAAATGATCGATGATCCAGTGAAATATAATATAAAATATCGGGAATGTAGCGACCATCGCAATAAAACCGCCCGTCACCCATGGCGCGAATAAAGGCATCGGATCATGGCTGATTTCCTGAACCAGTTCCCGCCACTCGAAACGCCCGGGCATTTGGCGGACATTCAGCCCGAAATGAATAAAGGTTACCTTGCCAACCCAATAGGAAAACCACCACATAAAAGGAAGCGTCCATGGATTTCCGACCAGGGTACCCAAAACCCCTGCCAGAAGATTGGCACGGAAAATCAGACAAAGTGCCAAGGCTCCGATCACATGCGCTCCCGGCAATGGCGTAAATGAAATAGCCGTGCCAATAGCGAGACCTGCCGCAATTTTATAATTGCTGTCTTTCAAGCGCACGATACGATGGCGCCAATAGCGGGAAGATCGGCGAAGCCCCATGGACGGCCAGACGCTTTCCTGAAATTTCCTCGATAAAGATTTCGGATGGCGGCTGGTAAACATGATTACCGCCCTCTGGCTCGTTCCACGTTGATGATCTGCGGCGTGGCACGAAGCGCTGCCATGATATTATTCAGATGTTTCGTATCGTTGACCGATACGTCTATAAACATGTCCCAGAAATCGACCGTACGGCTGGTGATTTTTAAGTTTGTGATATTCCCGCCGCTTTTGCCGATAACGGTCGATAAGGTACCAAGCACACCGGGTGCATTCTGAATCGTGATGACCAGACGCCCGACACGCTCTTCGGAATTTTCCGTTGAATCGCCCCATGACACATCGATCCAGCGTTCCGGAGTATCGGCAAATTGTTCCAGGGTTTCACAGTCGATTGTGTGAACGGTCACACCTTTGCCAGTTGTAACGATGCCGACAATACGGTCGCCCGGCAGAGGGTGACAGCACCGCGCAAAGTGAACGGCCATGCCC
Organism: Micavibrio sp.; assembly: GCA_030824965.1. GTDB lineage: Bacteria > Pseudomonadota > Alphaproteobacteria > Micavibrionales > Micavibrionaceae > Micavibrio_B. The sequence goes on along the minus strand of JAPJQV010000003.1, from coordinate 294,596 downwards.
GGAATAAGGCCGGTAATAGGCAGCTTGTCTTTATTATCGCGACTTTGCTGAACGTTTTTGCGAACGGTCGGAATGTCTTCCGGTTCCAGAATTTTTTTATCGGCTTCCGGTTTATGCGCCGGGAAAATGGCACGAAACACGTCACGCCCGACAAGATTTCCCGCGCCTATGCCTGCATAGATATCTTCCGCATCCTCGCATTCGCGGAATTGAGAAACCACGCCCGCGACGGCCTTCTCCGTGAACTCATAACCCTCGGTACGGAATATCTTTTGCAGCATTGCCCTCCCAAGCGTGACATATTCGACTTTTTGCTGCTGGCGAATAAAGCGGCGGATATGGGAGCGCGCTTTTCCGGTAGCGACAAACCTTTCCCATGTCGGCGAAGGATTTTGCGTTTTGGCCGTGACGATATCGACCTGATCGCCATTTTGCAGCTTTGTATTAAGAGGCGCGATGCGTCCGTTAATCTTGGCACCGATGCAGCGATTACCGACATTCGAGTGGATAGCATAAGCGAAGTCAATCGGCGTCGAGCCTTGCGGCAATTCGATCAGGTCGCCTTTTGGTGTGAAAGCGAAAACCCGATCCTGGAATAACTCAAGCTTGGTATTTTCCCAGAAATCTTCCGGTCTTTGATCCTGCTCTAAAATGTCGAGAAGTTCGCGCAACCAGCGGTATTTTTTTGCGTCATTTAATGCCGCGGCAACATCCTGTTGTTTATAAGCCCAGTGCGCGGCAACGCCAAGATCGGCTTCCATGTGCATCTCGATGGTACGGATCTGGATTTCAATCCGCTGATTGCCGGGACCGATAACGGTTGTGTGAATAGAACGGTAGCCGTTAGGTTTCGGAGTCGAAATAAAATCCTTGAAGCGCCCCGGTACGACTGGGTAATTGGAGTGTATAACGCCAAGCGCATGGTAACATTCTTCGATACTATCGACGACAATTCGAAATGCCATGATATCGGAGAGCTGCTCGAACGAGATGTTCTTGCGCTGCATTTTTTTCCAGATCGAATAGCGTGTTTTTTCACGGCCTGTAATCTGAGCATTAATCTTTGCGACTTTGAGAAGTTTCTCAAGTTCGCTGATGATAGTCTGGACGACACCGCCGCCTTCCTGACGAAGGAATGAAAGACGATTGGTCAGACTCTCCCGCGCTTCGGTATTGATATAAGCGAAAGAAAGGTCTTCCAGTTCTTCTTTGACTTTGTGAATGCCGATGCGCTCGGCAAGCGGCGCATAAATATCTATCGTTTCGCGGGCGATACGGCGGCGCTTCTCCGGGTTGGGAAAATGATGAAGCGTACGCATATTGTGAAGACGGTCGGCAAGCTTGACCAGAAGCACGCGAATATCTTCCGACATGGCAAGAACCAGCTTGCGGAAGTTTTCCGCCTGCTTGCCTTCGACGGTCTGGCTTTCGATTTTCGTTAGCTTTGAAACCCCGTTGACAAGCTGCGCAACCTCTCCGCCGAATTGTTTCTCAAGATCGGCAAATGTTGCCTTCGTGTCTTCAAGCGTATCGTGTAAGATGGCGGTAACAATCGTCGTCGCATCCATTTTCATTTCGGCAAGGATGCCCGCGACCTCGACAGGATGCGTATAATATTCTTCGCCCGACGCGCGCGTCTGGCCTTCATGCATTTTCTTCGCATAATCGACGGCGCGCTCGATTAACCCCGGGTCAGTCTCCGGGTTATAAGCTTTCATTTCTGTAATAAGATTAGATGCGGATGCGGTCATAATATGCTTGTTAATTTATCATACTATTTCATCAATTCATTGCGAAAAGATAAAGAAAAACCCGCCGATTGGCGGGTTTGGATTTTACGCTTCTTCGTCTTCGGAAAAACCGGCCATATCCTCGAGCGGACTTTCTTCTTCCTCATCATCGTCGAATTCGCCAGCGGCAAAGCCTGAGCTGTTTGCTTGAGCGACAAGAGAATTCCATTCTTCTTCACCCTGCATTTCTTCAATGACATCATCCTTGTCATCTTGGAGTGCAAAGATGCGCTGATGGCTTTTAATCAGGTCTTCTTTCAAATCTTCAACGCCAACGGTTTCTTCCGCTATTTCGCGTAAGGAAACAACAGGGTTTTTATCATTATCGCGGTCGAGCGTAAGCGCTGCACCGGAACCGATGCGGCGTGCGCGCTGGGCGGCAACCATGCAAAGTTCAAATCTATTGGGCACCAACAGGACACAATCTTCAACGGTAACGCGTGCCATCTATTCTTCCTTTATAATCTTGATTTCAGCGGATGCGAGTATATATCCCTATCATAATCCATTTGCAAGTTTTTGATTTAGCAAGGTTTTTGGCTAAGGCTCTATCAGGACTTTCAATGAAAAATCTCCGGGAAGAAAATACTATTATGTTTAATGCATTTGGGCAGATATTTTTTAACATAAGAGAGGTTTTATGGTTCAGCGTTCACCCGGTAAAAGCGGCAATTCCGGTGGCAGTTTCGGCAAAAAGAATTCCCATTTCTTCTACGAGGACGAAAAACTTGCCGTTTTTATAGACGGATCAAACCTTTATGCCGCAGCTCGTAGTCTTAATTTCGATATAGATTATAGAAAACTCCTCATTTGGGCCGGTCACAGAGGCCGCCTGATTCGTGCTTTTTACTATACCGCGTTGATCGAAGATCAGGATTATACGCCTATCCGACCCTTGGTGGACTGGCTTGATTATAACGGTTACACGATGGTGACCAAGCCAGCCAAGGAATTTACCGATTCCCAGGGACGCCGCAAAGTCAAAGGCAATATTGATATCGAACTGGCCGTCGACATGATGGAAATGGCCGACAAAGTTGATCATATCATCCTTTTCTCGGGGGATGGAGATTTCCGGAAACTGATTGAGGCGGTCCAGCGTAAAGGCGTACGGGTTAGCGTGGTCAGTACGATCAGTACCACTCCGCCGATGATCGCAGATGAGCTTCGCCGCCAAGCGGACCAGTTTATGGATCTGACCTCCGTTTTGGAAGCTATTCAGCGCGATGGCGGTCCTGCGCGTCCGCCAGTCAATCAGGGGGAAGTTTTTAATGATATCGATGAGGACGAAGAGATACCGGCTTACCTGAAGGCTTAAAAAAACCCCGCTTAAAGCGGGGTTTTTATTTATGAATTTCTAATCTCGTCAAGGAAGTCTTTGACCTGTTTTTGCAAATCGGTTGAAATCCTTGCAAGTTCGCCTGCCGCCTCAAGCACCGTGCTGGCCGCTTGCCCTGTTTCTTCGGCATTGCGCTGAACACTGATGATCGTTTGCGCAACTTGCTGCGTTCCGGTTGAAGCTTCGGCCACGTTGCGTCCGATCTCGGCGGTTGCCGCATATTGCTCCTCGACCGCAGAGGCGACCGTTGTCGTGGCTTCGTCGATTTGCTTGACGTCGGATATAATGCGCTGAACGGCTTCAACACTCGATCTGATCGCGTTCTGGATTTTACCGACACGCTCATCGATCTGCTCGGTTTTTTGCGCCGTTTCCATGGCGAGTTTCTTAACTTCATCGGCAACGACCGCGAAACCTTTACCCGCTTCACCGGCGCGTGCCGCTTCAATCGTGGCATTCAGGGCAAGAAGATTCGTTTGCTCCGCAATTCCCTTGATCGCACCAACAACTTCGCCGATAGAGTCGGCAAGACTATTCAGCTCGCTCACCTGCTGGCTTGTCGTCTCCGCTTCATGGCTGGCCCGGGTTGATTTCTGCGCAACGCTTGAGATTTGTTTGGCGATCTCGGCGGATGAGGCCGATAATTCCTCCGAAGCCGAAGCAACTGTTTGCACGTTACTATCGGCTTGCGTCGCCGCCGCCGCTACCAAAGAGCTTGCTTGCGCCGTATTCGAAGACGAACTCGTCATCTGGTTCGCTGTCGCCTGCATCTCAGTCGCCGCAGAAGCCAAAGCCTGAATGATTCCTGATGTGCGTGTATCGAAATCATTGGCCAGCATATTCATGCCCTGCTTTTTGTCGATCTCGGCCTGGCGCTTAAGCTCTTCCTGCTCGGCTTCCATCTGCTGAACGCGGATACCGTTATCTTTGAAAACTTGAACGGCTTTGGCCATCGAACCGATTTCGTCACCCCGATCGAGCGACGGAACTTCGGTATTGTAATCCTTATCGGCCAGCTTGTTCATCGAACCAACCATGCGGTTGATTGGCGATGTCAGGCTGCGGGCAAAGATAATCGACAAAGTGGCAAATATGGCCAGAACGATCAGGCTTATAATTGCGATCTGTTTTTTGATCTCGTTCACCACGGCCATAACATTGGCTTTCTCCGTATCAACATAAATAACCCAGTTTGTACCAAAGAAATTATCCGCTCCCTGAAAGTCGAAAGGGGCGTAGGCGGCCAGAACTTCGCGATCGCCATCTTTTGCCCAACCATCGCCTTTGGCATCGGTTGCAAAAGCCTCATCGACTACAGAAGAATTTACTTTTTCTTTCAGAATAGGGTCGATATCATCTTTTGGATGCGGATCGTTGCGCAGCAAATGATCTTTGCCCAATAAATGAACATCGACATCCGACGCTGATTCCGTATCCATAAAAAGAACCTGATTGATACGAGCAATCGGCATCTGGAAAGCCAAAACACCGGCAAACTGACCTTCCGCATTCATGACAGGCGTGCCGATAAAGGCGGCCGGAACATCTGAAGATGGAGAATAAGGTTTGAAATCATAAAACTTGATATCTCCTTTTTTAGCCGATGCTTTCACATCTTTGAAAAGCTTCATCAAATCCGTGTCTTTCCACTGACCGGAGACGGCGTTGGTTGCGTAATCGCGTTCCTTGAAAACCGTATAAACCAGATTGCCTTCCGCATCGAAGAGGAAAATATCGTAATATTCACGCTCTGTTAAAAGGTCGCGGAACCATGGATGGTATTTAGCATGGGCAAAACTGTAAGCGCTCTGATCCGAAGCTGCATTGAGGAGTTGCTTTTCACCTGTTTTATTAGGGTTTTGATCGATATACAAATTCTGTAAATAAGCGGTTTTGTTTTCAACCGCCAGTTCGTTCCATCCTGCACCGAATTCCGTCAAAGCCTGCAATGTCATAGGACTCGTGGAAACCACGCTCAGATCTTCAACAATACCGTTTAAGTATAACTCTAGTTTGCGGGCCGCTTCGTCGCGCATCACACCGACTTTTTCCGAATACTCAGCCACATTACCTTTTTCGGCCGTGCGTATGGCAAAAAATGATGTAACCACGCATGAGATTAAGACCATCAGAATAATCGTAATCGGTAATTTATATGCGATTTTAATATTTTTTAGGGACATACGGGATAGGCCTCATTTCTTGAGATTGGGATACAGTTATTCTAACGCAATAAAGGATATGGAAATCTTAACGAGTGCAAATGTATGCAACTCCTTCAGAATTTTTACTGTAGCGCAGTTAACAAAACTTAAAAATGCCCCTTGAACAAAAAAAATATTTACATGGGCGGGGCAGTTTTCAGACGTTTATCCATCAACTTATTGAGCGCGTGAAGATAGGCACGGCAACTTGCGACCAACGTATCAGGGTCTGTTCCTTGCCCGACAACGGTCTTGCCGTTTTCTTCAAGACGAACTGTAACCTCGGCTTGGGCATCCGTTCCGCCCGTTACGGCATGCACACTGTACAATTGAAGTGCTGAGTCTTCATGTGGAATGATTTTACGGATAGCGCAAAAAATCGCATCGATAGGGCCGTTCCCTTCCGATGTTGCGGTTTTCTCCTCACCATCGACGGACATTTCCAGCGTCGCCACTTGCGGGCCGCGTGTCCCGGCTTGTACCGACAATGAAACGAATTTTATGTTTTCATGATCGCGGCCTGTCTCGTCTTCGACCAAGGCCAGAATATCGTCGTCATAGACATTCTTCTTTTTATCGGCAAGATCCTTGAAACGGTTGAAGGCATCTTCAAAGGAATTATCGCCTAATTCAATCTCCATCTGTTTCAGCTTATCTTTAAAAGCAGCCCGACCTGAATGCTTGCCGAGTACCAGATCCGATTTCACAAGGCCTACGGAGTCAGGCGTCATGATCTCATAAGTGCCTTTATGTTTGAGCATGCCATCCTGATGAATGCCGCTTTCATGCGCAAATGCATTGGCACCCACGATTGCTTTATTCGGCTGAACGTTAAAACCTGTGATGGAAGACAGTGTGCGCGAGACCTTCGTAATCATCATCGCGTCGATATTTGTTTCAAAGGGCAGAAAATCGCCACGTGTTTTGAGCGCCATGACAACTTCTTCCAAGGCCGCGTTACCGGCTCGTTCCCCGATCCCGTTAATCGTACATTCAATCTGCCGCGCGCCGGCCTGAACACCTGCAAGTGAGTTCGCCACCGCCAACCCTAAATCGTTGTGACAGTGCATGGATAAAATTGCCTTATCAATATTGGGAACGCGATTGCGCAAATTAAGAATAATTTGCGCCATTTCATCCGGCACGGCAAAGCCAACCGTATCCGGAATATTCACGGTCGTCGCACCACATTCAATCGCGGCCTCGACGCAACGGCAAAGAAAGTCGATATCGGAGCGTGTCGCATCCATCCCCGACCATTCCACATCATCCGTATATTTTCTTGCTCTTGTAACGCTTTCTTTGACCGATTCCAAAACGGCATCTTCGCTCATCTGCAATTGGTAGCGCATGTGAATTTCGCTGGTGGAGATGAAAGTGTGAATGCGGCGACGCTCGGCATGCTGGAGGGCTTCGCCTGCCACATCGATATCGGCAGATTTGGCGCGGGACAGCCCGCAGACAATGGCGCGCTTTATTGTTTTGGCAATTTCGGAAACGGACTCGAAATCACCTTTCGATGCGATCGGAAAACCCGCCTCAATGACATCGACACCCATTTCATCCAGAAGACGCGCCATACGCAGCTTCTCTTCCAGATTCATCGAGCAACCGGGTGATTGCTCGCCATCTCTTAAGGTGGTGTCGAAAATAATAATGCGGTCTTTAACTGAAGCAGACATGGAACGTAAACCTTTTCTTCTTAATTCGGGAATTTGTGAATTTAACCTCTGAAAGACGCGAGGAAGGACATCCCTTCCGGTTTTCAGAGGGAGATAAGTCGAAGGAGAAGGTTTTGTTTAAAATTCAGCATGGAGAAGTATTCTTGCCCGAGATCCGATATTTCGGCAACTTATTTTTTAATCTCTGTGTCTTCTAGTTTTCTCGCTTCATCGACCAGCATGATCGGTATACCGTCACGGATAGGATAAGCCAGCCCGGCACGGTCTGAAATTAATTCCTGCTTTTCGCGGTCATAGCGCAAAGGGATCTTGGTTAAAGGACAGACCAATATTTCCAAAAGACGGGGATCTATTTGAGTGTTCATGCCGCAATTATAATTGAGACTTTTGGGATTGAAAAGATATTGCTTGTTAATGCTTTGATGCGCAGCAATCGCTTCTAATCGACATTTCTAAAAGTTTCATAAATAAATCAGCGCGCGCCTTGCAGGTTGGCTCTTCGATCAAGGCTTGCTTTTCGCCGGAAGTGAAAGGACATATCATCGCTAGACATGTCATAAGTTTTTCGTCATTGACCGCCGTGATCAGTTTCCAATCGATAGACATATCATTCTGTTCGAAATAAATCTGCAAAAGCTCGACCAGATGAGGGCGGTTGACGCCCAGCGATTCAATTTTTTCAAAATCCTCGCTGAATTTGGACCAGTCGGTCCTGACCTGACGATAGCCGCGTATAGAATCGACCTCTTGAGCCACTTCAAAACGCGCGACACCTTTAAGCGTAATCAGATAACGCCCGTCTTCGGTTTCCTGAAACTGGACGATTTTTCCGGCGCAGCCTGTTTTGAATAGAGGTGGCGCACCGCTCGAAACATTACTTGGCTGAATCATACCAATGAGACGATTGGTCCGCAAAGCATCCTCGACCATAGCGATATAACGCGGTTCGAAAATATTAAGCGGAAGATGCCCGCGAGGCAGTAACAAAACGCCATCCAGTGGAAAGACCGGAATGATGTCAGGCAGCTTGTCAAATTCCATATGGGTCGCTTGTCCAACCATAAAGCTGATATAAGAAAGAATTTTAAGAAAACAACAGGGAAGAGAGTTTTCGCCGCCCTGCGACGCTAGCCGGGTCCATAGCTCCCCATGCTTCAAAATATTTAAGAAGCTGTTTGCGCGCCCTGTCTTCCTGCCAATTTTTATGTTTACGCATAAGGACGATCAATCCGTCGACGGCCTTGTCTTTGTCATCTGCGGCAAACGCACTTTCCGCATATTCGAATAAGATTTCAGGATTGTCGGGATCTGTGGCCAGTTTATTCTCTATCTCGTTAAGAGGACTTGCCGGAGGGTTCAATGCAAGTTCCAAAGCCGTCCTTACAGACATGATGTTCGGGTCCTTCGTTACCTGTTCAGGCAAGCCGTCACTTACCGCTCTTGCCTGTTCAATCTTACCGATGGCGATTAATATGCGGATCATTCCACCATACGCGGCCGCATTCAAACTATCTTCCGCCAATATCTCGCCGTAAATATTTTGAGCAAGATCATAGTTTTTTTCAGCCATCGCCTCTCCTGCCGCTGCAAGCGCCGCCGGAATATCCAACGCATCGGGCATCTGCTGTTTTTGCATCTGCAAAAGCTGGGCGATCAGATTTTCAATCTCGCTTTTGGGCCGCACGCCCTGAAAACCGGAAACAGGTTGTCCCATGAACATGGCAATCACTGTCGGCACACTCTGGACGCGGAAAGCCTGCGCCAGTTCAGGGTTTTCATCGATATTTACTTTAGCGAGAGCGATCTTCCCGCCTTGCGCAGTAATGATTTCCTCCAATACCGGCATTAGTTGTTTGCACGGCCCGCACCACGGCGCCCAGAAATCGATCAATACAGGACGTTTTTGTGATTCCGCCAGAATACATGTTTCGAAATCCTGTGTTGTAACAGAAAAAACATCCGCATTTTCCGCTATCATATTTTGCGCTTTTTTCTGCGCCCCTAATCCAATTAACATTTTATTCTCCGCTTGCCGCGCTTAAGTCCATAACTTGTGGCACACATCCGCAATTTTCAAGAAATTTCCTCAGATCGGCGGGGCTTAACCCTACTGTCATCGTGTTGATCAATGGATGATAATTGACGATATCGTATTTCATCATTTCCTGATCAAGAATAAGTGTTACCTTATGGTCTTTATCGTTTACCATCGCAAAAGGCGTGACAGATCCCGGCGTGACGCCAAGATATTTAAAAAGACGTTCAGGGGAACCAAAGGAAAGTCGCCCTGCTTTCAGAAGATCGGCGAGTTTCTTCATATCGATTTTTGTATCGGCCATCAGCGTAATTAAAAACATCCGCTCTTTTTTGTCGCGGACGAACAAATTACGGGTATGGGCGCCTGTCATTCCTCTTTCAATGTCGGATGCATCTTCAACGCGGAAAAGAGCCTGATGTTCATACAGAATGTATTCGATACCCAACCCCTTCAGCCTTCCCAGCAACTGATCGGCAGATACCGGATCTATATTCTCCACAGGCTTTTCCACGGAAAACGAAGATAAGGACATGCTGATTTAAACCCTTGTTAAGATTTGGCGGTTAGTATGTAAAAATACAAAAACAAGAACTAAAAGATTTAATCTCGATTTTAAAGAGCCTGAACTTTGAATCAGGCCGAAAATTGATGTATTATTAATATAGCGTTTCTGGGAGAAACTAAATGGCACAGAGATTCGAAGTCAGCGATCCGATTTTACCGGGTCCTACAGTTCATGGACAAAGTTTTTTGCCTGAAGTGGCCATGAAAGCTCCGGCTCCGGCCCCAGCTCCGTCGATTTCTCCAACCGGCTTAGGATAATTCATGAATATCCAGATGGGCAATTTGCCGGAAGGCGATCTGGTCATGGTTTGCGATGAAAGATTGCCATCGGATGTCAAACGCGTCGAATATTTTCGTGATCAAAAGCTTTTAATGCTTATTTATGAAGACGAAGACCATGAAGGCGATCTTATGCATTACGAATTGCCCGATGCCTATGCCCGAAAAGTCGAGCTGAAGAGTAATCTCGTTATCATTGAGCAGGATCCCCAGACCGGTAAACAAATGGGCTATTATACCTCTTTGATCCAGGTCGGCGCTTAATTTCGCTTTTTCTGTCTTTTTCCGCTTGATATTCCTGTTTGGATGTTTATAAAACCCCTACCCATTGAATAAGACGCGGGCGTAGCTCAGGGGTAGAGCGCAACCTTGCCAAGGTTGAAGCCGAGGGTTCGAATCCCTTCGCCCGCTCCATTTGGTTTCTCTCACGAAATTTTGATCGAAAAAGTTTGACCCCCTCAAACCTTAAATATTCCAAAAATGTCCTTTAGGTCTTTTTTTGCTTCATAAATCGATGTCTGGCCTGACTTTCTTTTCTTTAGAACCCCCATTTTTTCAAAAATTTCCAGATCGTGTCGGGCCGTAAGATAGCTTACACCAAATAAATTTATAACATCTTGAATCAAAATTGTTTTTATATGACCTTTCTGAATTTCATGCAGAATATGCTTCTGACGATCGTTGATGGTTAATGTCCTTGATACGGCATCCAACATCTTTTCAAATTCTGACGCCTCCTTCTTTTTTTCTTCCAGATAAATCTGCAATCGCTCTACGGCTTTACAAATAATTTCTATTTGATGAAGAAGAAAATAGGTCAGATCTCCTTTATCTGTTTCCGTTAGTAAAAAAGCTTTCCCATACTTTATTTTCGCTTCCGATATGATACTTGAGATTGAAATATACTCCATAAGCCAATAATTCGATCTAAGCGCAGACCAATAAAACAGGGCGCGGGCTGTTCTGCCATTGCCATCAACAAAAGGGTGATCGTAAGCTAACATAAAATGAAGTATCACAGCCCGGATTAATGGATGGTGATAAGGGAAGTCGTCGATAGAGCCGTTTGCAAAGTCACATAGTTTTTGCAGTCTGCCTGTTAATTCCTTTGCTAATGGGGGTGAATGAAGGACTTCGTTTGTTGTTTCATCTACGACATTTATATCGTCGCGATTCCTAAGCCTTCCCGCGTCTTCAGGATTAGCTAATGTTCCTTCAGTGATCGTTTTATGTAGTTCCAAAATAAAAGGAACTGTTAATTCATGATGCCTGTGTTCTTTAACCAACTGCAGACCATGATAATTATTTAAGGTCATACGCTCATCTTGCGTTTTCGGCCTTTGATTATTTAAAATCATTTCTTTGGCCGCAGCCCTGGTTGTGGCTGCACCCTCTATTAGCGAACTATAAAAAGGTTCTTCCACAAGAGAACGTATTAGATATTTTTTCCCTTCTAAACCTTGAGCGCTTTTATTATCCGTAGCAAGCCAACCACCAGCTTCTTGATCGATACGCCTTAAATGCTTTTTTAGAATCGAAAATTCACAATAAGAAAATGGGATATTGGTTTTATCGAATAAAGCTATTTTCTCTTGAATTTTATTTCTTGCAAGTTTGGTTCCTAACCACCAGAGACGATGATCTAAACCCTCCGGAGGATTGTGCCTGCGCAATTCATCCCAGTGAAAATATTCCCCTTTATCACTCGTGGGCAGAATGGAAAGAACCTTATAAACAACGGATTTGTCGTCTTTGATTTCATCCCATAATGACCAGATATCCGGTGAGGTTTGCGGTATTTTCATCTTTATAATCTATAATTTATAGCGTATAAATTCAATGTATTTATAGGCTATAAATACATTCTGCCTTTTCTTACTATTTATATTATAAATCAATAACTTAAGAATTTATATCGTTTAATAAATTCCTTCGAATTCCTGCCTTGCAGGTTCCTGAGCCGGCTCTTCTTGCATCGGCCGCGGCTCAAGCGTCTCGCTGGTGGTAGGCGTTTGCGGAGCCATTGTATCATCGACCGGAGATGAATCGTCAGACGGGGTTTCGTCGATATATTCATCCGTTACCGCTGCGGGCGGCGTATAGGCCGGGGTGGATGAGGACGGTATTTCTGCAGAAGGCACCGGCTCTTGCGTCACTGTCCCGGCCGGAGCTTCGAATGCGCCCGGATCATCATCGCGAGTTACGTTATCGTCTTGTTGCTGCTGCGTGTCAGGCTCGACCGGCGGCGGTACTGCATCTGGCGCTTCGCCATCGGTGTCAGGCGTTTGGACGCCGCTTGTATTTTCATCCGGCGGCGGCATCGGTTCGGGATCACGGCCCAGACAATCGAGCACCCACACATCGTAAACAGGATGATTCATCGCAGAGAGCGCCGGGGATGAGGCGAACATCCAGCCGGAGAATATCCATTTTGAAGTCTTTTTCTCGTCATTGCTTTGCCAGACTTGAAGAAAAGCGGCAGCTTCAGATTTTTCAACCGGGGGTGGCTTGCGGCAGGACTGTACCTTGATGAAGATCTCACCGAACCTGACCGTCGACCCGACCTTGGCTTCAAAGGTCATGGTTCGCGCCGTGATCTTATCGAGTGAGCGTAATTTTACGACCGGGTAATCTTCATAATTGAGCGCTTGAGCAAGAGAAGAACGAGCCGCAGAGACGCAGAGTAAACAGAGAAAAAGAATATAAAATAAAACTCTGTGCACTCTCGCGCCTCTGCGGCTAAAATTTTACGGCGAAGCAGGCTCGGCAGGAGCGGCATTTTCCGTCGGTGTTTCTTCAGAATCCTCGCCTTTTTTGTCACTGACGCTAAAGATAAACTTGCCAAGCAGTTGTTCAAGGTTTTGCGGTGCCTGCGTAAATTCTATACGGCCGTTATCAGCCAGATAATCTTCTGCACCACCCGGCTCCAATTGCAGATATTTGCCACCGAGCAGGCTTGTCGAACTGATCAAAGCAGCCGTATCCGTTGGCAATTTGATATTCTTTCCGACTTCGATCGTAACACGCGCCAGATAGGCTTTCGGATCGAGCGCGATACCGGCAACCTGACCTACTTTCACGCCGCTCACCTGAACTTCATCGCCGACTTTCAATCCGCCGATATCCGAGAAATCCGCCGTGACGCGATAGCCGTCCACACTGCCAACATTCGACGATTTATAACTGAAGGTTAAAAAAGCCAGTGCGCCGATAATGACAACCGCGCCTAGAACCGTTTCGACAACATTACGTTTCATTTAACTATCCCTTAAATTATTGTGGCGGCGTCCAGGCTTGATAATCGCCTGTCGCTTTATCGCGCTTGCCGCCTTCAAGAATATGGCCCGGCGGACGGTAAGCCTGATCGGTTCCAGTTAGATTCGGCACATACGGTTTTTGCCAGTTACGGCGGAATGAATGATCTCCAACCGGCGCCTCGTCATTCTGGTAATGCAGCCAGCCGTGCCATTCAGGGGGAACGCGCGAGGCATCGGCCTCACCCTTATAAATGACCCAGCGTCGATTGCGCTTATAACCTTTGCGGGGACCGGCTTCATAATAAGTATTGCCAAAAGAATCCTGCCCCATCCTCTTCGCTCCGGACATGAGGGTCACGAACCAGATATGCGCTGGCGACTGCGCGCTGAAGAGGCTTAAAATTCCCATGTGATTTAATCCTTTGACTAACGTCTTTAGTGGCTTAAAACGAGGTGGAAATCAAGGCCATTTAAGGAAACTCAAGATGATCGACCCTGAAAAACAATTATTATCGATTGGATTAAGCCTTCCTGCCGCGGCACCACCTGCGGCATCCTATGTCCCTTATGTCATTAGCGGATCGCATATTTTCATTGCGGGACAGATCCCGTTTTTAAACGGCGAAAAAATGCATCAGGGTCGCCTTGGTGAAAATTTCAACATCCAACAAGGTCAGGAAGCTGCAAAAGCCTGCGCCCTTAATATCCTCTCTCAGGTTAAAGCCGCAGTCGACGGCGACTGGAGCCGTATCGTTCGTTGCGTCCGCTTGGGCGGATTTGTCAATGGGACAGCCGATTTCGACCAGCATCCTGCGGTGATCAATGGCGCGTCCGAGCTTATAGTCGCGGCCCTTGGCGATATCGGCAGGCATTCCAGAGCGGCAGTCGGTGTTGCTAATCTTCCTTTTGGCGTTGCTGTTGAAATTGACGCGATTTTCGAGATCAAGGTTTAACCATAATATTTGATCATCATGATCATATCCACTGATGTGCTTTGCCCATCGCGAGTATAACCCGCCGCATTATAGAATTCGATATTTCTTGGCTCGGTCATCAGCCATGCCATCCGGAAACGACTTGATAATTTCTCATCGAGTGCCGCCAGCATTTTCAGACCAATACCCTGGCGTCTGTAATCCGGATGTATCGCGACATCATTGATATAAGCGTCTGTCACCTCACCTATATCGGCAGTTACGGTTCCAAAAGCCGTATTTTCTTTTTTATAAATATAATATTCGCGGATTTCGTCGGACAAATAGCTTGGATTCCAATTGTCGAAAGATCTATTGGCGATATCGCTCAAGCTTTGCCAATTTGGATCATGCCTCACTACGCGGATTAACTCAGTCATGAATCTTATTTATACATAACTAAAACGAAACGCCAGAACTAATCTTGATTTTGCGCCTTTGCTGCGGCTAACATTTTTAATGCTGCATCCTTTTGGAATTGCTCGTATGCAGCATTTATAAATTTCTTTGCCGGAAAGAAGCTCGCAACTTCTTGGGATGAAAGGCCATAATATACTTTCTCGATACCTACGCTATCGATCAAGGCTCGCCCAATCTTGGTTGGCTCGCTGGATGAATAGAGAATACAACCGTCGAGACTAAGACTGTCGGTTTTTTCAGTCGCCTGACGGATCGCCATAACTTCCGCATGAGCAATCGGATCGGCCCGGAACGAGGAACGATTAGCCCCCTCGCCTAAAATTTTACCTTCTTTATCAGTAATAATAGCACTAAAAGGTCCTCCAGTACCGGTCTTGACATTTTTTAGGGCCAAATCGAGCGTTTTTTGCATCAATTCTTCATGAGAATAAGTGGATTTTGCTATTTCAATGCCTTCTTCCCGTGGAATATACCCATCTTCAGCCGGTTTTTCCCTTAAAAGCCGTCGAATTGTCTCTAGCAATCTTTTCGGCTCAACCGGCTTTTTTAATAAATGATGCACCCCGTGGCGCGACAATTCGAGCAAGAGATCGGATGTTTCCTCTTGGGTGACCATCAGCATCGGTAAACCGAAATCGGTTGCCGTGATCTCTTTGGCAAATTCCAGCCCTCCATAAGGCTGCATGTAATGATCGATGATGGCCAATGCGACATCATGCTCACGAACAACTTTCAAGGCTGACCCTCCATCGAGGGCCTGCATTACCCGATATCCTGCAGGAATTAAAATATTCGTGATATATTCCCGGCTGACGGCGGAATCGTCCGCTATCAGGATAAGGGGGGCATCGGTCATCTAATATCCTTTATAATTTTTTGCCATAGAACATGGCTAATTTATTCTATTGTCTCGGAATCCTGAGTTGTTTCTTCAATATTTTTTGATGGTTTCTCTGATTTATAGGAAAAATGAAGTTTCTCACCGTCATAATCCATCATAACAGCCCCTCCATTGACCAATTTGCCGAATAGAAGCTCTTCAGCCAGAGGCTTTTTAATCTTATCCTGAATAACTCGACCTAAAGGTCTAGCCCCCATCGCAGGGTCATAGCCGAGATCAGCCAAATAAGCCCGCGCCTTATCGGTAAGCGTAATCGTAACGTTTTTCTCTGCCAGCTGAGCTTCGAGCTGCATGACAAATTTATCGACAACGCGCATGACCGTCTCCTTGCCAAGTGCAGCAAAAGGCACGATCGCGTCAAGGCGATTTCTAAATTCCGGTGTAAACAGCCGCTTGATCTCTTCCTGATCGTCCTCGACACGACGGTTCGACTCAAAGCCCAAAGGCGCTTTTGCCATTTGCGCCGCCCCGGCATTTGTCGTCATGATTAAGATTACATTTCGGAAATCGATGTTTTTGCCGTTATTATCGGTCAATCGCCCGTAATCCATGACTTGCAGCAAAAGATTGAATAGATCGGGATGGGCCTTTTCAATCTCGTCGAGTAATAATATGCAATGAGGATGCTGATCGATTTTGTCGGTCAGTAATCCGCCCTGTTCGTAACCGACATAACCAGGCGGCGCACCGATCAGGCGGGAAACGGCGTGACGCTCCATATATTCCGACATGTCGAAACGGATCATTTCGATTCCGAGCGTCTTGGCCATTTGCTTGGCGACTTCCGTTTTACCAACCCCCGTAGGGCCGGAAAATAGATAAGACCCGATAGGCTTTTCAGGATCGCGCAAACCTGCCCTCGCCATCTTGATGGAATCCGACAATATCTGGATTGCCGTATCCTGATCAAATACCATGGTTTTGAGGTCGCGTTCCAAAGTCTGCAAGACCTGGCGGTCGTCTTTGGAAACGGCCTTGGCCGGAATTCGCGCAATCGCGGCCACAACACCTTCGATATCTTTTATCCCAATCGTTTTTTTACGTTTCGCCGCAGGCAGTAGCATTTGCGCCGCCCCTACCTCATCGATGATATCGATGGCTTTATCGGGAAGTTTCCTGTCGCCGATATAACGCGCGGATAATTCCACCGCTGCCTTGATCGCTTCTATCGTGTATTTCACATTATGATGCTTCTCATAATAAGGCTTGAGACCTTTTAAAATACGGATCGCATCATCGAGACTCGGCTCATGCACATCGATTTTCTGGAAACGTCGTGCCAGCGCCCGGTCTTTTTCGAAATGATTACGATATTCTTTATATGTAGTTGAGCCAACACAGCGAAGACTACCATTAGCCAATGCAGGTTTCAGCAAATTGGACGCATCCATCGCACCGCCCGACGTCGCACCGGCGCCGATAATCGTATGAATTTCGTCTATGAACAAAACGACATTGTCCATGTTCTGTAATTCGGTAATGACCGCTTTCAAACGTTCTTCGAAATCGCCGCGATAACGCGTTCCGGCTAAAAGCGCTCCCATATCTAGAGAGAAGATCGTACAATCTTCCAGGACTTCCGGCACTTCTTTGTCGATGATTTTCTTTGCCAGGCCTTCGGCAATCGCCGTTTTGCCGACACCAGGGTCGCCGACATAAAGAGGGTTGTTCTTAGATCGCCGACATAGAATCTGGATCGTGCGATCCACTTCTTTTTCTCGTCCCACCAGCGGATCGATTTTTCCTTTACCGGCTTTTTCGTTCAGGTTGACGCAATAGGCATCGAGAGCTTCGCGGCCTGTTTTTGCGAGTTTTTCTTCCCCTGCCAACGGGTCCGCCCCGCGAGGCAGACGTGGCGCATCATTCGCGCCGGGAACCTTGGCGATACCATGGCTGATATAGTTGACCGCATCGAAGCGTGTCATTTCATGTTCCTGCAGGAAATGCACGGCATGACTTTCACGCTCGGAAAACAGCGCGACTAAAACATTTGCGCCCGTGACTTCCTCGCGACCCGATGACTGGACATGAATGGCGGCGCGTTGCAAGACGCGCTGAAACGCTGTTGTTGGCTTGGCTTCCACACTTCCGCCGGAGATGAGATAGGTCAGCTCGTTATCCAGATAGTTTTCGATTTGCGCTTTCAGGTCGGAGAGCGGAACGCCACAAGACCGCAAAACCGCCATCGCATCCTGATCCTCGACCAGCGCCAGCAAGAGATGTTCAAGCGTTGCAAATTCATGCAGCCGCGCATTGGCGGCAGCCAGCGCCCGGTGAAGGGATTGTTCGAGATTACGCGACAGCATGCATGCCTTCACTTTCCGCAAACGCTTTGAAGATAGCGATAACCTGATTCAAATGATCGGGACCGCAGGCAGCTATGAAACAGCGTCCGCCCAGTTCTTTCGTTTCTTCCCGATTGCTGATTTTGGCTGTGAACCAGTCATTCTCGTTCTCACCTTCGTGATTCACTTCGGCAAGATTGGCCTTTTCCAGCTTTGTGCCGGTCAGGCTGATGGTAATATGCCAGCCCGGATTATCAAGCGTAACGATAGTGATCCCTTCGTTATGCTCCCATTGGCCATTGCAATTGGATTTATACCAGTCCGCAAGCCAGTCCATTCCGGTCATCCTTTATTCCTTTTCCATCGTACATTGCAGAGGCTGTTCATTCGCCCTCGCGAAATCCATGACCTGATTGACCTTGGTTTCGGCGACCTCATAGGTAAAGACGCCACACAATCCCACCCCGCGCCTATGGACGTGGAGCATGATATCGGTCGCCTCGTGCTTATTCTTATTGAAGAATCTTTCCAAAATATGAATGACGAATTCCATCGGCGTGTAATCATCATTTAGAAGCAAAACTTTATAAAGGCCCGGCTTTTGAGTTTTGGTGCGGGTTTTGAGCAGTAATGAATTCTGCGGCTCGTTATTCTGGTCCGGGTTTTGCCGTTCAGACCCGTTTTCAGCGGTTGTATCGAAGAATTTTATGTCAGGACTGAATTTCGGCATGAGGATATTATAAACCATTTCTACGCTTTAATTTAGATCAATGTTTGAAAATCTCCAATTGGCAAAAAACCCTGCCCGGATTGCCGGACAGGGTTTAAAAAAGGAAAAAGCTTAGAATTAAGCTGCCATTGATTCCGAAGCTTTTTTAACGTTTTTCGAAACTTCTTCGTTAATCGGCTCCAGGGCTTCTTGTGTAAGTTTAATGGTGATTTCAGACAATTTGGACGCTGTTTGCATGATTTGTTCAAAATTATCCTGCGCGATCTTGTTTTGTGTCTCAGCAACTTCGTTCAAGGTTTTGCAGGAAAGAAGTTGTTTGAAAGCCTCGCTCTGACGCTCTGCCGTGCTCTGCGCAATATCGGCGCATGTTTTTATATATTGCTCAAAGCCTTGAGCGAAAACGGAGCCTGATTTCATGATGGCTTCGAAACCCTGACGGCCTGATTCTGTAGCGTCGGTTTTGAATTTTTCGAACTGGTCTTTACTGGTATTCATGATTTTCTCCATGGATTCTAAAGATTGGGTATTGGCAAAGTTAGCAAAAGGAATAATCGAGCTGTCTTTGCCAGACGGGATTTGGGAATTTTTAGCCATCGATATCTCCTGTAATTGTTCAGCCGCAGTATGCGCCTGAATTTACGGCACCGCAACATCCAGGAAAACTTAATCCAACACAGGATTTTTTGCAATGCACAATTAAATATATAATTATAAAATCTTCAAGTCAACCTGTTTATGCTGCATTGCAACAAGAGTCTTTTAATTAGAAATTTCCAGATTTACCGCTACACTTTAAGATTAAGGCAGGTATAGAATACATATATAAAGAATCACTCATATCCCGCCTTTTAAATATTACAGGAAATCAGTCTTGAAGAAGAATTCCGGTCTGTTTGCCAGATGCCTGACGGTTTTGACGATTTTGGCTCTTTGTATGCAGCCGATCTCCGCCGATGCTGCGAATAAAAAGAAGAAAAAAGCCGCCCGCCCTGCTTTGGCCGTTGCCCCGATAAATCAAAAAAATCCGAAATATGCTTCGATCGTCATCGATGCCGAAACCGGAACTATTTTATCGGCAGATAGTGCCGACGCCCTGCGTCATCCTGCCTCCCTGACCAAAATGATGACCCTTATGATGGTCTTCGATGCTTTAGCCACTGGCAAGCTGCAACCTAATCAACGCATTCCGATTTCAAAAAAGGCCGCCGCGATGCCGGCCAGTAAACTCGGCCTTGCCGCCGGATCGAGCATTCGCTTAAACGATGCGATGTCGTCGCTTGCCACTTTATCGGCCAACGATATGTCAGTGGCGCTGGCCGAAGCGATTGCGGGATCGGAAAGCGAATTCGCCCGCAAGATGACGGCTAAAGCCAAAGCCATCGGTATGAGCCGCACCCAGTATTACAACGCCTCGGGCCTTCCGAACCAGTATCAGGTCACGACCGCCCGCGATCAGGCACGACTTGCCCGCTATATCTTGAAAAACTACCCCTCGCAGGCGAAGATTTTCGCCAAACAGAACTTTTCCTATAATGGGCGAAATTACCGCAACCATAACCGGTTGATGGAAACTTATGCGGGGATGGATTGCTGCAAAACCGGATTTATCAACGCTTCCGGTTTCAATCTTGTCGCCTCGGCAAAGCGCGACGGTCGCCGGGTGATCGGAGTGGTTTTCGGCGGCCGCACGACGGTGACAAGAAACGTCCACATGGCGTCACTTCTCGATAAAGGTTTCGATAAAGCCAAAGCCATTGAAAAAGATATGCGGATTGCCGCTGCAAAACCGATGGCTGAAAAAGCGGCTGTCGCTTCTGTAACCACACCCGCCCCGCAACTCGCCCCCGTGCAAAAAGAAGTCGTATTGGCCTCGGCAGGAGAAAATAACGATATAGTTCAGGAAGCTTATCGTGCGGCGCAAGCGACGACCGAAGCTCCCTTGCAGGTAAAAAAACTCGACGCCAATCCTTATGTTTCCCCTTCTGAACCCCGGACTTTAGGCACGATCAGTTTGCAAAACAACAATCCGCCCCCTGCGCAGCTTCAGCAGGCAAGCCTGCCAGTTCCGGCATCTGCCGCTAGTAATTGGTCTATTCAAATCGGCGCCTATCAAACGCGGATCGCCACCGATCAGGCGATCTTTACAGCTCAAACGAAACTTCCGGCTCATCTTAGGAAAGCACAGACAATGGTCGTACCTTTGAGAACCGCTGACGCCAGCTGGATGTTCCGCGCCCGCCTTGGCGGCTTTACCCAAAGTGAAGCGGCAGAAGCCTGTAAATATTTTAAAGACTGTCTTTTAATTTCACCTCAGGCTTATTGATGAAATCATCACCACAATCCGGAAATATTCTATTTTATATTCTGCTGGCAATTGTCTTGATTGGTTTTGTAACAGTGGCGCTTCGCGACAATGGCGGGCTTGACAGCAATGTCGATAAGGAATCCGATACTGTAAAAGCAAGCCAGATGATTAAATATAGCGGCGAAGTTGCCGAGGCCGTCCGCATTATTTTAGATGACGGTGCCAGTGAAAACGATTTGCGCTTTTCTCATCCGCAAGCCCATGCCGCTTACGGCACAATTGCGAACACCCCACCGAAACAGGTTTTTTCTTCTCAAGGCGGCAAAGCGCTCTACAGAAAACCGCCTGCAGGCGTGGCATCGCCGGCATCAACGAATTACGAATTCTCTGCAGAGATGGCGATACCGGGCGTCGGCTCAGACAAAGCCGATCTTTTTATCACCGTATACCCAATCACAGACGGCGTTTGCAAAGCGGTCAATAAACTCGTTGGCGTTACAACGACGCCGGAAATTTCCAATTGCCCTCCCTCTCCTAGATTTATCGGTGCTTATTCTAATCCGCCTTTAGTTCCGGCCTATACGACAGCTCCCGCCAATCCGCAGCCTAATGCGTGTGTAAGATGTACAAACGGATCGTTCAATCTCTATTACTACGTTTTATTAGCGCGATGATTAATCGCGCGTTTCGTAAACCGGTTTCTTCGCGGCTGACGGCTTCTGGCTCGGCACATAACTCAAACCCGGCATTCTCATATACTCGGTCTTGTCGTACGGAATGACGGCGAGGGATGATTGCTCCCATGTCGTTTTCTTGCCATCGGCTGATTTAATTTCCAGCGTCAGATAATAAACACCCTTGGTATTTTTTGGATTGATGGCATCCTTGCCGTATTTGGCTTGGGCTTTCTTCAGCGCGTCCTTGTTCGTAATCGGTGTTGCGTTATAGACAAGGACGGCTCCGGCATCAGACGGCGCCGGATTAACGCGATAGCCATAGCTGATCAAACCCTGACGCAGATAATGATCGAAAGGTTTATCGCCGATATAGGCTGGTGGCGTTGTTACCAAAGTCACCGGGCCAGATGATGGCGGCAGCGCAGACGGCAACGGATTGATAAGTTCATAGACAGCGCCTTGCCATGCCGCCGTATTATCAGCCAGATTCTCGATACTCGGATCTTCAGCCTCATCCAGCCAAGGGCGCGACGGCGCAGGAGAAGAGAGAGGCGTATCGTCATGATAACGATAACCATTGGCCATATACTGCGTAGGAATAACGCCGCAGGATGTCAGCAACACAGCAAGAAATGGAATGGATAAACGGCGAATCATAGGCAACCCCTGAAGAAAATTTTAAAGAGTGTACCTTTTTTGTCATTCCTGCGAAAGCAGGGATCTCCGTATTCTATAAAGCCGTATTTAATTTTGGCGCGCCTTATCTGTCAGCACGGCATAGGTACGACAAGGCAGGCAACGTAGTTCGAGAAATTGTTGCTGAAGCGCTTGACCAACCTCGACCCCGCCAAATTTTCCGACCAGTTCTTCAAGGCTTAAAACAGCGGCGCTGCGGCCAAAATAGGTTTCTACCTGAACAAGTTCTGGAATCATTATATGCCTCGCTGTTTTTTTTCTAAATTTTCGAAGGGAATCGAAGATGTTATTTGAGAATTATTCTTAATTGGAAACGAGGTGTCAATCTAAAACACAACATATTGTGTTTATATAATGAATAAATTCTATATATTGATATTTATCAAAAGCTTAGGTGAGAGATATTTTCTTTATGATATTTGTCGTGCTGCGGCCGTCTACTATGCCCATGATCTTTATCTCCCCGCCATAGGAGCGAACGATTTTCGCTTCCGGCAATTCTTCTTCCGTGTAATCTCCGCCTTTGAAGAAAATATCGGGTTCGATATATTTAATCAGTTCTATAGGCGTATTGTCATCGCCTGCTTTTTCCGCGCCGAACAGAACGACTATATCGACCGAGCCAAGCGCCGCCATAACGGTTGCGCGATCACCTTCCGCATTCACTGGCCTTTCAGGACCTTTCAGAATACTGACCGATTTGTCATGGTTCAGTCCAAGAACCAGACGGTCGCAATATCCCGCAGCTTCTTTCAGATAGGTCACATGCCCGGCATGCAGTATATCGAAACAGCCATTTGTAAAGCCGACTTTCAATCCCTGTTTCTTCCACGCGCTTACCTGTTCTCTTACAATGTCCCAGCTTGCATAAGCTTCGGAACCGATGTTGTGTTCGAACAATTCTTCTGCCGTCACCGCATGAGCGCCTGCTTTTGAAACGGCAATGCCGGCAGCTTTATTGGCAAGCGTTGCCGCCTCCCTCAAATTCAATCCTGCCGCCAGTCCTGCCGCCAATGTCGCAATCACCGTGTCGCCGGCACCTGACACGTCTGCGACTTCACGCGCCTGAGTTTTCAAATGAAACGGCTCGGCATCCTTATTCTCAAGGATTGTCATACCGTCTTCGGAACGCGTGGCAACGATGGCTTTAATGCCACTGATCTCGAGGAGCTTTTTTGCAGCTTGCGCAATATCGGTATCACTTGCCAAAGATGTGACATCTGTACTCTCGGCCAATTCCTTGCGGTTGGGCGTAACAACATCGGCGCCTTTATAAATCGTATAATCCTTGCCTTTTGGATCAACGAGAACAGGAATACCGAGTTTTTTCGCTTCATCAATCATCTGCGTCAGGACATTTCTCGTCAAACAGCCTTTGTTGTAATCAGAGAGGATCAGGGCTTTGGCGAAACGGATCTCGTTTATCGCTTTTTCTATCAGCCTCTCTTGATCTGCGCTCGACAATGGCGCAGTCATTTCGTGATCAGCCCGCATCATTTGTTGCCCGTTTCCAATGAAGCGGATTTTCTGGATCGTCGGGCGATCGCTGACATCGATAAGTTCCGCCCCTGGACCGCAAAGACTGCGAACGATATTTGCCGCTTCATCCTGTCCAACCGCGCCGATAATTCGCGCATCTATGCCCAGCGCCCTTAGATTGGCGAATACATTGCCTGCTCCTCCCAGACTGTCATTCTCACGTTTGACGGACAGAACCGGAAACGGTCCTTCCGGGGAGATGCGCGTGACATCACCATGGATATAGCGGTCAAGCATGATATCGCCCATTACGACGACACGTATATCCCTAAAATTTTTGGAAGAGAAATCCATGATAGCAATCCTTAACGAAACCCTAATAAAGCCTGTCGAATACGCGGATATTATATGTGTTTAGTTCGCATGGCGTTTAGACTTTGTCAACTTTTGTCAGGTCTAATAGGTGTTAAGCAAAAGATAATCCTAAAGGATTTGGTGTATATATGGGTCACAGCACGGGCATACTCGGAAGAATAAAAAACAATCTCGAACGCAATCGTCTGGGCGAAGTTCTCGTCATGCGCGGGCGCCTGTCGCCTCTGCAGCTCAAAGCCGCTTTATCCAGCCAACACGAACAAAGAATGCCGCTTGGCAAAATTCTCATCCAGCACGGTTATGTGACCAGAAGCGATATCGCTTCTGCCATCGCAACCCAATGGGCGTTGCGCTCTTTGGCGACTGTCGTGACCGTTATGATCGCGGCGTCAGCTTTTCAGGTAAAAACCGCCCATGCCAAAGATGCACAAAACATTTCATTCTCATCGGCGCCGATCAGCTCCATTGCTTCCTATCCGGATTTGTTCGGCTCGTCGGAAAAGAAATCCTCGGATCTTTCCGCCTTCACGAAATGGGGCACGATGTTCGCCCGATTTGACGGTCAAATGAAAAAGCCGGGCTCCGCCGAAACTTTAAAAAAATGGAAGTCCGATCTTGAAGCCATGCGCGGCCTACCGCTGGAGACGATGGTTCACCGGGTAAATGCCATGGCGAATAAGGTTCCCTATATCAATGATAACAAAAACTGGGGTAAATCGGATTACTGGGCAACGCCTGTCGAATTCTTTACCCGTGGCGGCGATTGCGAGGATTTCGCGATTGCCAAATATGCTTCCCTTCGCGCCCTCGGCGTGCCGGATAACCGTATGAGAATTGCTATCGTCAAGGATCTACAGAAGAACATCCCGCATGCGATCCTGATCGTTTATACGGATAACGGCCCAGTCGTTCTCGACAACCAAATCAAAACCGTCAAGGCGCAAAGCGATATCGCACATTACAAACCGATCTTCTCGATCAACCGCTCGTCATGGTGGCTGCATACGCCAAATCGCGGTACGCTCGTGGCATCTCGCTAATTATTCAATCCAAGCGACTCTTAGAATATTCGTCGACCCCGGCGTTCCGAAAGGAACGCCTGCCGTCATGACAAAACGCTGACCGACATCCGCCAGACCCTGATCTTTCGCATGTTTTTGCGCCAGGATAACCGCATCGGCAAAAGTCGACACTTCTTCAACTTCGACTGCATGGACGCCATAGGAAATGGCGAGGCGCCGGGCGGTTGACAGGTTTTGAGTTAACACCAATACCTTCATAACCGGGCGCTGGCGCACCGCACGAAGCGCCGTCGTTCCCGAAGTCGTGTAAGTCGCAATACAAGCCGCTTTGATATCGCAGGCCACCTGATCAGCGGCAACAGTAATGGCATCACCAGCGTCATGGCTTCCGACCGGATGATCCGCATCCATGATCGAGCGGTAAAGGTCGTTCTTCTCAACCGTCTGGCAAATACGGTCCATAATCGTCACGGCTTCGAGCGGATATTGCCCAGCCGCCGTTTCAGCCGACAGCATTACGGCATCTGTCCCGTCGAAAACGGCCGTCGCCACATCGCCCGCCTCTGCGCGCGTCGGCGACGGGCTTTCGATCATCGACTCCAGCATTTGCGTCGCTACTACAATGGGCTTACCGGCATAGCGCACGGCGCGCACGACTTTCTTCTGCGCGACCGGTACTTCTTCGGGCGGAATTTCCACACCGAGATCACCGCGTGCCAGCATAACGCCATCAGCCAGCGCGATCATTTCGTCGAGATGCTCCAGCGCGGAAGGTTTTTCCAACTTGATCATCAGCGCAGCGCGGCCCGCGATAAGTTTCTTCGCTTCCGCTACATCGGCAGGCGTTTGCACAAAGCTCTGCGCGATCCAGTCAACACCCATATTCAAGGCGGCTTCCATATCGATCAAGTCTTTCGGCGTGAGCGTCGACATCGGCAAAATAACGCCCGGGATATTAAAGCCTTTATTGTTGGACAGCACGCGACCAGAAACAATCTGGCCGATCAGAAATCCTTCGCCGCGGTCGACGATCTCCATACGGACTTTCCCGTCATCGAGTAGAATAAATGAGCCGATCGGCATAGCAGCTATTACTTCCGGATGCGGCAGGCAAACCCGCGTTTCATCACCGAGCGCCTCATCCAGATCGAGACGTATTCTCATTCCGGCTTCAAGTTGGATCTTACCTTCCTTGAAACGACCGACTCGAAGTTTCGGCCCTTGCAAGTCACCGACGACGCCGATTTTCTTGCCGTATTGCTCTTCGATCTCGCGGATCCAGGTGATGTTTTTTTGGTGTCCTTCATGCGAACCATGGGAGAAATTCAAACGAAAGACATCGACTCCGGCCAGAAACAGCTTTTCGATCATTTCACGGCTTGAAGAAGCCGGACCGAGCGTGGCTAGGATTTTGGTCTGGCGGGATCGGATGATTTTGGACATGTTTTACTCTCTATTGTGAAGTGCGTTTATTAGCACAAAGCAGGGATAATTAGAATCAAGGAGTTAGATCTCTACATAAGTCATTTGGATCAAAAGTGATTCTCTTTTTGAGAATCATTCTGAATCAAAGGGTTAAATCGACGATGAAACTTTATTTCAACCATCTCGAAATCGGTCATTTTCAGGAATCATGAAATTTGATTGCAAAAACAAGTTATCAACGATTCACACAAAGATTATTTTCACTAAATGAATCAAATAGTTATAAGAAATTAATTGAAAATCACGATTTGCCAAGATTAAAAAATTTTGACATTTTTTTGGACGTTACCCACGAGATATAGTAGGTTAGTGGCTGTGTTCATCACTAGGGGTTGTGTCTAACAAAGATTTAGCCCTGCGCTTAAACTACTAAATCATCTCAAGAAACTTATATTAATTGTACCTCAGGGAGCCCTATTTAAGGGATTTAAGAACATGTTCGATGTCGCACAAATGGAACGCGGAAATCGGGTCGAGATTGACCGCAGCCGCGATGAAAAACTGACCAGCTTTGGGATCGCAACCCTGAAAGACCGCTATTTGTTGCCGGAAGAAGGTCCGCAGGATCTTTTTGCCCGTGTTGCTATGTATTACGGCGATGATTCCGCTCATGCCCAGCGTATTTATGACTATATTTCCAAACTCTGGTTTATGCCGGCAACACCTATTCTTTCCAATGGCGGCACATCTCGCGGCCTGCCTATTTCCTGCTTTTTAAACGAAACCAATGACTCTTTGGAAGATATTGTCTCCCTTTGGAATGAAAATGTCTGGCTGGCATCACTCGGCGGCGGTATCGGCTCTTACTGGGGTAATGTTCGCTCTATCGGCGAAAAAGTTGGCCGTAATGGTAAAACTTCCGGTATCGTCCCGTTCATTCGCGTCATGGATTCTTTGACACTGGCCATTTCCCAAGGATCTCTCCGCCGGGGTTCTGCGGCGATCTATTTGCCGATCGACCACCCGGAAATTGAAGAATTTATCGAGATCCGCCGTCCAACCGGTGGCGACCCGAACCGTAAAGCATTGAACCTGCACCATGGTATTCTCGTATCCGACGCTTTTATGCAAGCCGTCGAGCGCGACGAAGACTGGGCGCTCCGCTCTCCAAAAGATAAAGCGATTATCGGCAAAGTCCGCGCCCGCGAGCTTTGGATCCGTTTATTAACCGCCCGTATTGAAACAGGCGAGCCCTACATCGTTAATATTGACCATGTAAATAATGCCATCCCTGAGCATCACAAAATGGCGGGTCTCAACGTCAAGATGTCCAATCTGTGCTCCGAGATTACCTTACCGACAGGCCGTGATCATCTGGGCAATGACAGAACGGCTGTTTGCTGCCTGTCTTCCGTCAATCTTGAAACATTCGATGAGTGGCAGAATCATCCAACTTTTATCGAAGACATTATGCGTTTCCTTGATAACGTGCTTTCCGATTTCATCAATAAAGCACCCGATTCCATGAAGCGTGCAAAATACGCCGCGATGCGTGAGCGCTCGGTCGGCCTTGGCGTCATGGGTTTCCACTCCTTCCTGCAATCAAAAATGATTCCGATGGAATCGGTCATGGCAAAAGTCTGGAACATGAAAATGTTCAAGCATATCAAACGTCAGGCCGATGATGCATCCGTTAAGCTCGCCCATGAGCGCGGTGCTTGCCCAGATGCGGCGGATTACGGCGTGATGGAGCGCTTCTCTAATAAGATGGCAATTGCCCCAACGGCATCGATTTCTATCATCTGCGGCGGCGCCTCTCCGGGTATCGAACCGGTTGCGGCGAATGCTTACACGCATAAAACATTGTCCGGTTCTTTCCCGGTCAAGAGCCCGTATCTGGAGAAACTCCTGATCGAAAAAGGCTTTAATGATGAAGATACATGGTCTTCTATCTATACAGCCGAGGGTTCCGTTCAGCATCTGGACTTCCTGTCAGACGATGAGAAAATGGTATTCCGTACAGCGTTCGAACTTGATCAGCGCTGGCTGGTTGAACATGCTGCAGACAGAACACCTTTCGTTTGCCAGGCCCAAAGCCTGAACGTCTTCCTGCCAGCCAATGTTCACAAAGCCGACCTGCACGGCATTCACTTCGAAGCATGGAAAAAAGGCGTGAAATCGCTTTACTACTGCCGTTCGAAATCGATCCAGCGTGCAGAATCCGCAGCTTCCTGGGCGAAAGCCAAGAAAGTGGCCAATGACGGCGAGCAGTTGTCACTCAACGAACCTAAGAATTACGAAGAGTGCCTGGCTTGCCAATAAACAGCTTCACTGCGTCATTGCGTTTATGAGTTGTTCTTGGGTTGATGAGTAACTGAGTTAAAGAGAAACCGGGTCCAGTTCCCCTTCTGGCCCGGTTTTTTCTTGCCTGGCTTGAAATCAGTGTGATAGCTGTCGCTTATGCTGAGTAATATATTTGAAAAATCGGCCCGCTCTGTAACGTCTCAGGATGCGGTTAAATGGCTCCAAAGCCAGACTGGATACGGCCAGTTCGATCACTTGCCTAAATATTTCATTCATGACCTGATGCATATTCTAGCTGATGCCACGCTTCCTACAGGAGCGAATGAAAGACGGAGCGGCATCATGGAATATTATATGCTTCCAGTATCATTGCAGGTTTCAAAAATTGAAAATGACCGCCTTGTTCGTCTTGAGCCGGATCCGGAAATGGACGCAATCGGCAAAGCCTATGCCGATAATGGAAGAAACTCCCTTCGCCAGGAAATCGAAACATATAAAAATCGTCACACGGAAACAGGCGATGTTTCGTTTCTGAAAGCCGCCGAGAAATTGGAGTTTTTCCTGACCCCGCACGACCTGACACCTCATGAACGTGAATGTGCCATTATACGTGCACAAAGCCTGAGCCGATATTTCCGCGAACAAAATGGCGGCAGGAAACTCGGGGATTTTACGGTTTCGGAGATGAGAAATATGACCTTGCCGGATTTAGGCATTATTCCGGTCAAAACAGAAAGCGGTATCCGGTTCGAAGCATTGATGGATATTCCCGCGCCAGTATTTTCCTAGATCAGAGATCGCGTTTTTACCCGATAATGACGGAACATTTTCATTCACTATCCGTTGGTTGGATAACGAAGAGAATATAACCTATTCCTCTTCGGGCTTTGGGCCCCGCACGCGTGAAAATCGCTGCGGGGTTCCGTAATTCTGTTCCATACTGTCGTATTTAACGGAACCGTTTAACCTGTTCATCTATTGGAAAGATGCAGGCAGGAGTGCTTTTCATTTACTTGAATGGCTGAGATTAAATCCTTGAACTCGGACACGGTTAATACCGGCGTGAGAAGTCTGCTAAATCAGCCCCGTAACCTTTCCCCCGGTTACGGGGTTTTTGATATTCAGCCCATAAAGAAATTTAATTTCACAATATATAGTAGACAATCATAGTTATAGACCACAATATATTGATTGTTGTTTATCTCATCTAAACGACAATCTCTTCTTTCCTTCTCATCCGAATCGGGGTTTTATGACCCTATAATTGCCATCCAAGGAGTATCCAGAATGTCTGCACAAGCTGCTGCCGTTGCCGCTGAAATGAATGTTGAAAACGATGTAGAGAATGCGAATTCTCCGCTGCTGATCGAACGCCATGTCTACAAACCGTTTTTATATCCATGGTGCTATGAGGCTTGGCTGACACAGCAACGTATTCACTGGTTGCCTGAGGAAGTGCCGCTTGCCGAAGACGTTCGCGACTGGAAGAAAACTCTGACGGAATCCGAAAAAAATCTGATGACCCAGATTTTCCGTTTCTTCACGCAGTCGGATGTCGAAGTTAATAACTGCTATATGAAGCATTACAGCCAGGTCTTTGGACCTGTTGAAGTCCAGATGATGCTATCTGCTTTCTCCAATATCGAAACCGTTCATATCGCCGCTTATTCTCACCTTCTCGATACGATCGGAATGCCTGAAGTCGAATATTCCGCATTCCTTCAGTATAAAGAGATGAAAGACAAATTTGATTATATGCAGAATGCGTCGATGAAATCCCGTCGCGATATTGCCAAAACAATGGCAATGTTCGGCGCCTTTACCGAAGGCCTGCAACTTTTCGCGTCTTTCGCCATCCTGATGAATTTCCCTCGGTTCAATAAAATGAAAGGCATGGGCCAGATCGTTACATGGTCGGTTCGCGATGAAACATTGCATTGCCTGTCCATGATCCGTCTCTTCAATGCCTTTATCGATGAAAACCGCGATATATGGGACGAAGATCTCAAGCGTGAGATCACAGAGAGCTGTACGACTATTATCGGTTTCGAAGACGCTTTTATCGATCTGGCTTTCGGACAAGGCGAAATCGAAGGCCTGACGCCGCAGGAAGTAAAAGATTATATTCGTTATATTGGCGACCGCCGTTTGCAGCAGTTAAATCTGGAACCTGTTTTCGGTATAGAGAAAAATCCGCTACCTTGGATGGACCAGATGCTCAACGGGGCCGAGCATACGAATTTCTTTGAAAACCGGGCGACGGAATATTCGAAAGCCTCGACGCAAGGAACTTGGGAGGAAGTATTCTCCGACCAGCTTTTCTCAGGCGAATATGCCAAGGATAAACGAACAGCCAAAGAAAGTTAAAGAATTTAAAACCCGCCTTCCGGCGGGTTTTTTATATAAAAGAGCCGGCGGTTAATTCGCCACTTTAAACATCATGTCGCATGATTTAGTGGAAACCGCATGGGCATAGCCATCCGGGCCGTTTAATTCATGATTAGGCAAACCGCAGCCATTCCCCCAATTGGAGCTTATCGATTGGATAATGCCTGAATCGGCATGGCCATCATCCATCTTTGTATCAATACGATAGGCGACATCAGGCGATATGGCGCAATTGTCACGCCCCGGGTTATCGCATTTCCAGTTCCCGCTTATGTCGTTGCGCAATATCAATATCAAACCGTTTAGATCGCCAAATCCTGCAGGCGCTCTGCTGCTGCGCACGTGAAAGCCGGCATCCAAAGATGTGTAAGGATGTGTTTGATCCCATCCGATTGCTGTTGCAGAAGAATTCAAACCACCCATCAAATCTGCAAGCGCCAAATGCTTCCAGAATTGAGTGTTTTCGGAATCTATAGTGGCTGAAACATTTTCCCATGGCTGCGCAAGCCAGTCTGCCGGTATCCTGCCTATTAGATTATTACCGTTTCCGCCATAGCATCCCGCTGCTGCAGTACAATTTGACAATCCTCCCACTGCCGCAGACATATCACCTGGTACCGCGTTGTAGCTGTCTAGAAATGTATTATAAGCCGCAGAGATCTGTTTCGTTTTCGAAACTGTCGAGGCCACACGTGCATTGGCTATCAACTCTTGCCCTTTTAAAACCCCGCCGATCAAAAGCCCGATAATAATCATAACGATCGAAAGCTCTACAAGCGTGAAACCGGATTGCTTAAAGTTGTTTTTCATGCCTAATTCTCACTTAATAGCAAATATCATGTCACAACTTGATTGCGTCACGCTTGTTGCATACCCGTTCGCGGAATTAATGCCGTTATTAGGCGTACCGCAGCCATTGCCGTATCCCCTGCTAATTGCCCCGACAAGCCCTTGATCGGCAACCCCGTCATCCATTTTCTTATCGATTTTGAATGCCTGCACGGGTTTCACCGAGCAAACATCGGGGTTATTGACATGAACACCGCAATTCCAGGTACCGTCAACATTCACGCGCGAAATTAAAACCAGATTTGTCATTCGTTCAAATCCTCCGCTTGCCCGTGAGACAGCTGAACGAACGTAAAAACCGCCCGGTAATTTTCCTTGCAGATGGGATTTTCCCCATTCCGGTTGGGAAGCTAAAGGATCTATTCCACCTATCATGTCGGCCATCGCCAGATGCTTCCAGAATTGCGTGTTTTCGCTGTTCATTTCATAAGCGATATGCCACCATGGAAAATCGTCCTTTGTCCCAACTGTCTGGTTTCCATTGCCATCGATGCACAAAGCCGCTGCATTGCAGCCGGGCACCAGAGTAGTTGCACTGGTTATATCACCGGGTATGGAATGATACGCCGCTTCGAAGTTATTCTGCGCGACGATAACCTGCTTGGCCAGTGAAATCGTTGCAGAAACGCGGGCATTATCTATTAGTTCCTGACCTTTTAAAACCCCGCCGATCAAAAGCCCGATAATGATCATTACAATCGAAAGTTCGACGAGGGTAAAGCCGTTCATATCCGGTTTGTTATTCATTTGGGCGCTAGCCAGAAAAATATATCACAGCTTTTGACATCGGAGCCTCCATATCCATTCGGACCATTACTTCCCCTATTCGGCTCACCACACCCATTACTATGCGACATGCTGATGGCAGCAACTTTCCCTGTCTCGGCATTGCCGTCGTCAAGCTTGCTGTCGATACGAAATGCCTGACTTGGAGATAATGAACATTCAGTGAAATTTCCTGTTGCGATACCACAGAGCCATTGTCCGTCTGCTCGCCCCCTTGTCAGGATGATAAGCCCCCTCATGGAAGCATATCCGTTCGATCCATTTGTAGTGCTGACATGAAAACCGCCTGCAATTGGGGACTCGATAAAAGTTTGTTCCCAACCAATTTCGCCTGCTGACGGATTGACGCCACTGATCAGATCAGTCAGTGCCAGATGCTTCCAGAACTGCGTATTTTCGCTGTTAATCAACGTATTTATGTCAGCCCATGGAGCACCGACAGCAGCTCCTACTTCCTGGTTGCCGTTGCCTCCGACACAAGAACTGGCGGTATTACAATTTGGAATCATTTCCTGAGCTGCAAAAATATCACCGGGCTTGTTATGATAGGAATCAACAAAAGTATTATAAGCCGAGGTGATATGTTTCGTCGTCGAGATCAGGCTGGCTATTTTGGCATTCTCAATAAGTTGCTGTCCCTTAAGAATGCCGCCGATTAAAAGACCGATAATAATCATAACGATCGAAAGCTCGACAAGCGTAAAGCCTTTTTGAACTGAAAGCGCTTTGATGTTCATGTGCGTAATTGTATCGGATTTAAATTAATAATCCATCAATACTTAATGAAAAAGTAATTGAATCAGCAACATAAGCAAAGCGGCAAATGAGAATGTAAGTGGCAATGTCAAAATCCATGCCCATACAATCCGGCCAAATACGCCCCAATTGACGGCGGATGCGCGCTTCGCCGTTCCGACGCCTAATATAGCAGATGAAATAACCTGTGTTGTACTCAATGGCACACCGAAATGCGAAGCCGTGCCTATGACGACTGACGCAGTGGTTTCAGCTGCAAAACCGTGAATGGGCTGAAGCTTGATGAGCTTGTTGCCAAGAGTATGAATAATTCGCCAGCCGCCGCTCCAGGTACCTAGAGCCATGGCAACCGCACAGGATAAGACTACCCAGAAAGGAATTTGAAAATCATCCTGCGGATTTACCAGTACCAATGCCAGCGCGATGATACCCATGGATTTCTGCGCATCGTTGCGCCCATGTTCGAAAGCCATGAACCCCGCCGAAAATATTTGCAGCTTGCTGAATATACGATTGATCGTCCCAAGATTCCATTTATAGACCAGCCAGGTAAGCGCTACCATGAATAAGAACCCGACAGCGAGGCCGACTAGAGGAGAAGCGAACATAGGAAAAATAATCTTCTGGGCAACGATATCCCAGTGAATGCTTCCAGCTTCGACCGTCGATGACACGAAACTGGCCCCGAGTAATGATCCGATCAGGGCATGGGACGAGCTTGTCGGCAATCCCTTCCACCATGTAATTAAATTCCAGATTATTGCCGAGACAATGGTGCAAAATACAGTCGTTAAAGTGATGGTATTCGAATCCACCAATCCTTTGCCGATTGTTGCCGCCACTTCGGTTCCGGCAAGCGCGCCGATAAAGTTTAAAACTGCACCATAAATGACGGCTTTGGATGGCGACATGACTTTAGTAGAGACAATAGTGGCGATAGCATTTGCCGAATCATGAAACCCATTGATGTAATCGAACAGGAGCGTCAGGCTGACCACCACGCATAAGAATATAAAAAGCGGGTCCATTGATTTACTTATGCTTCAAAACGATTTCGACGGCGATACTGCCTGCGTCACGATAACGGTCGATCACCTTTTCCAGCATATCATAAATATCTTTTCGCAAGATCAGTTCACGCGCCGATGTTTCATTTGCGAATAAAGAAACAAGAAGGTCCGCCAATACGGCATCGCCTTTGAGCTCAAGGTCGAGAAGAATATCTGTTTTGGCAATAATAAGATCACCGGCCCTGCCTTTACCGAGTGCCGCGACCATTTCATTCATCGCCTCGCCTTCCTGGCAGATAAGATCTATTTGTTTGGAAAAGCTCCCGTCTTCCAATGAAATTCCGTGAAGGTCTATCCTTTCCCTGACTTTATCGATAGTTTTTGTAATCTTATAAAGATGCGTGGCGAATTCCTGAATATCTTCGCGGTCAAACGGCGTAATATAAGTCTGGCATAGGGACTTCGTAATATTCGACATCGTCTCTTTGGCCGATTGCTTGCAATCGGAAATCGATTTACCCAATCTGTCTCTTTGAGACGAATCTGTAGTGCCGATATAATTTTTTAGTTGATGCGCACTTTCATGCGCTGCGCGGGAAAGCGATTCGAGAAGATAAGAGAATTTATCCTGCCGCGGCATCAAAGACGATATTTTCATATTTTAAAACTCCTCGAAATAATGCGCTAATCTGCCATATTTTATGCTCTGCACAAAATAGATAGTGCCGATTCCAAAATTCTGATACGATTCGTTTTAGAATATCTCTTTGCCTCTTACCCAATCGGGTCATTCATTGCGGTTCAATCTGTTTTGTTTTCGAAATCGGCATATCGATCCCCTGTCAGGGGCGCGCGATATCACCAAAGTGATCGCAAGCTCATTTCAAATTTCTCGCTTTAAGGCAGCTCAGCATACGCAAGCTGCCTTTTTTCATGAATTTTTATTTTCAACCCGAACCGGAAGGAACCTCCATGTCCCGAGATAAAAACCGTAATAAGCATTCAACGAATGTTGTCCGTCCGAGCTTTGAAGAAAAATGGCATCCACTGGAATCCCAGATCGATAATAGCCGCGATAAATCCTATATGCGTAAAGTGAAGCCCCGTACCGACGGACAGCGTGCATTGATGGAAGCGATCAAGGATCATAATCTGACACTGGCTTTAGGTCCCGCAGGGTCAGGGAAAACTTATCTGGCAATATCCGCCGCCGTCGAAGCGTTGGAAGCAGGCAAAATAGAGCGAATCATCCTTTCCCGCCCCGCCATGGAAGCCGGAGAATCGCTCGGCTATTTACCCGGTGACATGCATGAGAAAATGGCCCCCTATCTCCGCCCTTTATATGATGCTCTGGGCGACCGCATGGGAGGCAAGCGTGTGAAACAATATCTTGATGATGGCACAATTGAGATTGCTCCGATCGGCTTTATGCGGGGCCGCACGTTGAACAATGCCTTTGTCGTCATTGACGAAGCCCAAAACTGCACCTACGCCCAGCTTAAAATGCTTCTTTCCCGCCTTGGCTGGCATTCGACGATGGTGGTCACGGGCGATCCGGATCAGTCGGACCTCCTGCCGGGCATGTCCGGCCTTGATGATATCTGCAAGAAAATGGAGGAGATTAAAAACATCGCCGTCATCCGGCTGAAACAGCAAGATATCGTCCGCCATCCTCTCGTCGCTGAAATGCTGGAAGTTATTTAATTTAAGTGACTGGACTTATTTTTCATGGCCCCTAAAATGGGGCCATGTCTTCATATAACCCCGTTAAAGATCGTCTCATCCGAACCTTTTTACTCGCCGCTATAGGCCTGTGCCTCGGCGCATTGATTGCAGGCATCAGCGCGATCTCCTCGAAAAAGAAAGACAATACCCCGGCGATTATGAACGTATCGGGCGTCGGCGGACCTTTCGAGCTGACCGATCAGGATGGTAAAATCCGCAGTGAAAAAGATTTCGCCGGTAAATATAAACTCATCTATTTAGGCTTTACCTCCTGCCCGGCGATATGCCCGACTGAACTTCAAAAAACAGCCGAAGCCTATAAAGAATTATCGGATAGTCAAAAAGATCAGATCCAGATGATCTTCATCACAATCGACCCCGAACGTGACACATCGAAAGTTCTAAAAAAATATGTCAGCCTGTTCGATCCGTCGATGATCGGCCTGACCGGTACACCTGAACAAATCGAAGCCGTCAAAAGCGAATTCAAGGTCTACGCCGCCAAAGTGCCCGATGGCGACGACTACACGATGGATCATTCGTCATTCATTTATTTCATGAGCCCGGACGACAAACTCATCACGTTGTTTAAAACACAGCAAAGTGCTGCCGAGATGGAAGACTTCATCCGCAAATATCTGAAAAAACAGCCTAAGCCGTAATATTATCGATTAATCTCGTCGTGCCGATCCAGGCTGCCGCCAATATTCTTTTTTCTGTTTTGGATCCTGTTTCCGCGCTTTGCAATGTTTTCGCATCGCGGATGTCGCAGTAATCAATCTTGGTGAAGCCGCGGATTTTAAGCTCGGCCACCCCCCATGATTCGATCTCTCGCAGATCAAAACCAGAGTCGATCTTCTCAGCCATTGTTAGCAAAACAATATTCAACTGTTGGGCAATCTTTAATTCTTCTT
This sequence comes from Micavibrio sp., assembly GCA_030824965.1. Lineage (GTDB taxonomy): Bacteria > Pseudomonadota > Alphaproteobacteria > Micavibrionales > Micavibrionaceae > Micavibrio_B. Next base: position 257,422 of record JAPJQV010000003.1, on the reverse strand, counting down.
CATTCAAATAAGCATTGCGCGACGATAGCGCGAGGCCCGAATCCTTATCGCGCACGGTGGGGACCGGCACGATCTCGATCGGCAGGTTCAAATCCTGAACCATGCGTTTGATCACCTGCAATTGCTGGTAATCTTTTTCGCCAAAGAAAGCCTTATCCGGCATCACTTGTAAAAATAATTTGGCAACCACGGTTGCCACGCCCTCGAAAAATTGCGGACGGAACTGACCTTCGAGCGGTTCTGATATTTTACCGATGGAAATTTTCGTGGCGAATCCTTCCGGGTACATATCATCGATCGTTGGCGTATAGATCGCATGGACGCCCGCCGCTTTAAGCTTCTCCATATCGGCCTCCAGCGTGCGCGGATATTTCGCTAGGTCTTCATGCGGCGCGAATTGTTTCGGGTTGACGAAGACGCTGACGATCACGCGGTCGCAATCGGCAAGTGCCATTTCAACTAAATGCAAATGCCCTTCATGAAGCGCCCCCATCGTCGGCACCAAACCCAGAATACTGTCTTCGCCACCGGCATAAGCTTGCAACTCTTCAAAATTATGAAGTCTGATCATGATCCGTTTCCTATTTTCGTCAATTCACGCAAGAAGTCTTCCGATTTCTGCCATTCCACGATATGCGCCGGAATTTCCGGCGTTTCAACCGCTAATCCCGCGCTATCCAAAACATCTTTCGTCGGCACGGTTCTTTTGTTTTTCTGGTCGTAAAAACTTCCTTTGACCAAGGCCACTGCGGCCACTGCGCCATGCTTCTTACCCCCATCGGCGATGATGAAACGCTGTTCCATATATGCCCATTTATCGTCCCATGAGACGATGCGGGTATGAAGCTCGTAAGATTGAAACGGCATCAGCGGCAGACGATAACGGATCGTGGCAGAACCCAGTATGGGAACGCTTTTTTGTTTAAGCATAATCTGCATCAAACCGGCACGCAGAACCAGATCGAACCGGCCTAAATCCATGATCGTCAAATACCGGCCGTTATTCATATGCATATTGAAATCAAGATCGTTCGGCAGAACCTTGAATTTCAAAACTGATGTTTCGAGAATGGAGGATATTTTAGGTTTGAAAAATGAGCCGATAAGAACCCACAGGACGCGGAAATAAAGATGCATGTAAGAAGAATAGGCCCTCCGGTCCGTGACCGCAAGAGCCTAGCTTTCCAGCATGCCGTTCAATTTCAGCGCCAGACCCATACTGCCGCGCACTTTGAGCTTGCCCATCATGAAAGCAAAATTCGGGTCTTGGGAGCCATCGAGAATTTTCGAAAATGTTTCAAGGCTGGTGGCCAATGTAACCTCCGCCTCCTGCTCTTCATTGGTAACGAGCGGAGGTGACTGCGTGCCATCGACGAAAACCTTCCCGTCATCGTCGAAATCGAATAGCGCGGTATGGTTGAAGCCGCCACTGCCCACGCGTTTTTTTAAGATTTCCGTGATTTGTTCAATATCCATTTAGAATTCTCCTTCCGTCATTTCCATGAGAGGTGCGGCGCCCGCCATGATCATGCGGAAACGCGCTTCGTTTTCAGGCAGCATGCGCTCGAAGAAGAAGCGCGCTGTTTTTATTTTACTGTCATAGAATTCCTGGCGGCCGTCTCCACCTTCTTTCAATTTGGCGGAAGCTACTTTGACGATACGACACCACATAAAGCCGAGCGCCACCAGTGCGAACATCCGTAGATAATCGACCGACGCCGCCCCCGCTTCATTCGGATCTTTCAGACCTTTTTGTGCGATGATGGCCGTGACCTGTTGCAGCTTTGCAAAAGCCTTTGCAAACGGCATGATGAATTCGGCCAGATCAGGATTAGACTGTTCCGCCTCAATGAAATCGGACACCGGCTGGAAGAAACGGCGTAGAAGGCGTCCGAAATTCTGACCCATTTTACGACCGACGAGGTCCAAAGCCTGAATACCGTTCGTGCCTTCATATATCTGGCTGATCCGGGCATCGCGAACATATTGCTCGACCCCCCATTCCCAGATATAGCCATGCCCGCCATAGACCTGCATGGCAAGATTTGACACTTCGGATCCCATATCGGTCAGGTAGGCTTTTACAATCGGCGTCAAAAGCGCGACGAGATCGTCCGCTTCCTGGCGCGTTTGCGCATCCGGATGTTTCTCGGATATATCCAGATTCATCCCGACCCAATACGATAAAGCGCGGGCACCTTCACAAAAAGCTTTCGAGGTTAGGAGCATCCGGCGGACATCAGGATGAACGATAATCGGATCCGCCGCCTTATCAGGATATTTCGTGCCGTCGAGGGCGCGCATCTGCAAACGGTCTTTCGCGTACCATAGCGCATTCTGGTAGGCGACTTCTGCGATACCGAGACCTTGCATACCGACGCCCAGACGCGCCGCGTTCATCATCGTGAACATCGCCCTTAGCCCTTTATGCGGTTCACCGACGAGCCAGCCTTGCGCATCGTCAAAATTCAGAACGCAAGTTGATGACGCCTTAATCCCCATTTTATGTTCGATGGAACCGCACATCACGCCGTTGCGGGCACCCGGTGTATTATCTTCCTTCGGCAGGAATTTCGGAACGACAAACAACGAAATACCGCGTGACCCTTCCGGCGCATCCGGCAACTTTGCCAATACAAGGTGAATGATATTGCTTGTCAGATCATGCTCGCCGGCAGAAATGAAGATCTTCGTGCCGGAAATTTTATACGACCCGTCTTCGTTTGGCACAGCCTTTGTGCGGATCAAACCTAAATCTGTTCCACAATGTGGCTCTGTCAGGCACATCGATCCGGACCATTCGCCTGTGACCATTTTCGGCAGGTAAATCTGCTTCAATTCGTCCGAAGCATGAAGATGGATTGCCCTGTACGCGCCCTCGGAAAGTCCCGGATACATGCCAAACGCCATATTCGACGAGCAAATCATTTCCATGAAAACGAAATTCCACAAATGCGGCATGCCCATGCCGCCATAGGCGGGATCGGCTGAGAGCGCGGTCCAGCCGCCTTCGGTATAAGTTTTATATGCCTCGATAAAACCTTTAGGCGTGCGCACGACGCCGTTTTCGTAGTGACAGCCTTCCTTGTCGCCGGACTGGTTTAGTGGAAATAAAACCTCTTCACAAATTTGCGAACCGCTCTCCAGGATCTGATCCATCAAATCTTTCGATGCATCTTCATAACCCGGCAACTCGGATAATTTTTCTGCACCGAGAACATCGTGCAAAATGAAATTCATATTTTCAAGAGGGGCCTTATAAACGGGCATGATAACTCCTTAGAGAGGTTAGTTCGATTTATCGTATTCACGCAGGAGGCGCAGGTGATTGGCCAGTCTTTCCGGCTCCATTGATTGTAAAATCTTTTTGGCTTGCTCCATAGGAGAATTTTCAGCAATCCTCGTGGCTTCGGGTGCAAGCGAGCGGATAGCTTCCTTCGCTTTTTGCTCTGGCGTGCTTTCCTGAATTTTTTGGGCCTGTTGTTTTTCCATCAGGCTGCGCACCTTGGCCAGCGTCTCTTCACCGATAGCTTCACGCGCGTTCTTGGCGTGACCCATCGCTTCGCGAATAAGCTGGTCTTTTTTGCTTAATTCGGCTTGATTTTGCTGCGCTGCGGGTGGATTCTTGGATTTTGTCCAGTTAAACATCTTTCCATCCTGACACTCTGGCTTTAAAACTTCATTAATATATCAGTGAGATAGAACAAAAATGAATTATCGCCATATCTATCACGCGGGAAATTTCGCCGATATTTTCAAGCATCTTATTCTGACAATGACGCTTTCTTATTTGCAGAATAAAGAAAAGGGACTTTTCGCGCTCGATGCCTTTGCCGGATGCGGGTTATATGATCTAAACTCGGTTCAATCCCAGAAAACACAGGAATATGCAGAAGGCGTCGAGACCTTTATGAAAGCGGGTTTCCTGAATGAAGATCTGGCGGCTTTCCAGTTGACGCTAAAATCATTCTGGAAAGAAAATCAATATCCGGGTTCACCACTTTTGATCGCGGAAAGCCTGCGCCCGCAAGATCGCCTGGTCGCCAATGAACTTCATCCCGAAGATCTGCAAGTACTCACAAGCACGCTGCGCGGCTTTAAGAATGTCAAAACACTTCACATGGACGCCTATGAAAGCATTCGCGCCCATATTCCGCCGGCCGAGCGGCGCGGACTTGTTTTGATCGATCCCCCTTTCGAGCGCAAAGATGAATTTCAGGTTCTTGGAAAACAGATGGAAGAATGGCTCAAAAGATGGGCCACGGGATGTTACATGATCTGGTATCCAATCAAAGCGGAGTCGTCCATGCATGAAATGTTCGATGCGGCTCTTGAATTGGAAAACGCGCATCGGGTATTCGTGTCGGAATTCCTGATTCACCCTCGAAACACGAGGAATAGTTTCAATGGTTGCGGCGTGATGATAATAAATACCCCGTTCCAGATCCCCGAACGTATCCAGTCGCTTTCGGCCTCTTTATGTACAGCCCTTCATGGACATTCCATTGAAAGTCAGTGGCTGAAGGAAGACTAGCGGGTACCGAATAACTTCATTTTCGACAGGCCGGATTTTGCTGCAATCTTCCATCGCTCGAATGGCGTAACGTTTCCGCTTATTTCCTGCCTGACGACGCGCAGCATATTCTCCGCATGATCGAATATGACACTTGGAATATCAACGTTGCAGAATTTTTCGAGCCCTTTGAAATCGGGTGCTGAATTCGCTTCGCAAATCAAATAGCCGTTATCGTTATACAAGAGATCGACGCCGGCGATTTCCAGATCGAGAATACGGCAGACATCAAGGGCGAGTTTTTCCATCTCTGGCGTAATCGGGATATTCTTACCGACACCGCCCCGGCTGATATTCGCCTTGAAACTTCCATCGGTGGCGGAGCGCTCCATACAGGCAACGCATTTTTTACCGACGACAAATACGCGTAAATCACGTCCGGCACTGACCTTGATAAATTCCTGAAATACAACAGGAAGACTCTCATCGCCGTCATTGGTCAAAAGACCTGTCATATCGCGCAGGTTTTCAGGGGTTTCTGAAAGATAAACGCCGCTGCCTTGTGTGCCTTTCAGCGTCTTTACCACAACCGGGAAGCCAAGCTCCTTTTCAATCAGGTCGACATCGACCGGGCATTTGCCGAAAATCGTCTTCGGAAGCGGCACATTCTCAAGAGAAAGAACCTGAAAAGTATGAAGCTTATCGGCGACGGCGGCGACCGCTGCCGCGCGATTGAGGACAACGACACCAGCGCGACGCAAATGGCGCAAAACCGCCAGACCCAGATAAGTCGTACCGACGCCCATGCGCGGGATCACCACGTCGGGTAATTGCTGTGGCTGACTATCAACCCATACGGTATTGGAGCCGACCATTGGACATTTTAAATCGAATTGCGACGGTCCGAAAACTTTGACATCGTAGCCGCGCTTGTTTCCCTCTTCAAGAAAACGGCGGATTTCATATTGGCCGGGCTTATCACCGTCATACGGACCTTCGAATAGAAGCCAGATTTTCATGATAGCGATCCTGTCTTTAATAAATTTTTTTAAAAATATCCTGTGAAGCCCATACAAATCTACGGATAATCTTATAGTTCCCTCAACTTAACCAAATCAGGCTAAGTAAATAACGTGCATCAGTCGAGTTCGACAATATTGTTGCACCACTTTTTTCGCCATTCGCAATAGCTTATGTTTTCGCCGAACACGTTTCGCTTGGCATTGATATCCAGCCTGTCCGTCGAATACAAAACTTTCCTATCTTTAATATAGGCGATGTTCCAATAGGCTTTATTTGTTTCCAGCGAATGTCCTTCGGCCGTCTCCATTTTCCAGCCGCATTTGCCCTTGAAATTACAAGGCTTGTATTGATCCTTATCAATTGTGAGCATTTCCTTGATACTCAAACGTGCATTATTTTTTGTCGAGACATAATCCACGTCATAAGAAGCATCATGCACTTCCCATTTTCCGGTATCGGCGTTCAAAACCTCAACCGCGACATGATCGCTGAAATTATCTTCATTTTTAGGGATAACCATATCATGAGCATCGTAACCGAGCGATCGCAATATGCCGACTAATGTTCCTGACCGATAAGAACATTCCATCGGCGGCGGTTCTTTCGCTTTATTCAAGATACGCGAATGAAGCCATTTCGCCGTACCGATTTTATCATCCCATACAGGCTTAAGATTTTTATCATCGCTGAACGTCGAGTTAACGACGACGCAATGACGTAAATTTCTAATTTCCTGAGTCTTGTTTTCAGCAGGGAATTTTTTAAGACAGGCCTGTGCAACCTGCAAGTAAACTTCCATGGTGTCTTTTTTAATCTGCGCTTTCTCGTTTTTCTTTCGGATCTCCTTGACGCCGGCAACAACACCTCCGGCGAACAGGACAAGAAAAATAACGAGAGAAACTTTACGCCATGGGAAGTTTTTAAAATGCATGGCCTGCATCTTAGTCCAAAATCACTTATATGCAAGAAATGTTAATTTCTAAGCGGTTTTCCGGTTTCCAGCATCGTTTCTATCCGGGCGACCGTTCCGGGATTTCGTGCCAGTTTCATGAATTCTTCACGCTCCAGTTTTAGGATATCGTCTTCCTTCATAGGATTGGTCCAGTCGCCTTTTTCACCGCCCGTAAGGACGCGCGCCAGAGCAGAAGACACCGTTACATCGTAAGGTGTCGCCTTGCCTGATTTCGCCATATCCGAAACCGCGAGATCGAGCGCATATTTACCCGACGGTCCAGGCAAGCGCAAATCCTCGACCGGAACCGGAGGCTGATAATTCTCAACCAATTCCAAAGCTTTCTTCTTCGCGTCAAACAGCAAACGATCCTTATTCATCGTAATGCCGTCGCTGTCACGGAAATAGCCAAGCTCTTTCGCATTTGCCGCAGACTTCGCCACCTGCGCCGTACCGATAAGCTCGAACGCTTTTTTAACGGCGCCCATTGGCGTGTTCTTCGGTGAAAACCAAAGTTTTTTGCCGCCGGTAAGTCTGTCAAATTGCTCGCGCTCTTTCGCCTGATACCGAAGCAGCATTTCCTTGCAGCCGCCCCAACCCGGGATAAAGCCGACCCCAACCTCAACAAGACCGCAATAAGTTTCCGCATGCGCCTGAACATGATCCGAGTGAAGCAGGATTTCACAGCCGCCACCGAGCGCGATCCCGCTTGGAGCCGAAACGACCGGGAACGGTGAAAACTTCAAAGCCTTGTAAGCGCGTTGGCCGCCCGCGACCAGTTCCTCGATCTGCGGCCACATGGCGATATTTGCGGCAAACAAGGCAAGTCCCAGATTGGCTCCGGCAGAGAAAGCCGAACCTTCATTGTGAATAACCAGCGCTTTGAATTGTTTTCCCGGCCCCGTGATTTTAACTGCCTGATCAATTACGGCAAAAACCTGATCGTCCAGCGCATTCATCTTGCCCGTGAATTCGAGCACCAATGCGCCATCGCCCGCATCCCAAAGAGCGGCAGAGCCGGTTTTGAAGACAGGCTTGGATTTACGTTTGATATCCTGCAGCAAAAGCACGCCCTCGGCACGTTTTACATCATGATATTTGCCATCCACACCAAAGAATTGAAGCTGCCCGTCGGTGACTTTGTAGAATGTACCCTCACCTAGCTTTGTCAAAAGCTCGGGAACCGGACGGCCTTCTTTCGCCAATTCTTCCGCAAACCATTTCGGCCCCATATCGTCGATCATCTCGAACGGGCCTTTTTTGAAATTGTAGCCAAGGCGCATCGCTTCATCGACATCGACAACAGAGTCGGCAATCTCCGGAACCAATGACGCGGCGTAGCTTAAGGTCTGCGATAAAACCGCCCATGCGTATTTTCCGCCGATATCATCGGCAGTCACCACCGCCTTGATTCCTTTTTTGCCGGACTCGACCGAGGTCAATCCGGAAATTTTCTGCGCCGGTGCGTAGCTTGATGTTTCATCGAAGGAATCCGGATTTAACTTCAAAGCCTGTTTTTTCTTATTGGCATCGAGCGCATAAAAACCGCCCTTGCCTTTACGGCCCGTATAACCTGCCTTGATCATCGAATGGATAAAAGCATAGTCCTTGAAGATCTTCCGGTATTCATCGTTCTCCGGCAAAGTCGATAACATCGAGTCGGCCAGTTTCGGCATTAGATCCACACCGACCAGATCGAGAAGGCCGAAAATTCCCGTCTTGGGAATTCCGACAGGTTTTGACATGACGGCATCCGCGACTTCAATCGGCACGTTTTGCTTGATCGCCTCGTTAACCCCGGCCTGCATCCAGAAAACACCGATACGGTTGCCGATGAAACCCGGCGTGTCGTGACAGACAATGACGCTCTTGCCCAGCTTGATATCGCAGAAATCGCGAATGGCTTTCACGCTTTCAGGCTTGGTATCCTTGCCGATCACGATTTCCAGCAAGCGCAAATAACGCGGCGGGTTGAAAAAATGAGTAATCAGGAAATCCTGCGCCATATCCTTGAACGGTTCGATAAGGTTATGTAACGGGATCGTCGATGTATTCGAAGAAATGATCGAGCCTTTTTTGCGAACCTTGTTCAATTTCTCGTAAGTCGCATGTTTGACCTTGATATCTTCAAGAACGACCTCGACAATCCAGTCGCAATCCGCGATTAAATCCAGATTATCGTCAAGATTTCCGGTTTGAATAAGTTTCGCATTTTTTGCCGACATGAGCGGTGCCGGATCGGTTTTGAGCAATTTCTCAACTGCCATTTTTGCCAAATCTTTATCCGGCAATTTAATATCAAGCAACACGACCGGAATGCCGGCATTGGCCACTTGCGCCGCAATACCCGATCCCATTACTCCAGACCCGATGACGGCTACTTTTTTAATTTCTGTCATTATACGCGCTCCAGAATAACCGCCACACCCTGACCGCCGCCGATACACATAGTGGCAAGGCCGTATTTTTTCTTCTCACGCTGAAGCAGGCTCGCCAGCTTGCCTGTAATTCTTGCGCCTGACGCACCGAGCGGGTGGCCCATGGCAATCGCGCCGCCGTCCAGATTGACGATAGATGGATCGATCCCCAGCTCTTTCACCACGGACAAGGCTTGGGCCGCGAAAGCCTCGTTAAGTTCGGCAATTTCAATATCTTTAAGAGTCAAACCTGCCCGCGCCAACGCTTTTTGAGTTGCCGGAACCGGACCGATCCCCATAATTTCCGCGCCGCACCCGGCAACGGCCACGGATTTAATCCGCGCCAGAATCGGTAGGCCGTTTTTCTTCGCATATTCTTCCGTCGCCACCAAAGTCGCTGCCGCGCCATCCGTCAAAGGCGATGCGGTTCCTGCCGTAACCGTTCCGTTTTGATCGATGGCGAGCTTCAATCCGGCCAGACCTTCCAATGTCGTTTCCGGGCGGATCGTACCGTCCGTTTTAACATCGCCGATAGGGACGATTTCAGCATCGAACTTGCCATCTGCCGCCGCCTTGGCCGCTTTCATGTGGGATTCATAAGAAAATTTTTCTTGGCTACCGCGGTCGATAGAATATTTCTTCGCGAGATTTTCCGCCGTTTCGCCCATGCCCATATAGGCTGCCGGGTAAGAAGCGCCCAAAGCCGGGTTTGGCATCGGGTTAAAACCGCCCATCGGAATGCGGGTCATGGACTCGACGCCTGCTGCGATAAACACTTCGCCCGCACCAAGTTGCGCATATCCTGCCGCCATCTGGATCGTTGTCATGGAGGAGCCGCAAAAACGGTTAACGGTCGCGCCCGCGACAGAAACCGGCAGGCCGATAATCTGGGCAACGATCTTGGCCAGATTGAAGCCTTGTTCGGCTTCTGGAAAAGCGCAACCCATCAGCAAGTCTTCAATCTCTGAAGTATTGACCTTGGTTTCGTCCAGAAGCGCCTTAATGACGGTCGCTGCCATATCGTCAGGTCGTATTTTCGCCAAAGCCCCTTTATTCGCGAAATGGAAAGGGGAGCGTTTATAGCCGCAGATGACCATGGGAACTTGCATTAAGAATCTCCTGAGTAGGATTTAAGAATAATAAAAGAGTATCATATACTTGGTTAACAGGTTTTCAAAGCGAAGCTGTTTTTCCGTATGTAGTGCTGCATCGCAATAACATTCGCGTTAAATGCTTTGACTTACTCATTCAAATAAGCCAAATACTTCAGCTGAAAAGATTAACCGCCAAATTCTTAGAGGAATTTTTATGCCACAAGCTACGGTTTCCGACCCAAGAGGGTTGAAACGCATTTGCATGAGCTGCAGCACCAGATTTTACGATCTGAATAAACGCCCGGTCATTTGCCCCAATTGCGATACTGAATTTACAGGCGAAGTGAAAATCAAAGCGCGCCGCGGCCGCCTCGCTGCCAACGATATTGCTGACGATACGGAAGTCGAAGATGCAGTAGAGACAGCGGAAGTCGAAGAGGAAGAAGATGCCGATTCAGACGATGATACGGTTTCTCTTGAAGATGTCGACGGCGACGATTCCGATGACGAAGATCTGGATATCGATGCCGATGATCTCGATTCTGACGATCTGGATGACGACCTCGACGATGACGATGACGATCTCGACGTCGAACTGGACGAAGACGATAAATAATGCTCGACGCTCAGATTAAAGGATTATTGTTCACGATCAATCTGAGCGCTCCATTATCGCAATCCGATGCCGATATAACGAACATGGCCTCGATCCTCGAAGACGAGGCCATTTCTACGTCCTGGGAAAAAAATAAAACCGCCTGGGATATCATGTGGCTGGTCGATTTCAGGCCTAATGCCGCCCAGATCGCCAAACGCCTGAAAATTCCCGCTTCAAAATTGAAAATCGAACCGGTGGCAGATACAAACTGGCTGGAACACTCCTACCAGCAATTCCCGCCTTTTAAGATCGGTGATTTCTTTATCTACGGCTCTCACTATAAAGACAAAATTCCTGCGAAAACCATGGGCTTGCAAATCGACGCCGCAACCGCTTTCGGCTCCGGCGAACATGGCACGACAAAGGGCTGCCTTGAAATGCTGATCCGCATGAAGGAAATGGGTATCAGGCCAAAGAATATTTTAGATATGGGCACAGGCTCGGGAATCTTGGCGCTTGGCGCTTACAGGCTTTGGAAAAAGCCTGTTTTGGCTGTCGATAACGATCCGGAATCCGTGAGGGTTTCCTGCCGTCACCGCAGCATGAATAAAATTCCGGCAGGTATAGATGGGGTATCCTGCGCCTGCGGCGATGGATACAAAACACGCAAGGTAAAACAAGCTGCCCCTTACGATCTCGTCATCGCCAATATTCTGGCAGGACCATTGATCGACATGGCGCCGGAACTTGCCGGCGTTTTGAAACCGAAAGGTTATGTGATTTTATCCGGTCTTCTACGCGATCAGGAAAAAGCGGTATTGGCGGCCCATAAAGAATTCGGCATGAAGAAAATCGCCCGCATCGTACATGAAGACTGGTGCGCGCTGCTATTGCAGGCGCAAAATTAGCGGAACAAGCCGCGATCCTTCCACGCGACGGCCCGGTCTATCAAATACAGCAAAACGAAATAATAAAGATATAATTCCATGACCTCACTGGCGCGCCAGAAGAGATGCTGCCCGTAAGTATCTCCGATAAAATTAACAAGCTTTACGATCACGGCGCAACATGACGTAAAGACAACCAGATTTCCCGGATAAATATTCATAAATTTCTGCGGTAATCTCGCCGGCACCCATTTCATCATCGCCGGAATGACGATACCGCCGACAAGCACGCCGATCTCGAGCAAAGCTCTTGGTTTCTGATCCAGCCATGTCGATGTATTGTGCAAATTCGTCTCATTCTGATCGTTGATCGCCGACCAGTTTTCAGGCGTACCCCAATGGAATAAATGCTGGCCCCAGCTGATCTCTTCTCCCGCTACATAGATACAACAAATCACGGCAATAGCCGACCATGCTTTAAGCCAGAAATCCTTTACCCGAAAAGTACAGTAAGACCCGGCAATCACGGCCATCAGCAAGAAAACGAACTGCACGAATTCATGAGGCCCTCCTTCCGAATGAAAAGCAGGCTTTTGCTCCATCGGTACAAAAATCTCTACCAATACCTGCCCCATCAACATCAAAAGAGGGACATCTATCATAATAAAATTGCGCAAAATGATTTTCATTTTAAACGATCCTCAAAAGTCCATTTTTGTGCGATCGAGACAAGATACAAAAAGATGAAATCATACATAAACAATTCGATAACTTCGCTTTTACGATAAAAAATCTTGATGTCGAACCAGCCGGGAAATTGCTCAAGCAGTTTGATCGCAACCGACAAGATGCCGATGACGGCAATGGATTTGAAAGGATAAATCGCCTCGAATTTCTGCGGCAATTTTGCCGGCGCCCACTTCATCATCGCCGGAATGACGACACCGCCAACTAGAATTCCGATTTCAAGAATCGTTCTCGGTACGCGGTTAAAAAGCTGAGAATGATTGTGAATATTCGTTTCCTTTTGAGTTGAGTTCATGGCCCATTCCGGCGACGCCCATCCGAAAAATTTCTGGCCCCAGCTGATCTCTTCGAAGGAGATGTAGAAACAGGCCAGCGTGCAAAGCCCCATCCAGATTCTAAGCCAAATATTTTCTGACGGCTTTAATTTTATAAAAATCCATAAACTGAGGAACAGGCAGACAAAGAGCAAAGTCTCTTGCACGAGTTCTATCCCGAATTCGGAATAGAAAAATATTTTTCTATCATACGGCAAAATATATTCCGCTCCGAAAAACAAAACCGGCAGCAAAAGCGGGATGGCACAAAACAAAATCGTATTGGCGGATTTGGACAGCAAGCTGACACCTCTTTAAAAAAGAGGAGCCTAGCAAAACAGGTAAACGCGTCAAATGTAATTGGGCTTTACGCCCGATTTTTTTATTCGACTGTGACAGATTTAGCGAGGTTCCGCGGCTGGTCGACATCGGTTCCTTTCGCTACTGCGACATGATAGGCCAGTAGCTGGACCGGAATTGCATATAGGATCGGGGCGACGAAAGGATGAACGTCCCCCATCGTCACATTCCACTGGCAAATCTTGGCCAGCTTGTCATTTCCAGCCTTATCCGAGAACAGCAAGACCTTGCCGCCCCGGGCAACTGTTTCCTGGACATTCGAGGCGGTCTTTTCGAAAAGCGGATCGGACGGCGCGATAACCACGACAGGGACTGATTCATCGATTAGGGCAATCGGGCCATGCTTCATCTCGCCCGATGCATAGCCTTCGGCATGGATATAGGAAATTTCCTTAAGCTTAAGCGCACCTTCCAGGGCTAGCGGGTAAAGGCTGCCACGGCCAAGATATAAAACGTCGCGGGCATGGGCGATATCCGCCGCAATTTCCCTGATCTCATCATCGTGAGACAGGATGCTCGCCGCGACTTGCGGGATATGGCGCAGCGCATAACCGTAGTCGGCAGCTTGCGCGGCATTGATCGTTCCTTTGGCCGAAGCCAAGGCCAGCGCAAGACAAGCCAGAGTGGATAGCTGTGTCGTAAAGGCTTTTGTCGAAGCGACACCGATTTCAGGTCCGGCCAAAGTATGTAAGCAGATATGCGATTCACGCTCGATCGTACTCTCGATCGTGTTGACGATAGACAAACACATCTGGCGCTCGCGTTTGCAGTAACGAAGCGCTTCTAACGTATCGAGCGTTTCGCCGGACTGGGACACAAAAATCGCCATCCCGTCACGCGGCATGGGTGCTTCGCGGTAACGGAATTCCGACGCAACATCGATCTCGCATGGCACGCGGGCGATCGTTTCGAACCAGTATTTTGCCACCATACAGGCGTAGAACGCCGTGCCGCAGGCAATCAGGGTCAGGCGCGGCGCGCGCAACATTGCCTCTAACAACTCATCGGAAATATGAACCTGATTGGTCGACGGATTGATAAAGGAATTGAGCGTATCGGCAATAACCGAAGGCTGCTCGTAAATTTCTTTTAGCATGTAATGGCGGTATTCGCCCTTGCCCGTCGTGTTACCGCTTTGCGCCGTCAGGCGAATCGGGCGATCGACAGGTTTTTTCGCGGCATTGACGATTTTAGCATTGTCGTTGGTAACGATTAAACGGTCGCCGTCTTCCAGGAAAGATATGCGGCGCGTGAAAGGGGCCAAAGCATAAGAATCGGAAGCGATAAACATCTCGCCTTCACCGTATCCGACCGCAAGCGGCGTACCCTGACGTGTCGCGACAAGCAGATTGTTTTCGTTTTTGAATAAAACAACGACAGCATAAGCGCCTTTCAACCGGTCAAACGCTTTATGCGCGGCGTCAATCGGCTTATTGCCTTGGACAAGATAATGATCGACGAGATGAGCAATCACTTCAGAATCGGTTTCGGTTTCGAACCGTACCTGATGCCCCATCAATTCTTCTTTCAGCTCGACGTAATTCTCGATAATGCCGTTATGAACGATGGAAACTTTATCGGTTGAATGGGGATGCGCGTTATTTTCGGTTGCTGCGCCATGCGTCGCCCACCGTGTGTGGCCGATACCGATCTTGCCGGAGAGCGGCTTTGCCGCCAGAGCATCTTCAAGATGAGTCAGTTTACCCTTGGCGCGGCGACGCTCCAATACGCCATCATGGATGGTCGATATCCCGGCCGAGTCATAGCCACGGTATTCGAGACGCTTCAACCCTTCCACCAGCATCGGCGCGACATCTTTATCCGATATAATTCCAACAATTCCGCACATGCACTTATTTCTCCTGCTGTAATAGCCGTGGCGTTCTCAATGCTTCAGGACTATTTTTAATTTCAATTCCTAATTTCTTGTGATCAAATTCTAAAGCGCACTCACCACTTTTGATCTGAAACTTTTTATCTAAAGAGCTCCAATATAGAGGCATGATCACAGGCGTTTTGACAACAGACAATCTTGATCCCGGTCCACTATCAACATAGCGAAAAGTATCAATAACTCTTGGTAGAGATTCGAGCATCTTAGAATTTTTATAAATTTTCTTAATTTCAATCCTTACCAAATCGAACTCAGGCTTATCAGATTTCCAAGATATATATTCTTGATTCTCTCTTGCAATAGGATCGACAGGCTTAAAGTTAGAAGTTACTTCCAATACAACTGCTTCAACGACAGCGTCCGCGTTCTCCAAATTTTTATCCCTCTGCGCCGATGAGGTGATGCATCTTGCTAGTGCAGATGAGGAATAAAAAACAATAATCAATAAACAAAATACAAAAATTTTATTCATTAGGTTTCATTCTGCCTTTGGCCTTGCCTGCCATGACGATCGTTTTGGCTCGACCAATAACAAGATCATCCGCCGCGACGTCTTTGGTCAATGTCGAACCCGCCGCGATATACGCACCATCGGCAATCGTAATCGGTGCCACAAGGGATGAGTTCGATCCTACCATCACGTTTTTGCCAATTGTCGTTTTCGATTTTTTCAAGCCGTCATAATTAACGGTGATCGCGCCGCAACCGAAATTGGAATTGTCGCCCAGTTCAGCGTCACCTATATAGCCTAAGTGATTGGCCTTCGCGCCTTTGCCGATTTTCGAATTTTTGATTTCAACGAAATTACCGATCCGTGCATCCTCCCCGATATCCGCGCCGGGGCGCAGTCTGGCGAACGGCCCGATAACTGCGCCGGATTTCACTTTCGCGCCTTCCAGATGGGAAAAACTGCGGATCTCTACATTGTCTTCAACTTCAACCCCTTCGCCAAAGACGCAATTGGCACCGATCACGCTATCGCGCCCGATTTTCGTATCATGCGCGAAATAGATCGTGTTCGGGTCTTGCAATGTGACGCCGTCATCCATCAGGGCAAGGCGCTTTCTGTGCTGCCAGATCATCTCTACTTCCGCGAGCTGCGCCCGGGAATTGACACCTTTCAATTCATGAAAATCGCCGCGAATGACGCCGGTCGACAATCCGTCTTCCGCCAGAATTTTCGGCAGATCGACAAGATAAAATTCGCCTTGCGCATTCTTGTTTTTAATCCGGCCCAGCGCATCTTCCAGACCGTCACCTTCCAAGAGCATTGTTCCGCTATTGCAAAGGCGCACGAGTTTCTCATCTTCAGTTGCATCGGCGTCTTCGACGATTCGCGCCAATGTCCCGTCGGGGTTTTGGAAGATGCGGCCATAGCCTTTCGGGTCCGGCGCAGCGAAAGCCAGAACCGTGGCGCCGAAGCCCTTCCCTCTCCTGTGATGCTCCACAACCATTTTCAAGGTCTCGGCACTGATTAAAGGCACATCACCGAACAAGACCAAAATCTGGCCCTTAAAATCTCCCAGATGCGCCATGGCGGACTTCATCGCGTCGCCCGTGCCTTTTTGCATTTTCTGGATTGCCACCTGATGCGGGGCTACAGTTTTCGCCACATCTTCCATGCCGTCCGACAATACGACGACGATCTTCTTCGGCTTCAGGCTTTCGGCTGATTTCACGATATGCGAAATCATCGGCAGGCCCGCGATTTTGTGCAAAACCTTCGGTGTACGCGATTTCATGCGCGTACCCTTGCCCGCCGCTAAAATCACAACGGCCAGTTCGGATACAGGCTGAATTTTTCTTGTTACGGAAGAAGATGAAGATTTGGAAAGGGCTGAACTCATTGCGCTAATTTGCCTGACGGTTTGAAAGGCTCAAGTCACATGATATTTCAGTCAATTGCAACGCCAAAAGGCTTATTTTTCAGGCTTTTCCTCAAAAGACGTCATGTGTGCGATAAAGGTGCCGATATTGGTTTTAATGACAGTCCTGACCGGCGCGTATAACGGCCTGTTGGTTTTCGATAAATTCGCGAAATAAATCACCGGCATTTGGCCGCTTTTTTTTGCCTGATCCTGAATTTTCATCCACCCCCGCGGTTTTTTATGCCACTTCCCGCCCTCGGGCTGGACTTCAAATGTGCAGCCGACAGCCTCTCCTGAAAAAGAACTGTATTTATTGGCTTTTAAATTTTCCTTTGGACCGTCTTTAAAAATAAGGCGGTAACTGCGCTCGGAATCGAAAACCATTGGCTGCGCGCTGCAACCTTTCCCCGCCTCAACCTGACCGATCAGGCTGAAAATTGAGGTCATGACGTCTATCGTATCCTTATAAATCGCCGGATCGAGATCGCTCAGCGTTTCGTCTTTGCCATTGACGACCTGACTGAAACTATGGAGCTGACCCTTTCTATCGTAAGCATAAGAATTAATTTCATGTTTCTTGCGCGTCGTCGTATCGGCCTTATGGGACAGCGGCAGCATTTTTCCCTTTAAAATCTGACCTTTCGTTTCCAGCGTCGCATGCCAGGGAACGATTTTATCGAGAATGCCGTAGGTTTCCGAGGCAATGGAAACATCATAGCTTTTTGATGTTTCCCGGTAACCGAGACGGGCCTGAAGCGCATGAATTCCCCCGGCATAAACATCGTATTTCGCGGCATAGCTTTCGGCAAATGACGGGTTCGAACACAATACCGCAACAAGAAAAAAAATTACATTCCGCATCCAACCATAATGGCTTGAAAAATTCGCGAGGCAAGGGCAAGCTCGAAAGCAGAAAATTATAAGGAATTGATATGTCTCTCGAAAAAATTATTGATCAGGCTTGGGAAGACCGCGCTACCGTCTCCACCGAAACCGCCGGTGATATCCGCGCCGCCGTTGACACTGTTCTGGCCGGTCTCGATAAAGGCGAATATAGAATCGCCGAAAAACAAGGTGATGCCTGGGTCGTCCATCAATGGCTGAAAAAAGCGGTTTTACTGTCGTTCCGGCTCAACCCGAACCAGCAAATGAATAACGGCCCTGATAATTCCGCGTGGTGGGATAAGGTTCCCGTGAAGACATCCGGCTGGTCGGACTCCGATTTTTCAAGTGCCGGTTTTCGCGCCGTGCCCGGCTCTTTCGCCCGTAAAGGCTCTTATATCGCACCGGGCGTTATTCTGATGCCAAGCTTCGTCAATATCGGCGCTTACGTCGACACGGGCACGATGGTCGATACATGGGTGACGATCGGCTCCTGCGCCCAGATCGGTAAGGACTGTCATATATCGGGCGGTGTCGGGATCGGCGGCGTGCTTGAACCGCTTCAAGGCAACCCCGTTATCATCGAAGATAATGTCTTTGTCGGTGCCCGCTCCGAAGTCGCCGAAGGCGTAATCGTTGAAACAGGCTCTGTCCTTTCCATGGGCGTTTTCCTCGGTGCGTCCACCAAGATCATCGACCGTGAGACAGGCGAGATTTTCATGGGCCGCGTTCCGGCCTATTCCGTTGTTGTCCCCGGCTCCCTACCGGGTAAAAACGGCGGCCCGTCGCTCTACTGCGCCGTGATCGTCAAGCGCGTCGATGAAAAAACCCGCAGCAAAACGTCGATTAACGAGTTATTGCGTGATTAGTTTAATAGACCCCATCGACCTGACCCAGCGCCTGATCCGCTGCCGTTCCGTCACCCCGGCGGATGAAGGCGCGTTGCAGATCGTGCGCGATGAATTGTCGGCGATGGGATTTACGATTCACGATCTCCGCTTCGAAGGGGACGGTTCCTACCCGGTCGATAATATCTTCGCCCGCCTCGGGACTGAAAGCCCGCATGTCTGTTTTCTCGGCCATACCGATGTCGTGCCGCCGGGCAGAGAGTCTGATTGGACCCATCCGCCTTTTGCCGCCGAAATTCATGACGGTATTTTATACGGACGCGGGGCAGCGGATATGAAATCCGGTGTCGCCGCCGCGATTGCCGGGGCGTCCCGTTATCTGGCGGAACACCCGAATTTTAAAGGCTCGATCAGCCTTTTGATTACCGGAGATGAAGAAGCCGATAGCGTTAACGGGACGGAAAAAGTCATCAAATGGATGGAAGAGAATGGTCAAGTTCCTGATTTGGCCCTCGTCGCCGAACCTTCTAATGCGTCAGAAATGGGCCAGACCATGCGTGTCGGGCGTCGCGGCTCGTTCCATGCCGATTTGTTTATCACCGGCAAGCAAGGCCACAGCGCCTACCCCGACCGCTTTATCAATCCGGTTGAGAAAATGGTGAAACTTTTATACGCGCTGATCAATCTGAAACTCGATGACGGCTCCGAATTAATGCCGCCGTCACATATCGCGATCACTACCGCGGATACAGGAAATCCCGCCCGCAACGTCGTGGCCGCACGATCCTCCGCCCACATCAATGTCCGCTTCAACGACCTTTGGTCGCCCTCTGCATTGGAAGCCAAGCTACGCGCAGCTCTTGATAGCGTCGGTGAATCTTATGAAATGGTATCGAGCTGCAAAGCAGATAGTTTCATGACAAGTTCTTTAAAATGGGCCGATCTCGTCGCCCGTTCCGCCGAAAAAGTCTGCGGTTCAAGGCCTGCCTACGATACAGGCGGCGGTACATCCGACGGACGTTTTATCGCGCATCTTTGCCCTGTCGTCGAATACGGCGTTATTACCGAGACCAATCATCAGGTGGACGAAAGAATGCGCGTCTCCGATATCGAATCCCTGACCGAGACTTACAAGGAAGTTCTCGCGGATTTATTTTCCAGCAATTCTTTTGCTTAGCGCGTCGCCATCGACGCAATCATGTCAGCCTGGGCATCCGTGATCGTAAGCTCCAGCTTGTCGCCATTGCGTTTAACGGACATCGCCTCATAAGGAATGGCAATCGGATCGCGCTGGTTTTGGCCAGAAGTCATTTTCACGATCAAGGCCACGATTTGCATATTTTTCGCATCCACCAGCACATCGCTTACGCCTGCAACGGGTTTGCGGCCCGTTTTATAGATCGTTCCCCTTTGCAGATTTGCGATTGTTAACGGACTATCCTCCCCCGCGGCAGTACTGGTCGCGGCCAGTAACCTGGCCATGTTGTTTTTGAGCTGGTCTCGATCAAGAGAAACAGTGAAAGTATTTGGCGTCTGGTTGCTTATATAGGTGGCGACATCGATTGCAACCTCCTCACGGAAACCGGACTCTTCCGTCCGCGTCAAAATTGTCTGGTATTTGCCATCCGGACCGACGATGATGTTGTTTACACGGCCCATAGTGCGTTGATTTTTGTCGATAACTCGACCTTTAAGCTGCGTATCCCCAAGCACGAAATTCGGGCTCTGCTCTGGACGGATTTTATTTAATTCCAGCAATTTCGCCATATAGGCTTGATCCTGCATTCCTTCGGCGAAAGAGGATTTAGCCATGGGCATTTGGCTTATGGTTAGAACCGACAAAGCAAAAATTATGTGACGCAACATGATCGTATCTCCAAATTAAAAAATATGTATAATGCTAACGCACCAGAAAGCAAATCTTCTCCATTCTATTTAGTCTTAATAATTGTTAGATTTATATATGAGTCAGAATTCTCCCCATATCGCCCTGGTCGATGATGACCGGAATATAGTCGCCAGCGTCTCTATCGCCCTTGAATCGGAAGGTTTTAATGTCACGGCTTATCATGACGGCGAGGAAGGATTACATGGCATTTTAGCGAATTTGCCGGATCTGGTTGTCCTAGACGTCAAAATGCCGCGCATGGAAGGCATGGAAGTATTATCAAGGCTGCGCGAGAAGACAGACGTTCCGGCAATTTTCCTTACCTCCAAAGATGATGAGGTCGATCAGGTTCTGGGTTTGCGTCTTGGCGCCGACGATTACATTACAAAGCCGTTTTCCCAAAGATTGCTTATCGAGCGCATCCGCGCCGTATTAAGGCGCAATGCCAAGGCGGCCGACAACACCAGTGATAGCGACAAGATAACCCGCGGTTTTCTCGTTCTCGACGATTTGCGTCATACCTGCCGCTGGAAGGATAAGGATATTGAGCTGACCGTCACCGAGTACTTGATGGTAAAATCTCTGGCCCTCAACCCCGGCCATGTAAAAACAAGGGATCAGCTTATTACAGACGCCTATGGCCAGAATGTTTATGTCGACGACAGGACGGTTGATACCCATATCAAGAGAATTCGCAAGAAATTTAAAGATCGCGATGACGATTTTGATTATATCGAAACGCTTTATGGCATCGGTTACCGATATAAAGAATCATGAACGCCAGAGCGGAGCCGGAACATACTTATGATATAGCGCCGCGCCCCTTAAGCCGGCTTTCATATCAGATCATGGGACTTAACCTGATCGCAGTCATGATACTGATTGCCGGGATTCTCTACCTCGATAAATATAAAAAAGATATCACCGCCGCTGAAACCGAATTGCTGGCGACCGAAGCCCGGCTTTATGCTTCTGTTTTGTCGGATAACGCCATCGGCGAAAAGGGACTCGACCTAAAAAAATCGGAAAAGATTCTTGAGAATTTCAGCACGCAGAAAACCCAGCGCCTGCGTATGTTTTCTCCGCAAGGCAAACTTCTTCTCGATACCAGAACCGAAGATCGTCTTCCCGAAACGCCTGCGAGTAAAGCTTTTCCCGGCACAATAGGTAACGTTCTCGACATTGTTTTTTCATCTTTCAGCAGCATCCTTGCGGTAAATTTTGAACTGCCTGCCTATCCCCGCACCTATGACGACGATATGAATTCCTTCCCGGGAACGACCGACGCGCTCGATGGCAAGCTGACACTCAGCGCCTGGCAATCCGATGAAGGCGGCCTGCTCCTCGTGACCGCTGCGCCTGTTATAAAGGCCGACGAGGTAAAAGCCGTTATCTATATCACAAGGGCGGATACCAAGATCCGGCAAACATTCGGATTGATGCGCATCAGCATCATCCAGTTTTTCGTTGGCTCTTTGCTGATAACGCTTCTCTTCTCCCTTTATCTCTCCGCGTCGATTGGCCACCCGCTGCGGAAACTCGCCTCGGCGGCGGAAGCAGTGCGCGAAAACAAAGGCGTAGGTGTCGACACCATTCCCGATCTTTCCTATCGCAAGGACGAGATTGGCGAATTATCTCTGGCCTTGCGTGAAATGGCTTTGACGCTTCAGGATAGGATCGAATCCATCGAAAAATTTGCTGCCGATGTCTCGCATGAACTGAAAAATCCCCTTACTTCGATGCGATCCGCGGTCGAGACCCTGGAAAAAGTCAAACGCGACGAAGACCGCCAGAAATTGATGGGGATCATCATGCATGATTTGGTTCGCATGGACCGTCTGATCTCCGATATATCCCGGGCCTCGCGCCTTGATGTCGAATTATTGCGCGATATTTTAAAGCCTGTCGACCTGCGATATATCATCTACCCATTGGTTGACGCCTATCGCAAGCCGCTCGACCGCGCCGAGGGCCAGGATCAGCCGCACAACATTGTCTGCGAAGGCATTGAAAACTCGATCTTCGTTCTTGGGCAAGCAGACAGGCTTTCGCAGGTTTTTCAAAATCTCATATCTAATGCGATTTCTTTTTCTCCACCCGGCGCAATAGTCCGCATTCTTGTCGATCAGGGTACGGATTTCGTTAAAATCGTCATTGAGGATGAAGGCCCGGGCATACCACAAAATCGCCTCGAAAAAATCTTCGAACGTTTTTATACCGAGCGCCCTCATGGCGAAGCATTCGGCTCTCACTCAGGACTGGGCCTCGCCATCGCCCGCCAGATCGTCGAAGCTCATGACGGATCGATCAAGGCGGAAAACAGGGCCGATCGAACAGGCGCAAGGTTTATAGTGAAATTGAGGAAAGCATGAGAGAAATATGATGGGCGAGAAAGATATGATTTTCATCGTAACCGGCCTGTCCGGTGCGGGACTGTCTTCGGCCTTGAAAATTCTGGAAGATTCGGGCTGCGACGTATTCGACAATTTCCCGCTGCAACTTTTAAAGCCATTATTGGATCAGCAAAAACCGCATCACCGCCCCATCGCACTGGGTATAGACACGCGCACGCGTGATTTCGATCCGCAAGCCATTCTGGACGCTATCCGCAATTTAAAAGAAAATAATGAATGGATGGTCCATACGTTTTTCTTAACAGCCGACGACACAACGCTTTTACGCCGCTTTACCGATACGCGCCGCACGCATCCCCTTGCAAGGGATCGCGCCATTGCCGACGGCATTGCCACTGAAAAATCCTTGCTCTACCCGCTCAAGCATAATGCGGATTCGATTATCGATACGACGGAATTTTCAATTCACGATCTGCGCCGCGCCATTGAAAGCCGGATATCTTCGGTTCGCGCCAACCGCCTCAATATCAGCGTCATGTCCTTTGCCTATAAACATGGGCTGCCCCGCGAAGCCGATCTGGTATTCGATATGCGATTCCTGCGAAACCCCAACTGGATTGCCGAGCTTAAAGACCTTACCGGCTGCGACGGCCGGGTTCAGGATTATGTGACAGGCGACGAGGCTTTTCCAAAATTTGAAAGCGGACTTACCCAAGTGATAGAAACCGCTTTGCCGGGTTATGTCGATAGCGGAAAAACCTATCTGACGATCGCTTTCGGCTGCACGGGCGGACGTCACCGCTCCGTCTGTATAGCCGAAAAGATAAAAGCCTTTCTCGAACAGAAAGGCTTTCCGGTATCGGTTCATCATCGCGAACTTAAAGGCTAAGGCTTAAAAGAATTATCCAATACAGGCGATGGCGGTTGCAAAACCGCAGGGTCGGCCTTGCTGGCCGCAATTTCGAAATCACGGCTCAAGGCCGCATACCCATCGATAGATCCAAGATATTTTTGCAGAATGCTAGGCATCGAACTCTCCCTCAATGGTCAAAATGGCGTTTTCCCGTGAGACGCCTTCCCCGTTTTGCGAATAGAAAACAATTTCCGTTGGCGCGAACTCATCCAATCTCGGCTTTCGGTGAAAATACGTCCTCGATTTAGTCTCGGCGCCAAGCGACAATAAATCCGTGCCGCCATTCATGGCGGTCACCAGATTGATAACTTTTCTCTCCGTCAGGGATAAATCTTCATTACGGTCTAAAAGCGTGTAATCGCCAACCGGTTGCAGCGCCCCGTTTTCCTCTTTTTTGCAGATTAGATAAGACCCTGAGAGAACCGGATTGGGGCGATAGGTAAAAGCTGGTTTTATATCAGTTGTTTGCATTCAAATCCCATTGCCGATTTACTGTAAATACTTGCATTTCCCGGCTTATAACCCTAAATCTAACACCGAAACCTTAAAGCCCTCTTAAACAGGATATTATAGATATGAGCATCGCATCTGCCGTCAAAGCCGCCCTGACACCCGACCCGAAAGGCGACTATAAAGTTGCTGATATCTCCCTGGCCGAATGGGGCCGCAAGGAAATCGATATTGCGGAATCCGAAATGCCTGGCCTGATGGCGCTGCGCGCAGAGTACGGCGCGAGCCAGCCTTTGAAAGGGGCGCGCATTGTCGGTTGCCTTCACATGACAATTCAAACAGCTGTCTTGATCGAAACTTTGGAAGCGCTCGGCGCAACCGTCCGTTGGTCTTCCTGCAATATTTTCTCGACGCAAGATCACGCCGCCGCCGCTATCGCCGCGAAAGGCACTTGTGCCGTTTTCGCCTGGAAAGGTCAGACGAACGAAGAAGCCGAATGGTGTATTCACCAGACGATTAAAGGCCCGGATGGCTGGACGCCGAACATGATTCTCGACGATGGCGGCGATCTGACAGCCATCATGCACAATGACTACCCGGAACTGATGAAAGACGTAAAAGGGATTTCCGAAGAAACGACGACAGGCGTTCTTCGTCTTTACGAAATGGCGAAAGCGGGCAAGCTTGCCGTTCCTGCCATCAACGTGAATGACTCCGTCACCAAATCAAAATTCGACAATAAATACGGTTGCCGCGAATCTCTGGTTGACGGTATCCGCCGCGCAACAGACGTCATGCTGGCCGGTAAAGTCGCTGTCGTTGCCGGTTTCGGCGATGTTGGTAAAGGTTCCGCAGAATCCCTCGCCTCTCAAGGCGTTCGCGTTCTGGTAACGGAATGCGATCCGATCTGTGCGCTTCAGGCCTGCATGGAAGGCTATGAGGTCGTGACGATGGAAGATGCCCTGCCACGCGCCGATATCTATGTCACGACCACAGGTAATGTTGATATCATTACGGTCGAACACATGCGCGCTATGAAAGACAGAGCGATCGTCTGCAATATCGGTCACTTCGATAACGAAATTCAGGTCGAAGGCCTGCGCAACCTGAAATGGAAGAACATCAAGCCACAGGTTGACGAGATCGAATTCCCGAGCGGCAAACGCATTATCCTTCTTGCCGAAGGCCGTCTTGTAAATTTGGGTTGCGCCACAGGCCACCCGTCTTTCGTGATGTCCTCTTCTTTCACCAACCAGACGCTGGCCCAGATCGAACTCTGGAATAACTCGGATAAATACCAAAATCAGGTTTACGTTTTGCCGAAGCATCTCGACGAAAAAGTTGCCATGCTGCACCTCGAAAAACTCGGCGCGAAACTGACCAAGCTGACCAGCAAACAGGCTGACTATATCGGTGTACCGGTTGAAGGACCTTTCAAATCGGACCAATACCGTTACTAATTTTATAATTTTATAATTCTCAAAACCCGCCTAATTGGCGGGTTTTTTTTACTTCTCTTGACCTATAAGGAATATTATCCTATAGTGGAAAGCAAAAAAGGCTTTTCATGAGATCAATATTGTCATCCCGAAATATAGAATGCCGTTCCGGCGAAAGCCGATATCTAGGTCATGTATCGGCATGGATACCGATCATGTCCGGAATAATAACCCAAAAACAAAAAATATAAAAAAACGCCGAACGAAGTAGGAGCCATGGTTAAGATGTTGAAATTAAAATTAAATCCGCCTGCAACTCCAGGCCGCCGCGCCTGGAACGACAATCAGAGACGGGCGCAAGGCGCGATTGCCAAAGCCCGCAAGCCCTGGCTGGTTTCAACCGGACCCAAGACCGTTGAAGGCAAGAAGAACTCCAGCCGCAATGCGCTCAAACACGGCATGCAAAGCCTGCGCGTCAGAAAATTCAGGAAATTACTGGTCTTACAGAACCAGCTCCTCCAAAAACTGAAGAAACGCGAACGCGTCGAACGTCAAAAACGCCGCTTCGTTATCACAATGCTTAAAATGGGCTATACGGCTAAGACGTTTAAACAGTTCATAAAACAGGCAGAGCAAGAAGTCTTGCAAGAAGATCCCGCTTTCGAAGTGATACAGCTTCCTTTAGGCTGAAAATATGAAACACATTCTCCGCCTTCAATGTCAGGACCGCAAAGGCATCGTTGCCGCCGTCGCGGGCAGTTTGGCCAATAACGACTGTAATATCGAAGAAGCCGCGCAGTTCAACGACCAGTTCTCGGACCAGTTTTTTATGCGGGTTTCGTTTTCAACGCCTGATATTGAAAAATTTAAACTGTCTTTTCCAACGATTGCCGATGAATTCAACATGGATTGGGGCATCTATCCCGAAAAGGAAAAAGTCAAAACCCTGATTCTCGTTTCTCAGGCCGATCATTGCTTAAACGATATCCTCTATCGCTGGCGCACAGGCCATCTGGATATCGATATCAAAGCCGTTTTTTCAAATCACGAGAAGAACCGGAACCTGGCCGAAACCCAGAATTTACGCTTCGAATATTCAAGCCATACAAATAAAAAGATTCATGAAGCAGATCTGGAAAACCTGATTGAGGAAACAGGGTCGGAGCTGATTATCCTTGCCCGTTATATGCAGGTGTTGTCGGACGACCTAAGCCGCAAATATGCAGGACGTATCATCAATATCCATCATTCTTTTCTGCCCGGCTTCAAAGGCGCAAAGCCCTATCACCAGGCATGGGAGCGCGGCGTCAAGATTACGGGTGCCACGGCGCATTTCGTGACAGCCGATCTCGACGAAGGCCCGATCATCGAACAGGAAACGGTTCGTATCACCCATGCCGACACGCCGGAGAAAATGCAGCTCATCGGCAAGGATACGGAATCACGGGTTTTGTCGCGTTCTATTCAACTGTATACCGAACGGCGGATATTCCTGCATGACAAACGGACTGTTATTCTATGATAAAAATACACAAATCGAATCCAGCAATCGAAAAAGCTTTAAAAGCCATATTTGAAGCGATTAGTAATCTTAAAGATATGCATAAAGGCCGGAAATTTACTCCAGATGGCAGATTTGTAGGCGATATAGGCGAAATAATTGCCCAACTAGATTATTGCCTTGAATTGACTGAAAAATCACAACCTCTTTACGATGCAGTTTCGCTCGATAATGGCACGAAGATTCAAATTAAAACCACCTTTCAAAACCAGCTAGGCTTTATGAAAGCCTATGCAGATAACAATATTCATTATCTTGGATTTAAAGTGAATCAGGACGGATCTTATGAAGAAATTTTTAACGGGCCTGCAAGTGTTATACTCGAAGAGTGCAAAGAAAATAAAAGAATTTGCGATGGTCGTCTGGTCTCGTTGAGTGTATCGCGCCTTAGAAAATTATCTGAATCTACAAAATGTGAAAAAATTCCGAGGCGT
Source organism: Micavibrio sp. (assembly GCA_030824965.1). Classification (GTDB taxonomy): domain Bacteria; phylum Pseudomonadota; class Alphaproteobacteria; order Micavibrionales; family Micavibrionaceae; genus Micavibrio_B. The sequence continues at coordinate 229,986 of JAPJQV010000003.1, read as the reverse complement.
TTAAGCAATGATTTGGAATAGTACTTACCCATGTTCATCTACGTCTTTCTGTGGTAAAAAATTCTATGGCCAATCCGCTTAAATCACTCTTTGGCATTACCGATCTCGAAGCCGAAAAATCCCGTCTGGAAGCTTTTCTGACCGCATTTCCCGGTGAGTATTGCGGCTTTAGCGACAGCAAAATCGTTGCTTTCAGCCCTCATTTCCCCGATACGCTGAAATTGAAAACAGTTACGGATTTCACCGACATTCAACAGGCGCTTCGCCCGGGCGACGACGCCGCGCTTGAAAGCTGTTTCCGCCGCATGCAGGAATCAGGCACGCGCTTTTCCCTTAAAGTCCGTTCTCTCGATACAATGAAGCTGTTTCGTTTTTCAGGCTCCAAAGGCAAGGATACAACCGGGCTGCAAAGCTATGACATCCTGTGGGTAGAAGACGTCACGGATATAGAAAAAGAAATCGAAACTTTGCGCGATTCCCGTGATGACCGCGAACAGGATTTGCGCCGTATTCAGGCCGCGCTCGATTCCTTTCAGCATCCCGTCTGGATACGCGACCGCCGCAACCAGATTATCTGGAGCAACCGTTATTATTCCGAGCTTTTGGTTTCGACACCTGAGAAAGTAATCGCCGAGCAGCAGGAGCTGAACTTTACCAAAAAACCGAATGCGCGGTCTTTAGGGGAGATGTCATCAACGGCACTCAGTACCAATACCGAACAAAAAGACAAGCGTCACATGATCGTGCAGGGTGACAGGCGACTATACGAGATCAGTATAACGCCGGTACCGCATCTCGATTACAGTGTCGGACATGCGCTTGATATCACTAAAGAAGAAGAAACACTCAAAGACGTAGAACGTAATACCGCCACAACGAAAGAATTATTCGAGCATTTGTCGTCGCCGCTCGCCGTTTATAATAAAGATTACCGTCTTGAATATTACAATACGGCTTATGCTCAATTCTGGCATCTGGATGAGCAATGGCTCAATACCCAGCCGCGCATGGGCGAGATTATCGACCGTCTTCGGGAAACGCGCATGGTACCGGAACAGGCGGATTTTCGTATCTACAAGCAATCCCTTGTCGATACGTTCTCAAAAATGATTACGCCTTCCGAGGAAATGCATTATCTGCCCAATGGCATGACATTGCGTATGATGGTTTTTCCACGTCCGGCAGGCGGTGTCATGATTATGTGGGAAGACGTTACGAGTCATCTTGAGCTTGAATCTTCGTACAACACTCTCGTTGCGGTACAGAAAGAAACCCTCGATAATCTGGCCGAGGGCGTCGCGGCATTTGGCGGCGATGGACGATTGAAACTCTGGAACCCTTCTTTCCCGCGCCTTTGGAAGCTCAATCCCGAAGACATGGAAGGCACGCCACACATAACGCGTATCGTTGAGAAACTGAAACCGGTATTCGCAGAGAGCGACTGGGAAACCGCGCGGCAGAATCTTCTGGCCCAGGGGCTTGATCGCAACATGCGCGACGGCGTTATGCGAAGAAATGACGGAACGGTCATCGAATTCGCCGCCGTCCCTTTGCCCGATGGCGGGATGCTGGTGACTCATACCGACATCTCCGACTCCATCCGCGTCGAAACCGCATTGCGGGAAAAAACCGCCGCATTGGAAGCGGCGGAAAAGCTCAAACTCGAATTCATCGCCAATGTATCCTATCAGCTTAGGACGCCTCTTAACGCAATCATAGGCTTCACGGAGATTCTCGATAAAGAATATTTTGGCCCGTTGAACGAACGTCAGAAGGGTTATACGCGCGGACTTTCCGAAGCGGGTGAACGCTTGATGAGCCTTATCAACGACATTCTTGATCTTGCCTCTATCGAAGCCGGGTATATGGCGCTAGAGACAGCGCAGATGAATATTCATGATATGCTCAAAGGCTTGTATGACCTGACTGTCGAATGGGCGCGCTCTCAACGCATTGAAGTGTCGCTTTCCTGTCCAGCAGATATCGGCACTGTCATCGCCGATGAGCGCCGCATGAAGCAGATTATGCTTAACCTTATCCGCAACTCTATCGAATTCACACAGGCCGGAGGACGCATCACACTGATCGGCGAACGCCGTGATGGTTATGTCGGATTGAGCGTTGCCGATACCGGCCCGGGTATATCGGAAGAAGATCAGGAGAAGATATTCAAGCCGTTCGAGAAAACCGACGCCCAGCGTGACGACGGCGAAGGAAATGTTCGCGGCGGGGCTGGCCTCGGCCTGACGCTCGTCAAAGATATCGTCGAACTTCACAAAGGCAGGGTTGAACTTAAAAGCGAACTTGGCGTGGGAACGACGACGACCCTGTTACTGCCGGCCTAGATTACTCCGCGCAAAGCGCATAGATTTCACGGCCACCGCTTTTAGATTTGCGCTCACGAATAACGATTTCGCCTTGCAGCTTTGTCTTGCAATCGAAAAGAGGTACGAAAGACTTAACGGTAAGATAGACCTTATAGTCAGGCAGGAACGGTCCCTTGGCACAAACCTGCCGCTCCTTGTTTTCCTCAAGCTTGATGATCTCTTCGTAATAGCTTCTCACACCGTCAGGCTTTGTATAGAAATCGGTTCGGATGGAGATGTTTTGCCTCGACGAGGTAGCGTTCCTGATTATCGCGCATTGCGGCGACGGGCTATATAGTTCTGCGGCCTGCGCTAAAGTCGGAAGAAGCAAAATAATGGCGAGGATCAGATATCTCATACCTTATAGTAGCATGGATCACTCTTTGCCCGGAACGCCTTTTGTGGTCGAATATTCAAAGTGCAACTCTTCGCCCGGATGAATCTGGCGTCTGATGGCATGTGCTGCGTGAGCGGCTTCAGCAAAGCCTGTCAGGATCAGCTTGATCTTATGCTTGTATGTCGCCATGTCACCTACCGCATAGATCCCCTCGACATTGGTCGCAGACGTCGATTGATCGACCTGAATATGGTTCTTATCCAGCGCCAATCCCCAATCCGCCATTTTCCCAAGCGAGGTAGAGAGACCGAAAAACGGCAGCAAGACATCCGCTTCGATGGTCTTCTTGTTATGATCGAGATCGCTGATGACGATATGCGACAATTGCCCGCTCTTGCCTTGCAGGGCTTCGAGTTGATACGGCACTAAAAGCTCGATCTTGCCTTCATCGGCAAGCTTATGAAGCTTGTCGACGCTTGCCGGTGCGCCCCGGAACTTGTCACGGCGATGGACGACAGATACGGATTTCGCCACTTCGCTCAGGGAAATCGCCCAGTCAATAGCCGAATCGCCGCCGCCTGCAATGACGACCCGCTGATCCCTGAACTTCTCGCGCGACCGCACCGCATAGAAAACCGAAGTTCCCTCATATTGGGCGAGGTTTTCCAGCGGGGGTTTTTGCGGTCCGAAAGAACCTGTTCCGCCAGCGATGACAATCGCCTTGGCTTTGATATCGATATCCTTGCTGGTTTTGATATGAAAGTCGTTAGCGGACCCGGATATTTCCAGAACCTGCTGCGCCAAATGAAATTGCGGCTCAAACGGCACTGCCTGCGTCTCCAGATGCGCAATCAAATCCGCGGCCTTGATCTCGGGCCAGGCCGGAATGTCGTAGATCGGCTTTTCAGGGTAAAGAGCGATGCACTGTCCGCCGATATGATCGAGACTATCGATCACATGACATTTAAGACCCAGCATCCCACATTCAAAAATCGTGAACAGGCCCGATGGTCCGGCACCGATAATTACAACATCTGTTTCATACTTCGTCGTCATGGCTTATACATAGAGCTATATGTTTGAAGAGACAATCTCATATTCGGAAGATGATACGATCGCCTTAGCAAAGCGTCTGGCGGCAAATTTGCCTGCGCGTCAGGTGATCTTTCTGGAAGGCGATCTGGGAGCAGGGAAATCAGTCTTCGCCCGCAGCCTGATCCGCGAACTAACGGGTGATCCCGATCTAACAGTTCCCAGCCCGACCTTCAACCTCCTGCAGGTCTATGAAACGACCCAAGGTCCGATCTGGCATTACGATCTTTACCGCTTGAAAGAACCGGACGAGATTGAAGAATTATCATGGAACGATGCAATGTCTGGCGGGATTGTCCTGATCGAATGGCCTGAAAAACTCGAACATCTGAAACCCAAAGGCATAACAATCACTATAGAACCTATTTCCGGCTCCCCGGATTCAAGAAAGATCGTCATCTCATGAAACCCGACAGCGCTTTCATTCTGGCTGCAGGACTTGGTACACGGCTTAAACCCTATACCTATACGATGCCCAAACCGATGGTACCGGTAAAGGGACAACCGATCATTGGCCATATTCTGAATCAGGTCATCGAAGCCGGATGTACGTCTGCCACGGTCAATCTGCATCATAAAGCCCATGTGTTACGCGATTATCTAGCAACCCGTTATGACATTGAGATTCATGAATCCTATGAAGAGCAGCTTCTTGATACCGGCGGCGGGGCTAAAAAGGCCTTACCGAGTTTAGGCACGAAACCCTTCTATATGATCAACGGCGATGCATTTTGTCTCGACGGACCGTCAGGACCGTATCTGCTCTCGCTCGCCCAAGCGTTTGACGATAAGAAGATGGACATTCTTTTACTCTTGCAGCCGGTTGAGCGCATGGTTCTGACACAAGGCGTCGGCGATTACGATGTCTTAGATAGCAGACCGATCAGAAACAAAGACAAACAAGGCAAGTATATGTTCGCCGGAATTCGCATTTGCCATCCGCGCATCTTCGACAATACGCCCGCCGGCGCTTTCCCATTCATCACCTTGATGGACAAGGCCGAGAAAGAAGGCCGCCTTTTCGCTTATATCCATGATGGCGACTGGCATCATATCTCGACGCCCGAAGATCTGGAACGCGTCAATAAGGCGCTGTCCGCATGAGTTTGAAAGTCTATACCATCCCTCCGGCCAGGAAATTCCTGCCCGAACTGGCAGCAGGGATTTTCGAAATGGCGGGCGGCATGGGACCGGATTTGACGCGGTTTCGTATCTTGCTGCCGACACGCCGCGCCTGTCGTGAACTCAGGCAGGAATTCCTTAACTTGAGCAACGGCAAACCGCTTCTTTTGCCGCGCATGAATCCACTTGGTGATATCGATCAGGAAGAACTGGACCTGCTGATCTCAGGCACGGTCGAATCGCAATTCATCGATACGATCCCGCCGGCATTGTCATCCCTTGAACGCCAGATGATGCTGTCAGCTTTGGTACAGGCGAAAAACCCGGATATGCGCGGCGAACAATGCCTGTCTCTCGCCCGTGCCTTAGGCAGATTGATGGATCAGGTCTATACGGAAGATCTCGATTTGTCTGAACTGCCTAATCTCGTCGATCAAAGCAACCTTTCCGAACACTGGCTGCAAACAGTCGATTTCCTGAAGATACTGAGCGAAACATGGCCGCTTGTCCTGAAGGAAGAAGGAAGGATCGATTCCGCCGATCGAAGAAACCGGCTTTTGAAATCGATGGCGCAATTCTGGCAGGAAAACCCGCCATCGACACCTGTCATTGCCGCCGGTTCGACCGGTTCGATTCCGGCTACCGGACATTTACTTCATGTCGTCGCCGGACTGCCCGATGGCCATGTGATTTTACCTGGGCTCGATATTCATTCGGATGAGACAAGCTGGAAGCATGTCGGCGAAACCCATCCGCAAAATACAATGAAGCGTTTGATTACCCGCATGGGCGTCGTACGTCATCAGGTAAAACAATGGCATAAAGGCGACAAGTATTCGACGTCTCGCCTCGACATTGCCCGCGCCGTGACTTGTCCGGCGGAAACTTGCGACTCTTTTGCTATTGAAGAAGAGAAGCTTAAAACAGGGCTTCAAAATATTGAACTGGTGGAAGCGGATAATTCCCGCCATGAAGCGCAAGCAATAGCTATTGCCATTCGCGAATGTCTGGAAGACCCTGACAAGAAAGCGGTTATCATTACTCCTGACCGCAATCTGGCAAGACGCATTTCCGCCGCTTTGCGCCGATGGGATATATATGTCGACGATTCCGCCGGTCAGCCATTGCATATGAAACCGGCGGGCATATTTATCAATCGTATTCTCAATTGCCTGATCGAAAATTTCGCGCCTTACCCGCTTCTTGATTTCCTCAAGACGTCTTTTGCAACCAATACCTTCGGCGAAGCCGCCATCAGCAAATTTGAGACAAGCGTTTTAAGAGGACCTCGGCCTTTAGCGGGAATTGAAGGATTGCGCAAAGCGGTTCAATCCGCAAAAGAACCGGAGCCGTTGATCTCTTTTATAGACCGCCTTGATGCCGCTTTTACACCGCTTGCCGATTTTTCAAATGGCGTTCACGCCTTGCAGGATTTGATTTTAGCGTTAAGCCAGACAATCGAGATCTTGACCGGTGACAAGCTTTGGGCGACGCCGGACGGCGAATCCCTCGCTTTACTTTTCAGCGAATTGCAAAGTCAGGACATTAGATTAACTCCTGCGGATTTAAGGACCCATTACGGCTATCTCAACCAGTTCATGAGCGACAGCAAAATTCGCTCCGCTTATGGCACGCATCCGCGTGTGACGATCCTTGGCCAGATCGAAGCGCGTCTGATTACGGCGGATTTGATGATTATGGCTGGCTTGAACGAAGGCACATGGCCGCCGGAACTTCCCGCCGATCCATGGATGTCTCGTCCCATGCGCAAGCGTTTTCAGTTACCGCCGGTCGAACGCCAGACCGGGCTTTCCGCCCATGACTTCGTGCAAGCATTTAACGCCAACAAAGTTATCATGACACGCGCAAAGAAAATCGACGGCACGCCCTCCGTTCCGGCGCGGTGGCTGGAAAGATTATCCGCCTTGCTGGAAGCGACGGAACTCAAGAAAAACTTCCTGACTGATAAAAGCAATCTTGGCACCTGGGCGCATTTGCTCGATCAGGCGGACACCGTCACACCTGCAGCGAAACCGGAGCCGCGTCCGCCTGTATCGGCGCGGCCTAAAACTCTAGGCGTTACCGGCATAGAGACATTGATGAAAAATCCGTACCAGATTTACGCAAGATATGTTCTGGGCATGAAACCTTTAAGCCCAGTCGATGAAGATGTCACCGCTTCCGACCGGGGGGAATTCATTCATGATCTGTTGAACAAATTTATCAATGACTACCCATTGATCCTGCCGGAAAATAGTGAGCAAATTCTTTTGAAAATGGGAGAGGATAAATTGTCGGAACTAGGACAAATGTCGCCCGCCTGGCGATATTGGTGGCCGCGCTTTCAAAATATCGTTCCTGCTTTTTTGAAACATGAAGCCGAATGGCGGACCGGTTCACGGGTTTGGAGAACGGAAATCAAAGGCGGGCATAAATTCAATTTTTCCGGCACTGATTTTACTTTGACCGCTAAAGCCGACCGCATCGATACGACTACGGCAGGCGCGGCCATTATCGACTATAAAACAGGCAATACGCCGTATACAGCCAATGTCGTTAAAGGGAAGTCGCCGCAATTGCCGCTTGAGGCCTTGATCCTAAGCAAAGGCGGTTTTGAGAACAGACAGGTCGATGCGGATAAGATATCCTTGAGCTATTGGACGCTGACCGGAAAAAGAAATCCTCTCGACATCACCATCCTTGAAACAAAAACCGTGACGCAGAAAAAGATTCCTGTCGTGATCGGCGATCTCGTGCACGACGCGGAAGAAGGACTGACAAAACTCATGACCGCGTTCATGACGGAGATCACACCCTATTCGCCCATTATTCCATCATCCAACCGCCTTTACGATGAAGAGAAAGCCTATAAACATCTGGCGCGTACAGATGAATGGGGAATCGAAGGCGATGCAGAGTTTGAGGATGCGGCATGACCCAATCCGTTCAAAGCCTGATCATTGATCAAACTATTTTAGACGCGCCGCATGATCCGGGCATCAGCCAGCGTCACGCTTCAACACCATCACGTCATGTCTGGGTGCGGGCTTCGGCAGGATCTGGCAAGACAAAGGTTTTGATCGACAGACTTTTGAGATTGTTATTGCCTGATCCGCAAACGAATGCGCCAGGCGTCGCGCCGGATAAAATACTTTGCCTGACGTTCACCAAAGCCGGCGCGGCGGAAATGTCATTGCGGTTGCAAAAGCGCCTTCTGGAATGGTCGGTCAAAAAGAACGGCGAGCTTAAGCAGGAACTGAATATCTTAACCGGCACGGAAGTTTCTGATGATTTCGTTCGTGAAGCCAAACAGCTTCTGGCGCGAATTTTAGATGCGCCTTCGCAGATGAAAATCCTGACCATTCACTCTTTCTGCCAATCGGTATTGGGTCGTTTTCCGATCGAGACCGGATTGTCGCCGGATTTTAAAGTCGCAGAAGAATCCCAAGCCTCTGAATTCTTAAAGAAAGCTCTGATCGACAATTTGATCCATGCCTCTGATAACCCGGATACAGATATAGGCAAGATATTTTCGCGGCTGGCGATTTCGAAAAATCTTGAACAGCTTCAAAGCGAACTGCGGAAAATTATCCAGGAACCGCTTAAGTTGCAAAATTTCCTTTCGGGCCGTGAAAACCTCTATGATATTCAGAACAAGATTTCTCTTTCTTTCTCTCTTGAACATGTCTCTTCGCTAACAGACGCCCATTTTTGCGATGAGGCTTCCCTGCCGCGAAACTCTTTGAAAATCATTGCCGATAAAATGGCGCAATCGAGCGCCAGCGATGTCAAAAGTGCAAATATAATTTATACTTTTCTTTCCGCTGACAAAAATGAAAGGCAAAGAAATCTAGCGGCTTATAAAAAGATTATTCAGGCGAAGCCGCGCGGTAAAGTTGCCTATGACGATCCCGACCTCATGGAAAGGTTGGTACAAGAACGCGGTCGGATCGATCGCTATGTTTTGGCCAGAAACATTCTTTCTACGGCCGACCTTCTATATCTGGCCCGTAATATTTTGAAAGATTACGAGCGGCACAAGAATCTTCTCGGTGTACTTGATTACAATGATTTGATTTTCAACACGAAGCGACTTTTGTCCGGCGATTTCTGGAACGATGGCCAGGATGCCGCGCATAAAAAAATGTCAACTTCTTGGGTTTTGTATAAACTCGATGAGGGAATCGATCATATATTGGTCGATGAATCGCAAGACACCAACCCCGATCAATGGGATATTGTCGTCAGGCTGACAGAAGAATATTTCTCCGGCGCCGCCAGGGAAATCACGAGGCCACGCACCTTATTTGTCGTTGGAGACGAAAAACAGTCTATTTTCAGCTTCCAGCGCGCCGACCCAGAAAGCTTTTTCCGCATGCGTCAATATTTCTCGGAAAAGTCCTCCGTGATGCAGGAAGGCTTCGAAGAGTCCCTCGTTTTTTCATTCCGCACCACTGCCCCGGTTTTAAAAGTAACGGATAGCGTTTTTGCCGACCCTGTATTGGCGCATCATATCGGCCTGAATGGTAACGCCTTACGCCATATCAGTTTCCGAACCGACAAGAAAAAAGACGATAGCGGCGCGGTCGAATTATGGGCCCCTGTTTTCGGCGAGAAGAAAGATGCCGGACATTTCTCCGGCTGGCAATTACCGTTCGATCAAAGCGAGAGTTCACAATCTGCGAATGAGCTTCTGGCAAGGCGTATCGCGTCGCGTATTGGCCATATAGTCGCTAAAGGCGAAGCGCGTCCCGGCGATGTCATGATCCTGATGCGTACACGCTCCCCCTTGATGCTGCATATCATACGCGAGCTTAAAAGAAGGAATTTGCCTGTGTCGGGGCTCGACCGCATGGTTTTGGGCGAAAATCTGATCGTGCAGGATATTCTGGCAGTTGGTGATTTTTGCCTGTTGCCGGAAGATGATTTTATCTTGGCCTGCCTGCTTAAATCACCCTTTATCGGTTTTACTGATGACGATTTGATGAAACTTCGCGTTGACCGGCGTGCAGACCTGTCTTTGATCGAGACATTACGCCAGAACACGGAATATGAAAGCGTCGTTTCATGGCTGGACGGGATTTCCAGCTATTCGCGTCAGGTACAGCCCTATGAATTTCTAGACCGTCTCTTGACGATGCCCTGCCCCGCCGATCCGGCAGGATCGGGATATCGCGCCTGTCAGGCGAGATTAGGAGCCGATACACTCGAGCCGCTGGATGAATTTCTTGGCCAGACATTAAAACTTGAATTGCAGGATATCCGCACCTTGCAGGATTTCGTCGCTTATCAGCGTCAGGCCTACCGGGAAATAAAACGAGAGATGGAAGACGGCGCGGACCAGATCAGAATTATGACGGTTCATGCATCGAAAGGGCTGGAAGCACCCATCGTTATTCTGCCGGACACCATGACTGTGCCCTCAAAAGGAAAGCTTGATGCTTTTCTCTGGCCGGATAAATCAAAATTGCCAGCGCCTTTATGGGCGGAAAGCTCCGATACGAGATCGGAGATATATTGTGCCGCTTTAGAACGGCAGTATGAATTACAAATTGCCGAGCATAGCCGTCTTTTGTATGTCGCTATGACACGGGCAAAAGACCGCTTAATCGTCTGCGGCGCGGCGAAGTCCGAGAAAATCGATTCAAAAACCTGGTATGCAGCTGTTTCCTCCGGCTTTGACAGGCTGGAATCCGTCATCGAGACGGACAATGGTGACCGTATCTATCGTTTGACCGAGCGGCAAACGCAAGCCGAGCCTTTCCCCCCAAAGAAAGTGCCGGAATTGCCATCATGGATCCGGCAAAAAGCAATGCCGGAAATAGAAAACTTAAAATCTTTTTCGCCTTCGCGTCAGGATATTGACGATCAGCCTGTTTACTCGCCGCTGGCGCAATTGCAGGAACATCGTTTCAAACGCGGTAATGCGACGCATAAGCTATTACAGATTTTGCCGGATATACTTCCTGAAAAGCAGGAACATGCAGCCCGCGCCTATCTGGAAAATGAGCGCCTCGGTTTTTCAGCTGAACTACAGGAAAGCATCATTAATGAAACCATGCGCATCTTGCGCGATCCGGTTTTCGCGCCCGTCTTTGGCCCCGGCTCTTTCGCTGAAGTTCCGGTCACGGGCAAACTGCCCGATGGGCGGCTGATCAATGGTCAGATTGACCGCCTGATCGTCACCGATACGGAGATATTGATCGTCGATTACAAAACCAATCGCCCGTCCCCGGCAGAAATATCTTCTATCCCCCAATCCTATCGCAACCAGTTAAAAGCCTATGCCGCCGCGCTTTCGTCTATTTACCCGGATCATGAGATAATATGCGCTCTTTTATGGACGGATAAGCCGCTTTTAATGCCCGTTACCTTAGATGTGAGCATCTAAGAAATCGCTCATTCTGGGCTTGATTTACCCCTGTTTCCTCCCATAATAATTAGTGCACCAAAAAAATTTGTAATCATTCCATGAGGTCCCTATGTCCGTTGCCGTCACAGATCAGAATTTCGAAACCGAAGTATTACAGGCAGACGGTCCGGTCGTAGTTGATTTCTGGGCGGAATGGTGCGGGCCTTGTAAAGTCATGTCGCCTCTCGTCGATCAGCTTGCAGACGAACTTGGCGCTAAGGTCAAAGTCGTAAAAATCAATATCGATGAAAATCCGAATGCACCAACAAAATATGGCGTTCGAGGCATTCCGACATTCATGGTATTCAAAGGCGGACAGCTCGTCGATACGAAAGTCGGCAGCATGTCAAAGACACAACTCAGTGATTGGGTGAATACGTCGGTGGCATAAATCAATCGACTCTCCTTCAATGAAGAGAGTCATTTTTGTCACACATTTTAATCTTCTGTTTATTTTTTTCCGAGATAGTTGCAATCCCGATTTGCATTTTTTGTAATTGCGGGTACACTATGTCGAATCATGTTCTAACCTCAAACAGGAGATACCTCACATGGCAATCGCTAAAAAACCTGCAGCAAAAAAACCAGCTGCAAAAAAACCTGCAGCTAAAAAAGCTGTAAAAAAACCTGCAGCTAAAAAAGCTGTAAAAAAAGTAGCTGCTAAGAAGCCAGCTGCGAAAAAAGTAGCTGCTAAGAAGCCAGCTGCGAAAAAAGTAGCGAAAAAGAAGTAATTGGTAGGCCGGGTTTTTAGACCTGGCTTATTTTGAATTCAGTCCCGTCTTCACGATCCGTTTCTCTCTTTGTGTTTATTTCGATATTTTTGACGCGCTTAATTTTGCGGGAAAATTATATTGAGATCCGGAGAATCAAGGATAAGAAGACGGGATTTTTCTATGTGTGAAGTAAATTCAGTAATTTAAAAAGCCCGCCGAAAAATCCGGCGGGCTTTTTTAAAAAATTTCTATCAGGACGATGACTTGGCGGCAGCTCCCGGGCTTAAAACCATCATAACCTGGCGGCCTTCCATTTTAGGCGCGGCATCGATCTTGCCGATATCTCCGATATCCTCGATCATTTTCGTTAAGAGGTCAAAACCGATTTTGGTATGAGCCATTTCACGGCCCCGGTATTTCAAAACGACTTTGACTTTATTACCGTCTTCGAGGAAACGTTTGGCATTTTTAAGCTTTACTTCGTAATCATGGTCGCCGATCATCGGCCGGATCTGAATTTCCTTGACCTCAACTTTTTGTTGTTTCTTACGGGCCTCGGATGCTTTTTTCTGTAATTCGTATTTGTATTTACCGTAATCTAAAATCTTACATACCGGCGGATCGGCATTCGGGGAGATCTCGACCAGATTTAGCCCGGCCTCTTCGGCAGCACGCAACGCGTCGCGCGTGCTGACCACGCCCATCATATCGCCATTTTCATTGATTAATCTGACTTTATCGACCCGGATATCTCTGTCAACTCGGGGTTCGTTTGGATCCCGCTCGCGGCGCGGCGGAAAGGCGGCTGGTGGTCTAGCGATGGCAAAAGCTCCATTAATTCGTTGAACAAATAACCGCTATTTCGCAAGCGGTTACGGCCCTATTCATAAGCCCGTTTTGGGCTTTTTTCAAGGTTTAATGTCGTTAATACGGCGGCTTACAATCGGTGGCAATCTTCTCAATCGCCACTTCCAGCTCCTGAATATCCTGCGCATCCGAGCCTAAGCGGCGGATCGCGACCCTTTTCTCTTCCATCTCGCGCATACCGACAACGAAGAGAACCGGGACTTTGCCGACCGAATGCTCGCGGACCTTATAATTGATCTTTTCATTCCGCACATCAACCTCGGCGCGAAGGCCGAGAGCTTTCAGTCGATTACAAACTTCTTCGGCATAGGGGTTGGCGTCATTGGTGATCGAGGCAACGACGACTTGCGTCGGGGCGAGCCATAGCGGCAGTTTTCCCGCATAGTTTTCGATAAGGATACCAATAAAACGTTCGATCGAGCCGAGCACGGCGCGGTGGAGCATGACAGGGCGATGACGCGAAGAGTCTTCGCCGATGTAGTTGGCATCCAGACGTTCCGGCAGATTAAAATCAAGCTGCAGCGTACCACATCCCCATTCGCGGCCAATAGCGTCGCGAATGATAAAGGCGAGTTTCGGGCCATAAAACGCGCCGTCACCCGGCGAGATTTCGTATTTCATACCCAGTTTGTCGAGCGCGTTTTGCAAGCCCGCTTCCGCCTTGTCCCATAGTTCGTCAGAGCCAATCCGCTTTTCGGGGCGCGTTTCCAGTTTGACGATATAATTGTCAAAGCCGATATCTTTATAGATCGCCTTCGTCAGTTCGCAAAATGCGATGCTCTCCGACTCGATCTGGTCTTCACGACAGAAAATATGCGCGTCATCCTGTGTAAACTGGCGAACGCGCATCAAACCATGCAGCGCGCCATGCGCTTCGTTTCGGTGACAGCAGCCAAATTCCGCCATGCGGATCGGTAATTGGCGGTATGATGTGATCCCTTGTTTGAAAATCTGCACATGCGCCGGACAGTTCATAGGCTTCAATGCCAGCAAATGGTCGAAAGCCTTGTCACTGACGATAGGCTTGCCTTCTTCAACGGACGGAATTTCATCGGGCACGATAAACATGCCGTCGCGGTACTTGTCCCAGTGGCCGGACTGCTCCCAGAATTTCTTATCGATAAGCTGCGGCGTCTTCACTTCGACATAGCCCGCACCTTGTAAACGGCGGCGCATATAGCCTTCCAGTGCCAACCAGATCGTCCAGCCTTTCGGATGCCAGAAAACAGAACCTTGCGCTTCTTCCTGCATGTGGAAGAGGTCCATTTCACGACCGAGTTTCCGGTGATCGCGCTTCTCCGCTTCCTCGATCTGGTGAAGATAGGCTTTCAATTCTTCCGCCGTGCGCCATGCCGTTCCATAGATGCGGGTTAGCATTGCTTTATTGGAATCCCCGCGCCAATAAGCACCGGCGACTTTCATAAGTTTAAAGGCAGTGCCGATTTGTTTAGTGGTTGGCATGTGAGGTCCCCGACAAAGATCCAGCCATTCGCCTTGTTTATATATTTTAATCGATTCGCTTTCCGGCAAATCCTGAATAAGTTCGACCTTAAAATTCTCGCCTTTATCTTTGAAAAACTTAATCGCGTCCTCACGGCTCCAGACTTCACGCGTAAACGGACTGCCGCGCTCGACAATCTTGCGCATCTCCGCTTCTATCGCTTCAAAATCATCCGTTGTGAAAGGCTGGTTGCGATAGAAATCGTAAAAAAATCCGTTCTCGATATTCGGGCCGATCGTGACTTGTGTCCCGGGAAATAGCTTTTGCACGGCTTCAGCGAGAACATGCGCGCAATCATGACGGATTAATTCGAGAGCCGCTTCATCATCCCGTTTGATCAATGCGATTTGCGCATCATGTTCAATAGGAAATGATAAATCGCTTAATTGCCCGTCTATACGGATTGCGACGGCCGCTTTGGCAAGCGACTTGGCTATGGATTCTGCAATTTCAAGGCCCGTTATACCACTGGCATAATTTCTTTTGCTGCCATCGGGCAATGTAATCACGATCGAGGCGTTGGATTGAGCGGAAGCTTCTTGCATATTGATCTCTTTTGTTCAGTGCAATATCAGTTTTCTAAATATTAGAAAGCGCAATTATAAATAAAATACAAGTTTTATACTTGCATCCATAGTTAATTTCATTGGAAACTCTATACGTTTTATATCCCCGAGATTCAAGGAGCGACATGGGTCAAAAGCAAAATCGCATACTGCCTGAAAGTGAAGGCGATGTTTTGTGCATAGAGATCGTAGACCGGGTTACTTTAGAAAATTATACGACTGTTTTGGAACCGGCCGTTCGCCGAATTGTCGATAATTACGGTTCTTTCAATATCCTGATATCTTATACTGAACCGTCGGTAGGCTGGGACATGGATGCTGCGGCACAAGATTTGGAAGCTATGAGCGAACTCGGCGGCAAGGCAAAGAAAATTGCCTTGATTAATCCGCCAGAGCGCGTTCTGATCAGATGGCAAACTTTGCGACCTCTTCTAAAAGGCGAGCTTAAATTTTTTACATCGGCGGAACTTAACGATGCCCTCACTTGGGTAAAATCCTGATAAGGAAAATCATCACATGACGCAACAAAATAAAATTATGCCTGAAAGCGAAAATAATGTCCTATGCATAGAGGTACAAGGTCTCGTTACCTATGAATATTATACCGAAATGTATCTAGCTAATCTTAAAAAGATTCTTGAAAAATTTGAGAAGGCGCGTCTTTTGTTTTTTTATCCGGATCCGGATAATTTTATAGGGTGGGAAAATAAAGCCGCAGACGTAGATTTTTCAACTTTTAATCAATATGCAAAAAATATTGAAAAAACAGCTATTGTAAATCCGCCGGCGAAAGTATCTCAAAGATGGGATTTCCGGATGCCTGTTTTGGGAGGCGAATTCCGCGAATTTGACAAGGCCGAAGATTTACCAGATGCCCTGAAATGGGTTAAGAGCTGATTACTTGTAATCTTTGATATCTTCAGGGAATCCTTTCGGCATAACAAGGCTCGGCTTGTTTTGCAAAATAGCCGATATGCCAAGGTTGAATTTTTCTACCTTTTTTGGATCTTCCATCTCATAAACATTTGCCTTGCCGTTTAAATCGACCCGGGAAATTTCGTTGGTATTGCCCTCTGTTTTAAAAATGCATCTTAATTGATTGAGGGTGCGCTGCCCGAAACCATCAACCCGATTATAATCGATAACGACAAGATTTCGCTCATCATAACCCTGCATGTATTCGATGAAGCCCGGATAAGGGTCATGAAGTTCAAGATAGGTTTTGCAAATACCATAGTGTATCGTCCCGATGCGAGGCGTCAGGAAAACTGCGGCAAAAAAAGCGGCGATAACGCCTGCCCCGATCCACCACCATTTCCTACTTTTCTTTTTCTTTTTTTCAAGAATAGGAACACCGCCTTTTCTCTTGGCGGATTTCAGCTCTCTCTTTCTGGAGTCAGGCTGTCGGGCAGGCCGTTTTTTTACCGTCGATTTTTCCGGATCGTCAGGCGAAGCCACGTTACACCTCCCCGGTTTCAGCAAACCTTTTCACCGAGGACTGGACCAATTCGTCAACTATTTCCTCAATCACAGCAGATGTCGCTGCATTTCGGGCTTCGCCGGAGGAAGCGCGCATCAATATGCGCCGCTTGATCTCGTTTCTTGCCGATCCGCCCGGAAAGGTCGAGGCCAGCATCTGCCTGGCGCGACCTGCGCCAATGCGACCGTAAAGGCGATTACGAATTGCCACATCTTCGGAAGAAGTTGAGACTGCCCAAAGCTCAATTGGCCCCATTGTATTAATCAAATGCTGCTCATAGCGGCCTTCGTTCGTGCCAAGAATAAGCAATGCAGGAGCACCCCCCGCTCTGGGTCCCGTCAACCGATAGCGAATGACATTGCGCGCTGTTTCGGAAAGACCGAAACGATCCTTGATTTCATCCACCGCCTTATCGGAAACAGCTGTTCCCAACACCCAAACGCCTGTCGCAAGGTCGACCATATCTTTATCGAAATCATCCAGAAGCTGCGAAGCAAGAACGATTTGAACGCCACGTTTACGGCCTTCACGCACATCGCGAATAACCTGCGCCCTGACTGAGTGCGATTTGCTGGTCCGGTGAAATTCGTCATAACAGAGTCGCTTCGGCGTTTCCGCCACATCCTGCAACCTTAATTCATGATAGCTGCGATATTTCTCTGGAATGCTTGGTAATGCTTCCGGCCCCACCCACCAGCTGCGCACCAGCGCATAACGCGCCAGCATATACATGATCGATGTCTGGCGGTCCGCTGTATCGTCCCCTTGCGGTGACACATCCATCAAATCAAGCGAGCATATACGCGCATCGGTAATCTCGAACTGGGTAACCGAAGACATGATCGGATATTCGCGTATCGCGGAAGTGATCATCCTTTCGAACGCACTGATGACTGATTCGCTGCTGAACCCTACAGACGTTTCTTCCAGCAAAGTTCTGATCTGCGGGCGACGCGATGCAGTAATGGCATCCGATAGAGACGGAACGGCATGACGCTGCGCCAGATTTGCAATCCGGTACTGGCCGATCTCGAACATGCGATCAACGACATCCCACCAATAAGGATCGGCCGGAAGATGTATGCCATATTGAACGATGGCTTCATCAATCGTCGCATCCAGTCTTGGCAAATAGGGGCGCGGTTCCGCGTTTGCGGCACGGTCATCGCGCCAGCGATACATCTCATCAACAACCAGACCGGCGAGTTGTTGTATGCCATCATAAGGTTTGTCATGGCCCGGAGGTGTACAAAGCAAGATAAGAAGTTCTACCAGATAACTGCGCTCATCAATCAGGGGAATGCGGCAGCCGAGTTGCGTATCGAACGGATTGATCGCGTATTCGCGACTCATCTGCAAACGATAATATGCCGCTTCGTGCTGGCGGTTTTCCGGCAAGGCTTCCTTGATCAGTGAGATCAGGCCTGAAGAAGAAGGGCCAATATCGATAACGGCGACGTAAGGAAGTTTATTCAGACCCGGCGACAGAACAGTGCCAAGATTGAGCGCGTTCATCAAAACGGACTTACCCGCGCCCGGCTGAGCAAATATCAGGTCGAACCAGGTAGTGGTGAGATTGGATCCCGTCTGATATGGCCAAACTTTTCCGTCCGGCGTTCGTAACAGGATGGATCCTGTATTGAAAGGGCTGCTGGGGCGCTGCCATGGGATAAGCTTCATTACTTCGCGCATCGGTGCGATAGCTGCAGGCGCCGTTCCCGCACAATGAATCCCCATTGCGGACGCCATGACACAATCAAGCGGGTCACCTGAAACTTCGCTGACCTGTGCATAGCCCCAGCTCTCAACCGATTGAATCAACGTCGACAAGCGGTCGCGTACGATATCATATTCATCTTTATTGCCCCATGTCGCAAAAGATACGCGCATTCTCACCACCGGCTCGGAACGAGCGATGGTCTGCAAGTTTTCGAGACTATATTTTATCTGGCGGTTAAGGGCGTTGGTAACCGACATGATCGTCGCCACGAAACTTTTGAACGACGTGGAATACGCGCCGCCGCCTTCAATCATGAAGGAAATACGGTAAGGGACTTTCGCATCATAAAGGCGGTTAAGCAGCATAGGGAAAGGCGAGGCTTCCATCGGTCCAAGCGTCATATCGGCACCCGCCCAAAGCATATCGCCAATTCTGACCACCGATCCATCGACGGTCTGCGCATCGGCGGACGAAAGCTGCGTTCTTAAAGGAGGCCAGACGATATCTGACAGATCGGTGCGGCTCATCGGTGCGCGCGGCGCTATGGGATCACCCGGCAGAGACGGTCTCCACTCATCCGAGTTTCTGTTTGGAAATAAATTATTTTTGACTGCGCGAAGAGCCTCATGCGCCTCAAGGAGTTCGGCACGCATTCCAAGCTCGTTTAAAGAGGCCAGCATGGAAGACACGAAGCTTTTATGCCGGGTTCTTAAAGGTTCAAGTCCAGCTAGGGGATTCTGCCCATAACCTGCGTTCACCCACTTCTGAGCCTGCGCCTGTTTATCTTTTGCCGCGCGTTGAAGTTCGCTTTTGGTCATGGACGACGGTCTTGTCCATAAAACGAAATAACATTCTTCAAATGTAAGGATTGAGCTTAAATTCTTGATTCTCTCCTGCAGGAGATCTTCAACGTCGAGATCGACATTGGTTGCAGTCGTCTTTGACGGATTGATCAGTTTGTCGAGATTGGATTTAACACGGGCCGGATCACGAACAAAATAAACCTGCAAGGCCTGACCCTGCCTGTCGAACTTAGCCCCTATCTTAACCGTCGATGCCTCAACGAGAAATTTATATTCCTCATCGCCAATAATCTGTCGGCTGCCGTCGATTTTGAGATATGAAACCAGCGAACCGTCCTGTGCAGCCAGGGTAAACTCGTCGTCCATAGTCTCAAGGCGAATAAAGCTTTCCACGGACTGGCGAAGAGCTGACTGGAACGGCGCTAAAAGTTTCTCAAAAAAGCTCATGGAATAAGTTGTCAGTGAATATTGAACTGGTCGTTGGTGATATTATAGATAGCATCACTTACTGTAAACCGCGCACTGGCAACCGATCGCTAAATCGTCTCCAGCATTGCATTTTTATATAGGTCGATCCATATACTCGGCGCTTTCCCGCCAAATGGCCCATCTTTAGAACGCCAGAAAGCTAAAATCTGCGGAAATTGGTTGAATTCCAGATCGGCTTCTTTGATGATCCGCCTGTCCAGCGGGAAAAGGCGTATGCCTTCGAGCTTGGCGCTTCGCTCTGCGTAATAACGCGGTGTAAGAAAATCCTTCAGAACCATCGATAGAACAAAAGGATCATCGGTCTGGATACGACGCCGGGCTTCTTCCCTGCGCGACATTAAAACATCGAGCGCTTTTCGCGCCGCTTCAGCCATCGGCCCTTGGCTGATTCGCGCGACATAAATGGCCCGGGCGATATCATGGAGGACATGCTGTTCAATTTCTGGCAACCAGATCAAAACGCCCGATCGCATTTTCGTTGTAAGGTCGAGATTGAAGCACTGGTGGCAAAATATGCAGGCTGTGGCCAGATTATCCGTTCTTAAATTCAACGGATTATTGTCTATGTAGTGAATTTCCTGATATTTGGCTGATTTAAAGCCGCAGCACTGGCAGGTATTGTCATCGCGATCAAGAATGGATTTTTTTAATTCCGCGGTAAGAATTGACGGCATGGCAGAAGAAGATCCGCCTTTTGCCGAGGTGTTCTTTGAAAGAGTCTGGGGATTGCTCTTTGATTGAGCAACCCCCAGCGTAATGGGTAATAAGGAGCTAATCTCAGGTTCCTGTTATCTAACGTCCATGTCGATTACGTTAACTTTGCCTGCTTTGATCGCACCAGCGTCTGTGTTGATCAGATCCTGCATCGCGGTTGTAACGACCGGGATAAGGAAAAGAGCCCCGCCAGCTGCAAGACGAACCGCGCCGTCTTTCAACTGTGTCTGAGTTGGATTTTCAACGTGATCTTTAATCTTGAGAACGCCGAGAACGGAGAATAGAAGGCCCATCATATAGGCAAGACCGGTCAGAAGACCCGGCAGGTTTGAAATACCGCCGATAATTTGCTGGCCGATATCATTAAAAGAACCGTTTCCAACTCCTGTACCTGCATTGGCATCGCTGGAAGCGATTGTACCCATTGTGAAAGCCGCGCCTGTGACAGCCATAAGTTTGTTAAGTTTCAGCATGAGTTTCCTCCTCGTTGCTAGTTTCGTTAAAGTAAAAGCTATTAAATTGTATATGAAAACGAACTGAAAATCAAAAGAGATTCGATTCTATTTTCCTTTAACAATATCCCCCGGACGTGTCGAAGCAAACGCCAAATCCGGATAAACCTAAAGTGCTTTGTACCGCATTCATCATCGGTCCCAAGTTCACGGCGATTGCCCCACCAAACATATGAGTGGTTGCCGCCATGAGCGAAGCCTGTCCATTTCCTTCCGCAACATCGCGAAGAATGAAAAATCCTCTGATAAAACTAATCCATCCGACGAGGATCATGAAACCTAGAACGGCGCTGATTACGCCCTGGACATGACGGTCGACCACAACATCGCCTGTAGTATCCGACAACAGGGCATAAGTGGCGACGTCGTTATCGCCAAACAGGGACATCGAGAAAGACCCCATAAGATTATCGAGAGAGAACAAAACGCCAGCTGTAACGAATGTCATGATCGTACC
Organism: Micavibrio sp.; assembly: GCA_030824965.1. GTDB lineage: Bacteria > Pseudomonadota > Alphaproteobacteria > Micavibrionales > Micavibrionaceae > Micavibrio_B. The sequence continues at coordinate 208,835 of JAPJQV010000003.1, read as the reverse complement.
TACACCAGCCGGACCGCGCGGACCTTCCTGTGCGGTTTTCAGCAATCTACCGATGCCTATAACCAGAAAAACAAGGCCTGCAAGATAAGCAAAAGACGATAGAAGAATTTGCAGCGGCTGCCAGATATCTGCGACAAGCATTGTCAGCATACTGTCAAGGCCGCCTGTCGAGGATTGAGATCCGGCGAAACCGCCCGACATATCGTAAGCCTGAATGGCATCGTCGCCGACGATTAAATTCTTAGCCGCTACCGCAACGGATGGAATGGAAAAGAGTGCCCCGCCTGCGACAAATCTCTTCATTGAATCCGATAAAGGCGTTCTATCAGGATTGATGACATGCTCTTTGAGCTTTAAGATCGCAACGACGGACAGAAGAAGGCCCATACCATAGGCGATTCCTGTAATCAGTCCAGGCAATAAAGAAGTTGATACGACGACATTGCAAAGGACTTCACCTACGCCACCGGCAATTTTCTGGCCACAAACGCCTGAACCGAACAGCCAGCTGATCAGATCGTTAAACAACCAGCCAAGACCTAAAGAATCGAACAATCCGCCGACGATATTCAAACCATCGCTGATAACGTCGTTAATACCGTTAAAGAGACTGCCTATCCCGTTACCTAAATCATTAAAGGCATCCAGAAAACTTCCGGCATGAGCATTGGTCGGATGAAGAGCCAGCATGATTAGGGAAAGCGCAAATAACGCTTTTTTATAAGCTGGGAATATATTTACAGAAGTAATTTTCATTCACACCCTGGCTGCTTAAACAGCACTTTAAGTTATACTAATTAAAGCAGAAATTTGCCTGTTTTGCAAATTATCTAAAATTTTATATAACATGCCCTCATCCAATTATTTGCCAAAGCGGTTAAAGATTAGTTAAGGCAATTAATTTTACGCAATTATGGTTGCGCTGTATCGGTTTTTGGGTTCAAGCGCTGCTTCACCATATTCTCACGCTCCCGGATTTTCATTTCGAGCAGGACCGCCAAAAGCATTTCACGTCGTTTGACGACTTGAGCGAAATCGTTTTGCTGTTGCAATTTAACCGCCTGAATCGCCGCTTTTTGCCGCTTCACATTGGACGGAGTGTCGACCAGATTGATATAGAAAGCCGGCGCTTGAAATATCTTTTTCGTCAAAACTTCCATCTGGGCATAATAGCTGGGATTTTCTCCCAGAAGCGTCTTGGCGTTCGTGTCTGAGAGCCCGAGGGATCGCATAAGGCTGTTCATAAATTTGTAAGACCCGGCAGTTCCCTTGGCTTTCTCCGCTACCTGCGTCACAAAAGTATTCTTCGCAACGGAACGTATAGCCTGAACCGACCTGAACCGGCTGTTGTTATTCATATATCCTTCCTGTTCCGGCCCCTTGGCGGCAGGTTTCGATGGAAAAAGATTTTCGGCCATGGAAAGAACATCAGAAGAAACGGCGCTAGCCGAGCTTTGTGCAAAGTCGACATCAAGGGTCATAGGCGCATCGATAGCAGTGGCATAGTCCACATCTTTATTATACCGCGTATCGTTAGTATTTTTGCGGCAATCGAGAGACAGGTTGCCCGTTGTCGGATCGCAATTGGTTGTCCGGAAACTCCCCATTGCCGTTTGATTAGGATTTTTACTGCTATTCAAACTGTTCATGGACTTCATTTCATTATCTTGCAGAGAGCTTGCCAAAGCCATCTGGTTCGACGTCGTTGCCATATCCGTCGCCGCAAGACCGAGACTTAGACTTCCATAGCGGCAAAGCTGTTCGCTTGGCAGATAGTTAACCGCGGCCTTTGCCTGGCCTTCCTGTATGGATCGCGCTGACCCTATATGGGCTTGCGACTGAAAGAATGAACCTATTATTGTAGTTTGCCGCTGTATGGCCTGATTGATCTGATTACCGAGCTGGTGAGCGCCGGTAATCCAGCTTTTTTTGATCATATCGTCAGGAACGCTGACGCCATAGGAAAGCGGAGGCAAGGAGACATCTATCCGGGTCGTTTTGAAAGATTCGATAATTTCTGCCGCCGCCCGTTTTTCAGGCTGGCTGGTCACGGTGATAGCCACAGGCGCAAAAGGTCTCATGCTACGGGGACAGCAATTTTCTTCAACATTGACAATACTTGCCGTAGCACGAAACTGCCCTTCGCTTAACCCTGTTATCGATCTGGCCGATCCGGAGAAATGGCCGTCCTGATTGGCAATCAAAACACTTGAATCCTCGGAAGAGACATTGACGATAATGCTTGCGGCTTTTGTCGCTGTTCCGCGTAATGCAACCGTTCCCGTGAAAGGATCTAGCGAAATCAAAACATTATTTGATATCGCTTTATTGCCTGTGCCTTTGACCTGATACGACAAGATAAAAGAGAGATTATTGTCAGGTGCATATTTTAAATTCCCAAATGACACGCTGCCATTCGCCGAAGCCTTGAGGCTGATATTTTGTTTCGGCCCAGTCGACAAGGTAACGGACTGGTTTGGGGCCATGCCTTGACCTTGCACAGTCAAAAGCGCCGCGCTTTGCGCGGGCGAAAAACTTGCACCCAATAAAGTGAAAGCCAGAAATAAAAAACAGGGAAGCTGCCTTACTCTCATCGGGTCGATTAATTCCTATCCATCAAAGCTTGGGCATCGTCCTGATATTTTGCAACTTCAAGCTCGACGATTAATGACAGCAACATTTCTGAGCGGATAATGCTATCAAAGATATCTCTTTGCTGCATAAGTCCAAAGGACTGCATGGCCGCAAACTGACGGTCGACGTTTGTCGGATTTTCCATCAGATTCACATAGAAAGAAGGACTTTGGTATAATTTCTTGGTCAGAACTTCCATCTGTGCATCATAGCTGGGTGCCTTTCCTAGATAGGCTTCGATATCGGCATCTTTTATTCCCAACTCTTTCATGACATTCTGCGCATATTTCGTCGAACCCAAAGGGTTACCGGAAGAATCAGCGCCACTGCCGCGGGCTTTCATTGACACCAGCGTATTAAAGGAGTTTTCCGCCACGCTACGTTTGGCGATAAGCGCGCGCATATCCATAACGGCGAGACGCGCATCATTAAGCGCCCCGTCACCTTCCAAATCCCCCGCCTTGGGTCTAGGAAACAAATCGCTCGCGAATATATTATCGGCGAGAGCCAGGATGTCTTTTTCATCATCCGTCGTTACTGCGCCGGTGCTGCCGTAATCGATATCGAGTGTCGGCTTTGAATCAAAAGTTTTTGCATAGTTGATATCAGCGTTTAAAAAACGGTCTTCACCATTCGTCTGGCACAGCTTTGTGTTTTCGCCGCCATTATCCGCTTTGTTGCAATAGCGGGCTAAAACATTCTTGGTTCTGGCCCGAATATCCGCCTGACTTCCTCCTGCGGCGACGCTGTTCGTCTGGCCAAGCTGGCGCGCTAAAGACCTGTCCATCAGGAACAAGCGGTCCGCTCGCGCCTTTTCTTCCGTAGCAGCAAGGCTTAAGCCAAGGCTTCCATAACGGCATAATTGTTCGCTTGGCGCGAAATTGCTTGCCGTCTCCGCCGTCAACTCCTGCAACATTCTTTGTTTTTCTATACTTCCTTGCGCATTGACAAAGCTGCCGAGCTGGGTCGCCTGATTGACAAGACCTTTGTTAATATCGTTCGACATCGAGACAAGAGCCGGTTCCAGTTTTTTCTTCCAGAACGTGTCGACCAGCCATTTTTCATGAAGGTCGATCTCGCTTTTGATATAGCCCCGGATGGTCTGGCAATCGCAACAACCGCCGCAAGTAGCAAAGCCAAAAGCCTTAGCGGGCTTTGAAGGGAAAAACGCCGCTAAAGCCAATAACCCGAAGGATAAAAATTTTATTTTCAATTTCATTCTTTTCCTCGCCCTCTCATCGCTCTTCTACGATATCGTCGAGCGTTTTACGCGATTGCAGTTGCACTAATAACGCGAGAAGCATCTCAGATCTTCTCATTGAATTATAAATATCCCTGTCTTGCATGACCTCAATTCCCGCCATCGCGCCGCTTTGCCGTCCTATATTGGTCCTGCCCTCCATGAGATTTATGTAGAAACTAGGATCTTGATAGAGTTTTTTTGTCAGAACTTCCATCTGCGCGGAATAGCTCGGCTGGTCATCCACGGCATAGGCAAGCCCGCCCGTACCGATGCCCAACTGTTTCATTAATGCCTGAAAATATTCTTTCCCTTTACCGCTGCCTTTGCTTTTCATCCCTGTGATAGCCGCGTAGCTATTTTGCGCCACGCCGCGCGCGCCTGCGACGGATCTGATCTGGCGGTAGACATTTTCCCCTTTGGGATTTTTCATTTGTCCCGATGTCGGCCTACCCGACATCTGTTTATGTCCATAGAGATTATAGCCCAGAAGGTTCAGGCTCTGATCTGCGGGCGTAGGATCTTCTCCCGGAACACTTGTATCCAGCGTCGCCGAGCTTCCGACTGTCCGTGCAAAATTAATGTCGCTGTTGACACGCTGATCGCGTGGCACGCTAGCGAAACGCCTCTGCGGATTGGTGCCGCACATCAAGGTCAGGCCAGGCTCGCTACCGCAAGTTTCTTTGATGACCTCTTCCATACGCGAAGAAAGATCGCCCGCCGCTCCGGCTTGTGCCGCACTTCCCCGCGTCCCGAGCTCGCGCTGCATACTTGCATTCGCAGAAAGGCTCTGGACGGTACGGCTTGCAATATCGTCCGCCGCCAGACTTTGGCTCAAAGTCCCAAAACGGCACAAGGTCTCACTCGGCAGGTAATTACGTGCCGCTGCGGCAGATCCGGCCTGAAGGCTGGAAATGGAACGGTTATTTTCCTGTGCCTGCAAAAAGGAGCCTAACGCCGTCGTCTGGCGTATGATTCCCTGCTTTATATTATACTCAACAGCCTTAAGGCCGGGCTGCACCGTCTTTTCCCAGTAAGTTTTGAAAAGATAGGAATCCTTACCGCCGCCACCGCGCCGATGAATATCCAGATAAATTTTTACATTGTCGCGGGTCGACAGACAATTTCCGTCAGAATTGACCCGGCAGGCATCGACGACGCTTTGCGCCATCGCATGGGGAATACCTCCCAGAACGGATAAAACCAGGCCCAGCAGGGCGATTTTCTTATATTCTACTTTCATTGGCTCTTTACCAATTGCTTGTCTAGGCCACCTTGGCTTCGCGACAGATAAATCTCAAGCAGGGTCGCCATCAGCATCTCGCTACGCTGAATTGATTTATAGATGTCCCTTTGCTGCATTAATTCGAGCGATTTCATGGAAGCCTGTTGCCGGCCGACATTGGCAGGACCGTCCATTAAATTCGTATAAAAAACCGGGCTTTGATATAATTTCCGCGTCAGGGCTTCCATCTGAGCATAGTAACTCGGATTATCCCCGACAAAGCTTTCGGCTTGATTCTTTGATATACCCAGTTCCATCATAAGATTTTGCGTAAATCTTGCGCTGGCCGGTGTTCCCTTTGCTTTGAGCGCAGTCAGTGATGAAAAGGAATTTTCCGCAATGGCACGTTTGGCGATCACTGAGCGAAGAAGCATATATTTACGCATCTCCTCGCTCGTTCCCTCACCTTCTAATCCGGACGTCACGTCCGGCAAGTTATTAATCAGATCGTGCCCGTACAGATTATCCGCCATAGCGCTGATCGCCGCTGTGTGATCCGTATTGCCTTGCGGCCCAATATCGAGTGTTAACGGAAACGCCACGGTCGCGCCAAAATTGATGTCTTTATTATATAGAGTATCCTTCGAGCCCTGACAGACGCCACCATTGTCTCTGCCCTGGCTGTAATCGGTCGGATCGCAGAAATTCGACTTATAGCTAAGCCAGCGCGCGTATTTATCGGCGTCCTGGCCGCGCGCAACCCCCACCTCATTATCGTCGCCTTTCATGTTAACCGAGGACGCCATCCCTTTTACGAGAAGCTGGCGATCAATTGACTGCTTGGCAATACTATATTTTATGGCATTGGTATTGGCTTCGCTGGCCGCCAGGCCCTGAGACAAAGTCGCGAATCGGCATAAAGACTCGCTGCCCGCGTATTTTCTGGCGGCAGATGCCGCTCCCTTTTGAACAGAAGCAATGGAAGCGTTATTGTTTTGCGCATTCATAAATGAACCGCGGCTTGTCGTCTGACGTACGATCCCAAGATTAATATTATTCGTAATCGCGACGATTTTTGATTCAACGAGCGGCCAGAGATTATCGAGATAGCGGTCATTGAGCGATTTACCGCTCGGAGGATTACCGCGAAACTGTTCTCTCAGAACCCTGTCCGGAGTTGGGCAGCATCTATTGACCGAACGGGAAGTAAAATCGGATGGCGGGCAGATCCTGCTGCAAAACGGATAGCGGACAGGCGTAAAATTACTTGTTGCATAGGCTGAAACCGGTGCGGCGATCAGCGTTACAACTAGGCTGACAGCACTTATCCGCAGAGCTTTTTTTAAGCTCATGACAATATTTCGGTCAGGCTTTACCACTTTTTGTTTCAAATTACACCCTCGATGCGGCGGACCAAGCCCTGATCCGCCTTTCAGCGATTATTCTAGCATGAGTTTTTGATAAAAGGCCAGAACCCTCATAGGAAGTCGATAAGAAGCTGACGTTCATCTTCTCTAGGCGGTTGATGCGATCTCTGATAGATTTTCAAACCGATTCAACTCTATGATATATTATTAAGTATCGAACTTAAGAGATCCGTTATGTCTGATGCCCCTTCTTCTCAAACCCGACCGGCCAACAGGCCAGCGTCAACGGCAGCTCGTCCGCCCGGTGGCAAGGCCCGACCTGAGGCTGCGCCGACCGAAAGCGTCGAGGCGGGCGGATTAGGGACAGTCGTTATTCGGAACGAATTTTATAGAGACGGATACCGCACTCTTTTAAAAATTGCGCTAATTGAAGGCGTTATCATCATCGGCCTTATCCTGGCCATGTTTTATGTGGTTTCAACGAACAAGCCGCAAGACAGGTATTTCGCGACAACCAATGACGGTCGCCTTGTTCCTATGGTCTCCCTAAACGAACCTAATTTAAGTACGCCAGCCCTGATGTCATGGACGGCACAAGCGGCCACAGAGGTTATGACATTTGGATTTCACGATTACCGTCGCCGCTTGCAGGAAGCTTCACGTAACTTTACCCGCATCGGCTGGGCGAGTTTTACGACAGCCCTTGAGAAGTCAAGAATTATGGAATCCGTAGAACAAAACCAGCAGGTCCTGACTGCGGCCCCGACCAGCGCGCCGGTTCTGATTTCTGAAGGCGTGGTCAATGGCCGCTACCAATGGCAGGTCGAATTGCCAATGGTGATTACCTATCAAGCCGGAGCCCTTAGAAGAGCCGATAACCTTGTTCTTACGCTTCTCATCGTGCGAGTTTCCAAACTTGAAAGTCCCAATGGCGTGGGTATCGAACAATGGATCGCCCAACCGCGATAACTTTAAGTGGATTTTTGATAGATGACTTTAACAACTGAAAAAGCTATGGTCTTTCGGAAAAGCTTTCGAAATAATACGGGCTTAAGTTTCTTTGGTGTGTAGATGATAGAATCTGGAAAAAATTTAAACTGCCGTATCCTGCTTTCAGGGATTGCCGCTTTTCTGGCTACAACCGTCATGGCAAATCCATCTCTCGCCGCCGGACAGCCGGCCCAGACAGCACCTGCCACTTTACAATCTCCTGCCGATGCCGCCACAGCTTTAGACCAGCAAAGCGCTTTACAAGGCACTGGCGACGTAGAGTTATCTCAGCCCGATACCAATACCGAGCCCGCAAACCAGACTGCCCCCCAGCAAAATAATGCATCTCAAGGATCATCACTTCCTTCATCCGCCATTCTCGACCGCCTGACAGGCGGCGATCAGAATGCAAATTCGGCTCAGGATGTTACAGCCCCGCCTTTGCAAGCACCGCCGGGACTTGATTTACCACTGACTGACAATCTGCCAGAAGGACAGACCGACGAGCAGAAAGAAGCCGAAATTCGCAAACAGGCTTTCGGCGCGGCGTCTTCCGGCTTAATGCCGATGAAAACGGATGAAATTCGTAAATTGCTGGAAATGTATGATGAAACACAGCAAGCGGTGCAGACGCCAATCTATCCAAATCCCAAACCTGAATCGACATTCCAGACTATTTCGCTCGACCCCGGGACGCCGCCTGTCGAAATCAAGACATCTGTCGGTCATGTGACTACATTAAGCATCGTCGACGCTTCCGGCCAGCCTTGGCCTATTCAGGATATAAGCTGGGCGGGTAATTTCGAAGTGCTGCAACCGGAAACCGGGTCGAATATGCTTCGCATTACACCGATGGCCGATTTTGCTTTTGGTAACGTCTCCATGCGACTTGTTGGCCTTAATCCGCCTGTTATTTTCACCCTTCGTACTGATCGTAAATCCGTTCAGGTTCGCGCGGATGTCCAGATCGCCGAACTTGGACCTAATGGTATCGCGCCACCTATACAGCGCCAGGTGACGACAACCGCGGGAGACCAGTCTTTATCGACAATTCTCGAAGGTGTTCCTCCTGCTTCCGCCAGTAAATTGAAGATCGAAGGCATCGATGGACGCACAACTGCCTATGAAGCGGGCGGCGTGACCTATGTCAGAACCCCCTATACTCTTCTTTCGCCGGCATGGGATTCATCCGTGCGATCCGCCGATGGCACGAATGTTTATGCCATGAAGTTTACACCCGTCCTTTTGCTGTCCGATAAAGGTAAAATGGTTCGCGCGCAATTAAAGAAAACGGATATTTCCGATGAATAACAAAGACGATCTCAACGACGACTTCGATACTGCCGACACCGATCTCGATACGGATTTCGGCGAATTCGATCAGGACAGCGAAAAAGGCTCTTTGTCCGACCTCGTTAAACAAAATCCTGCTGTCAAGATAGGCCTTGTCGTCGCAGGGCTGCTTGTCATCGTAGGCGCTATCACCTTATTTGGTGGCTCGGAAGCCACAGGTCCAAGCTCCACTGTTACTGCCGGAAACGACCTGAAACAAGCACCGGGAACGGCCGATCTTTCGCCCGAGATGAAGCAGGTCATCGAAGAAACGAATCAGCAGAACCAGGAAGAAGCTCAGAAACAGGGCACAAGCTTTATGCCCCAACCGATTGAAACTGGTAAAACACAGTTGCAGCTTCCAGCCGAAGAAGCGACAGCCGAAGATCCTTTGTTGAAATGGCGACAGATTCAAGACGAACGCCTAAAGGCCGAGCAAGCTCAGGCTACGCAGGAAGTACAAGATCCAGCCAAGGCGCAAGCCGTGTCAAATCTTGTCGCTCAGATGAATGCGCAAATGTCGCAAATTTTGTCCGGCAAGAAAATCGAGAATCTCAAATCCATGCAGATCACCGATCTGCAGCAATTGTTAGAGGCGCAGCAAAAAGCGCAGCAAAATTCCCAGGCGACACAACAAGCAAGCCAGCAACTCAACGATCCGAATTCGCCTCTGATTTCCGGACCTCCTGCAAAAGTCATATTACCTGCAGGGGCTATCGAATATAGCCAGCTTTTAATCGAGGCTAATTCCGACATCCCGGGACCGATTGTTGCAATGATCGTGTCCGGCCCCTTTAACGGCAGCCGAGTCCTTGGCACTTTCCAGCGCTCCCAGAAATATCTGGTTCTGCAATTCCGTACCCTGATTAACAAAAAAGGCGTCAGCATTCCTATCGATGCCTATGCCCTCGATCCCGACACGACCCTGACCGGCATGGCGACTGATGTCGACAACAGATATTGGGAACGCATCGTTTTACCGGCAGCCGCCGATTTCATTGAAGGCGTCGCTGAAGCCTATGCCGATAAACAGGGTACCACTACTGTTGTAACCGGGGATGTTGTTGTGCAGGATGAACCTGAAATCGATTATCAGGAACAGCTGGCTTCGGGTCTTGAAAAAGCAGGAGAACGCGCAGGCGAAATCCTTGAGCAGGAAGGCGATAATGTTCAGCCTTTGGTACGCGTACGCGCCGGAACGCCAATGGGTATTCTTTTTATGACGCCGATTACGGATCAGGATTTGCTTGTCGGCTCCAATAATCCGGAGACGGCCAGAACACGTATGGAGCAACAACAGCAAAATCTGCTGCAGCAGCAATTCCAGCAAAGTGGCGGTCAACCGCAATCACCTTTGTATTTGCTTCAAGGTCTTCAGGGTGCTCAGAATCTTCAGGGAACAGGTAATTACCAAGGTAATTATCAGGGCGGCAATATTTATCAGGGCATATCGAACAATGTCCAGAACACCGGGAGCAATAATGGGTCGTTTAATAACTATAACGGCAGAACTTCCACTATTTTCTCAACACAGGACTACCTGAATAACCGGTAATCCGGGTTAGAAACGTTAAGGCATAAAACAGATGGCATCAAACGACCCAAATAATCTCGACGATCAGGACTTCATGGATGACGACCTTCTCGATCAGGACGATCTGGGTGATGTCTACGACGATGAGACTTATGACGAGAACTGGGAAGATACCCAGCCGCAAAAAGCTGTAAAACCTAAAAAGAAATTTTCTATCTTTAATCTGGTTGTTTTCGGTATAGCCGGGATCATTGCAATCGGAATACTGATGTCCGTATTTTCGGGCGGTTCAGATTCAAGCAATCCTGAACTTGGAGCGCCTTCTCAGGAAATCACAACAGCTCAACCGGCAGTGCCACCTGCAACAGAACTGGGCTCCTTGCAGAATGGAGATGTTCCTGCACCCGTAGAACTCCAGCAAGAATCAGACCCAAGCAACTCCCAAGGTTTCATGAACGATCCGACTTTACTGGATCAAGGCAGCCAGACCACCCCGTCGCTCCCGGAACAAGGGCCGAGCATGACAGCGCCGATAGAATCTGCGCCATCTCAGAAATTGCCCGTTCCGCAGAATTTGCCGAATATCGACCAGATTAAAAAAGCGGATCCCGTTAAGGCTCAACCGACACCTCAATTAGAGCAAACGGCGGAAACAACTGTTCCGGTCGCGGCTCCGGTTATACAAGATGTTGGTTTGCAATCAAAACTCGATCAACTGATTACCCGCATGGAATCGCTTGAGAAAAAAATTACCGAACAACCTGTGCCTTCCATCAATAATAACTCCGCGGAAATTTCTGAATTAAAATCGGCAATTGAACGTCTTGAAACACGTGTTTCCAGGCTATCTGACTCTCCTGCGCCTAAACCACAAATCTCGACCAGCTACAATGAAGAGCCGTCAAAGGTTGTCGTGAAAAAATCGCCGCCGAAAAGGAAAATTGCAGCAACGAAACCTAAAGCTGCCTCGAAATGGGAACTCAGAAGTGCTCGCCCTGGTGAAGCCATGGTCGGCAAGTCCGGCGAAGCAGGACTTCAAACTATTCGTGTCGGCGACAGCATTTCAGGAATTGGTCAGGTTCAATCTATTTCCCAATCAGGCGGACGCTGGGTCGTTCAGGGAAGCACCGGCAGTATAGGCCAATAATCTTAAATATTAATTCGACCCGATGACCAGAACGCTCGGTCCTTCGGGAAGATTTGGGTAAAGCTTACCTTTCGGCTCATTTGCGCCACCGCTATAGAGCGACAATAAAGCATCAACAGCCTGATCGTATGTTCCTTCATAAGAAAAAGCGGAACCGATAGGTATGTCTTTCGCATCCTGCCAAGCCAGTTCGACATTGGCATTGCCGCTCCAGTTTTGCAGCGTTTCACGCAAGCCCTGTCCGGCTTGAGCCGTCCAATGATTCTTACGCGTCATATCGAGTGTGGGCTTTGCCTCTGTTGACGCGATCTGCGGTTCTGCCGGCATGGAAGAAGGAGCGGCCTGCATCTGCAAATCAGCGCCGACACCCTCGGAAATCGTTATCGTGTTGCCGGACATTTCGGCATGAAGTTTTCTGCTTTTCAGCATATCGCTGACAACATTAGTCCAGGCGCTGCCGCCATTCCATGTCACAGGCTTTCCCTGGTCGACACCTGTATCATAAGAAACTTTATAAGCAGGCGGGACAATTTGCTGCAAGGCGACAGCCAAAGGAATGTCTTTGCCGAATCCCTCGACGACGTCCGAAATTTGCGGCTGTTCCCATGAGATATTTTCATTGGGCAAAGGTAGGCTTTCAGAATCTATGTTCGAAAGCTCTTGCGGTGCATTGCCGATTGTCTTCATGCCCGGATTTATTTGTGTGACAGGCGCCACCGCGGCGCCGTTATCCATGATGTCGGCTTCGGAAACCGGCTCGACCTTGGCAATCGGCGCAGGCTCGCCCGGCATCGGCGTCAATGGACCATCTATATTCGGTGCTGATGAGGGAGCAGAAACCGCAGGAACATTTGGCACCTGTCTGACAGGCGGTGGATTCCATTCGAAACCAGCGTTGGCAGATGCCGTGGCCCAAACCGAAATTATGGCCGTTGTCAGAAATAATATCTTGCGGTTCATGCAGATCGCCCGTTTCTACTTTATTGAAAGTGACGCTAAAAATAAGGCCAGACGCGTTAAAACTCAAGCAAACAATACAGGTTTCGCACGCTTATCGATCATCCGAAATCTTTTAATTTCCGGTATTTGAAGGTCATGAGAGCCGGACGACGGTCACCGAATAAGATTCCCCTGATCGCCCGCATCGCCGCCGGAAAAGTCAGCCCTTTTTTCTCCAGAAAAACGAAGAAAACGATCACAGCGACCGCAAGTATCAAAGTCGACCAACGGGGAAACGGGAGCAAAAAGCAAAGCGGCATGGCTGCCCTGGCGTCGAGCGCGAAAAAGCGGATCGGGCGCATCGAGTTTCTCCAATGCCAGTTCAGCTGTTCTTTGACGTCTGAAATATTGGTTGCCATGGGATAAGTCTATCACGAACCGGTTGAAGCGCTCAATAAAAGGTAATGCCGCTTATCGATCAGCCCTTTTTCAAAAACGATATTGGCGCTTTTGCTCATCGTCTGACCATAAAACGGGATCATGCGCTGAATTTCCACGCTCCATTGTTCGAAATCCATATCGAGAAGTTTTTCGCGGACCTCATCGGGAAAAATCATCCATTCGCGTACGCCTATTCGTCCACCATTGACGCGCGGAACCAAGGACTGTGTAACGATCATGCGCAACGTTTCCATTAAAGCATAGGCCCGTTCAGAGCGTTCCATGCGATCAAAAGCCGACACCATACGGCGAATAGTTGACGCAACACCTGTCGTATGTGTTGTTGTATATACGGCGTGACCCGTTTGCGAAGCCTCGATAGCTGACGAGATCGTTTCCTTGTCCCGCGCTTCCCCCACGAGAATTATTTGCGGTTTGCGGCGGAGCGCATTTCGGACGCCGGCAGCAAAATCAGGCAAATGCCGCGGGATCTCTGTTTGCGATACCAAGGACCGGGGGGAGTGAATCGTGTCGTAAGTAAATTCGATCGGCGCTTCATAGGTCAGCATCTTGCCGCAGCCAACCGGACGCTCTAAAAGCATGCGCATGCCAGCTGCCAGCAAAGTTGTCTTACCTGAGCCGGTCGGTCCCGTAACGACGATCATACCTTGTCGTGGCGCAAAATTTTCGATGATTTGCTGCTCGATATTCAGATCGTCCATTTTCGGCGGTTCCGACGGCAATACCCGCATGGTGATCTGTGCCGCATCTCGCCCTCGCGCCAGGATCGGCGTGATATTGACACGGAAACGAACGCGGCTGTAGCGGTCAGGGCGAATTTCATAGGATACATCGAGATCGGTCCCGGAGGCGAGACGCGCTGTCGCGTCGATTCCGTAGATCTTATGCAGAAAGACGTTCATATCGGCTGAATCGAGAACGCGGAACGTTCCTGGATATAATGTACCGTGAACTTCCGTATAGACCGGGCGGTCGGTCTGTATTGTGATATCGGACGTTCCCTTTTTCACACACCATAGAAGAAACGGATCGACATGATCCTCGACGAAGCGGCTAGGCTCCTCCGGCCAGGTCTGAACGAGTGACTGGTCGCCTTTGACAAGGCTTACCGGCTTGCGGGCCGCCATGTGTCTGATCCTGAAATGAGTTTTGGAGCTTCCGTAATCGAAACGGCGCGGTCGCCGATGCGCATAACATTACCGTCACCGGTCACGCCACGATCAAGTTGTTGCGCGAAAGGCGGGGATACCATGCTTTGCGCCAAAAGTTTACGATAACGAACCATACCATTGAAATCGGCATTTAGCGTCGCCAGATCCTGCTCGAAAATCTCATCGGCCTGAATGACGCCTTCAGCCCAGCCCTGCTCAACCAGTTCGCGCCACAAAGCACGTTCTTCGCTATTTACGGGACGCAGGATTTCAGGCGGCTCTTCCACCTCTCCCCATTGACGCTCCAGATATTGGCGCCAGTTACGGGCAGCGGAAACAATTCGGACATTCTTATTAATATTGTAAATCGTATCAGATATAGCAGCGGTCTGGCCGTCATTTTCAATGAGGAGCGCATCGAGGCTTTCAGAGATAATTGGCGGCTCCATCTGCAAACCCGATGGCGCAGCAATCAAAAGCTGGCGAAAATCGTAGATCTTGTCCAAGTAACTGTCGCGTTTTTTCAGTTGCTGGCTTATCTCGTATGTGCGTGTCGCCAGACCACCGCGGGCGCCATAAGACAAGGCGGCTTCCTTTAAAGCTTCTTTCCGAATATCCAGCGGGAGCGAATTTTCTTTTTTAAGTTCTTTTGGACCGGGAATTTCTTTCAATTGTTCGATCGTCGGCGGGATCGCAACTGCATCGTCTTTCTTGATCCGGTCAGCATCAACACCGACACCGAATATACTCGTATCTTTCGTGGCGTCGTTCACAACTTGAGCGAAAGCTATCTGAAAAGGTGTAAAAACCAGGCAGATCGCCAATGCGGAGCGGATGAAAGTCATCGAATGAACGTTCACTGTGTCTGAACCCTAAAGCCATCCATCGGCAACGGATTTATTACGTCACCAACACCTGTTGTAGGCGCATACATAAGCTCAATTCTTTGGGCAGCAGAATCAACGCGCACGTCGGCGCGGGCCCCAAGTTGCAATCCGACAGAGCGCAAAACTTCGATCAAAGGCTGGTTTGTAACGTCGATGGAAACCACGACAGGCGTTGAGGGTATTTCTCCCAAAACTTGAAATTTATAACCGGCGCGGTTGGCCAGCGTATTGATGATCTGGTCTGCAGGGCCGATCCAGTTGATAGTGATCGCACGCATTAATTCAGGCGGCGCGCCGGTAACCGGGGCAATCGAAGCGGAAGGCGTTCTTTTCTGTTCAACCGCCGCCAAAGTCTCCAGCGATGATGCGGCTTTATCGGCGGCTTGTGCCAGCATAGCATCTACCTTATCAGGGGTGGCGACAAGTTGCGGATCTTTGACGCGAACCGTCGTATCGGCGCAAGAAGCAAGCCCTAAGGATGCCGCGACCAGAAAGAACGGTATGAAACGATGGGATATCATCTTGGAAATACACCCTTAAATTCTTGTTATTCCAGCTTTCGTTTGACTTTAAAAACGCCATGACGCGCCCTCTGCCGGAAAGCCGCGTTATCTTATCAGAACAGTTTAGCAGAACAAGGGTTTATTTATTATGTATTTCAGGAAGTTACAATAAATCAACGGACATTTCGCGTCAGAGAATTGTGGATATGGGTTGCCGCAATTGCCGCCTGCCCTGCCGCAACGCTGATTTGCGAAAGATCGGTTGTCAGGTCTCCGGCGATATAAAGTCCCGGAACGGAGGTTTGCTGATGAGAATCGGCGATCAGGCAATCGGCTTCATTATGCCCGGCCCCTAAGTCTATGGCCAGCTTCGATCTGGGATTGGCGCCCATAGCCGGATAAAGGACATCCACCTCAATGCATCTCCCGTCATTGAGAATAACTGCCACATTGCGGTCGCTTGCTTTAATTCTTATCGCACAGCATTTAGGCGCGGCAATTCCAGCATCGCGCAATTTGATCTCATCTTCCGACTGTAATTCTGCCGTATCGGTCGGAAACATCCATATATCGGCACTATATGTTCTCAAAAACAAGGCTTTCGGGATAATGTGTTTTAAAGGCCCAAGTATGCCGATTTTTTTATCGCTTGCTTCAAACCCGTCGCAAATCGGGCAGAAACGCACCGCACCTTCATAGATAAAGTCGTCCATATCCGCCAGCTCCGGCTTTTCATCGACAACACCTGTCGCCAGCAGCACTTTCGGGGCTTTAAAGATATGGCTTTCACTCTGAGCGATAAACCCGCCTTCTTCTTTTTCGAGCGACTCTATTTTACCCGTAACAATTTCTGCGCCGAATTCACTAGCTTGGGTCCTTAGATTGATTAATAATTGCTCACCCTGAATACCATGCGTAAAACCGGGATAATTATAGCTGGTTTTGATATAGCGGGCGCGGCTTTTCCCCTCATCCACCACAACGACATGGCGACGAAATCTTGCCAGATATATCGCGGCCGTAAGCCCTGCCGGCCCGCCGCCGATAACGAGACAGTCGGATTTGATTATTGGCAGTGTAGTCATTGCCTACCAATGGCCGCATCGCAAAAAAGTTCAGCGGGTTTTGGGCGTATTCCTGATTAAACCGTTTTTACGCATCGCCGATACAACCCGGTTCTTGTAGGAATATCCAAGGGAGGGTGTGCGGGAATGGTAATAAGCGATAGCCTTTGACAAGGACCCCGTCTCGTTCATGTGACGGCGTAAAATCCAAGCTGACACGCCCATGTTCGTGCAAGGATCGTCGCGGATCCATCTTTTTGCCGTCGCATGATCGACACCCCAATACCCCGCAAGCTTCGGCACCCAGATCGTATTGATCTGCATTGGCCCTAGATCATAACTGCCGTTGGTATTCAATACCTGCTGCCCGACGCGCCCGCCTTCTACCTGCATGATGCCAACCATTACCGCAGGCGGTACTGAATAAGTTTGCGACGCCATCATGAGACATGCCGCCAGAATTTTACTCATCTTATTTTACTCATGATGTTTTCTTCGCAAAAAACGACATAGGATTGGAGGAGGCATTGGTTGCATTTCCGGCCGAAGGCACAGATACGGATGGCGGTGCTTTAGGGACTTCATCCGCTGCCGGAGGCGTAATTGCTTCGGGCGGCATTTGCTGAATCGGTTTCTCGACTTCCGGGGCTTTTGATGAAGAAGAGGAAGTGCCGCGTTTCGATTTGGCGCCCGGTACTAAAGCTTCGGCTACGACTTCGAGCATTTGCAGTCGGAGACCAAAAGCCTGCCACAGGGTATTCATCGCTGGGGCCAAACCTTGGCGCGCCTGTTCTTCGGTCGCCATCAATTTCGCCATTTCGGCGAAATGGCACTGGCTGTAAATCAGCGCCGCCATGCGTAAGACCGCAAGCTCTGCGCGTGCCGCTTCCCTTTCGTTTAGTTCGGGAAAAATATTTTGGCGAAAAGTTTTCGCTTCCCGGACTAGACGTTCAGTTACGTCCTGAACGAGTTTCTTTTCCGGCTGGCCGAAAGAATAGGCCATGATGGAATTTACTGCCGGCAGCAAGACATTCATATACTGCAGAGTAATCTGATGGGTATCGACCGGAAAGAAATCGGTATCCATGTGTTGCATACGGGCATTGGCATCGCCTGCCGTCACGAAATGATCGGAATAGGTGATGACCGAATTCATCGCCGCCATGATACGGTCAAGCTCGTTATCGCTCGGCACGCGGCCTGTCAGTCGATAGAGATTGGCAATCAACGGCGAAGATAAAGTAGTAAGCGCCAAACGCATGGAATCGGCTTCATTTTCCGGCAAGGCAGCATCGACCAGATTGGAAAGCCCGATGCTCATCTGCGTTGCTTTGGTCAAAAGCCCTGCGACCTGCTCGGCTTCCGGACGCATTGCCCCGGGCTGGGCGGGGTCCGGCACCATCATATTGCGCACCGATACCTCGCTGATCGCGGCGACAAGCGGCGCTGCCAGTCTCTCTAAAACCTGAGTAAGAAAAAGTGATTTTGTGTCCATGCTATAAATTCGTTTTGTTATTTCAGGTCTGCGGCGAGAGTTTTTAGATCGCTCGGGCGTCCGCGCAAGATTTTGATTTCACCGGTTTTATTTTTATAAACGCTGAACGGCGTAACATCGAGCTTCCAGCTTTGCATCAAAACCATGTTGCGCTGAACGTTTTGCGTATTCGGTTCTTTATCGGTCAACAAGATTTCCGTATCGCCATCGAGATGTTTATAGAGATCCGCCGCCGGATTTTTAGATGCCAAAAGATTGGCCGCCTGTTTCAGGCTTTGCTCGTTCATCAAACCGACCGGAATAAGACGCAGCTGTATCTGACCTTTATCGAGCAAGCCTGATTTCCTGAAATCGTCGATCATATCGTGGCAATGCGGACATTGAGGATCGATAAAACTGTATATAGCCGGCGCATCCTTACTTCCGAGGGCGACCCAACCAGCAGATTGTGTCTCGGCGTAGAATTGCTGCGCTTTTGAAGGCGCATCTTTTTTAGCCGAATTCGGAGAAACAGCCTGTTCTTTCTTGGCTAAAGCAGGAATTGCCAGCTTGTCGACTTCAGGGTCTTTCTCGCGAAGCTGGGAAATCTGGCGCAATGTGACCTGATCACCCTTATTATTCAGCAGCTGCCCGCTGACAATGCCTTGGCGATCCGGTGTCACATAAAAATATTGCTGGATTCCATCTTTGAAACCGACCCAGCCATTTAAGCCCTGATCACCTCCGAGATAACGAAATGTAACGCCTTGCGCCTGCAAGCCCTTTAGAAGTTCCGGCAATTCGGGATCTGCTGCGCGAGCGCTTAAAGGAGAAAAAATCAGACATACGGCCAGAAGGACCGGAAGAACGGCAATTACGCGCATAAAACACCCTTGGTTCATTGGATGTGTAGTTTATGCGAGGACTGGCGACTTTGAAAGAGTTTTGGTGACCCGATCTAGGGTCCCGCAGGGCAGGTCCGCCGGCGTTCGATCTGACCCATCACCTCAATTTCCTTCACAGTACAGGCAGCTTCGTGGCGTTCTGGGGAAATTTCACGCGGTTTGTATTTTTCGTAGGCTGCTTCAATACTTTCCATTGTAACGCCGCGCGCCGCCATTCTCTGGTCGATCATTGCCAAGGCTTTTTTTGCATTGCCGGAGTTATCGTCTTTGAGCATTTGGTAGTCGTCGATAATGCGCCCCATCATCAAATAGTTCTTATCGTTGCCGCGCACTTTCAACTGATCGACATTTTCCATGAAATATTGCGAGAATATGCAAGGACTATTCGGTTTTGAAATTTTATATCCGGGTAGGATTCCCTGAAAGATGCCTTTGCCGGAACGACCGTCAATCTGCTGGCATGTTGTATTATTTAATGATTTCGTCGTTTGGCAACCTGCCAGAAAAGGCGTTACAGCCATAGCCGCAGCATAAATAAAACCGTTTTTCATATATTGATCCTCTATTTGGAAAACCATAAATGAACTTAACAGTTATGTCAATTAATTTTCGGTTAAAAACCGAGGGTTGATGCCGTGACTTTGAAATCGCGGTTCTTCGGCAGGATAACAAGCTTGGGCAATTCAATGACCGGCCCTGAAGCACCGATCCGTTCAGTTTGATTTGCCTTTAAAAAAGAAACTGTCAACTTATAAAAAGGGGTCGGTATATTGATGCAGCCAAAAGAAATGGCGTTATCATCGGGGGTCGGACTTGCTAGCCGCTGATCGCGCCGCTGCTGCGGCAAATGCTGATAAGTCGGGTGAATGACATAGCTCGCTTTTCTATTGATCAGAAACGCCAAGACCTTTCCGCCTTCGTAATCTCTCGGGTCGACGTCATGTTCTTTCATGTGAAAGATACCGGCAGGAGTCGTATCGGGATCGGCGATTTCACTTTCGCCCTTTCCTTTGCCGTACAAGGCAGGGGATTTATCGACAATTTTGCAATTCTTAGTCAGAATCAATTCACCTTGATTTTTATCCATGATAACGAGATTTGGCTCGCCTTTGTTAAGCATCGCCTCACATGCAAACCGCGCCTGATCGGACAAATCATAGCTTACGGCAGCAGGCGAAACCTGCGCTGCTGCAGGAGAAGATCCTGTAGCGACGCCCATTATGGCAAGAGCTGAGAAATAACTCGAATTACGCATTGGTGACCTTGAAAAACTTTCAAAAAAAGCCGGCGAAAGAGCCGGCTTTCTTCGTTTATTCTCTAGACTTTATTAACGTCTTGGCGCCGGTAATTGTACCTGCTGCTGAACGCGACCAGCCTCGACAGGAACCAGAGCTGCCGGCGGCACCTCAGCCGGTGGCTGGAAGTTGTTGTAGCCAACGGATACGTTCGCCGCACACCATTCTTCTTTCGGCATCATGTTCTGAGCAAAAGCCTTAGCAAGGAATTTGTTGCCTGCCGCCATTGCAAGTCTTCCATCCGCATATACTTGGTAAGACTGGTTGCAGTCCTCGACGAAACGGCTTGTTTGTGCAAGCGTTACGCCTGCAGCTGTCGCTTCGCAACCCTGCCAGCGTGTCTGGACGGAACCGGATGCAATACCGGTTGAACCCTGAATATTACCTTGGCAGGCAATACCATATACAGGTGCCGTACCCGGGTTCTGGCGAACCTGTTTGAAGACGCTGCTGTTGCTGTAGGTAACATTGGTGGAGTTACCGGACACTTTATTGCCTTCATTTGACGAGGAGGAAGAACCGCCTGTCGAAGAAGAGCTGGAACCGTTGGACATTGTGTTGCCACCGGAGTTAGAGCCGTTATTAAGCGTATTGCCACCGGAATTGCTGGTTCCACCCGTTGCAGATGATGTCGAAGCGCCTGTGGAAAGATTGCCGACAGAACCGCCAGTTGCGGATGATGTCGAACCAACCGGACCGATCGTTGTGTTCGATGTATTGTTACCGCCCGTCAGGCTGTTGCCGCCATTGGAAAGCGTGTTGCCACCGGAATAACCACCAGTCGCATTTCCACCTGTGGCTGAGGAGCTGCCACCTGTACCACCTTGACCACCGGCTCCACCTTGACCGCCTGCGCCGCCATAACCGTTACCACCTGTGGCATTGGAATTTCCACCTTGGCCAATACCTACACCAACGCCAACACCTGTTCCACCAGTCGCATTGTTGTTGTTCTCATTCGCATTATTATTAGCGTTAGAGTTGTTATTCTCATTGCTATTGTTGTTTGTATTTGAGTTATTGTTTTGGTTGTTGTTCGTATTTGAGTTGTTATTGTGGTTATTATTCTCGTTGTTATTTTCGTTGTTATTTTCGTTATTATTGTTGTTACCGCCCGGCTCTTCTTCATCCGGCGGAATAATGACAGGATCGTCACAACCTTGGCTAGGTGTTGTGCAAGGTGTTGTAGAAATCGGATTGGCTGTACCAGGGGAGCCGACTAAAATAGGACCGCTCAAACCTGGCAGGGATTGCGCATCAGCCGCACCGCTGAAAGCGAGAGCAAACGGTGTTGCAGATATCATAAGTTTTTTCAAAGCTGACATATTGTGTCCTTTCAAAAGACGGTTGTAAATTTCTCATAAGGCCAACCGTTGCCGGTCCACACCCCTTATTTCATTCAATTGTAAGGTTTGTACCCTTGACCCCAAGATTATGTCAAGAAAAATTATTTAAAAAAGTGTAAAGATTTTTGTTTGCATAATATTTTTTAATCTTGTACATAAAAGGGGCTTTCCAAAATGAACGAGGGTAATATTTGTAACCCCAAATAAAAAGCAAGGTGTGAAAAATGAATTTGGCAACAAAAATGAGTTTCTGGAATAAAAACCAGGAAATCTCCGATAAAGACGTCTTAGACCTGCAGTTATCTGACGCTGTCCCTTCTTTAGAAGACCTTGAAGATCTTCAGGCCGCGCCGGTCGATAAAAGATTTCCACATTCGGGCAAGCCATCTCTCGTTGATAAAATCGCCGATACCTCTCAATCCCTAAAAAACTGGGCAGCTAGAAAATTTTTCAGCCCGTCCGTTCCGGCATCGGAACAGGTGATCGATCAGGCTCCGGAAAAACCAACCCTGCGCGAACGTATTGCCAATCTGCAAGGTAAAGCCGTCCAAGCCGTAACGGCCACAGGAACGAAATTAGGTGAAACGGCCGTTGACTGGACGAAAAGGGCCGCTTACCAGACAAAAGCAGGCCTCGACACGGCTATCGACGCATCGCGTTATCCCCGGATGAAAACCTATGACGGTCTTCATAAGGCTTTTATAGAAAAACCGGTATCTGTAGCCGCAGGCACGGCTTCGGCAACGCGCAGTCTTTGGTCGTCGCTTAAATCCGGTACATCCAGCCTTTTCAGCAAACCTGCCGAAATGATCGCCAATCATCGCGCCGATGCAGCCTATCGCGCGTATGTTCGCGAGAATTCCCAAGACGAGATCACAAAAAAACCAAATCTTTTCAGCCGGATTAAAACGGCGAGCCAATCACTAAAAGATCCTGAAATCCGTGCCAGGACATGGGAAACCGTTAAAAAATTGACGCCGGAAGTTCTGGCCCAGATGGCTGCGAGCCTTCCGGCCGGTATGGCGGCCAAAGCGCTTGTTACGGCTTCGGCAGGCGCTTCTTTCGGAACGGCGCTGGCTGGCGGTGCGTTGGCTTCGGTCGTGACAGGTAATATCATCAAGGAATACCGCAAATCGAAAAACAATGACGAAAAGCCGCAACTTGAAGGGTTTTTCAACAAGGCAGCTTATCTTGGAAAGGATATGGTCAAGGGTTCATGGTTTGGTATTAAACATGTAGCGCAGGGCGAGATTGTCTGGTCCTTGGCAAATGAATGGAAAGAAGACAAAGGCGCCATTCTGAAACGCGCCGGTTTTGGCGCTGTCATGGGCGGCATCGGCTGGAATATTCTAGGCCATGAAGCGGCCACCCATATCGATGCCACGCAGAATGATCCGACCATCGTAACCGATGCCCATAAAATACCGCTAGCTCCGGCGGAAACGCCTGCCGCCCCGGTTGAAGTGAAAATTCTGAGCGCTGAACAAGCGCAGGCCCTGAAAGATCAGGCGGTTCATGAATACTGGCATGGCGATAAAGCCAAGGGTCTGGACATGTTCCGTACAGCTGCGGAAAACGGCAATACTCAAGCCCTTCGCGATTATTTCGAATTGACCGGCGAACATGTGCAGTTCAAGCATGTTCCGTCGTGGGCCGATAAATTGCCGACGACGCCTCAAGCTGTTGCGCCGGAAGTTGCAGCGTCTGATGTCAAACCTTCTCTAAACCTTGATTTAAACGATATTCAAAATCAGGCTATATCCGAATCTGCCGGAACTTCCGCGACAGAAACCAGCTCTGCTTTTGAAAAAGCGTTTGAGTCTATAGAAGCTCCTTCGACCGGACAGATCATAACCGGCGCAGCTGCCGTTACCGGCACAGGTGCCGCCTACTCGGCCGCAAACGCTTTGCTCCCGCATGTCGCTGCAGCCGCCTTGGGCGCCCCGAAAGAAGCACCCCGCGCGCCGGCTGTTGCGCAAATGTGCAAAGTCATCGACAAGCCGGAAACGCCGCATCTTTATGATGTTAATTGCCGACAGCCCCGTTTCGACATTATGAACCCGGGTGATGCGATCGGATTTGAATATAATGCGCCGGGACAACCGACCAGAATCGAATATTCCGTTTTGGACAGTAAAGTGCCGTACAGAACCCTCGATATCGAACAGGCCGTTCTTAACGATACAGCAGGCTTCTCTGGTATCGTGCGTAAGCTGCGCGGGCAGGTAGCCCAGGTTTTCAATAAAGCTGTCGAATTTATACCTGCACAAGCGCAAAACGACAACTCACCCGCAGAAAACATATCAGCCCAGCAAATCGCCATGGGCAGGGATTTCAACTAAGCGAAATTAATTATTTTAAAGGCCCCTTAGTAGGGGCCTTTTTTATATATCAGTTATTTAAGCCATGTCGTGTTTCGCTTGGTTTTGGCGAATAAACCTCTATATAATAAGGAGTAAGTTTAAAAACCTTTGGAGGGTTAAAATGCTACCTAATGAATACAGTTCTTCTCCTGCTCATGCCGCCGGTATGGATGTCGGCCTTCGCGGCCACATGCAGAGAATATACAACCGCATGACGCTCGGCGTTTTGATAACGGCGCTTGTTTCTTTCTATGTAGGTCATAACGAAGAATTGCTTCGCGCTATTTTCGGCACACCCTTGAAATGGGTTGTGATACTGGCCCCTCTGGCACTTGTCATGTTCGGCTTCAATCCCGCTCGCATGTCGTCCGGTGCCCTGCGCCTGTCCTTTATCGCCCTGTCGGTTCTCTATGGCATAAGCTTCGGTGCAATTTTTGCTGTTTATACCGGCGAAAGCATTGCCAAAGCTTTCTTCGTGGCCACATCCATGTTCGCCGGCATAAGCATCTTTGGCTATACGACAAAGAAAGATTTGAGCGCGATGGGCAGTTTTGCCGTTATGGGTATCATCGGCCTTCTGGTTCTCTCTCTGATTAATCTCTTTGTCGCGTCCACGATGCTGTCTAACGTCATCGCAGGTGTCGGCATTATTGCCTTTGGCGGTATGACGGCATGGGAAACCCAGCGCATGAAAGAAATGTATTCACCTCGCGATAACGAGGAAATGGCAAGCCGCATGTCTTGGGCGTCGGCGCTAAATCTCTATATCAGCTTTATCGCTATGTTCCAATATGTCCTCCATTTCATGGGCAACCGTAACTAAACATATCTTTTTCCAAAAAGCCCGCTTGTCTAAGCGGGCTTTTTTTTTGGCCGAGGCGTGCTATGTTTTGCCCCTAGGAGAAAACAGATGCCATTATTCCAAGAATTCAAAACTTTTATTGCCCGCGGCAATGTGATCGACCTTGCTGTCGGAATCATCATCGGCGCGGCCTTTACAGGTATTGTTAACTCGCTTGTCGCCGATGTTTTCATGCCAGTTTTAGGTAAACTGACCAGTAATATCAATTTTACTGATCTTTTCGTAACCCTCGACGGCGAAACTTACGATAACCTGAAGGCGGCAAAAGACGCCGGTGCCCCGGTTATCGCTTATGGAAGCTTCATTAATAATATTATCAATTTCCTGATTGTATCTTTTGTTGTCTTTATGCTGGTTAAACAAATTAATCGCTTGAAACATGCGCCGCCACCGGCTGCACCCCCGGAAGATATCGTCCTATTGAGAGAAATCCGCGATTCTTTGAAGAATAAGCCTTGAAACGTCAGGATTAATATTTTAGGTTCTGGCTTCCTTTCAATGAAGGGCCTTTAGCTCAGCTGGGAGAGCGCTTGCATGGCATGCAAGAGGTCAGCGGTTCGATCCCGCTAAGGTCCACCATTTTCACAGAAAATGTAGAACGAGTGGGTGAATCGAACCGCTCTTTCATTAAGAGCCGTAAAACGGCGGGTTCGATCCCGCTAAGGTCCACCATTTTCAAAGAAAATGTAGAACGAGTGGGTGAATCGAACCGCTCTTTCATTAAAAGCCGCAAAGCGGCGGGTCCGATAAGGTCCACCGTTTTTCATCTAGATTAAGCCGCGTCTTTCAACGTCTCCATATCGATAACGAAACGGTATTTGACATCGCCTTTGACCGTGCGGTTGTAAGCCTCGTTGATATCCTTAACGCCGATCATCTCAACATCACAGACGATATTATTGTCACCGCAGAAATCGAGCATTTCCTGTGTTTCCGGTAATCCGCCGATCAAGGAACCGGCCACCGTTTTGCGCTTCAAGATCATACCCGCGCCGTTAACGGCAGGCAGTGCATCCAGCGCACCGACAATGCACATCACGCCGTCACGCTTTAGAAGATTGATATATGGATTAAGATCGTGCCCGACAGGAATCGTATTCAGAATAAAATCAAAGCTATTAGCGTGTTTTTTCATTGCGCTTTCATCTTTGGACAACAATACGTCATCCGCGCCGAGCTTTTTGGCGTCTTCGCCTTTTTCGGGACTGGTCGTAATCATAACGACATGCGCTCCCATCGCATCGGCGAACTTAACTCCCATGTGGCCAAGACCGCCAAGGCCGACCACGCCGACTTTATCACCGCTCTTAACTTTCCAGTGACGCAAAGGCGAATAAGTCGTGATGCCTGCACAAAGCAATGGGGCAACGGCCTTTAAATCAAGATTTGCGGGAACACTCAAAACAAATCGCTCGTCGACGACAATATGATCCGAATAGCCGCCATAGGTCGGTTTTCCATCTTTGCCGATGCCATTATAGGTGCCGACAAATCCGTTCTCACAATATTGTTCTAGGCCATAATCGCAGGATTCGCAATGGCGGCAACTATCGACCAGACAACCAACACCGACAATGTCACCTTCCTTGAATTTTTTGACATCAGCTCCCACTTGTTTGACTCTACCGACAATCTCATGCCCGGGCACCATCGGATATATCGATCCACCCCATTCATTTCTGACCTGATGAATATCGGAATGGCATATTCCGGCATATAGAATTTCAATGTCGACATCGGCTGGCCCAACATCGCGGCGTTCAAAATCGAAGGGACCTAGTTTATCTGTCGCGGAATGGGCCGCATAGCCTTTGGCTTTGGATGTCATATCATATCTCCCTGAGAAAAGTTCCATTGATACATAGAGTTTTGAAGATAATTCTCAAGTCCCCTCCATAAATACAGGAACCGTTTGAAGCTATGTTAGTTGGCAAATATCAAGCCGAATAACCATATCAATTTAGGAGAATAGACATGACATTGTTTTTTAGGAAGAAATTGAAACCTCTTACAGAACAGGTCATCGTTATCACCGGCGCGTCCAGCGGGATTGGAATGGCAACAGCTTTGCGCGCTGCCGAGCAAGGGGCTCGGGTCGTCCTTGCGGCTCGCAATGAATCAGCATTATCGGATATACAACGTCGCGTTGAAGACATGGGCGGGGAAGCTGTCTACATAGTTGCTGATGTAGGCAATGAAAACGACGTAAAGACAATAGTAGAGGAAACTATTCAGACTTTTGGCGGCTTCGATACCTGGGTAAATTGCGCAGGCGTCAGCATATTTGGCCGACTGGAAGAAGTGTCTGATGAAGACAATCGCCGCCTTTTTGATACCAATTACTGGGGTATCGTCTACGGCTCTCTGGCTGCGGCGGAACATTTAAAAGTCAAAGGCGGAGCCATTATCAATCTGGGAAGCCTTTTATCAGATATGTCAGTTCCGATCCAAGGAATGTATTCTGCCAGCAAACATGCGGTAAAAGGTTTTACCGATGCTCTTCGTATCGAGATTGATGCTGATAAATCTCCTATTTCCGTGACGCTTGTTAAACCTGCAGCTATTGCTACGCCATTTTTTTCCCATGCTAAAAACTATACTTACCAGGAAGCCAAAGCACCACCGCCTGTTTATGCACCAGAAGAAGTCGCTTATGCGATTTTGCATGCCGCTGAAAATCCTGTTCGTGATATTCGTGTTGGAGGGTCCGGCTATGCTATGGCAAGCCTAAATGCCCATGCGCCATCTTTGATGGATTGGATCAATGCCAAATTTATGCTCAAATCCCAGTTTTCCGATACTCCTAAATCACGTCGTAAAGACAATCTCCATGAATCGGGTGAATATGGTGCAATCAGGGGAAAAGATTCCACTTATGCCATGAATAGCATTTATACACGTGCGGCCTTGCATCCGGTTGCAACAGGTTTGGCTTTGGCGGCTGTAGGAGTAGCCGCTTACGCACTTCTGGGTAAAAAAGGCGGTACTGTCGGCAAAACCGCATTAAAAACGGTTAATACAGGTCTTAGTCTCATCATGCCTTTACAAAACGCAATCGCGGCCAAAGGATTGATGAAATACTTTGAAAGAAAATCTGGAATCGCAGCCAGCTCAGTTCGGAGTAATGCGAAGAATCTGAATAGAGCAGTGAATGAAAATGCAAGAATAGTGAAAAAGAAAACTTTATCGCTTCTTAAATAATTCTCTCCAAGGATGAAAAAACGGCGGGTTTAACCCGCCGTTTTTTATTTTAGCTTTGAGTGGCGGAAGGAATAAAAAATATAAATTAACATTCCCGCACCCAACCAAAGGAGAAAATTCAAATGAGTTTGCGCAGGCAAAAATAATATCAAAGCCCCGCATGACAGGACACCGGCAACCGGAATCACAATACCCCCAGGTATCTTGAAGGGACGCGGCAGTTCCGGATGCCGCTTGCGCATTACCATGACACCTGCACAAACGATAACAAAGGCTGAAAGTGTTCCGATATTCACAAGTTCTGCAAGCTTGCCCAGTGGAATAAAACCGGCGAATAAAGCCATAATTATTCCGCACAGTATCGTTGTTTTGACAGGCGTATGTGTTTTCGCACTCACTGACGAGAAAACAGCGGGAAGCAGGCCATCACGCCCCATAGACAAAATGATTCTTGTCAGAGCGTAGTAAAGCACAAGCATTACAGTCGTTAGTCCAGCCACGACCCCAGTCGCCACCAGAGCCGACGCCCAGCCAATCCCTAAAAGGCCCAAAGCATGGGCAACTGGCGAAGAGACGTTCAATTCAGTGTATGGCACGATACCTGTCAAAAGCCCTGACACGATAATATAAATAATAGTACAGAAAATCAGCGATCCCAGAATACCGATAGGCACGCTTTTTTGAGGATCCCGGGCTTCTTCGACGGCTGTGGACACGGCATCAAAACCTACATAGGCGAAAAATACGAGAGAAGCTGCGGCCAGTACGCCAATCGTATGCCCGTCTTCGGTTTGTGAGAACCACCCAAACGGCATGAAAGGTGTCCATAATTCAGGCTTGATATTAAAAGAGGCGACCGCAATAAAAACGCCGATTGTCAAAATTTTTACAAACACCATAGCCGCATTCAAGCGCGCACTTTCTTTGGCGCCAACGATTAGCATGCCCATCAAGGCGAGAATTATGCATACAGCAGGCAAATTCACCAGACCGCCGTCGGGCTGTTTTGTAACCGGATCCACAGCGAATGGCCCTTTGGTCAAGATTTCCGGCAATCCTATTCCAATCGATTCCAGACCGGAGTTGAAATAACCGGACCAGCCGTTAGCGACAGCGGCAACCGCCACGCCGTATTCCAAAACCAGTATCCAGCCGATAATCCATGCCGCAATCTCTCCAAAAGCTGAATAGGCGTATCCGTAAGCCGAGCCGCAGCCTTTGACGCTGGATGATAATTCTGCATACGATAAAGCGGCGAATGTGCAGGCAAGGCCCGAAATAAGAAAAGACAAAACCACCGCGGGTCCGGCTTGCGTTGCTGCGGCAATACCGGTCAGGACAAAAATGCCGGTGCCTATAATTGCGCCAACTCCCATCAGGACAAGATCGAAAGCGCCAAGAACGGCTTTCAGTTCATATTCGGTTTCAGGAAGTCCGTCCGGTGCTTTGCGGCGAAATAAAGATTTAATAAGGCTCATACATTCGTCTCCGATGATTTGATTCGCCATAATTTTAGCGATGCAACCGTATGGCGCATAGGAGCTTTAAGAAACAGTCCCCTGTTTAGACTCTGTTTTAAGTCTTTTGCTCAAGCACGATCCAGCGACTTAAAATTTTGCGCAATGAATCGAGATCTACAGGTTTTGAAATATAATCGTCCATTCCAGCCGCAAGGCAGGATTCACGATCGCCGACCATGGCGCGGGCTGTCATGGCAATAATAGGCAAATGTCCCCCGTTTAAGGCTTCGAATTTACGAATTTTCATCGTCGCCTCAAAACCGTTCATTTCAGGCATCTGGCAATCCATAAGCACCAAATCAATTTCGCCTGACATAACTTTTTCAACAACCTCTATACCGTTGTCAGCGATATCGACATTCGAAAATCCCATCTCACTAAATAAGGTCTGCATGAAAACCCGGTTGAGCGGGTGGTCTTCGGCCAAGAGAATACGGGCCTTACTGATTGGCATACGACCTTCGCCGGCAAAATTTTTCATTCTTATCGGCAAAGATTTTGTTTTTATTACATCTTGCGTAGCGAGGAGGACAGGAATATCGACCCAGAATTTGGATCCCATGCCTGATTTACTATCGACGCCGATCTCACCATTCATCAGTTCGACCAGCTCTTTGGTAATAGCCAGCCCAAGCCCGGTTCCGCCGTATTTACGTGTAATTGAATTGTCTGCCTGTGAAAACTTTTCAAAAATAGTATCCAGTTTGTCTTCGGCTATCCCTATACCCGTATCGACGACAGAAGCACGCAGCACATGATGACGACCCTCCTCTTCGATCTGGACATCAAACCGCACGCTTCCCTGATCCGTATACTTGATCGCGTTCGCCAGTAAGTTAGTGAAAATCCGACTGAGACGGACTTCGTCTTCGTTTAAATTTTCGTTTCCAACATCAAAATTCTGGACGAACTCGATATTCTTCTCAATCGCCATTGGCTTGAGCGTATTGACGACATTATTCAGCATCACTGAAAGATTGAAGGGCTTTCTATGCAAGACAAGGCCCTCGGCTTCGATCTTGGCGATGTCGAGAACATCGTTGACGATTTTCAAAAGCGTCTCGCCTGCTTCGAGAATAACGGAAAGGAGTTCTTTATGTTCCGGCAGCGTTTTATCGTTCTTCAGAAGGATTTCCGTCAGGCCAAGAATACTGTTCATAGGCGTACGTAATTCATGGGACATATTGGTAAGGAAATCAGTCTTCGCCTTATTGGCATGTTCTGCTTCATGCATAGCACGCAAAGCCCGGTCACGTGCACGCTTGACTTCTTCGATATAAGTTCCCATACGCTTTTCAAGTTTTTCTTTTTCTGCGTATCTTTCGTTTAGATCGGTCCTGTTCTCAATTAGAATCCTTTGCCATCCCTTGACGCTGCGCAATGCAAAATACCAAAGGATGCTTAAAACGATTGCAGACAAAAGAGCGCAGAAAAGAATGATATATTCATTATTTATTGAATTCTTTATTTTTGCTCGTACCGGAAGGATAGATTTTTCAATGAGCAGATTCAGTTGCTCTTCATAGGCAGATTTTAATAGCTGGTACTCCCTGCTCTGCAGAAGCATCATAGCAGGCTCGCGCGCTCCGCCACCGACAAGGGCCAGTATCTGCCTATCCATACGCGCTCTTTTTTCTTCGCTTAAGTCGAAATCTTTAAAGAGATTTCGATCACCGTCCGCAACAACACTTTTGAACTGCCGGAGAATTCTTTGCTGGTCGAAAGCTAATGCCAAATAAGTATCACCCCATATTTTGTCGCGCGTCATCGCAAAATACGACAGGGAGTTTGACAGTTTTTTATCGACGGTCAGATATTCCAGCGCAAGGGAATGGATTTTTTTATCCTTGGCGCTTTGCGTTTGTATCTGGTTGGCGATATACGCGCTAAAGCTGCCAAGAGCCAGGATCGTGAGGAAAGTCAAAAATACACAGCATGTAATAAGTCGCACCGGGAAGACATCGTTTCTCTCGATATTGACCAAGGCTTTTTGCTCCTGATTATAAATGCTGACTGTCAGAGCAAGGATTACGACGAGTCCTGTTACCAAAGAAACCATCAATGCCAGGATCTCAGAATTAATACTGAATGATAATTCGGGATCAGTGACACGACATACGGCGTCATTGGCCAGAAAATTCGCCGCCGCCATGCCTGTAAAATGCATGCCGCATACACCAAGCCCTAAAATAAGGGCCGCAAGAATTCTCAAATGCACGATATAAGGGTTTTTATTCCGGCCGAAATAAAAAATCAGACCTAAGGCGATAGCTGAAGAAATAACGGCGACCGCGAATGAGGCGATAAACAGGACAGGTTCGTATCGTAAAATCGCATCCATCTGAATAGCGTGCATGCCGACATAATGCATAAGGCAGATTGTCGTTCCGAGTAATACAGCGCTTATGGCGACATGCCGCCATTGAAGTGTTTTGGATCTCGCGACCGATAAAGCGGCAAAAGCACTCATGATCGCTATAATAATGGACAGGATTGTGTATCCGGGATCGAACCTTACCGGCATTTTGAGATTATAAGCGAGCATGCCGATGAAGTGCATCGACCATATTCCACTGCCGAGCGCACAGGCACCGCCTATATGCAATATGTTCTTAAGTCGTGAACTATTCGCCAGGAATATTTTATTGGCAAGGGTAAGGCCGGTATAGGATGCAAGCGTAGCGACAAGATACGAAAGCGCGACAAGTAAAAGATTATATTCCCCGCGAACGGTATTTGACGGGATATCTTGTGTCAGGATGAAAAAACTTTCAAACATGACCGCTATTATATAGCCGATTATATGCCATGGCCAGCGATGACATCTTACGCGCCCTAATTTCTTAAGATAGAATTTCCAAATGATTCTAAATATTATTCCTCTCTGGGCAGTTTACGGGCTTATGGCGGCGCTTGTCTCGACAGTCATCCCTCTGCTTCAGGAAAAAAACAAAGCTGATCCTTTTTCTCTGGCTATAATAGTTAAAGTCGTTTCAGCCATTGTTATTTTACCTTCTGTACTTCATCAGGGCTTCCCGGGGAATTTTAATTTTTATCTCGCCGTTTCTTTAACTTCGCTTCTTTGGGCGATATCCGATGTCATTTACTACCGCTCTGTCGCAAAAGTGGGGGCGGGTGTCGTTTCCCGCCTTCTGCCTGTTTCGGTTATTCTTTCTTTTCTTCTTTGGTTTATCTTCGATCCTTCGCTCTTGGATCGCTATTTAGAAAAACCTATTCAAGCCGGACTTATTGCCATCATTATTTTGTGTTCTTCTTTTTTTGCTATGCAGCTTTGCAAATGTCCCGTTTCCTGGCGAGGTTTTCGCCTGATATGGTTTGTCATCTTTGCCGCTTGTACAGGGCCTTTGCTTGAAAAAATCACTTTGGGTCAGGCACCTGCCGCCCAAGCGCCCTACGCTTTCGTTTTTATTCAGGCCTGTTTCATGGTCAGTTTCTGGCTCATTTTCTTACTTCTCCGCCAACCATTATCTTTTTCGAAGTTAAAATCCAGCCTGTCCCTTAAAACCGGCGTTGTGATCGGCCTTTGTTCGGCTCTGGCCGTCACTCTTCGCTTTATGGGTCTGCAAGAAGCCGAGCATCCGGCTTACCTGTCGGTTATCTTATTCACCGACGCACTTTGGATTGTGTTATTTCACCGTTTAATAGGACAAAATGACGGCAGTAACATAAAAGCGGGTATTGGCATCGTCTTTTGTGCCATTGCCCTGGTCATAGTTAAAAGCCCTCTTCTGGAAGATCTTTTTTGACCGCTTCCCTCTGTGGCGCGAGACGTGTATTTTAAAAAGCAGGCACATTTAAAGAAAGTTTGACTATGAAGTATAAGTTTGTCATATTGCCAGCGCTGGCGATTTCGGTTTTTTTGCTCAGCGGGTGCGGCAATACAATGGAAGGCGTTGGCCGCGATCTGGAAGAATGGGGCAAGACGCTACAGGATACTTTTTAAGGAGTTTTACATGATCCGCTTTTTTACTGCTCTGGCTCTTCTGGTAATTCCATTTATGGCCGAGGCTGCGGATAATGGCGGATTTGGCGAATCTTTTACCAGTAAAGCGCCTTCTGCTTTGATGGAAACGCCCGATTCACAGATTGCTCAATCGGTCCAATCACCGTCAGCCGACGAACTGCAAAATATTATGCCGGCCGCGGGCGATGAAAATGTCATTGCGCCAATCGAAAATTCGGGCGACACCACTCAGGAAATCCTGAATGCCGTTCCAACCAAAACCCATGATGAGATTCGGGCAAAGTAATCATTTCTTTGCCGCCAGCTCTGTCGTATCTTCCCGGCATGTCAGCCATTTCCTTACCTCTTATGAAAAACTGGTTCTGGACCGTTTTTTTGATCCTGCTTATTTTTCCCCTGATCGGCAGCGCAATATCGCCTCTTCCTTTCGCGGTTTTTGTTCCTGTCACTGGTCTGGTTTTTTTTGTCTTACATAGATTGATCTTTCAATCCTGGCCGTTTCTTCACGTGCCAGTCAGAGGTCTGCTTCCCCTTATAGTCGCTCTTTGTGCCTTGATGGCGATTAGCTCTATCTGGTCGGTCAATGCAAATGCCAGTTTCGAGCGGGCGTTGAAAGTATCGGGATTGATGCTTGCCTCGTTTTCGCTTATCGGAGTCGCACAGGCTTGTCCTACCGAAAATATTAAAAGATACGGCGTCTGGTTTCCCATCGCCGTTATCATTGTCGGTCTTGCGACATCTTTAGATATCTATCTGGGCATGCCGCTTTACGCTTTGGTCAATCAATCGGATGGATCAGGCCTGCGGCCCGATCTTATCAATAAAAATTCATCCGTTTTTGTCATGGCGTTTCCCGTTGCGCTTTATCTCTCACTCAAAAACCGGTCTGTCATTCTGTTTTCCGTTTTATTGGCATTAGGCGTTGCGATCTCTTTTCTAACTCGCTCGCAAGCATGTCAGCTTTCCATACTGGTTATTATTCTTTCCGCATTCGGTTGCCTGTTTTTTCTTGAGAAGCTGACAATGCGTACGGCTTTTCTTGGCATAGCCGTGCTTATCATAGTTCTACCATGGGCCGCACCGACCTTGTTTGATCTCCTTGCGGCCAAAATCGGCGCGCAGGAAAAAGGCTTGCTAGCCGATGCATCTGCCGCACTCCGCCTTGAGAACTGGGATTTCCTATCCCGCCGAATTTTAGAAAATCCCCTGACAGGCTTCGGACTGGATTCGACGCGTTATATGATTTTCGATACCGAGCAGTTATACTTTAAGAATAATAGCATCATGCATCCCCATAATATCGGCTTGCAGCTTTGGATAGAATTCGGAGTTTTAGGAGTTTCGTGGGCGCTGGCATGTCTCACATATCTTTATCTCCTTTTTATGAAATTTCCGGCGAATATACGAAGGCTTTCATTCGTCACGATGTGCGGGATCACGGTTTTTCTGCTGGTATCATGGTCGATATGGGCAAGCTGGCTGCTTGCGCTCATATTTTATCTTATCGCGTTATGCGTTTTGGCAGCAAAAACCAGTAACGCCCCTTCGAATTCATAGGCCCGGCCAGTCGTTCGGCTTCTTCGCCATAGCCGAAGAATATGTCGCCGCGAACCGCACCGCGAATGGCCCCGCCTGTATCCTGCGCTACCATCAACCTGTTATAGGCAGGCGTTTCTGTTGAGAGATAAACAGGCACACCATAGGGAATTAAAGAACGGTCAACGGCCAGCGATCTGTTCGGCGTCAAAGTTATGCCCTCGCCGCCTTTAGGGCCGTCCTCAGCAAATTTGAAGAACACGTAGGATTTATTAGTGCGCATAACTTCCTGCGCTTCTGCCGGATTCCTAGCCATCCAGTCTTTGATGCTTTGCATAGAAACACTGTCTTTCGACAAGTGACCGCGCTTTATCAGCTCTTTACCGACCGCATAATATGGATGACCGTTTTGCCCGTCATATCCCACGCGCCGCGTCGATCCGTCCGGCAAAGTTACAATGCCCGATCCTTGTATCTGTAAAAAGAAGGCATCGACCGCGCTGTCGACATAAAGCAAAATCTTATCCTGTGCCGCCGGCAGTTTTCCATCTTCAATATCAGCCCGGGTTTCATAAGGTTTCAGATTCCCGCCAACATTCCGTCCGGCAATCCGCTGGCCTTTCAACTCGTCGCGGAACGATCCCAGATCCACCATGATCAGATCATCCGGTTTGGCGCGCAGAGGAATTTGATATTCTTTTGTTTTCGTTAAAGAACCGCGAAGGGATGCTTCAAAATACCCCGTGAATAGACCCTGGGCATTTCCGTCATTCGTCGCCAGCAAAGGTGTAAAATTACTTTCAAAATAGCTGCGCGCCGAATTTGCATTCCATGAACCCTGGGGCAGGTTGCGGCAGGCTTCCTGCCAGTCGCCATAAATTCCGAACGCCTGATTATCAGAGAATATTTTTTCAGGCTTCGCCTTGGCTATTCGTGAACAGGACTTTGAAAAAGCCACCAATGTTTGCGCCTGCTGGTCTGAATTCCAGCCCGGCAGGTCGGAAAACCGCACTGGTTGCAAAACGAGCTTTTGCGGTCCTTCTGTTTTTTTCTCCCCGCCTGCGCTAAATTTTTCCAGAAACGCGCAGCTGCTCAGCAACAGACAAGACAAGGACAGGGTAATACAGGATTTAATGGCGGGCATCGGCATCCGGGATGGGCGTCTTAGATTCTTCCTTAACATCATCGCGCGTTTCATAGACCAGCCATGTGGGGTCCTTGCTGTTAGTATCGCGTCCGAATGTCCAGACATCTGTCAACTCCGTCACACGGTCAGGATTGCCTGAAATAATTTTTTGATCCGCATCACGGATAACGCAGGTTTCATCCGCAGTCATGCGAATTGTGATATATGCCATTGGCCCGGCCAAGCGCGTTTCAATAATCTCTAACTTTCGTACTGCGTGAATTTCTGACGATATGGTTTCGCCGCGCGCAATTCTGGCATCGATGACGTTAACAAAAGCTTTGTAGATATTTGGCGCGAGCAAATCGTGCAATGTTTCAGTGTCGCCTGCTGCAAATGCCTCGACAATTATTGGGAATGCGTCTTTCGCACCCTGAATAAAACGGTAAGGATCAAAACCGGCATCATATTTCATTATATCAAGAAGACCGCTCAAAGCTTCTGTCCTGATATCCAGTCCCGGAAAGCGCCGAGCATCAAAATCCTTATTCAGATCGGAAGGAATGTCGGTGATATCGACCACACGTCCCCGATCTATCGGCTGGGCGGATTTTTCTCTTTCTATCTCGTTGAGCGGGTTTTCGCGCTGGCGTTCTTCGCCATGCCGTGTCCCGAGCGTATTCCTGAGCCAGAAAACGAGCACGACGGCAACAAGTGCATATAAAATTAGATCGGCAGGCACGAAATAACTCCTTGGCTTATTTATTCGAATATAAGGGTTTTTATCCATTATACAAGCTGGGCTGTATATGCTAAACCACCCGCGAAAGGATTATCTGATGACACAGGACGCAAATATATCGACAGATGAGAAAATGATCGCAAGCCCGGGGCTTCCGCTGATTATTCATACCCAATACGTGAAAGATATATCTTTTGAAAATCCTTCCGCACCACATTCTATGCGCCAGGGCTTGTCCGCTCCCAAGATGGATTTGAATATTAATCTCGATGCTCGCAATCTCGACGATCCGAGACTTAAAGATTTATATGAAGTTACGATCAAAGTTAGCGCCAGGGCTGTGCGTGATGGCTCACCAGTTTTTATTGCGGAAGTTCTTTATGGCGTAGCTGTTTCTTTTCAAGAAACGGTGCCACAGGATCAGCGCCATCCGCTCCTTATGATTGAAGTCCCGCGCCTGGCTTTTCCTTTCGTACGCCAGATTGTTTCCGACCTGACACAAGGAGGAGGCTTTCCGGCCCTCCTGCTTGGACCGGTCGATTTCTATGCGATGTATATGGCAAGATTTGGTAAGAACGAGCAGCCTGCGAAAGAAGCTGTTAACTAAGCTGCTTCCCACAAGTTACCTTTTAAGCCTTCAAGCATTGCCCGATGTTTTTCAATTTCTTCTGACGAAACCGTGAAAATGCGGGGTTCGCGAAAGACTCTTTTATTGGAGACCATACCGCTTTCGATAAATATATCGCCCGCCTGACCGCTGTCTAAGCCCAAGCCATGCTGGCGCCCGCCCATCAATTCCAGATAGACTTTTGCCAGAAGTTGCGCATCGAGAAGCGCTCCGTGGAAATCGCGATCCGAAAGATCGACACCAAAGCGACGGCAAAGCGCGTCAAGATTGGCAGGCTGCCCGGGATATTTCTTTCGTGCGATCTGTACCGTATCTATAGCATTCGCCAGTTTAAAAGGCGGAAAACCGTAAGGCTTCATTTCGGCGTTCAAGAATTTGATATCGAATTCGGCGTTATGGATGACCAGCGTTGAATCGCCGACGAAATCGAGAAAGTCGCCGACCAACTCTCCGAAAGTAGGGCAATCTTTGACCTTTTCATTTGTAATGCCGTGAACGGCCACCGCCCCGGCATCAATATCGCGTTCCGGATTAATGTATTTATGCCATGTCCTGCCTGTTGGCACATGGTTCATCAATTCGACGCAGCCGATCTCGACGATCTTATCGCCTTGATCTGGATCAAACCCGGTCGTTTCGGTATCGAGGACAATTTCTCTCATAATGGCAATTTAAGGATTTTCTTTAATTCTTGCAATGTATGCGCGCGTCCTAGCCCGGTATGAACCACATAATTTGCATGCTTACGCTTTTCAGAATCCGGCATCTGGTTAACAAGAATTTTCTTGAAACGGTCTTCGGTCATTCCCGGACGGCGCAAAACCCTCTGCCGCTGGATGAAATATGGCGCAGTCACGACAATGACTTCATCACATTTTGCCTGTGCTCCTGTTTCATATAAAAGCGGAATATCGAGAATGACGATTTTGTCCTGACGCAGTCTTGCCGAGCGGATAAACCGACGCTGCGATTCCCAGACATGCGGATGGATAATCGCCTCAAGCCTCTTTTTTTTCTGCGGATCGGCGAAGATAATCTTGCCAAGAAGCTGGCGATCAATCCTGTTATTTTTCTTGTTATGCGATTGCGGGAAAGTGCGGACAACTTCCTGAAACGCAGCTCCGCCCGGTTGCAGAGCTCGGTGAACGGCTTCGTCCGAATCATGCACGGCGATCCCAAGTAATTTTATAAGAGAGGCGGTCGCCGATTTTCCCATGCCGATAGAGCCTGTCAGACCGATGACCTTCATCGCAAGACCTTTTCCCGCAATTCATCCGTGACTTCAGGAAGCGTTCCGAAAAAAGCCTGAAAGGCAGGCCGCGCCTGATGAAGCAACATGCCTATACCAGTCACTATTCTACAGCCTTTTCTTTGCGCATCCTGTAATAAATCCGTCATCAGCGGCGCATAGACAATATCGCAGACAAGAGCTTGCGGAGCTAAATCTGAAAGATCGAGTAGCAGCGGCGGTTTACCGCTCATGCCAAGACTTGTCGTATTGATAACGAAGCCTGCCCCTTTCAGTGCAGCTTTTCTATCCTCCCAATCATAGACCGTTGCGCCAAATTCTTCCGCCAGCTCTTCGGCGTTTTCAATCGTACGATTGCTGATGCGAATATCGGTAACACCTTCGCGTTTTAGCGCATATAGAACAGACCGCGCCGCGCCGCCTGCGCCAAGTACCGCCATTGAAATATCTTTAAACTCAAGCCCTGGGTATGCTTCCCTGATATTGGCAATAAAGCCATAGGCATCAGTATTACGCCCTTCGATCTCACCGGAGGGATAGAATACTACGGTGTTAACCGCGCCAATCTTTGCGGCCTCGTCATTAATTGTTGTACAGATATCGATGACAGCCTGCTTATGCGGTAATGTGACATTGATGCCGGATAAGCCATCATCTCGTAATCTCAATATTTCATCACGCAGATTTTGAGAGGAGATATCATAGGCTTTATATTCTCCCTCAATTTTATTCTGCTCAAGCCAGTAAGAATGGATCAATGGCGATTTGCTGTGATTGATCGGATGGCCTATAACTCCGGCACGCTTCATATTGTCTCCATATTTTCGCGGCGGCGTTGCAATAAGAACATTATTTCCGCCGATGTCTCTTCAACCGATCTCTTTGTGACGTCGATCACCGGCCAGCCTTGCTCGCGGAAAAACTTACGCGCGTCGCGTACTTCATCCTCTACTTTCTCAGGATCCACATAAGCATTATACATGACCTTTTCTTTCCCGTGGTCGACTTTCAAACGACTTGACCTGAGCTGGATCAGGCGGTCGGGAGATTCAGTCAAACCTATATAGAGCGGCTGTTTCAGGTTTAATATTTCTTTCGGAATAGGCACGCCAGGTACAAGCGGAATATTTGCCGCGCGTATTCCCTGCCGCGCAAGATAGATACATGTTGGCGTTTTTGACGTTCGGGATACGCCAACCAGAATAACGTCCGACGTTTCGATCCCTTCATAATTCTGCCCGTCATCAAAACCCATGGCGAAATCCAGCGCATCGATCCGCTTGAAATACATATCGTCGAGGATATGCTGTAATCCCGGCATGTTTTTAGGTTTCTGCTCAAGGTAGGACGAGAGAATATCAAGCATAGGCGCCATAACCGCCACGTAAGGCACACCTTCGCTTTTGCATGCGTCCTTTAAGCGTGCGCTTAAATCCTCATTGAATAGCGTAAAGAATACCGGCCCCGGATGTGATTTCAATCCGGCAATAAACCTGTCGAGGTGTTTTTGCGTCCGCACTAAAGGCCACAAACGCTCGACCATCTTTATATTCTCGAATTGCGAAAAAGCCGCCGAAGCCATGCCTTGCAGGGTTGCGCCCGTCGCGTCGGATACAAGATGAATGTATACATCTTTCATAGGGCAATGGTATAACGAAGTCCCTTGAAATCCAAAACGCTTTTATACTGATTTATGCCGTCTTTTTTCTCCCCTTTATTGCGCGTTTTCAAATTCGAAGGAAAACCCCGTCCTGCGAAAATCCAGAAGCCGAGCCTGTCCAATTTTGTGCGCACGACATGCGTGCCGAACTGGTTCGAGAAATTCTCCGATAAGGTAAACGGCGGATTTTACGAGCGGCTAGATCGGGATTTCAAACCCATCGATGTCGGCTATAAAAGGCTTCTCACTCAATGTCGGCAACTCTACATCTATGTTCATGCAGATAATGGTAGCAATCGTTTTCTTCCGGGGCTTAAATCCAGATACGATTTTATTCGCGATCATTATTATAACCCCTTCACACATGGCTGGTCTTTCAATGTCAAGGATGACGGCTCGGGAAACGACGATCATCTCGACCTTTACGCCCAATCTTTTGTCATTCTGTCATTCTCCCAATATGCGAAAGCCACAAATAATGCTGAAGCTGCCCAACTCGCGCTTGAGACGGCTCAACTTATCGATGAAAGCTTCCGTTTCGTGGGCGGAGAGGGATTTTATGAAGCCCTTAATGCGGATTTGACGCCTGTATCGAAACTTCGCCGCCAGAATCCTCACATGCATTTATTCGAGGCCTGCCTGTTCGCGTATGACACCTTGCGTGAAGAACTTTATGCAAGGCTGGCGCATGAGATATACGATCTTTTTACCCGTTTCTTTTTCGAGCCCCAAAGCGGGACGTTGAGCGAATTCTTCGAAGACGATTTAAAACCACACCTGACCGAAGGCCACCGCATCGAAGCTGGGCATCATTTCGAATGGGTCTGGCTGCTCGATTATTACCGCCGTCTTTTTCCGGATAGGAAAGACGAAGCCTTTATCTACATGGAGCGGCTTTACGACTGGGCCTGCAAAAACGGTTATGACACGAATTTCGGCGGAATTTTCGACGAGCAGCAAGCCTCCGGTGAAATCCTGAAGGATACAAAACGTGTCTGGCCTTTATGCGAAGCGATCAAGGCGCACCGCGTCATGCGAGCTTATCAGGAAAGCCGGGCACTCGATTATCTTGAAAAAACCAAGAAAGTCTTCAAAAAGCGCTATCTGCGCAAAGATACGGGCTGGAACGAGAGCTGGAATCGCGAATTTACGGCCTTAACAGTCGATTATTTGCCGGGTACCAGCGTGTATCATCTCTAGTTGACATTTTCATAATATAATATATAGTATCCTTCTAACACCAGAAATCAAATGGCTGCAGATAAATTATTAAATTATATCAATAGCATAGGCATTGGGAATATCGTCTGGGCAACCGATCTTGACGGTACGATCCTTTCTTTTCAGGATGATCCTGAAGCAGTGAAACCCGGTTTAGGGTTATGTGAGAGCCTGCAGATTATTAATACTGTCACTCAGGGGAGGCTTTATGTCGTTACCGGCCGGGATATTGCGTTCGTGGACCGCATTTTTCACCCGTTTCAGCCGAATATATCCGCAGAACATCATTGTCATGTGCGCGGGTTAGGCAGAAATGACGCAAAAAAACCTGACTGGTCGATAATCGAGGCCGATCTTTCTGCCGTTGCACAGCTCCATTCATCCGCCTGGGTGGAAAGCGTGAAGCCCTTTTCCCGCACCATCCATTTCCGGAATGTCGATGCCGACGCCAAGGATGATGTTCGGCTGGCTCTGACCCAGCTCGCCGTTCAAGCAACACAGACCTATAATGATACTATTGGCGGAGAAATTCTCGGCATCAAATTCGGTGCTGATGCCATCGAAATTTCTCTCAAGAACAAGAATAAAGGTATGGCGATTGACGATATCATGTCGCTACCGACAAATTCAGGCAAAATACCGCTGTTTTGGGGAGATTCCGAAGCCGATGTCCCGGCGGCTGAACGTGTTAAGGCCTATGGCGGCGCGGCTGTCGCCGTTGGGCCGGATGCTAAGATGAAAAATATCGCCGATTTTCACTTCACCGATCCCGAAGCTGCGAATGAAGCGTTATCGCAGATATCAACGCAATTATATAATAAGAACTTTATTCGCTCTGCGGTGTTTGATACCTCTCTACGCAGCGCAATACCGAATTGAATTGTTTAAAAACGAGTAATTTTGTAAATATTGAAATGTCTTTTGAGTAAGGGTGTGAGTATGTCTTCCAAGATTATCGTTGTCTCCACTAGACCGCCGACCGCGCCCTTGTCAGGCGGCATGGCTCCTGCCGTGGCAAGGGCCTGCGAAGAATTTGACGATGTGACTTGGTATGCAGTCGGAACAATCACGACAAAAGATTTTAATGCAGCGGCTCAGGATACACCCAATCCCGGCAAGGTGAAGGAAACCAAGGTCGAACATATCAACGTCAAGCAGATTATAGTCGACGCCAAAAGCTGGGACGAACATTACAACCGTTTTACAAACAGCTTTATGTGGCCGCTCTGCCATGACCGGATCGATCTTGCCATTACGCCGCAAAGTTCGGATTACAATGGTAATTTAATCGTCAACAACCAGTTAGCCGAAGCCATTGCAAAGGATCTGGGCGATGACAAGACCACACCGATCTGGGTTCACGACTATCACCATTTTGAGATGGCGGCCTGCTTAAGAAAAGCCGGCGTGGAAAATCCGATTGCTTTCTTCAATCATATTCCCATGCCCGATCCGGAGAATCTGGGACGTATCAAACCGGAGTCAGCCGCACAATTTAAGATGAATTTGGAAGGGCTGGCGTTTTGTAACGCCGTAAATTTCCAGACCGCTAAAGATGCGCATCGCTATATGCGGATCGTGGGAATTGATAATCCGCCTCAATTAGACCCCTATGAGAGCGTCAGTGTTAGCGTTCCGGTTAACGGACATTTTCAGGAATTACTTGTCGGACACTATCCCATCAGTATAGATACCAAAGCTATTATGGCGAAAGCGACAGGCGAGCTTAAA
This sequence comes from Micavibrio sp., assembly GCA_030824965.1. GTDB lineage: Bacteria > Pseudomonadota > Alphaproteobacteria > Micavibrionales > Micavibrionaceae > Micavibrio_B. Next base: position 165,516 of record JAPJQV010000003.1, on the reverse strand, counting down.
ACAGACGTTGCAAAAGAACTGTCTGAACAAATGAAAGCGCCGTATGTGTTCGTTAATTTTGAACGTCGCGATTATTCGAAAGGTATTATTCCCCGCCTTTTGGCTTATGTTGAATTGATGGACAAACATCCTCACCTGACTGGCAAAGTCCAGATGGTCGTAGGGGCAGAAGCGACGCGGCCTGATATAGATGCCTATAAGAATTACGATATATCGGCGAAGCAACTTGTTGATCGCATTAACGACAACAAAGACTGGTGGCATGAAGGCCATCCACCGATCATTCTTGCAGATCATGTAAATCATGCCGATTTAGTTAAACTTTTCAGACCTCAATGCGAAGGACAACGAATAATAGGGGCCGTCACAGCTCCTACCGACGGCAAAAATCTTGTCGCGAAAGAATTTTCCGCTTCGCAAGACCCCGATAATGCAGGTGTATTGATACTCTCCGGAGGCACTGGCAGTGCCGCTGATCTTGGCCTCAACGGCAAAGGGGCAACGATTTATAATCCTATCGTAAAAAATTTCAGCGGCTCGATTGACGAAATGTCGGCTCCTATTCTTCAGGCCATGGTCGAAGCTATCAAAATGCCTCAGGATGAAGCCAATGCGCGTTGCAAGGCTCAGCAGAAACATCTTGAAGAATACGATCTTCCGAAATGGGCCCATGAACATGGACAGTTGCTGAAATTCCTGGCCTCAAATAACTTGGAGCTGGATATCGCTCCGCCCTCGTTCAATCGGGGCCAAAACCCTCCGGCCCCTTTATAGTGCCACTTTCATCCTTTGCTTTTACCTATCTCCCCTATATAAACATTTGGGGCAATAGACACGGATTTTAAGCGGAATGTCAGAAACTAGTTGGTGGCGCGGCGGCGTTATTTATCAGATTTATCCGCGTAGTTTTTATGACACTACCAATAACGGTGTCGGCGATCTCAAAGGCATTATTCAAAAACTTGACCATATAGCCTCGCTTGGCGTCGATGCGGTCTGGATATCTCCCTTCATGAAATCTCCCATGAAGGATTTTGGCTATGATGTCGCCGATTACAAATCAGTCGATCCCGTTTTCGGCACGCTGGAAGATTTTAAAAGCCTCCTCGACAAAGCACATAGTCTCGGTTTGAAGGTTTTAATAGACATGGTTTGGTCGCATTCTTCGGATCAACATGACTGGTTTAAAGAAAGCTCTTCAAACCGCGATAATCCGAAAGCCGACTGGTATGTATGGGCTGATCCAAAATCGGACGGCACAGCACCGAATAACTGGCTGTCGTGGTTTGGCGGTCCGGCATGGACGTGGTCGGCCAAGCGTCGTCAATATTATCTGCATCATTTCCTGAAAGAGCAACCAGCGCTTAATCTTTGGAATCCCGAAGTTCGTGCGGCCATTAAAGACACGGCGGCTTTCTGGCTCGATATGGGCGTCGACGGTTTCCGTCTTGATGTTGCCAATCTTTATCTTGCCGACAAGCATTTACGCGACAACCCATCACGCCCTGAGGGCGAACCTTTGCCTGTCGACCCACCGCCGTCAAACCCGATCATATTCCAGATCCGTCAATACAGCGTCAATCAGCCGGAAAATATCGACCTTGTCGAAGAAATCCGCAGTTTCGTCGATCAATGGCCGGAGCGCTGCCTTTTAGCGGAAGCGGGATGCTGCGAAGACTCCGAATTAACCGCCGCTCAGTATACGCAGAAAAACAGACGTTTTAGCCAGGCTTACTCCTTTACATTGCTCGCTTCGGATATGAGCAAACAGCCAATCATCAATGCGATGACCCATGTCGGTAAAATTATCGAAGACGGCTGGATGTGCTGGGCAACGTCGAACCATGATTTTGCCCGTCCCGTTACGCGCATGAATCCGCCGAAGGAATTGCAGCATAAAGCGGCATTGTTGAATATGGCGCTCGGCTTGTCGTTGCGCGGTTCTTACTGCATGTTTCAGGGTGAAGAACTTGGCTTGCCTCAGGCACAGCTAAGCTTTGAAGAGTTGCAGGATCCCTACGATAAAGCCTTATATCCCGAACATGCCGGACGCGACGGAAGCCGCACCCCTATTCCTTGGGAATATTCGAAACCCAATTGCGGATTTTCAGCCGCAGAGAAAACATGGCTGCCGGTATATCCCGAACATGTTTTTCTAGCCGTCGATCTTCAGGAAAAAAATTCCGATTCAACGCTCAATCACTACCGCAAATTTATCGCATATAGAAAAAACAGCGACATCCTGAAAACAGGAGACGTCAAGTTGATGGATGCACATAGCGATATTCTCGCTTTCGAGCGATGCCTTGATAATAAAAAGATCCTTTGCATTTATAACATTTCGAATAACGAGAATTCGATAGAGTTGACAGCCATGGGTTATACTTCCGTCAGATTGATAGAAGAAATTACTTATGGTTCCGTTCTGAAAGGAATGCATCTTGATTTCGATTCTTATGGTTACGCTTTTTTTGAGATAGAATCCCATGACTGAAAAATACGCCCTCATCGCCGATATTGGCGGTACTAACGCACGGTTCGGCATTGTCGATGACACAGGCTTGCACGATCTGCAGAATCTTGAATGCAAGGACTATGGGGGTCCAGCGGAAGCCGCACAAACTTATCTAAAAAATTTGAACAGAAACATTGCCCCTTCTGTCGGTGTTTTTGCCGTTGCAGGACCTGTCATGGGCGATCTCATTAATTTCACAAATCTGCGCTGGAGTTTCCGAGGTAGCCGCGTTCAAAGCGAATTGAAACTCGATTACCTGGAAATCATGAATGATTTTAAAGCAGTGGCTTTGGCAATTCCCGATATAGATCCGTCGCTTGTGCAGAAAATCGGTGGCGGTGAAAAGATCGAGGGACAGGCAATCGGTGTCGTTGGCCCCGGCACAGGGCTTGGTGTCGCGTCTTTGATATGGGATGGCCAACAATATATCGCTCAACCCGGTGAAGGTGGTCATGTAACGATGGCCGCGCGCTCTTTACGCGAATTCCAGATATTCGAAGAATTGCGCGTTAAATATCATCATATCTCCGCAGAACGGGTTTGTTCAGGCAAAGGTCTGGAAAACCTTTATGCGGCTATTCGCGCTCTTGATAAGAAATCTGCGCCGGATAAAACCGCGAAGCAGATTAGTAAAGATGGAATGAGCGGAGCTTGCTTGATTTGCAAGGAAGCGCTTGATCTCATGTTGATTTTCCTAGGTCGCCGCGCCGCCGATCTTGCCGTGACGCTAAATGCGCATGCCGGCGTTTATATCGCCGGTGGCATCCCGACAAAGCTTGGTGACTATTTCTTTAAATCGAAATTTATGGAAGAGTTTCAATCGAAGGGCCGGATGAGTGAGAAAATGCAGCAAATTCCGGTCTATATGGTCCAGCATGATGCAATAGGCTTACTTGGCGTTACGGCACACGCCCAGAAGCTGCTAAAGTCTCGTTGATGATGATATGGCGTTAGACAATCGTCTCGAATGTCGAATGCGGAAAAAACTTCCGTGCCAGCTCTTGATCCCGAAAACCAATATCGTCAAGCATTTCAATTTGTGATTCAGCAATGATTTGATTTAGATGCGCAAGATTCGTAGCATCCGGAATACGGGTATAATATTCATCGCTTAGAATTTCCGTCGCCGCGTATTCCAGATAGGAAAATCCTTCGGGCAGCATGGACAACTGGATAAGTGTATCGAATTGCAAATTTTTCGAACCGTTCTCGTTTTGCTTGTCATCAAGTTCCGACAGGCTAATGTGATCGATATGGGATAATCTCGAATCATCGGCAAACCAGTCCTGGAAAACAAATCCCATGGCATCGAGTAGGCCGTCCATACTAGGATCAAAATCCAGACACTCGCATAACGTTACAGCAATAGACGAAAGATCGGCGCTCAAAATATGGCGCCATAAATCGTGATCGCCTTTTTCCCGCAATTGATAAGCTATGAGAATAGCGCATAAATCGCCGTCCGCTTCCGTCAGGCGATTGTATAAAAGAAAATCTTTCGGTTCCAATGGATGTGTCTTCTGGTTTTCCATGCCGTATTGCCAGATCAGGCGCAGGCTTTTGGCAAACTGGAACAGAAATTCCATCTGGTGCGATTGGGATCTCGTAAAACCCTGTATTGAGTCGGCACATCGCGGCAGGAACAAACATTTAACATCTGTGTCGACAAAGGGCTTGCCTTCATCGTTTTCCACTACGACCATCCAGTCATCGAAACGCGCATCATGCGCCAGCGCTCTTCCTAATTGCGTTTCGCATATTCTTGCCAGACCCCAACGCAAGATATCGCCGTCTGTCAGGATGGAAGCGTCCGAATGGTCGAGCCTGATCTGCTCTAAAAGTTCATGGATCGGATAACCGCCGGGTTTGGAGAAGTCATGTGTAGTCACTGCCGGTCTCGGCAGGTCAACAATGCAGTAAATGCCACCCGAAGGCGTTATTTCCAATACTTCTTTAATCATAAACGTCCGTAAGGTGGCCGAAATAGCCGGGACATAAGGGGTTATCTAGATAGAGTTTTAGTTCTGATAGTTTTATTCAACTGGCGGGATGAAAAGAACGATCTCGGCTGCTCGACTGTTTCCAAGACTTGCCTGTTTCAACTGCGCCGGAACGGCGGTGCGAATAGGAAGGGAAATGACCGTCGCAGAAGGTCTCGTTTCTTCATGTGGTACCAGTTTAGTCTTTTGAACATTGCTATGGCTAGCGCTTTTTTGACCAGCTTGCGCAATTTCTGCCTCGCCATCGCGGAAAGAGCGCTCAAATTTGATAAACCATAGGAAATTTGCATTTGAGCGGTCGCGCACTTCTGTAAATACAGTATCAGCCATTATCTGGTTTGCGCATCTGTTGAGATAGTTCTCGCCAAACGGCACTTTACCCAGAGCGCTTAAGAGATCGAAAGTGATCGAACGGCTGGCTTCAGGGTTATCGGCAAATACATAGCCTTGATAATCGGCTAACATTTGCTGGATCAGGCTGCGGTCGGCTTTGCGGCAACGCTCGGATAAAAACCAAGATTCAAAACAGGCAACAGATGCTTTGCCGCTATTTAAAGAGCGGAAATCACTGCAGGCTTCGCGGGCAAAGGCGCGGCCCAAATCAGCCATGGTAGAATTTTCAACGCGGGTCCATGCCTCTTTTTCACCAGCCAATTGCAATTCCCAGGCCGTGCGGATCATCGAGATCGTCAGGTCGGCGAGTTGTGCACGGTTGATGACGACCGCATGATCCGGATGCAGCATTAAAGGATGCATACCGGCCCCGTTTCTATGCTGCCATACACGGCGCAGTTCACGGGCAATTAGAAGAGTTTTTGCAGCCTTATCGAGATCAGGACGGACCAGAATGATGGATGCTTCGCGATCATAGAAAACATCGGCAATTTGGGTGCTTTCTTTGAAACTAACGCCATGCAACTGGGCAAAGGAATAAAGCATTGAGGCAAAACGGCTGTTTTTGATCAGATCTTCGCCATTGACATTGCTCTCCTCGGTATAAGGGGCAGAAATGAATTGAGCGTCCGCTGAAAAGCGCAGGGACTTGAGTTCGAGCGGCTCGGTAAATTCTGCTGAAATTTTTTCGTACGCGTCTGTCTTATGACGTAAGGAAGCGATATCTTTTTCCAATGCCTTGAAGATCGGATCGTCAAGAATATCGTCTTCTTCCTCGATTTCGCAGTCATTGAAGAAAAGCGGCTGGTCGGAAATCCAACTACACAGAACCGGCTGCATATTATTGATCGTATAGGCAAAGCGGCAATTCTCTATTGGAGAAATTCTGATATCCGCGTTGCTGGCTGTTGGTCCTGTATCTTTTATCATGACGAGATTCCCTGTTTAACTCGCTTGCCTCTTAAAGAGGATTTGATTTCCCTTATGAGACAATCATACGATTCGATAGTTAAAGGGAGGTGAACGCCAAAATCTTTTTTAAATCAGGTATTTAAGATAATATTAACAGGGGTTAATATGAGGCGCTATCTCATTGAATCCAGTTCTTTTTCCAGACTCTCAAGCTCTTGCTGCTGTTCCTGAACGGCCTTTACAATCGGGGCTAAAAGGTCATCCCCGCGCATTCTGTATGTCATATTCTTGTCATTCAGGCGAGTAATAAGGTTAGTTTTTCGACCTTCCAGGGCCTTTTCGATGTCTTGAGCAATAAACCCGTAATCGAGGCGATTATTACCTTCGATCATTCGATAGGAAACAGGCTGCAGTTTCATGATGAAATCGAGACCCAGATCTGTTGGATGGATATCTTTTTTCACGCGCATATCGGACGTCGCTGTAAATGCGACCTGTCCCGATATATTCGTGATCGATGTATCGCCGAAACGAATAGTGTTGCTGGCGCTGACTGTCGCATTATAACCGATAGCGGTAATGTTCGAGAGATTGGCCGTGATAGTTGGATTTGAAGCTGCAACCGTTATGCCGTTTCCGGATGCGCCGCCATTAGCATTTCTCCCGATCACCGTATTATTCGAACCCGTTGTTGTATCAGGCAATGTATAATAACCGGCGGCCGTGTTGTTACTGCCCGTCGTAACGCTATTGAGGGCATAATATCCAAGAGCCGTATTACTGTCTTTTGATCCCGTGCCACGTAATGTTGCATAACCAAAGGCCGTATTATTGATGCCTGTTAAATACTGACCCGCGGTCGATCCGAACAGCGTATTATCATTCCCGGGCACCGTTGCCGCAACATTCCCATATCCGAAAGTTGTCAGTTTAGCGGCTGTCGTTACCGATACGGCCGAATTAGAGCCAATCACCACGTTATTACTTGACGTTGCATCTCGCAAAGCTTGCCTCCCTATCGCTACACTCGCAGCGGCGCCTGTACCCTGAAGCGCCCTTGATCCCACGGCTACGTTTTGTGCACCGGGAGATAATCCGGCGCTAACACCGACGATGACGTTATTGGCATTCGCCGCGCTGGTTGACATGGCCTGATATCCGACAACCGTATTAAGCGCAGAAGCGGCGGTCGACGGATAACTGTTATATCCTGCATAAACGGATCCGGCAGCAATATCGTAAGCCGAGCTTGATTGTCCGCCAATAATCGTAACGTCCGAAGACGTTACCCCCCGTCCCGCCAGATAACCGATCATCGTATTGTTCGCTCCCGTACTATTCGTCGCAAGAGCCGAACTCCCAACCGCCGTGTTGTCATTCCCGGTCGTAATCGCTGTTCCGGCCTGATAACCAACTGCCGTATTGCGCATCATAGTCGTACCGGCTTTTAAAGTTTCGAAACCAACCGCCGTATTATAACTTTTAACACCGGAACCGATCATCGAGTCTTTACCAGCTGCGGTATTGCCAGTGGAGGCTGCCCCTAAAGCTTTCATAGCGCCGCTCCCGGCAGCGGTATTATAAGTGACATCTGCTCCGGCATTGATCGCCTGATAGCCTATAGCTGTATTATTCGTTCCACCGACTAAAGCAGTTAGCGCCTGCGAGCCAAGAGCCGTATTATTCACTCCTGTTGCACTTAACATCGAAAGATTACCAACTGTCGTTGATGAATTTATGCCTGTCCCCACTAAGGACATCGCACCTAAAGCGACATTATAGGACCCGGTTCTTAAAGCGCTATCAGACCCTACAATGACATTCCCTACCCCCTGACTTTGTGTCATGGCTTGATATCCAACAGCTACGTTTTCTGCTGATGCAGACCCTGCATAAGCCAACACATTATAACCGATGCCGACATTTTGAATACTTGAGGTCGAAGTTGATTGGCTTGCAGCTTGAGAGCCAATTAAAACATTATTTGTCGCTGTGGTCAGGAATTTCCCGGCATTCCATCCGGCGACGATATTGGTGCCAGGGGCCGTTGCAGATTTGAGCGCCTCATACCCAATCACCGAGTTTCCAGCGCCCGTCGTGTTAGACAGTAGGGAAAGACTTCCGGCAGATGTATTATACCCTGCAGTCGTCAGCATTTTACCCGATTGAAAACCAAGCGCGGTATTACGGTAGCAACTCGTGCAACTCGTTAACGCTTCATATCCGAAAGCCGTATTCGCGACCGCGCTTGTCATTTGTCTGCCGGCCCGCCATCCCATGGCCGTGTTATGAAAGCTGTCAGCAGCCTGCGCCATAGCTTCGAAACCGAACGCACTATTGTTTGTGCCCGTTGTCAGGTTTTTAAGGTTCCGCACCCCAAAGCCGGTATTCCTTGTTCCTGTCAGTGACGCATTCCCGACATCCAAACCGCCAAAAATATTCGTGCCCACCACGACACCGTCATAAAGATCGTTGATGGCTGTAACGGGACCGCCGCCACCGCCGCCGCCACCGCCGCTTCCGACGGATGTCCAGCTTGTTCCACTGCACATCTCCACTCCATAGCCGGAAACAGCCCGGCGAAGAACGCTTGTGTTGGCAAGATTACAGGTCACCACCGTCAAAGGATTACCAAGCTTGATACCGGAAATAACGTCGATAAAATCGCCGCCGATAGCAACAATTCGTTCGAATGTTCCTGTGCCGGCAATTGTTGCCGATTGCGCTTCAATTTTCTTATCGAGATAAGCCGTGTTCGGATCGCTGGATCTGATCTTCCACAAACCACCGGAGCTTGCCATAGCTCCTTCGTAGGAATACGTGACGATAATATCGTCATCCGTAACTGCTGCCTTTGATACAAGAGGGAAATCCCCTGCATCCGCAATATCTCCATCATTGTTCTGATCCGCGCGCGTCGCGCCGGTTGAGAAATTACGGCAGGTTGTTGTAAAGACGCCATCGGGTCCGGCAGAAATAATTGCGATCACCGGATAAATTTTTGAATCCGACCCCTGCAAGCGTTTATCGGTGCCGGATGTTCCTTGACAGCTTGCATTCAATGTCACGGGCCCCGCATCCCAGACGCAATATCCGTATTCATTACCCCACGGATCTTTTTTAGAAGCACCGACAGAATTTGGAACATAACCGCCGCCGACCGGTTTTGGATTGGCGCCTGCATCGCGGAACTCTGGCGGTTCGACAAAAGAGTCATTATCACAATCGCCTTTATTAGATGCATTGGTTGCAGACATGATCGCCAATTGCCCGACCATCGACATATCGACATCGCTTGTATTTTTCTTATTCAGGGTAACGGCATTTTGTACCGGTCCTTGCGAGAAATTCATCACGCCCGCGCCAAGCACGCCGACCATGGCTACGGCGCCGAAGATTGCAAGGAACACATTGCCTGATTCTGATTTTCTTATCATTCGGCGCCCTCCTCACAGTTCACATCTTCCTTTTTCAATTCTGTAATCTGGCGCTTTAAGTCATCGATCTTTTTCTGGCGCTCCTGAATCGCTTTAACAACCGGGGCGATCAGATCATTACTGCGAAGCTGATATGTTTTCATCGTGTCATCGAGACGGATCAACATATTGGTTTCGCGGCCATCGAGAGATGTTTCGATATCCTGCGCCAGAAATCCGTAATCGAGGCGACCGTTCCCTTGCTTCAAACGATAAGAGACCGGTTTTAAACCCATGATGAAATCAAGCCCGAGATCGGAAGGTGTGATATCTTTTTTAAGACGGCGGTCGGACGGGAAAGTCCAGGCCACCTGGCCTTCAATTGCTGTGATACTTGTATTACCCAGACGAATGGTATTGGCTGCACCCACTGAAACGCCATAACCGATTGCTGTGGAGTTATCGCCGCTAACGTTGGTTTGCGCACCAATAGCTGTACTTCTATTAGACGATGTTCCACCAAACGCCGCATAGCCTATAGCAACATTATTGTCGGCAAAACCGTTATTTTCCAAAGCACGCGCGCCAATTGCCGTATTGTAACTCGAATTTACGCCAGTGCCATTGGCATTGGCAACCATCGCCCGGTAGCCGGCAGCCGTATTGTAATCACTCGTACCTAATCCTCCCGTCATCGCCAAAGCGCCTAAGGCTGTATTTCTTGTGCCGGATGGAGTAACGGCAAAAGCAAGATATCCGGCGGCAGTTGGCTCGTTCGTTGGGTGATAAGCGGAACGGAAACCAAAGGCGCTGCCATAAGATCCGCCTCCATATAAAGCCTGCGACCCGAATGCGGTGGACCCGCTAATAGCCGGTGCGCCCGTTGAATATAAAGACCTGTAACCTACAGCAACCACGTTTGCTGCGGATTGGCTGCTGCTGCCATATCCAGCCTGAGAGCCAACCATAACCGTACTATCCAATCCTGCTGTCGCATATCCGGCCTGATAACCAACTGCCGTGTTTTGTCCGTCAGGATTAGTCAAAGAATAAAACGCCTGAGAGCCGACCGCGGTGTTATTGGCAGAGATTATCGATGAATAAAGCGCCTGATACCCGATTGCAGTATTGTTGCCCCCGGAAACATTATTGTACATCGCCTGATACCCGACAGCCGTTGCAAAAGTATTTGCCGTATTTGATCTCAACGCCTGATAGCCAACAGCCGTCAAATTATTTGCCGTCGTTCCCGTGATACTGAAAAGGGTCTCGTAGCCAATAGCGACCGAATTGCTGGTCGCCGTTGATTTATTAAGCGCCTGGTATCCGACTGCGGTATTATTTGGCTGGGCCAGATTTGCAGCTAGGGCACCGCTGCCGACTGCCGTATTGATAACCGTGGCTGTTGTTGAGTTTTGCAATCTGGACGCGCCATAGCCAATTGCCACGTTAGCCGGAGAACGAAGCACTGCGCCGGCGCTCCAGCCGATGCCGACATTGTTCAGGGTCGACCCGGTTCCCTTTACCGCCGTCGCGCCAATCGCCACGTTATCGGATGTACTCGCCGCCTTGTCGCGCAAGGCATCGCGCCCGACCACCACGTTCCTGCTGCTTGTCGCATTGGTCAACGACGCCGCTGCGTACGAACCAATCGCCACGTTCTCGGTACCTGCCGTCGAGGCATACAGCGCGTGATACCCAGCGGCCACATTGTTATTCCCCGCACCGAGAAGGCGGGATGCGTTATAACCAATAGCCGTATTGCTGCCGCTTGTCGTATGCGACCCGAGAGCGGACGCGCCGATGGCAACATTCTGGGACGCGGTTGTCACGCTTCCCATCGCTCCACTGCCGACGCCTGTATTGCTGTTTCCGGTTGCCGATGTCAAAGAGGCATGTCCAAACGAGGTGGAAGTCGTGCCGGTCGTGATCGCATCCAACGCGTAGTTTCCGATTGCGGTATTATCGACCCCTGTCGTGTTTCTGTTTCCGGCATCGCCGCCAAGCCAGACAGCACGTACAGCGCCGGTCGTATTGTAACCGCTGTAACGTCCCAAAGATGTGACCTGTGTTGTCACCTTATCGAGAAGGGCGGCTGTGCCGATACAGGTATTGTCGTTATTTGCCGTACCGTTCAAAAGCTTGGAACAGGATAGAACTCCAATCGCAGAGGTTCTGTTGGCGGTTGGTGAATTTGCCATAGCCTCTGCGCCAATCACGGTATTAGCGCTTCCTGTACTTATATTCCGAACGACGTTCTTGCCCATGGCACTGTTGCCAAAACCAGTTGTCAATGTTGCGCTTGCATAAGGATCAGTTGAGTAAATAACATTACCGCCACCTGATGTGGCATCGCTTCCCATCGTTTGGCCAAGGAAAATATTATTGCGAACGTAATTCGCAATCCCGTCCGACAGGTTATCGATGATCGTGCCAATCGAAGTGCCGCCGCCGGATTGCCATGTCGTGCCGTCGCACATCTCAAGATTTGCCCCTGATGCGGTTCTGCGCAAAACACCGGTGTTGGTCGAATTACAGGTCGTAACAACGGTCGAATCGGCGATGCGCAAGCCGTTTTGCATAGCAAGGTTGGGAGCACCGCCCGATTTTTCGCAAATAGCAGGCCTCGCAAGACTCCCATCGACGGCCGACCATTGGCCGTCAGTATTAAACATCAGAAAATCATGAGCCGCCGTTGTTGTATTTGGTTGAGACGAACCTGACCAATTGTTGTATGCGCCACCATAAGCCGTTCCGCCACTGGATGAGCCTCCGCCCGCCCAGAACTGTGTGCCGTTTTCAGGGCCGGCATCCCATCTCCATTCACCCTCTACCCCACTATCCGATCCACTTATATAAGAACTCAAACTTGCAGTGATATTAGTCGTGATAATATTATTCTCATACGCACTTGTAATAACAGCCGGGTAGGCGTTCTGTGCATAACATTTTGCAAAGCTGACCGCTCTCGAATCATTGTTGTTTGTCCTGAAATAACAATGCCCTGTAGTCGCGTCATTATAATAGCTTGAACCCCCAGCCCCCGAGCAATCAGCCGGAGCATCAGGATTTGCTCCCATACTTGCCATCATCGACGTACCTGAAAACTTCATGTTCGGCGCTTCGATAGTTTTATTGATCGTCGCCGTGTTTGGATCGGAAGATTTCAACTGCCACAGACCGCCAGAGGCACCTGTCGCTTCTTCGTATGTATAGGTGAAGATCATATCGTCGTCGCCGACTGCGGCTTTGCTCACCATTTCCAGATCGCCCGTATCACCGAGCACGCCATTCGAATTGACATCAGCGGCGGCGAATGTGCGACATGTCGTGGTGAAAGTTTTATCCGGACCGGAAGAGATGATCGCAACCACCGGGTAAAGATTGGATGACGTCCCGGCAAGACGACGATTAGTTCCGGGCGTTCCCTGCTGGCAGCCGGCATTCAATGTCGCCGGTCCGTGATCCCAAACGCAATAGCCGTATTCATTTCCCCACGGATCGGTCGTCCGCGTAACGCCGATCCCAAGCGGGATAATACCGCCGCCCGTAGGTTTCGGCTTGGACGCATCGACCCGCCATTCGACCGGTTCGATATAATTATCAGCATCGCAATCACCCGACCCTGCCATTCCGGTTGCGGCCATAACGGCAGTTTGCGCAGCAATCGCCATTTGCGATTGCGCGGCGTTGGAACGCGTAAGTTTCACCGAAGAGGTCAGCGGCCCTTTGATAAAAGTCGTCATCCCGACGCCTAACACGCCCAGCACGCCCAGCGCGCCGAAAAGAACAAGGAAAACGCTACCCGATGTATTAGCGGACGAGGAAGAGTTTCTATTCATTTCTTCCCTCCGCATTCTGCGTCGTACAGGCTCTCGCGGCTTTGATTGCATCGATCTTCGATTGCAAGCGCTGGATAATCGCGTCTTGCTCCTGCAAAGCCTTAACCAGTGGCGCGATCAGATCGGAAGCTCGAAGCTGATAGGTTTTCATTTCATCATTGCGGCGCGTGATCATATTCGTAATCCGCCCGTCGAGTTTTTCTTCAATGTCTTGCGCCAGAAATCCGTAATCGAGACGCCCGTTCCCTTGTTTCAGGCGATAAGAAACCGGCTTTAATCCCATGATGAAATCCAGACCCAGATCGGATGGCGCAATATCTTTTTTCAACCTGGCGTCGGATGGCGCAGAGAAAGCGACCTGCCCGGTAATCGCCGTAATCGAGGTATTGCCCACGCGGATCGTATTGCTGGCCGTTATCTCGGCTCCGTTGCCAAGCGCAACCGTGTTATTAGCGTTGCCAATCAATGGCCCCGCCCCGTATCCGATCGCCGTGTTCTGTGATCCTGTCTGGTTGAAATAAAGCGCCTGATATCCCGCAGCCGTATTGTCTGAACCTGTCACATTGCGCATCAGGGCCTGATAACCCACAGCCGTGTTGCGGTTACCATCTGCCGAATTTCTCAAGGCCCCTGTACCGATTGCGGTGTTATATGACGATGCATAGCTTGGCTCGCGTTCACACATATAGCCTAAACTCGCGCCGCAATTATTCCACGACCACCTGCCATTCGTTGAGGAAACCCGGACGCATTTCGACAAGGTCGAGGGCTGCGATCCATCCCAGTTTGTATACATGCCGTTGGTTGCCACACCGGTATTGTCTCCCTGCCAGAATTGCAGGCCGCTCATTTCCCCGGTCTGCCAGCGCCATTCTCCGGCAGGAGAATCGCTCGCCCCGATCCAGCTATTGCTGCCACCATTGGCACTCTGGACGATAGCCTGCTCGGCGGCGGAGGTGATAACAGCCAGATAATCGCCGTTGGCCTGACACGCGCTTCGCGCACTCGCCCATGTAACGGCTGTCGCGATTTTATAATAACAATGTCCCGTCGCCGTATCCGTCGCCGTTGCTGCCGCTCCCAAGCCCGTACAAGTTGCCGCCGAATAAGTCCCGTTCAAAGCCACCAAGGCTTCACTGCCGACAGCCGTGTTAAAGTTACCGACCGTATTGGCCTGCAAGGCCACATACCCGATCGCCGTGTTATAAAGACCGCTTGAATTACCCAAAAGCGCCTGATACCCCAATGCCGTATTGGCAGGGGCGAGGTTTTGCAGCGATGCCTGAAATCCGGCAGCGGTGACAAAATCTCCCGTCTGGTTGAAGGCACCAGCCTGAGATCCAGCCAGCGTATTATGCGAGGCAGTGGTCATATAAAGACCTGCATGATGTCCAATCGCGGTGTTATACGCCCCGGTTGTGGCCTGCGTCATCGTCTGGTATCCCACGCCGGTATTATCTGTTCCGCTGGCAAGCGACAAAGCCTGATAACCGATGGCCGTGATATTATTTCCACTGGCGTCCGCAGCGGCAGTCGATCCGATCGACGTCATGTTATTGGTCAGTAACTTTAACGATCCTGTCGCCTGGCCGGAAGCATAGCCAATTGAGGTGTTATTCGAACCGCCAATTATCTTAAGACCGGCATAAGTGCCGATGGCCGTATTGCCGCTACCGTAATTATCGTAAAGCGCATAGTGTCCGATAGCTGTTGTTGGACCTGCGGGATTGGCATTTTCCTGTGCTTGCGCACCGATAATGGTATGACCCGAAGATGTCGTAACTTTAGAGCCTGCATTATACCCGACGGCCGTATTGCCACTTGCAGAAGTCTGGGCCTTTAAGGCTTGCGAGCCGAAAGCGGTATTGTCGGAACCTGAATTCATTTGCTCAAAGCAATAAAATCTTCCGACATTCTGACATCCGAAATCACTGTCATTGGTCCAATTGGTTACATTACTTGATATCCCTGTGCGGGCCGTATATGACGCGGAATTGCTTGTCCAGTTCTGACAGTGATTGGCACCATAGGCCGTTCCGTTACTTGCCACATTAGTCCATACCCTCGCAGCGATATTAGCATTACTTTGGGTCTTGATAATTCCGGCTGCTATCGTTCCATCAGTCAGGTCGGCCCAGTTGTTGGCAATAGTAGTTCCATCGACGAGTTTGTAGGGAACTGTACCTTTCGAGAATCTAGTGTCAGGGGAGTTTGTACTGTCTGCAAGCCAGGCCTTGAATGTTCCAGTCAAACCTGCTGCCGAAGCTTTTGATTGGCATGTCGCGTCGGCGCCGCTCAGCCCACCTAGATTTCCCGAGACATCAACATCGGTCACGAAAATTTTCAGTTCTGTCTGAGGAACACCACTTGCCGCACCTACTAAGGCTTTTAGCGCTTCACTTCCGATGGCTGTATTATTACTTCCCGCCGTATTCGCCATTAATGCCTGATATCCTACCGCCGCGTTATAAGACCCTGTCGTATTCGCATTCGATGCCATGTATCCGACCGCCGTGTTGTCGACGCCCGTTGTATTCACGCCGATTGCACCAAAACCAACTGCCGTGTTATTTATCCCTGTTGAGAGATTACTTGCACCTTTCAGTGCCTGCGCCCCAATCGCCGTGTTGTCATCACCCAGTTGATAGCGCGAGGCTTCTGCACCGATGGCGACCGCGCGAAGCCCGTTGACATTTTCCGTTAAAGAGCGCTGGCCGACCGCGGTATTCTGATCGGTGCGGTTCTTGTTCATCGCCTGATAGCCGATAGCGACGTTGTTGCTGCCGGAAGTATTTGATTTCAACGCTTCGGCTCCGGCAACGGTGTTATTGCTGCCTGTCGTATTACTCATGGCCGCCTGAAATCCCATGACGACATTCTGGTTGCCGGTGTTATTCTGCAAAGCTTCAGCGCCAAAACCTACATTATCCGTTCCCGCCTTGCCGGTTTCGGCCCCGATATAAGTGTTGCCGATGGCGGGCGTGCCGCTAAATACATTATACCCGATACCTGTGTTGTAATAATCATTAGACCCCAAACTTGCCCCGGCCTGCGACCCCACCATTGTATTTTCGTCGCCTGTGGCGACATTAGCCATAGCGTTGGCGCCAAGGGCGATACTGCTTCCGGCATTGAAAAGCTTGGCAGCTTCTGTACCAAAAGCTGTCGTCTGCGTGGCCGAAGAAGATGATGTCAGATTTTGATAGCCCCAGGTAACATTCCCATATCCAGACCCACCGATTGCTCCAGATCCAGGCCCGCCAAACATCTGCCAGTTCGGGTAATCCGTCAGCGCATCAGAAAATGAATCGAACGCGCCCGCTGTCGAACCGCCGCCGCCTGCTGTCGCCGCTTCCGTTTGCTGGAAACAGTAGAGTCTCCTTCCAGCATTACAAAGTGAACTGGGACCAGCCGTCCACGACGAAACGCTATTTCCCTCAACACCTCGCACTCCCGAAGCATCTAAAGTTTTATCAGTCCAAGATAAACAGCTTCCACCGCCATTTGAAGTTCCATTTACTGATGTATTAGTCCAAACACCATTAGCACCCGCAGTGACTGCCGCATTTCCTTCTGTTCTATTAATTCCGGCCGCAAGGGTGCCATCTGTAAGATCAGTCCAGTTATTCGCAACGGTAGTCCCGTCAACCAATTTGTAAGGTACTGTTGATTGGTAAAATCTGGTTGCAGGCGATCCCGAAGCATCAGCTAACCAAGCCATATATTTACCAGGCAAGCCTGCTGAATTTGCATGTTTCTGGCAGATCGCATCTGCGCCGCTTAAGCCACCAAGATCGCCAGTATAAGTTGCAGAAGTAACAAAAACTTTATTCTCCGTTTGCGGCGGAACTTCGGCAAACGGATCGCCTCCCGTACCGCCGAAAGCCACCGCATTGGTCCATGTCGTGCCGTTACAAACTTCAATCGCGTTGCTTGAGGCATTCCGGCGCAAGGCATGTGTATTGGCGGAATCGCATGTCGGAACCACGGCCGGGCTGCCGAGGCGAATACCGGATACAACATCGAGGAAATTTCCGGCATAGGCGGCAAGCTGGGCGAAAAGACCCGCGCCCGAGAATTTCGCGTCTTGCGCTTCCACGTTCTTGGCAATCGTCGCCGTATTCGGCGCGCCCGATTTCAATTGCCACAACCCGCCTGTCGCATTCATCGCCTCGGTATAGGTATAGGCAAAAATAATATCGTCGTCATTCGCCGCAGCCTTGCCGACCAATGCCAAATCACCGCTATCGGTCAGGACACCATTGGAGTTGACATCGGCGGCAGCGAAAGAGCGGCAGGTCGTCGTAAATTTACGGTCGGGCCCCGCCGAGATAATAGCCACCACGGGCGCGTCTTTATTTGTCGCATGTCCGGCCAAGCGCAAATTCGTTCCCGGCGCTTCCTGCTGGCAGGAAGAATTTAACACCGTCGAGCCGTAATCCCATGTGCAATACCCGTATTCCGTTCCCCATGGGTCTTTTTTGCTGATACCGATCTTGGTTGGAACCAGACCACCGCCTGTCGGTGCAGGCAAAGCGCCTGCGTCCCGCATTTCCAGAGGTTCGACCGTGCCATCACCGTCACAATCTCCGTTAGTCGCGGCCGTTGTTGAGGTATCTTGCTGAACACAATAAAATCGCCCTGAACCGTTGCAAGGAGATGATCCATTTGCTGTCCAGCTTGATGTGGTATTGTTAGCAAGCCCGCGCGAGCCGGATACGCCGGAACTTCCTGTTGTCCAGTCTGTACATGTATTGGGATGGCTGCTGCCGTTAGTGGTAGAGCCTGTCCAAACATAAAAACCTGAATAGACCGTTGTTCCAAGCTCTGTCATAGTGACACTGCCAGAGAGCGTACCATCTATAAGATCAGCCCAGTTATCCGCTACAAGATTTCCATTATACTGCCGATACGGCACATTATGATGCACGAGCCGCGAAGCGGCGGAAACCGTCGATGAGGAAAGCCATGCTTTATATGTCCCCGGCAAGCCGCCGGCACTGGCTCTTGCTTGACAATATGCATCTGCGCCGCTCAATCCTCCAATATTACCACCCGTTGTTGTCGATGTAACAAATATCCTTGAATATTCCGTAGCAAGAGTGCCCGTCGCCGCCGCCATCACCGCCGCTTGCCCGGCAATCTGCATTTGGGATTTGGCGATATTGGTGCGGGTTTGTTTGACCGCCGACGTTAACGGGCCCCGCACGAAACTGTTGACGCTCGCGCCCAGCAAGCCGACCAGCGCAACAGCGCCGAACACGGCAAAAAGCGCGTTACCGGATGAAACGGTTTCTGGGCGTCGTGTATCGGTCAAAATATTATCCAAATAGAGAAGTATTCAGAATAGCGCGAATCGCATTGAGGGCGGGTAAAGTTTAGCTAAAATTTGATATAGTTGGAAGCCTACAGATACTCAATATAGATAAGGCTCAATCCCTGTGGCGGTGCGGTAATTCCGGCGGCTTCGCGCTTTTTTGATTTCAGCGCTTTTTTAACATCTTCCGGCGCCCATTTCCCCTCGCCAACCAGCACCAGCGTTCCGGCTATGTTGCGCACCATGTGGTGCAAAAACGACTGTCCAAAGGCGTGAACGAAAATGTAATCGCCCGATTTTTCGACCTTCAGATCGTCGATTGTCTTGATTGGCGATTTCGCCTGACACATAGCGGCACGAAAACTCGTGAAATCATGAGTACCAATTAAATGGTTGGCCGCTTCCTGCATGGCATCGACATTCAAGGTCTTGCCGATATGCCAGACCAGATCAGCGTCGATGGCTGGTTTTGCAGGACGGTTCAGGATCGAGTACGTATAAAGTTTCTGCTTGGCGCCGAAGCGGGCGTGAAATTCGTCATCGACCTCTTCGGCTTTGACGATTGCAATGGATTCTTCTTTTAAAAACGCATTGATCGCTTTGGCCAACGCATAGCCATCCATGGTATGGCGGGTGTTATCGAAATCAAAATGCGCGACCTGCCCGCGCGCATGCACACCGGAATCCGTGCGGCCTGCGCCTGTTACTTTTACGCGCTGGCTTGAAAAGCCGTAAATTGCGTTCTCGATCGTTTCCTGAATCGTTTTTTCACCCTGGCCTTGCGTCTGCCAGCCGCAATAATCCGTGCCTTTGTATTCGATGATAAGCTTGAAGCGGGTCATTGTAAGATTGAGGTAACTTTCAAATGATGCCCGTTGATTGCCGACGCCACATCCATCGCTTTGGAATTTTCCGGCTGCAGGATTTCAATTTGATAGGCAAACCCGTCACCGCACATAATCGCGCCTTTGGGCAAAACGGTTCCGGCTTTTTCATCAAGCTCAGGCTTTACAATATAGCCTTTGACAATTTTAAGCCGCTTGCCGCCCTCGCCGCTTGTATATGTTCCCGGCCATGGATTCAACGCCCTCACCTGACGGTCAATATCGATTGCCGCATTATTCCAGTCTATCAGCCCATCTTCTTTTTTTAACATTGGTGCATAAACGGACAATGCATCGTCCTGTTTTTCACCGTCCGGAATTTCCTTTAAAATGTTCACGACCATCTCCGCGCCAATAATAGACAATTCATCATGAAGCTGCGGCGTTGTCATGTCCTCGATATTTATATCGCGCTTGGATAACATAGGCCCTGTATCCAGCCCCTCTTCCATCTGCATGATGGTCACGCCACTGACCGCATCGCCTTTCCAGATCGCATGCTGGATCGGCGACGCCCCGCGCCATCTGGGCAGTAAAGACGCATGGATATTCAAGCAGCCGAATTTCGGCGCATTCAGGACCGATAAAGGTAAAATCAATCCGTACGCCGCAACAATCGCGATATCCGCATTCAGTCTTTGAAACTGAGCAACAGCGTCCGGGTCTTTTTTGAAACTCTTCGGCGTAAAGACAGGAATGAAATATTTATCCGCCAGTTCATGCACCGGCGTTTTTTGAACTTGCTGTCCGCGCCCTTTCGGTTTTGGTTCGCGCGAATAAACAGCGATCACTTCATGTTCGCTATCGATAAGCACCTGCAAAGCCGGAACGGAAAAATCCGGCGTGCCCATGTAGATGATTTTCACAGAAGCTCCCGCTCTTTCAAATGCTTATCGTATTTCTTCAAAAGCATATTGCGTTTCAGCCTCGATAAATAATCGATAAACAGCGTACCGTTCAAATGATCGAGTTCATGCTGCACGCAATGAGACATTAAATCTTCCGCGAGAATTTCTTTTATTTCCCCATCCAGATCGACAAATTTTACGCGTACCGCTTTCGGGCGCTCGACATCGGCGTATTGCTGCGGGATCGAGAGGCATCCTTCTTCCATGACGCTTAGCTCGTCCGATTTCCAGACGATTTCAGGATTGATCATCGTTACAAAATTGCGGCTGGTTTTATCTTCCCGGAAATCCGTATCCATGACAAAAATGCGTTTCAGGACATTGACCTGATTGGCGGCCAGCCCAATCCCCGGCGCGGCATACATCGTTTCCGCCATATTGGCGGCCAGTGTTTTAATTTCATCCGTGATATTTTCAATCGGCTGCGCCACTTGTTTCAATACAGGGTCGGGTAACAAGATGATAGGAAGTTTTGACATTATTCGTTCGAGGCCTTTAAAGAAATTATTTCCGCTTCATTTAAAAGTTCGGGCGCGGATATTATTCTGGTTGTCTGCTCAATAGCAACCATTTCCGGCACTTCCTTGCTTTCATTCTGGATGTCTTTGAGCTTTCGCATCGCGGGCAATATCATCTGCTCGACGGAGCCTATTGTCTTATTATAAGCGCCGACCGCGCCCTCCAGATTACGCCCGAGCTTTGCAATATGCTCGCCAAAAGTAGACAGGCGGGAATAAAGAACCGAGGCCTGCTTTGAAATCGTGCGCGCTTCGTCGGCAATTTTTTGCTGCTGCCATCCATACATGATAACGCGAAGAAGCCCCATAACCGTCGTCGGCGAGGCCAGGATAACATTGGCTTTCGAGGCGTCGTCAAGCAGGCTTGAATCATTGCCGACCGCCATCGAGTATAAACTTTCACTCGGCAGGAACATCACGACAAATTCCGGCGAATTGAATTGTTGCGCATAGTTTTTCGACGATAAGGCTTTGACATGATCGCGCACTTTAGAGCGGAAATTCGTCAGGCCCTGCTCATAAGCATCGGGATTATTTTCTTCTATCAAAGCCCAATACGGATCAAGCGGTGTTTTAACGTCAATTACGATATGCACGCCGTTCGGAAGCGAGACAACAAAATCCGGCTTGATCTGCCCCCCTTCGCCTTGCGCGGTAACTTGCGTTTTGTAATGCACATTCTCGATAAAGCCAGTGAGTTCGAATGTGCGCTGTAATTGCATTTCGCCCCAGCGTCCGCGCTCGATAGGGTTTTTAAGCACCTGCACCAGCTTTTGCGTCTGGTCGCGTAAATTTCGCTGATCATCGGCGAAGTTTTTGAGCTGCGCTTCAAGTCCGGCCCCTGCTTTGCCAAGAGTCTCGATTTTCAAATCCATGTCTTTCAATGATTTGCCGATCGGATCTATCATCGTCGCAATGGCACTCTGGCGCTTATCGAGGTCATGCGCGCCTTCCATCTGGCTCTGTTTCAGCTTTTCCGTTGCCAAAGCCAGGAACTGATCCTGACTCTTACGCATGGATTCCTGCGCCAGCGCTTCAAAAGTTTGCGCCAGGGTTATTTCGTCTTTTTTCGAACGGGCGAGTTTCGGCATCAAAAAAGTTGCAACCGCCAACGCGCCTACAACCAGACCAATCACTGCTGATAAAATATCAAATGTCATGCGTGGAAGTATAGGAGATTCCTTATACTTCCCGCAACCCAAGTCTCGGTTATGAGCCTAGCAATTTCCCTTCTTCGCCTGACCCGGCGGGCAGAAATCACCATTCGCATGCGGATGGCGGGGGTGCGGATGATAAACGCACGCCGATAGGGATGCTATAGTGATAAAAGAAAGGCTTAACAGTAAAAATGTCTTCATCTTAAATTCCTTTGCGCTTAACCAATATGCTTCTTGAAAGTTTGTTCCCGGTTCACAGATCCTGCAATCGCAAACGCCGGAAACTTAACGCTTCCGCAATATGCCGCGCTTCGATTTGAGCGATATCACCTTCCAGATCGGCAATGGTGCGCGCCACTCTTAAAAGCCTGTGCCAGCTTCTGGCGGAAAAACGCATTTTCGTCGCGGCTTTCTCAAGAAGCGCTTTGGCGTCCGGTTTCATCACGCTGATTTGTTCTAAAATATCGCCCGAGGCTTGAGAATTCGTATGATGCGCCGACCCTGCATTTTCAAAACGTGATTTTTGACGCTGCCGTGCTCGCTCTACTCTGGCCCCTACCTCTTCGGAAGTTTCGCCCGTCGGTGCAGAAGCCAAATCCATGACCGAGACCGCCGGTACATCCACTTGCAGATCGATCCTGTCGAGTAGCGGCCCCGATAACTTACCCTGATAATCATCGGCGCATCTCGGCGCTTTTGCGCATTCCCCGTCGCCCGATCCGAAATAACCGCAGCGGCACGGATTCATCGCCGCCACCAATTGAAAATTCGCCGGATAGGTCACGTGATAATTAACCCGTGCAACTAAAGTTTCTCCGGTCTCCAAAGGCTGGCGCAAAGACTCTAAACTCCCGCGCGGAAATTCCGGCAATTCGTCGAGAAACAAAACGCCGTTATGCGCGAGAGAAATTTCTCCCGGCTTTGCTTTCGTGCCGCCGCCGATCAAGGCTGGTTGCGACGCCGTATGATGCGGATCGCGAAACGGGCGGTGGCGCACAAGGCCGCCTTCGGGCAGCGTTCCGGCCAGCGAATGAATGATCGACACTTCCAAAGCCTCGACAGGCGAGAGCTGCGGCAAAAGCCCCGGCAAACATGACGCCAGCATCGACTTGCCCGATCCCGGCGGACCGACCATCAGAAGGTTATGGCCGCCCGCCGCTGTTATCTCGAGGGCCCGCTTGGCGGTTTCCTGCCCTTTGACTTCAGACAGGTCGCGATGCGTCTTGGCGAATTCCGGCGGCAGATTAGCCACAGGCCTTGATAACACTTGCGTGCCTTTAAAATGATTGATGAGCTGAAGCAGCGAGCTTGCTGCCAGAATATCAAGATCACCCGCCCATGCCGCTTCACTTCCGCCGCCTTCGGGACATATCAATCCCAGATTATTTTTCTGCGCGTGAACCGCCGCTGGCAAGATCCCTGTTACGTTGCGAAGCGAACCATCCAGCCCCAATTCTCCGAGCGCGGTAAAATTATTCAAAGCATCAGACGGCAATACTTCCATCGCGGTGAGGAGTCCCAGCGCAATCGGCAGATCGTAATGCGATCCCTCTTTCGATACATCGGCAGGCGCGAGATTGATTGTGATACGTTTTGCCGGCAACGCCAGACCCATCGCATGAAGTGCAGCCCGCACCCGCTCGCGGCTTTCCGCCACCGCTTTGTCCGGTAAGCCGACAATAGTGAAAGCCACAAAACCAGAAGAAATCTGGACTTCCACGTCAATGTCCAGAACGTCTACACCGCGAAAGGAGACAGTTTTAATGCGGGCTACCATTAATTCCCTCGTTCACCTTCATTGAATCTAAAAATTCAAATGAATCTTGGTGTAGCTTACGTAGATCGCCTTCTACATTCCCATGACTTACAACATACCCAACGATCAGACGTACATCTTCTGAGAATGATATGTTTGTCTGACAAAAAAGATTATCGCCTGCATTTCTACAACGAAAATTCACAACATCTCCATTATAGTCGCGCAAGCTGTCAATATTTATGAAGTTGGATTTAGAATAGCTTTGGTTGCTTTTACCTAGGTTTAATTCTTTTATCAGTGTATCACCCGCTCCCCCGTACATCTTATTTGCATTGTAATGTCCTTCGTAATAAAGGCTTAAATCTTCCACGTATGGAACGACACCAAAATATCTTTCTTTTTTACAAAAGAAATAATTTTGATGAACACAAAAATCTTTGAATTTTTTACTATGATGTTTTTCTGCTTCAATACGAGACAAATTTATACTCATTGCATTTACGGCCAAACGAGATGTGCCATTTTTGGTTTTCGTACAATATGTTCTTAGACTTTCATTGGAAATAAAATGTAGCATTGCTGTCTTATTGATTGGCTGATTTCCGTCATCCAAGGCCGCGCTAATAATTGAAAGAGTTGGAGTATCTATGTGCGTTCTTCCTAGATCTAAATTGGCAACACCGTATATACATTTTTCGTTTGGGGCTCTACGCTTCCACTCACGATAGGAGTCGGGGACATAATTACATGCAAAGAACAAAAGGGGAGTTATAATTAGTAGATAGAAATAGTATTTATTATGAATATTTTTATGCGCAAATAGATAGCCTGCGCTGCGCACTAGAATACCTAAAAAAATGCCAAAACCTATAAGGTAGGTGAACCCTTGCGCTAAAGCGCCACCTAATCCATCCCATCGTTCGTGCGCAGGGATTCTGTGCACATCATAATACAAATATGATGCGATCAAAAAACAAATGGCGACATAAACTGCCAATATCTTTTTTGGTAAAATTTGTGGAAGAAGATAAGGAACAAAGAAAAGAGCGGTAAATAGGCCGAGAATGTACGTATACGTCATTTAACGTGCTCCGCGTTTGTGAAAGCAACAAAGCCAGAAGAAATCTGCACTTCTACATCAATGTCTAAAACATCCACGGCGCGGAAGGGGACTGTTTTAATACGGACTACCATCTAGTCACCTTGCCTAGCTTAAAAAATATAAACGACGAGAATGATGGCCCAATCAGGAATAGAAAATTACCGGGATCTTTTATACTTCTTAAAAACTCCGTGAGTGGTTCATCGTATGCGCCCGATAAGTTTAGAATTGCTAAAGTTGTCAACCAAACTGCAATTGGGCCTGCAAGGCACCAAGTTCCAAGATGTTTAACTATACTTCTCTCAAAAATGATTCCTATCATGCACCCGATAAATATCAAGGGAAGCAGCAGAGGCAATGCAAAGACAATTAAGAAGGGAGAAGCTAAGGTAGACTGCAACCAACCGTCTATAGATAAAGTAGAGTAGCCATCATGATTAAAAATTTTTTGAAGGGCGGTAGTTGTGGGGAAAAGAAAGCATCCAAACAGAATCCCCGCAATTGCAGAAATTAGAAAATTTCTTAAAATTAAAAACCGTGGCGGCGTTTTAGATGTATAATTAGTCAATTAACGCACCCCGCGTTTGTGAAAGCCAAGAAGCTCGATGAAATCTGGACTTCTACATCAATGTCTAAGACATCAACGCCACGGAAGGAAACTGTTTTAATACGCGCTACCATTATTTATTCCCGCCTGTGCCGGAGATATCTACGGCTTCTGCTGGGACAAAATCGCAACTTGGTTTTTCCCCTAGAGATATCAAAGCATCTATACTTTTTGCATATTCTTCAAAGCTAGGAACAATCTCATCGCGCACTGCAATTTTTGTACATTCTTCCGATGGACCGTCATTTATGCAATCTAAGAATTTATCATGAGGTCCTGCAACCTTGGCATTCTTTGGTAACAAAAATTGAGAATAGAGATTCTTATTTAATGCCTCTTTTGATTTCTCATTTTTAAGTTCACCAAATCCTTGGCTGTGAATAGCCAGAACCAAGCTATCGCGTATCCAGTCTGCATAGTTAAACGAATGGCCCGGCATGGTTATTCTGTCATTGTGCATTGGAAAATATACATGGGCGAAGAGTCCGAATCTTGCTTCCAGATTTCCCGCTTTGCTTCTGGCCAGAATAGATTCCAGATTCCATCGCAATCTTTAAGTTTTGCAAGTTTTGAATATTCCTTTTCATGTTTGTCCCACCAACCCGATACATTTTCTGCAAAAGTAGGCTTTATCAAAATCAAAGTTAGAACAATTGTAAGGATGTATTTAACGTACCCCACGTTTGTGAAAGCCAAGAAGCCGCTTGAAAATCCAAACGGCGCGTTCATATCAAGATGGTCGGCTGTTATTTTTCGGATCATGACGATCTCCCCCGATATGTTTATGGCATATCGCAGTCCGTACTTAAAGCGATTAACGATTTACTAAGAATTCAGGCGCTTAATGCAGACTGGAGTTCCGAATATGATGCAAATGATTTCTGGAAAAGATTTGGCGAGATTGTATCTGGATTTACAGGTGCCGTCGATGCTCGGCCTTATCCTGTCGAAAGATCAAAATCTTTGCAGCCTAGATGAATGCAAACTTCGCCAGGTATTTCAGGATCTGTCGCCACTGGAGAGCCTGATTTCGCTCGCCTGCTGTTTTCATGTACTTGTCCCGCATCTGCATCATGAGCGCGATCTAATCGAACCGCTTTTGACCCATGCCGATTATATACTCGATGATTACGCCCCGCACTGGATGCGCCAGTCCTTGCCTGCAACAAGCGAATGGGAAAATTTTATCCGCGACGATCTCGAACTTACCGCCGATCTTTTGACGCTTTTATCAGACGCCGCGCTGGCTGTTCATCCGGCAATTGAAGAAGTGTGCGATATATTAAACGAACAGGCCTTCTTGAAGTCACTGGCCCCGGCGCCCTTGCCGGCCAATATTTCCAATGTTATCCGTTTTCCGTTAGAGCGCCGGATCTAATCCGATATCATCGGCCCGACATTCTTGCCGCCAATGATGTGAAGGTGAAAATGCGGGACTTCCTGCCCGCCATGCGATCCTGTATTGGCGATGGTGCGAAACCCGTTTCCACCTAAACCTAATTCTTTCACCACTTTTGGAATAGCCCGCGATAAGCCAATAATTTCTTCATCCGATGCCCGCGCATTGAAATCATCGATATTCAGATATTTTCCCTTTGGGATAATAAGCGCATGGACAGGCGCCTTTGGAAAGGCGTCATGAAAAGCGAGAACGAACTCGTCTTCATAAATTTTTTTGGAGGGGATTTCGCCGCGCAGGATGCGGGCAAAGATATTATTATCGTTATAAGCCATAGTAAGAAACTAGAGTAGTAAATCCGTCGAAACAACCTGCAATTTAATACCGACGAATGTCGGCCCATATCAGAGTTGGGATTTTCTCAAGAGTCCGGCGGAAGATTCATAAGTTTACATAGCAAATAAAAAAATTTTGCGGGGTCATCCAAAACGTGATATAAGCATTAGCTAATCAATAAATTAATAATGAGCAAACCGCTATAGCAACCGCCAAGGTATTGAGATTGCAGGATTTGCCAATTTACAGGGAGAATACAATGCCAAGAAACGGTTATTGGATCGAATGCGTGCCTGTTCTCGAACAGGAAAACGCAACCGGCTTTAATGAAGATCATCTCTACAGCGCAACAACGGAATCTTTTCCTGAAATTGCCGAAATGGCTCCGTCACCCGATCAAGCAATCGAACAATTGCGCAGCCGCCTAAAGAAAATCCGAAGCGATTATCAAAAGACCGGAAAACTTTTGCCCGAACTCGACAATCCCGTCCGTCCGCCGCACCGCTTGCGCAGCGTGTCGGGATGGATTTCGGTTTATGTAGAGTTTCCTGAAATGAATAATTAATTGAGGTCTCTGGGAGGGGCGCCGAAACGCTTCTCCAGCACTGCCCAGATTTCTTTCGGCTCCATGCCAAGCTTCGCCCATAAAACCATCAGGTGAAAGATGGCATCGGCGGATTCTTCGGCCATCGTTTTTCGCGCCGATACATCGCCTGCATCCATCTTCATCGCTTCGATAACAGTTTCAACCGCTTCCTCGCCGAATTTCTGCGCGCATTTCGCAACGCCTTCCTTGTACAGCTTGGCTACATAAGAGATTTCGGTATCGGCATTTTTACGCGATTCCAAAATTGTATAGAGTTTATCGAGAATATGCTGGTTCATTAAAGCCTCATTGGAATTCCGGCATCCGCCATTATTTTCTTCGCATCCATGACGCTCATTTCGCCAAAATGAAAAATGGAAGCAGCCAATACGGCTGACGCGCCGCCTTTTATAATGCCTTCCGCCAGATGCTCTGCCTTGCCAACGCCGCCGGATGCAATTACCGGAATATCTATCGCGCTGGTGACAGCTTTTGTCAGCGCAAGGTCAAACCCTTCTTTCGTACCGTCACGGTCCATGGAAGTAAGCAAAATTTCGCCTGCACCATATTGCGCCATTTTCACGGCCCATTTAACAGCATCTATACCCGTATCGTTGCGGCCGCCATGGGTGAAAATATTCCATCCACCCTTGCCGTTTGATTTGGCATCGATAGCAACAACAATGGCTTGAGAACCGCATTTATCCGAGGCTTCCTTGACGAATTCGGGCCGCGCGACCGCTGCCGAATTGATCGACACTTTATCGGCACCCGCCAGAAGCAAATTTCTTATATCGACAATCTCGCGCACGCCGCCGCCAACGGTCAATGGGATAAAGACCTGCTCCGCGGTTTGCCTGACGATGTCGAGAATAATGCCGCGCTGTTGGTGACTGGCGGTAATGTCGAGAAAGCACAACTCATCGGCGCCTGACTTATCATAGAATTTCGCCTGTTCGACGGGATCACCCGCATCGCGGAAATTGACGAATTCGACGCCCTTGACGACACGGCCGTCTTTAACATCAAGACAGGGAATAACGCGGGCTTTGAGCATCAGCGAAAACTCGCCACTTGTTTCAAATCGAGTGAGCCGTCATAGAGCGCGCGACCTGCGATCGTTCCGTGCAGATTTGCGGCTTTGACTCTTTCAAGATCTTTCATGCTTGCCACGCCTCCCGATGCGATTACCGGGATATCCGTCGCTCTCGCTAATTCTGACGTTGCTTCGATATTCAATCCTTGCCCCGTTCCGTCACGGTCGATATCGGTATGAATAATTGCTGAAACGCCGCAATCGCTGAATTTTTTGACCAGTTCGATCACATCCATGTCCGACGTTTCCGTCCAGCCTGATACCGCCACTTTTCCATGTCTGGCGTCAATGCCGACCACGACTTTATCCGGGAATAAACGACAAGCCTCCTTGACCAATCCGGGATCTCGTACGGCAATCGTTCCGAGTATAACTCGCGTGACACCGGCAGAAAGCCAATGCTCAATACGGTCGAGATCGCGAATACCGCCGCCGAGCTGCACTTTCAACTTCGTGCTTTTGATGATCTCGCGCACGATATCGACATTGACCGAATGACCATTGATCGCGCCGTTCAGGTCGACGACATGAAGCCAGTCAAACCCCGCCTCTTCAAAATCTTTTGCCTGCGATGGCGGGTTTTCGTTATAGATGACGGCTTCATTCATATCGCCTTTATACAGGCGGACGCATTTGGCATCTTTCAAATCAATAGCGGGAAATACGATCATGCCGCACCTTAACAAAAAGGAAGATACGGCGAAAGGGTTCGTTATTTCAAAATATCGGGATCGATCACTTTGTAATAATAGCGGCCCGGGACGATCTCGCCGTGAACGCGGGCGTAATGCGGATGCTTGCCAATCAACTGGAATCCGACACTTTCATATAATGCGATCGCAGCCACTTGCGTTTCGCGAATATCGAGATTGATAATGCCGAAACCTTCTTTCACCGCAGTTTTCTCAATGTAATCCATCAGGCGGCGCGACATGCCCTGACCTCTCGCCCAAGGCGCGATAAACAAACCGGACAGATGAATGGCGAAAGACTGCGCTTCGTTATTTTTCGGCGGACGGATCATCTGCGCCGTGCCGCAAATCACACCGTCCAGCCTTGCCACGAATAACATCCGCGCCGGCATGGCGATAACTCCCTGCCAGTAACGCTCTAAAATATCGCGATTGGGAAGCGATACCCAGCCAAAGCCGCCGCCCGCTTCAATCGCGGCATCTGTCGCGTCGCATAGATCATTCAGATCTCCAACGGATAAAGGGCCTTCGACCAGTTCGACGGCAGGAATGGGTTTCAGGATTTTCTGCTGGTTCTGATCGGTCACGTTTAGCTCCGTTTCCTGTCTTAAATTTTCCATTCAAGAAAACCTTTGATGAGCCGTAATCCGGCCTCGTGGCTTTTCTCGACATGGAACTGGGTGCCGATAACATTGCCGCGACCGATGATAGCGGCAAAAGCGTTGCCGTAATCGCAAGTCGCATAGATATCGGCCATATCCTTTGATTCAACCACAAAAGAGTGAACAAAATAGAAATGATCGTCTGGTTTGATGTGACGCAGCGCAGGATGATCCTGCAGAATGTTTAATGTGTTCCAGCCCATGTGCGGAATCTTCAGCGTTTCGTCGGCCAGTTCCATCTTACGCACATTGCCGGGTATCCAGCCAAATCCGTCATGTACCCCATGTTCAAAACCGCGCGAGGCCATGAGCTGCATCCCGACGCATATACCGAGAAACGGAACGCCTTTTTTCTCGACTTGTTGCGCAATAATCTCGGCAAGACCTTTGCGCTTTTTCAGGCCTTGCATACAGTCGCCAAAAGCGCCCTGCCCGGGCAGTACGATTTTCTTGGCATTGGCTATTTCATCGACGCGCTCGGTGACGACGACCTTGTATTTCATATTTTCTTCGGCAATGACACGCTCGAACGCCTTGGCGGCAGAGCGCAAATTTCCAGAGCCGTAATCGATAATAGCGACAGTGTCGGTCATAGGGGGTTTATAGCGGGAACGACTTGTGACTTCAACCTGATGTGATACAAAGTTTCTATGACAATAAATTATTTCAGATGGTCGGATATTTCCGACTTCGATAAATCCCGCCTTTTAAAACGTTCGCAGGAAACGATTGAAAATGTCGTCGAGGCGGTAAAACCGATTATTGCCGAGGTAAAAGAAAACGGTGATGCGGCTTTAATCAAATATGCGAAACAATTTGACAAGGCTGATCTTTCTTCTCTGAAAGTTACACTTGAAGAATTCGAGGAAGCGGAAAGTCTTTTATCGCCTGAATTAAAATCGGCGCTTCAACATTCCATTGGCAACGTTAAGAGATTTCACGAAGAACAGATAAAACGGGTCGATGCGGAATGGATGGTCGAGATCGAACCGGGGGTCTTTGCCGGGGAAAAAGTCACGCCGATCTCGTCGGTCGGGCTTTATGTACCGCGCGGAAAGAACGCTTTTCCGTCCGCGCTTTATATGTTGGCTATTCCAGCGGTATTGGCGGGCGTTCCGAAAATCGCTGTCGTCACGCCACCGGTCGAAGATGGAAAATGCGACCCTGCTTGTCTGTATGCCGCCAGACTTTCCGGCATCACCGAAATTTATAAAGTCGGCGGCGCACAAGCGATTGCAGCGCTTGCTTACGGCACAGAGACCATTCCCAAAGTCGCGAAAGTTCTCGGTCCCGGCTCCTCTTATGTCGCGGCGGCAAAATTGTTGCTCTCCTCCGTGATCGATCCCGGCATGCCCGCAGGCCCAAGCGAAGCGATTGTCTTATGCGATGAATTTGCCGATCCGCATAACACGGTTCTTGATCTGCTGAACGAAGCCGAGCACGGCCCGGACTCCGCAGGGCTTTTGGTAACCCATGATGAGAAATTGGCAAGCTATGTGCGCGACCATCTGCCTGCTGCCATTGATGCCCTGCCGGAAAAACAGGCTGCTTGGCTGCGCGACGTCTTTTCGAGCTATGGCGCGATCATCCTCACCGATTCAATCGAGCAATCGATCGAAGTCGCCAATTTATATGCACCGGAACATTTACTGCTTAAGACACGCAATCCCGATTTCTATCTGCCTCTCTTAAAAAACGCGGGCGAAATCCTGATTGGAGAAAATACGGTCTTTTCATTCGGCAACTATGCCATTGGAATCAATCATGTTTTACCAACTGGCGGTTGGGCGCATAGCCACTCCTGCACTTCCGTCTGGGACTTCCTGAAACGGACTTCCTTAAGTCGCGTGACAACGGAAGGATTTGTCTCGCTGGCGGAGCCTGTATCTACGCTGACCGATTACGAGGGTTTCCCGGCGCACAAGGCAGCCATTACACAGCGCAAACTACATAAAACTGGACAAAGTTAATTAATTTTGGTTATACATAATCAAAATTAATTAGAGTGTGAAATGCGTAAAAATCCAACCGAACTTCTTTGCGTTCAAAACCTGTCGCTGGCCGTCTTCCTTTCCGATGATATGACCCCTGAAATGGCCGACTGGAAAGAGGCGGAGGAAATTCCGATGGCAGAATCCTGTGCCCGCCAGGTTTGGTATGGGCGCCAATGTGATTTCGAAAATTTTCCCGCGAAAGAAAACCCAAAAGTAAAACTGCTGGAAGGTGCGCAGGCCTATGCGTTCTTTCTTACTTTGGTCAATGATATGGACAATATAAAAACATGGTCCAGTGAGGCGTCGAGTTCCTATAAGCGCCTGCATGAATCCTTTCTTGAGCGTTTTCCTGAGAAAGAAATTCTCTTCTCCAAATTTCAGGAAAGTGTCAAAGGCGACACCAAGCTGATCCGCCGGGAAATCCTATCGCAGCTACGGCCTCATCAATTCCATGACGCAGCCCGCGACGTATCCCGCCAGACAAAAGGCGAAACGGCGCTTCTGATCGGCACGATTGGACGGAGCGGGCAATTGTCCGATTATACAATTTCCATTGCCAAAGCTTTGGGCAAATCGCGCGGCGATAAAGTAAGCGAAATTATCGTTTTCAATCCTGTTACGGGCATGGCCGCGCTGATTAAGAAAGAACTCGATATGTCGAAGCCGCATAATATCGATAACAAAGTCAGGATTACAGCCGCAAAATGGCTCGACCTGCCTGTTTATTTTGAGCTTTGTGAAAGGGCGTTTGTCGATTTGCCGATGGGGGATGATCCGGCAGCCGACGCTTTCATCATGAAATCATGGCGCGAACGCAGTGAAACGAATAACACACTGACACACATGCGTGGCCAGCCTCAACTTCGCGGACTGTCAACTGCCGAATGGAAAGAATTCTCGGACAGCAGCGAACACAAATCCGTTATCTTGCCGGAAGATATCAAAGCTCGTGCCTTCCACCTTCAGGATAGCAATAATAAAATTCTTTCAATGGCCAATCGCGCTTTTACCATTGCGGCAACCATACGCGCCGCTGAGGGAGAAAAGAAACGCGCCAGTGTCCGCGATATATTGGGAACGGATCATGCCTTTCCGATGCCCAAGGTTCCTTCTGCGATTTAATTAAAGAACGCCCTTGGTACTAGGCAATTTACCTTGCGCCTGCGGATCTATCGTTACCGCTTCATGGAGGGCGCGCGCCGTAGCCTTAAAAAGACATTCGATGATGTGATGGTTATTGCTGCCATAAATGGTTTCCGCATGGAAGGTAATGCCGCCGGCCTGTGAAAACGCCTGAAAAAATTCGCGGAAAAGTTCGGTTTCCATGGAAGGGCCACCCGCCGCCTCGAAACGGTCGACGGTGAAATTCACATTCCACACCAGATAGGGGCGATTGGAGAGATCGAGAGCAACACGGCTCAATGTTTCGTCCATCGGCACGATACCATAGCCGTAACGCCTGATTCCCGCTTTATCGCCCAGCGCTTTTTTCAAAGCCTCACCCAGCGCCAGACCCGTATCTTCCACCGTGTGATGGCTGTCGATATGAAGGTCGCCGCTGCATTCGATTTTAAGATCGATCAGGCCATGCCTGCCGAGCTGGTCGAGCATGTGATCGAAAAACCCGATACCTGTCTTAACGCTGGTTTGCCCGGTGCCGTCGAGATTGATTTCAACGGAAATGGAAGTTTCCTTTGTTTTACGCGTTACTTGCGCAATTCTCACGGTGCTTTTTCCTCATGGCTTGTTTTAACCAGCGAAAACAGCGCACCGCAGACAAGCGTGCCGACAGTAATCGCCAAGGATACCAGCGGCGGGATATGGCCGAAGAATTCGTTGTAAAAGACTTTGCAGCCAATAAAGACCAGAACGATGGAGAGCGCATATTTCATATATTTGAAACGCTCCAATATCGCCGTAATCGCAAAATACATCGAGCGCAGGCCGAGAATGGCGAAGATATTACTTGTATAGATGACGAAAGGCTCGGTCGTGATGGCGAAGACCGCAGGAACGGAATCGAGCGCGAACAAGACATCCATAAACTCGATACAAACCAGCGCCATGAAAAGCGGCGTGGCAAAGGTCACCGGCTTGCCGGAAACGATATGGTTGCTTTTGATAAAGAATTTATGACCGTCGATTTTGTCGGTATAGCGCAGATGCTTCTTGAAGAACGCCACCAGCGCAGAATCCTCCATCCCTCCATCATCCTCTTTCATAAAGAGCATTTTGATCCCTGTCAGGATCAGGAAACCGGCAAAGATGAACAGCACCCAGTCAAAGGACTGAATCAGTACCGATCCCAGCCCGATCATAACCCCGCGCATGACAAGGACGCCCATGATCCCCCAGAACAAAACACGGTGCTGGTATTCCTTTGGAACATTGAAATAGGCCAGAATGACCGACATCACGAAGAGATTGTCGAGAGAAAGCGACAGCTCAATAAAATAGGCGGTAAAATAATTGACGCCGTCATCCGCGCCGTATGATTTCCAGAGCCAGCCGCCGAAAACACAGGCCAGGACCATATAGAATGCCGAATAGATCAGGCTTTTCTTCGCGCTGACAACCTCGTCTTTCCTGTTTAAGACAAAAAGATCGAGGAGCAGGAGAATAAGGACAACGGCAATAAACCCGCCCCAGACCTCCGCGCCGTTATTCAGAAAGCTTGAAGTGGAATTTGTATCCGGCAGTGCAAACATCTAAAAACCCTTATCCTTTTGATTAATATAATCATTCCGGTTCATCTGTACAAGGCGGATGGGGATATTGCTGCGAGAATAATTGACTTGTCTCAGGGCGCTTTGCTCTATTCGTTCTTCAGCTTATGTAAGGGATTTATAATGCGCATCGAACTTGTCGGCGGCCTCGGGGTAGGAAAATCCACATTGTGCAATGCGCTCGATAAAATCGGTTTCCGCTGTCTGTATGAAGTCCTCGATACCAATCCGTTTTTGGCCGATTGTTATGCTGATCCGGTCAATTTCCGGTTTTCGTCGCA
The DNA here is from genome assembly GCA_030824965.1 of Micavibrio sp. Classification (GTDB taxonomy): domain Bacteria; phylum Pseudomonadota; class Alphaproteobacteria; order Micavibrionales; family Micavibrionaceae; genus Micavibrio_B. The sequence goes on along the minus strand of JAPJQV010000003.1, from coordinate 130,414 downwards.
GATGTGGTTCGTGTTGTCGAAATTTCATGAAATCCTGAAAACCGGGTCCGATGACCGCATTAACGTCCTTGATCAGTCTGTTTTGAACGTCCGCGCCTATACCAATATTTTATTCCGGAACGAAGACGATAAAGCGCTCCGTATTATCGACGACTGTTTTTCCTATCTTGAAGAAAAAGCGGGTCAGCCCGATCTGCTTATTAATCTGAAATGCTCGCCCGGGGAACAACTGCGCCGCATCAAGCTCCGCAACCGAAGCTTCGAACTTGGCGTTGATCTGGCTTATGTCACGGCTTTGCAGGATGAGATTAACAGCTTATTGTCAAAAACTCGCAGCATAGTCAAAACCATCGATATCGATACGGAAGAAGTTTATCTGCCGGGGAATTTCGGTTTTGCCGAAGCGCTTGCGCGCCAGATCGCACAAATAGCCGGATTGCCTGAAGAAAAAATTATCGATCCCGATTTCCCACGCCAATATTCATTCGCCGGATAATCATCGTTTCTTTCTTAGGTAAACATAATACGCCCCGCTTCCCCCGTGACGCGGCTGGGCAGTTGATATCGACAGTATACAGGCCCTGACCTTGGGATCTTCGAGCCAGAAGCGAAATTCCCGTTTAATCGCCCCTTCGTTTTTAAAAGACTCGGTGCGCCCCTTCCCGGTGACGATCAAGAGGCTTCTGTTACCGGATGCAAAATTCATCGCAATAAACTGGAGCAATCTTTCTTTTGCCTGCGTCAGCGTGTAGCCGTGCAGATCGAGACGGGCATCAATTTCCATCATCCCTTTTCTCAGGCGGTCTTCGGTCTTGCGATCGATCCCGCCGCCCGATGGCAATTCGAAACCTTTAGGCATTGTTACGTCGGGAACGGGATTGCTCACTTTAATCCGGCGCCGTCTGGGTAAAGGCACCGTTTTTTCCGCAGCATTGAGTCTTGTTATGTCGCGCGTTGCGCGGTCCCATAAATCTTTGTCTTTTTCACCGTCTTTGCTCATTGTCCCGCTCATGATACACTGAAGGCGCATGAATAAAAAACTCAAAAACCTTTTCCTCCTTGCTCTCGCGCTTGTTGCTATCGGCGGCACGGCACTGGCGCAGGAAAAATCTTCTCTTCTTATTCCCCCTACAGGTTCTAAGACGGTCTATCTTCTCTTTCTGAAAATGACAGGCAAACGGCTTGATGCCGAAACTGCGATCCGCAGTACGGAAGCTTTCCGCAAAGCCCCGGGCGATGAACAATCCCGCATGATCATGACCGTCAAGCCGGCTTTGGAGGCAGAGTACGAAGAAATTGACAAGGAACGCGAAGTGATTGTCATTCGCTCCGGCGTTTACATGAAAAGCGTCACCTCCCCGTTCACAGGCCTCGAAGCACGCTTTATGCAACAGACAAGGCCGACGGATTCTATCTATTTTCCCTACAGCTATGGCGGGATCAATATCGCCCTCATCCCCGACAAGCTGGATCCTTTTCTGAATATACCCATGAAAAAAGCCGACGCCAACGCGGCGGCGCTTAAGATAAATAATGGAGCAGCCACAATTGTCATCGAAATGATCCCTCTCTCCGCAGATTCCGGCTCCGCGATGAAACTCGATGGTATAGATCAATGGTTACTGATGACAAAAATCGTGGCGGTTTCCTATTATAACCAGAACATGCAAACGATATGGAGCTGGCAGGACGCGAATTACCGCCGCGCCGGAGCGCCCTCCCCGTTACAGCAGCTGAAAAAATAAAGGAGCCCTTTTGTTTTCCAGACTCGAAGGCATATTTCCCGGGCTTCCGCCGCGCCATGTCGAGAGCGCCAATGCGCGACTGGAAATTCGCCGCGACGAAAGCGAAAGCAAACGGAAGAAAAAAGACAGCGAACATGACGGTGATTATTCTCCTATTCCCTGGGAGGAGATTGCCTATGTCTCAATCGCCTCTCTCAAGGCTTTCTTGGAAAGCGTCGTTATGCCGGAAGGTGAAACCGCGCCCCCAGTCCCCCATATTCATGAAGCGTCCAACACCATCAATCAGCGCGCCGCCGCCGCTTATCAAGCGGTAGGTCGTGCCGTGCATGATTCAAATATCCAGACCAATATTCCCGAGCAATCGCCATCACATATCGAAACGAATTTTTCTGATGGCGATATCGCACGGATTAAAATTTTCATTTCCGATTTAATCGGTCTTGAGCGGCGCGGTATTACCGAACTGGGTATTCAACGGAGCGAAAATTTTCTCGATAGTATCGAGGCCGCGATTGCGGCCATATAAATCCTAGATCTTCAGCGTATAAACTCCGTCTTTGGTGACGATCAGATCTTTTACACCGAAACTGTCTTCCAGTTTCTGGCGCAGGCGATAGAGATGCGTTTCCAGCGTATGGGTTTCTGCCGTTTCCGCATAGAACCATACCTTTTGCAGGAGCGCCTGCCTGTCGAGGGATTTGCTTTCCTGCTCATAGAGGGAAACAATCAATAGCTTCTCCTTGTCGGTCAACCGGACCTGATCTCCACTTACGTCATCGGTCATCATCCCGTCTTCCGTATTCAGGGTAAAACCTGAAAACTCGATGATCTCTGTTTGGGCAAAACGGTTGCGGCCCGAGAGGATATAGCGCACCCGGTCAGTTAAATCGCCAAGACGAAGCGGCAACGGCAATATTTCGCTGCCTTCCTCCGCCCTGCCACCCAAAAGCAGATGGGGTGCATCGATCTGGGTTTTAACCCGCGCAATGACGATATCCGCCTGATCGGTATCGGTCATTGAAATTCCCGCCAAAGCGGAAATTTGCTCTCCGACCAACCCTGCCAAAACGGCGTCGTCCAATATTACTTTTACCGTTTTCATGACTAATATTCTGCTTTCATTGACCTTACTAGATAACCACAACGACACAACGCCGCAACGGTTTCATGTTTCGGCTGAATTATCCTACCTTACCCATTTATTTTAGTTCGCGTTGGCGAAATGAGAAACTCTAAGCCCTTAATCCGTTGTGCCGTTGCGGTTTAATTATTTTCAAAGATAACTTAAACCATAGGGCAGATTCAGTAACCCGAACAATAACTGGTTGCTTTTGCTGAGAATTATTCCCGGCACGCTTATTGCAAAACCATTCCGGAATGCAAATCCAGCCCGAAACCATTATCTGGAATCAGCCCTCCGCCGCCTCAAAGCCGGTGGCGGCGAAAGACAGTTTTTCTTTTGCTAAAACGCTGGATGACAGGATAAACGGCTCTGTTCCGGTCTGGCGCAAAGCCCGGACGCCGGAAGAAAAAATTACCGCGTCCCTTGCGGAAACCGCGCAAGGTAATAAAACCCCGGAACTGGCCAATGCGCTGGCCGAACCGGCGGGCGAGGAGAAATCATTCGGTTTCTTCGACGTTCTCGACATGATCAACCCTTTGCAGCATATTCCGGTCGTCAGTACGATTTACCGCAACCTGACAGGTGACGGTATCGGTCCGGCGGCGCGCGTTGTCGGCGGCGCGGCTTTCGGTGGCCCGATCGGTGCCGCGGCGGGCATTGTCAACGCTCTCGTTCAGATCGAAACGGGCAAAGACGTCGGGGAAAATATGGTGGCATCCGTTAACGGCAGTGACGATAAAGATACGACGATTGCGGTTGCAAACTTGAAAGAGCGAATTCCGGTTTATAATAGTTAGTTACATCATACGATTATTTATCTCTCACCGAATAAAGCAGAGCCAACACGCACATACGTTGCGCCGCAATTAATTGCGGTTTCGAAATCGCCGGACATTCCCATGCTCAATTCTTTCAGATTATTTTGATCGGCAAGATTTTTTAATAGTTTAAAATGCGGATCGGGGTTCTCATCGACGGGCGGAATGCACATCAGGCCGATAACATTCAATTCTTTTGCTTGCGCGTATTTTAAAAGAAGAGAAAGGCCATCGACAGCAATGCCCGCTTTCTGTTCTTCCCCCCCCGTGTTCACCTGAATAAAATATTTCAATTTTTTATTTTGTTTTCGTTCTTCCTTCGCCAGCGCGTCGACAAGATTTTTCCGGTCTAGCGTCTGGATGACATCGAAGAGCGCGACGGCATCTTTCGTCTTGTTGGTTTGCAACGGACCGATCAAATGAAGTTCAAGATCGCTGTAACTTTTTTTTAAATCTTCCCAATGTGCCTTGGCCTCCTGCACACGGTTTTCACCAAACAGGCGATGACCGTAAATTAATGCTGCCTGAATTTTTTCTACGCTTTGATTTTTAGAAACGGCAATTAATTTTACCCGCCCTGCAATGGCTGACTTAATCTCTTGAAAATTTTCCTGGATATTCATTCCTATATCATACGGCATTGCGATTATAAAAAAAGGGCCCGGAAAACCGGACCCTTTCTAATTTCTATACTTCTAAAGAATTAGAAGTTGATTTGTGTACCAAGCAATACGGATGTAGCATCTGCATCGCCAGCTGCGCCAGGAGCGTCATCGAAGTCTGCGTAAGAAACAGAACCGCGGAAGCTCATGCCTGGGCCGTATGTGTAGATCACACCGCCTGTGTAGCGATCAACTTCAAGAATGTCGTCTTGATCGGATGTCAGGTAAGATACACCAACTTTGAATGGGCCAGTTGTGTAGTCACCACCGACAACCCAAGTATCAGCATCTGTCAGACCGAGCAGTGGACCTGCGCCTTCTGTGTCAGCTTCTGTTTGTGTGTAGACAGCACCAAGACCGAATGCGCCGATATCGAAATCACCGCCAACGTTCCATTGTGATGTATCTGAATCAGCCCATGTGTAACCACCGCCGAGGATCATGCCAACATTGTTGAAAGAACCTTCGTAACGAAGAGCAGCTTCCCAAACATTGTCAATTGTATCGACATCGTTCAGAGAGTTACCGTTACCGCCGCGGGAATCCAGATCAGCTGGATCCAGGTTTGGTGTGTAAGAAACGCCAGCCTGGAAACCGGAGAATACTGGTGTCAAGTATGTGATCTTGTCTGCGTTGCCAGCCAGATCGTTTGCGTAGTCGATACCGCCATCATAGAAGATGTCAAGGCCACCGGCTGTGCCGTAGTTGATCGGGTTGATGAACTGACGGATACCGTCGATGTTGTCATCACCTGATGGAGCAGCAACTTGAAGCAAGTAAGCCGCGCCGTCTTCGTCACCGAGGTTTACGCGACCCCAGGAGCCAGCCATGTAGACGTAGGATTCGTCAAGATCGAAAGACTCGCCGCCGTCAGCAACAGCTTCGATTTGCGCACCAACTGTCAGACCGTTGTCCAGAGTTGTTTCGCCACCGAAGTGAACTTCAGTCTGGCGCAGAATGTCGAAATCGTTTGTACCGGCTGTTTCGCCAGCGATCAGTTCTTGGTCCTGATCTGTATAGTTGACGTAGCCTTTGAAGTGACCGCCGAGGTTCAGCTTCAATGTGCTGTCGTCTTGCGCGAACGCAGGAGCGGCAGACAAAGCGAGAACTGCTACAGCAGAGCTCAACAATAGTTTGTTCATGGGTATCTCCAATTTAAAGTTTTAAAATCGCAGCCTGTATTGGGCCACATAGTAGTGTGGTGTGACCACAGGACGACAGAAGTCCCGACAGGCACGCTCCCAATATTTACCTCCGGAGACCTAAAAGCAATCGGGGCTTTGCATGGAAGCCACATTTAATCCCCTTATGTGGCAAAAAGAACACATTTACCCGACACCTAATGCTAAGTTATTGATTTATAATGTTTGATGCAGGGTAATTGAATTTTGGAAGTCGCAGAAAAATCATTGAAGTCAGTGAATTGGACACAGAAAACTTAAAACCCCGCCATTGGGCGGGGTTTTCCGGATTTGATTCGCGCCTAGAAAGCTTTCGAGACAGTAAAGACGACGCGCTCGGAGCAACCGTCTGCACATTCTTCAGGCTCATCCAGATCGGTATCGATATAATTTACCGCGAAATTAAAGCCGTTCCAGCTATAACCCAACCCTGCCGACCAGTCGTAATAATCAACGCCATCTTCGATATCTTGATACCCCAGATGGGCGTTGAACGTAAAATCATACGGCAGCGGCACCGAAGCCGCGTAAGAGAAATACCAGGCATCGCCGGTTTCACCGAAATATTCGGGCGAATAGTTAATGGCGCCTGACAGGATCAAAGGCCCGAAATCATGTGTGAGCGATCCGGCGACCTCCCAGAAATCATAGTTAAGATCGTCATCCGCGCCGGGATAAGCGTAATAAATGCCGCCCAGTTTCCAATCTGAGCCAAGCTGGTCGATCGTCCCTTGCAAACCCGCATATACATCAAGCTCGACAGATGCCTCATCGCCATCGTTGAAATCGACATTCGAAGCCCATATACCGGCATAAAACCCCGGAAAACCGTCTTGCTCGTCGTTATAGGTGTAATCGAATCCGCCCTGGATCGCCGGCCCTTCATCGGATTGGGAGATGCCTCGGAAAATGTAATCGGATGTCAGCGCGGCATTAGCCGTGAAATCGCCCGGGATAAAGGAGGCGGTTTCCTGGGCCTGCGCCGAAGAGGCAGCCGAAACCGCAACCAGCGCGGCAGCTAATAACGTAATGAATTTGTTCATGTAATGTCCTAAAAGATTGTCATCCGAGCCGGAGAGTACCGGATTAAGCATCTTGAGTGTCGCCACAGGAAATTTCAACAAGCCACGCTTGGCTATACCCATGAAACATGCCGGAAGTGATATTTTGGCAACAAAGTTTTACTGTGCCTTATTATTCGGACCACCCTTGAGAAGGTGCCCACGCCATGCTAAGTCCTTATTACTGAATATGTTTAAAGAGGTTTCTCAATGAAAAATTCTTCGAAATTCGCGCTGATGGCGGTTACTATCCTTGGAATGAGCGGTTGCGGCGTTCTGGGAAAAGGGGAAGCCAAATATCCGACCGGGGCGGACCGTTCGATGACGGGCGACGCGAATATTTACGAGAAGCCTCAAGGAGTTTTCGGCAAAGGCGGATTACTTGGCGGCGGCAGCCGCGACCGTGACAATAGTCGTGGCGATAACGGCATCGACGTTAATTCCTATCTATGGCGCGCGTCTCTCGATACTATTTCCTTTATGCCTCTGGCCTCTGCCGATCCGTTCGGAGGTACGATCATAACCGATTGGTATACAGATCCGTCCTCTCCGAATGAGCGCACAAAACTCAACGTCTTTATCATGGGTCGCGAACTGAAAGCAGACGGCGTCAAAGTCAAAGTTTTCCGTCAGGTCAAGCGAAGCGGCGGCTGGGTCGATGCACCTGTCGCCGCCGATACATCGCGCAAACTGGAAGACGCTATCCTGACCCGCGCCCGCCAGATGCGCGTCGCCAAGGAAGAAGGCGGCTTATTCTAATTAAAGAGGCGGAACCTGGTCTTCATCCAAAATCTGGGTGTCGCTGACCTGGTTTTTATCCATCGTATCACGATGGCTGGTATCGTCCTTGTTTTCTACTTGCGGATGGAATTGCGGACCGCCCATATTGTTCGCATCCTGTCCGCCGCCCGGCTGTTCCGGCTTCGGTGTTTTGTTCTCCATGATATTCTCCTTTCAAGGCCAACGATCAAAGTCACCGATAATTCCATTTGCTTGAGTAAGAAAACCCTTTCTGTCCCATTGTCATTTATGTGCCATGATGGTTAATTATATCTTCCACTAACGAAATTAAGAGTAGATGACTGAACGGTATAATATCCGCGAGACGGAAGAAAAATGGCGCAAAATCTGGGACGAGCAGGAAACGTTCAAGGTCACGGAAGATAAATCGAAGCCGAAATACTATGTGCTTGCCATGCTGCCTTATCCGTCAGGCCGCATTCATATAGGCCATGTGCGCAATTATTCTTTATCGGACGTCGTCGCCCGCTACCGCAAAGCCAAAGGATACAATGTTTTAAACCCGATGGGCTGGGATGCGTTCGGCCTGCCGGCGGAAAACGCCGCGATCGAGCGCAATCTTCATCCGTCGACCTGGACCTATTCGAATATCGCGCAAATGAAATCGCAGCTTTTGTCGATGGGGCTTGCGATCGACTGGAGCCGTGAAGTTGCGACCTGTCATCCGGGTTATTACAAGCATCAGCAGAAGATGTTTCTCGATCTTTACAAAAACGATCTCGCTTATAGAAAAGAATCGATGGTCAATTGGGATCCGATCGACAATACCGTTCTCGCCAATGAACAGGTCATCGACGGCAAAGGCTGGAGAACCGGCGCGCCCGTTGAGCGACGCAAACTCAATCAATGGTTTTTCCGCATCACGAAATACGCCGATGAACTTTTAGACGCCATCCCGAATTTGGAACGCTGGCCGGAAAAAGTCCGCCTGATGCAGGAGAACTGGATCAACAGATCGCAAGGCGCAAAAGTTGCATGGGATGTCGTCGGCACCGACGATAAAATCGAAGTCTTCACGACACGCCCCGATACTCTCTTCGGTGCAAGCTTTATCGCCATCGCGCCGGACCATCCCCTGGCAAAAAAGCTGGCGGGCGACAAAGAAGGATTTGCCGCGTTTATCAAGGAATGTCAGGCAGGCGGAACGTCAGAAGCCGCGATCGAACAGGCCGAGAAAATCGGTTTCGATACAGGGTTCAAAGTATCTCATCCTTTCGATGCCAACTGGCAGATTCCCGTCTATGTCGCGAATTTCGTTCTGATGGATTACGGAACGGGAGCGGTTTTCGGCTGTCCGGCCCATGACCAGCGCGATTTCGAGTTCGCGACGAAATACAAATTACCGATCAAACAAGTTGTATCTGCCGTCGAGGGCGAAGCCGATTTATCCAAAGAGGCTTATACCGGTCCCGGCACGATCACCAATTCGCAATTCCTCGACGGTCTTTCCACGGACGAGGCCAAAGCCGCCGCAATCGCAAAAATCGAAAGCCTTGGTAAAGGCGAAGGCGTCACGCAATACCGCCTGCGCGACTGGGGCGCGGTGCGCCAGCGTTACTGGGGAGCGCCGATCCCGTTCGTGCATTGCGATTCATGCGGCGCGGTGCCTTTGCCTGAATCGATGCTGCCGGTCGAGTTGCCGAAAGACATCAACTACGACAAACCGGGTAATCCGCTCGATCGCCATCCGACATGGAAACACACGACTTGCCCGACCTGCAACGGCAAGGCAATCCGCGAAACCGATACGATGGATACGTTCGTCGATTCAAGCTGGTATTTCCTTCGCTATCTGGATGCACGGAATGAAACCGAAGCTTTCTCGGAAAACGCTTCGCATTACTGGGGTGCGGTCGATCAATATATCGGCGGCGTCGAACACGCCGTTCTCCATCTTCTTTACTCGCGCTTCTTTACGCGCGCGTTGCAGGATTGCGGCTATCCGGTTATCAGCCGCGAACCTTTCTTAGGCCTTTACACACAAGGCATGGTCAATCACGCGACGTTCAAGGATAAAGACGGCAAATGGCTCTATCCGAGCGAAGTCATGCAGGAAGACGGCAAATGGATCAAGATTGACGATCGGTCGCCCGTAACGCAGGGCCGCGTCGAGAAAATGTCGAAATCGAAACGCAACACGATCGACCCGCAAGATATTCTCGATTCCTATGGTGCGGATGCTGCGCGCCTATTTGTCCTTTCGGATTCTCCGCCGGACCGCGATCTGGAATGGACTGTATCGGGACTTGAAGGCGCATGGCGTTATATCAACCGTCTCTATCGCCTTGTCAGCGAAAACTCGAACTTGCCTGAAGCCGATTTCACAGGCGCCTCGGGCGATGCCGAAAAGCTTTTGCAGAAAGCTCATCAGACGGTCGAAGCCGTGGCTAAGGATATCGAAGCTTTCCACATGAACAAAGCCGTGGCCCGTTTACGCGAGCTTTCGAACATGGCTGAAAGTTTCAAACCGCAAAACGATGCCGATAAAGCCGCATTGCGTCGGTCGCTGGAATTTTTAATTCGCGGATTTAATCCGGTCATTCCGCATATTACTGAAGAGCTGTGGGCAATGTTTGGTCATACCGGCATGCTCGCCAATACGGAATGGCCGAAAGCCGACCCTAAATATCTTGCCAACGATACTGTCACCGTCGTCGTGCAATTTAACGGCAAGCGAAAAGCGGAAATCACCGTTCCTTCCGACGCCGACCAGAAAACGACGCAGGATATCGCATTCGCAAATGACGAAGTGGCAAAAGCTTTACAAGGCAAAGACATTAAAAAAGTAATCGTCGTTCCGGGCAGAATTGTTAACGTGGTTGTAGGTTAGACATGAAAAAATCACTTGTTCCTCTTTTGCTCATGACCGCTTACTGCCTACCGCTTGCCGCTTGCGGTTTCCAACCTATGTACGGTTCTCATTCCGCCTCCATGGAAAAAAGCGAGGCCGGAGCGTCGATGGCCGAGATCGATATCGCTTATATCGAAGATCGGGAAGGCCAGTTCTTGCGCAACGAACTCGTCGATATGCTGCATCCCAAAGGCATGCCGCAAAATCCTCGTTATGACCTGACATTTTCAAAGCTGGAAATTACAGACCGCGAGCTTGACCTGACCAAAAGCTCCGAAGCCACCCGCGCGCAAATTATCGCGCAAACCACGATAACCCTGATCGATCGCGAAACGAAAGAAGCGGTCTTGAGTCGTTCACTGCGAAGTGTTTCGAGCTACAATATTCTCCCTTCTGAATTCGCAACCAATGTGACTGAAAAAGATGCCACGGAAAATGCGCTTCGTGATCTTGCGCGGCAGACCCAGCTGCAATTATCGCTCTATTTCAATAGATGAAGCTTCAGACCAAACAGATTGAAGGCTTTTTAAAAGCGCCGGATAAAAATATCCGCGCTATCCTCGTCTACGGTCCCGATAGCGGACTTGTCAAGGAACGCAGCCAGCTTTTGTGCAAGGGGCAAGTCGCCGATATCAATGACCCGTTCAATGCCGCGCATTTAACGGGAGAGATTGTAGAGAGCGATCCTGCCAGATTATCCGACGAAGCCAATGCGGGATCGCTGATGGGCGGTAACCGCCTGTTGCGCATCACCGATGCCGGTAACGAAGTCACCGCGCCGTTGAAAACATGGCTGAAAAACAATCCTTCGCCCGATACGTTGATCGTTCTCGAAGCGGGCGATTTGAAGCCTAAGGATTCCCTTCGCAAACTGTGCGAAGCGGAAAGCAATGCCGCCGCTCTTCCCTGCTATGTCGAGGATGAGCGCGCCCTTGGCGCCCTGATACGGGACGCCTTGCGTGAAGCGGGACTTACGATTTCCGGCGATGCGGTCACCTATCTGGCTTCAGCGGTCAAAGGCGACCGTGCGCGGGCGCGCATGGAGATCGAAAAGCTCTCTCTATATATGGGCGCAAAGAAAAATATATCCCTGCATGATGTTCAGCAATCCTGTGGCGATATCGGCCTTTATTCACTCGACGATTTTACCTTCGCCTTTACCGGCGGTAATCGAGAGCTTGCCATGAAATCGGTTCGCACCCTGATGGACGAAGGCTCGGAACCTATCGTGATTTTGCGGAGCTTACAAAATCATATCCAGCGTTTTCATCTGGCGAAATCCTTGATGGAGATTCATGGCCAGTCGGCGGATGAAGCGATGAAAGCCTTGCAGCCGCCCTTATTTTTCAAAACCGCCGATATGTTCAAAGCCCAGCTCAATCGCTGGCCGGCTAGAAAATCCCGCGCCATGCTTGGCAAGCTTGCCGACGTCGAAGCCCGCACAAAACAAACCGGCACGCCCGTCGAGACATTGTTGAACCAGCTGATCTTAAGCGCTGCGGGATGACCTCCTGTCAAATTTGACAGATCCGGCAAATCCGGCCTATTCGTATAACCTGTTTTTTGCGTAAGGGGTTATCATGAGTATTCAAATCGGATCGAACATTCGTCGCGGCAGCATTGTCCGCGCTTACTTGCCTCATAGCGGCGAAACCGATTTATGGCCGCGCAATATTCTCATTCATGGATTTGTTTTCAAGAAAACTGCTGACACGCCGCATGCCGTCATGGCGTCGCGCTTCTCCTATAACGGAGAAAAAATACTGACTCATGACGTGCTTTTTCCCATCGAGGAAAAAGCTTCCGTCGCTTTCCTCAATGAAAGCGGCCTTATGCTCCGCACGAACAGGATAGATATCATTCCGCTCTACAGCGAATATTTTACTGACACAATGAAAACGAAAGGCTATGTCCGTACCGCTCAATTCTGGAATACGGTATCGAAATCGCTTGAAAAAGGCCTTGTAGGGAACGATGCGGAACACAGCCTGTTTTTGGAGCTTGGTCCCGACGATATGGTTTTGACCGGGCAGGAAAGAACTTCTCGTCCCTGCCTTCTGCCGCGTCCTCTGATGATCGCGAATTACGATGATTATGATCTCGCTCTCTACGAACGCAGCAAGATTCTCCTTGAAGAACGCCGCCAGCGCCACGAGGATTTCCTGAAATCCGCCGCTTCAGAGCCTCTTTTCATGAGAGCTTTGGAAGAACTGACCAAAGCTGAAACCATTCCCCCTTGTGTGGAGAAAACCGAAGCTAAAGAAGAAGCCGTTACCGTCCCGAACGAGCCTTGGTGGAAAACAAATCCTGACGAGCTTGCCCGCAGGATTGAAATGGCAAAGCCTTTTCCTGCCATCGGTCAGAAAAAGGAAGAGACTAAATCCATAAAATCTTTGGCTGATCTGTCCGGCTTGACCAGCCTGTTCAACGGCGTGCAGATTAATCGCGCAGGAAGCCTTACAACGCAAACGCATACCGGAAGACCCTCGACTTCCGGAACGAAGAAATCCACGGCGGAGAAATCAGTCAAATCCTTGACGGATGATTTTCAGGACATCTCTTTCGAGTTTTTTCAGCTCAAGCGCGGAAATATTCTTGTGATCCCCTCTCCTTTTGATGACAAATCTGCAGATCGCGGGATTGTGTGGAATCTTTATAAGGATAGCAACGACAACATCGTCGGTGTCGACATCATTCCGTGCCGCCATGAAAATGACGGTTTTGCCCATGGCGTGAAAATTTGCGATCCGGTAGATTTCAAAATGAACGGAACGGTTGCGGTGATCGATCATCTCGTTCGCATAAAAACGACGGAAGACCTGGTGATAGCAAGCCCATCCAACGGTAAATTTCTCAATCCCTTCTTTCAGAAGCGGATCGAGGAAGCCCGTTTAAGATACGACGGAAGTTTTAATGTTCACGGTCTGGACGAAAAGCCCGCCGACTGGAAGGTAAAAAACATCCAGCCTTTCACGCCGTCGCCATGGCATCTCAAGACTTATATCCGGCTCATGCAGGAGGAATATACGCGTCTTAACCCGCAGCCGGAACTCCAGCCCCAAATCTTATGAAGGAACGGTTCGCCCTCCTCGGCTGTTGGCCTTAAAACATAAGAGGATAAGATGAGCGCACAAATCGAAACAGAAGCCCGCAACAAGGTATTCAACCTGATCAAGGATATCAAATTCGCCATGATGGTAACACTGGACACCGACGGACAAATGTATTCACGCCCGATGGCGGCCCAGCAGAAAGACAGTACCGATAGCCGCAACGAGCTATGGTATTTCACGTCGAAAGACTCGCCCAAAGTCGCCGAGATCAAGGCTAATTCAGCCATGCTGGTCAGCTATTCCGATCCCGACAGCAACAACTATGTGTCCTTAAGCGGCACATCGGAAATTGTAACGGATAAAAGCCGGATAGATGAACTTTGGAGTGAAGCCCTGACGGTCTGGTTCCCCAAAGGTAAAGACGATCCGAATATATGCCTGATTAAGTTTAAACCCGAGACTGCCGAGTACTGGGATGCGCCATCATCCAAATTCGTTCACGCTTACGGATATGTGAAGGCAAAACTTACAGGCGAACAGCCTGAGGCCGGAGAAAACCGCAAGGTCAGGCTGGCTTCCTAATCAATTATTCGGCGTATAATAAGCCTCGATCGTTTTCCTGATGTTTTCGTCAAAGACCGGGAAATGATCGAGGTTTCTTTTATCGAACGTATAACGGATATCGTAATTCTCTGTGCCGAGCGAAAGCTCGGTGCAGATTTTTTTGCATTCGTTGCAATTATCGTTGCCGCGACACGGGTAGGCAGTCCAGGAAAATCTCGTTTTCGCGGCGCAGGCATATCGCGGCGTGCATTGCAGGATGCGTTCCGCTTTTCCCGCCTTGTCGCGCCGGATATAAAGATCGAAAAAAACATCTTCGGTGAATACGCCCGGCCTGTAAATCTGCCATCCATTCGATAGGTCCGGCGCGGTTTGATAGATCGGCGTTACACCATCGGCTTCACTTTTGATCTTAATGCGGTAATCGATGATTTTTTCCAGCGCTGTTTTTCTGGCCGCTTCGTCCATTGCAACGTAATGTGGATTGACCTGCACTTGTAGTTTCTCGTCAGGTCCGTTTTCGCCGATCTCGCGTTCCAGATCATATTCGAACGTCAGATACGGCACGCTCTTCCACCATCTGACGATCCTTGCCGAATATTCATTGGGCCGGCTGTCAGGGCGCGGACGCGGCAGGATGCTCCATTCGCTGATCATCTCCCTCGGAACATCGAAGCGGCCATGCCAGATATCGACATGCACCGTCGTTTGCGACCAGGAAGGCGGTGCGAGATAAAGCCGATAGGCAAAGCTCAACAGCGCCGGCATCAGGATGATGCCAAGAATGATCCATGCATGTTTTCCGGCCTCGCGATCATGCCGCCGGATAAGAAATCCTTTCACCATTTTGCGCAGAACCGACAGCGACGATCCGATTACAAAGACCGAAACGATAAAAAACAAGACCAGCAAACGATACTGAGACTCGCTGACGATTTGCGGCGAGAACAATAACTGCCAGTGCAGCGCGGTAACAGGCGCGACCAGCGGCGAGAAATAGAGAAGGAAAATATCGAGAAAGCGCCCGCCCCATCCGCCGCCGCAGGCGACGAAAATGATATTCGTCTCGACAAAATTACAGGCATTGGCCTTGCGGATCAAAAACCACAGCAAACCCGTATTCAGGACAAAGGCCGATAAATACAAAACCCCCGTCCACCACGACAAGGTTTTGAGCATGCCCGTAAAGCGGTTATTCATCATCTTTAATTAAGCTAACACGCGGCGGGTTAAAATCCATCTATAGGACTTTTTTCCTTGACTTGAATTTATTTGTATTATAGCCTCATCTTCATGAACAAAACGGCTTACTTTCATCCGGCATTTGCGGAGGAGTTAAGCCTCCTCTCCCCGGACACCCGCATTGAATTCTACACCCATCTTCTGCGCGATATGGATTTCTCGTCCATGGGCCATTACACGCATTATAACCCCGGCGATCCGAAACCCGCTTATGACCGCCGGCATATTTTCTGGCAGCTCGGCAATGCGCCCAAAGCCATCGTCGCCTTCGATAACAAAAGAGATCCGGACAGCCGTTACTTCGTGCATCTGAAACTCGAAAACCCTTCGCTTTCGAAAGAAGAATTCGATACCGCCTTGCTTGAAACCTGTTATGCGCGAACCGAAGAAATGAAGCGCAGCAAAATCAAGCCCGTCTCGCTGAATGACTTTTCCTATAACGGCGCGAACGAAGACGAATACATCGCCGCGATTGAGATTTCCAATATCGAGAAACAGCGTAAATTCTATCGTCGCATGCTGATGCTCGCCCATGAGGATACGCAAAAAGAAGCGATGGGAATTTTTAATTTAAGCGCGCCGCAAATGGAGCGTTTCATGACGCGCCTGGATTATTACCTGCAAAGCTTTGACAGGAATCTTGGCCAGCGCATGGGCGGCACCCTCCATCTCGATATTTCCTATAAGGGCACCTATGAATCCTACCGCGCGCGGACATTTAAGGAATTGACCGCCAATGAACCGCGCCTGTCAGACGGCGATTAAATTACCATTGGAAAGCATCGCATCGGCATCTAGCCCCGTCTGGTAAGCGATGACCGCAATCGCTTGCGATGAATAAGCGGAACCCGCGCCGTCGCGGTCAACCGCGACATCGGTATTGGAGCCGTTATCCGTCATGGTGATAAAATCATCCGAGCCTGGATTCTGAGAAGTATCGTATATTGTTATCGAGATTTCATGGTCATCCAGCATAACATCCTCGATTTATAATTTTGTTGACGGGATACAACTTTGGATAGCGCTCGTCAAAACCTCAAGTTGTTGAGACTTATTATTCTTGGCGGGGAAGTTTTTCGCGCATTGCATTGTAATGATATCAAAGTCCTGCGAGCCGCTTCTAAAAAAACTCGATTGCAAAAGAAATATGCCGGGCAAACTTGAATCTGCTCCCACTCTGACAAAAACAATTAAATTATTTTTATCTTGAATTTCATTTTCATTTGCTAGTTCATCAGGCTTAATCAAAGAAACGGTGATATTTTTTTTGTACTTTGCAACCTCATGTTTATATAAACAAAATGTTATTTTTTCTAAATGACTCAAATCAATTCCTGATTTCGATATCTCTTGTTTAGAATCTATTTGAGGAAGGATGCTAATCTTATTGATGTCCTTCAGAGGCGATGACCGTGCATATACTTGGATATTAAGCCTGCTCTCAGTTATGCCCTCACAATTATCAGCTTGGCTCGGGTTTATAGAAAAAAATATTAGTATAAAAACTATAATGAAAATATTTGCAGAATTTATCATCGAATCTCCCCTATCAAGCTATTTAAATTCCAAGCATTCACCATTTCCTTGCGAAACGCACCTGCCATTTACTTTAAGATATTCAGATTGAGAATTTTTATTATATGAGTAAATTAAGCAAAAACCAGCAAGCAGAAGGAAGCAGGCAATGATTTTCTGTTTCTTGGATAACTTCTTCATCGAATCTTCCTTATAAATTCTGGATATAGTGCATTACAAAGTATCGCTTTAAAAAATGCAACGCGACAAAGCTTCTTGAATTATAACATCGCTTGTAAATTTACTTTGACGCAAAATGAGGTTGCAATATCTCCGGCAACAGATCTTGCCCGCCTCCTCCTATAAAATTTTTAGTTAGCAATAGATTTATATAATTATCATACAAAGACATTATTTATTCTCCCTGAAAAGACTTATTGCCCAATGCAGCTCCCATCCGGTTCCTTATAGCAACCTGCGGTAATACGCCCCTGTTTTTGCTTATTTTGATCTTTATTGTTAGCTTCATCTGCAAGCTGTTTATAATAATCTGTTTCATGTTTAAGGTTACCGCTATGCTTTCCGCTTATACTTTGATTCATTTTTTCTAAATCTAACAAGCAATAAGCAAAAAGCAGCAAGCAGCAAGCAGCGATAATGATTTTCTGTTTCTTGGATAATTTTTTCATCGAATCTCCCCTTACAAATTTCTGGATATGGTGCATCACAAAGTATCACTTGTTAAAACGCAACCGACAAAATTTCTTGAATTACACCATCGGTTGTAAATTTACTTTGACGCAAAATGATGTTGCAATATTTCCGGTTATCGCGGCCTTTGTCGGATAAGCTGCACTCCACGCGAGAGAACAAGAGGCGATGGCTCCCACAATAACGGCTAATATCAAAAATCTTTTCGATGGTTTTTCATGACTCTTTTTCTCTTTAATTTACGATAGCAGATGAGATATTTGCGAGGATGCGATAACAATATGCGCCGTTGATGTTGTCCCATAATTAAAATTGATTTTTGCTACATCTTCAAAGCTTACACCATAATTGCTTGGGTTAAGAACTGATGATAAAATAGCTAACTGATAAGCGTTGGTTACAGCGGGATCGTTTCCAGTTGGCAAATAGTAATATTCTCGATCATAATAATTGTCATTATCGATATCATTATTGGCCGTATCATAATAACCAAGACTGTCCATTTCCGACAGGCTTGCCAGAATAAAATAATAAAACTGATAGAACCCATTTACATCCTGATCGACTTCAACGCGAGCATCGCTGGATGAATTTGGAACCTGAGATCGGCCTGCACCACCTATGAAATTATAACTTAAGAGAATGGTTTGATAATCATTATAAGATGGCATTACTCTCTCCCTTAATTATCTTGTATGAAATCCTTTGCCTTTATTAATGTACGTAGGCAAACACTCGCCATTTTGATCACGACGACAATCCCTATTTAAACTCTGACTTTCGCGGCTTAAAAGATATATCGCGAAAACTAGACATGCCAAAATTAATGAGAATATTGTGACCTGTTGTCTCTTGGATAATTTCTTCATCGAATCTCCCCTGATTAATTTTGAAATGATGCGTCACAAAGTATCGCTTGTCAAAACGTAACGCGACAAAGCTTCTTGAATTATACCATCGGTTGTAAACTTATTTGATGCAAAATAAGGTTGCAATATCTCCGGTTATCGCGGCCTTCGTCGGATATGCTGTACTCCATGTGAGAGCAAGAGGCGATGGCTCCCACAATAACGGCTAATATCAAAAATCTTTTCGATGGTTTTTCATGACTCTTTTTCTCTTTAATTTACGATAGCAGATGAGAAAACAGTAGCTGTTGTTGAAGAACCTAACCCGCTCCAGTTAAATTTTAAAAGGAGATCTTTATAATCATCATAATTCATTTATTCCCCCATTTTTACTAATCGTTTAAGTGCCCTAATGCGCTACTTATCATAGTCTCAATTTCACGATCGCTCATTTTTTCTGGAAAAACAGGCTGCCATCCCACAACCTCAGACATAGCCTTAATCAAATTTTCATTGTTATCCGGCCTAAAAACTTTTCCACTTATCAGGAAAAATGGCCCTACAAGCGTGTATCTTTTCTTTGAAAAATAGATTGTCTGTATAATTACAGTTAGATTATTCTTATCGAGAATTCGAGGGTCATTTCTAGAAGTTAAAATAATAGGCTCTTTAAGCGATTCGTCTGGGTTTTCGCTTTGCATACATCTAAGTGCGCCGGACTTTAACGCTGCAATAGATCTTTCTGTTAGAGCTTTCTTTTTAAGTTGGTAAGGAAGGATTTCACCCTCGGGAACCTTCTCGTCAGTTTCAACATACAAGAGGACATTATCCAGCCCCATGACCATTTTGTTTTTATTATGTAAGGGATTATTCGTGCATCCTGGAATGATGGGATTTGGACGCGATGCAACTATGTCAGTAGCCGAAAAGCTTTGAACGGACAAAAACGATATAATCAACACACTTGACAGGGCTAGAATATATCTTTTGAAAATCATTTTCATGAAAAACTCTCCTAAAAATTTGTGTAAATAATTTATCTCACCGAGCACTGGCTCAAGGTGGCTTTATTTTTATGAACATCATGAAGCCTTCCCAGATAGCTTTTGAATACATGCGCAGTCTGTGCAAGAAACAGTAAACCGTCAATGCAGAAAAATTCATCACATATTGAAGCGAACTGTTCGCGCTCCATGCGAGTGAGCAAGAGGCGATGGCTCCCGCAAGAACGGCTCATATCAAAAATCTTTTCGATGGCTTTTTATGGCTCTTTTCTTTTTAATTTACGATAGCAGATGAGATAGTTGCGGTGACGCGATTGTGACGAGCCTTGGCTCGAGTCAGGACAATCTGTTTCCCGCTTCATTCAATCCCGCCCCCCCCCCTTTATCTGTCCGGATCTGTTCGAATATGGTCTGTGTTTACCTTGCCCCGTCAAGGCGGCTTCCGGCTCCATGCTCTTCATTTATCCATCCCGGGCCGGTATCCCCGCTTGGCTCTGATAAAGCTATTTGATTGCTTTTTATCCACAGGCTGATGTATCAATTGCCGCATGGAAAATTTATTCGAAGCTTCTTATGACGTAATCGTAATCGGTGGCGGGCATGCCGGTTGCGAAGCGGCGGCGGCTTCGGCGCGGATGGGTGCAAAAACAGCCCTTCTGACCCATAAGAAAAATACGATCGGCGTCATGTCGTGCAACCCGGCGATTGGCGGTTTGGGCAAGGGCCATCTGGTGCGGGAGATCGATGCGCTTGACGGGCTGATGGGCCGCGTCATCGATCAGGCCGGGATCCAGTTTAGAATGCTGAACGCCTCCAAGGGACCGGCGGTTCGCGGCCCGAGAGCGCAGGCCGACCGGAAATTATACCGTGAAACCATGCAACGCATTCTCAATGATTATGAAAATTTAGAAATTGTCGAGGGTTCGGCTGAAGATTTAATTATCGAAAATAATGCTATTTTTGGCATTACTTTGGAAGACGGTCAAAAACTCGGCGCGAAATCGGTTGTTATTACCTCCGGCACTTTTTTGCGCGGTATTATCCATCGCGGCGAAAAACAGATTCCGGCTGGACGCGTTGGCGAAGGTCCGTCTGTCGGACTAGCGCTGACTTTGGAAAAATTAGGCCTGCCTATGGGCCGGCTGAAAACCGGCACACCGGCGCGGCTGGATGGAAGAACGATCAACTGGTCTATTCTTGAAGAACAGAAATCCGATGAAAATCCGGTGCCCTTTTCTTTCCTGACCGACAAGATTAGCGTTCCGCAGATCTCCTGCTATATGACGTATACAAGCGCGAAAACCCATAAGGTTATTCAGGATAATATCCACCGGGCACCGATGTATTCAGGCCAGATTCAAAGTAAAGGCCCGCGTTATTGCCCGTCGATTGAAGACAAGATTATGCGGTTTGCGGATAAAGAACGGCATCAGATTTTCCTTGAGCCGGAAGGGCTTGATGATCATACGGTTTACCCAAACGGTATTTCGACATCTTTGCCCGAAGATATTCAGGATGAAATTTTGCGTTCTATTCAGGGACTCGAAAATGTCGAGGTCTTGGAATATGGCTATGCCGTTGAATATGATTATTGCGACCCGCGCGATCTAAAATCCACTTTGGAATCCAAACGTCAAAAAAATCTCTTTTTGGCTGGCCAGATTAATGGAACGACAGGGTATGAAGAAGCTGGCGCCCAAGGAATTATGGCCGGAATTAATGCGGCTTTATCGGTTTTACAGCCGGATAAAAGTTTTATTCTTGACCGCGCGACCGCTTATATAGGCGTTTTGATCGACGATCTTATCACACGCGGCGCTCCTGAACCTTATCGTATGTTTACAAGCCGTGCTGAATATAGACTAAGATTAAGGGCCGATAATGCGGATCAACGCCTCACTGATCTAGGAATTCAGATCGGTTGCGTCACCTCCCCTAGAATTTTGGCTTGGTCTGAAAAATCTGGCCAGCTGAAAATTGGCCGCGAATTAATGTCAACACTGAAAATGACACCCAATGAATTGGTTAAATTTGGCATCCAGATTACGATGGATGGACAAAGACGCTCGGCATTGGAGCTTTTAAGATATCCAACGATTCAATGGGATGATTTGACAAAAATATGGCCCGAAATGAATAAAATTCCTTCTTTTATTCGTGAACAATTGGAAATTGACGCTATTTATTCAGGCTATATGGATCGTCAAGAATCCGATGTTATCGCTTTTAAAAAAGACGAATCTTTGCATCTTCCTGAAAATATGGACTACTCACAAATAGGCAGTCTTTCAATAGAAATTCAGCAAAAACTAAATCAGGCTAAACCCGAAACTTTGGGTGCTGCATCTAGAATTCCAGGCGTTACACCAGCCGCTTTAACAGCCCTTCTGCGCCATGTGAAACAAAAAAACCGCAATGCTGCTTAATCTGCCAGAGTATAATGTTTCACGTGAAACAAACGTAAAACTTGATGCTTATCTGGAATTATTAAATAGATGGCAACAAACAATAAATCTTATAGCGCCTTCAACTGTTCCAGATGCTAAAAATAGGCACTTTAAAGATTCCTTGCAAATCGCTTCACTTATTCCACCTGATGCAAAATTAATTTACGATATTGGTTCTGGAGCAGGCTTTCCTGGTTTAGTGCTGGCTGCAACAGGTTTAAACATTTTTTTAATCGAATCCGATCAAAGAAAATGTCAATTTCTTAAATCTGTTTCACGTGAAACAAATATCCCCGTTACAATCCACAACGCGCGTGTAGAAGCTGTGGATTTATTACCTCCGGACTTTATAACGGCGAGAGCTTTAGCCCCGTTGAATAAACTACTCACCCTGACTGAAAAGTGGTGGTCAAAAAATAAAAAAATAAATTTAATTTTTTTAAAAGGCGTTCAGATTGAAAACGAAGTTTCAGAAGCAAGAATGTTGTTTGACTTTAATTATTCACTTTATCAAAGTCAAACAGACATAAATGGACGTATAATTTTGTTGACCAATATTAAACGAATCCCGTAAAGTCGAATTCTTCCAAACAATAAGGTGTAAAATGATTTCAGCTCTTGATGCTGCCAACGCAGCTCCTCGTCAGCCTGTTTCTCTAAAAAAAGCTAATATTTCGAGCATAAAAGGGCAAATTCCGCGTCTACTGGCTGTTTGTAACCAAAAAGGCGGCGTTGGTAAAACCACTACTACTGTAAATGTGGCAACGGCACTGGCTGCTGTCGGCAAGCGTGTTTTGCTTATCGATCTGGACCCTCAAGGAAATGCCAGTACCGGATTAGGCGTCAAACGCTCTAATATTCGCAAAAGTGCTTATGACCTTATTTTTGAAGAAGACCTAAACCCGGCAGAGCTGGCTGTTACAACAAAGGTCCCAAACCTTTTTGTTTTACCCTCTTCCATTCACTTATCCGGTGCTGAAATCGAACTGGTGACTACAAAGCGTCGTGAATATCGTCTTCGCGAGGCTTTACGCAGACCGATGCCGTATGATTATGTTCTCATCGATTGCCCACCTTCTTTGTCGCTTTTAACATTAAATGCGCTCGTTGCCGCCGATGCGATCATAGTTCCGCTACAATGCGAGTTTTATGCATTAGAAGGGCTTTCCCACTTGGTAAAAACAATCGATCGCGTCAAAGCAGCTTTTAATCCTGCGCTTGATATCCATGGCGTTCTTTTAACCATGTTTGATCCGAGAAACCGTTTATCGAGTGCCGTGGCAGACGATGTGCGAGAATTCTTTGGTGACAAGGTCTACAAAACGGTTATTCCTCGTAATGTCCGTTTATCAGAAGCGCCCTCTTACGGTTTGCCTGCCATTGTTTATGATATGAAATGTGTTGGATCTCAGGCTTATATCCAATTTGCCAGTGAAATTATTCGCCGCGAGAGAAATATGCTTACTCCTATAAATTCAAATCAAACCGAGCAGGTCGCTTAATATGTCAGCAGCAGAAAAACCACGCGGATTGGGACGCGGCCTTAATGCTCTTTTTGGCGATGATGAAGGTGAAACGCCAGGGGCTGCACCTATTATCAAGGGTGAAAGCAAAAGCGAGGAGCCGCAAACCAAAACATCCGATGGTCGCCGCGTATTAAACGTAGCTCAAATCGTTCCGGGCAAATACCAGCCACGCCATACATTTGACGATTCAACGATTCAGGAACTCGCCGATTCAATCGCCGAACATGGCTTGATCCAGCCTATCGTTGTTCGGACTGTCGGCGATGGCACGTATGAATTAATCTCCGGTGAGCGAAGATGGCGCGCTGCCCAGAAAGCGCAGATTCATCAGGTTCCGGCCATTATCCGCGAGATGGATGATAAAACCGCTCTTGAAATCGGTTTAGTCGAAAACCTGCAACGCGAGGATTTAAATCCGATCGACGAAAGCCGCGCTCTAAAACAATTAATCGATACTTTTAATTACAGCCAGGATCAGGTCGCAGAGAAAGTCGGCAAATCACGTTCTTACGTTGCCAATATGCTTCGTCTCGCAGAATTGTCAGCAGAAGTCGTTGGTATGGTTGAAGATGGTGAAATTACCGCCGGTCACGCCCGCGCCCTGCTCGGTCTCGACGATCGCACACAGCTTGAGCTTGCGAAAAGAATTGCCAAAGGCCATCTAAATGTCCGTCAGGCGGAAAAGCTTGCGGGTGAACACAAGGGCAATTCTCCCATTGGCAAAAAGAAGATGGATAATCTGGGCAAGAAAATCGAGAAAGGCGCAGAAGAAAAAGATATCAATACGCTTTCTCTTGAGCGGGAAATTTCCAATGTTGTCGGCATGAATGTCAGCATCGATATGGTCGACACACAGACAGGCTCACTTACAATCTCATTCAAAAATCTTGACCAGCTGGATGAAGTCCTTCATCGATTATCCCATAATCCGGGTCGATTGGCGATCAAAGGCTAGAGTCATATAAGATATGTAAATTGGCATGACTATTGCATCTTAATTCCTGTAAAGAAAGGAATTTAAAATGCTTGATGCTGCATATAAAACGACGATTTTAATACGTGGAAGCGTATTCATACTCCTGTTAATCGGACCGATCATAACATAAATATTTATGAAAATGGCATAAGGATTGCATACCCTTGTCCTTATCTACAATAATCTCAGAGAAGGATCAAAATGATAGATTTTACTTATGGCGCGACTATGATGGCACTGGTCAGTGTACTTATGATCTTCGTCAATGGAATTATGACTGCCGGATAATACGGAACCTAAAACCCCTACCCTTGTAGGTAGGGCATGACTGAAGCAAAAAAGAAAACAGCTGTAAAAAAACCAGTCCGTAAGAAAACTGGAACCAAGAAAGTCGCGGCAAAAAAGAAAACTACAGCCAAAAAAGCTGCTAAAAAGGCGGTTAAAAAAGCGCCTTGGAACAAGTCAAATCCAAAGAAAAAGTCGGCTAAGTCTTCGACCAAACTAACCCCTGCGAAAAAGAAAGCGGCGAAAGCACGCGCCAAGAAAGCCGGACGGCCCTATCCTAATTTGGTCGATAATATGGCCGTGGCAAAAAAATCTAAAAAATAATTACTTCCCGATACAAAAGTCTCGAAAAATCATGTCCAGCAGATCTTCGACATCGACCCGACCTGTAATTGATCCCAGATGCCGGATTGCCAAGCGCAAATCTTCAGCCGCCAGCTCAGGTAATTCTGCATTTGCAGACCGGATAAGAGCTTCTTTTGTCTTAGCGAGCGCTTCGCGATGCCGTGTTCTGGTCAACGCAGGTGATGTCCTGCCACCCATAATCGATTCAATTTGCTGCACAATTTGCTGCAGCAAATTCTCAAGCCCCTGCCCCGTCAAGGCGGAGATGGCAATACCGTCATCAGGCGCACTGGTTACGTCTGTTTTATTGTAGACAATGATAGAATTCTGGTCTCTCAATGCATAGGTTTCAGTGTCACGTCCTGCAATAGCATCAAATAACAATATTTTGATATCGGCGTTCTCTGCCCTGTTCCTTGCCCGATCTATTCCCTGGGCTTCAATCAAGCCCTGTTCATCAGAAGGCGTCTCGGAGCGCAATCCGGCCGTATCAGCTAAAATTACAGGATATCCACCAATGTCCAAGTGAGTTTCAAGAATGTCGCGGGTCGTGCCAGCCAATGGAGAAATAATAGCAACATCACGCTGGGAAAGTGCGTTTAATAAAGAAGATTTACCGGCATTAGGGGCGCCAAGAATGACAAGGTTAAATCCATTGCGCATTCTTTCGCCGCGACGATTATCATCCAGATGCGCAGAAATTTCTTCTGCGAGATCCGAGATATCCGGCTGAACCTGCAACAAAATATCTTCAGGCAAATCCTGGTCAGAAAAATCGAGATCGGCTTCCATTAATGCCAGAGTATGAGACAAGCGGATTTTCCACCGCTCATACATACGTTCCAGAGAACCCGAAAGCTGACCCAAAGCTTGTATTCGTTGAAGTTCGGTTTCAGCGTCGATCAGATCCGCAATTGCTTCAGCTTCAGTCAGATCCAGCTTGCCATTTTCAAAAGCGCGACGGGTAAATTCACCTGGAAGCGCCATGCGATGATTTTCTTGCTGCGATAATTGCTGCAGCAAAGATTGAACAACTGACCATCCTCCATGTAATTGATATTCAACTATATTTTCACCAGTAAAGCTATTTGGCGCAGCAAAAATCAGCACCAGAGCATCATCAATCTTATCTCCTTTAGACGTAAAAATGCTGCGCACACAAGCCTGGCGCGATTTGGGCAGTCGTTGTTGAGGGGCCAGTTTCATCAGGCTTAAATGGGCAAATGGTCCCGATACCCTCACAATTGCAACCGCACTTTTCCCCGGCGGGGTTGCCAGTGCATAAATTGTATCCGGTTCGCTCATTTATGTTTCGAAGAGTCCGGATTAATATTGACATTGCCCATGCTGCCCATCTGCTTCCAGAAATTCTGTTGCATTTCGGTCCATTTCCACAGAGTCGGCATCCATGTTTCGGTAAAACCCTCAGGGTCCATTTTCATCTTATCCATTAAATGGGCATTCAATTGGTCCATCATGGCTTGCTGCATTGGCATCATGTCAGGCACACCAAAAAATTTACGGGCTTCTTCAGGCGTACAATCGATATTAATCTGGAATCTCATAGTTCTACCTCCAATGGATGACACATATCTCTTTACTCTATCGCCTCAAGCTTTGATACATATTTAAGTCTATGATAAGTAACCCTGCATGCTGAAGCCGCCCACCTTTCCCGAAGCGCCTGCGCCTTTGCCAACCATCGATGAGACGGTGCAAAAACGTGCGCTCGACAAAATGAAAGGGTTGGTCAAAGGAAACGGGCTAAAGCTTGATAAAGTATCCATAGAGACTGTTTCAGCGCAGATCTTAAGCTTTCGTGCCGAAGGTTTTATCCGGCTAACTACCGAATATTCCAGCAAAAGCGTTCCCGGCAAAATTGAAAAAGGCGAGATGATCGGTACGCCGGAAGCGTTCGAAGCGGCGTTGCGCAATATGCCTGTCCAGACCCAACGCAATCCCGGCGACCGCGACACGATCGTAAAAACGGTGCTGACGCGGCCCGATAAAGGATATGGCGCCAGAGATCAATCGTTTAAGCTCGATATGCTGGCCAAGGATTATGTCAGCCATGAAGCCTGCCGGGTTTGTGCCCAGACGGGCCAAATGACATGCCCGAAATGCGCAGGGCAAAAAATGATGGCTTGCCAGACCTGTCACGGGCGACATGACATTTTATGCCCGAGCTGCCGCGGCTTAGGCAGCATCACGCAAAACGGCAAGCAAATTCCCTGCGGACGATGCCGCGGAAGGCGGCGTGTTCAATGTCCCGCTTGCCAGGGGCTGGGGCAGGTAAAGTGCAAGAATTGCCAGGGAGCGGGAGTTACGTCCTGCGCGAATTGTAAAGGCAGCGGCACGATTTCACATCTGGCAAAAGTAGAACTGATCGCGCATCTGCATTTCAATTACGACCGTCAGGGTTTGCCCATCGAACTTACCAAGCTTCTCGATGCTTTTTCGCTGCGCTATATAGAAAAGGGCGATATCGATCTGGGAATCGAGACGCCGAGCTGGCATGAAGACGAGCCCCCGGAAAATATCCCGATCATTTACAATGTCCGCGTACCGTATGGCGAAATCGTGTTCAGGCTTGGCAAACGCAAAATTCCCTGCACCATACTCGGCTGGAACGGCGAGATTATAAAAGGCCCGGAATTTCTCGATGAGATTACCAAACGCGGGCAGGGGTTATTGGCCGGAGCCGCAGGCGGGCAAGGCAATGTCGGGGAAGCGTTACGCGCCTCGGCGAAATACCGCATCCTGCGCGAAGCGATCGTCATTGCCGCAAGCCAGCTGCAAACACGCAAAGCCTTGTCGAAACTTCTGCAGAAATATCCGGTCGGAATTTCGTCCGATAAAGTATTGCGCTTTATCATGCATGCCAATCAGGCAATGCAGGTCATTACGCATAAACCGCGCCTGGCCGGGCTTGGCAGCGGGGCAGTTTTATTTACCGCTATCGCCGCGACATATTTTCTAAACTTGCGCAGTAGCCTGCCGCAACAATTGAACGGCCTGCCGCTCGATCCTGCTCTATCGGCTATTTTATGCGATGTATTTCTTTGTCTGCTGGGCACGCTCATTATCGTCATGTCGTCGCAGATCTTTGCAGGGCATGTTTTAAGAAAATCCCTGACAGGACTTGCGTCTCCGGCCACGATGAAAAAAATAATGCCGCGTATCGGCTGGACATCATGGGCGGCGTTTGCCATCTCGCTTCTGGTAACCTGCGGATTTTATATGGCGACGCAAATATAAAAAAATCCGTTCGGAAGGTTGATCTTCCGAACGGCAATAACGCTTCTATCTTTGTACGAGGGAAATAATCAGTTCTGTTTATGATCCTGCCAGCGCCATACGGCAAGCTGCTGGAGCGCGTGTTCCGCGCGGCATTGACGATAGGCTTTGATCGCTTTTATTTTCTGGGCATTGTAGGCGGGCTGTATCAATATCTTGCCGCAGATATCGGGTGATGATTTATGGTCGTCAAGGCTGGCAAACTCGGTGACTTCGGCCTGCACGGGCGACACGCCTGCTTCAGGCAGCGGCAATTGATCCAAAGCGTGAGCGGATGGAGAAATAAAGAATACGGTTAGAATTCCGAGCAATGCCGGTATGGATTTAATATTCATGCGATACCCAAAACCTGTTCTTGTTGCGGCGCTTCCATGAACGCCTTTATTCATTGCACCATATCCTTGTGGATAAGTTCAATCTCAATCGTTTCAGATTTGGATAAATTTAATGACGAATTGTTACAGCGCCGCAATAGCTTAACGATAGATTAAGAAACCGCGCCCTGATCGCGGAATATAAAATAAGCTGCGCCGATCATGCATAATCCGGCCCAGAGGTAATTTAGCGTCAGCGGCTTGCCCATATACCAATACGCAAATCCAGCGAAAACAATCATGGTGATGATCTCCTGTATGATCTTCAACTGGCCGAGAGTGAACACGCCATAGCCATAGCGGTTGGCTGGAACCTGCAAGACATATTCAAAGAAGGCAATGCCCCAACTGACAAGGATCGCGATATATAGCGGCTTGTTGTTTAAATCTTTGAGATGACCATACCATGCGAAGGTCATAAAAATATTTGATCCGATCAGGAGGAGTATAGTTCTCATTGCTGTACTGCTTTGCGAGTGCCGTTTGCCAAGATCTTGCAAAGTATTCTTGCCTTTCAAAAAGATTTAAGCAGTATTTCTTTTCTCCCGCAACAAACACCTATCAGCGCGGCGTCAGGACGTAATAGATGATCTGGTTGTCGGAATCGTGCGAGCTGTCTCCGGTCAGGCATCCCGTGGTCTGTCCGGCAAAAGCCGAAGGCACGGGATCTTCGCCGATCTGATTGACATCCGAAGGCGCGGTTTCATACACCAGTCCGGCACCAGTGGCCATATCCCAGTTCAGGGACCGTGTCGTGCCCGATGTCGTATCGCCTGAAATCCCAAGTCTCTTATTATAGGCCGCGCAGATTTTTTTCGCTTTGTCGTCCGACGCCATAACAAAATACATCATTAACTCGGTTGCTGGCGTTCCGACATCCTTGACCGCTACCTTCGTCGTAAAGGTCAGGTAATTATAAACAGGGTCGTCATTGGGCAATTGCTGACGCGCGTCCCAGTAAACCGCGCCGCCGCCATTGGGGCCGAAAATATTGCATCTGCCATCGGAAGGTGCCGATGAGTTCGTGCTGCCGCCCCAATAGTCAGGATGCATCATCGTCGGGTTTTCGAAATTAATCTCGGTATCGCTGCATCCGTTACCAACTCGTACCCTCATGACGGCAGTGGCGATCTGCGCTCCGTATTGCGCGACCTGAGCGGCGATAAGATCGGCTTTTTCGTTGCTGATATCGCTTCCGCCGGATCTGCTGGATTGAGTGATCGTATAGGCGAGGGCCGCAAAAAGCGCGATGGCGATCAGGATCAGGAAAAGCACATTTCCCTTTTGATGTGGATCGGATTTTTTTAAGAGAGTGCAGTTTTCCATGTTCAATTCCTTTCGAATTAACATTTCGGTCGCAATAGAAAATATCAGTATTACCTAAAGTAACATTATTACATTTAAGGACGTATTTATTTTAGATCAAATTCGAACTATCTGCAGAAAAAAACCCCGCTCTCGCGGGGTTTTGAATTACTGGTTCATCGACTGGAAGAAATCGTCATTCGATTTCGTGTCTTTAAGTTTATCGAGCAGGAACTCCATCGCATCGACCGTTCCCATCGGGTTGAGGATACGGCGCAAGACCCACATTTTCTGCAATGTCGCTTTGTCGGTGAGAAGCTCTTCTTTCCGTGTACCGGATTTCTGGATGTCGATAGCCGGGAAGACGCGCTTATCGGCGATCTTGCGATCCAGAACAATTTCCGAGTTACCCGTGCCTTTGAATTCTTCGAAGATGACTTCATCCATACGCGAACCTGTATCGATAAGTGCGGTGGCGATAATGGTGAGCGATCCGCCTTGCTCGATATTACGCGCCGCACCGAAGAAACGTTTCGGGCGCTGGAGAGCGTTGGCATCGACACCCCCGGTCAAAACCTTACCGGAAGAAGGAACAACCGTGTTGTAAGCACGGGCCAGACGAGTGATGGAATCCAGAAGAACAATAACGTCGCGTTTATGTTCGACAAGGCGCTTGGCTTTTTCCATGACCATTTCGGCAACCTGGACGTGGCGCGAGGCCGGTTCGTCGAAAGTCGAGGAAATAACTTCCCCGCGCACGGAGCGGGCCATGTCGGTGACTTCCTCGGGGCGTTCGTCGATCAAGAGAACGAGAAGATAGGCATCCGGGTGGTTGGCGGCGATAGAGGCCGCGATATCCTGCAGCATAACCGTTTTACCGACGCGGGGCGGGGCGACAATCAAAGCCCGCTGGCCGAAACCGATCGGCGAGGTCAGCTCGATCACGCGCTGGGTCATGTTTTTCTTTGTCGGATCCTGAAGTTCCAAATTAATCTTGCGGTCAGGATAAAGCGGGGTCAGGTTGTCGAAATTGATGCGGTGGCGCAGTTTTTCAGGCGTTTCGCCGTTAATGGAATCCACTTTGAGAAGGGCGAAGTAACGCTCGGAATCTTTCGGCGCACGGATCTCGCCTTCGAGGCTATCCCCCGTACGCAGGCCGAAGCGGCGGACCTGGCTCGGCGAGACGTAAATATCGTCCGGACCCGGCAGGTAATTTTCCTCTGGCGCCCGTAAAAATCCGAACCCGTCCTGCAAAACTTCGAGTACGCCCGAGCCGGCAATCGGCACGCCCTGCTCGGCCAGACGCTTGAGAATGGCGAACATCATGTCCTGTTTACGCATACTCGCGCAGTTTTCAATATCCAGCTCCTCGGCAAAAGCGAGCAGTTCAGCAGGGCTGCGGGTTTTTAAATCCTGTAAATTCATGGGGAAACTCTTTGTGGGTCTTTTGTAAGGTTTTTAAGGCGTTGAAAGCCAAGAAATCGAGGAGGGGTTAATTCGCTTCTAGTCGTTAATTGGAATAAATGTTCTTCAACTAATCTCTTTAGGGGGATGTCTATATTCGAGAATATCTTTCGAATGTTTGATTTCCTGGCTATCTCAAACCTTTCGGCCCGGATCAATTCTTCTAATTTTCAGGAAGTTCTTAAGACAGGAGCATATATACCCCTTCCATAATGCCCTGTCAATTGGATTCGAATCGAAATTCAGGGGACGAAATCAGGGATAAGTTTGGGTAAAACTGGACAAAGACAGGAAAATTTAGCTAAAAATATAAAAAATTATCGAAAATACAGGGATTTTTAAATGCGTAAACCGTTTCTCGATGAATCTTCCCATATCGTTCTCGCCCTGGCCAATGCGATCTCGCTGTTGAAAAAAGGTCAGCCCGAGGAGCCTAAAGCCGATATCCCGCCGAAAACCGACACCGCTCCCGATCTCGGCATGGGTTTTAAAAACGCAGCCGAACAGGAAACACAGGCCTATGACGCAGAAATCGAGTCAAACGCCATACGGATTGGCGGATTTCTTTTACGTTGTCTGGCGGGTTTTCATATCGGAGATGAAACGGACTCGGTAGAGATCAATTATGGCTATGATGCAGATGGCGATTACCATTATTTCGAACTCTATCCTGAATTCTGTTACAACGAAGAGGAATTCGATAATCTGAATCAGCCGCTTCAAGCGGCCTATCTTCGCATTACAGAAAAAATCAAAAAATTCCTCGAAGAGCTAAGCTTTGGATGCGATGACGAAGAAGGGGATATCCAGGCGGATACCGGCTCTTTTTATTTCAACACGAAAACAGATCTTTACAAAATTCTTGCCCGTTATGCGACGAACAGGAAGATCGACATCAATTCAATCGACCGTTTTATCATGACCCCGCGAGAGCTTGATTGTTTCGAAGGCTATCGGATAGACCAAAAACAGCATGACCGCGAAGTGACGGGTCTTCTCACCCAACGTATCGAAGCAATTCAAAAAGAAGCGCCGCGTTACGGGGAAGAACTCCTGCGCTACGGGCTGCAACAGTCTTTCGTGAGTTTACGAGAATTCAATGCCAGCGCCTATCTCGTCAAGCATGTTAACACGACCCAATCAATGAACACGGCTTTATACTTCGCCTTGCTCGAAGAAGCCGCAAAACTTGAAGAAGGCATCAACCGAGATTTTGAAGGTGCGTGTTTCGATTACCGGAATACGGCTGTTCGGCCTACGCTGAACTGAAAATCGGTCTTTCTTTAAATCTTATATATCTTAGATTCAGTAGTAATAGATATTAGGGGGTATGAGTCATGGGGATAAAATCTGTCCCGACTCTTACCCACATGCGAAACGAAGCGGACTCAATCGCGATATATAAGAGTCCATGAAATTCGACCGTGAACAAAAAGAGATATCCTCTATTCCGAATAAGGGGCTTATAAAGTTTCTCTATGGTGGTGAAGTAAGTTAAACCCCCTGCGCGGAATCTGGATAGTCTCATACATAAACAATCCGTTACTTTATCCGCGTTCTATCCACAGAGATGCCATGGCCGGGGCGTAGCGAAAATATTTTCCTGTTTTAGAAATTAAATGTCGCATAAACTCCCAGTTAAGATGCCAGAAAAAAATTATGATATTCTAAAGAAAGTAAACAATTTTTACTTTAACAGTAATCCTAACCTTAACCTCATCATTCCCAGATCCTATGACGATGATTCGGAAGAAGGTAAAGCTATTATTTCTATAAGCAATTTAGTTGATCAGAAAAATTATGATCATGCCATTGCCCTTGCTGAAAAATGTCTCCAGCATTTTCCGCAAGAAACTCATAATGCTTTTCTTGTCTGGCAGATTGCAGCGTTTTGGAAAAAAGAAATCATTCCTAATGAAGAGTTCCGAGCTTATTTCGATAGCATGGAAGAAATGTATCCAAATTATGCATATTTAAATTTTGACAAGGCAATATTATTTATTGGAGAACAAAGATTTAATGATGCTGTTGAAGAATTAAAAAAAGCCAGACAAAAAGAACCACACCATGCACCCACACTTAGTCTTCTATTTCTTATTTATTATCTTGCGAAAGATGAACAATGGAAAAGTCTTTTATTAACCGTTTCCAAAAGCAAACTTTTGCCGGAACGTGTCATTAATCTCATACAAATTGGCGAAGCTATAATAAATAAAAAACCTTCACCTTTATATATGTCAGCCGACAAAGAGAATTTAACAAAAAAAAATAATGAAATATTAGAAAAATTTCCCAAATTTATTCTCAATGAAGCGCCTAAGTCGCAAAAAATCCTTATGGCTGTTGCTGACAGTAATTACTTAAAGGAGTATATTAGCACATTAATACTTTCGGGAATCGAATTTAAAGAACGCGATTTTGGTCTGCATATTCATGTCTATGATCCGTCGGATGAAGACATCAATTTTTTAAGAAAATATGCACTTAAATATCCCGAACTTTCTTTAAGTTTTTCAAGTGAGAGTGGCAATAGTTTAATTAATTCTAAGACCCCAACATACTATGCTGCTATGAGATTTTCTCGAGCTTGGCAGATTCTAAAAAAAGATGAAAATATTAAAATAATTTCAATAGTTGATGCCGATGCGCTTATTAGAAAAACTCCGTTTGTCTTACCGGAGGTTCAAAATTGTAATGCTGCCTTTACTTTTAGCTCTGAATTAGCACCTTTTTGGGACAGATTCGCAGGCGGTTTTGCTTCTTTTAAAGGATCAGAAGAAGGACAAGATATTCTTTCTTATATTACCAATATAATATTAAAAAATATTATGACAGGCAAAGAATTCTGGTTCATCGATCAAGTTGCCTTGTTCGATACATATAAAAATTCAATCAAAAATAATGGAATAGGTCAGATTTCTTCTGATATTTTATTTGGAATGAATATGCAACATACAGAGGATGCAGTTTTTTGGACTTACACAAATGATCATAAAACTGAAGACAATCCCATGAATCGAGAGCGGAAGAGGCTTTTGGAAAATATAGTGCTGATCCAACGTAACAAGTCTTTAATAAATGGACACTATATATAAATCTCAACTCTTTTAAATGATCGCAACCTATGTTTCAAGATTCCTACGTCAAGCTCGATAAGGCAGAAACCAAAGATCTGGTCGAAAGACTGGCACCGGATTTCGATGGCGGCGCTTTCGATCCGTCATCGACGGTTATCATGGCGCGCGAACTGCCTTTTTATAAAAATTCAAGATTTTTCGATATAGCGGATCACCGCAACATGCCGCCTGCGCGGCGCTTCGTCGTCATACAAGGTGGAAAGTCGACGATTTTAGATTTCACCAATGCCCCTATATATAGCCTTAACCAAAGTGCGCCGCTTTCCCTGAATGAAAAAACCGTTATCGATTATGCGCGGTTTTTCTTTTCTTTCGTTCGAGGCCGGCATGGTCGCTTCATTATCGTCGAAAGCGTCGATGACATTCAATGGCGCGAAGAGCCACCTCCGGCGGCACGCAAGGCGATCGGCAAACTGGTTGCCCCGATCCAGCTCGAAAGTACGGAGGGCGGAATTTACCGGCTTGGCATCCACATGATGTTTAAGGATTCGCTGTTTAAGGCGCATGTCGATATTTCCCCCGACGGAAATGTCAAAATTCTTGAGGAAACGCTTCTGATCGAAGATATCCCGGTTATCGACGACACGCTCGGGCAATAAAGCGGGGATATTTTTCCCCTCGGGCGGCAACATTTACCCTTTATAAATATTCCCATAAGGTTGATTGCCGGAGTCGACTGTGGCCTATGTCGCTTTCTTACGCGGGTTATACATTCAAAAAACATTGAAAATAGAGCGTTTTCAGCGATTGGTGCGCATGTGGCACGCCTCCTGCATTTAAGACTTCATTAGGAACTTTTTGTTAAGTGTAGACGAGGAAAGGCTCGGATAAAGATAAAATTTGATCTTTATTTAAGCCGTACTTAACGACAAACGGATAATATTATTTTAGCAACACACATCCTCAGAAAGGGATTTATTATGAGAACCGCAAAGAAATTGCTGCTTGCCACTACATTAAGTTTATCGCTTGGAGCGTTTGTCGCTTCAGCCTATGCTACAGAATTGGAAATCAATGCGACCGCGCAAGGCCGCGCCGCGATTGAATTGACCGAAGCGACGGTTATGAGCTTTGGTACGATCGATTATCTTGCCGCAAATAGCGGAACGGTCACCCTCGCTACGAACGGTACTGTTGCCGGTGGTACGGGCGTAACTTTTGACACCACGCCTTTAGCGCCAGCTGCCGGTGTTATAACCGTGGCCGGTGATGGCGCATCCGATGTCGATATTGCCTGTGATGCAACAGCAACTATGGGTGACGGTGCAGGTAACACGCTTAATATCGTCGACATCGAAGTCATCGCAGGCGCTGACGCAACAATCGGCGTGGCATCAGGTTCCGCGGAAGCTTGCGTCGACTCTACGACAACGTCCGAAACAATGGACCTAGCCACCGATGATACGATATTAATAGGCGCTTCTCTTGACCTTGATGCTGCAGCTCTTGATACGGATGGCGTCTACGCTACCGGAACAGGCGGTACGACGATTACTCTCGCCGTTACCTATCAATAATTCCCAATAATTATAAAACCGCCGCTTTTTTAGCGGCGGTTTTTTCATGTGGATAATTTTTGTATAAAGTAAGAGCCAGTTTCTATAAGCATATATTTTACAGGCGAAATTGAATATATCTGGATATATGTTCGCCCGAATCACAAGCACGTTTTTTATATTTCCGGGATCGATTTTTTTATTCCTCCTTATCCCCCCGTCTTTTGCCCAGACAGTGCAAATGGCTGTCGACTCCAATATGAATTTCGGATTGATCGAATATGCTTCGATTCATAGCGGCGAAATGACGTTAGGCACGAATGGAGCCGTGAACCTGACGGGGGGCGGACTTTATTATCAAGGCGGGGCTGTACCGGCACAGATTTCCATCACGGGATCAACCGGAGTGGTCGAAATAAGATGCGACGAAACGGGCGCACTGGGTAGTTCGGGCGGCCCGCCCATTCCTATTACAAATATTGAAGTATCGCTCGATACAGGATTGCCGCCCGGTGCCGCTAATAATTGCCGGGGTGCAAGCGGCGCTTCGCCCGATGCATTGGTTATCGATCTCGACAATTCACCCAATCCGAAACTTTTTTTTGGCGGTAAGCTTGAAATTTCCCAAGGCGCGTTGAGTGGGGAAAATTCTTTTACCAGTTCCGGTGGCAGCGGATCATCCCTAACTCTTAGTGCAGTATTTCAATAAAAGAAAAGGCCAGATCATGAAAAAACAAAGAAACTATTTATTGCTTTTCTGGGTACAGATTTTCGCTTTTTTTACTCTGGCGACGTCCGGCTTTGCCGCCGAAGTTCTTTTCGTCAGCCCGACACGGGTTAATCTGAACGAGCAGAACAAAGTGGTCGTCATGAATGTGACAAATATGTCCGATATTGATCGTACTTATTCGGTCGGAGTTAAGGATATCGTTATGCTGGAAAAAGGCGTCACGCAGGCTGTCGACAGTTTCCCCTATTCGGCAAAAAAAATGCTGCGATTTTTCCCGCGGCAATTTACCGTTCCTGCCGGGCAAAAGCAGTCCATCCGGATCATGGCAAAAATACCCGCCGACACGCCAGACGGTGATTATCATTCCCACATCTATTTCCTCGAAGACAGTACGAAGCAAAGCAAACCTGAAACCCAAGGTCTTTCCGCAGGCAGCGGACAGGCGATAACAAGCGTACCTCTGGCCTATTCGGTCATGATGCCGGTGACATTGAGAAAAGGAAATGTTGAAACTTCCGTCAACTGGGTCGATCCGAAAATCGCAATTTCAAAAAAAGCAGGACGACCGCCGAATACTTATACAATCAGCATGGACCTGATCAGAAGCGGCAATGGTCAAGGCGCGGCTTACATCGAAGTAATGTATAACGGAAAACAAATCGGAAAACGCCGCACAGCCTATATCTATCGTGAAATAGACAAGCGTAATTACAGCTTCGATGTCACGATTCCCGATGCCGTATCGGGCGGACCCGTTCAACTGCGTCTCATGACAGGAGAAAAAACCAAACCTACGCCTGTCGGAGAAACAACCCTAGCCATTCCCTGACCGGGGAATCATCAGGCTTCACCCTTCTTAGCTGAAGAAGGATATCGAAGTCCGATGTCGAAACTAAACGTCTTATTTGGAGACTGAATGTAAGTGAAACCGGCTTCAACCGCCTTGATTAAGGTGGTTGCTTTGAGTCTTATTCTAGTGATGTACAGCGGCTTTGGTGCCTTTGCCGCTGAAAGCCCGATTGTGCCTGAATCACCGATAGCCGCCGAAAACCAGGACATTGCGCCTGAGGAAGAACTGCAGGCGGCAGAGCCCACAGCTTCCAATAATGTTCCGGCC
This sequence comes from Micavibrio sp., assembly GCA_030824965.1. GTDB lineage: Bacteria > Pseudomonadota > Alphaproteobacteria > Micavibrionales > Micavibrionaceae > Micavibrio_B. The sequence goes on along the minus strand of JAPJQV010000003.1, from coordinate 92,739 downwards.
AATAATCGCATCGAGTTATCGGGTGATGACGAGGTACTCGCCGCCATAACGATAAACGGGATGGTCCGTGAGGAGGGCATGACATTGATCCTGCCGTCCGGCGCTTCCTATGATGATATTCTCGTGCCTTTAGGCGCTGTAAGCCAGCTTTTAACTTTCGCAATAGAGGTCAATACCGGAGATCGCACAGCCGAAGGTTTCTTCATCAGGGAAGAAAATACATTTCAACTCAATCTAGATACGAATGAGGTGGTGATAAAAGGTGAAAAGGACACTCTTTCCGAGAGTGACGTCAGTGTTCACGACGATGATATCTATATCAAGGCTTCAACATTCGAGAAATGGTTCGGTGTAAAGATCAGCATGAACATGAATGATCTTATTCTTGATATTAACACAGGCGGGGATTTACCTTTTCAAGAAAGAATGGCGAGGCTTGAACGCGCAAAAAAGAAAATGAAAACATTTCGCTATGACGTCGTTCAGCCCAAGGATGCCGTTTTGGCACCATATCGCGATTTTTCGTTTCCATCTTTGTACATCACGTCGACCGGAGGTTTGTTAAAGAGTGCGTCAGGAAATAAATTGCAGGCGCTTGGAAGTCTACAAGGCAATCAGGATATAGCGGGATTCGAAGCTGATTACGCGATCGGCGCACGTTACGGGAATGACGGCGTTTCAGAAATCTCCAATTCCCGACTGACGTTCCAGAAACGCGATAACCAAAACAATCTCTTGGGGCCGTTGAAAGCGGGGCGCATCTCATTCGGCGATGTATCGTTCCCGAGCGTGCCTTTATTTGCAGGCGGGCAACGAGGAGCCGGTATAGAAATATCTTCAGATTCACGATTAGGGTCGCGCTACGCAAATCCGGGCGAAGACTTCATTCTTGATGGTGATGGACCTGTGGGCTGGGATGCGGAACTTTACCGCAATGGATCCTTTGTCGCTTTCCAGCAGATAGGCCCGGACGGACGATATCTTTTTGAAAACATCAATCTATCGTCGGGTTTTAACAGTTTTGAAATCATCCTTTATGGGCCCCAAGGACAAAAAACCAGTATTCGAAGGGAGATCGCTCGCGGACCAAGGCTTTTGAAAAAAGACGAGCTGCAATATGGTTTTGCTGCCGGAACCCCGGAAGCGGATTTGCTGCCTTTGGACAGTGAGGCGAAGAATGACCGTACTCCAGGCATGAGCGGAGAGATTTTTTACGGCTTTACCAAAAACCTGACGCTTGGAACCAGTTTGTATTCCGGGCCACAGGACGCGATCAGTAACGATATTGGCCGGTTTACAAGCGAAATAAATGAAGACGAAGAAGACAGGGACGAGACAGAGAGAACTTCGGGTACCGCTTTTTCTGCGGCGACATCAATAGGGGCAATCAATTTACAAGGGCAGGCGCTGGTTGCCGATAAAGGACGTCGCGCTTACGGTGTCTCGGCAGCAGCGCGACCATTGGGCTTTAATCTCGGAACATCCCATACTGTCTATAAGAATTTTCTTGCCGATGATCAGGACATCAAAAGCATCTCGGAGGTAAGCGCAAATAGAAGATTTGGAAGACTCAATCTTACCCTTCGCGCTCAGCAACGCGATTTTCAGGAGCGGGCAGATGATACAATTGTGGAGCAGGTAACATCTTTCAATTTCAAAGGTATCAGCATCAGTAATGATCTTGTGAGAACTTTTTCTACAAGCGATACGGTCGATGATTTCGAAGGTGAGATTGCCGCTTTGGCGACTTTATATAATATACGTTTTCGAAGCGCTCTGATTTACGATCTTGACGAAGATGCCACGGAGAAATACCGGCAATTGACATTCAGTGCCCAGAAAAGCCTGTCCGACCGCACAAGCATCCGTGTCGAAGGACGTCATTATTTTGACAGTAAAGAAAAAAATCTCAATATGCGCTTAAGCCGGGACTTCGATAAATACGGTCTGGATTTCGATGTGAACGCAGATACCGAAAATAACTATTCTTTTCTTGTCGGCTTGAGGCTTGCGCTACAGCCAGATCAGCATAATCAATATCATCTTGTGGACCCAAGAAGCGGCGGCTTGGCGGCTATGGGAATGCGTGCTTTTATTGATGATAATAATAACGGCGTATTTGATAAAGGCGAGGACATCATCAAAGGTGTTCAATTCAAATCCAGCACAAGATCCGATAAAGTAAGCACGGATGAAGAGGGTGTTGCTTATTTGACTAATCTGGGTGAAGCGCCGGCCCGTATCAGTGTTCAGACAGAATCCATCCCCGACATTTATCTCGCGCCGAAATTCGATCATCGCGATTTAATCCCAAGGCGCGGCTCGACACCTGTTATCGATTTCCCGTTCGTCAAGATGAGCGAGATCAGCGGTTATCTCTTGCACCTCAAGCGAGGGCTTGAGGGGGTAGTCGTGCGGCTGGTCAGCGTACTAGATGGAAAAGAGATTGAAAAAACTGAAACCGACTCCGACGGTTATTTCATTTTCCCGGCAGTGAAGGGTGGCAAATATAAGATCGCCTTCGGTCTGCCGGACCGCGATTTCATGTCACTGAATGTCGATCTTGATGCATCGATCGAAAATCCGGAAGAAATGAAAGTCGAAGCGAATGACGAATTAGCGAAAGCGGCAGATGAAGTGGCAGCTATTAAAACCTCCGCCGGGTCTTTATCACGCTCTTCGGCGCGGCAGAATAATCTCGATCGACTTAATGCTCCGGCCGGCGCGATGCCCAATATCGACGATCCGCTCAATGAAGAAGACTTAAAAGAGCTTGATGAAAAAGCGATTGAGGGAATCATTACGCAATAATGATTACATAACTATTTTTTTGTTAAAATTCCCAGCATTATCAGGGCATTACTTGACGAGGGAGTAAAAATAAGGGCAGGATAGAAAATATTCTAGGGCCATGTTCGAAAATCTAATGGGAAACAGGAATTAGTGGAATGACAAGATCAGAGCTTATTCAAATTCTGGCAGAAAAAAATCCGCATCTTTATTTGCGGGATGTCGAAACCATCATCGATACGGTCTTCGAAGAAATAACAGCCGCCCTGATCAAAGGTGATCGGGTAGAGCTTCGCGGTTTCGGCGCGTTTTCGGTTAAAGAACGCCAAGCCAGAACAGGACGTAATCCGCGTACTGGTGAAAGCGTTTCCGTCGACGCCAAAAGGCTGCCTTTCTTTAAAACCGGGAAAGGCCTACGTGAGCGTTTAAACGTTTCCGAATAATTTCTCTTGAATGGAGGTCGGCATGACCAAATTTCTTGCTCTGTTTATCAAGGCTTTAGTTACCGTTCCGGTCGTGGCCGCTTTATTTTTCGTGACATTATCCAACCGTGACGCAAGCTTAGATCTGACATGGTCGCCGATGCATGAGGCAACGATGATTTCAGTTCCGCTCATTATCTTTATTTCATGTGTTCTGGGTTTTATGTGGGGAAGTTTTATTTTATGGAGCAACACGCTCGAACTTCGCGCCGAGCGCCGCAGTCTTAAGAAGCAAATTTCGGCATTGGAAAAACAGGTGGATTTCCAGCGCATGGAAATAGAACGTCAAACAGCTCTGAAACAAGCGCAAATTCAGTCGCCACCATCTTCTGCGCCGATGCCGCGAATTGCCGTGCCGGAGATACTGTAATGCCAAGAATTTTTTGCGCCGTCGACACGCAGGATTTATCTACGGCCGAAAAATTATGCGAAATTATCGCATCGACAAAAGCCGGCGTGAAACTTGGTCTGGAATTTTTCAATACGCATGGCCCGCAAGGTATTGCGAAAATCCGTGATTCCTTTCCTGACTTGCCTTTTTTTCTCGATCTGAAATTACATGATATTCCGACCACGGTGGCAAAATCGGTCAGGGCGCTGGCGAAGCTACAGCCGGATTATCTCAATGTTCACGCCGGCGGCGGGTTTGAGATGATGAAGGGCGCGGCCCATGCGGCTAGTGATGAGGCAGAGCGTCTGGGTTTGCGGCCCGCTAAAATGATAGCGGTAACGGTGTTGACAAGTTTCGATGAAGAAAGTTTGAAACTAGTCGGCCAGGAAACGCCCATTCAAAACCAGGTTTTGCGGCTGGCGAAGCTTACCAAGGAAGCAGGGCTGGCAGGCGTCGTTTGTTCACCACATGAAATTCAAACTTTGCGCGAAGAAATCGGGTGTCAATTTGTATTGATCACGCCGGGAATAAGACCGGAAGGATCTGTCGCGAATGACCAGAAACGAACTATGACGCCCAAAGAAGCATTGGATTTAGGCGCTACGCATTTAGTGATCGGCAGGCCGATTACGCAAGCTGCTGACCCTGCAGAAGCGATTGAAAAGATTTATCAGACTCTCTAGGAAGGGCCGTTGGTAATTTTAGTGGCAGGAGTCAGGCCAAATTTTTGCCGCACTTCATTCGTATGTTCATAAGCTTCGCTGCCGTAATTTTGCCTGATCAAGGGATCATATAAGACCGGCTGCATACCTTCCGCACTCCGGCGAAAGAGAATATTGGTCGGGTTCATATCCGGTCCAGGAACAAAGCGTGTATCATGAGCATTAACCCTGCGAGTTAGTTCAAGCATTGCTACGCTGGCATCTTTAAAGGCTTCAGGATTTGGAAATGAATGAATATCGAGATTATAGCCCGGCGCCATAAATGTGTTAGATAATTCCTCAGCCGTAATCCTGCAATTATCCATCTCGGAAAACCACTGCATGTCTTCGGAACTAAGAGGCTCGTTATTATTTACGGCTTGCCTCAATTCTTTATATTTAGGGAATATCGATTTTTGGACAGGTGTTTCGAGTAGTTCGACGCAGGAGATGTGATCTCCGCTCGGTAAAGTTGCCTGCCCAAAAACGACAGGCATATAAGGGTTTCCTTTAAGCTGATCCGCCATTTTAAAAAATTCGGTGGATCCAACAGCATCCTCGGAAATTCTTATTACCTTATCGTCATTTATAAGAGAAAAAGCTGCGGCATTGGTCCGGCGACCTAGTTCATGAAAGCCGAACCGGTGCAAATATTGCTCGACCGCAAAACCGGTTTGTAGAGTAGCGGCTGTTTTGAAATGGCTTAAAACTGACATTTCAATATTATGTATAATAGTCATATCAAACGCAATAAAAAAGTGATTTATTAAATTAACCACCTAACTTTATTTTTTACAAGGTTTTACTTAGAAAATTACAAAGTTTTTAAAATTGAGCCAGCCAAATAGAGTGATCCTGTAATTAAAATGCGGCCCGCAGGTTCAGATTTTACAATATAATGAACGGCTGCTTCAGGGCTTAGGGCTGTTTTAATACCCAGACGCTTTCCCAACTCTTCTGCCGGAAAAGCCAGTTTTTCGTCCCGAATGGGAATGGCAGTGGCACTGGCAATATAAGGTTTCAGATGATCGAAAAACGGGGCGGGATCTTTAGTGGTCAGCATGCCAAGCAGAAGGTGAAGAGGTTTGCCGTCTCCTTGCCAATGCCGGGCCTGATCGGCCAAAATTTTGCCGCCCGCCTCATTATGTCCACCATCGAGCCATAATTCCCAACCTTGAGGAAGCAGGTCGAATAACCTGCCGCTTTCTATTTTTTGCAGACGCGCCGGCCAATGCGCTTTTGAAATCCCGTTAAAATTTTCCCTGTCTCTGAATTCTCCCTCCGGCAAAAGCAGAGTTGAAACGATTGCCGTTGCGGCATTCGCATATTGATGCGCGCCGCGCAAATTCGGTTTGGGACATTCATAAGTTTTATCGTTCAGCGTCACGGTTAATCCGTGATCTGTCAGATCGTAATTCCATTCATGGCCGCAGCGATAAAGCGGCGCGCTTAATTCAGCGGCATGTTTTTCAAATATATGCATCACGCTGTCATTACCGGGACCGATGACGCAGGGAATATTTTTCTTTATAATCCCGGCTTTTTCAAAAGCGATTTTATCAATCGTGTCGCCAAGATGCTGGGTATGGTCGAGGGAAATATTCGTGACGATCGTAATCGCCGGATTGGCTACGACATTCGTTGAATCGAGCCGTCCGCCCATCCCTGTCTCCAAAAGCGTGTAATCGGCTTTGCTTTCCGCGAAAGCGAGCATACCGGCGGCAGTCGTGATTTCGAAGAAAGTCACCGGCTTCTCGTCATTCAGAATTTCAACACGCAAAAGCAATTCTTGAAGTTCGCTGTCTGATATTTCTTTTCCCGCGATGACAAGGCGTTCATTGAACTTCACGAGATGCGGCGAAGTCATAACATGGCAAGATTTACCATGGTATTCCAAAATACTCCGAATAAAAGCAAGCGTGGACCCTTTTCCGTTGGTGCCCGCAATATGAACGACAGGCGGCAGTTTTAAATGCGGATCGCCGAGGTCGTGCAGAATGCGGTAAGTTCTCTCAAGTCCCGGCTCGATCGCTTTGGGATAGAGTTTTGTCAAACGCTCGAGGATTTCAGACGATTGGGACAAGCGCCTTATTTCTTTACAGCTTTGACCGCAGGCTTTTCTTCATTCGCCGGTGTTTTAAGTTTCGCTTTCGGCGCTTTGAAACTGTCAGCCGTAAAGACGCCGCGACCCGAAGGCTTGATCTCAGGTTTGGCCGTCACAGGCGTCCCCGATATTTTAGACGCGCGGTCTTTGCGCATAAGTAAATCCAACAGGCGAATGATGGTGTCGCGCAGATCCTTGCGGTGCGTGACCATATCGACCATGCCATGCTCTTTCAAATATTCGGCGGTCTGGAAGCCCGGCGGCAATTGCTCGCGGATTGTCTCTTCAATCACACGCTTGCCGGCAAAGCCGATCATCGCGCCGGGTTCAGAAATGTGAATGTCACCGAGCATCGCGAAAGACGCGGAAACGCCGCCGGTTGTCGGATCGGTCAGCAGAACGAAATAGGGCAGGCCCGCGTCCTGTACCATCTGCACGGCAATCGTCGTGCGCGGCATCTGCATCAGGGAGAACATGCCTTCCTGCATACGAGCGCCGCCGGAAGCGGGGATGGCGATCAGGGCCGCGCGTTTGGCGATGGCAGTTTCGGCGGCTTTGACGAGACCTTCGCCAACGCCAGCACCCATCGAGCCGCCCATGAAATCGAAATTAAACGCGGCGATAACAACAGGGATATCGCCCATCGTTCCTTCGGCAACCATGATGCCGTCGCGCTCGCCTGTCTTGGTTTGTGCTTCTTTCAGGCGGTCGGCGTATTTTTTCTTGTCGCGGAACTTCAAGGGATCGGCGGCGACTTCCGGTACTTTCACGCGGGTAAAAGTGTTGCCGTCGAATAAATTCTTCAAGCGGTCTTCAACCGGCATTTTCATGTGATGGCCGCAATGCGTACAGACATTCAGATTCTCGGCCAAATCTTTCGAAAACAGCATGCCGGAACAGCCGGGGCATTTCTGCCATAGATTGTCGGGCACTTCTTTCGCGCCGACGATGTTGCGGATTTTCGGCAGGATCGTATTGGTCAGCCAGTTCATAAGCGTTTCCTTAAGTATTCAAAACGAAAGGCCGACTATACAGGAAACAGGGGGTGGGAAGTCAAGGGAAGGAAGAAATATTAGTCATAAAGTTTGACAGCTCCATTTCGCATGAAGTATGAAATGGGCACTCAAATCTGGAAGGGGATATATAATGAAACTGAAATTTTTAGCGCCACTATTTGCATTCGTTGCTACCTCGGCTTGTTCTGAACCCGAAATACCTACAGAAGAAGTGATAAAATACTCTCTACAATGCAAAGCAGATGTCTTCGATTTTACCAATACGATAAATATCAACGAGAATAATAAGGAAGCTATCTGGATTGATAGACAGGGACAAAAAGCTGAGTCATTCACAAAAATAGATGCGGGTATGATAATTAAATTTTCTGCAGCTGAAGCCGGGGGAGATCCTGCAATCTTTAATATCAATACATACACAGGGAAGGCAGTTAGAGCTGGTTCGTCTACTGTTGTAGCAAAAACTCCTATGGAGCAGTTAATAATAGATCAAATGGATAACGTTAATATGACATGTCATAAAGGAACCTATATTGTCCCGACAATTTAATTTTATCATAAAACATATTTAAGTGACCCAACAAAAGCCGAGTGATCGGCTTTTTTGCTGATTAAATCGACGAGCGCCGAGCCAACGACAACGCCGTCCGATATTTCCGCCATGGCTTTTGCGTCTTGCGGCGTTTTGATACCAAAGCCGACACAGATCGGCAGGTTGGTATGTTTGCGGATTTCATCGAGCGCCGGTTTAAGATTTGCCGCGCTGGCGGAAGTTGTTCCGGTGATGCCAGCGACCGCGACATAATAAAGAAAACCCGAAGCGTTCTTTAAAACATTCGGCAGGCGTTTAACATCGGTGGTCGGCGTGGCAAGGCGGATGAAATCAAGGCCATTATTCTTGCACGGGATCATCAGTTCATCTTCTTCTTCGGACGGCAGGTCGACAATCAATAAACCGTCAACGCCCGCCTGTCTGGCTTCTGCTGTAAATTTATCGACGCCATAGGCGAAGACGGAATTGAAATACCCCATCAGGACAATCGGTGTCGTGTCGTTCCCCTTTCGGAAATCGCGCACCATCTGGAAAAGCTTCGCAATCGTCATGCCGTTATCCAGCGCGCGAAGAGCTGCGGCCTGAATGACCGGGCCGTCCGCCATCGGGTCGGTAAAGGGAATGCCAAGTTCGATGATATCCGCGCCGGAAGCAGGAAGATTATTTAATATCTCCTGAGAAGCGGCCAGATCGGGATCACCCGCGACGATATAGGTGACGAGGGCTTTCCTGCCGGATTTGAAAACTGTTTCGATGCGTGAGGTCATGCCTATTGCTTAAAACGGATAGGCGTTCCTGTCCAGCCTACTTAAACGCATATTGAGGTGCAGGCGTTCGCGGCGTCTGATGCAACTGGAGAAAGCGTGTCTTTTCATTGAGGAGCGGGATATCGACGGGCGAAATAAAACCTTGCGCCAGATAGGAAGGAATTTTCCGCCGTTCGGCCAAGGCCCTGTCCAGCAACTCAATATCCTTATGCCAGTTTGTATGATCGTGACCGGCGGGAAAGACCGATTTATGCATGGCATGCAGATCAGGGCAATGGCGGGCCAAAGTCATCAGGAAACGCGGCCCGGCATAGAAATGGCCAAAGCCAATGACTGAGCGCAGATTTTCCAGCCCCATATTCCGCTCGATTACGGGCAGGGAAAAAACAACATTCTCGCCGGTATGCGCGGATTCCCGCTCAAGCCAGATATCTTCCTTTTTTACACCAAGACTGAGAAGGACATGGGCGGTGGCATCGGCTTCGCATATTCCATTTGATGTTTCGACGCCGCCCGCGATCAGGATTTTTGGGAAATAGCCGCGATGATATAGTCTTGCCGCTTCCTGGGCCAACTCCTGCACAATATTCCGGTTGCCGAAGATAAAGCCCAGATCGGCACGGCATAATTCCGTCTGTGAAAAAACGTGATGCTTTTGAAGAAATGACGCAGGGGGCAAATAACTCATCCTGCCGTCAAGTATAGAGAAATCCGCGCAGGAAAAAGAGCAGCTTTAAATATCCATCCCAAGCTTTTCGGCAACTGTGTAAATATCCTTATCGCCGCGGCCCGACAAGCACATGACGATAATATCGCTATTGTTGTAATTCTTCGCGATTTTTCTGACATGGGCGTAAGCATGAGCCGATTCCAGCGCCGGAATAATGCCTTCCAGTTTCGTCATGAGCTGAAACGCTTCGACCGCTTCGTCATCGGTAATCGAGACATAGTTCACGCGTTTCATGTCGTGCAACCAGGAATGCTCAGGGCCGATGCCGGGATAATCCAGGCCCGCCGAAATGGAATGCGCTTCCTCGATCTGTCCGTCTTCGTTTTGCAGCAGATAAGTTTTGTTGCCGTGAAGCACGCCGGGTTTGCCGCCGGTCAAGGATGCCGCATGAAGGTTATCGAGGCCATAGCCGCCCGCTTCGACGCCGATAATCTCGATATCCTTGTCATCAAGAAACGGGTGAAAGAGGCCGATCGCATTCGAGCCACCGCCAATGGCCGCAACGAGTGCGGTTGGCAGCTTTTCTTCGTGTTGCAGGATTTGCTCACGCGCTTCCTTGCCGATCACGGTCTGGAAATCGCGGACCATGGCAGGATAGGGATGCGGTCCTGCCGCCGTGCCGATGATATAAAACGTATCCTCTACATTTGCGACCCAGTAACGAAGCGCTTCGTTCATCGCGTCTTTCAAGGTACCTGCGCCGGATGTCACGGCTTTGACTTCTGCGCCAAGAAGTTTCATTCGGAAGACGTTGGGCTTCTGACGTTCTATATCGGTTGCGCCCATGAATATCGTGCATGGCATTTTAAACAAGGCGCAGACAGTTGCGGTGGCGACGCCGTGCTGGCCTGCGCCAGTTTCGGCGATGATGCGGGTTTTCCCCATGCGTTTGGCTAGCAGGATCTGTCCCAGACAGTTATTGATTTTATGCGCGCCGGTATGGTTGAGGTCTTCGCGTTTGAAATAAACCTTTGCACCGCCGAATTCTTTCGTCGAACTTTCAGCGAAAAAAAGTGGCGAGGGGCGTCCGATATAATCTCGGGCAAGGCGGTGAAATTCTTCCCAGAAACTCTCATCTGATTTCGCCGTGTTCCACGCTTCTTCGACCTGAAGGATAAGCGGCATCAAGGTTTCGGCAACGTAACGCCCACCATACTCACCGAAATGGCCGCGCTCGTCAGGCTGGTTTTTATATGAATTCAAGGTCATGGATTTTGTTTAAACGTATCAGGCAGACTTCACAAGCTCAATAAACTCACGGATTTTTACCGGATTTTTAAAACCGGGGAGGTCTTCGACGCCGGAAGAAACATCGACCGCATCTGGCGAAAGGGCTTCCAGTGCGGTTTTTATATTGTTGGCATGAAGGCCGCCGGACAGCATCCATGGCTTGGTGACTTTCAGGCCTTTAAGCAATTGCCAGTCGAATACAACGCCGTTCCCGCCCGGTAATTCGGATTTTTCATGAGCTTTCGCATCGAACAAGACCCAGTCAGCCACAGCCTGTGCAGGGCCAAGCATTATAAGATCTTCCGGAGCAGAGATTTTAACCGCTTTGATAATCGGCAGATTATAACGTGATTTAATCTCGGCAATTCGCTGCGGGCTTTCCGAGCCATGGAGCTGAATCATATCGAGTTTGGCCGATTTCAGAACGCGGGAAATTTGTTCATCGCTCGGATCGACGAACAGGCCGACGGTTTTCACATGAGCGGGTACGCGGTCAATCAGAGCGGCAGCTTGCTCGGGAGCCAAGTTTCGCGGGCTTTTCTCAAAGAACACAAAGCCCAGAAATGTCGCGCCCGCCTTGACGGCGGCGTCAATCGCTTCCGGCGTTTTCAGGCCGCATATTTTTACAAGGGTCATCGATATAATCTAAATAAAATAAAACCCGGCGCAAGGGCCGGGTTTTATTTTATGAAGCGCCTAAAGAGGCAGGCGGAGTTAGATTTCCGCCTGCCGGTTGCGGCGCGCCTCCTGGATTGATCGGATTTTGTGCCAGTTGGCGTTGCGGCTCGTCGGGCTTGGGTTTCGTTACATTTGGATCTATTTCCTGGCCTTTATCTTTATCAATGTAGACATTTTGCCGATTTCCCGTGTTTGGACCTAAAAGATCTCCTGACAGATCCCTGACTTTATCTCCGACAGAGCTGACCATATTCATAAACTTACCGTCGCCGAAAGTTTCCTGAAACGCGGCAACGGCTTTTTGAAATAAAGCCGCGATAGGTTGAAGTAATCCTGCCAGATCAAAATTGCCAAGATCCATTCCTCCAAACATATCTTTAAGGCCTTTAAGCCATCCAGGTGTTGCAACATCGACAGCCGCATTTTGCATTTCATCACGAAAAGGCTTGCTTCCTATTTTCTCCGGATCATCGAGAATCTGGCGATAGTAAGGGCGTATGGCGTTTCTGACATCCGCTTGTTTTTCCGGCGGAAGGTTTTTAAAAGTCTCAATCAGGCCGCCCTGGTTGCTGCCGTCTGCTTGTTCCAATTGTTTCTTCAGATCGGGATCGCTGTTAATTATATTGGTTAAACGCTGAGCCAATGGCTTGTCCGTTTCCAATCGCTTTATAAGAGCTTCTTGCTGTGGCACGAACTCGTCACCAAAAATCTCACCATACTGGAGAACAGCAGTCTGAATAATAGGGACCGCGGAGTCAGTCGTTACCGGGCCGCTGGCAGTAGCCGTAGGGGCGGGGGCAGTTTGATCTCCCGATACAGGTGCAGCTACAGTATTAACAGGCGCTGTTTTTGGCGCAGCCGTCGCTGCCACCGCTTCTGCCGGTTTAGCCCGAACTGTTTCGCGAGGCTCAGGTTTGTCTTCTCGCGGTTTGGCTGGAGCGGGAGGCCGTTCAGCGGTTTTAGCAGGTGCAGGGCGGTGTTGATCAGGATACATATTCCGGTGCTGAACATCGATAGCCTTTGCTAGTTCTCTAGATCCACCTGCGGCATAGCGCTCAAACAAAGCTGTTGAGACATCCATTCGACCATCTCTAGCGTCTTTGGCGCTTATCTCCTGAAATTTCTTTAAGTAAGCAGGATTGGCATTTAACGTGCGCCCAAAGCTATCAATAACGTCGGGCTTTTTTTCCCATGCAGCAGCAATTTTTTGAAGATACGGCGTGTTGGCTTTTAATTTTGATGCCTGTTCCGTGATAGAAGCATTAGTTTGACCGCCCGGCATAAGAAGGCGCTCCTGTCTTAAAAGCGCATCAGCGAAGGTTCCGGCATCAAGTAAACCGACCGTCGTTGTAACTGCGCCCTGAATAGCCAGTTTTCTTGCATCTGCCATCTCTACTCTCCTCTATATCCCGATCCGGCGGACGATCAGCGGGACGATATCCATCATCCGCATATCTTTGCCTTCGCCCATTTCGACCAGGTAAATTTCAAATTTTTTGCTTAAGTATTTTCTAAACGGTTTATGGATTTTCATGCCGAGTGAGAAAATCGCGCCGCGCCATGTCACAAATGTCAGACTGTCGAGATCCATATCGTATTCGACCCAGTGCACGGCGTCCGGCATCGGCGCATCGAACAGGACCATCGACGATCCATCGTCTTTGACCACAAGCTCGGTATTGCAGCGGCTGGCGAGGCTTGGCAGCACAGGCGCATCGGCGGCGATCACATATCTTGAGTTGTCACGGGTGGCAAAGACGTCGAGTTCATCGTCGTCAGTCATAGTGGCGCTCATCGGTCTGTCGAGAGTTTCCGTATTCAGCACTTATTACACCCTTTTTCTTCTTCCCATGAGTATAGATCAAAATAGCATATATCTCAAATTTTAAGGAGTTGTTAAGGCTTCGGGCTATTCTTCCTGACCATCTTCTGGTTGAGCTCTTTTTTCGGAGAAAGATAGTCGCGCTGGATGTCGACTGTCCCAGTTTCGCCTATTTTATCGAAATGCTCTTCGAGCCAGTTCCTGGCCACGGCCCGCCCCGCATCGCGAAGAGATGTCAGGAAATGCCAGCTTGTGTCATATTTGGATGATATACCAAAATCACGCATCGTCTCTTCCGACCGGATCGCGTGAAGGCGGATATCCTTGTAGCGATCTTTAAACTCATCTTTCAACATATCTTTTTCGATCAATTTCTGGACGAACTGGATGGCACGCAACTCGTCCAGCAGGGATGAGTTGAAAGTGATTTCGTTCAGGCGGTTTTCGATCTCATAAGCTTCCTTAGGAAGTTCAGGCCGCTTGATCGGATTGACGTGAATGATAAGAAGATCACGGATTTCAGATTCGTAAAATAAAGGCCAGAGCGAAGGATTGCCGGTATAGCCGCCATCCCAGTAAAAATCACCATCGATCTCGACCGCCTGAAATAAATAAGGAAGCGCGGCGGAGGCCATCAGGACATCAAGCGTAATCTCTTCGTTCTTAAAGACGCGGGACTCTCCGATACGGACATTGGTCGCGGATATAAAAACTTTCCACTGTGATGTCTTTGGCAAATTATCGAAGTCTATAAGAGAAGCGAGGATATCACGCAGCGGATTCAAATTGAGCGGATTCGAACGATAGGGCGAAATCGTCTGCCCGACATTCTCAAGATAGTTTAATCCAGCGGCATTATTGAGAAAGGGTTTGGGAATCCACGGAAAGAATTTTTCGAGATAGTTCGTGTTTACTTGCGAGAGTGGATTGAAACATGATCCGGTTTCGGACACACGTCGCCAGAAAGTTTCCATCAAGTCGCGCGCACCATCATTTCCGCCTTTATACAAACCATACAGCATGATCGCGGCGTTCATCGAACCGGCGGAAGTTGCGGTAATGGAGTCGAATTCCAGACGACCGTCACGCAAGATTTCGTCGAGCACGCCCCAGGTGAAAGCGCCATGTGATCCGCCGCCTTGCAAAGCAAGATTTATTTTCTTCTTATCCGTCATGTCTTGAGCCATGCTTCAATCCCATCGCCTGTTTCATAAAAAAGCGTTTGGCAGGTGGAATTCTATTGATTGCAGAAATGCCCAGGCGGCGAATATGGCCAACAAGCGGAAGATCGTTAGAGAAAAGTTTATTCAATGCATCGGTTGCGGCCATCATCGTCATATTGTCGAAATGACGTGCGCTTTGATAGCGGCGCAGAATTTCCGGCGAGCCGAAATCCTTTCGTTCATTGCGCGCTTCGATCAAAATATCGGCGAGCGCCTTAATATCGCGCATACCCATATTCAACCCTTGTCCGGCGATAGGGTGCATGCCGTGAGCGGCATCGGCGATCAAGGCAATGCGATCAGAAACATAATGACGGGCATGCTGTAGCGATAACGGATAGGACATGCGTTTAGAAATTGTTTTTATCTTGCCGTAGAATTCAGGCAGCCTTGCCGCCAGCGCGGCATTGAATATATCCTCGTTCATATCCATAAGCGATTTTGCGTTACGGGTTTCAACCGTCCAGACGAGTGTTGAACGGTGATTGCCTTTTGCATCGTTACTCAAAGGCAAGACAGCAAGCGGGCCTTCTTTTCTGAAATGCTCGACAGCAACATTGGCATGCGGGTTTTCATGCTGAAGCGTGGCAACGATTGCGGTCTGGTTATAATCCCAGCCATGCGTCACGATATTCAGGAATTTTCGAATAAAAGAATTGCGGCCATCGGCACCGATCAAAAGAGCGGCGGAGAATTTCTGCCCGTCTTTCGTTGTAACGAGTGTTTTGTCTTTATCGATTTTAATGTCGGCAACTTCTGCGCCGGTTACATGCGTTACCGTTCTGAGCCCTCTTATTTTTTTGCCGAGCAAATCAAGCAGCATGGAATTCTCAATGTTGTGACCGAAGGCTGTGTCTTCAAGATCGCTTGAAAGGAAATCCATCAAGACCAGTGAATTGCCGTCAAGGATATCTATTCTATGAATGGGGCAGGCGAGAGGCTCGATCTTGTCCCAGAGTCCTGCTTGTCTCAACACAAGGCTTGTGCCGTGAGAGAGAACGGTCGCCCGGGCGTTGGCGTTGTTATTTGCGGGCGTATCTCGGTCGAGGCAAAGCACGGAAAAACTATGGGCGCCAAGCAGACAGGCAAGAGTCAATCCGGCAAGCCCGCCGCCGACGATTAAAACATCATAATTATCTCTAGATTTTGCCATGGGCGAAACATAGGCCGCTCATGGAGATTTGGCAAACCGAGATTACGTTACGGGCGCGTCGACTTTAACGGCAAGATCCGCCGCAATCGGTTCGTCATCCAGCATTTCGATCATGCCGCCCGGCTGGACGGCAAAATTGGCGATGAACAGCGCGTTGGAATAATAGACCACCGCATCGCACATAAAATAACCCTGTTCATTTTTGCCTTCGTAGGATGCGGCGCGAACCGTACCCTCGATAACCGCTTTTGTCTTTGGGTCGAGATTGGCCGGAATATAAGGATCGTCCATGGATTCTGCGATCAGGAACGGGCCTTCCTCGCCACGTACAAAGAAACAGAAGAAACGGAGATATTCGAGAACGTTATCATCGGTGATCTTAACCGGCGCCTTGGAATTTACCTCATGGATCGGCGGTGACGTGCCGTTCAGGCGGAAAAGATTTCCTTCCATGGTCAGATAATAAATAGCCAGTTTCGGCTTGCCCCAAGACCGGTCTTTCAGTCGGATCAGGGCCACATTGTCGTAAAAAGGCAGCATACGATAGGATACTTCGGTCGATTGGCCGGAAGTTGCATATTTGCCATCGATCTGGCCGATCTGGCTCAAAAATCCGTCAAGTTCTTCGCCGGTTACGGCAGCCCAGTTATTATCTTCATACATATAAAAGAGTTCCTTTAATTTGGTCGGGCCAGATTAAGCCATTGATGGTTAATAAAAAAGACATAATCGAAATAAATTTATATTACATAATGAGTAACATTTAACGATGCTTGTATGTGGATAAATGGTTGACTCCGAAAGAAGGTTTCCTTTATAACCAGCCCAGAATTCAATTGGAGATACCCCTATGGCTACGAAACGCTCTTATCAACCATCCAAACTTGTTCGCGCTCGCCGCCACGGTTTCCGCTCCCGCATGGCAACTGCCAACGGTCAGAAAGTTCTGGCTCGCCGCCGCGCCAAAGGCCGTAAGGTTTTGAGCGCTTAATATTTCCTTATAAGGAGAAGCCAGATGAAGGCTTCTAAAGAGCAAATGAACACCATCAGCCGTCTGGGACCTCAGGCGGCTTTTGACGTTTTACGCAAATCCCGTGAAAAACGCTGGACAGCGGAAGGGCTAGTTTTACAAGCTCTCCCAAGATATGAAAACAAACGTCAAAATCCTGTGCCTTATGGGTTATGTATCTCTTGCAGCAAAAAGACCGCCAAACGTGCTCATGACAGAAACCGCATCAAACGAAGGCTGAAGGCGGCGGCATGCGAGATACTCTCCGTGAATGCCATTGAGAACATGGATTACATGGTGACGGGAAGATACGGCACCAACGACCGGGATTTCGAATTATTAAAGAAAGACCTTATCTGGTGCCTGAAGAAGCTGGATCTTTTTAAGGCATGAAAAAGATATTCCAGTTTCTGATCTTAATTTACCAAAAAACCTTATCGCCATTTCTAGGTAACCAATGCCGTTTTTCGCCCACCTGTTCATGCTATATGCATGAAGCGCTTGAAAAACACGGGACTTTCAAAGGGCTGGTGCTGGGGTCGATCCGCATTCTGAAATGCAACCCGTGGATCGAAACATCCTGGATGGACCCGGTGCCGGAGCGGTTTGCGTGGCGGTCCCTATTACGCTATAAGACCAAAAATCAAAATTAAAGGCTAAATACGATGAACGACAACAACCCGAACGGTATGCACCCTCAGGATATCCGCAACCTGATCATTTTTCTGGCGTGTTCCCTGATCCTTTGGTTCGGGTTCGATCATTTCGTTATGAAACCTAGAGTCGAAGCGGCGCGTCAAAAAGCGGCCATCACGGCAGCAGCGAAACCTGCGCCCACAGGAGATGCCAAAGTCGACAAGATCCGTCCGCGTTTTGAAATCGTATCTGAATCAGGCCGCGTGAAATTCTCATCCTCGCAAATCGAAGGTACGATATCTCTGACGGGCGGGCGTATCGACGATGTCCAGCTCAAGAATTATTACACGAAACTCCATGGCAACGAACCTGTCACGATCTATTCGCCGCTCGGCACCGAAACTCCTTATTATGCCGAAAATGGATGGATTGCCGATGATGCCGCGACGGCTGTTCCTGACAAAAATTCGGTCTGGAAAAAAGTTTCGAACGAAAATGAATTAACGCCTTCCGCGCCGCTTGTTTTGCAATGGGATAACGGCGCCGGTCTGGTTTTCGAACGCAAGATCGAGATCGACGATAACTTCATGTTTAGCGTAACGCAGAAGGTGACGAATAATTCCGACAAAAACGTCACGGTATATCCTTATTCATCGGTGAGCCGTAAAGGCATTCCATCGCATAGTTCGACGGTCGGCTATGAAGGCCCGATCGGTTATGTCGGTGAGGAGCTGCACGAGATTAAATATAAAAATCTCATCAAAGAGCCGAACCAGTCTTTCGAGGGCACAAATGGCTGGATCGGTTTCGGTGAAAAATACTGGATGTCATCGGTGATACCGGATCAGTCATCCAAACATACTTACCGCTTTACCTCCGTTCCGGCGGAGCCTGAGGAGAAATCCCTGTTTCAGGTCGATGTCCGCGGGGAAGCTGTCGAGATTGCCAAAGGCTCAACGGAAGAAAACAAATCCCATATCTTCGTCGGGGCCAAGAAGATCGATATTCTCGACACCTATGAATCCAAGATCGGCGTCAAGCATCTGGACCTCGCGGTGGATTTCGGGATGCTGTATTTCCTGACGCGGCCGATGTATTTTTTCCTTACCTTGTTCAATTCATGGGTCGGAAATTTCGGCGTCGCGATTATTCTTTTGACCTGTCTCGTACGTCTGGCCGTTTTCCCTCTGGCCAATGCTTCCTATAAATCCTTTGCAAAAATGAAAGTGGTTGCGCCGCGCATGGCGGAACTGCGTGTCAAATACGCAGGAGACAAGCCGAAGCTGCAGCAGGAATTGATCAAGCTGTACGAAACCGAGCGCGTCAATCCGATGGCCGGATGCTTTCCGTTGCTTCTGCAAATCCCGATTTTCTTTGCGGTTTATAAAGTCATTTCCATCTCCATCGAAATGCGCCATGCGCCGTTCTTTGGCTGGATCAAGGATTTATCGGAACAGGATCCTTTAAGCGTGTTCAACCTTTTCGGACTTCTTCCATATAACGTTCCGGCGATCATGCATATCGGCCCGTGGTCGATTGCGATGCTGGTGTTAATGCTGTTGCAGCAAAAACTCAACCCGCCGCCAACCGACGCTATCCAGAAAGACATGATGCGTTTCATGCCATGGGTGATGACATTCGTGTTGTCGAAATTTCCATCCGGTCTCGTTATTTACTGGACGTTTTCCAACCTGATTTCCTTTGTGCAGCAATATGCGATCATGAAGAAAATGGGCGTGCCGGTTTATCTATTCGAAAAAGACGAAGCGCTTGCCCATGCGGCAAGCCACCAGACCATCATGGAAGATGTGGTGACAAAAGCGAAAGCCGAGAAAGAATATTTGAAAAACAAAGTCGTCGATGTTGAAGAAGCTTTATTCGAAGCTGAAGATAAATTGCTCGATGCGGCTGAAGGTAAAGACAGCAAAGACGGCGAGAAGAAATTCTAAATGAGCTTGCCGCCAGAACATCTGCGTAAACTTTTCGGCGGTAAATGCGATTTCGTATTCGGCGTGGCCCAGCTTGGGCAATTGCCGGATTTTTCGCTGCCTGAAATCGCTTTTGCCGGCCGCTCCAATGTCGGAAAATCGTCGCTGATTAATGCCATCATGGGCCGCGATATCGCGCATGTTTCGAAAACGCCGGGCAGGACGCAGCAATTAAATTTTTTTAATACGGGCGATAAATTTCATCTCGTCGACATGCCGGGCTATGGTTATGCCAAGGTTTCCAAGCAGATGCAGGCAACGTGGGATTTGCTGATTAAAGACTATTTGCGCGGTCGTCCGAATTTACGCGCGGCTTTTGTTTTGGTCGATAGTCGTCACGGGTTGAAAGATACCGACCGCCAGATGATGAAAATGCTGGATGAAGCCGCCGTCTTCTACCGCGTGATTTTGACCAAGATCGACGAAGTGAAAAAGAAAGACCTCGAACAGGTTGTAGATTTTGTTGAAACCTATTTAAAAAAATCACCGGCAGCGTTCCCGCAAATTCATCCGGTGAGTTCGCGCGAAAAAACCGGGATCGAGGAATTGCAGCAGATTGTTTTCGATCTTGTCTAAATTAATTTATGCTTCATTAGCTGAAGTTCGCTATTTCTTTCTCAGGCTGGAATTGCCTTAGGTTATAAAAAAAATTCGGCGTCGGTTTAAGCTATCAAATTGGTGATGAAGGGATTGCCAGATGACGAAGTCAGCTATCTTGCTCGTCGCAGTTTGTTAAATATTTTTGATTACGACGAGATCGCCAACCAGACAAATTTGCTGGCTCTCAACGCAACGATCGAAGCGGCGCGCGCCGGTGAAGCCGGAAAAGGCTTTGCTGTCGTCGCCAATTAAGTGAAAAAGCTTGCCACGCAAACCAGCCAGGCTACGGAAGATTATCACCAGCCAGATCAACGCGGTTCGCCATGCGACTTCTCAGGCAGTAAGTTCGATCGCCGGCATCTCGAACACGATCGAGAAAATGAACACAATCTCGACGACGATCGCATCGGCGATCGAGAAACAAGGCTCTGCCACGCAGGAGATTTCCCGCAACGTTTCGCTTGCGTCAGCCGGAACGCAGGAAATCGGCAGCAATATCATTCAAGTGTCGGGAGCGGCATCAAGCACTTTGCAGGCGGCGCAGACAGTCGTCGGATCTATTGAAGATCTGAAGGCGCAAAACGCCGCGCTCCAGCAACTGGTCAGTGAATTCCTGACGGGATTGAAGTCGGTGTAGGGCAAGATCGATCGATAATTATCTGGCGTAAAGAATGCTGTAATATGTATCAATAATACAAAAGGCATTCTTGTTCTCGCAATTAGGGCAGGTTGTTGCAGTTATGTCGTTTTGTCCTCCTGTGTGATAGGCGGATGGTACAAAAAGTCTTCTTGGAGATTCTCCTGCCCCGACAGTATAAGTGGCGGATATTCCAGTAAGCCTACGATTCAATTCTTTGCAAACGGCGTCTTTTAACCCGAAGGCTGAAAACACTATATCCAGACTCGAAGAAGGCGACCATCCGACGTTATTAAAACGTCCAACATAATAACCCTTATAGCCTGAACTGAGACTGTAGCCTGGAGTTGGATTCACAACTTGTCCCTTCGCGGTATCAGGAAGGGGTTTCCATTGCAAGCCTCCGCCGTCGGGGTGAAATAGCTTAGCTGTTGTTGGTGCATCGTTGAATGTCGATTCCCAAGGCATTGTATAAACAATATCCGTTACTTTCGTCCCGTTCATAATCATCTGGTTTACGGCAGCTTTGGCTTGCGCCTCATAAGCCAGAATGGATGTCGCGGCGGTTTTGGCCGCAGCATCGCTGATCTCGCCACTTGGGTTGTTATCGCCGGAGCGGGAAATGGTAAAACTCAACGCGCCCAGTAGGATCACAGCGATCAGAACATAGAGGAGAGCGTTACCGGAAGATGATTTCATGATTCAATTATGGCAGGTTTTCAAATGTTTGTCTTTTTGGATTAATTTTGTGTAAATTTACATATATTTACCACTTTTTAACCGCTATAATTGAATAATAGAGAAACGATAAATAAACAGGGTGTATTCGTGGGCTTCGGAACTTCTCCGCATGCAGTTGAACAAGTATTAAACGCGCCAAGCCTAACGGGCGCTTTCCAGCCTGCCAGTTTCAGCAATTTGAAAGACGTCAATCCCCAATATCAGGCCGCGAGTTTCGAGGCAGGTGTGCTTCAATCCAAGGCGGGTCTAGAGCAGGCGAAAGACGCGCGGGTCGCTTTGGCGGCAGCAGTTAAGGACAATCCGGACGCCTCCGGACCTCAAATCGAACAGGGCGGACCGAGTATTTTGAAAGAAGGGCTTAAGATCGCAAGCGCCGGCGCTGCGGCTGTCGCTTTCCCCCAATTTGCCGGGCCTATCGCAGCAATCGGTATGCTCGATACGGCGGCAAGCGCCATTCGCAGCGCAATGAGCGCGGTCGACCGCGAGTACCAGCAGTCATCTTTTAAATCCGCCGCCGCCAGCAAGTCGGACAAATACCACGACGTCATGGGGGGCGTATGGGATGAAGACGGATGGGCCAGCGCCGAGCCTGTTGCGCCCGCTAATGCTCCGGTTCAGCCTATGCTTATGCAGGCGGCTCAGAACGTGGTTACAGATCGTGGTACTAAAAGCGTTATGAAGGATCTGGCCGTCGCATCGCAGGCGGAAAACAAATTGCAAGAGCAGCTTGGCAGCAATCTTGAATTTGCGGAAAAGAATATGAACATCAAATCTGCCGCTACCGGCCCGAAAGCGCCCAGCTGGGCGATGGGCTGACAATAAAATCAGATAGGCTTGATATCCTCGTCCTCTTCCGGTGTTTCGGGAAGAAGAATATCGCTGGCCGCCATGCCGAATGCCAGTGATGACAAATCTTCCGGCGCCGCGCTGTATTTCTTTTCGAGCTTGCGATAACGAAAGAAGACTACGGGAATTGAGATTGCGTAAAGCGTCCCGACAATCGTCAGCGTAATCCATGTCGCATGTATAAGGCCCGCGATGATAAGAGCGACAAGCGCCATGGCGGGCACCATCATCTTCGCCGGCAGTTTCATATATTTGATCGAGAACGTGGGAATGCGACTTACCATCAAGGCGGACGCGATAATAACCCATACAGCGATCAGCCAGTTCGCCATCGCAAATTCGCGGAAGAAATTATGTTCCATCATCAGCCAGACATAGACCGGCAGAAGAGCGAGACCTGCGCCAGCTGGGGATGGTACGCCGGTAAAAAATCTTTTCTTCCAGAGCGGCGTATCATCTGCTTTTTTCGAGGCGACGTTAAAGCGGGCAAGACGTAAAGCCGCGCAGACCGGAAGCAGGATGATTGCGATCCAGCCGAGCTTTCCGGCTTCGTCCAGAACCCATACATATAGAAGGACGCTTGGCGCTACGCCGAAAGCGAGAAAATCGGAAAGGCTGTCCAGTTCGGCACCGAATTCGCTTTGGGCTTTCAGGGCGCGGGCGGCGGCCCCATCCAGAATATCGAGGATGGCGGCAATGACGATCATGTAAACCGCCATGTCATAGCGTTCGTTGATCGCCATCTGAATACTGGTCACACCGGCAATCAATGCCATGAGCGTGATCATAGAAGGGACAATCTTCTGGATGGAGATATTGGATTTGGCAGAGATTTGTATCGGGTCCTGATTGTCCATCCGAGACTCCTCCATGTTAAATCCTTTTAAATTCCCACAGCTTCCCGTGCGGCTTCGGATGAGGAAGTGTCACCGAGAACGGTTTCACCGCCGATCATGCGTTGACCAACCGCGACTAGCGGCGCCACACCCTCAGGCAGATAGATGTCCATCCGGCTGCCGAAGCGTATTATGCCGTAACGCTCGCCCTTGGCAATGTCCTGGCCTTCGGTCAGATCGCACAGAATGCGGCGGGCGATTAGCCCCGCGACTTGAACGACACCAAGTTCCTTGCCGTTGGGCATTGCGATCAAAGCGGCGCAGCGTTCGTTTTCCATCGAAGCGCGGTCATTACCGGCGTTCAGGAAGATGCCGGGCTTATAAACGACTTTCTTTACGATTCCGGAAACAGGGCTTCTGTTAACATGGACATCGAAAACGGAGAGGAAAATACTGATTTTCGTATAGTCGCCATCGGCGTCGATTTCAGTCGGAGCCAGTTCGGAGCGAAGTTCGGGCGGCAACTGGCAGGCTTCGACGATCTGCGTGACGCGGCCATCACCGGGGGCTACGATCAGACCTTCACGCAAGGGGACGTATCTTGCGGGATCGCGAAAGAAATAAACGCACCATAAAGTCAGGACCAGTCCAATCAGGGCAAAGCCTTCCCAGAGGAAACTTAATAAGATTGTCACAAGGGCAAAACCGAGAATAAAGGGGATTCCCGCTTTATGTGTCGGTGTAAACACGGTTTGCTTAATCGTCATTAAAAGATCGTTGATCGTTTTATCGAAGCCCTTATCCATAATTCCTCATATCATTTTCATATTATATAACAAGGCTTTAAGCCGCTTTTAAACATTTAGAGGCATTATAAAGATCGGCAACGGAAAGGAAAGGGTAACTCCTTGTCATTTCTGCACTAAATTCATACTCTGGTTCATTAAAATAAAATTACAAGGAAGATCACAGCTTTGAGCTTTATTCAGGCAAAAGAAAAGAGCCGGTCCCAAGAGATTGCACAGCAGGTGTTTGATCGACTGCGTCGCGACGATTTAAGCCCGATTCCTGAGATTTATGAGCTTTGGTTTATTTATTATGCCCGGTCAAAAACTGAAATCGTACGGGCCGTCGATCTTATGATCGAAACCAGCAAGAAAATTACCGATCAACAATGTCTTGATATATATACGCGTCATCTGGGCGAGTTGAAAAACGAACAGACCGTTCGCCGCGCCGGTGAGCAAATCCAGGCCACGATTAATGATGTGACGGACCGTGTTAAGGATGTGCAGGATGCGGCCAGCGATTACAGCCAATCGCTCGTAGATGTGACGCATAAAATAACCGCTTCGAAAAATCCGCAGGAAGTGGAAGAGGCGATCAGATCCGCGGCCATTAAAACCAAATCCATGATCGAGCAGAATAAAAAGCTCGAACACGAACTGGCCCAGTCCACATTGCTGATGGCGGAACTGAAACGGGATCTTGAATATGTCCGACGCGAAGCGATGACGGACGGCTTAACAGGTCTGGCTAACCGCAAGGCTTTCGATGAAGAGATCAGAATGCTGATCGCCGAAGCCGGCGAATCGAAAAAGCCCTTTACACTACTGATGGTTGATATCGACCATTTCAAGAGTTTCAACGATAATTTCGGACATCAGGTCGGCGACCAGGTTTTGCGCCTCGTGGCGCGGACGCTGCGCGATGGTCTGAAGGGCCGCGACTTTGCTGCGCGGTATGGCGGTGAGGAATTTGCGATTTTATTGCCGGAAACTTCCATTCAGTCAGGGCTTGCCGTTGGCAACTCCCTGCGCCAGGCGATTGCTATGAAAGATGTCATTAACAGAAGTTCCGGCGATGTACTGGGGCGCATTACCATGTCGATCGGGGTCGCGGAATATGCATTTGAAAAAATGCCGGAGGATCTGGTGGAGCGCGCCGATGCTGCGCTTTATGTCGCAAAACATAACGGCCGCAATCAGGTTGCCGCTGCGCAACCGCCAGCCGCGACCTAGAAAACAGCAAGCAAAAAGGTGATGGCATCCCGGAGCCATTTGTTTTAATCTCAATTTCAGGTCGTTTTATAAGGCAGGCTCCATGCGCATCGTTGTATTTCTTCTTTTCCTCGTCATTCTTGCCGCCGGACTTTATACCGCTTATGGCGTTCTGACATTTGAAACGGAAAAGCCTGCTCCTCTGGTTTTTAAAGAGCCGGACGCTCAATCTCTGGTCAGTCAGGGAATTATTCCGGCGGATTACCTGAAAATCGAAAATGTGCTGACGAAAGACCAGAAGCTTCAAAGCGATATGGCGATTGCCAAAATCGCGCAGGCCATGACCGTTTATCAAGACAACGAAAAGAATGCACAGCAGCCTTTAAAAAACTTGTTGCTACTATTAAACGGAAGTATCGGTTCGGGCCAATTGCCCGCATATTTCCTGAATGTGAAAGATGTTCTGCGCCCCGAGCGCAATTTCGACATTCTTAAAATCAACATCAATGACGTAGCCACGGTCAATGCGAGTTCCACATTGAGTTGTTCAAGCCCGAACGGCATTTTAATCGGCGACGACAGCGATAACACAATTGGCTGTACGTCGACCGAACAGGGTGGCGATCAGGTTTTCATGGGCGGTCCCGGCAACGACACGATTTCCGACGCCCTTGGCGACCGCATCGTCAATGGCGGCGGTGGCGACGATACAATCAATCTGGGGCCAGGGCGCAGCATTATCGTCCTTGAAGAAGGCTGGGGGAAAGATAATGTCACGGTCGACTGCAGCGGGGCGGCTATTACATTGAGCGAAGTTCCTGCGAATTTCCCTGTTCCGTGGATTTCCAAATTTACTAATTTTATCGTGCTTAGTTCACGGATTCCCGCCGGCTCGGTCAAATGGAACGGCAATGTCCTGACAAGTGATGCGGGCGATACGATGACGGTCAATGAAAACTGCTTCACGCTGGTCTACGGCGATTAAAAGAGTAGTTTGACTTCGCAGACGGGATCGCCGATATCATAAGGATGATCCCCGATAAGATATCCCAAGAGCCGCCCTATATTCAGGGCATGAATGAACGACAGCAGGAAGCGGCCCGCGCTCTTGACGGACCTGTTTTAATTATCGCAGGTGCAGGCACAGGAAAAACAAGGGTTCTGACGACGCGTCTTGCTTATCTTTTACAAAGCGGCCGCGCTTTTCCGGGTCAGATTCTGGCCGTTACTTTTACCAATAAAGCCGCGCATGAAATGAAAGAGCGCGTGTCGCATCTTTTGAACGGACAGCCGGTAGAAGGCTGGTGGCTTGGGACGTTTCATGCATTATGCGCCCGGATGCTGCGCCGCCATGCCGAGCTGGTCGGCCTGACATCCTCTTTCACGATTATCGATCAGGACGATGCGGTCCGCCTACTTAAACAAATTTGCGAAGCGGAGAATGTCGACCTAAAAAAATGGCCGCCAAGACTAATCCTTTCAATGATTGAGCGCTGGAAAGACCGCGCGCTTCGCCCCGAAGACGTCAATGCGAACGACGCGCCGGATTTTGCGCAAGGTAGATTACTGGAAATTTACCGCCAGTATCAGGAACGGCTCAAGACAATCAACGCTTGCGATTTCGGCGATCTGATGATGCACATGATTACGATTTTGCGGAAACATGCGGATGTGCTGGCCGATTACCACCGGCGCTTCAAATATATCATGGTCGACGAGTATCAGGATACGAATGTTGCGCAATATCTGTGGCTGCGTCTTTTGGCGCAAGGATCGAATAACATCGCCTGTGTCGGTGACGATGACCAGTCGATCTATGGCTGGCGCGGGGCGGAAGTCGGAAATATCCTGCGTTTCGAAAAGGATTTCCCCGGCGCGAAAGTCGTGCGCCTCGAACAGAATTACCGCTCGACGGGCCATATCCTTGCGGCGGCATCCGGCGTTATTTCACAAAACAAGGGACGTCTGGGAAAGACGCTCTGGTCGCAGGACGAAATGGGCGAAAAAGTCTTTGTCCGAAGCCTCTGGGACGGTGAAGCGGAAGCGCGTTATGTAGGCGAAGAAATGGAAAGCCTGCAAAACAAAAAATGGAAGCTGCGCCAGATGGCGGTTCTGGTGCGTGCCGGATTCCAGATGCGTGAATTCGAAGAGCGTTTTATCCAGCTAGGCCTACCCTATCGCGTTTTCGGTGGACCGCGTTTTTACGAACGCCAGGAAATCCGCGATGCGCTGGCCTATTTCCGTGTAACCGTGCAGCCCAATGACGATCTGGCGTTCGAGCGGATTATCAATGTTCCGAAGCGCGGTATCGGCGATGCCACAATCCAAAGTCTTTATGCGCATGCGCGGCGCAAAGGTCTGAGCCTTTATCTCGCCACGGCGGAATTATGCGAGACCGATGCGCTCAAACCAAAAATCAAGACAACGCTGACGAGCCTTATCCGCGATTTCGAAAGATGGCGGTCTTTATTGTCGGTTCTTGCGCATCCGTCTTTGGCCGGACAAATACTAGACGAGTCAGGATATACCGCGATGTGGCAGGCGGATAAAACCCCGGAAGCACCGGGACGGCTTGAGAACTTAAAAGAGCTTGTCTCCGGTATGGAAGAGTTTGAATCCATGGCGCAATTTCTTGAACACGTTGCGCTGGTGCTTGAAAATTCCACCAATAACGAAAATGACGATTACGTATCCCTAATGACATTGCATGGCGCAAAGGGTCTTGAGTTCGATGCGGTATTCTTGCCCGGCTGGGAGGAGGGTCTATTCCCGAGCCAGCGGACCATGGATGAAAACGGCATCGCAGGGCTGGAAGAGGAACGGCGTCTGGCCTATGTCGGCATTACCCGCGCCCGCAAACGCGCTTATATTTCAAGCGTTGCAAACCGCCGCATGTACGGGAATTGGGTAAATGCCATCCCGTCGCGCTTTGTCGATGAATTGCCGAAAGAAAATATCGAATCCGAAACCGAAGCCGGTATGTATAACGCGGGCCGCTCACCGCATTGGGATTCCAAGGGTTTCGATTCCCCTATGGCGGGTTTTCGTGGCGGGCAATCGCCGGTTCTAACAGGGTGGCGGCGCGATCTGGAATCGAGACAATCGAAATTCAAAGTCGGGGACCGGGTTTTTCATGACTCTTTCGGTGGCGGTACAGTCATTCTTGTCGAAGGAAAAAAACTCGATGTTTCTTTCGACGACGGGGAAAGCCGCCGTGTCATGGATGGTTTCGTAGAAGCGATATCGTAATTTAAAGGAAAGAAAAATGAGCAAAGGTAAAGTAGTTCTGGCCTATTCAGGCGGTTTGGATACATCGATCATTTTAAAGTGGTTGCTGGAAGAAGGATATGACGTTGTCGCCTATATCGCCGACGTAGGTCAGGAAGAAGATTTCGAAGCAGCCCGAGAGAAAGCGATCAAGATCGGCGCGTCGAAAGTTTATGTCGAGGATCTGAAATCCGAATTCGTTACAGATTATATCTTTCCGACTTTTAAAGCCAATGCGGTTTATGAGGGGAGATATCTTCTCGGTACATCGGTTGCGCGTCCGATCATCGCCAAGAGACAAATCGAAATCGCGATAAAAGAAAACGCGCAATTTGTCGGTCATGGCGCGACCGGCAAAGGGAACGATCAGGTGCGCTTCGAACTATCTTATTATGCACTAAAGCCCGATATCAAAATTCTGGCCCCTTGGAAGATGCCGGAGTTCCTGTCGCGCTTTCGCGGGAGGACCGATATGATTCAATACGCCGAGCAACATGGCATTCCCATCAAGGCGTCGCGTTCCAAGCCTTATTCGGAAGACGACAACCTGCTGCATATTTCGCATGAAGCAGGAATTCTTGAAGACCCTAATGCGGTCTGCGGCGAAGAGGTATATTCAAGAACGGCAACGATAGAAACCGCGCCCAATGTTGCGGATGTCATATCCATTACGTTCAAAGACGGCAATCCGGTCAAAGTCGTGTCAGATGAAAGAACCGAGACAGATCCTTTGAAATTATTCATGTATCTGAATGAACTTGGAACGAAACACGGTATTGGCCGTCTTGACATGGTCGAGAACCGATTCGTCGGGATCAAATCGCGTGGTGTATATGAAACGCCGGGCGGAGCGATCTTGTTGTCCGCGCATCGCGATCTTGAAGGTCTTGTCATGGATCGTGAAGTAATGCGTATCCGCGATACGCTATCGCTGAAAGTAGCGGAACTCATTTATAACGGTTTCTGGTTCTCGCCGGAATTCGAATTCCTGATGAAATGTATCGATGAATCTCAAAAAGGGATCGATGGCATCGTAAAACTGAAACTGTTGAAGGGTGTCCCTTATGCAATCGCCCGAGAGTCCAACAAAGCTCTTTACGATCCGAAACTGTCTTCGATGGATGAAGAGGGCGGTTACGATCAGCAGGATGCAGCCGGTTTCATCCGCATCAATGCGGTGCGCCTGCGTAACTGGGCGAGAGTGGCAAAAAAATAAATGGTCGATATTTCAAAAATAACCGAAGATGAAATCATCGCTGCGGCTGATATCATTGAAAAAGTATTCAAGAAATATCGCACCGAGGCAGAAGCTGAATTTTCCCGGTTATTGAAGGGTGAGGCTCATCCAACCCATGTTTTTATCGCGAAAAAAAATGGGCAGCCGATCGGGATGGCGGCTTGTGTCCAAACTTATTTCTCCATGAACGTGTATGGAATATGCTGGGTTGCCGTGCTGGAAGAGCATCGACGCCAAGGTGTTGGTGCAAATCTTATTCAACACGTGGAGCACTATATAGCTAACGTCATGTTGAAAGGGCGGACAGGCACTGTAATTCTGGCCGCCAATTTGACGGATTACTATTCTAAATTAGGATATCAAAAGCAGTCTGATCCGATGCATGATGGCGCATTTATCATGTCGAAAATTCTAAATGCCACCTAGTTACGCTGCCAGTCGTAACGGACAAGACCTTCGGATTGCCTTGTTTTGAATTCACGGCCATTTTTCGATCTTAGATGCGTCCAGGTTTTAAGGCTTTCTGCTGGAATCTGGGCCGCTAGATCATCATAAACCTGATCGAGTTTTTCTTCCTGAACTTTTAAACAAAGCGTGCGTTCTCCTTCCCGGCCCAGATTGGTTACGTACATTTCAGTAATGTCGGGTGTGTCAATAATTCGATCCATAATGCCCTGATAGGTTTTGGAATCGATTCCAGTGCCAATGCTGCCAAACTCTATCTCAATATCACAAGTAAGGGGTATCTCTTCTGCCAGGGCAGGATTTGAAAATAGCAAAAATAGTAAAATGATCCGAAGCATAACAGGAAGCCTTTCATCTCCCTATATTATATTCGTCGTCTTAATCCGTAAACCGTTGTTTGGAAGTCAGTGCAAAGTTACAGTTGTTCTGGATTGGAAGGCTGGTATATTGCGCCATGTCAGAAAAAAACAATTCATCCTCTTCGATCTGGGGCGGACGCTTCGAAGCTTCAGTCGACGACATTATGGAGCAGATCAACGCTTCCATCGGTGTCGATAAAAGACTTTATGCGCAGGATATCAAAGCTTCCAAAGCCCATGCGGATATGCTGGCTGCGCAGAAAATCATCAGCGATAAAGATAACCAGGAAATTCAATCAGGGCTGAGCCGGATTTTAAGCGAAATCGAATCCGGTACGTTCGAGTTCAAGGCGGCTCTCGAAGATATCCATATGAATATCGAAACGAGACTTAAAGAATTGATCGGCGAGGCGGCGGGAAGATTGCATACGGCGCGCTCCCGCAACGATCAGGTTGCAACGGATTTCCGGTTATGGACGGTTGAGGCTTGCGCAAGTCTGATCGAAGAAATCAATGCTTTGCAAAAAATAATTTCCGAGCTTACTGCAGCACATAAGGAAACCATCATGCCAGGCTTTACGCATTTGCAAGTCGCGCAGCCGGTCACGCTCGCGCTGCATCTCGGTGCTTATCATGAGATGCTCTCACGCGACCGCTCACGGTTCGAAGACGCCCGCCGGCGTATGAATTATTCGCCCCTAGGGGCTGCGGCCTTATCCGGCACATCCTACCCGATAAACCGCGAAGCTACGGCCAAAGCGCTTGGTTTTGAAGGGATTGTTGCCAACACCATGGATGCCGTGGGCAGCCGGGATTTCGCCATTGAATTTTTATTCGCTTGTGCGCAAGCCGGGCTTAATCTGTCGCGCCTTGCGGAAGAAATCGTTCTTTGGACGACGCCGCAATTCGGGTTCATGAAACTGTCAGATAGCTGGTCAACAGGTTCTTCCATCATGCCGCAAAAGAAAAACCCGGATGCGGCGGAATTGGTGCGGGCCAAGACAGGGCGTTTAACAGGAAATCTTCTGCAATTGATGATGGTAATGAAAGCCCTGCCGCTAACTTATAATAAAGACATGCAGGAAGATAAGGCGGCCGTATTCGAAAGCTTCGATACAATCATATTATGCCTGCGTTCCATTGGGGGCATGCTCGCCACAGCAAGCTGGAATAGAGTTATCATGCGGGAAGCGGCGGAAAGCGGTTATGCGACTGCTACGGAAATTGCGGACTGGCTGGTCAGGAATCTGAACATGCCTTTTCGCGACGCACATCATGCCACAGGCCGTATCGTTAAATTGGCTGAAGAAAAGGGTGCAAAATTGAGTGATTTGCCCTTGTCCGATATGCAAGCTATCGAACCGGGGATTACCGAGGAGATTTTCAAGTCGCTATCGGTTGAAGGGGCTGTAAAGGCACGCAATCTGTAAAAGACGCTTTTTTAATTCCTGCCAAGCCAGTATAGTCACCTTCTGATTTGGAGCCTATTTTATGAACCTGCAAAACAAGATTATTACCGTATTCGGCGCAACCGGATTTGTCGGGCGCTACATTGTATCACGCCTGGCGAAGCACGGCGCTACGATCAAAGTCGTGACACGTTCGCCGTCATCAGGTTATTTCCTTCGTCAATATGGCTCGGTCGGCCAGATCGTACCCGTATCCTGTGATTATTCAGAGGCCTCGATTCATCAGGCTGTGTCGGGTTCCGACGTCGTCATCAATTGCCTTGGTATTTTATTCGAAAAAGGTAAGTCAAAATTTAAAACTGTTCATGTCGACGATGCAGCGATGATCGCCCAAGCCTGCGCGATGTATAAAGTGTCAAGACTGGTTCATATTTCTGCTCTCGGTATCGATGAATCCAAATCCAGATATGCTGAAACAAAGCGTGAAGGTGAGAAGCAAGTGCGTTCGCATTTTCCGGCGGCTACCATTATCCGCCCGAGCGTCATCTTCGGCCCGGAAGATAATTTTTTCAATAAATTTGCCAGCTTGTCGTTGATATCACCCGTATTGCCGCTGATCGCTGGGGGGAATACCAAATTCCAACCCGTTTATGTTGGAGATGTCGCCGACGCGATTGTAAAAACAGTCGTGATGGATGGTACCGCAGGACAGGTATTCGAACTGGGAGGTCCGGAAGTATTGAGTTTTAAAGACATTTATCAGAAAATATTTGTACAAACCGGGCGTAAAAGAATATTGGTCAATCTGCCTGAAAGCATCGCGCGTATAAAAGCGGCCTTTCTTTCGATCCTGCCAAATCCGCCTTTGACCGGGGACCAGATTACGAGCCTCAAAACCGATAATATCATATCCGCTGATGCCAAGACCTTGACCGATCTCGATATATCACCAACCGCATTAGATGCGATATTGCCGGTTTATCTGGGCCGCTATCGCTCCGGCGGCAGATTTGCCGAAAAGAAAAGAGCCTGACCCATGAAATTCATTGCCGTATTATTTTCTCTATTGGCTATTGCGACCGCGGCTCAGGCCGCCGGAAATGAAGGTATCGCTGTTGTCGTCAATTCTGACGCGATTACCAATTCCGATGTCGAGGAAAGAATGAAAATGATCGCCGCGTCCACGGGGATCGCAAATAATCCCGATATGATGGATAAATTGCGCCCGCAGATCATCGACATGCTGATCGACGAAGAGTTGAAAATGCAGGAAGCGAGAGCGCTTAAGATCAAGGTATCTAAAGCCGAGATCGATGGCGGTTTCGAGGAAATTGCGAAGAACAACAATATACCTGCCGAACAATTCCGTCAGATGATCGATAAAAGCGGTATTCGTATTTCAACCATGAACGACCAGATCGAAGCGCAGATTGCATGGGGCAAGGTCGTAGCGGCAAAAATCCGCCCGAAGGTTGAGGTGACGGACAGCGATATCGATGCTGAACTCGAGAAGCTGAAATCCAAGATCGGTCAGACGCAATACCGTGCCGCGCAGATTTATTTGCCGATCAACGACGCAAGAAAAGAAAAAGACATAGTAAATTTTGCGACCAAGCTCGTTGCCCAATTGCGCCAGCAACCGGAAGCTTTCGGTAAGGCGGCGCAGCAATTTTCTCAGGCTCCGGGCGCAAAGAATGGCGGGGACATGGGATGGATTGAAAAAGGCCAGTTACCTTCCGAGGTTGATTCCATTCTCGATGCGCTGGAGCCAGGCCAGATCAGTGATCCTATAAAAAGCCAGAACGCTTATTATGTTTTAAACATCAAAGAAAAGCGGCAGACGACAGAAGAGTTATTGCCCAAGCGCGAAGAAATTCTTCAACGCACAGGCCTGCAGCGCATGGAGCGGGCAGCGAGACGCTATATGCTCGATCTTCGCTCATCGGCGTTCATTGAAACCCGTGTCTGATCTAAATTCCCTGCCGCCTTTACGTGATGTTATCCGCGATCATAATTTGAGAGCGGAGAAATCACTCGGGCAAAATTTTCTTCTCGATTTAAATATAACCGATAAGATCGCAAGGTCTGCGGAAAATATGGGAGGGTCACTCAAAGATGTCACCGTTTTTGAAATCGGCCCCGGCCCCGGTGGGCTGACACGCTCGCTGCTCCAGACGGAAGCAAAAAAAGTCATTGCGATAGAATTCGACGACAGGGCTGTTGCAGCTTTGCAGGATATCGTAAACGCGTCAGAGGATAGGCTTGAAGTTATTAAGGCCGATGCTTTGCATGCGGATCTTCTGGTGATGGCTGGCAATCCTCGCGCGATCGTCGCTAATCTGCCTTACAACATCAGTACGGTTTTATTGCTAAAATGGTTGCGCGAATTGCGGCAGGATCCGAAGAATTACAATTTCATGGCCCTGATGTTTCAGAAAGAAGTGGCCGACCGGTTGATCGCTAAACCGCATACAAAAGAATATGGCCGTCTATCGGTTATGACGCAGTGGTTGTGTACGATCGGAAAAGCATTCGATCTTCCACCAGAAGCGTTCTCGCCACCGCCCAAGATCATGTCCAGCATCATGGTTTTTCGTCCGAAAACGTTGCCAGAAGATGCGCCTGCTTTTGAAACAATGGAGAAAATTTTAAGTCTGGGTTTTCAACAAAGGCGAAAAATGATCCGCACGAGTTTGAAACCTTATCTAGCTGAAATTGAAATGCTTGGGATCGATCCGACATTGAGAACGGAAAATTTAAGTGTCGATGACTATATTCGTCTTTCAAAAGCGGTTGAAAACCGAGCTACATGAAAAAGAATATTTTAATCACAGGTGCGTCGAACGGGCTGGGCGCGGCACTTTCGCTGCATTATGCCAGGCAAGGACACAGGCTTTTTCTCGGCGGACGACATGAGGCGCGCCTGGAAGACATTAGTGAGAAATGCAGGGCGTCAGGTGCGGAAGTTCATACCCAGATCGTGTCTGTAGAAGCGCAAGCGCTGATGCACCAATGGATAAGCGGAACCGATAAAAGATTTCCTCTCGATCTCGTTATCGCGAATGCCGGCATATCAGGCGGTACATCCGGTTTGAGCCCGGAGGAATTTTCTGCGCAATCCCATCACATTTTCAATGTTAACGTCATGGGCGTTCTAAATTCCATAGGCCCTGTTTTACCAAGAATGGTTTCACGCAAGGCTGGACAGATCGCTATTATCAGCTCTTTATCAAGTTATGCCGGATGGCCGGGGGCGCCCGCCTATAGTGCTTCCAAGGCCGCTGTAAGGTTTTATGGCGAAGCGCTAAGGGGCCGATTTAAAAAGGATGGAGTAAAAATCTCCGTGGTTTGTCCTGGTTTTATCCGGACCTCTATGACCGATATTAATCCTTTTCCAATGCCCGGCCTGATGGAATCTTCTAAAGCAGCGTTTAAAATAGATAAGGCTTTGCAGAAAAACAAAGCTGTAATTTCTTTCCCTTGGTACATATCAATAGTTTCTAAAGTAATCGGCATTTTGCCCGTTCGCCTGAGGATTGAAATCCTTTCGCACGCGCCAGAAAAATCTTCATTGCAAAATTTTTAATAAAAGTTAAAATTGAAATAATTGGTCGTTTTATATAAGAAAATAATAATATTAAATATTGTTTCCTGATATAATAAATGTAATTTCTGAGTAATTGCGTCGGCTTCCATAGGAATAAAAATGGATATCGGGGAACTAGAAAAAAATGCTGAGAGAGCCGCCAATCTTTTAAAGGCGCTTTCCAATGACAAAAGACTTTTGATTCTTTGCGCGCTTTATAAAAATGAAAAGTGCGTTGGAGAGTTGGAAGAAATCGTCAATCTCAGCCAATCTGCTTTATCGCAGCATTTAGCGCGTCTTCGTCGGGACGGGCTGGTCATTACACGACGTGATGCCCAGACAATCTATTACTCGCTAGAAGACACAACTGTAAAAGCCATGCTTCAAACGTTATATGGTATTTATGCGCCTTGTGAAGAAGCGGCTAGTATTTAATCAGAACTAGATTTGATTTTCTGCATTTGTCCAAAAACATCATCAACCTTTATGTCTGCTAAATCATCAGCTTCAAAAGATTTCGTATTCTGATGTGGAGAGCCGTGTTTTTGAACCGTACTCTCATCACTACGGAAAAACATAATTGACGGACAGCCTGTCATCGAAATTATATGCATCGGTCCCGTATCATTCCCTACAGCTATGAAAGCGCCACGTGCCAAAGCGGGAATGTCTTTTAGATCCGTCAAACCCGCAATATTG
Source organism: Micavibrio sp. (assembly GCA_030824965.1). Lineage (GTDB taxonomy): Bacteria > Pseudomonadota > Alphaproteobacteria > Micavibrionales > Micavibrionaceae > Micavibrio_B. The sequence goes on along the minus strand of JAPJQV010000003.1, from coordinate 56,784 downwards.
GTTGCATCTAATTCGCTGGATATTTTTCTTGCGATCTCACTCTCTGATCCCGATCCCAGAATGACTGGATGAATACCAAGCGCAATCAGCTTTTCCGCCAAGGCACGGTAATTTTCGGCGGGCCATCTTTTATTTGGACGAGAGGGGGCGCTGCCCGGTACCAGCAGAGCGTAAGGATTTTTTAAATTAAAGCGAGAGATATCCGATATCATCCAGTCAAGCGGGTCAAGACCAACATTGGTAATACCGGCGAGTTCCAGTGTCTTACGGTGGCCAAAAAAGGCGTGGAATTTTCGGCGGTCCGGATCCGTATTGCGGTGAGAGGCTCCTTTCGCTATGCCGGACCATTCAGGCGTCGGCGAAAAGAGTTTGAAATATAATTCAGTTCGGTCGTTATTCTGCAAGTCGTATACTCGGGAAAAATTCCCGTCATTTAGTCTTTTACGAAGCGACAGCCATCTGGCCGGATTGTATTTAGGCTTGGTGTCCAGAATTATATCATCGAAAAAACCAGTCTGCCGTGCCAGATCCATATAAGGTTTTTGTGTCAAAAGTGTGATGCGATCGCCTTTGTGATGTTCGCGAATGGCGCGCATCGGGCCAAGCGCATACATAAAATCCCCAAGCGCACCAAGTTTAATCACCAGAATGCGCTTTTTGTCTGTCATGAAATCAGCTCGGCATAAACATTGAGCGTCTTATCGACCATGATATTGCGGGTGAAATTTTCATGAACATGCTGCATAGCCTGTTCAGCCATGCGGAACTTTTCCTCTTCCGGCATGGCGAGCGCATATTTAATTTTTTCTGCCAGAGCGTCGGCATCGTTAACGGGCACGAGAAAACCCGTTTCATCCGGTATGATCGTTTCCTTAGATCCGCCATGGTCGGTTGCGATTACGATCCGGCCCATTGCCTGTCCTTCGACGGCCACGCGCCCAAAACCTTCCGGCTCAAGCGAGGCTGATACGATAATAGTGGAAATCATATAAGCGGCAGACATGTCATCGCAATGTCCCATAATACGAATTTGCTCGCCAAGGACTTTATCGGCGATCAGTTTTTCCAGCTCGGCGTGGTATTCGCTACGACCCTGATCGGCGCCGACGAAAACGCAAAATAAATCCTTTCGGTCCAGTTTGGCCATCGCATCGATCAACAGCGTGTGGCCTTTCCATCTTGTTAGGCGACCGGGTAAAAGAATAACCGTTGCACCGTCGGGAATGCGCCAGTTCTTCGACAGCTTAATCATGCGCTCTGCCGTTACCAGCGACGGATGAAATTTTTCCGGCGCGATACCGCGATGAATCAGGCGAATTTTATCATCGTCCAATCCGTAATTATGACGCAGGTAATCGGCCACATATTCAGAAATAGCGATTACTCTTTCGCCCCGGGAGATAGAAGAATTATAAAAACGTTTCAGCTTTTTATCATGGATATTATAGGGCGCATGACATGTCGTCATGTAATGCGCTTTTGTATCCTTGCAAGCTTCCATTGCACTCCAGGCAGGGGCGCGGCTTCGGGCGTGAACAATATCGACCTTATGCTCACGGATCAGTTTACGCAGGCGATGGGCGTTGCACCACATCACAAACGGGTTTTTTGAATGGACAGGCATTTCGATATGCAGCGAGCCGCCACGGGTCAGTTCAGGCACGCGGTGACCGCCGTTAGACACAACAATAGAGGTGGCTCCGGCACGAACCAGTTCAGCCGCAACATCAATACAACCTTGTTCGGCGCCCCCCGCCCCAAGATGGGGGATCACCTGAAGTACGACCGGATGTGTCTTGCTCATAAAGATAGTCTCGCTTGCTATTTACAAACCGATTTAGCACACTCAGCCAATGATACAAAGACTTGAAAAAATAGCTTTTACCTATACGCAAGGCGAGACGGATTTTCCGACGCTCGTTTTTTTACCGGGCTTTCGGTCGGATATGCAGGGTTTAAAAGCGCGATATTTATCCGAGCAATGTAAAAAGCGTTCGCAAAGCTGTCTCCTTCTCGATTATTCAGGTCATGGCCAGTCCAGCGGGAAATTTGAAGAGGGTTCTATCGGCCAATGGACGCAAGATGCGCTCTCGGTCATCGATCACGCGACGAAAGGACCGCTGATCGTTATCGGTTCTTCCATGGGGGGATGGATCGCGCTTCATATCGCGTTATCGCGTAGAGATCGCGTTATGGGCATGATAGGTATTGCCGCGGCACCTGATTTTACGCGGGATATCAAACGGCGTATGTCGGAGCAACAAAAATCCGACATCAAGCAGCAAGGATTTTTCGCCGTACCGTCCGAATATGGTGACGATCTGATTATAACCAAGAATTTACTGGATGATGGCGAGGCGCAATGTCTTTTAGATAAAAAGCCGGATCTGGCAATCCCGGTCACGCTTATTCAGGGTAAACTTGATTCGGATGTGCCATGGCGCCGGGCGGAAGAGATTAAAGCAGCATTACCACAGGCGAAGGTCGAAATTATCTATGTCGAAGATGGAGACCATCGATTATCGCGTGAAGAGGATCTGCGTCTTATCGACGAAACCGTGGAAAAGATGGCTTCTCTTCCATACGCCGGGGGCGGTTGATCCATAAAATCGGCGGCAAGGCGATCATCAGGCCGACTAAAGCAGCCTTGGTATGGAATAAATGCGTCAAAAATTGCCGCCATGCCGGATGATCAATCGCGGCTGCGATGACGTCATGAGAGGGCGTATAATGCTGTATCAGATAGCCGATTTCCGCAAAATGAAAGCCGACGCCGCCATTAGTCCAGATAAAGATATCGATCCCTAGTGCCGCAATCAGCGGCAAAGCCCATAAAAGGCATAATTTCGGCTTTTTAAGACGGGGCATAAACATTTTGACATCATAGCTTGAAAATTCTTTCCAAGCTAGGTAGGGTCTGACCCAGATTTTAGCCCGAAACGCTCAACCGCAACAGTTTCGGGTTTCACTCCGATTTTAAGGAGCGGTGGCCGCCCGTGAGCGAAGCGAATAGCTTCAAAGACGCGGAAGGCCAAAGCGACGGATACGGAGCGGTGGCCGAGCGGTTGAAGGCGCACGATTGGAAATCGTGTATACGGTCAAACGTATCGAGGGTTCGAATCCCTCTCGCTCCGCCATTTTATTTTCTTAAACAGCCATGCTCAACACTATAGGGTCCGGCAATTATCCGAAGTTATAGTTATTGCGGAATGATTATCGCGCCTAACTGGCAATAAGGGGCTGAGCCTGAATATGTTGTTAGGTTGGCAAAATAATCCCCGGCCAGATTAACAGGGTCATCGATAATGTTCGCAGCCCCGGTTGCCGCGGCAGGTTCGGCTGCATTACCTATAGCGAGCATTGAAAAAGCCTCGGTAGGGATGGGCGGCTTGGTCTGGGGATCCAGTAAATAACGGCAAATAGAGAGATCGACACCGCTAAATATGATCGCAATTTCGTTTTTTGGACTTAATTCGTTTTGCCTGTTCATCCAGCGGATATCATAATGGGCCGGGAACCAAGCATTAACGCCTGAAGATGAGAAATGATTCTTATAGACTGCATCACCATATTTGTTGAATAGCTGCGCCGGAACCGGGCCTCCGTATGATGAAAAAACCGCACATCCGGTTTTCGGTACAGGAGCCGCAATGGAAATATTGGAGACGGTTGTATTGTTGTAGCGCATATTCTCTGTGTTGCGCCAATCAAGATTGCTTAAATCGCAATCATTGCTAACCCTCAATCTTTGTACTTCGGTTCTTAACAAAGAAACATATTGGGTAATTGCGGATGCGCCGAGTCGAACTTGTTCGTCGCTGATATTTTGACCACCTCCACGCGTAGATTGTGTGACAGCATAAGAAAGTGCCGCAAAAAGTACGACTGCGATTAAAATCAGAAATAAGACATTACCCGAGGTATTTGGCATTAGATTTGCGTTCAGCTATTGGTTCTTAAAGTTATATCTTGAATAAATGTTTTGAGCAACTTCGATACTGACCCAATACAGGGCCTTCAGAAGCATGATTGCAGGAATAAAATTCCATTAGTTTTCGCTGCTGCTATTCATATATCATTTTGTTAAGTACTCAATTCGTACGATCTCAATCTCTTCTGCGCCGAATTCGGTTCGGACGCGGGCGGTATCACCGACAGATTTTCTTAACAAGGCCAAAGCTACTGGCGATTGCCAGTTGATTTTCGATTGCGTCATATCCGCTTCATCGACGCCGACAAGTTTCACGGTCAGTTCTGAGTCGTCTTCGCGAGCGTAGGTAACTGTCGCGCCAAAGAAGACGCGATCCAGCCCTTGCTGGCGCTGCGGGTCGACAATCTCCGCGCCATCAAGGCGCTTGATGAGGTAACGGAGGCGGCGGTCGATTTCGCGCAGGCGTTTCTTGTTATACAAATAATCGCCGTTCTCTGACCGGTCCCCGTTGCCCGCCGCCCATGATACGATCTCGACGATGCGCGGACGCTCGATGCGGGTCAATTGTTCTAGTTCAGCCGCCAAAGCGGCATGACCTTCCGGCGTCATCAGATTCTTAACCGAAGGAGAGGTCGTACCGGTTTCGTCGTCGTCTGTTTCGATCATAAGCTTAAATTAACAGGGGGCGGAGGTTTCACAATGAGAATTACTTGCTATATAAATGGCAATCAGTAAATGGAAAAAAATTTATGAAAAAATCCGCCCGAGTTTCTGCCAGCCAGTCCAACACTTATGTCGGCGATATTGAGAACCGGATTCTATCCCGTTATCGCGAGATCGCAGCCAAGAGCGATCCGGAAGGTATAACGCTTATCGAGCGTAAGCTTGCCCTGCAATTGCATGATATTCCTGCAAATGAGCCTCGCAAAATCAAGAATCACAGGATGAAACAATATCTGGAGTTGTGGGAGGGTTTGACGGAAGAGCAAAGGCTAAAGCTCGCTTCCCATGACGCAAAGTTAAATCACATTGCCAGATTGATGCGCAATATTGGCACAACGGAAGTCGTTCAGGCACATAATAAAATCAAGGCTACGACAGCAGGATCTTTTGACTATGTTTTGCGGCGCTTTCGCGAAGAAGGCGTAACGGCCCGTCAACTGCAGAAATTCATCGATGAAAACGCGGTGGCATGGTTCAGCCTGACCGGACATCCGACCAATCCGACCACTGTCGAATACACTAAGGCCCAGATCAATGTCGCAAAAGTCATCGCCGATCAGAAAGCTACAGGCGAAGAACTGGATAAGGCACTCGATATTTTGGCAAAGACACCAATTATCGGGGCGCGCAAAACGCCTGTTGACGAAGCTGAGGAAATTCTGGCGACGCTTCACGTCATCTATGACACGGCGCTCAATCACAAAAAGCTTTTCGAGGACTCGCTTTATACGCATGGCTATACCCAGGAAGGCGTCAAGATAAACCGGCCCTTGATCGTACCATGCGCATGGACTCTCGGCGATGGAGACGGAAATCCAAACCTGACGGCAGAAGTATTGCGTGACGGCATAGAACTCCATCGCCGGCATATCGCACAACGATATCTTGAAACATGTGATCAGATTATCAAGCGTTTACGCAATAAAGGCCTTTTGGAAGAATTTGAAAAACTCAAAGCCGATATCGACCAATTTACGTTCAAAGATTCCTGCGATCTGATCTCAAGAATAGATGCCTTATCCGAACGCGCAGAAGCATCGGAAAAAAAGGAAATTTGCAACTTTTCCTATCTAGTGAAATGTTTCGGTCTTGGTTTCGCAACTATCGATATACGTCACAATGCGATAGAGATCATGGAGACGGTTCATACGCTCGGAGCCTTACATGGCGAAGATTTAAAGAGCTTCAGCCTCGATGAGATGGAAATCTTGCTTGGCAAATGGCTAATAGATGACAAAATTATTTCTTCATTTAAAAAAATGCGGGTAGACGATTTTCTTTCCGCAGACGACGAAGCGGGGGCGCGTATTTTCGGACGCTTGCAGATCGTCGGTGAAAATCCGGATATGTGCGATAAGCTGATCATTGCCGAAACGACTCATCCGGCGCATGCTCTGGCTGCCTTGCTGTTATTAAAAATCACGGGAAATAAGATTGGTACCGAGGATAGCCGTATTGATCTTACGATCCTGTCCGAATCCGTTAAAGATTTGATGGGGCTTGGGAACGCGCTGGAAGAATTATTGGAGAATGAAAGTTTCCGCCAGCATGTCGTCAGCCGTAAACGTTTACTTGTCATGATCGCGAAATCCGACACGACCCGCCAGGACGGGCGCGGTGAAGCGGAATATATGCAGTATGAAACGGCTGTCGATATTTACCGCGTGGCTGACAAAATGCGCCGTAAATATCCCGAACTGGAAAAAGTGAGAACCTCGATCAAAAACGGCGGCGGTCATGCGCTGCAAAGGGGCGGCGGGCGCGTCACAGAAATTGCAGCTTTGCATGGGCGTGCCGCCGCCGATGCGCGCGTGACCGATTGCGGGCCATCGACCCTGACTATTCAGGGCGAGCAGCTGACAATTCTTTTTTGTCCGGGAAAGGTAGCACTTGGCACGCTCGAAGCTTTCGTGTCGCAAAATCTCTATACAAAGGCAGGCGTCCGCGGTGAAATGCCGGTGCCGCGTTTCGGCAAGAACATAAACAAACAATATGCACAAAGTGATGCCTGGCTTTATGCGAAAACGGCGGGGGCTGCATTTGACCGCTTTACTAAAAAAAGCGATGCCATCGACCATCTTCTTATACACGCGCCGTGGCTTGCGATGAAAGCAGGGAACGTCTCCTCGCGTCCGGCAAAACGTGGTGAAAAAGCGGTAGAGCCGGGGATAACGCCGTTTGACGCGAAAGGTGAAGATCCAAAAGCCTTGCAGGGGCGGGCCATATCCGGCGAACGTCTGACCGCTCATGCCTGCCTTCCTATTTTCTCGGTACTCGGTTTATTGGAAGCGATGGAAGTCGTGCGAAACCGCAGTCGCGTGCGGGAAAATCCGCATAAATACGGTGAGGCTTTGCATCATCTTTATCGCGCTCATAAAATCCATCGGGATGGGGCGCGCGTCACGATCAATGCGGTCGTTATGGCTGATTTCGATATAGCATGGCCGTTACTGACCGGGAAGATTCGTCCCGCGCCGAAAAAGGTTGCGGAACTGGCTGTGTCATTTAATCCAGAAGAGGAAGCCGATGCCGAGATCACTTTGGCGTTTCTGGAAGAATATTTTCTTGAAGTGGAAAAGCTGTCTTTTGAAATGGTTTCAGGCCAGAAAGCGCCCAAGACTTTCAGGATGGGCGATGCTCTTCGGATTTTATGGCCGGAACTGGCCGAGCAGGTTTCCTTACGCGACCAGGGCGCCGAATTCGCCCGCGTGATCGAATGTTACCGTACGCGCCATTTCGACAAGCGCGGTGACGAGCCTTTATCGGAACTGGAATTCAGAATCACGCAGGCGCTCTATGCTTCGGCGAATGTGGTCAATGCGCCCGTTGGCATTCTGGCAACGCGGACAAGGCTTGAGCCTGTCAACGAGTTCAAATCTGGACGCAAAACAAAATTAATGCGCCCGAAAAGCTTCAGCGAGGCTGAAGTCATGGAATATTTGAAAATACCGCCTTCTTTGCTGTAGAAATCCTATATGGGAATTTCGATTGGCAAAATCCAAATAGAAGATCCGGTTTTTCTGGCACCGATGGCGGGCGTCACCGATCTGCCGTTCCGCCGCTTGGTAAAGAGTTTCGGCGCAGGTCTGGTCTGTTCGGAAATGATCGCCAGCCGCCCGATGGTCGAACAGGCAAGGCGAAATAAATTGGCCGTGTCCGATTTCGATCAGGAATTTCCGCTTGTCGTTCAAATCGCCGGATGTGAAGCTGACGTCATGGCGGAAGCCGCCAGGATCAATGCCGATCGGGGGGCGGCGATCATCGATATAAATTTCGGTTGTCCGGTTAAGAAAATCGTCAATGGCTCGGGTGGGTCGGCGCTCATGCGCGATGAAAAACTGGCGGGCGAAATTATCGAGGCAGTTGTCAAGGCTGTGGATATTCCAGTCACTGTTAAAATGCGTCTCGGTTGGGATGATAGTAGTATCAACGCGCCAATACTTGCGAAGAGAGCTGAAGAATTGGGTGCCCAGATGATTACGGTGCATGGGCGCACAAGGTGTCAGTTGTATAACGGAAATGCCGATTGGACGAAAGTCGGTCAAGTCAAAGAGGCCATCAAAATTCCGGTAATTGTGAATGGCGACATCACTTCGTTGCAATCAGCGAAAGATGCGCTTTTTCAATCCGGCGCCGATGGTGTCATGATCGGACGCGGAACCTTTGGAAAGCCGTGGCTGGTCAGTCAGATTATTGCGGGTCTTAAAGGGAAAAATCTCGGCGACCCGATATTGACGGAATTACCCAATATTATTATTTCCCATTACAATTCGATAATCGAGTATCATGGCGCCTGCGGTATTAGCATCGCGCGAAAGCATATTGGCTGGTATCTGAAAGATTTGTCTGGATCGGAAGAGGTGCGTAATCGGATTAACCAAATGAATGATCCCAGTTGCGTGATTGAAGCATTAAGTAACTATTTTGCTAATGAGGTAACGTCGAACGGTTTTAACGCGTCTAGATATTCTTTACCGCAAATCACTCTTGTACAGGCATAAGCTTCTTTTGATTAATGAGCTGCATCTGGAATATCAATCAGAGATCCTGACTATTTCTTTTTCCAAATTCTAAATTCGCTCATTTGTCCCGTCAGTTCGCGAAGCTCATCTAGCGAGGCTTTGCAGTCGGGAAAATCGACGCCATCGAAAACTGGTTTCGTTTTAATACCCATTCTTTCATAAAAACGATAAACCGGAACGCTGATATCCGTTTTCTTGGATGTTTCGTATTTTGCAAATTCTTCACCATCGACAAGTATCGTCAGGACATGCTTGATATGTTTTTTCTCTCCGGTCTTTGCGAAATCGAAATGAATCTCCGGCACTATAACTGGTCTTCCACGGGCAGCAAGCTTACGAAGAAATTCTGGATATTGCGCCAGACACCGGCATGCGGCTCTTTTGTATAGCGCATTTTCTGCCCGTTTTCGATTCCCTGCCATCTGATTTCCTTGCCTGATTTATCGAGCATCAATTGATAGCTGACGTCAGGTTTAATCGATCTCTTGAACATATCATGCAATTGATCTGATAGTTCTTTGCTGTGCACGATAATCGCCATTTCGGTATTCAGTTGAACGGAGCGCGGGTCGAGATTAAATGAGCCGATAATCGCATGTTGATTATCAATGATATAGGCTTTTGAATGAAGTCCTGCACGCGGTGGCTGGGAGCGACCTAATAAACGCTGCCGGGATTTTTTCTGGCCGACTGGAATGAACTCATAAAGATCGATGCCATGTTTCAATAAGGCTTCGCGATAAGGCGCATAACCGGAATGAACGGCCACGACATCGGTCGAGGCAAGGGAATTCGTCAGCACACGAACTTTTATGCCGCGATCCTCCAGTCCGCCGAGCCATGCAACGCCTTCATCGGTTGGAACGAAATAGGCGGAAATAATAATAAATTCTTCCTTTGCGCCATTGAGAAGAGAAAGAATCTCTTTTAATGGCTCACTTTCATTGATGCCTGTCGGTCGCACGATTTTCAAAGGATCGTCGGCGGCCAACTCTGCCTTGGCCCAGGTAAGGGAAAGATCGGGGTCATTCAGGATTTCCGGCAGGCTGGAAGCCAACTGGCGGCGTTGCTTAGGATCTTTAACCTGCTTATCCCAATTCTGTTTTAACTTGTCCCGAAGCTGATCGGTTTTTTGCTTGTTATGTTCGGCTTCATACACAATGTCGACGGGAAAAGCGTTGCGGTCGTTCCAGTATTCATCGAAGCTCTTGGAAATATTGTTCGTAATCGGTCCGGCGGTCAGGATATCAATATCCTTGAATTCGAAATCCTGATCGGCATCGAAATATTCGTCGCTTAAATTTCGTCCGCCCATGATCGACATTTGATTGTCGGCAATCAGAACTTTGTTATGCATGCGTTTATTGGCATGGCCTAAATCAGTAAAAATGGTTTGCACCTTTGCCCAAGGAGATTGGTCTAGGGTCATCAACGGATTGAACACGCGTATCTCGATATTCTGAATTCCGTCGAAAGCCAGTAAGGCTTCTTTCATGTCGCCTACGGTAAAACTGTCGACGAGAAGACGAACCCGCACGCCGCGCTGCGCTGCTCGGATCAAAGCTTCCATCATAAGATTGGATGTGGCATCGCTGGCTATTGCATAATACTGGAGATCGACCGATTTCTCGGCAAGTCGTACCAATGCAAGGCGCGCTATCAGAGATTGACTGCCGCGATCATAGATATGAAATCCGGATTGACCTTCATTCTTTGAAACGGATTCTTTTAAATGGTCGCCCAGAGATGTCTTGGCGCTTTGCTCAATGGCGAAAGACGGGTCTCGTGGATATTGAGTGGCGTCTGGACGCGCCCGTGTTTGCGAAGAGGCGCAACCGACCATCAGGATAACCAGAAGCAGGCTGGCAAAAAATTTCTTCATAAATGTCATTTCAAATAGTCAGCTTAAATTTTTAGCACCGCGTGCTTCTAAATCTTTAATAAGGTTGCGAACTTCATGCGGGGCGATTTCACGCAACTTGCCCGTTTCCAGATCGCCCAAGTGAAATGGGCCGTAATCCAACCTAATCAAGCGGTTCACGACGCAGCCGAAATGCTCCATCAATTTACGGATTTCGCGGTTTTTTCCTTCGGTCAGGATGATCTGATACCAGGTGTTTTTTCCGGTCGGGGCTTTTTCTTCCGTTACGGTTGCGCCGCGATAGGTAACGCCGCCGGCGGTCACACCACGGGACAATCTTTCAATTTGCTGGGGTGTCAAGCGTCCGTGAACACGAACGCGGTAGATACGTTCCAACGCCGTTTGCGGCGACATCATCGCCTGTGCCAAGGGACCGTCCGAGGAAAAGAGCAGGAGGCCTTCACTATTGACGTCGAGCCGCCCGACATTCATCAGGCGTGGCAAGGGTTTGCGGTGATTTTTTGGATCGAAGCAAGGGAGGTCGTAGACGATATCACGGCCCTGGCTGTCATAAGTCGTCACCAGCACGTCCAGCGGTTTGTTGAGCATGAACAAACGCGGTAAGGGGCGCGTTTCCAGTGTAACTTTCTTACCGTCGACTGATACATCGTCCGTATCTTCAACGGGTGTCGTGGGTTCGGCCTGAACGCCGTTTACAAAAACCCGGCCTTCAGCGACCAGTCTTTCGGCTTCACGACGACTGCCAATTCCGGCTCTTTGTAAGAATACATTCAGGCGCATGACCGGACCTTGCCAAAAAACGTGGCAAAAGTCATGTCAATAATCAGCTGCGGCAGAAACCTTCGCCCACCTTGACTAACAGGCAGCTTTTTTTATCGAGAAGCCATTTCATCCCGGTATCAGTGCCGGAGCCGTGGCGAATGATTTCGTTTTTACCGTCCCGCATAAACGCAATTCCCTTATCCGTGGCATGACCTTTGAAATATCTGGAACCGTCAAGATCCTTTATTACGATCTGATATTCTTCTCGCCCCATGTCTGTCAACGTGAGAGATGTCCCTTCAGGACCGGTCCAGCTTCCCATCCAGTTGTCGTAAGAAGGAATAACTGCGCTGCAGGATGCAAGAGCCAAGACAGCCAATGATAGAACTCTAAAACTCATATTTGACTCCAAAAATCGAACCCGCCTTGTTTGTGCCGATTATAGCGCTCGGTGCAAGCATGGATATATTCTTGATCCGTTATGTTGCGGGCGTCAATCCAGAAAAAAGACCGTTCTTTAAGGACGGAGGCTGTTTTGAGAAAGAAGCGTTATTTTCTTGTCTGTTTCTTTTCCGATCCGGCATCGAAAGCATCCCTAAAATCTTTGGCCACAACTTTCATTGCCGCCATGGATTCGCCTACGACCGCGCCCATACCGAAAAACTCATGAGTTACACCTTCGTAATTTTTGTAATTGACTCTACCGCCGGCTTGCTCGAGCTTTTCAGCCAGAAGTTTGCCTTCGGAGCGCAGCGGATCTATTTCCGCCGTTACAACAGTTGCGGGAGGAAGATTTGAAAGATCGGCGGCAACCAGATTAATGCGCGTGTCGTTTTTATCTTTATCGGCCTTAATCGTGTTTTTAACAAACCATTCCATCATTGCCTTATTCAACGGTTTAGCATTTTGATTTTCACGGTAAGATTCGGTGTTCATATCGTTTCCGGCGACCGGATAAATCAGCGCCATATAAACGGGGATTTTTAGCTTCTTGTCGCGCGCCATGATAGCGACATTAGCAGCAAGATTTCCGCCGGCGCTCTCTCCCATTACCGCAATATTTTCTGCATCACCTCCCCATAATGAAGCATTCTCAACGACCCATTTATAGGCTGCGAAAGCGTCATCATGAGCTGCCGGGAATTTATTCTCCGGTGCATGCCGGTACTCAGGAGAGATTACGATGGCGTTGGCTAGTTTTGAAATATTTCGTGGCGCGCCGTCATATACATCAATATCGGCAATTACAAAGCCGCCACCATGATAATAGACAATTATTGGCAAAGGCTTATCTGATTTTTCTACGGGCATGTAGATGCGTGCTTTTTGTTCTCCCTTGGCCGCTTTATATTTTACATCTTTTGTTATCACGCCCAGTTTGAGATTCACTTCCTCGAGGCTCGTACCCTTTTCCTTCAGGATTTTTCGTACCGCATCCGTTGGTGTGGGCTGCTTGCGCGATTCCTCGGGTGTAAGAGTCTCAATCGGCTTACCGCCAAGCGAAGCCAAGGCTTCGAGTACCTTCTTCATATCACGGTCTGCGCGCTTCATCGTGTTGCTGTCAGACGAAAGATCCTGAATGGCGGGAGAGCTGCTCATCGAATCTGCGTTTACGGCTACTGATGCCGCACCAAGCAGAATGCCCGCGCAAGCAGACAGAAGCAGGGCATTGCGAAAATTATTCATGTTAAAATCCTTTTCAGATGCGGCCCAACAGAAGAAGAATGATGATTATAAGAGCGACTAGACCCAAACCGCCGCTCGGTACATATCCCCAGTTACGGCTATGCGGCCAGGAGGGCAAGGCACCGATCAGCAGAATAATGAGAACAATAAGTAATATCGTCGAAACAGGCATGAAATTTTCCTTTAATTATGAATCAAGCCAAGACAAACGGCGCAGGCGCTAAAAAGTTCTATTTCGTTCTTAAATAGAATAAGTCACCGTGCCGGAACTATTCTATGGTTCCCGGGTTAGTCAAAAGTATTTCAGGATTTAAACAAAAATTTACAGGAGAATTTTATGAAAAAACAAATTAATCTGGTTTTATTATCTGCCGCAGCTGCCATTTCATTGACTGCATGTGCTGGCTCAGGCTTTGTTCCTGCTTCTCAGGCACCGCGCCCTTATACCGCGGCTCATGATATTATCGACGGTCAATGCCGTGACGTAAACTTACAAGCAACAACATCAAACGCGGTTGATCGCGTTCTGCCAGATCATGTTACTGTTGTCCGTTGTCCACAAGAAGCCGGCGGTGTTGAAGATGCCGGTGGCGTACAGGCCGCAAACGAAAATTAATCAAATATAAATAATTAGTTGCTAAGAGCAGAAGGAAATTCTTTCTGCTCTTTTCGTTTTGCAATCCATCAAATTGGGATATAGTTCGATTTATGCTGGATAATAATTATTTCAGGCGCTGGTTTTTAATTATATTCGCGCTTTTTTGCGTAGGTATCAATGTCGTAGCGTTCGTTCTATATGAAAAAAATGAAACTATTGCGACTTCAAAAGAATGGGTTTCGCATACATACGAAGTCATTACCGAAGCGTATCGCCTTTTTTCTGCAACCCAAGACCGCCAAAGCTCGCATCGTGGATATTTAATTACGGGGAATAGTAGTTTTTTAGAGGATTACAATAATTACGATAAGCAAATTAAAGAATCTTTCGACAGACTAAGAAGCCTAACTGCCGATAATGGCGTGCAAAATGGACGTTTAAAGAGATATGAAGAGTCTTTGCAGGATTTAACCGCAACTTTAAACATCCAGCTCAAAACTAAACAAGCTCAGATCCTTATAGATGCATATGACATCAGCGAGACAAAACCTCGTATTGATAAAGTCAGGGATATTCACCGCGAAGTCATCGAAAGCGAAATGAAGCTTCTAAATGAGCGCAAAGTACAGGAAGAGAATCTTCAAAAGAATTTCGTGACAACATTATTTCTTGCGGCAGCTCTATCGGCGATTGGTCTTTTAATTGCCAATATATTCGTCGCATTCCTTACCTTTCGTCGTAAATCCGCGGAAGAAGATCTTATGCGTACCAATAAAGAGATGGAAGGTTTCACCTATATCGCTTCTCATGATTTGCGTTCACCGCTTGTGAACTTAAAAGGGTTTGCAACCGAAATGAAATACAGCGTCGACGAATTAAGGCCGATCCTGGAAAAAAATGCGGATCATTTCCCGGCAGGTGACAGCAAGAAGGCGCTGGATATAATTGACCATGAAATTCCCGACGCGCTTAAATATATCCATTCATCGGTCGAAAAAATGGATAAATTGACTAATGCGATTCTTGAATTATCTCGCATCGGTCGCCGCAATATAGATTTCAAAGAAGTCGAAACAGATCGTGTCGTCCGCCACATTCTCGATACGCTTCATCATACGATCAGCAGCAACAATATTGAGATAAAAATAAATGCGTTGCCAAACGTTGTGGCGGATCAGTTGTCGATAGAACAGGTGTTTGCTAACATTATCGATAATGCAATTAAATATATGGATCCGTCTCGCCCTGGCAGGATCGAGATCGGCGGAAGCCGTACGTATCGGGAAACCAAATTCTGGGTTAAAGATAACGGGCGCGGTATTGATACAAGCGACTACCAGAAAATATTCGAGATATATCGCCGCGCCGGCAATACGGATAATATACCAGGCGAAGGAATGGGTATGTCGTATGTCCGTACAACTTTAAGGCGGCTTGGTGGCCAGATATGGGTTGAATCGACCCCTGGTCTTGGAAGCACTTTTTATTTTACTATCTCCAACTCATTGAAGAAGGATAAATCCAGATGATCTCGCAAGCTCAGAATGTAACGATTGTTATGATCGAAGACGATGAAGGTCATGCTAAGCTGATTGAGAAGAATCTGCGCCGCGCCGGCATAATGAACGAAATCGTTCATATCGATAACGGACGCAAGGCAGCGGAATATTTACTTGGAAAGGGAGAGTTTGCAAAGGATCGCCCGGCCAGCCCGATGTTGATCCTGCTCGATCTCAACTTGCCGGAGCTGGATGGATTTCAGATTCTCGAAGCCATAAAAAAAGATGAATCGACGAAGCTTATTCCTGTTATAATATTAACGACAACGGACAATCCAAGGGAAGTAGAGCGATGCTATGCACTTGGGTGCAACGTTTATGTCACAAAACCTGTTGAATATGAGGCTTTCGCCGATTCAATCCGCAAGCTCGGCTTGCTTCTGGCCGTTGTAAAAGTACCTGGCGAAGAAAAATAATATGGCGTCTGGATACGGAAGAGAAAACATTCGTATCCTTTATATCGAGGATGATGAGGGTTTGGCGAAGCTGCTTCAGCGGCGGCTCGAGCGTGACGGTTTCTCAGTCTCTATTTCGGTATCAGGAGAAGAAGCGCTTGAGCTTTTAAAAACTCAGCAATTCGATACTATACTCCTCGATTATACCTTGCCCGGTATAAACGGCCTTGACGTTCTTAAAGCATTGGCGCCTGTCAATGGTGAACCGCCTATTATTATGCTGACTGTCGGCGGTAACGAATATCTGGCAGTCGAAGCGATTAAATTTGGCGCTGAAGATTACATTATCAAGGATATAGGACAGACTTATCTCGATCTCTTGCCTCATGTCATCAGGGCAGCGATTACGAAATTACGCTTGCGCCAAGAGAACGAGCAACAGCAGGACAAATTAATTTATTACATTTCCGAGATCGAAAAACGTAACTCTGAATTAATGCAGGAAGTTCAGGAACGGAAAGAACTTGAGATCGAGTTAAGGGAGGCCAAGGATAAAGCCGAAACAGCCAACGTGGCAAAATCAGAATTTCTGGCGAATATGAGTCATGAAATTCGCACTCCGATGAACGCTGTGATCGGACTTGCCAATATACTGGCTCGCAGTTCGCCGCTTACCGATAAGCAAAAAGAATTTATCCAGACCTTACGGATCAGCGCCGAATCTTTGCTGGATCTTATTAACGACCTTCTAGATATTTCGCGGATCGAGGCGTCTTCTGTGGAACTGGAAAATATTCCATTTGATCTGGCCAAAACGCTTTCCGATATATCGTCCATGATTTCGGTCAAAGCGCAGGAAAAAGGAATTAAGTTCCTCTTATCCGGGCAAACACAGGAATTGAAGTTCAAAGGTGATCCGGTTCGTATCCGGCAAGTCATTCTAAATCTTTGCAGCAACGCAGTGAAATTTACCGAAAGCGGGTCAGTTACATTAAGCGTTGAAAGAAAAAATGCGGCGAATGGGATAGATCAGGTTGAATTATCCGTGACCGATACAGGGATCGGTATTTCGCAAGATAAAATAAATTCTATTTTCGATAAATTCGTACAGGCTGATTCCAGCATCAACCGAAAATATGGCGGAACCGGGTTAGGGCTTGCGATTACCAAAACCTTGACAGAAGCTATGAACGGGTCAATTGATGTTCAGAGTGAATTTGGCAAGGGATCTGTTTTTAAGGTTACCTTGCCTTTGGCGAGACAATAACCTTACCCCAATACCTTCCATGGCCCTGTCATTTAAAATTCTGCAAAACCGTAACTTCCGGCTGATTATTTTTACACGCATGTTCGGCGCATTGGCTTTGCAGGCTCAAGCCGTCATCGTTGGCTGGCAAATCTATTCGATGACCAAGAATCCTTTGATGCTTGGTCTTGTCGGGCTGACAGAGGCTGTTCCGGCAATAATCTGCGCATTATTTGCAGGTTATATCGTCGATCATTCCCAACCCAAGAAAATTTATCAGTTATGTCAGGGCGTCCAGCTTGTTAATACTGCTGTCCTGTTGCTGTTGGCGGGGGGATATATTCAGACAGATATCAATATTTTGCCACTGATGTTCGCCGGTGTTTTTATCTCCGGGGTTGCCCGCAGTTTCTATATGCCGGCCTCTTTTACTTTACTATCGCAAATCGTCAGGAAATCCGATATGCCCGCGGCATCCGCATGGATGAGCAGTAGTTTTCAAACAGCCGCTATCGGTGGTCCAGCACTGGCCGGACTCGTCTATGCCGGTTTCGGGGCGTCGGTCGCCTGGTTTTTGCCCGCCTTCTTTATGGCAGCATGTTTTTCTCTCATATTTGCAATTAAGGTCGATCTCATCTCGCGCGACATAACTAATCGCCTGCCTGCCGTGCAAAGTATAAGAGAAGGTTGGGCTTTTATTTTGAACAATCCGATCCTTTTATCGGTCATGGCGCTGGATATGTTCGCCGTTCTTTTTGGCGGCGCTGTCGCGATGCTTCCGGCATTTGCCGATCAGGTATTGAAAACCGGCGCAGAAGGATTGGGTATTTTACGTGCCGCACCAGCCATAGGCTCGGTTACTATGGCGCTTATCCTTGCCGTCAGTCCGATGAAGATTGTTTCCGCAAAGAGACTTTTATTGGCAGTTACAGGCTTTGGTGCCTGTATGCTGGGTTTCGGTTTAAGTCAGACTTTTATCATTGCAGTGATATTCCTGGCTTTAAGCGGCGCTTTTGACAGTATCAGCATGGTCATTCGCGGTACGCTGATGCAGCTACTAACGCCCGATCACATGCGCGGCCGTGTTTCTTCGGTCAACAGCATGTTCATTATATCCTCTAACGAGATAGGAGCGTTTGAGTCGGGACTTGCAGCAAAGCTATTCGGTCTTGTGCCATCGATTGTTTTTGGCGGTATCGGGACTTTAATCGTCGCCGGTACAACTGCGCTGGTATCGCCTAAATTCAGGAAAATGGAAATCAGGCCTGAAGACTCTCAAGCAGGCTGATCGGCTTTCGTAGCACGGTCACGCCCGCTTCTCTTTGATTGATATAAGGCGGCATCCGCAGCCGTGATAAGTTCTTGCCCGGTCAATCCATGGGCAGGAAAGGTTGAAACTCCTATAGAAACGGTAACCGAAGTGATTTCTTTATTGGTGAAACTTAACTTCATATTCCGCGTGGCATCGCAAATTTTTTCGGCTTTCTGTAAAGCCATTTCAAGATTGGCCATTGGCATGACGATAACGAATTCCTCACCTCCATAGCGGCATACCATATCTTCCTTGCGAACGCTTTTCTGCAGCAATTGCGCGAATTGAATCAGCAGAGCGTCTCCGGTATCATGGCCCATCGTATCATTAAATTTCTTAAAATGATCGACATCGAGAACCAGAACACTCAGCATTTCCTTATTGCGTTCAGCACGGCTTAATTCTCGTTCAAGTGTCGTTTCCAAATAACGGCGATTATAGGCTTTGGTTAAGGGGTCGCGTACGGACTGGTCGCGCAGTTTATTCTGAAGATTTAAATTGGCGATAGCTAACGAGATCTGTTCGCTGACGCGTCTACAAAAAGCGACTTTATCCTTGGTGGCCTTCTTAACATCATCGACGACCGACGTGAAAAGCCCAATTGTTTCCCCCTGAGCAAGCATAGGAAGGCACAGGCTTGCGCCTTTAGGCTCTTCTACAAAATGCTCGCAACAAGGCTCAGTGCCGCCTGGGATGAAATAATGGGCTTTACCACGGCGCAAAGCCCAGCATTGATCAGGATTGAAGCTGGATACGATGTTATCCTTGCCAACGCCCCAAGAAGCCATGGTTTCTATCCTGTTACGGGAATTTTCGAAGACACCAACCGCGCCGTCTGAAGCGGGAAGCAATTCAGGTATATATGCATTAATGACATTCAACGCTTCTTCGATCGATTTAGAGCTTTGCATGTAATCGGACAGTTTGCTCAGCATCATGGTTTGATCGTTAGACTGTTCCATATGCTCAAGAGCGGTTTGCAAACTTGATTCCGTATCTTCCCGCTTACGGCTTTCCTGATAAATCAGCCAGAAAACGATGACCAGTATCAAGGTACATATAATGATACCACTAGCACCTGTTTTGAGTGTTGCCAAAGTCGTTTGTGCTGCTTTGTATTTCCGCATTTCGAGAAGGTGAGTTTCTTCTCCTATCATTTCCGAAATTAAAACACGAATCTGGTCCATCTCCTTTTTGCCAGAACCTTCTCTGACCATTGCCATGGCCGCTGCCTGACCCTCTTTATCGTAAGCGTCGATAATCCTTTCGGCAATTTCCACTCTTATCCGGGCTTCTTTGTCGACGCGGCTCAATCTTCGTGATTGCAGAGAATTATCAGATGTCAGGTGTTTTAAACGGACAAGTTTTTCCTTGAGTTCCGGCGCGGCTAGTGAAAAAGGAGCCAGATAGTCTTTCAGGCCGGTGATAACGTAGCCTCTCTGCGAGGACTGGATATCTTTTAAATCCGACAAAACGCCAGTTAATTCGCCAATAACCAGATAGGTATGGTCCACCCATTCCTTTTCTTCATTAAGTCGCTTGAAATTACTGTAATTGGTATAGGCTATCAATCCGAGGACAATAAAGGTCAAGGTAAACCAAGCGAGAATTCTTTTATGAAAGGATAGTTTATGCATAAAGGAACTTTACCAGAGATTGATAAATTTTCTATTTCAAAAAAACTATCTTTTCGCTTCGTTGATAAGGGCGCGGCAATTAGCGTTTTGTACCTCACCTGCCTCTATGAAAGGGATAATAGCGGCAAAAGGTGTTAATAATGTGCCCAAAATCGCCGCTGCGGCTCCCCGCGCACCCGCGCGTGCCGGATCTATGCCGACTGACGGCTTTTTTAGTTGACCTGATACGACTATCGGAGTTTGAGCAGAGAAAAGGGAATTATCCTTGGGCTTGGAATCAAGCTTTGCGCTAATTAATTCTCTTTTCATGTCGATGCCGACATTGCCGAGAAGCAGGGAATCAGCCGTATCGAGAACAAAGATTTTCGATTTTAATATTCCGTCTTTAACATCGAAATCCATCACGCCGCATCTTATCGCTGTAGATTTATCTTCGCCCATGAATAAGGGGACCGCTTGCCCGATATCGAGATCTGAAGCTTCGACAAGAAGCAGGCTCATCGTTCCCCCAGACATGATTATAGCCAGGCTGCCATTGCTGGTGGCCAGAACGTCTGCCAAAGACGCGCCGGTTCCGGCAAGATTAACTTTGCCGCCAAAATAGCCTTTTGTCGTATCCTTAAAGCGCGTATTGCCGAAGAATTGTTTCAGGCTCAATTTGCGTAGATTTAAATCCATTCTCATAGGAGGAATGTCTTTTTGCGCATCTATCTCGATGGCGCCATCGACCGTGCCGTCCGCCAGAACAACGTTCAAAGGATTTAATTTCAAGATCCCGTTTTTCAGATCGAAACGAACATCTAATCCTTTAAATGGCAGTCCAGGCGCTTCGATTTTTTTTGCTTTTAATGTTACGTCAAGATCTGCTGCCCGCAAACGTTCTACTTTCAATGGAACATCGGGGATAAGTTTTGGGCTCGATTTTTTCTTTGCCGCTTCTGCTTTTTGTTCCGGCGCTGCATTCTTACCGTCAGGTGACAGGCCGATAAAACCGCCAAGGTCGCGGCTGTCTAAAAGATTGGATACAAGGTCCGCTTTCAGGAAGCCACGTTCGCCGCTTGTGTCATAAGAAAGATTACCCGAAAGATCGCTGCCGCCGACTTTACCGGTAAATTCTTTATAGCCCCAGACTTCGCCTTCTTTAGACAATTGTCCTTTTAATGTATAAGGTGGCGTTGGCGGCAAAGGGATAGCGGTCAGGTAGAAAATATCGGCCATATTGTGGCCTTTGATTTCGAGAGACGCATCGACACCCGTCATTTTCACAGGATCTTTAAATACCCCGTTGACATTTATTTCGGTCGGACCCATGACAAGTTTCAAATTTAATGGGAAATCCTTTGAAGAATCTCTAAGAGATTCCAAGGAACCGCCACTGGCATCGAGAATAAATTTTTGTTTCTGGAGCAGGCCGTCTCCGGATATTTTAAATCCGCCACCGTCTTTTTCCTTGTTACCGCTGCCACTGACTGTTTCAAGTTCTAAATCCAGATCCAGATTTTTTACGCCATCGCGGTAAATCAGACGTCCATTATTAATCGTCAGATTTCCAATAATGGGAAAATTCTTACGGCTGTCAGGAAGCGCGGCTTCTCCCGCAAGATTGGCATTCGAAGTTTTCGGAAACTCCCAGTTCTTATCGTCCGGCGATTTCTTTTCTAGAATTATATTTGGTTTATTGATTTCAATATCACCGAATTCCAGCCGGCCAATTAAGAGCTTGATAGGTTTAAAGTCGAAATTTATGGAATCGATCGTGACCATTTCAGGCTCTTCGTATCCCTCGGCATTGCCAAGGCGGATTTTTTCCGCACGAACCCGGGTTTTATTCCAGTCCCAATTGATATCAAGATCGCCATCAATTGCGAACTCACGCCCTATTTTTCCTCCAGCTTTATGATTGGTAAAAGAGCGGATGATAGGTTCTGAGAAAACCACAAGAATGAAAATTCCTAAAATGATAATTGCAAAGACGGCACTGATAGCTGTCAAAATCTTGTGTTGTCTGAATTGAAAAGCCATAAAACATACCGCCGAGAAATTTGCCTAAAAGAGGCAAACATCTTCTGACTATATTAAGTTCCCTTGAACTTGTGCCGTTTTTGCCGGGCGGATTTTAGAGAATTTGTCGGCAGTATGGGTCGGTTCAGGCAATTTATATTTGCCCATACATTTAAGAACCATTTGAACCGAAGTTTCGAAATCAATTTTATGTCCGGGTGATATAAAAAGGCAATTCGTGTTATCCTTGGTTCTTAAGACCGTTCCGATTACCTCTTTTTTGTGAATGAGAGGATTTCTATCACCGACAAATTTTCCAGGTATTTCATATTTACCGCAAAGAAGAGATTTCCCAACGCCGATGGACGGTATATCAAGACATAACCCTAAATGCGTTGCAATTCCAAGTCGGCGCGGATGAGCTATGCCCATGCCGTCGACCATCAATAAATCGGGTTTTGTTGAAATAACTTTGAACGCTTCGAGAATAACCGGAATTTCCCGGAAAGATAGAAGGCCCGGCACATAAGGGAATGTCGTTGGCAGATGCGCCATTGCAGACTCGATCAATTCCAGCTCAGGATAAGAAAAAATGCAAAGAACGGCGCGGCTTATATTTGTTTGAAGATCGTAGCTGCAATCGACTCCGCAGATCGTTTTTATTGTATCAAAGCCGTTCTTCAGAGAGACGCGCCCGCGCAATTTCTCCTGAAGCGCGATAGCATCAGAAGCTGTCTCCGGCCATTCAATATTTCCTGATATCTTCATCTTATTTCCAAGAATAAAGCGGCGTGATCTGAATAGGGTTGAGGAATGATTTTTAAATCGATGCGGTTTGCAAGATCATCGGAAACAAGGCATAAATCTAAAATATGCCGGCGCTTATGAAAGCGGAATGTATGCTCGCCGTCACGATTCAGTAATTTCAGATTGGCGTTACGCAGTAACTCAGCAATCTCGGAAAACCCCTGGAAGATATTGAAGTCGGCCAGAAGAATCGATGAGCGCCCGTCATGCTTTATCAATTCTCCGATTTCATTGAATTGCTCGACGCGAACATGGCTTTGCAGAGAAAAATGAGCGAAGTAAACAACAATACCGTCAGGCAATTCAAGACGATAGATAAGACGTTTACGGCCTGCTCGGAAATATAGCTTTTCAAAATTCAGTTCCTGCTTGGCTAAAAACCCGTTGCATTTACTTGTATGAAAAGGCAAACGCGAGAGCCAGCTATTATCGCCATATTTATTGGTCAGGTCATGATAACGATAATTATCGTCGCGCAATGCTTCCATCTGGTTGAAATAAGAAGAATGGAATGCGCCCTTATCGATTTCAACGAAACAGCAAAGATCGGGATCCTCCCTGTTCATGACTTCCTTTAACTGTGATAAGGCCAGAAGCTGAGGAGGCACGGTGCAATAAAAATGCCGCCCCGCTCTCGATACGTGATGCCATAGAGAGCCGTCTATGCCGCGTGCATAACCCAGATTACTGAATAGAATTTTCATCTCTATAGATATAGATAAGCTTTTGGAGAAAGCGAATGATTATTAAACCGCCCCATCTCCCCAATCCATCTTTTTAACGAGTTTATAGTCAGGGTCCCGTTTGGAAAGTTGCATGACATTGAATTCACCATTCTGTTGGCAGGTTTCAATGGATACAACTTTCTGACCGTGGGAAAAACCGAGAGCACGAAAGCGTGGTTTAGGCGTTTCATGGCGCGTGACGATCAGGTAAGAGAATTTTTCATCTTCATAAGAAAGTCGGGCATCCGCCTTCGTTTGTAAATGAAGCTTGCTGCGGTCGACCCTCACAGAAAAATGACACCATTTGTCCGTATGCTTTAACGGGCATCCAAGATGGTGCGGGCAGGGTGCCGCGATATTCGCGCTAATTGAAAGGAAATAGTCGCGGGCTTTCAAAATGGTAGCATAACCATGCGGCGTTCCAGGTTCAATGATGACCAATGCTTTCGTCGTAAGCGACCAGATCTTTTGCAAAATTTCTGTCAAATCGCTTTCTATTTCATTCAAGACATAAGAAGACAGAGTAAGATCATGCTTCTTACTTACGGAGAAATTCTGGAGACTATCAGTCTGCCAATTTCCTTTCACCAGTTCTTTTCCAATACCGCTTAAATAAAAGTTAGGTTCTAGCAGTGTCGCGTCAGCATCCGGCCATATATTTTGTGCGGCGAGCGTAGCGGTGCCCGGGCCTGCGCCGAGATCGAGAATAGAATTTATCTGAGCTTCCGGAATGGTTTTCAAATAAGCTTGCAAAGTTTTGGTGACGGCGCACCATGTTGCGGGCAGGCGTGTGGCGACATAGGCCCGGGCTTCGGCAGAAGAGGCTATTTGCAGGTTAGAAGAGCTACTCTCACGGCGGTATTTTAGTGAAACATCTTGCGCCGCGGCAGAAAGGTTTTTCTTGTTCTCAGATGACAGTAATGCGTCTATGTGCGCACGTAGCTCAGCGGGGAGTTGCATATTTCCAGCCAAAGATTTGAGAAGCGATGCCGGTTACAATGTTAATCGCTGCAATCGCGATGAAGACACCTTCGACGCCTGCAACATGATGGCCGAGATAGAGAGCGGGAATTAAAAGCACAATTAGTTTCAAGAATAGCATGCCGGCTGAATATTGCGGCTTGCCCATCGCGTTGAATGCCGATGCCCAACCGTTGACGATATTGCTGAGTGCATAGGTAAAAGGCACGATCAGGAAATATAGCACGATATAACGGCGTACATCCGGATCAATTGAGAAAATATCCGCGAAGAAATTTGCGAAGATACCGAGAATGATCGCAACAAAAAGGGACCACAAAACGCAAAATAAAATGGCGTCTTTAATCGTCTCGCGAACGCGGTCGATACGGTTGGCTCCCCAGTTCTGACCTATGATCGGCGCCATGCCGGAAGCCAGCGCCATCATGATAATAAAACAAAAAGCTTCGACGCGCGAGGCGACGCCAAAAGCGGCGACCGGGGCTGCGCCGGATTTGGCAAGCAGCGAAAGAATAACCGAATTAACGATGGAGGGCAGGCCGCTGGTAATGCCTGCAGGTAGGGCAATAACCAAAATGCGCCGCATTGAATCTCTAAGCAGGGAAAAATCACCAAATGCGCGCAGCGAAATCATGCCGCGCTTATGCATGATATAAAGACCGGCGAGAGTTGCGAAAAAGCTCGTAAGCAAAGTTGAAATCGCCGCGCCTTGCAGTTCAAGCCTTGGAAAGCCGAATAGTCCGAAAATCAGAACAGGATCGATAATCGCGTTCGCCAAGGCGGCGGATGTAATGATAATGGCGGGTGTTTTCGCATCGCCCATAGCGCGCAATGCGGCATTGATAACTAATGGCAAGCAAATGAAAAAAGTGCCGATAAAATACAAAGACATATAATCGTGAATTAAAGGCATTAATTCTTGTCCCGCCCCGATCAGTCGAAATAAGGCGTTGAGAAACAAAAGTCCGGCAATTGCAACGATCGTACTGGTTAAAAATACCATGACCATGGAATGTGAGATAATCCGTCGGACATCTTCCGGTTTTTTTTCACCTAGCAGCCGTGACACAACGGAAGAGGTTGCAATCCCATAACCAAGGAAAAGACTGAAAATGATGTAAGTGACAGGAAAGGTAAAGCTGATGGCAGCCAGTTGCGTTGTGCCAAGCCTTGATATGTAGAAAGTATTTACCAGCTGAAAGCTGATCATCGCAAACAGGCTGGTGACCATTGGCAGGGTCAGGCGAACCAGGTGTTTGCGGATAGGCCCAGCCGTCAGATCGCCTTTATTCGCATAATAATGCATTTTGCTCATGGGAACTGTTTAAACATCCAGTGATACAGGTCAATGACATAAATTTCGCAAGCAGGAGAAGCTTTGCTCTTCTCAAATCAATCTCAATTCCATAAGGTTCACGCTGTGTCTGATGTATCCCAAGCCATTTTATATTCATGTGATGAGGCAGGTCTCAATCTGCGTGCGCCGCTTCTTGTCATAAATGACAGTTTGCTTGAAATGAAATCTAGATTTTCCGAAGCGGAATTCTGGAATCCGGAGACGCAGCAACAACCGCAGGCTAAAAAATTCAAATCAATATTGCTCTTTGCGCCAAAACAGAAAACCGAAACTCGGTATTTGCTGGCATGGGCATTAAGGCAACTTGAGAACGACGGCGTTCTCGCCATTGCGGCGTCGAATGATGCCGGGGGTAAGTCTCTTACAAGAATCCTGAAAGAATTTGGCTTATATGTTCACGATATTTCGAAACATAAATGCCGTGTGGTCTGGACCGATAAACCGCAAGACGCGAATTCCAAGAGGATCTCCCAGGCCATAGAACAAGGGGATTTGCAGAGAAGACAGGACGGCCTTTGGAGTCAACCCGGGGTTTTCAGCTGGGACGAACTGGATAAGGGGACAGCCCTGCTTTTGCCGTATTTATCAGATCTTTCAGGCAAGGGCGCTGATTTCGGATGCGGCATTGGGATTATAGGTTTGGAGCTAATGAAAAATCCCGCGGTAAGAAAATTGACTTGTATCGACCGCGATATTCGCGCTTTGCAAGCCTGTGAACTTAATCTCGCTGAATATCAAAGCCGGATCGAAATTCGTCAGGCTGATCTGATGAAACAGATTGATCTTAGCAAGCTTGATTTTATAGCGATGAATCCTCCGTTCCATACAGGTAAAAAAGAATCGATTTCACTCGGGAAGAGCTTTATCGTCAATGCGGCTTCAAGCTTAAAATCCGGCGGTTTACTCGTCATGGTGGCCAATAGCCATCTTCCCTATGAGGATAGTATAGAAGGCCTATTTTCATCGCATAAAATTCTAAGTGAAGAAAAAGGGTTCAAAATCATTGAGGCAGTTAAATGAGTAAAATCAGGATCGATAAATTACTTTCCAATCTGGGATACGGATCCCGTAAGGATGTGGCCGCCGCTGTCAAAAGAGGTGTATTCTACATAGACGATAAGCCATACCGCGATCCCTCGGTCCAAGTGCCGATCAAGGACTTACATCTCGCAACCTATGATCATGTAAAGCTTGATCCGGTGGCGCCGCTGACGATCATTTTTAATAAGCCAAAAAATTACACATGCTCGCATGACGAGCAGGGTCTTCTTATTTACGATCTGCTGCCTGAACGCTGGAAATACCGGACGCCGCCTCTATCAGCCGCCGGACGGCTGGATAAGGATTCTACAGGTCTTGTGCTGATGACCGATGACGGTCAGCTCCTGCATAAAATCATTTCTCCTAAAGTTCATGTATCGAAATATTATCGCGTCACTTTGCGAGATGAATTAAAAGGCAACGAAACGGAAGAATTTTTTTCCGGTCTGTTTTGTCTAGCGAATGATCCAAAGCCTCTCAAGCCTGCGGTATGGCAGGCAGATGGCCCAAGAAGCGGAATCATGATTTTGCAGGAAGGCCGTTACAGGCAGATTCGACGAATGTTCGGCGCACTCGGCAATCATGTCGAAGAGTTGCACCGCTTTAGGATCGGCGGGCTTGAGATTGGCGATATGAAAGAAGGCGAATATCGGATATTGAATACGGACAAGAAAATCATATTTGGAGAAACGCCATGACTAATGAATGTAAATCTTCTTGCAGTGCCATTCTCTTATTTGCAGGGCTGGGTATCGTCGGTCTTGCCTTGGCTTTCTCCGGCTTTAAAGTTTTTGAAGGGCTTAAATATTTCCGCAGCTATGACCGTTTCGTCACTGTCAAAGGTCTAGCGACAAAAGATATGCGTGCCGATCTGGCTGTATGGTCGGTAAATTTCACCGTTACAGGCAATGATCTTCCACAAGCGCAAAGCCAACTGGAAACCAATCGCGAGAAAGTCACGGCTTTTTTGAAAAATAACGGCCTTAACGAAAACGATATTCGCATTCAAAGCATTCAGGTTGCTGATAAACAGGCACAAACCTATTCCTCTGGCGGCGGCGATGGCGGCCCGCGTTATGTTTTGTCGCAAGCTCTAATTGCCCGGACCACGGAAATTGAAGCCATGATCAAGGCTTCACAGAATGTGTCCCAGTTGATCAAAGACGGCGTTGTTCTCGGTCAACCGAATGGTGGCTATAATCCGGCTCCTCAGTATATGTTTACCAAGCTCAACGACGTGAAACCGGAAATGATTGCCGAGGCGACGAAAAACGCCCGTGCGTCCGCAGAACAATTTGCCAAGGATAGTGGCCAGGAAGTCGGACAGATCAGGAGCGCCAATCAGGGCGTGTTTGAAATTCTCCCGCGTGACCCGAATATCATCGAAACCGAAACGCCGGACAAAACCGTACGCGTGGTCACAACGGTTGAATATTATCTTGCCGATTAATAAAATTTTCATTCCGCTGGGCGCATTGATCGCTTTAGGCGGATTTATTTCTTCGCCGGTAGCTCTTATCCTTGGCGCGACAATCGCATTATTAGTTGGCAATCCTTATGCGGATAAAGCAAAATCCTGCGCATCGTGGCTCATGGCCATTGCCATTGTTGGTCTTGGCGCAGGCGTAAGGCTAGATGAAGCTTTGCAGGTCGGCGCACACGGGATTATATATACGCTAGCAGGTATAACTTTAACTTTTGTCGCAGGCCTGACGATCGGCAAGTTTCTGTCGCTCGATAAGTCCATATCCTTGCTGATAACAGCAGGAACGGCGATTTGTGGCGGCTCGGCGATTGCCGCCATATCACGAGTCATCGATGCACGGTCCGACGCCATTGCAATCTCTTTATGCACTGTATTTTTACTCAATGCCGCAGCGCTGATCATTTTTCCTTTCATCGGGCATGCGTTCGACTTGACGCAAACCCAGTTCGGCCTTTGGGCGGGACTTGCCATTCACGATACAAGCTCGGTGATCGGTGCTGCCCTTCAATACGGCGATGAAGCAACAAAAATCGCCACGACGACGAAACTGGCGCGTGCGATCTGGATTATACCGCTGGCATTCACAGTTGGCTTGCTATGGTCGAAACAAGAAGGAAAAATTCCATTCCTTTCCGTCGTTAAACGCTGCTGGTTTATCGGCGGTTTCTTGTTGATGTCACTTGCCATTACTTATCTGCCATCACTGCAAGATGTCGGTTCGGTTATCGAATCATCCGCCAAACGGCTTATGATATTGGTTTTATTTCTGATTGGAACGGGCCTGACCAGAGATCTTCTTCGACAGGTCGGGTTCAAACCGTTTATGCAAGGTGCAATTCTCTGGATAATCGTTTCATCAGCGACTTTGGCCGCCATCATGGCCGAATGGATCTCATTCTAGCCATAGGTTTTTTTCAGCCAGGAAAAAAGAAGGTTCTCGATCTTGGTAAGGCCGTTCACCGCTTCCTTTAAATTCTTATGATCCCATTCCTTGTTAAGAAAGCACCCTGTACGATACAGATCAATCAGTTCAGGATGGACATAGCTTTTCTTTAAAATAGCAGGTGTGTTCCCCAAATGTTTAGAAACAGATTTTAATACGGGCTTTAGTTCAAATCTTGAACCTTCGCTGCAATGTTTGAGGGATTCTTCCAGAAAGAGTGAACAAGCGTTCCAGGTGCGAAAATCCTTCGCGGTGATATTGCCTTCGAAATTATCATGCAGCCATGAATTGATGTCCGATGAGCCGATAGTTTTCAACTCGCCTTGCTCGTCGATATATTTGAACAATCGTTGGCCGGGTAAATCTTCCAGTTCCGAAATCACTTTCGCAACTTTCGCATCGACCAATGTGCCTTTAAAAATCTTGCCACCTTTGGCCGGAAAATCCAACTCGATCTCCTTACCATGTAGGTCGAGATGTTTCTTATGGATGGTGGTCAGGCCATAAGTATGGTTTTCTGCCATGTAGGAGTCGTTGCCGATGCGAAGTCCGGTACGGTCAAGCAGGCGAATGACAGCGGCAATGACTTTATCTTTTGGCAGTCCGTCCGTATTCAGGCAGTTCAATATTTTGCGGCGTATGGAGGGAAGTTGCTGTCCGAAATTAAACATATTCGTGAATTTATTTTCATCGCGCCTTGTCCGCCAATCGGCATGATACCGATATTGCTTGCGACCCCGCTCGTCATAGCCGGTGGCTTGTAAATGCCCGTTATGAGTCGGGCAAATCCATACATCCCGCCAGGCAGGGGGAATTGCGAGTTTCTGAATACGCGCCAAATGTTTCTCGTCCTTAAAGGCTTTACCGTCTTTTTTGTAAGTAAATCCTTTGCAGGACTTTATGCGGGCAATGCCATGATCCGTCTCATAGACATAGCGAAGCCCCGCTTCTTCGGCATGTTCGATGGCAGCTTGAACAGATTGAGGCGTGGTTTCGTCAGCGAGCATAAGAAACGAACGCTTGATCAGAAAATTAGTTCTATTTCTTCAACGCTTCCGGATTAATGCCGGTTTCGGAGGAGATCATATAATAGACTGAATTCATGTCCAGGTCTCCGCCACGTCCATGTTGCAGTACATGGTGAGCCAGCGCGGCATCCATCATGATAATCGACTTATCCGGCTGGTTACGTTTACGCATATGCTTCTCGGTCAAATCGACGATGATTTCGACGGCTTTATCGGAGACTTTGACGCCATGATGTTTTTCATAGCCTTTTTTCAAATTATTGACGATGCCGATCGTTTGTTCGACATTCGGCACGCTTAAGAAAACTTTCTGGAAGCGGCGGTCGAGCGCCGGATCGATGGCGACATAGATGCGGAATTCATCAAGCGTCGTCGCGCCGATGATGTTCAGGTCGCCGACTGTCATATAGGGTTTCATGACCTCCGAAAGTCCGGCATAGGACGATCCTTCGCAAGACGGCATGATCTGGTGAATTTCATCGATGAAGAGAATGGTCTTCGGATATTTCGGATCGTGATAGCGTTCGGCTATCCCGCGGCAAAGGGGGATGAAACGGCCCTGAAATTCAGCCGGACCTGTAGTGCCGCCCGCCATCGAGGCGAGATCGATTTCCAAAAGTCGCGCATCTTTTAAATATTCCGGTACGGTGCCGGCGACGATCTGCTGGGCGAGACCGGCGCAAAGGGCGGTCTTGCCGACCCCGGCTGGGGCCAGCAGGGCCACGTTTTTGCGGCCTTTTTGCAGCAGGATCAAAATCGTCTGTTCAATTTCCTTGTCGCGTCCTGTGATCGGGTCGAAGCGGCCCATACGCGCCAGTGCCGTAAAGTCGCGGCAATACTTATGGATAAGCTCTTCGAGCTGTTCATCGGAAACTTTGAATTTGGGTTGGGCGTCTTCTGCCATTAATGAACCTTTTGGGCGGCTGGAGTATTCAATACATTGTTAATCTCTTCAGCCGTATAGCCCTGAATATACAGGGCAGCGGTTAAATCACTGTAAAGAATATTATTGTCGAGGCGTTCTAATACTAAAGGTTTGGGGTAGTAGCCGACGCCAAGGCCTGCGGCTTCCAGCATCGGCAAATCATTGGCCCCGTCCCCGATGGCAAATACATCCTGCGCCGAAAGGCCCTTCTTGGCGGCATATTCATTTAAATATTGAAGTTTTGATTCCTTTCCCAAAATCGGCGGCGTGACCTTTCCCGTCAATGCGTTGTTTTCGATATGAAGCTCGTTACCATGGTTGAAATGAAATCCGGCGCGGTCGGCGATAACCTTGGTAAAAAACGTAAAGCCGCCGGAAACGAGAATGCAGGTCGCGCCGCTTGCGGCCATCACTTTAACGAGGATATCCGCACCTTCGGATAATCGCGTTTCTTCCAGTGTTTTGTGCAGAACCTCGTTTCCTAAGTCTTTCAGCATGCCGACGCGCTCATTGAGAGCGGCCTCGAAATCCAGCTCGCCTGCCATGGCGCGCTTGGTAATTGCTGATATTTGATCTTTCAGCCCTGCATGTTCAGCAAGCTCATCGAGGGTTTCGGTCGTAACGATGGTTGCATCCATATCAGCAATCATCATTTTCTTGCGGCGGTTTTCGGAAGAGGTGACAAAAACGTCGATACGGTCCGGGGCCAATAATTCTTTCAATTTGGCCCATTGGTTGGGCAGCGGCTTATCATCGACACGGATCTCAGCGGCCTTGTGAGGATTAAGCCATCTGGGCTTTGTCGAAAACCGGATGACGTTCTCGTCGAGGAAACCTTCGATTTTGGCCAAATGGCTGGGGCGGATATCGGAACCGGTGAAGACAAGGAAAAAGGACATAGGCAGGAGTTTAGCTCATTAACGATTTAAATCAATTATGGTTGAATTTCGGGTATAACGGCGTCATGCTGAAGCGTTAGGCTTCACCGTGAAAAGCCACGCCACCCCAAGGTTCAGGGTGCGTGAGGGGGTCTTGCCCATCGTCCCCCTCTCACAAGAAAAGTAAAAACTCCCTTAAATGGGCGAACGAAAAGAAGAAACGCCAAAACGAAAAGAACAAAAGTTAATTTTTATGATCTTGGTTCAAGCCTTGTCTGATGCTACATAATTCTTCTAAGAGGTATCCAATGCAAAAGCCGACCATCCTGCCACAAAATCCGAATTTTTCTTCCGGCCCCTGTTCAAAGCGCCCGGGCTGGAACTGCGAAGAAGTTTTGAAAGAAGCTTTTCTTGGAAGGTCGCATCGCGCCGCTAAAGGGAAAGATAAATTAAAAGAAGTGATCGAGCGTCATCGTCAGGTTTTGGATATACCGGCTGACTACAAGATCGGTATAGTCCCTGCTTCTGATACAGGAGCTATCGAAATGGCTCTCTGGTCGATGCTCGGCGAACGTCCCGTCGATGTTCTGGTCTGGGAAAATTTCTCGAATGAATGGTGGGAAGATGTTGTTGGCCAATTGAAACTGCCCAATACACGGACGTTTAAGGTCGGTTATGGGGAAGTGGTAGATTTTACACAGGCCGATACGGATAACGATGTTGTCTTTGTCTGGAATGGTACGACATCCGGCGTACGCATTCCAAACCATGACTGGATCAAAGCCGACCGCAAGGGCTTGACTTTCTGTGACGCGACCTCTGCCGTATTCGCCTATGAAATGGACTGGTCGAAACTCGATGTGACGACATGGTCATGGCAAAAAGTTTTAGGTGGTGAAGGTGCGCATGGGATGATCGTACTGTCACCGCGGGCTATTGAACGCCTTCAGAATTTCGTGCCGGATCGTCCGTTGCCGAAAATTTTCCGCATGACGAAAAAAGGCAAGCTTATTGATGGTATTTTCGTAGGCGAGACCATTAATACCCCATCGATGATGGCGGTCGAAGATTGTCTGGACGCCTTGAAATGGGTCGAATCTTTAGGTGGCTGGAAAGCGACCGAGAAACGTTGCATTGAAAATTTGAAAGTCATCGAAGACTGGGTCGAAAAAACATCATGGGTAGAATTCCTGCCCCCAAGCATTGAGACCCGCTCCCGCACATCGATCTGCCTGTCGATTACAGACGATAAATTCTGTGCCTTGGACGACGAAGCGCGTAAAATGTTCGTAAAAGATATGACATCCCTGCTGTCGAAAGAAAAAGCCGCGCATGATATCGCTTCTTACGCCGCAGCACCTGCCGGACTTCGTATCTGGGGCGGTGCGACGATCGAGAAAACCGATCTGACGTCTCTATTGCCTTGGCTTGAATGGGCGTTTGTAGAAACATGTACGAAAACTTTTGAAAAAGCGGCATAAGCCGCTTTTTTTATACTCGTCTTATTTCAGCCCACCTGATACGCTCTAAGTCTGTTTTCCAACAAGACAAAATGGAGTTAAAGACTATGCCTAAAGTACTGATCGCGGATAAAATGGATAAATTGGCGGAAGATATATTCCGCGCCCGGGGAATTGATTACGATATCAGGACCGGACTTGCTCCCGAAGAAATCAAAAAAATTATCAATGATTATGACGGGATTGCCGCACGATCTTCGGCTAAAATCAATGCAGATGTCATTTCCGCAAATACACGCGTAAAGGTTATAGGCCGCGCCGGAATTGGAGTCGACACGATCGATGTCCCGGCAGCTACAGCAGCAGGTATCGTCGTTATGAACACGCCATTTGGTAATTCTATTACGACTGCCGAACATGCAATTTCGATGATGATGGCGCTTGCGCGCCAGATTCCACAGGCCAATGAATCAACCCATGCCGGGAAGTGGGAGAAATCGAAATTCATGGGTGTCGAGCTGTTCAATAAAACGCTCGGTGTGATCGGGGCCGGAAATATAGGCTCTATCGTCATTCGCCGTGCGATCGGGCTGGAAATGAAAGTCATTGCCTACGATCCGTTTTTATCAGTCGAAAAAGCGGCAGAACTGGGCGTTGAAAAAGTCGAGCTTGATCAGTTATTGGAGCGTAGTGATTTCATCACGATCCATGTACCCAAAACCGATAAGACCAATAAAATGATCGACAAGGCGGCGCTGGCTAAAACCAAAAAAGGCGTTCGCATCATCAATTGCGCGCGTGGCGGATTGATCGTCGAATCTGATTTGAAGGAAGCTTTGGATAGTGGCCATGTCGCCGGTGCGGCGCTCGATGTATTTGAAACAGAACCTGCGACAGAGAATATCCTGTTCGGGCATCCGAATGTCATCTGCACACCGCATCTGGGCGCATCGACTTCCGAAGCGCAAGTGAATGTCGCTATTCAGGTTGCAGAGCAAATGTCGGATTTTCTTTTGAGCGGTGCAGTCACTAACGCTGTCAATATGCCGTCGATCTCCGCCGAGGATGCGCCGAAATTGAAACCTTACATGGCGCTCGCAACCGAGCTCGGTAGCTTCGCCGGGCAGGTCACCGAAACGGCCTTCAAGAAAGTGGAAATCGAGTATATCGGCGCGGCGGCAAAACTGAATACAAAGCCTTTGACGGCCTGCGTTCTTGCCGCGCTTCTCGGAGCAATATCAGATTCAGTGAACATGGTAAACGCGCCGGAAATTGCAAAATCCAAAGGCATCGTCGTTTCTGAAACTAAAACTGACACCGACCCGCAATGGCCCACGGGTATCCGCTTAAAAGTAGAGACCGAAGGCCGCACCAAAGAACTGACCGGAACCTTATTTGCCGGAAAAGAACCGCGCATTGTCAATATCGAAGGGGTGCCGATCGAAGCGGATATTACCGAGCACATGCTGTTTATCCGTAACGAGGACAAGCCGGGCATGATCGGCGGGCTTGGAACAATTCTGGCGGATCATGGCCATAATATCGCCGATTTCCGTCTAGGCCGGGTTGAAGCAGGCAAAACGGCGGTCGCTTTGGTTGCGCTGGACCGTGCTTTGCCGGATGACGTTTTTACGAAGGTAGAAGCTTTGCCACAGATTAACCAAGTTAAACGATTGAAATTCTAGGCATAAAAAAAGATCCC
The DNA here is from genome assembly GCA_030824965.1 of Micavibrio sp. Lineage (GTDB taxonomy): Bacteria > Pseudomonadota > Alphaproteobacteria > Micavibrionales > Micavibrionaceae > Micavibrio_B. Next base: position 21,697 of record JAPJQV010000003.1, on the reverse strand, counting down.
GGTGCCTCACCCTCAATACCGCTCGGTTTGTCCGAGCAGCTTAAGGATAGGACCGGGATCCTGCTTATAATATAGACATTTCTTTTAAAAATGCAAGTTTTTGCATTTAGTTTAATTTCCAGATCATTAAATTGAGATAGGCAGCAAAGCATATCCATAGCAGGTAAGGGGCGAGCAACAGGGCCGTTTTACGATCGACACGGATTAAGAATGTCATTAATAGCGCAACGCAAATAATAAGGCCGATAATCCAGAAGAACGATGTGCCCAGCCAATGGTAATAAAAAAATAAATAACTCCAGGCCCAGTTCATGACGGTTTGCAGGATAAAAGCCGTTTTGATTTTAATGCCTGCTTTATTCTTCCATATCCGCCAGCCGGATATGGCGATCATTATATAAAGGGTAGTCCAGACAATCGGAAATATAAAATCAGGCGGATTGAGCGAAGGTTTGCTGAGATTTTCATACCATCCTGGAATGGCATGGCGGGTCATGTTGCCGATAAAAGAAGCAACGCCGAGATATAATGCAATCCAAATCGGCAAAATCCAATATGAGTTAAAAGAAATGCGCATACCGATTATCCTTTATCTTCGAAGCATTATATTTTAGAACGTAAAAGAGTTTAATATATCAAAGGGTTATATAAATGGAAATTCTACTCGATCCAGCAGCATGGGCAAGCTTCGTTACGCTTCTCGCACTCGAAGTCGTGCTCGGCATCGATAACCTCATTCTTATTTCGATTTTATCCGACAAATTGCCCGTCCATCAACGCAATCTGGCGCGCAAGCTCGGATTGGTTATTGCCCTTGTTTCCCGTATTGTCCTGCTTTCCCTGATATTCGTTCTTGCTCATCTAACAACGCCGCTCTTTACAGCTTTCGGCAATGATTTTTCCTGGAGAGAAATTATCCTTGTTATCGGTGGTCTCTTCCTTTTGGCTAAAGGTACGACTGAAATTCATCATAAGATCGAAGGCGCCGACGATGAAGAAGGCGGTGCACCTAAATTTTCGACATTGCCGCTTGTAATCGGTCAGATCGTACTGATGGATGTGGTTTTCTCTTTCGATAGCGTTTTAACTGCGGTCGGCGTTGCCGAACACATCGAAGTGATGATCGCCGCCATCATTATATCTGTGATCTTTATGGTCCTGGCGGTTAACTGGGTCAGTGATTTTATTGCCCGACACCCAACTGTTAAGGTTTTGGCACTGTCGTATATGCTATTGATAGGTATGGCCCTTATTGGCGAAGGCTTTCATCTGGAAATTCCAAAAGGTTACCTGTATTTCGCCATGGGCTTCTCTTTCGCCGTTGAAGCGATCAATATGGTTCTTCGAAACAAAAACTCTAAGAAGAAACTGAAAGTTCTTCCGGAAAAATAAGCGATACTTCGGAACCAATTGTTTGCTGCAGCGTTCAATTGTCAACGCGGGGAGTTTCCTTTGGATTTAATCAGACAAGATGCTTATATCAATGGCGAGTGGGTTAAAACGCCCACAACTTTTGATGTCATAAATCCTGCGACATTGGAAAAAATCACTGAGGTCAGTGATTGCAGCGCGGATGAAACCAATGCCGCTATAAAAGCTGCTTCCGATGCTTTTCTGCTATGGAAAAATATGCTGGCGGCAGATCGCGCTGCCATTCTGCAAAAATGGAAACAGCTAATTATCGATAACAAAGATGCGCTGGCTCAGCTGTTAACTCAGGAACAAGGCAAGCCTTTAAAGGAATCCTTAGCTGAAATCTCGAATGCAGAGGCCATTGAGTGGTCGGCAGAAGAAGCCAAGCGCAGCTATGGCGAAACAATTCCTGTCTTTAAAGCTGATACCCAAATTATAACCTATCGCGAAGCCATCGGCGTTGTGGGTGCAATTACACCGTGGAATTTCCCACATTCAATGATTACGCGCAAGGTCGCGCCAGCTCTAGCCGCTGGCTGCACAGTCGTGTTGAAACCAGCGCAGGATACGCCTCTATCAGCATTGGCGTTGGCAGTTTTGGCTGAAGATGCCGGGTTTCCTAAAGGCGTTCTAAATATCGTTACGGCAAGTAAGTTTAACACCGAAATTGTTGGTAAGATTCTAACTACGCACGAGAAAATACGGAAAATTTCTTTTACTGGATCGACGCAAATTGGTCGGACGCTCATGAAGCAGGCCTCTGACACCGTAAAAAAAGTTTCGCTTGAATTGGGTGGCAATGCTCCTTTTATTGTTTTTAACTCTGCTAATCTGGAGCAGGCTGTCGATGGTGCCGTAACGAATAAATTTCGTAATGCAGGTCAGACTTGTATTTGCGCGAACCGGATTTTTGTTCAGGCAGATATTCATGATGAATTTGTTGAAGCTTTCAGTCGCAAAATCAAAAGCTTTAAAATAGGGAACGGACTCGAATCTGACACGATTATAGGGCCTTTGATCAATCAGAGTGGTCTTGATAAAGTCGAAAAGCTTGTCCGGGATGCAGAAAGCAATGGCGCGCAGATTAAAACGGGCGGGATAGCAAAAGAAAACAGCCTTTTTTATGAGCCCACTTTGCTAACCGGTATGACGACGCAGATGAAAGCTTTCGAAGACGAGATTTTTGGACCTGTGGCGGCTGTTTATAAATTCGATACTGAAAAAGAAGCGATCAGGCTCGCCAATGACACTATATATGGTCTGGCGGCTTATTTTTATTCGAATGATCTTGGTCAGTGCCTACGTGTTTCCAAGGCTCTCGAGTACGGTATGGTCGGCGTTAATGAAATTGCCCTATCGGCAGCGAATGTTCCTTTTGGAGGCTTTAAGCAATCCGGGTTAGGGCGTGAAGGCGGGCCGGAAAGCCTTAATGAATTTATGGAAACAAAATATGTGCTTATCGGAGGATTAAAAGAATATTAATGGTAATCTTATGACCTTGTTTTATGTAATCAAGAATTTTCAATAACTTAGCCATATTCCTGACATATTCGTTAAAAAAGACTTAAATATTAAGTTGACATAAATGTCACCTTTCGGGTAAAACTATCCAACTTTCTAAAAATTTCTGGTAATGGGTGCCTGACCAGCAGGTGTGTTTTATAAAATTTAGAGCGGAGCAATAGACTATGCCAAAAGATACAACAGCTATCGAAACAACGAATGCCAATAAAATTTTTGATCTTCCTGTTTCGTTGCAGCCTGGTCAGGTCAACACGATGTCTTTTGCTCAAGACAGCATTTCCGAGATGAATTTGACATCTGGCGATAAACTTGAGATTTCTTTTACTGACGGCTCAAAAGTTGAGGTTGAAAACTTCCAGGAATTGGTAAATTCCGCACAATCCTGTGGCCGCGACACTATTATTCAGCTCTCCGACAATACGATTATTTATCCTGAAGAACTTAACAGACAACTGGCCCAAGGCCCGGTTCAATTCGGTAGCACAGATGCAAAAGGCCTGGTCACTTTGTCCGAGCCGCCTGCAGGCCAGATCGTTGAAAAAACAATCCAGCCCGGAAAAGAATATAAAATGGGATTTGATATGGATTCAACAGCCAGCGCTGCCCAAGCCGGCCAAAATCTGATCGTCACATTCAAGGACGGTGGCGTTCTTGTCATGAAAAATTATTTTTCTTCTATGGATTCCGAGTTGCCGCCAGCACTTACTTTAGCTGACGGTTCTGTCGTCGATTCAACGGCATTGCTGACATCTTGCAAATTGGTAGAAACTCCATCTTTTGCACAAACTGTAGCTGATGAAACTGCGGCTCAAACAGCTGCCAGAAAGGGTACCGCTGCTGAAACTGCTGCCGATGCCGAGCCTGCTGCCGGTGAAGAAACTGCTGCAAGCGGCCAATCCGCTGCGCGTAAGGCTTCCGGTGAAGGTGCTCCTGATGTTGAGCCTGCTGCCGGCGAAGAGGCTGTTGCCGATATCGAGCCTGCTGCCGGTGCTGCTGGCGCTTTGTCTGGCGGTCGTGGCGGATATGGTTTTGCAAGTGAGCCTGGGGCTGTGGCATTAAATGGCCTGGCTTCAATCGGTGCGATTGGCGCGACTTCCCTTATTTATAATGCTCCGGCATCCCGTCTTGGCCCTACAGGCGCAAATCCGGCTGCCGCTGTTAATACAAACCCGTTCGGAGCTGCATCTCAAGTTACAATTGATGAATCGGGCAACCACAATATCTCAAGCAAAATCGCTTTCGATTTTGGCTCCGATGGCCCAAGCACAACGGTTCCACCTGTCCAATTGACGGGCGATTTCGCATTCGGCGGTTCTACCGGCGGAGCTTTGACTTCTGGCGGGGTGCCGGTTGTCGTGACTCGCTCTGGTAACGTCTATACAGGTAAAGCCGGCGCGAACACCGTTTTTACATTCACTATTCAATCCGACGGCACTTATACCTTTGTTCAGAACAAAGGTTTTGATCACGCTGATAAAGCTGATCCGAACGATAATATCATTCTCAACTTCGGTGTTGTCGGTACGGATAAAGACGGCGACCAGGCTGTCACAAGCGTCAGCGTAAACATTCTTGATGATGCCCCAATCGCTACCGACGACACTAACACTGTCGGCTCAGCTCCTTTGAGCGTTACCGGAAATGTTTTGACGAATGATAAGGTCGGCTATGATGCGAGCGGCAAAGTTACAGCTGTTACATTCAATGGTACAACTGTGGCAGTTCCTGCCGCAGGCAACGTAACTATAGTCGGTACATACGGAACGCTCGTCATTAATGCCGATGGTGCCTATACCTACACATCCAAAAATACGGCGCTGGGTAAGGATGACTTTACTTACACAATGCGCGATTTTGACGGCGACACTGATACAGCCGTTTTATCTGTTACTGTTACAGATCTGGATACATTGCCGACTATCGGCAATGCAACATCGACTGTCGATGAAACATCTTTCGGTACGACAATTGCTGTCTCCGGCACTGTGTCCGCCGATTTCAAAGGTGACACACCTGGAACGATTACCGGCGGTAACTCCTTTACTTCCGGCGGCTCGAAGCTGGGCGGCAACCTGACATCAGACGGTGTTGCGGTTGTTGTAACCTATGCAAACGGTGTTTACACAGGTAAAGCTGGCGCGACTACAGTGTTTACGCTTTCAATTGGTGCTGACGGTAAATACACATATACCCAGTTCAAAACACTCGATCACGCTGATAAATCCAATCCTGACGATATTATCAATCTTACTTTCGGTGTAACCGGAACCGATGTAGATGGAGATAAAGTAAATGGTACGATCACAATCAATGTCAAAGATGACGGTCCATTGGCTGTTGCAGACACAGGTAATGTGACGGCCGCAAACCCGACAATTACCGGCAACGTGACGTCGAACGACGATTTCGGTTCTGACGGCAAGCCGACACATGCTGTAACCAAAATCATCTTCAATGGAACGACTTATAATGTTCCTGCAGATGGATCGAACATTACAGTTACATCTGCCCACGGCAAACTGACGATCAACCAGTCCGGTCAATATTCTTATACTTCGACGACAACGACAGGTGGCGTGGATACGTTCACTTACGTGATCGCGGATAAAGACGGCGATACCGATACAGTTCCTGCAACATCGACATTGAAAATCACGGTTGACGATATCGACTACACGCCGACAGTGACGAATGCGACCAACACGGTTGACGAAACCAATCTCGGCCCGATAACAGTCACAGGCGCCGTTACAGCGAACTATTTCTCTGACGGTCCGGGTGCAATTACTGGTTCAAATACATTCTCTTCCGGCGGCTCCAAGCTGGGCGGCAATTTGACATCCGGCGGCGTTGCGGTTGTCGTAACTTACGCAAACGGTGTTTACACAGGTAAAGCCGGCAATGAAACAATCTTTACTCTAACGCTTGGCGCTGATGGCAAATACAGCTTTACGCAAATCGGTGTTCTTGATCATGCTGATAAATCCAATCCGGATGATGTCATTACACTCAATTTTGGATTAACGGCAACTGACGCGGATGGTGATAAAGCCAACGGCACGATCACGATCAATGTCAAAGACGACGGTCCATTGGCTGTTGCCGATACAGGCAAAGTAACGGCTGCGAACCCGACAATCACCGGTAATGTAACATCGAACGATGATTTTGGCTCTGACGGCAAGCCGACACATGCCGTAACGAAAGTCATCTTCAACGGCACGACTTATAACCTGCCAGTTGACGGGTCCAATGTTACGATCACATCTGCCAACGGTAAGCTGACGATCAACGATAAAGGTGTCTATTCTTATACTTCGACGACAACGACAGGTGGCGTGGATACGTTCACTTACGTGATCGCGGATAAAGACGGCGATACCGATACAGTTCCTGCAACATCGACATTGAAAATCACGGTTGACGATATCGACTACACGCCGACAGTGACGAATGCGACCAACACGGTTGACGAAACCAATCTCGGCCCGATAACAGTCACAGGCGCCGTTACAGCGAACTATTTCTCTGACGGTCCGGGTGCAGTCGCTGGTCGCGACACATTCTCTTCCGGCGGCTCTAAGCTTGGCGGCAACCTGACATCGGGCGGTGTTGCGGTTGTTGTAACTTACGCAAACGGTGTTTACACAGGTAAAGCTGGGAACGATACGGTTTTCACGCTGACAATCGGTACAGATGGCAAGTATAGCTTTGTTCTGAATAAGCCATTGGATCATGCGGATAAAACAAATCCAGATGATATCATCAACCTGAACTTCGGTATCAAGGCAACCGATGCTGACGGTGACGTTGCAAACGGCACGATCACGATCAATGTCAAGGATGACGGTCCATTGGCAGTCAATGATTCTGCAAGCGTAGCTCCGGGTACGACGACGATAACCGGCAACGTGACATCGAACGATGATTTCGGCTCTGACGGTAAGCCGACCCATGCCGTAACGAAAGTCATCTTCAACGGCACGACTTATAACCTGCCAGTTGACGGGTCCAATGTCACGATCACATCTGCCAACGGCAAGCTGACGATCAACGATAAAGGTGTCTATTCCTACACGGCAACGACGAAAACGGGTGGTTCGGATACGTTCACTTACGTGATCGCGGATAAGGACGGCGATACCGATACGGCTCCTGCAACAGCGACATTGAAAATTACAGTTGACGATATCGATTACACGCCGACAGTGACGAATGCGACCAACACGGTTGACGAAACAAATCTCGGCCCGATAACAGTCACAGGCGCCGTCACAGCGAATTATTTTGCTGACGGTCCGGGTGCAGTGACAGGTCGCGATACATTCTCTTCCGGCGGCTCTAAGCTTGGCGGCAACCTGACATCAGGCGGCGTTGCGGTTGTCGTAACTTACGCGAACGGTGTTTACACAGGTAAAGCAGGTAACGCGACGATCTTCACATTGAAAGTCAACGCAGATGGTACTTATAGCTTCACACAGAACGGCGTTCTTGATCATGCGGACAAATCCAATCCGGATGATGTTATCAACCTGAACTTCGGTATCAAGGCAACCGATGCTGACGGCGATGTTGCCAACGGCACGATCACAATCAATGTCAAAGATGACGGTCCATTGGCTGTTGCCGATACAGGCAAAGTAACGGCTGCGAACCCGACAATCACCGGTAATGTAACATCGAACGATGATTTTGGCTCTGACGGCAAGCCGACACATGCCGTAACGAAAGTCATCTTCAACGGCACGACTTATAACCTGCCAGTTGACGGGTCCAATGTTACGATCACATCTGCCAACGGTAAGCTGACGATCAACGATAAAGGTGTCTATTCTTATACTTCGACGACAACGACAGGTGGCGTGGATACGTTCACTTACGTGATCGCGGATAAAGACGGCGATACCGATACAGTTCCTGCAACATCGACATTGAAAATCACGATTGACGATATCGACTACACGCCGACAGTGACGTCTGATGTTAATACAATCGATGAAACAGACCTTGGTCCGATCACGATAAATGACAGCGTATCTGCGAACTATTTCTCAGACGGCGCAGGTGGCATTACCGGTAACAACAGCTTTGCTTCCAGCGGTTCAAAAACAGGTGGTAACCTGACATCGGGCGGCGTTGCGGTTGTTGTGACTTACGCGAACGGTGTTTACACTGGTAAAGCTGGGAACGATACGGTTTTCACGCTGACAATCGGTACGGATGGCAAATACACATTTGTCCTTAACAAGCCACTGGATCATGCGGATAAAACAAATCCTGACGATATCATCACGCTTGATTTTGGTGTCATTGCGACCGATGCCGATGGCGACAAGTCGGTTCCTGGTAAGATCACGATCAATGTAAAAGATGACGGTCCAACGGCTGTCAACGATACATCGACAGTCAATCCGGCCACTAAAACTGTCAGCGGTGACGTAACATCGAATGATGATTTCGGCTCCGACGGCAAGCCGGTCCAATCTGTAACGAAGATTACTTTCGGCGGCACGACTTATACATTGCCAGCTGATGGCTCCAATGTCACGATCACAACAGGAAACGGTAAACTTGTCATCAATAAGGACGGTAAATATACATATACGTCTACCACGACGACAGGCGGCGTTGATAACTTCACATACGTAATCAAAGACAAGGATGGCGACACGGATACATCTGCGACGACAGCTACGTTGAAGATCACGACAGACGATGTTGACTTTACGCCAACCGTGACATCATCTACGAAGACAGTAGACGAAACGAACATGAATCCGAACACATCTGTTACAGGTTCAGTTGTTGCCGATTACTTTGATGATGCGCCAGGATCGATCACGGGAAATAACAGCTTCTCTTCTGCCGGATCGAAAGCGGGCGGTAACCTGACATCGAACGGTGTTGCGGTTGTCGTGACTTACGCGAATGGTGTTTACACAGGTAAAGCTGGCGCAACAACGGTCTTCACATTGACTATCGGAGCGAACGGTTCCTACACATACAACCAGTTCAAACCATTGGATCATGCTGACAAATCCAACCCGGACGATATCATTAACCTTAAATTCGGTGTTATCGCGACAGACGGAGATGGCGACAAGTCAATTCCAGGTACGATAACAATCAACGTGAAAGACGACGGCCCAGCAATTACGGGCAGCACTGTTCAGGTTGACGAATCGAATATGAGCGCCGCGACGCCTACAACAAGCGCGACAGGTAAAGTTACGGTTGATTTCGGGACGGATGGCGCAGGTTCGGTTACAGGTAATAACAGCTTCTCATCTACAGGTTCTTTGCTAGGTGGAAAGCTGACATCGAAAGGTGTCGATGTTACCGTTACGCAGACCGGCAATACCTATATAGGTAAGGCGGGGGCTGAAGAAGTGTTCAAGTTGGTGATAAATGCTGATGGTACATATACATATACCCAAAGCAAGATCCTTGATCACGCGGATCCGAAAGATCCAAATGACATCATCACTCTGAACTTTGGTGCCAGAGCGACAGATTATGATGGCGATACGGCTGATACAGTCATCAAAGTCAACGTCCTTGATGATGGTCCAACGACTGTTCCGGTTCCATCTGTTGCAATCTGTGTCAATAACTACGAAGACAATGTTTTCCTGCCGACAGCAGCTTACGCAACCGTTATTACCATGACCGCAGATACAACAGGTCAGGGTAACCAGACTTTGAAACTCGTCTTAAGCGGTCTTGATCCTGACTGGGCTTTTACCCCGGTCGTTCAATCCGGCGGCAACTGGGTTCCGGTTAATATCGGTACCTACAATGCGGCAGCAGGTACATGGACGTTGGAATTAGGTCCAGGCGAAAACTTTGACGGTAAATTCTACTTTAAACCGAACGATAACACGGATTTGAGAGATATTACTTTCACAGCAACTGTTACAGAAAACGGCCAATCCGTTACGCAAACCGATGATTTCAATATCATTGTCGGTTCTTACGATACGGTGGCTAAGTCGATGGCGATGGCTACGAACGATGCACCGGTAGATGATGCCGTTATATCGAAAGTTGCCTCCAAGTCATTGGCAAACGATAATTTACCTGATTACTCTAGTGTGATTGAATCCGATGGTGATGCAACGCAGCACGCGATTAATAACTTTGTGCATAACACGTCATCCAGCTCCAAGGTGTCGACGTCGACTTCGACTGCTACGGAAGAAGTCACGGCTCACGCGGTAACGGTTTCTTCTACACCGGAGGAAATCCAGCACCAGGTTCAGCATCAAGTTGCTTAATCTTACGAAAAAGGCCGGAGAAATCCGGCCTTTCTTATATTGAGTATGATCTTTGCGCAAGTTACTGGAATAATTCTTAAATCTGTTTTCCAGTCCTTGCCACCTACCATAAAAAAGGTCATATATAGAGAGTTTTAAATGGCCGCCGAAAGTCGGCCCATATTGCGGTTTTGAGAGATACTTAAATTCCAGGAGATATTGGAAATGAATAAGAAATATACGGTAACAGTTTGCGCTGCTGCTTTAATGATTTTCTCTGCATCAATGGTTCAGGCGCAGGACAGCCAAACGATGGAAAGCCAGATGAAGGCGACATCACAAGTTCAGACCCGCCAAATTCAAACTCCCGCGACTATAGATAACACTCCAACACCTCCGGCAACAGATTTACCTGTTCCGACAGGGCAAGTAACAGATGCCAACACAGTCGATCTTGGCGCAATGTCAGGTGGTACAACAACGGCTCCGGTAGCAAGTGCAACTGCAACGGCACCTGCCGCTCCACCACCATTGCCAACTCCTGTTTTGACAACATCCAATCCGCAAACGATGGCTGCTAATACACGCGTTGGCGCGAATGCTTCAACGGCGGATCGTATTACCAATATACGCGATGCTGTTGCGGTTGGTATTTTAGTCAATCCGCAAACTGAAGCAGTCCAAAACAACCGCCGCGCGACAGACGAAGAATACAAACAGGCAAAAGCATTATGGCTTCCTTCAATCGATTGGCGCGGCGACGCCGGGTGGCAGTATACAAGCCGTAAATTCGATGGAACTGATGATCGTCAAAGTGATAATGGGACAACGGCGCAGACATCATTGACCCTTACCCAGATGCTTTTTGACGGTTTCAATACAAAATACGAGAACGAACGTCAAAAATGGCGCGTTCGTTCCGCATCACACCGCGTTCGTGAGACAGCGGAATTTCTTGGGCTTGATATCATCGAATCTTATATTGATATTTTGCGCCAACGTGAGTTATTGGCCATCGCAGTTGAAAATACGCGCCAGCATACAGACATTCTGGGCCAGATTTCAGATGCAACATCCGCAGGTCGTTCTACGCAAGCGGACGTTGAGCAAACAAACGCACGTATGGCAGCGGCGAAAGCCACTGAAGCAAATGTACGTCAAGCTTTGATGGATGCCGAAACCAATTATCGCCGCCGCGTCGGCGATCTTCCGCAGCCTGAGCTGGAGCGCCCGGTGCCGCCACGTGAGTTACTGGAAGCCAATGTCGAAGAAGAAGTCAAAAAAGCCCTGACTCATTCTCCAACGCTCGATATTTACGAAGCTGACGTCAATGTTGCCGATAAAGAAGCAAACCAGACAAATTCTACAATGTATCCGGAAGTGGATTTCCAGCTAAGCGGCAATGCGGGCAAGGATGTCGATCTTGTTCAAGGTGACGAATACGGCGGTTCCGCTCTGGTTGTCGCCAATTGGAATCTCTATCGCGGCGGTGGCGACATCGCCCGTCAGCGCGAATTCGTTTACCGTCATGCGCAAAGCAAATCAGAACGTAATAACGCAGCACGCGCCATTGAAGCCGATGTTCGCCAGACTTGGTCTAGCATGGTATCGGCCGGGACCCGCGCCGAGCAATTCGGTAGACAAGCTGATGCCAACGGACAGGTCGTAGCGGCATACAAGGATCAGTTCAACCTGGACCGTAGAACACTTCTTGATGTTCTTGATTCACAGAATGAATGGTTCGTCTCCCGTACGAATGCGATCAATAACCAGTATCTGGAAATGTTTGCGGTCTTCCGCCTTCTGGCCGTTAAAGGAGAGTTACTGCCAACATTGCAGGTTGCGTATCCAAAAGAGGCCAACCCTGCGGATACCAGCACAGGGACGGATTCCAACAATCCGATGTTCTTTAAAAACGGGCCGAAAGGAAAAGCCAGCTAAGGCATTTCAGGACACCGTTAATTCAAAGTTAACAGCTTAAACGCTATTCTTTTGGGCAAGGCATTCGTATATGATGCCTTGCCTCTTACTTTTAAGGACTTCGGTATTCCAAATGTCTGATCCCAAAATTATCCCTCCGATAGACGGGCTTAAGAGCGCGTCTCAATCTAATGAAGGTTACAGTCAGGGGCAGGATCCGGCCTATGCAGGCGGTTCTGATGTCAATCAGGTTCAGGACAATCCCGACGCATGGCCTTTGGAAGCAGACCGCATGGCGGTGACTTCTCCACTTATAGAGACCTTGCAGATCATGGCCGGCTACTATGGCCGACGCACAAGTTTCAATTCATTAACCGCGGGACTGCCAATTCCGGCAACAGGTATCACGCCCGTCTTATTCGAGCGCGCCGCATCGCGGGCTGACCTGCATGCGAGACTCGCCGAGCGGTCACTGGAAGCTTTGGCGATCGCCCCTAATCTTCCATGCATTCTTGTTCTCGAACATAAACAGGCCTGTATTCTATGGGACGTTAAACATCCGGAAGACCATCCGCCAAAAAAAGAAGCGGGTAAGGATGCCGTTATCCATCCCGAGACTGAATTGCTCGTACAGTTTCCTGAAACGCCGGACGAGAAAAAGGTTCTGAAGCTTTCAGAACTGAAAGATGTTTACACTAATTATGCTTTCTACATACGGCCTATCGCGCGAATGGACGAACGGGCCGGTTCCGCACGCATTGATACGGCGCGTGACTGGTTCTGGGGCGCATTAAAAGCAAATATGAAGATTTATAAAGAAGTCATGCTCGCGACTTTGATGATCAATGTCTTCGCTCTCGCCTCGACGCTCTATATAATGAATGTCTATGATCGCGTAATACCGAATGCGGCCTATGAAACATTATGGGTTTTATCTATCGGGGCGCTGACGGTTTACCTTTTCGATTTTATCATGAAAAATATGCGCTCTTATTTTCTTGATATCGCCGGACGTAAATCTGATGTGAAAATATCAGGCAAACTTTTTGAACAAGTCTTGGGCATGACGCTTGCCGCGCGCCCTGCCTCTGCCGGCGTTTTAGCAAGTAATATGCGTGAATTTGAAACTATCCGTGATTTTTTCACCTCCGCGACGATGACGGCGATAGTGGATGTTCCCTTTGCCTTAATGTTCGTGCTTGTTATCGCCATCATTGCCGGGCCTTTGGCTATCATTCCTCTAGCTGCTATTCCTATCGTGATCATTGCCGGATGGTTTTTGCAAAAACCCATGCAAAAAATCATGCGTCAGTCGATGAATGAGAATGCGATGAAAAATGCGCTTTTGTTTGAAACGATTACGGGGCTGGAAACTATCAAGACGCAAGCTGCCGAAGGCCATGTTCAGCGTCGATGGGAAGAATTGGTAGAGAAAGGCTCACGAACCTCTGTTCAGTCTAAACGTGTCGCTTCTTTTGCGCTTAATTTTTCAATGTTCATGCAGTCGATCACAACGGTGGCGATTGTCATTGCCGGCGTTTATTTGATCAGCGCAGGTATGATCACGCAAGGTGCGCTTGTCGCTTCTGTTATTCTGGTCGGCCGCGCTCTTGGCCCCTTGAGCCAGATTGCCGCTTTGCTGACACGTTTCAATCAAAGCTGGCAGGCTTTGCACGCGCTCGAAGAACTCATGAAAAAGCCGGTCGAACGCCCGGCAGACAAGCATTTTATTTCACTGCCGCGAGTCCACGGCCATATCGAGTTTCGTGACGTCACATTTAAATATCCAGGCCAAAGTCATGCGGCACTTAACAGCATCAGTTTTGCTATCGAGCCTGGTGACAGTGTTGGCATCATTGGTGCGGTCGGTTCGGGTAAAACAACACTTGAACGGTTGCTTATCAATCTTTACCAGCCGGAAACCGGTTCCATTTTGCTCGATGGGACTGATGTGCGCCAAATCGATCCCGGCGATCTTCGGCGCAATATTGGTGCGGTTCAACAGAGTCCAAATCTTTTCTATGGCTCTGTGCGCGAAAATATAACGATGGGTCATGAAACGGCGCCAGACCGGGCTGTTTTACGCGCTGCCGAATTATCAGGCGTCATGGAATTTTTGCGCGACTCGGAAAAAGGTCTCGATACGCAGGTGGGTGAGCGTGGAGAATCTCTTTCAGGCGGACAACGTCAGGCTGTCGCGATTGCCAGAGCCTTATTATACGATCCGGCGGTTCTTATCATGGACGAGCCGACGGCATCGATGGATCCGACATCGGAAATGCGCCTTAAAAAGCGTCTGAAAGAACTAAGTAAAAATAAAACAACCATATTGATTACGCATAAGGGAACGATGCTAGAAATCGTCAATAAGCTTATCTTGATCGATCGCGGCAACATTCTAGCCTATGGCCCTAAAGATGAAATTCTACGCCGTTTGCAAAATCGTGACTTCGCAGGGAGCGCATCATAATCATGGCAAAATTCCCTTTAAAAAAATCCTCAGGAAATAATCCGCCTGTTGAAAAACAAAGCGATCAGGATTTAAGCATCAATAACGAAGCGGACTGGCAAAAAATTCAGGCGCAGTGGATGAAAGATAGGGTTCAAAAAGTTGAGGCCTATGCTGACCGCTATTTCATGACAGACGATGAATTGCCGTTGCATAAACACATGCTGCTGGTTTTGATGTTCCTGTTTTTTGTTGTGGCTATCGTCTGGGCCAGTTTTGCAACGCTTGATATTACAGCGCGAGGCGAAGGGCAGGTTATTCCGTCCAGTAAAATCCAATCGATCCAGAATTTGGAAGGCGGTATCATTCAGGCTTTCTTTGTCAAAGAAGGCGACCGGGTTGAGAAAGGTCAGCTTCTCGTGCGCTTGACCGATGTCGGCGCCCAGTCCGATTTGGGCACGAATGAAGCGAAATATCTCGGCTTGTCCGCTGCGATCGTTCGTCTTCAGGCCGAAGTAAAAGGTCAGCCAACGGTTGAATTTTCCAAAGATATGATGGAGAAAGCACCGCAAAGCGTTGCCGCGGAACTGCGCGCTTTTGCTGCGAACAAGGATAAGCTTAATGGCCAGACGCTTGTTCTTGAACAGCAATTGTCACAGCGTCGTCAGGAAGTCAACGAACTCACTCGCCATGCCAGCGATCTTCGGGGTGTCATTGCCCTTTCTCAAGAACGTAAAAATATGGTAACGCCTTTGATCGCGCGTGGTTCGGCGCCCAAGATCGAGGCCGTCCAGATCGAGCAGGAAATCCGCGAACGCCAGACGGAATTAAACGGTCTGACCCTTGCTATTCCAAGAGCAAATTCGGCGATTGCAGAAGCGCAAGCACGGATTCAGGAATTGAAAAAAACGGCTGTTGCGCAGGCGCAGATGGAACTGGCCGCTAAAATTGCCGAGATGAATACAGTCAAACAAACACTCGGCGCTTTAGAAGATAGAAAAGACCGTACGGAAATCGTCTCTCCTGTCAAAGGCATCGTAAAGGATTTCAAGATCAATACAGTTGGCGGTGTCGTGCGCCCCGGGGATCCGATTTTAGAAGTTGTCCCAATAGATGACCAGTTGATCGTTGAAGCAAAGATAAAGCCTCAGGATATTGCGCGGCTCCGTCCAGGACTTCCGGCGACTGTTAAATTCAGCGCCTATGATTGGGCGGTGTATGGCGGATTGAAAGGCGAGGTCACGGATATTTCTGCTGATACGATTAAGAATGAAAAAGGCGAAAGTTTTTACCGTGTTCGTGTCAGAACGCACGAGAATCAATTGAAGCGCAAGGGAGAAGTTTTGCCGATTATTCCCGGTATGGTAACGACAGTAGATATTCTGACAGGCGAGAGAACCGTCATGCAATATTTGCTGAAACCAGTTGCCAAGACACTGGAATATTCCCTGCATGAGAAATAAAAGCGAAAAGATAGCTATTATCGATATTGGATCGAATTCGGTCAGGCTATTCATATTCTCGATAGAAAATGAAAAAGCGGAACAGGTGTCCGCAATGAAATTTTTCTGTGGCCTTGGTAAGGCTCTTGGTACGACAGGGATGCTAGATCCTAGGGCTGTAATTGCCGCTCATGAAGCTTTGCAAAAATTTCGTGAAGAAATTAACAGGCATGCCGTGTCTGCGGAACTTGTCATTGGTACGGCGGCTTTGAGAGAAGCCAAAGATGCCTGCGATTTTATCGACGCGGCAAGAATAAAAAGCGGATTTGCGATTCGTATTATCACAGGCGAAGAAGAAGCGCGACTTGCGGCATTGGCGATTTTATCAAGTCATCGTCATGCATCTGGCATCGTGGCTGATTTCGGTGGCGGAAGTCTGGAACTGGCAAAAATCGGTGAAGGCCGGGTATTAACCAAAATAAGTTTAAGGCTTGGCGCACATTACCTGAAAGCAATGGATAAAACGGACGAACTCATCGAATTAGAGTTAAGGCAGGTTTTAAAGCAGTACCCGGAATTTGATAATCCTGAAAATTTGTACATCATTGGAGGTTCATGGCGAAGTCTGGCCAAGGCTTATTTGCATGACAATGGGGAAAACGACTTGGAGATTGAAAGTCATATTTTGAATAGCGACCGGATTTTACAGTTTTGCCGCCAGATCGCCGTAGAAAACCCAGAAGCTCTGATCTTTCAATATGGAATGGAGACGCCGAGGGCGCAGTTAATGGACGTATCTGCCCTGATGCTTGAAAAAATCATAGATGTTTTAAGGCCAGAGCAGGTCAAAGTTTCAAAAGCCGGAATTCGCGACGGGTTGGCTTATGAGTATATTTTAAGTCGCCGCAGTTAAAAGCTGTCGAATATCAAGAACGGGTTGAATTCTGCCTTTTTCACTTTAAAGTAATCCCATGACGCCAGCTGAAGAGAAGCCTGTAATTGACGATCTTGCCCCGACGCCGGAAGCCGAGCTTCATGCCGATGAAAAGCAAAACGAAGAGGATGAGGGCGGAGATGGGGAAGGGGATAAAAAATCCGGTGGAACCGGCGGCAAGAAACCGGCGATACCGGGAGCCGAGCTTTTACGCGACGATGAAAATCTCGCTGATTATGATGCAGAGACACTTATCGAAAAGCTGAAAATGCTGGTTTGGGCACCATTCAGCACAATGGTGCCAGGGGCAAGTTCGTTTGAATCTGAACAGGATTTGAAACGTATTCTTTTTCTAGGCCAGATTGGGTTGATTACAAACCAAATCCACCCTTCTGACATTGCAGATCCAGATCTGATTAAAAAGCTCGAACAACGCCACCAGATGCGTCAGGAAATTTTCAGAGCGGAAATGGCTGCGGCAACATCGGGTAATGCGGCAGGGCTTGCAGCAGGTTTGATAGCCGGAACGCCACCACCGGAAGCAGTTCAGAAACGCGAACAGAAACAACAGGCGGCCCAAGCCCGTGAGACGTCGTTCGATCTAAAACGGGAAGACGAAGAAAAGAAATCTGACGCTGAACAAAAGCCGCCATCATCTATAAAGCCGGATGATAAACCGCCGCAGGCCCTATCATTTGCTGAAGAACAAGATGGTCTGAAAGGCAAAAAAGAATCCCTTCTTAGTCTTGAGGATGTCATGGAAGTAATGGAACCACAGGCAAAGAGTCAGGATTCGATATTGGAGCCGCTATCAAACGCACTTGAATCTCTTGCGGCAATATCCGTTCTTTTTAATTCATTCGCTCAGCAAACCGAATACACTGCGCCTGAACAAAGAATTGAGTTCAAGTTTGCCGATCCTGCGCCAAAAATGGAAGTCGGCGGCTCTATGGGTGGAATTTGATTATCTAAAGTTTGAAAGAGCAAGATTTGTCCGGTTCTTTATTTCAGTTTTATTTTCTAAGAACCAATGATTTGATACTGAAACTGCGTCCGATTTTGCAAAAAACACTTCGTTAAAGTAAGGGCTATCATCTCGATTTGTAATCAGAATGTTTTGATCGGCGAGATTCATAATTACCCTCAATAAATCACGTTTAGGCGGTTTCTGTTTCTGATGCCAAGAGGCTGCTAAAATTCCAACATAATTATTATGAAGATCTTTCATAATTTCCTTAGGCGAATCAGGTTTCGTATATTTTGTTATCCGCTCTAGATACTCATTTAAGATACCAAGCAATAAAACGTATTCTTCTGCATCTTCAGCCATCCCTATAAAGCAAAAAAAATTATACAACTCGGCGGCTGCATAGGCGTGCTTAACTGCATTTGCGGCAGAACCCTTGTATCCAAGATCTTTTTCCAAGTGATCGGACACAATTTCATATTTGGAATAAAAAAATATAAAGGGCGTTGTTATCAAAAAAAACCAAGAAAAAAGATTAAATATTTTCTTGTTCTTTTCGATTTAACCAGAACAGGTGCCAAGACTATTCAATCGTAACGGGGGATACCGGTAAGCTTGAAATCTCTATACGTGCCAGATCGCGTAAGTTCTTTGCTTTGGCGATTTTTCTTTCAAAGCGGCTGTCTATGTCGCCGTGATGATTTTTAAACCAGTCATATCCAAAGGCGACGACATCTTGGTCGGGCCCTTTTATTTTGAAAAATGGGTTATAGACTTCGTTAACAATTAAAGTTCTTGTGCTGGCAAAAGTCAGGATGACATTAAAGGCATCTTCACCATCGGCCAGTTGCGCTGCGCGGATACCTGCGTAATTATTATGCAGGTCTTTCATAATTTCACGAACAGAGTCGGGATGTTTGCGGCGCGTATATCTTTCGATATATTCATTCAGGACGCCGAGTCTGATAACCGCTTTCTCAGCGCGCTCATCGCCGAGTTGAGGACGCAAAAGATTATAGATATCAGCCGAGGCGACAGCATGCTTGACGGCATTGGCTGTACTCTCATCAAATTTATAATTTTTCTCGAGATGCTTTGCGATGTTTTCGTAGCGTTCGTAGTAAACGGCAAGAAAAGACAATGAGCCATACCACGCCAGTACAGGCAGGATAATCAGTAAAGCGAGTACTTTATACTTCATTTTGGCGATCTCCGGGAGCCGTAGAGAAATATAGTTTACACGAAAAAAAGGCAAGAAAAAACCGCCCTTATCATAGGGCGGCTTTTATTAAGATATTTTTAAATTACTCGGCGGAATCGTCTTTTTTCTTGGAAGATTTTTTCGCTTTCGGATTTTCTTCCTCGGAAGCGGCGGCTGGCTTACCCAGAGCTGCACCAAGAATATCGCCAAGGGACGCGCCGGACTCTGTCGAGCCGAAAGCAGCCATGGCAGCCTTGTCTTCATCCAGCTCGCGCTGTTTGATCGACAAAGTTAAAGTTTTGCCAGTCGTCAAGACTTTCGCATCGACTTTTTCACCGACGGCGAAGCGGTCAGGGCGTTGTTCGGAGCGTTCACGGGACAGATCGGCACGTTTGATCGAGCCTTTCAGGTCGCCAACGGACACTTCGATGCCACCGGAATTAACTTCGGTAACCGTACAAGTGACAACCTGGCCTTTCGCAACATTGCCGCCTGTCGTAACAGGAGCTTCCTTGCGGGCGCCGGAAGTCGGTCCTTTGCCGTTGTAAGGATCGGCAGAGAGTTGCTTGATACCAAGGCCGACACGTTCTTTCGTCGCATCGATATCCAGGATTTTCACTTTTACAGTGTCGCCTTTTTTGTAAGCTTTCAAAGCTTCTTCAGAGGCGTCTTCCCATGAGATATCGGACAGGTGAACCATGCCATCGATGTCGCCCGGCATTCCGACGAACAGACCGAATTCGGTAATGTTGCGGATTTCGCCTTCGAGTTCTTCACCGACTTTATGCTGCGTACCGAACTGATCCCATGGATTTTCCTGGGTCTGTTTGATGCCAAGGCTGATACGGCGCTTGTCCATATCGATATCCAGCACCTGAACGTTTACCTCATCGCCAGGATTGACGATTTTGTTCGGGTGAACGTTTTTCTTGGTCCATGACATTTCAGATACGTGAACGAGACCTTCGATACCTGGCTCGATTTCAACAAAAGCACCGTAATCGGTGATGTTGGTAATCTTGCCTGTCAGTCGCTGACCCGGTGTGAAACGGGCGGCAACTTCGCTCCAAGGATCGTTCTCCAGCTGTTTCATGCCAAGAGAAATACGCTGGGTTTCTTCGTTGTAACGGATAATCTGTACTTTGATCGACTGACCAACTGTCAGGGCTTCTGACGGGTGGTTGACGCGTTTCCAGGAGATATCTGTTACATGCAGAAGACCATCGATACCGCCGAGATCGATAAAGGCGCCGTAATCGGTGATGTTCTTCACGACACCATCTACGATCTGGCCTTCTTTGATTTGGCTCATCAATTCGCCACGAGCTTCTTCGCGGGATTCTTCCAAAACAGCACGGCGGGAGACAACGATGTTGCCGCGCAGACGATCCATTTTCAAAATCATGAATGGCTGAGGCGTACCCATAAGAGGGGATACGTCGCGAACCGGACGGATATCCACTTGCGAACCCGGCAAGAACGCAACGGCGCCGCCCAGATCGACAGTGAAACCGCCTTTGACGCGGGCAAAGATAACGCCTGTAACGCGTTCTTTTTTCTCGCAAGCCTTGTCGAGATCGACCCAGACTTCTTCGCGACGCGCTTTTTCACGAGACAGCTGTGTATAGCCATCGCGGTCTTCCATGCGTTCCACGAATACTTCGACAGTATCGCCTGCGCGCAGTTCAGATTCCTGACCCGGTTTGTTGAATTCGCGAAGAGCAATACGGCCTTCGGATTTCAAACCGACATCGACGATGACTGTGTCGTCATCGATGCGGACAACGCGGCCATTGACCACTTGTCCTGTAAATTTAGTTTTGCTTCCAAGCGATTGATTTAGAAGGGCTGCGAAGTCGGAAGAGTCTTCGTTGTCCTTAATAGATGCGGCTGCATTTGCCATAGGGGTAGTTCCATTTCTTTAGAATAAGATCGGCAGGAACCTCCGCCACATTTAAGTGTTTCTAACAGAGGTGTACCGTCGCCCGTTTTGTACGGGAAACAACGCTAATAAGCAATTAAAACAAGCATTTTAATCTTAAAATAATAGGCTACATCAAAGTAGGAAGGATATTTTCAGAACTCTTTCGGACAACATGGCTGGCTAAACCAGTTTTCTCTCTTCAATGATTAGAACGGCTTGGGCAAGGGCTTCATGGGCTGAAAGATCGGATGTGTCGAGAATTATGGCATCTGGTGCAGGTTTTAGAGGTGCAGTTTCACGATTCATATCCCTGAAGTCACGATCTTTCATATCCTGTAACACATCGTCAAATACCATAGATGATCCGCGGCGCTGAAGTTCTTCATACCTTCGTTGCGCGCGGACTTTGACGTCCGCTGTAACATATAATTTTATATCCGCATCCGGACATACTACTGTACCGATATCCCGACCATCCAAGACAGCCCCTCTATAAGGCTCCGAAGGATTTCTGGCAAAATTTTGCTGCGCTTTTAGTAATATACTTCTAACTTCGGGGATTGCAGATATCTGTGATGCAAGTAAGCCTACTTTATCAAGCCGTAAATCAGGATGGCCCATTGTTTTGCTATCAAGATTTTGCTGCACAAATTGTGCAGCAAAAACG
>JAPJQV010000007.1 GCA_030824965.1 Micavibrio sp. | reverse complement strand
GGGTTATACCGTATCGAGGGTTCGAATCCCTCCGGCTCCGCCATTTTCCTTTCATTTTATCTAATTTTAATATCTTAGTTATAGAAACCATGGTAATTTGCGAGCAATGAACATTAAAGCGAGTTGAATGACAGATTCTATGCTACCTGACGATCCTTGCGGGCTGGATGAAGATTCATTCAACGAAGTCCTAGTTAAAAAAACCATTACCGAAGATACGATCAACGACGCTTTGCTTGTCGATGAAAAACAGCTCTCAGAGCTGATCAAGTTAATCGGCGAAGATACTTTCGATGCCATCATGGAAGATTTTAAAACTGAGATTACCCAACGTTTCGACACATTATATGCACTGCAAGATAATATGCCGGAACTCGCGCGGGAGCTTCATATCATCACATCCTGCGGCGGCAATTTAGGCATGTCTAAGTTTTCCCTATTGGCCCGTCAGATGATGAATAAAATCGACCACTCAGAGTCTTTTAATATTTCCCTATCTATCGATAGGCTCAAAAATATGTATATAGACAGTCTGAGACTGTTTGAGATGCGTAAGCGATAATAAGTTCCCTGAAATATTAAATTATATTCTCAAAAATTAACATTACGGGCCTTTTTTATTTCCCTATTCTGTTCTATTTTCATCGTTCAAACAGATTCAACAACAAGGATATTAACATGAAAAAGAATTTTGCTCTTATCGCTATGGCTGTACTTGCTTTGGGCCTGACAGCTTGTAAAGACGAAAAGAAAACAGAAACTACAGAAACGTCTGAAGTTAATGGCGTCACAACCGAAACGACAACAACACAAGAAACGGCTACGGATGGAGAAGGCAACACTTCAACAGAAGTTACAAAAGAAACGACAACAGATCCTGAAGGCGCTAACAACTCTACTGTAACAGAAGAGAAAGTTACAACAGAAACAACAACTGACGAAGGCGAAGCTTCCTCTGAAGTCAAGACTGAAACAACTACAGATCCAGCAGGCCTTGGTAACAAAGAAACTACTGAAGAAAAAAAGACAATCGAAACTGAAACAAGCCACTAATTCAGTTCTTGATATTAATGAGAAAAGCCTGCGTACATCGCAGGCTTTTTTATTTAGCTAATTGATCGGCATGAAACGCGATATGATCTTCGATGACTGAAGCTATGAAATAATAACTATGATCATAACCATCTCGCATTTTTAGAAGCAACGGGACCCCTGCCTTATCGCAAGCTGCCTGAAATAGTTCAGGCCTCAACTGAGCCTCTAAAAATTCATCATTTATGCCTTGATCGATCAATATCGGCTTTTTCCAGCCTTTCGTTTTCATCAATTCGCACGCATCATAATTTCTCCATTCAGCCTGATCCGTCCCGAGATAAGTGGTCAATGCTTTTTGTCCCCAAGGAACTTGTGAAGGCGCAACAATTGGCGCTATTGCAGAGACTGATTTATATTGATCGGGATTTCTGAGCGCTGAAATCAAAGCCCCATGTCCGCCCATTGAATGCCCTGAAATGCCGCGGCGCGACATATCCGTCGGCGCAATTTGCGCGACTATCTCAGGCAGTTCTTTATTGATATAGCTCCACATCCGGAAATTTTTATCCCAGGGCTCTTTTTTTGCATCCACATAAAATCCTGCGCCCTGTCCTAAATCGTAACTCTCGTCATCTGGAATATTTGGTCCGCGCGGTGAAGTGTCTGGCATAACCAGAATTAATCTATGTTCAGCAGCGTATTTTTGCGCACCCGCTTTGGTTGTAAAATTCTCCCATGTACAGGTTAGACCTGATAAGAACGTCAAGGCAGGTAATTTCTCACCGCTCATGCAAGGCGGAATGAAAACCGCAAACTCCATATCACTGCCGGTCGATGCTGAAACATGCCGATAGACATTCTGTGTACCGTCAAAACACTTCCATGACTTGATTAAATCCGCCATCAGAACTTAACCACGGTCCGTATAGACTCGCCCATGTGCATTTTCTCGAAACCTTCATTGATTTGATTGAGTGGAATGACATCGGTTATCAAATCATCAATATTGATTTTTCCATCCATATACCAATCTACGATCTTCGGCACATCGGTTCTCCCTCGCGCCCCGCCAAAAGCTGAACCTTGCCAAACGCGCCCTGTTACGAGTTGGAACGGCCTTGTCGATATTTCCTGTCCCGCTCCGGCTACGCCGATGATCGTGGATTTCCCCCACCCTTTGTGGCAGCATTCCAGTGCCTGACGCATCAATGTCGTATTTCCCACACATTCGAAACTGTGATCCGCGCCGCCTTTGGTCAGGTTCACAAGATACGGAACGATATCTTCGCCAATTTCTGAGGGATTCACGAAGTGCGTCATGCCGAACTTTTCAGCCATTTCCTTTCGCTTATTATTGATATCGACACCGATGATCATGTTAGCGCCAGCGATGCGGGCTCCCTGAATCACATTCAATCCAATGCCGCCAAGACCGAAGACCACGACATTATCGCCCGGTTGAACTTTCGCCGTGAAAATAACCGCCCCAATACCTGTCGTGACCCCGCAACCGATGTAACAGATTTTATCAAACGGCGCGTCTTCGCGTACCTTGGCTACAGCAATTTCAGGCAGAACTGTAAAATTCGCAAAAGTTGATGTTCCCATATAATGATGGAGTTTCTTGCCGCCGATGGAAAAACGGCTCGTGCCATCCGGCATCAAGCCCTGCCCTTGCGTCGATCTTATTTTCTGGCACAGGTTTGTTTTCTGGCTCAAACAATAATCGCACTCGCGGCATTCAGGCGTATAAAGCGGAATAACATGATCGCCCGGCCTGACGCTTGTTACGCCTTTTCCGACTTCACGAACTATGCCTGCCCCCTCATGGCCCAATATCGCCGGGAACAAACCCTCCGGATCAGCGCCTGATAGAGTATAGGCATCTGTGTGGCACAAACCTGTCGCCATGACCTCCATAAGAATTTCACCTTCTTTGGGGCCTTCTAATTGAACTGTTTCAATTGAAAGCGGTTTACCGGCTTCCCATGCGACAGCGGCGCGTACATCCATGACAATCTCCTTAATTTGACTGGCTTATTTCTATTACATTTCTTATATTTTGAATAATGAAAATCCCTTCCATCGAACCGATTATCTTGTTTTCCCTCATTCTGATCTGCGTTCTGATATCGGGATTTTGGGAATTGGCAGATGATGTCTTTGAAGGCGATACGAATGCCGTAGATACATCTATCTTGCTGATGATGCGCAGCGCAGAAGATCAAAATATACCTTGGGGGCCATTCTGGTTCGCAGAAATGATGCGTGATGTTTCCAGTCTTGGCAGCACTTTCGTACTTTCTCTATTTACGCTTTGTTCTGCCATTTATCTTTATATGGCCAAGCATGCAAAACGTGCTGTTTACCTAATAGCTGCGGTGATTGTTGGCACAGCCCTATCAAACTTCTTGAAAATAAGCTTTGCCCGCCCGC
Source organism: Micavibrio sp. (assembly GCA_030824965.1). GTDB lineage: Bacteria > Pseudomonadota > Alphaproteobacteria > Micavibrionales > Micavibrionaceae > Micavibrio_B. The sequence goes on along the minus strand of JAPJQV010000007.1, from coordinate 115,515 downwards.
GCCCAGACCTCGTGCCGCATGCTACCGAAACTTTTACATCCAGCTTTCCAAGCTCTCACTCAATGATGTCGGCAATAGTATATCTAATCCTAGGAGCCTTATTGGCTCAGGCACAGACCAATCGGAAGCTTAAAATCTACTTTCTAAGTGTTGCTATATTTCTAACCCTAATCATCGGCCTCAGCCGTATATATCTCGGCGTTCACTGGCCGAGCGATGTGATGGCAGGATGGCTGGCCGGACTTATTTGCGCAACGATCTTCTGGACTGGAGAATATTGGCTTCTACAGCGCAAAAAGAGCGACGACCCAGCATAAAAGTGCGAAAACACGACTTAACAGCACTGCAGCACTGCCAACATCTTTAGCTTTCTTGGCAAGAGCGCTGCGCTCCGGACTTGCCTTATCTGTCACAGCTTCGATCGAACAATTGATCGTCTCGACGATCACCATTGGAAACAAGCTGGCGACCATAAGAAGCCACATGAAAACGGTTTCATTGCTGCCGAAATAAATAATTGTCGCAACAACCGATCCCGCACAGAACTGCCAGAAGGTATTTCGCCAGGATTGATCTTCGGCAAATGCCAGCTTGAGACCGTTACAGGAGTTTTGAAAAGCGCGTATAGGGTGAATCATATTTTATCATTCTTGTGATGTTGAAGGTAATCAGCAGGAAAACATAGATCGGCAACCTGAAGTTCCGGACAATTAATGTCGTTCTCTCCCCGGTTCAATTTATCTTTAGCATCCTTTGCTATCTGATCATACATGCGACGGAAAGCCTGAAACTCATCTTCATCGAATTTTTCAATGTCCATAAGCGCCAAATGCGCTCCTTCGGTGGCGCGGATCAACTCATCGATTTTCAAGTGGATGGCCTCGGAATCGCGGTTTTGCGTACTTTGAATAAGAAACACCATTAAGAATGTAATAATAGTGGTACTGGTATTGACGATAAGCTGCCATGTATCAGAAAAACCGAATATTGGACCCGACGCTGCCCAAAGAATAATCAAAAGAACAGCCGTGATAAAAACTCCGGGATGCCCCGCCGCTTCCGCAATTCGCTGCGAAATCCTCACGAATAAATCTCTTAATTTCATATTTTTTATATCCTTTTTTATAATCCGTATCATGTAGAGGAACTAATGCCATATTCAATCGTTTATTTAGGCAATTTTTTTATTTGAAAGGTATTTATATGAAAAAATATATTCTTCCCCTTGCAGTTGCAGGCCTTGGCTTTGTGTCGGTTGCCCATGCCGAGACAACAGTTACAAAAAGTGTAGATCCTTCCACTGGCGCCGTGACAACGACGACGTTTACACGTCAGACGGACACAGATCCCCGCGTTAAGACAGTTCGCACGGAGCAACAATTTGTAACCTACGCTTATGATCGCTGGGATAAAAACGGAGACGGCTATATCACTTCCGATGAGTGGGATTCAAACGTTACGACTTGGTACGGGCCCGGCGTGACGACATATAAGACTTATGCCGATTGGGACCGCAACCATAATGGCAAACTGGACGCACAGGAATTCAGCCGGGTTATGAACGAAACCAATCTTTACAAAACATGGAACGTGGAGACGGTGACGACTCCGGCAGCAGCGACAATCGATTCAACCTTCGCCACTTATGATCTAAACGGGGACGGCTCGATTACGCCAAGCGAATGGGAACAAGTCAACAAACGCTAATATATTCCAATAAAAAACCCCACCTTCCGGTGGGGTTTTGTATTTTTGAAGAATGGCAGATTACTTGCCGACTGCTTCTTTCAATTCTTTTGCTGCGCGGAAAGCGATTTTCTTTTTCGCAGGAATTTTGATTTGCTCGCCAGTTGCTGGGTTACGGCCCATACGAGCTGCACGCTTTTTAACTTGAAGAATACCAAGACCGGCCATACGGATGCGGTTACCTTTTTTCAGGTTCTTAACAATAAGAGCAACCATCTCGTCGGAGATAAGGTTAGCTTGCTTTTTTGTCAGTTCATGCTTTTCAGCAACTTCAGCAGAAATTTGCTTCAGTGTTACTGTTGGGCTTGTTGGTGTTTTAGCTGTTGCCGCTGCTTTTGCAGGAGCTTTTTTTGCTGCTGTAGCCATGTTCTATAAGTCTCACTTTTGAGGTTAGAAGTTGTTTAAACAGGTACGCAAAAGCTCCGGAAATAAAGCGGTTTTAAAACTTGCTTACGAATCAGATAACCTTGCGTATGACTGATTCATGCCAGAATTCCGTAGTTCCGTCGAATACAAAATGCATAAAAAAGCTTATTTTACAGGGTTATCTATGATTTTTTACTGTGAAAAGCTTTATTTTAAGACTTGCTTGTTAAGCAAAGCGTCATTTGGAGCCTCCAAAGAATATATACAGTGTTTTTAAATCATGGTAAAAATGACCGGTTTCTATAGAGCCACAAGGCTTTCGGGGGACTATACACTCAACTGAACTAAAAGGTGATCTAATGGCTAAAGGTAAAGTAAAATGGTTTAATACCCAAAAAGGTTTTGGGTTCATCGTTCCCGACGATGGCGGCAAAGATGTGTTCGTTCACATTTCGGCAGTTGAGCGTTCCGGCTTGAAAGGCCTGACAGAAAACCAGGCAATCGAATACGATCTTCAGACAGAAAAAGGCAAAACAGCCGCCGTTAATCTGAAAGTTTAGTAACCAATACTTTCCCTTAAACTCCATCCGGTCTATGTTTTAAAAACATAATGGATGGAGTTTTTTAATGCCTAAATCAAAGCCTGCCACTGATAGTTTTTCCGCACTCCAATATCCGCAAGTTTTAGTCACTAAAGCCACTGCGAAAGCTGTTCCCATTCATCTTGTCTATGAAAAGGATTTTGATAAATGGCTGAAATCCCAGTCCAGAACCACACAGGCATCCCTTCTTGCCCAAGGCTTTAAAGGCGGCACCAACAATGTCAGTATTTCATTTAAAGACACTTCCATCGAAGCGGTTTATGTCGGCATCGGCTCTGCACTCAGTCTTTACAGCTTCGCCTATATCGCAGACCGCGTCACTAAATTAACCACCGAAGAATTCTATGATACAGAGTTTTTCCTTGATGAAACATCACTCGAGCCGGAAGACCTGGAAAAAGCCTGTATCGGATGGTCTCTCGGCGCTTATAAATTCGATGCCTATAAGAAGAACTTGGGTAAATATCCACGACTTGTCTGGCCTAAATCAGCAGACAAGAACCGGGTCACAGCTTTCGTTCAAGCCATTTCCCTTATTCGCAATCTGATTAATCTTCCTGCAAACGATCTGGGCCCGGAAGAACTGGCGAAAACAGCGCAGCAAGTTGCAGATGAGCATAAAGCGGCAATCAGGATCACCGAAGACCGAAAACTTTTGACCTCGAATTTCCCTATGATTTACGCCGTAGGAAAAGGTTCTGAGCGTCGCCCGCGCCTCATCGACATCACATGGGGAAAGCCGAGCGATCCGAAACTGACTATTGTCGGTAAAGGTGTCGTTTTCGATACCGGCGGCCTCGATATAAAGCCAAGTTCGGCAATGTTGCTTATGAAGAAAGACATGGGCGGTTCTGCCATGGCTTTAGGTCTGGCATGGATGATAATGTCTTTAAATCTTCCCGTCCGACTTCGCGTTCTAATTCCCGCCGTAGAAAACTCCATCTCCGGCATTGCCTATCGCCCTGGGGATGTTTTGCATTCACGCCAAGGCTTAACGGTCGAGATTGGCAACACCGATGCCGAAGGCCGATTGGTAATGGCCGATTGCCTGACATTGGCCTGCGAAGAAAAGCCTGATTTGCTGATGGATTTTTCAACATTGACCGGCGCAGCCAGGACCGCGCTCGGTTTTGATATCCCCGCCATGTTCTCAAACAATGATAACATAGCCCGCGAGCTTCAGGAAACCTCATTGAATGTTGAAGACCCGCTTTGGCAGCTACCGCTTTGGGCGCCGTATCGAAATGATATCTCTTCGTCGATTGCAGATTTGAACAACGCGGGCAACAATCCCGCAGGATCAATCACTGCCGCCTTGTTTTTGCAGAACTTTGTCACAAATGATACTGACTGGGTTCACATCGATCACTACGCCTGGGAGCAAAACGGAAAGCCGGGCCGCCCGCGTGGCGGAGCAGATACAGGTATGCGGGCTGCGTTTGCGTATTTGGAAAAGAGATATCCGAAGAAGATCAAAAAGAAATGACAAAGAAACTCTCGCTCGTTTTTGTTCTGATGCTAACCGCCTGTGCATCGCCGACATTCCAGATGTCGCCTGCACAAGTGGCAAGCCTGTCCGACGACCAATTGTGCAAGTATAAGAACAACTACCGCGACGAGACGAAACTTGAAGCGGAAATTGCCAAGCGCGATCTTAATTGCGACCGTTTCCATCGGGCTTGCCTTGCGCAAGGCAACCAGCCGGGCACCAAGGCGATGGATTTCTGCGAGGACGTCCTAAGAGAGAATGAACGGCTTCGCTATGATAACGACCGGCCATGGGGACATGAAAGCGGGATCGGCATCTACAATACGATACCGTTGAGACACCGTTAAACTTCGTTCAATATGTCTTTTGCGAACTCCGGCAGCGTATCGTCACGCGCCCCCATCACGATGATCCGGTCTCCCGCTTCCGCTATATCGGCAAGTGCCGGTATAATCTCATCCCTCGATTGAAACCAGTTGGCGTTCATGCCGTTGGCATTCAAATCCTCGACGAAGATTTGCGCGGTGTAACTGCGGTCTGCCGTTCCGCCAAGATATAAAACTTCCGGCATGAATATGCCGTCTTCGGGCGATAGATGCTTCTTGAAGCTTTCGATCAATTCCCGGCGCATCAATTTGAGCGGCCCATAGCCATGCATCTGGAATACTATAAGCAGGCGCCCGGGGAATTGCTTGAGCGTTCTTAAGCTTGCTTCGATCTTATCCGGGTTATGCGCAAAGTCGTCGATAACTGTTATGCCGTTTTGACTACCGATAATTTCCATACGGCGTTTGACGCCCTTGAAGCGGGAGAGAATTTCACAGGCCTGCCCAATATCCAGTTTCAGTGCATGAATGATTGAAATTGCCGCCAAGGCATTCGACAGATTATGAAGCCCCGGCACATTCAGGACCAAAGGCATTTTATCGTTTAAAACCGCGTCAACACCATCCGGTCGCAATGCGATTTCGCTTGCAAAGAATGTAGCGTCCTTATCTTCGAGCGAATAGGTAATCGCTTTATCTATAAGCATCAAGCCAAGCTCTGCGACTTCTTCGTTATCGGCATTTAAAACGGCAATATCGGCCTTGGAGATGAAATTGCCAAACAGGATACGCAACTCTTCAATGCTTTTATGATCGAGCGAAATATTGTTGAGTACCGATATCGACGGATTATACAGCTCTATGGAACCATCGCTTTCATCTGCCTCGATGACGAACAAATCCTTGTCTCCGGCCAGAGCCGTTGCATAAGGGTTTTTATCGCTGGCAAAGTTACGAAAGATCGCGCCGTTCATTACTGTCGGGTTTCTTGCCATTTCATGCAGGATAAAACCGGTCATGCCGGTAACGGTCGATTTACCCGATGTGCCTGCGATCGCGATCCTGTCCTTTGCCTGATTGAACATCTGCGCCAATAATTCGGCACGCTTCAGGATAGGTATGTTTCTCGTGAGTGCGACCTGAACTTCCGGGATTGTGTTCTCAATCGCGGAAGAAACGACCAGCACCATATCCTCCTTAAGACCAGTGCCATCCTGTGGTGAAAGAGTGATCGATCTGGACCTGATATAGGCGAATTTTTCCGGCGTCCGGCCCTGATCGTAGGAACGATCCGATCCGTAAACTTCATATCCCTGACCTTGCAAGATAATCGCCAAGGGCAGCATTCCGCTTCCGCCGATGCCGCAGAAAAAATATTTCCGATAATCCATTTCTACTTTTTAACGCCGGGATCGTAGACAGCCTTGCGCTCCTCGCGTTCGGCTTCGAATTCCTGCTCACGGTCGAACTCCTCAAAGGCCCGTCTGCGTTTCTCATTTGCTTCCGCTTCACCTGGCAAAGCGTTCTTTTTAGGTCCCATATACTCTATGCCGATAGTTTTAGGGTCTATACCGCCACCCGTTTCATAACCCGGCGGCAAGCTTTCCTTCGCTACCGTATCCGACATATCAAACGTAACGACATCAGGATATTTAAAGAATGCCCTTGAATATGCATCATAAGTCACGCCCGGCGCTACGCCGTTTGTAATATTTGCGGCAACATAAGGCTCGACGCCGGTGACGATTTCAAATTTCTTATGTCTGTTCCCCGGCGCAAAGCAATCCGCTTCGAGATTCAAACGCGAGCGCTTTAGCCAGACTCTCTGCGGTGGATATACTTTGTAAGACAATTCCTCGCTTTTGAGCAGACACATGACGTCAGTCGCCCCGACCGCTTCGAATGTGACTTCCTGGGACGACCCTTCCAGTAAAGTGGCACAGGACACAAGGCCGGTTGCAGCGAAAGCAGCGAGCAGAATTCTTGATTTTTTAAACATGTCTGGACCTATCGGAGGAAAAGGCGGCGGGAATAATATTTCACATTTATACATTATTTCCGTGATAAGGGCAATCACACCCCTTTTGACGTTTTAATATATGGTCGCACTTGAAAGGATTGTCGAAAAATTGCCTGAACGTCTTGGCTGTATAACCCATTTTAAGCATTGTGATAACGAAGCGGCGTTTCTGACGTTCGATGCGTTCGCGTTTCTTCAGTTTTTCGAGGAGTTGGTTCTGTAATGTCAGTAATTTCCTGAATTTCCTGACGCGCAGGCTCTTCATGCCGTGTTTCAAAGCGTTACGGCTGGATTTCTTCTTGCCCTCCATGGTCTTGGGTCCGGTTGAAACCAGCCAGGGCTTGCGGGCTTTGGCAATTGCGCTTTGCGCTTTTCGCTGATTATCGTTCCAGGCGCGACGCCCAAAAGTAGCAGGCGGATTTAGTTTTAGTTTCAATGCTCTAGCCATGGCTCCTACTTCGTTCGGCGTTTTTTTATATTTTTTTGTTTTAGGGTTATTATTCCGGACATGATCGGTATCCATGCCGATACATGACTTTGATATCGGCTTTTGCCGGAACGGCATTCTATATTTCGGGATGACAATTGATTTCATGAAAAGCCTTTTTTGCTTTCCATGATAGGATAATATTCCTTATAAGTCAAGAAGTGACTTAAGCAACTTTCGATACTGATACGGCCGCGACTTTAAAAGCGAGCCCGTCTTTCGCCGCGGTAACCTCTATCTTCGAGCCATTAGGAATTTGTCCGCGTAAAATCAGTTCAGCCAGTTCATTTTGCAGATAGGTCTGGATCGCGCGTTTTAAGGGACGCGCGCCATAGACAGGATCGTAGCCACGTTCGGCCAGCCATAGTTTGGCTTTCTGATCGAGTTCCAATCTGATCTGGCGGTCTTCCAGAAGTTTTTGCAGATAGACAAGCTGGATATCGACGATGCCGGACATTTGATCGCGACCCAAACGGCGGAACAAGAGAATTTCATCGAGACGGTTGAGAAACTCAGGGCGGAAAAATTTGCGCACGTTTTCCATGACGGCATTGCGCACTTTCTCGATATCTTCGCCCTCTTTCTGGTTGGCGATATGTTCGGCACCCAAATTCGACGTCATGATCAAAACAGTGTTTGAGAAATCGACCGTCCTTCCCTGCCCGTCTGTGAGGCGTCCGTCATCGAGGACCTGCAACAGGATATTAAAAACATCCGGATGCGCCTTTTCGATTTCATCAAACAGAATGACCTGATATGGACGGCGGCGAACGGCTTCCGTCAATGCGCCACCTTCTTCATAGCCGACATAGCCCGGAGGTGCGCCGATCAAACGCGCAACGGAATGTTTCTCCATATATTCGGACATGTCGATGCGCACCATGGCGGTGTCATCATCAAACAGGAATTCGGCCAAAGCTTTGGTCAGTTCGGTTTTGCCGACACCTGTGGGACCCAAGAATAAAAAAGAGCCAATCGGGCGGCGCGGATCTTGCAATCCGGCACGGGAGCGGCGAATAGCCGCCGAAACAGCCTTCACAGCATCGGGTTGACCGACGACACGGGCATTCAGTTTATTCTCCATGTTCAGAAGTTTTTCATTTTCGCCTTCCATCATTTTATCCATTGGGATGCCGGTCCAACGGCTGACGATAGACGCAACATCATCGGCAGTGACTTCTTCGTTGATAAGATTTTTGCTGGAATGCTGGGCTGCATCTTCCAGTTCTTTTTGCAGGGTTGGAATTTTGCCGTATTTCAATTCGGAGGCTTTTGACCAGTTCCCTTCACGCTCGGCCTGTTCCAGCTCGATCCGCGCCCGATCCAGTTCCTCGGTAATTTTTTGGCCTTTATTGACCTTTTCTTTTTCGGCCTGCCATTGCGCCGTCATTTGCGCGGACTTGCCTTCGAGATCTTTCAGTTCGATATCGATTTTGCCGAGGCGGTCTTTCGACGCGGTATCGGATTCTTTTTTAAGCGCCTCGCGCTCGATCTTCAATTGAATGATACGGCGGTCAAGTTCGTCAATCGCTTCCGGTTTGCTATCGACTTGAATACGCAAGCGCGACGAGGCTTCATCGATCAGGTCGATGGCTTTATCAGGCAAGAAACGATCCGTAATATAACGGTTCGACATTTGCGCGGCAGCAACGATGGCGCCATCGGTAATCCGTACCCCGTGATGGACTTCGTATTTCTCTTTGAGCCCACGCAGGATCGAGATTGTATCTTCGACCGTCGGTTCGGATACAAAGACCGCCTGAAATCGCCGCGCCAGTGCTGCGTCTTTTTCGATATGCTTGCGGTATTCATCAAGCGTCGTTGCCCCAACCATGTGCAATTCACCACGCGCCAGAGCGGGTTTCAACATATTGGAGGCATCCATCGCGCCGTCGGTTTTTCCTGCGCCAACCAGGGTGTGAAGTTCATCGAGAAATAGAACGATCTCTCCCGCCGCCGAACGAATTTCATCGAGAATGGATTTCAGGCGCTCTTCGAATTCGCCGCGATATTTCGCGCCTGCCACCAATGCACCGAGATCTAGGCTCATCAATCTTTTATTGCGCAAAGATTCCGGTACATCGCCATTGACGATACGCTGGGCCAGTCCTTCTATGATTGCGGTTTTGCCAACGCCGGGTTCGCCGATTAGAACCGGGTTGTTTTTTGTCCGGCGTGATAACACCTGAACGGTGCGACGAATTTCTTCATCGCGTCCAATAACAGGATCGAGCTTCCCTTCACGGGCCATAGCCGTTACATCACGCGAATATTTCGTCAGGGCATCGAAATTGTCTTCGGCATTGGCGGTGTCGGCGGTGCGGCCTTTCCTCATATCGTTGATTGCCTGATTCATCTTAACGGCAGTCGCGCCGGAAGCTTCTATCGCGCCCTCGATATCCGTGGCCTTTGCCAAGGACATTGCCTGCAGAATACGTTCCGATGTCAGGAATTTATCGCCCGCCTTTTCGGACAACTCTGTCGCGTTATCGAGAATCTTATTAAGATCGTTGGACAATCTTAAACCGCCTGCGCCAGAGCCGGTTACTTGCGGTAATTTAGCGAGCGAAACCTCAAGATCACGTTTGAGTTTCGTGGCGTTTCCGCCTGCCGCCTGCACCAGACGCTCGGTCTGACCGTCCTCGTCTTCCAGCATAACTTTGAGCAAATGTTCAGGCTCGAGACTTTGATGCTTTGAACGCGACGCCAAAGTCTGGGATTTTTGCAAAAGGGATTTAACTTTTTCGCTTAATTTCTCAAAATCCATGTGTTTTAATCCTTATAAGAATAATTATAGGACGATTTGAAAAATTCGCCAACAGGGGTTCCTATGAATATAGAACGCGGTTCGCTTGTCGACATGGCGGATGCCAGATTGAATCTCTTGCGGGAATTCAACCTTGCCGGACAAAGCGGAGAGAAGAGATGGTATCGCTTTATACAGCTATCCCGTCAGGCAGGTTTTAGCGATCTTGATTTCCAACGGATAAACGCCAACAGACGTCTGGTCGAGCAATGGATGCATGGGGCGGGCCATCCCCCGCCAAACCAGCGCGAATATTATAAACGCGTGATTGTCGGTGTGCTGCTGGAGCGACGCTACGGGAAGAATCTTGAACTGGATCAATAAAAAAGGCCGCCCGATTAAAGGCGACCTTTTTGAATTATTTTTTAAGCCTTAAGCTTCAGCCATTTCAGTTCTCGGCGCGCCGAGAATGCTCGATGGCAGACCAAGATCTTCCTGCGGCTTGACGGAGGGTTGCGGCCCGGCACCCGGAACGACCGCGAAGCGATCGAAGCCCGAAGTTTCTTCATCGGTGATATTATTTTGTTCCTGCGCTTCATCGACACCCCATTCGGAGATCATGCGCTGATAGTGTTCGGCATGTTGCAAATAGCTTTCAGCCAGAACCCAGTCGCCAGTCGCGTGAGCGTCTTTGGCCAAAGTCGCGTATTTTTCAACGATTTGGAAAGCAGTACCACGGATGCGAACATCCGGCCCGTTGCTGTCGAATACACGGTTCTTGTTCTGGAAACCACGGCGCTGACCGTTTTGTCCATGATTATGGTTATTGTTGCTGCGTCCGCCCCGCATACGACGGGCTTGTGAATTATGTCTCATGTGCTTCTCCTATACCTGTCTTTCCTTTGATTCGGTCAAACATAGACACAGCTTACCCGAGATGTGGATAAGTTGCAAAGTCCTTTGAATCAGAAGGACTACCGCCTGTAGCTTTTTGAACCTGACTGCACCGCAACATCTTGTGTTGAACTGGTTAACAACAGCCTGATGCGACATTGGCCGACCGACCGCCAAAGCGCAAGCCACCCGTCAAGGCTTTTCTAATTTATCCCCAAATGAGATTTTGACTACTCTTTCGATACCGCCGAGATCTCTATAGGTCTCGTGCAGAGTCGCGCCATGTGCCACAGCGATTTCCTTGATGTCGGGCACTTGGCCTTTGCCAAGCTCAAAGAAAATAAGCCCATCCTCCGCAAGAACATTTTTTAGATTCCCTAACAGATTCCTGTACGGCTCCAGACCGTCTTTTCCGCCGTCCAAAGCAAGACGCGGGTCGAAATCTTTTACATTCGACTCGAGATTCTCTACATCCTCGCTCGTAATGTAAGGCGGATTCGACACAATCAGATCGAATAGTCCTTCGACATTTTCCAGCCAATCGCTTTGGATAAACGACACGCGGTTGTCCACGCCTTGCTCTTTCGCATTCCGCATCGCGGTTTCGCAAGCTTCTTGGGAGAGATCGACTCCGACTCCTGTCGCATCTGGAATTTCGTTTAGAAGCGTCAGGAGGATGCAGCCCGTCCCCGTACCAAGGTCGAGAATCCTTTTCGGCTTTTTGTTTTCTTTAAGTACCGCTTCAATCAACGTTTCAGTATCGGGGCGCGGCTCTAATGTTGCCGGCGACAGATAAAATTTCCGGCCATAGAATTCACGATAACCGAGAATACGGCCCATCGGCTCGCCATTGATACGGCGGGTTACAGCTTCGTTCAGTTTGGCTTGATCGAAGTCAGGAATATTACCCGTCAGGATATCGGCATCGGTGATATTCGCAAACTCGCGCAGCAAAATGCGGGCTTCGAGTTCAGGGAGGTCGATACCGGATGATTTCAAGCGGGTTTTGAGGTTTTGGTAAATCACAGGTTGAGAGTAGCCAACCGTTCCGCCTGATCGTGCGTGACCAGCGCGTCGACGATTTCATCCAGCGCCTTGCCTGTCATGACGTTCTCGATATTGTAGACGGTCAGGTTGATGCGGTGATCGCTCACGCGGCCTTGCGGGAAGTTGTAGGTACGGATGCGCTCGGAGCGGTCGCCGGAGCCGACTTGGGATTTACGGTCGGCGGCGCGTTCTTGATCCAGTTTTTGGCGTTCCAGATCGTAGAGCTTGGTTTTAAGGAGCGAAATCGCGCGGGCTTTGTTCTTGTGCTGTGATTTTTCTTCCTGAATGGCGATCGCGATCCCTGTCGGGATGTGCGTCACGCGCACGGCAGAGTCAGTCGTATTAACCGATTGCCCACCCGAGCCTTGCGAGCGGAAGACGTCGAATTTCAAATCTTTATCGTTCAAAACGATATCGACTTCTTCGGCTTCAGGCATCACGGCGACGGTCGCCGCTGATGTATGGACGCGGCCTTGCGTTTCCGTTGCAGGCACGCGCTGAACGCGGTGAACGCCGGATTCAAATTTCAGTTTGGAGAAAACATCCGAACCCGAAACTTCGACGATGACCTCTTTGTACCCACCCAGATCGCTCTCGGCGGATTCCGCTATAACAAATTTCCAGCCCATCTGCTGGGCATAGCCGTGATACATGCCAAGCAGATCGCCCGCAAACAGCGCCGCCTCGTCCCCACCCGTTCCGGCGCGAATTTCGAGAATGGCGTTTTTGGCGTCATCGGTGTCTTTTGGAATGAGCGCGAGTTTTAACTGATGCTCAAGCGCAGGAAGCTGTTCCTTTAAATCATAATACTCTTCTTGAGCCAGTTCCTTCATTTCAGGATCGGACATCAAAGCTTCGGCTTGTTTAAACTGGTTGATTGCAGCCTTGTAATTATTGATGGTTTCCATCACCGGGCCGAGCGATGCATATTCGCGCATCATTTTGACGTAAGCGTCACCGGACGCGCCTTCGGCCAAAAGCGCGGAAAGTTCTTCATATCGCGCCTCGACGGGCGCCAGTTTGGGAAGGAGATCGGACATTACTCTGCTGCCTCGTTAAGCGATGCCGACTGTATTTGCGCCGCTTTTTCTTCGATCAATGCCACGATATGATCTACGATGGATTTATCGCCTGCGTGGAAACGGTGCGCCTTGTTGCCGCCGATATAAATCTGGTGGTTGTCCTGCCCGCCGCCGGTTAAACCGATATCGGTCATTAAAGCTTCACCGGGTCCGTTGACGACGCAACCGATAATAGAAACCGTCATAGGTGTCGTAATATGCGCAATGCGTTGTTCAAGCTCCGCGACCGTATCGATTACCTGAAATTGCTGACGCGCACAGGACGGGCATGAAATGACATTGACGCCGCGATGACGCAGGCCGAGCGATTTTAAAATATCGAACCCGACTTTTATTTCTTCGACCGGATCGGCGGAAAGCGACACGCGGATCGTATCGCCAATTCCGGCCCATAGGAGATTGCCCATCCCGATGGCGCTTTTGATCGTGCCCGATCGCAAGCCGCCCGCTTCGGTAATACCTAAATGAATGGGATAATCGCAGACATCGGCGAGTTGTTGATACGCCGCCGTTGCCATGAAAACATCGGAGGCTTTACAGGAAATTTTGAAATTATAAAAATCGTGATCTTCGAGAATTTTGATATGACGCTGAGCGCTCTCGACCATCGCATCCGGGCAAGGCTCGCCATATTTTTCCAGCAGGTCTCGTTCCAGCGATCCGGCATTGACGCCGATACGAATGGAGCAATTATGATCTTTCGCCGCCTGTATGACTTCTTTGACCTTGGCTTCTGACCCGATATTACCCGGATTGATGCGAAGACAGGCCGCGCCGTTTTGGGCGGCTTCAATCGCGCGCTTATAATGAAAATGAATATCGGCGACGATAGGTACGGTTACTTCCGGCACGATCTGTTTTAGCGCAGCAGAGGATTCTTCGTCGGGACAGGAAATCCGCACGATATCCGCGCCCGCAATTTCGAGCGCACGCACTTGCGCAATCGTCGCTTCGACGTCATGGGTCAAGGTATTGGTCATCGACTGGACTGTGATCGGCGCATCGCCGCCGACAGGGACATTGCCAACCCAGATTTTACGGGAAGCCCTGCGGGTAATCATGCGCCACGGGCGAACGGAGTTGTGATCGGATACCATGACAGGTTAATAGAGGGTTTTAAGGAAGGTTTTCAATATAAATAATATAAAAAAGACATTAGCCCCTTTAGCTTTGCGATATTAATTTTGCGATGGCAAAGCCGCGGCGAATTGAGCTTTTAAATCAGCCGGATTGAGCGAGATATTCCGCCGGACTTCTCCTTTCCGGCCCATGGCTGGAAAAGCCGTACCTTCGACGGCCATTTCCAGACCTCCGGCATTGCCCGTCGTCATTTTATATCCTTGGGCTTCTTCCGGAACCCAGTATTCCTCACCACTTTTCAGAACGCGGGAAAAAATCGGCTGGCCCGCGCCATCGCGTATCTCAAGCCAAACGTCCTGCACGGCTTTTAAAACGACAGGATGCGGTTTTTGAACAGGAGATTCGGCTACCTCTTCGGCCTTGACAGTTTCTTCCGGCTTTTGCGGCGCCGTCAGCTGCCGCGTCAATTCTTCAGGAACTGCCGGAATATCGTCATTTTTTAGACCCGGCGTATTTAATTTCCAGACCAATATTATCAGGACAAGCAATGCCAGCGATATCAAGCCGACTTTCAGGCTTGGGACTTTCTGGTCTTCAGTGGCGACGGGAAAGATTTGCGCAGGCTTTTGGACCTGATGCCCCGTTTGCTTCTTTAAAAGCTGAACCATCTTTTCGGAATCGAGTCCGAGGTAATCAGAGTAAACTTTAACGAAACCAGTTACATAAACTTTCCCGGGCAACCGTTCAAAGTCACTCACCTCAAGCGCTTCCAGATACACTGATTTAATGCGCGTATCCTGTTCAGCCTGAGCCAGCGTTAGATTATACTGAAAGCGAACACGCCGCAGAATTTCTCCCACAGGAAGACTGGTATTATTTTCAACGCTTTCACTCATCAGCCTTAAGCCGCTTTCGCATCCAGATCAAAGGCCGTGTGCAGCGCCCGAACGCCCAGTTCGACATACTCATCCGAGACCAGAACACTGACCTTTATTTCGGAGGTTGTAATAACGAGAATATTGATATTTTTCTCTGCCAATGCCTTGAACATTTTTTGCGCAACGCCGGAATGCGATCTCATGCCGATCCCCACTACGGAAAGCTTTGCGACCTTGTCATCGGATTCAATCTCTATCCCGTTCAGTGCCGGAATTTTTTTCAATATATCGATAGCTTTCTGCAGATCCTCGCGCGTGACCGTAAAAGTCATGTCGGTGCTTTTGCCATCGGAAGAAATATTCTGGACGATCATATCGACATTCAGTCCGGCATCCGCAAGCGGCCCGAAAATATTGGCTGCAACGCCCGGGACATCCGCCACGTTGCGCATTGTTACCTTTGCTTCATTGCGGGTAAAAGCAACCCCGTTTACGATCATCTGTTCCACGATATCTTCTTCCTTCGTCACTAGAGTGCCCGGCAGATCGCTGCCGATTGCGTCATCGAAACTGGACAAAACCTGCACCGGCACCTGCTTTGCCATCGCAAGCTCGACCGAGCGGGTATGGAGCACTTTCGCGCCGAGCGAGGCAAGCTCCAGCATTTCCTCATAAGAAATACGATCGATTTTATGGGCCAGCGGCACGACACGGGGATCGGTCGTATAAACGCCGTCGACATCTGTATATATATCGCAGCGGTCCGCTTTAAGCGCGGCGGCGATTGCCACCGCGGTCGTATCCGATCCGCCCCGGCCAAGAGTTGTAATATCGTTATCCGTCGTCACACCCTGAAATCCTGCGATCACAGGCATGCTGCCCATAGCGAATTCCGCTTCGATATTCGCCGTCGGTATATCGATGATGCGGGCTTTTTTATGATTGAAATCGCAAAGGATCGGCACCTGCCACCCTTGAAACGATCTGGCGGTAACGCCATGCTTGCGCAGCGCCATCGCCATCAGTCCGGCAACAATCTGCTCTCCGGCAGCGACAACGGCATCGTGTTCGGATTCATCGTAATCCGGCGTGATCTGTTTACAGTACTCTATCAACTGGTTCGTCATTCCTGCCATGGCCGACACGACGACCGCAACTTGATGGCCGCGTTTGACTTCCGCCGCTACTTTCATGGCGGCTTTTTCAATTCTTTCGGGATTGGCGACGGAAGTGCCGCCGAATTTGACAACGATTCTTGACATATCGGGCGTACTTTAACCGACGATTTTGCTTATGACTATAGCTTTTATCAGCTTTGACCATTACTATTGCCGACATGAAGCTTAGTACCCTCGATAAAAACGAAATCAACCATTTTTCAAAAGATTCCGCCGACTGGTGGAACCCGGACGGCCCTTTTAAACCGCTCCATCGCCTGAACCCGGCACGGATAGGTTTCTTGCGTGAAACGATCGTTTCTCATTTCGGTCTCGATAACACTCCAATCAAAGCTTTAAAAAATATCTCCATTCTCGACATAGGCTGCGGCGGCGGACTTGTGTCGGAACCTCTTGCCCGTATCGGCGCAAACGTCACGGGACTGGACGCCGACGCAGTCGGTATTGAAACAGCCCAAACCCATGCCAAAGCCGAAAATCTCGATATCAAATATATATGCGGCGCCGCAGAGGATTTGAGCAATCGGAGTTTCGATGTTGTGCTGGCTTTGGAAATTATCGAACATACTTCGTCACCGGATGATTTCGTGCAGTTATGTTCAAACCTCGTCCGCAAAGGCGGGATTGTTATCTTCTCGACATTGAACCGCACGGCAAAATCCTACGCGCTTGGCATCGTCGCGGCTGAATATATTCTGCGCTGGGTTCCGGCCGGCACGCACCAATGGAATAAATTCGTCAAACCATCCGAATTGGCGGATCTGGCTGAAAATTCAGGTTTATGCCTGAAGGACGTCAGAGGCTTGATGTTCAATCCGTTGAAAAACGAATTTTCCATTCATCCGCATGATGTGGACGTGAATTATTTTCTGGTTGCAGAAAAACTTTAACCGCCTACATTAGTATCATGAATTCAATGCTTACCATTATGATCGCAGTTGCGATGCTCAGCGTTTTAGCGGTTCTGGCCATCGGCATCGCCGGATTTATCCATGGCGGCGAATTCAATAAAAAATACGGCAACAGATTGATGCAGGCCCGTGTCATCCTCCAGGGCGTGGCATTGGCATTGATCGCTCTCGCATTTATCCTTTCTCAAAAATAAAGCTTTAGGAAACAAGGTAGGCAGAATGAAAATACTTGTCCCCGTCAAACGCGTCGTTGATTACAACGTCAAAATCCGCGTTAAATCAGACAATAGCGGTGTCGAACTCGCCAACGTCAAAATGTCGATGAACCCGTTCGATGAAATTGCCATCGAAGAAGCGGTTCGCCTGAAAGAAAAAGGCATTGCGAAAGAAATTGTTGTGGTCACAATCGGCCCGGCGGTAGCGCAAGATGTTTGCCGCACAGCCATGGCGATTGGTGCGGATCGAGGCATTCTCGTCCAGACGGACCAGCCGATCGATCTGGGCGGCGTCGAACCTTTGGCAGTTGCCAAACTTTTAAAAGCCATCGTCGATAAAGAACAGCCTAACCTTATTATCATGGGCAAGCAGTCCATCGATGACGACAGCAACCAGACAGGCCAGATGCTGGCCGGTATGCTGGGCTGGCCGCAAGCAACTTTCGCATCCAAAGTCGAGATTGCCGGGGAAGCGTCCGCCAAGGTTACACGCGAGATTGATGGCGGCCTGGAGACTGTTGAAATTAAATTGCCCGGTATTATAACCACCGATCTTCGCCTGAACGAGCCGCGCTATGCCGCGCTTCCGAATATTATGAAAGCGAAATCAAAACCTTTGGAAAATATTAAGCCTGAGGATTTAGGCGTTGAAATATCTCCTCGCCTGAAAGTTATATCGGTCAACGAACCCGCCAAGCGCAGCGGCGGTGTAAAAGTCGCATCCGTCGATGAACTTATTTCAAAATTAAAAACAGAAGCGAAGGTGATCTAATGCCAATTCTTGTCATTGCCGAACACGACCATGCCGAAATCAAATCATCGACATTGAATACGGTGACCGCCGCAACGAAACTCGGCCCGGATATTCATATTCTCGTCGCAGGCCAGGGCTCGTCCGCCGCATCACAAGCCGCAGCCGCCATCACAGGCGTTACAAAAGTTCTTCATGCCGAAGGCGCGGAATTCGAACATCAATTGCCGGAAACATTGGCTCCGCTTGTTGCAGGTATTGCAGGTCAGTATTCGCACATCCTTGCGCCGGGCACGACATTCGGCAAAAATCTCCTGCCCCGCGTCGCCGGTATCAAGGATTTGCAACAAATCTCCGATGTCATCGAAATCGTTGATGAATCCACTTTTAAACGCCCGGTTTATGCAGGTAATGCCATTGCCACCGTTCAATCGTCCGATAAGGTTAAATTGCTGACTATCCGCACCACAGGTTTCGATCCGGCAGCATCAACAGGCGGCTCCGCTTCCGTGGAAAATCTTTCCGGTACAGGCGCAAACGATTCGTCCAAATTTGTCGGGCAGGAACTGACAAAATCCGCCCGTCCAGATCTGACAGCTGCCAAAGTCGTTATCTCCGGGGGCCGGGGCATCGGCTCTGCTGAAAACTTTAAAATCATCGAAACGCTGGCCGATAAAATCGGCGCGGCGGTTGGCGCCTCCCGCGCAGCGGTCGATTCCGGTTACGCCCCGAACGACTATCAGGTCGGACAAACCGGAAAGGTCGTCGCGCCTCAGCTCTATGTCGCCATTGGTATTTCCGGCGCGATCCAGCATTTGGCTGGCATGAAAGACTCCAAGGTCATTGTTGCTATTAACAAAGACCCTGAAGCGCCGATCTTCCAAATCGCCGATTACGGCCTTGTCGCCGATTTATTCGATGCGACGAAAGAACTGACGGAAAAGCTATAATTCTTCAGCCTTGGCCAAAGCCCCTATGGCAAAAGCACGGCCCATTTTCGCACCGTCCATAATAGCCCCTTCGGTCAAGGCGTCGTCGAGAATGGCCCCTTCAAGATTTGCGCCGGATAAATCCGCCTCGCGCAGATCAGCTCCGCGCAGATTGGCAAAAGACAAATCCGCGCTTTTTAGATTTACGTTCCGGAAATTCGCATCCCGCAAATCCGCGTAGCGAAAAACGCCGGACATGATATTGGTCGGTGCGAAGCGTTTCTGCGGCCCGGAACCGAACATCAAAGGCGATGCATTGATCCCGCGCAATTTTGCATGACTGAAAATTCCGCCGACAATGGACGCTCCGCGCAAGTCCGCCTCTTCCATGTCGCAATTTCGAAAATCCGCTCCGTCCAAAACCGCGCTCTGCAATTCAGCCTTGTAAAGGTTGAGACCGATAAATTTTGCCTGTCGCGCTTTTAACGCCGTCAACTTTTCTTTCTTCAGAGATAAAGCGTCACGAAGATCGTAAAAACTTAAATCCAGCTGGCGACCATTGACGCCGCCAGACATAACCCAATCCTTATGCGCTTCAAGCAATGTCACAAGAGGCGCCTTTAACTCACTGATTGCCAAGCCAACATTACTATCGGTAACAGCCGTCGAGATGTCGTAATCGCTATCACGGATCGAACTCATATTCGCGCCAACCAAAATCGTATTGGAAAGGCTGGCCCCGCTTAATTGCGTGCCTGTCAAATCCGCTCCGCTCAGATCCGCATTCATGAGCCGCGCCCCGCGAAGATCCGCCTGCTGCATCTGGGCGTTGGCCAGTATCGCATCGGAAAAATCGGCCTGATGCGCCATCGCACCGATTAACCGTGCCCCGGATAAATTGGCTCCACGAAAATTGACGACCTGCGGAGGCACATAATAGCCACTTGAAGACAAAGCCCCTGCCCGCATATCTGCCCGTTCAAGATCAGCCCCTGTCAGATCGGCACTTTCTATACGAACGCCCCGTAAATCAGCCCGGATAAAATTCGCCTCCCGAAGATCGGAAAGGCTAAGATCACAAGCATATAGACAAGATTCCTGAAAGTTGGTCGCAACGAGATTCATATTCCTCATTAAACAGCCAGAAAAATCCGCCTGCCTTAAATTCCGCCCTCTCAGATTTAAACCGGAAATATCAGTGCGCTTGAGACTGGCGCGACGCCCGCCGACGCGACCCAGCAGGAATCTTTCATGCAAGGAGACCAGCGCATCCAGCTGATCCTGAGAAATAGTAATTAGTTCTTCTTCGGCAGACAAAGGCATAGCTTAAGATGACATCATTGGGTTAAAATTTACTGAGCAAATATTTGGCAAAACCCGAAGCATCAGATGAACTCCAGTCACTTGGCCCTTGTAATATATAGATAATATTACCTTCTTTATTTAAAATGTAAGTCGAGGGATAAACCGAAAGATTAAGATCTTTCCTTAAAATACCCGCCTCATCGTAAAACCAGCGCAATTCTTTCAATTCGTCAACGGAAAAAAATTTTGCCAGTTCCGGCAGCGTTTTATTCATGTCGAGAGATATAGGCATCATCAGAATGTCGGGATTATTCGTCTGGAATTTTGCGAGAGAAGGTAATTCCTCAATGCACGGAGCGCACCATGTTGCCCAGAAATTCACAATCGTTACACGGCCCTGGGCCATTTTTTTAAGATCTACCTTTCGCCCCTCCGGCGACAAAAGCGTAATTTCCGGAAACTTCCTATCTGTTTTGATTTCCTCAACAGCATGAAAACTTTTCAGAAACCGCCCCACAGGCACCATATAAGCCTGATCGCGCAAATCATCTGGCCCTGGCAGCAGCAAAAATCCGCCGATTAACGCCACCATTGCAAGAGTGGTCGCTAAAAGCTTGATGAAATTGGAATTTTGAGGTGATTTTTCTGTTTCCGGCATTAGAAAAATAATGGTACGTCTAGCCTATGATGTCCAGAGCCAAACTTATACTCACCATTTTGATTATCGCTTCGGCACTCAGCGCCTGCGGTATTAAACCAGGTAATCTGACGCCCCCGGCGGGCGACCGCGAAGACCTGTTTCCACGCGCTTATCCCAAAGACCCATCCAAGCCCCAAGTTAAAAGTATAAACAGATGACCTACCATTATAAAAAAGGCACGATGCACGTCGAAGACGTGGGTCTTGCGCAGATTGCGGCAAAAGTTTCCACGCCTTGCTACATATATTCAGCCGGCATGATCCGCGATCGCGTAAGCCGCCTGACCGATGCTGTCGCCTCTTTATGGCCTGAGGACAAAAAACCTTTCATCGCTTTTGCCTGTAAATCCAACAGCAACCTCGCGATTCTTCATTATCTGGGAAAGCTCGGCACAGGCATGGATATCGTTTCCGGAGGTGAACTTATACGCTGTCTGACCGCCGGGATTCCTCCTGAAAAAATAATTTTCTCAGGTGTCGGCAAAACCGATCCTGAGCTTCGCCTCGCCCTTGAAAAAAACATCCACCAGATAAATGTCGAATCCGAAGCCGAACTGGCGCGGCTAGATGAAATCTCCCGCGATTTGAAAAAGACGGTGCATATCGCCTTACGCTTTACCCCCGATGTGGACAGCGGCGCGCATGAAAAGACCAGCACCGGCGAAGAAGAAAATAAATTCGGCCTCATGGAAGATGAAGTATTCCGCCTATTCAAGGAATACGAAAATCATCCTTATCTGCACCTGACGGCGATCAGCATGCATATCGGCTCCGGCGTGCCCTCTTTAGAGCCTTTCCGCGAAGCTTTTCTTAAAATGTCGGACCTCGTGCAAAAGCTGCGCTATCATGGCGCGACCGTAACACAAGTCGATCTTGGCGGCGGTTTATGGATCCCCTATCAGGACGAACCTTTCCCGGATTTGCAGGAATACGGGCAAATGATTTATGACATCTTCTCGCCTCTTGATGTCAAAATAGCGCTGGAACCCGGACGTATCCTGATTGCCGAGTCGGGCTGCTTATTGACAAGTGTCATTTTCAATAAGCCGCGCACATCGAAACGTTTCGTCATTGTAGATGCCGCCATGAACGATTTGATCCGCCCTACCCTCTACGACGCCTATCACAAAATCATGCCTGTTATAGAAACGACAGCGGAGGTTTCTCTCTGCGATGTCGTCGGTCCGGTTTGCGAAACCGGCGATTACCTCGCGCTGGATCGTGAGTTGCCGGAACTTGAACGAGGCGATTTGCTGGCCGTTATGAATGCGGGGGCTTATGGCTCGGTTATGTCCAGCACCTATAATTCCCGCCCCCTCATTCCGGAAATTCTGGTCGACGGAAGCGATTTCCATTTTATCCGTGAAGCGCAGAAACAGGAAGATTGCTGGGCCAATGAAAAAATACCTGCAGGATTAAAATAAACTGCTAATCTGCCGCCATGGAAAAAGTCGCGGCAGCTTTTCAAAAATCTTCCCTCTACGCAAAGATTGCGACAGCCGCGCTTTCCCTTTTTCTTGAAAGTCTGGTCACAGCTTTCGCATGGATTTTTCCATGGACGGGCCTGTTCGTCTGCCTCTGGCTCGGCGGGGTTTCATCTTACTTCCTTACCATTATTTTCTGGATCGGTATCGGTGTCCTGACCTTTTGGGGTTTATGCAAGATATCGCTTCCGTCACGCAGAGAAATAATTCACCGCGTCGAGGCTTCCTCAAATCTGAAACATCGCCCCTTATCGGGATTAGCCGATATTCCGGCCACCGGCGATTCCAGCGGTTTCTGGCAACTGGAGAAACAACGCCAGAGAAATCTTTTGAAACTTCTCCGTCACTCCAAGCCTGACTTGCATTTGTCACGGCGCGACCCCTATGCGCTGCGTATCGCTTTTCTCTTAGTCGTTGCCAGTGCTTTTTTTGTGGCCCCCAATGACTCCTTTGATAAAATCCACAGCGGTATTATTCTTTCCGGCGATACAAGTCAAAAGGAAGCCGAGCCTCCCTACGCCCAGATTCGTATTACCCCCCCTTCCTATTCCGGTATGACACCGGTTATTTTAGCGGCAGCTACTTCTGACAAAATCAAGGTACTTGCGGGCAGCAGAATTTCCGCCGAAGTTTATACGGATTGGGGAAAGCCGCTGTTAAAAACCAGCAACGGCGCGACCGCTTTCAATCGCAAAAAAGGCAGCGCCGTTTGGACGATCGAGGAAAAACTGCCCGCGACTGATAAAATCTCCATTACAGTTTTCGGCATTCCGCGCTTCAGCCAGAAAATTGAATTTATAAAAGATACGGCTCCGATAATCGGCTGGAATGGCGAGATCAAAGTTTTGCCTTCGGGCGAAATGAAATTGCCACTGAAAATCGCCGATGATTTCGGAATTCGCAAATTAACCTTACGAGGCATTCTTGCGCCCATGCAGAGGCCTGCTTATTTTGGCGAGCCTATCGCGATGGAAAAGAAAGCGAATATTTCCATTCGCAATTCCTCAGTCGACATAAATATCGTTTTCGATGCGACAGGTCATCCCTGGGCCGGACGCAGAGTTTCGCTTATGGTTGAAGCGGAAGATTATGCAGGCAATATTTCAGAAACCGCGCCATTGGATTATGATCTTCCGACACGGAATTTCCACAACCCTATTTCTATCCTTCTAGGCAACCTCCGAAATAATCTTTTAAACTTATTCGGAGATGTCAGTAATATCGTATCAGGTATACAGGAAATTTTATATCGCCCCGATTTATACGGCTGGGATTACATGATGACGCTCGGCCTTCGCAGCATAGACAGTCGCCTTTTCTATGACCAGAGCAAGGAAAGCCTTGAATCTGTTGCCGCGACGATGTGGCAATTGGCCATGCGGATGGAAGATGGCAATATTGCCGAAACCCAAGCCTCATTGAAGGAAGCATTGGATAATCTTCAGGAAGCCTTGCAACGCAATGCCGATAAAGCCGAGCTTGCCGACCTGACGCAGAAAATGCAGCAAGCCCTGATCCGTCATTTACAAACGCTCGCTCAAAAAATGGCACAGAATGGCGCGATGTCACAACAATCCCAATCAAATCAGAATATGGATCTGGGAGATCTGGGAAAATTCATGCAGGATTTGCAACGCCAGCTCATGAGCGACAACAAGCAAAGCGCCATGGAAAAGCTCAATCAGTTACAGCAATTTGCGGAAATGCTGGGTTCATCCGCCGCGCAGGGCATGCCTAAAGACATGCAGCAAATGATGCAAAGCCTTAAGGATCTGCAAAGCATCGTCGCCGAACAAAAAAATCTTATCGACCAGACGCGTCAAAGCGACGATCAAGGACTTAAATCTCTGTCGGCAGACCAAAATGCTTTGAAAGAGCGCACTTCATCCATGGCGAATAAAGCCGCAAGCAAAGCGAAAGACCTGAACGCCGCCGCGACCGAAATGTCATTATCTTCGAATTCCCTTCAAAGCGCAGACAAGGACACATCCCTTTCCCACCAGCAAAAAGCGCTCGATCTCCTGCAGCAATCGCAAAAAGAAATGCAGCAGCAGCTTCAGGAGAAAATGAAGGGAATGACGATGATATCCATCGGCGGCGGAAGCGGCAATCAGGATCCGTTGGGAAGGCCGGAAGGCACAATCAATAGTGGCGACGCGGAAATACCGCAAGGCTCCGCCCGCAAAAAATCCGATCAAATCATTAAAACATTAAGAGAGCGCGAAAGCGATATGACGCGGCCCTTGGATGAACGGAATTATTATCAGCGCCTGCTGAAACAATGGTAATTACTGAACAAGCCTGATGCGGACAGATACTGCGTCTTTCGGCGGCTCGTCGACAAAAAATTCCACAGGTTCGGAAGCTTCGGCTTTTAGTTTTGTCGAAGCCATTTTTATATCAAAAGTTTTGACGACCTTATCGCTTAGATCCAGCAAATCCACGGTCATATAATTCAACGGCTGGTCTTCACTGGTCAGATTGACAATCAAGCCGCTGCCTTTGATCTTTTTACCTTCGCGAGCCAGCTTGAGGCGCTCGAATGCGATTTGCTTTTTCGCTTTCGGCATTGGCCAGCCCATTTTTTCGTAAGCCGCCCCCATAAAAGGAACAGCGCGGCCAATGGTTTTATAAGGCGCGACCAACGCATAAAAAATCACAGAAGCAAAAGCCAGTGCCACCATTGCACCGGCGATTTGCCTTTGAAGCAATGTCGCTTCTTTAACGGTTTTTTCCTGTCGCGGTTCTTCGGCTTTGGGTTTTAATATTTCGGAGTTAGGTTCGGTACGCTCGATATGGGTTTCGAAACTTAAGTCGTTATCGCTTTGTTTATCGGAGGAAAAGTCATGGTCCCCGAGATCGATATCAAGTTCGTCCAAACTGTCCCGTTCCGGTCCCTGAAACCAGACATGGCCGCATTTCCCGCAGCGCACATCCCTGCCAGCGGCTCCCAGAGCTTCGCTGGAAACCATGAATTTAGCCGAGCAGGATGGGCAGTTTAGAATCATGTTCAGACAGGCCGGATTTGGTCGTTAAATTCTTTTATATAAGCCAGAATCTGTTAATACAATAGGTTATGATCAAGTTTGAACATGTAGGTTTGCGTTATGGGATTGGACCCGAGGTCTTGAGCGATGTTAATTTCTCGCTTGAACCCGGATCTTTTCATTTTCTTTGCGGACCCAGCGGTGCCGGAAAAACATCATTGATGAGCCTGCTTTATCTGGGCCGAAAATCCACGCGCGGCCTGATTTCAATGTTCGGTCAGAACACGGGAAGCCTGAGCCGTGAAGAACTCATGCCCTTGCGCCAGAAAATCGGCGTTATTTTTCAGGATTTCCGCCTTCTCAATCACCTTTCCGCTTTTGACAATGTCGCCCTTCCCATGCGCATCAGCGGAAAAAGCGAACAGGAGATTAAAACCCATGTGACCGAACTTCTTGAATGGGTGGGTCTGGGCGATTGCATGCACCGATTACCGAAGACTTTATCGGGCGGACAGCAACAGCGTATCGCCATCGCCCGTGCGGTGATCGTTCAGCCAAAGCTCCTTCTCGCCGACGAGCCAACCGGAAATCTTGATGACGAGATCGGCTACAAGCTCATGAATCTTTTCGAACAGCTAAACAAGATGGGCACAACCGTCGTCATCGCCACTCACTCACTGGCTATATTGGACAGCTTCAATTATCCGCGCCTGATCCTTGATAAGGGGCATGTGAAAATTTCATGAAAAAAGCACAAAACCCCGTTTTCAATATGCCCGGCAAGAATATGCGTTTCGATATACCGCTGCATGCGCGGGTCGGCACGGAATTCCTTGCGCTTCTTATGGCGCTGATGACTTTCCTTTGCATTCTCGCCGGATGCATCAGTATTTCACTAAACCACATGGCCAGCGCCTGGAGTTCAGGCCTTGCCGATACGGTGACGATAGAGATTCCCCATTCCGGCAGCAGCGAGCGCAAGCTAGGCATTGTTGTCGACGAACTGGTTAAGATCAAAGACGTTAAAGACGCCCGCATCGTCGAAGAAGAAGAATTACAGAAACTGGTCGAACCATGGCTTGGCAAGGGTACCGGCGCGCTTACCGATTTGCCGGTACCATCCCTTGTTACGATCGAGCTGACAAAGCGTACACAAGAGGTCTTGCAGCAGATAAACTCGGCGGTCACGGAAATTTTCCCCGATGCTAAAATCGACGCGCATGACAATTGGCTAAACGATATTTTGAAATTATCGAAAGGCTTGCAGATCGCGGGAACCGCGTTGATCGTTATTATTGCCATTGTCACCGCCCTTACCGTCAGTGGCGCGGTGCGCTCACGCATGGCAATTCATCACATGGAGCTTGAACTGCTGCATATCATGGGAGCATCGGATAAATATATTACACGCCAGTTTCAGAAATATATTCTATTTCTCTCCGGCAAGGGAATATTGCTCGGCCTGTTTTTAGCCGCACTGACAATGATTTCGGCGCATCTTCTGGCTTTAAACCTGCCGGAGACTTTACCGCGCTTTGACTTAATCGATATGCATTTTTACATCCTGCCTTTTATATGCCTTATGCTTCTCGTTATAAGCACGAGCGCCGCCTACCGAACGGTAATGAAAGTCTTGAAGGAAATGCCTTAGCCATGTTTAAGCTTTTCAAATGGTTTACGGGATTTATGGCTTCCATGATCGCACTTGGTTTTGTCCTGTGGATCGGCGGTTTTATCATGTTCACCGGCATTATAAGCTCTATGAACGAGCCGAAAACCGTCGATAAAACGGATGCGATTATCGTTTTAACGGGTGGCACGAACCGCGTGACCCGCGCTCTCGACCTTCTCTCCGACGGCAAAGCGAAATACTTGCTGATCAGCGGCGTGAATAAGGACGTCAAACTGAATGAACTGATCGACAGATGGGGATATAAAAAGCCCTTGCCCGATTGCTGCATCACACTGGGCTATCAAGCAGAAACCACACTGGGCAACGCCATTGAATCGCGCGACTGGGTCAACGACAACAAAATAAAGACGGCCCGCCTGATTACGGCGACGTATCATATGCCGCGTTCCGCATTGGAATTTCATCACGCTTTGCCCGATACAGACATTATCCGCCACCCCGTGATCCCTGAAAATTTCACCCCGGACGGCAAGAATTTCTGGAAGATCTGTTTCCTCGAATATCATAAAATGCTGATTAGTGTGGTGCGCATGATTTTCTATCCTTCCGAAGTCAACCAGTTACCGTCTGCGATGAAATAATATGTTACTGATACGCCAAACTCTTTTTCACATTTGCTTTTATGGCTACATGTTCATCTGGTGCCTGTTGCTTGTGCTGCCGCTTTTGCTGCCGCGCAAATATTATATGATTTTCCTGCAAGCTTATTTCGACAGCAATTACTATGTGGAAAAATGGGTTCTGGGCCTGGATTACGAAGTGCGCGGCGCAGAACATATCCCGCAAGGCCAGTCTTTTCTGGTCGCCGCAAAGCATTATTCCACTTATGAAACTTTCAAAATCCACCTCCTGTTCAAAGACCCTGCGATTATCCTGAAGCGGGAATTGGCTTTGATACCGATCTGGGGCTGGCTGGCTTTGAAAGCCGGAATGATCGCCGTCAACCGCTCAAAAGGCGAAGGCGCTATGAAATCCATCGTCGCCGGCGCAAACCGTTTAAAAGCCGAAGGTCGCCCGGTCGTGATTTTCCCGCAAGGTACACGCGTCGATATCGACGATACTCCCGCAAATAAGCCATATAAATACGGCATCGTGCGCATGCAGGAAGCGACAGGATTGCCAATTTTGCCCATGGCGACCAATAGCGGGCTTTTCTGGCCGCGCCGCTCATTCTTCGTCAAGCCGGGCAAAGTTATTTTTGAATTCTTCCCGCCGATCATGCCGGGACAGGATCTAAAAACCACGCACCAGCAAATGGCGGATATCATTGAAACGAATTCTAACCGTCTGGTTCAGGAGACATTGAGCAAAATACCATGAAAAGAATTATCGGCAGTCTGATCTCGATTATCTCCGCCCTGATTATTCTGGCATTTATCGCCTATGGCGTTTTCTGGGTTTATGTAGCAGGGCAAATGACAAAAGCTCTCGATACGATCTGGAATGGTCAGGAAGAATACCAGATCGTTATAGATGGCGAGCAACCAGCCATTACCGGTTTTCCAGCCGCGCCGAAAGCTGTCTTTTCCGGTAGTGTGACAGACCGCAACGGCTTTACCTACGCCGCCCCGGAATTTTCCTATCAGGGTTTTTCTTTCCCGACACAAGCCATCACCATTGCCGCGCCGCAAGGGATGGATTTTTCCGGTCCCGTCCTAAAGACTACCATTCATATCGATGATTTCTTTCTCCGAATTCGCCTGCCTGCGAATTTTCCAAATCGCTATGACCGCGTGACTTTAGCCGCATGGCGAGAACAAGGCGGCAACGTCCCCGTGGAAGAATTAAGGATTTACCGCAGTTCCGTCAAACTGGACGGGGAAGGCTATATAACTTTGGATCAGACATTACAGCCCGAAGGGGAGATCAAGGTCAAAGTCTCCGGGCTTGACGACTTGATCCATGAATTTGTTCAAAACGGCAGTTTAGGTGAAAAGCAAGCGATCATGGCGCAAAGCCTGCTGAACCTCATGTCACATAAGGATGAGACGACCGGCATCAACGCGATCAATACCGCCCTGCGCGTTCAAAGCGGCGGAATTTATCTCGGTCCAATGCGCATTGCATCCGTCCCTGAATGGAAATGGGAAGAATAAAAACTTAGACTTTCAAAAAATCTTTCATAGCCTCATTCACCACCTGCATATCTTCCGGCAAACCGATTGTCATACGCAGGCAATCCGATAAGCCATAGGCGGTCATCCCGCGGAGAAGTATACCCCGCTCTTTCATGTAGTTAAGGCAAGCGGTAGCTTTCTCCTCGCTACCAAGCGTAAACAGAATGAAGTTCCCCTCACCCGGATAAACATACACGCCCTGAGACTCAAACTGCCCGGTAATCCATTTTTTCTGTTCGGAGTTTATCTGGAAAGACCGCTCGATATATTCGTCGTCATATAAAGCGGCCAATGCTGCAGCCTGAGTTGCAATCGATAAATTAAAAATCCCACGAATACGGTTTAAAACATCAGCAATTTCTATCGAAGAATAACACCAACCTACGCGCATTCCGCCAAGACCGTAAATCTTGGAAAAAGTGCGCAGCATGACCACATTATCAAAGCGGCTTACCAGATCGATCCCGTCAGTATAATTTTCTTCTTCGACATATTCGGCATAGGCGGAGTCCAGTATCAGCAATATATCGGGCCGCAATTTCGCATGGAAATCAAGCAATGCGTCTTTTTTAACAAGCGAGCCTGTCGGATTATTTGGATTGGCGATAAAGATCATTTTTGTCTTATCGCTTACTGCGGCCAGCAATGCCTGCAAATCCGTTGCGCGATTGGTTTCCTTGGCTCTGACAGGCGTTGCGCCCGCCGACAACGCCGCGATTGGATACATCAAGAAGCCATGCTCGGTATATAAAACCTCGTCACCTTCACCACAAAAAGCTCGGCACAGAAGCGCGATTAATTCGTCAGACCCTGTCCCGCAGACTATGCGATCCGCCTCTATACTATGCTTTGCCGCAATCGCCGTGCGCAATTCCACCGACCCGCCATCAGGATAGCGGAAGATTTTATCTGCCGTATTCTTGTAAGATTCAACTGCTTTCGGTGAAGGCCCGAGAGGGTTTTCATTCGATGAGAGCTTGATGATTTTGCCACTGCTACCTTTGCTGGCGCCGGGAATATACGGCTCAATATCTAGAATGCCGGGACGTGGGATAAATTTCATTTGCCGTCTTTATATTTCAAAGGTGATGGATACCCGCCCAGCGAAACGGCATGGATGGAATTTAAACGATCATCATCCGGCAAAATATATTCGTCGACTTCTAAAAGAACATTCCCATTCGATGAATATACTTCCAGAACTTTGAAAATCTTCTGCGCTTCATTAAGGTGGATCGAATTCAAAGCAATCAGGGAACGATCATCATCGGATGTATCGAAGCCAGCCTTTGCCACAACTAAAGCCGGATGCCGGTCGTATTTATAATTTTCTTTATCGCCAAACGGCAGTCTTTGGATAACCTTGAGAGATGTATCTGTCATCAAGGAAAGCCACCAGGCGTCAGGTTCGTTTTCTTCCGGTGATGGCAAAACGGCGAAATTAACTTTGTCGTCTTTAACCAATTTTAGGACATTTTGTTCAGAGTTGGCTTTCTGCATCGGCAACACGGTACCGAAATAATCACGCGCCATATCCCAATATTCCGGCAATTTCTCGGTTACGGCTACACTTAGGCCTGTTTGAAGAAGCGAAATTGAGCCGACAAGTTCACGCCAGATGCGCACGATCGTTTCTTCCGGCAGCGGCGCGCGGTGGCGTTTGATAAGGCGGCGGATCATGCGGGCTTCTCGTGCGGGCTGGACGATCTGGATGCCGTGTTTTTTCTTTTCGGCAGATACCTGCATAATCAGGTCGGCCCGTTCCATTAGAAGGTCATGCACCTGATTGTCTAGCGCATCGATACGCTGGCGGATCTGATCGAGTTCGGGTGATTTATACATGTCTATTTCTCTATCTGGCTGAACAAGCCAGAAAGTTTAACCACAACGACACAACGACACAACGGATTAAGCGCATAAAATCTAATTATGAGACTAATAAAAACTAATATTAAATTTACCTATTTCGTATGGAACAGTATCTCAAGCCCGTTGTGTCGTTGTGCCGTTGTGGTAAAAAAATTTAATTTCTTCCAAGCGGGACAGGGTTTGGAATGAGATTACCGCGGCCACGGACTTTCACTTTCGCGCCATCCGGTAATTCTATTCCGGCATATAATTGTTTACTGGCTTCGATCATGTGAAGCCCCGCAAAAGCCGGAAACGTAAAAGGCCCGATCAATTCAAACGTATCGGCGGACTTAATGATAGTCTTTCGCCGCATCGGGGGCACATAAAGAACAGGTTTATTTCGTTCAAACACGAACAAATTGTCGCGCAATATGGATTTCAACTGATTGAGCGAGGACGGGCTTCCCTGCCCGAAGGGCGACCACTCCGCGCGCGCCCAAAAACCGACGCGGTTCGGCGTAACGATGACCAGCCGTCCGTTGCTTTTCAGAACGCGCCAGATTTCCTGTAAATTCGACCGCAACAATTCCGCATGCTCGAAAGAATGGATAAGAAGAATTTTATCGATGGAATTTGTCTCCAGCGGCAGTTCGGATTCTTCAGACAGTACTGTCAGGTTTTTCTTGCCTTCCGGCCATGGATAAGCGCCCTGCCCGGCTGGCATCACAGCGTAACAGCGTTCGCAATTATCAAGAAACGGTTCCAGATAAGGCTGGGCATACCCAATACCTACAATGCGTTCATCCCTTGTATGCGGCCACCAGTTCAAGATATGCCGCCGTACGATCCTTCGCACCATCGCGCCCGATGGCGAGTTGTAGAAAACTTTCAGATCATAGATCGAACGATACATTAAAGGATGGATTCCAGTTGGTGGATTAACGGCTTGTCCGCTTCCGGCATGTCCAGACTATACAAATCCTGGACATTCATCCATTTCAAATTCTGACCTTCACGGCCTTGCGGTTCGCCTTTCCAGACACGAATAGCGAAAAGCGGCATCAGCAAATGGAATTTTTCATACGTATGCGAGGCAAAACCGACACCGGACATACAACAAGGGCGGGTTTCAATCCCAAGTTCTTCTTCAAGTTCGCGCATCAATGCATATTCGGGCAATTCCCCTATATCGACCTTTCCGCCGGGAAATTCCCACAAGCCCGCCATGGGCTTCCCTTCCGGTCTTTGCGCCATCAATATTTGCTTTTTACGATCAACGATCGCCGCAGCCGCAACCAGTACGGTCGGCAAATTCGGCATCAATGGCGCAGGCGCTGCCAAAGCCTCGGCACAGGACATAAATTTTTTCATTCTTTTTTTTATCAAGAAAAAAGGACGAAGCCTAGCACTTCGTCCTTTCCGATTACTGATATCCGATAGTCGATTACTTCTTCGGCTCTTCTTTAGGTGCCTCAATCGGCTTACCTTCGATATTCAACTTTGTCACCTTGGCGTCTTTAACCCAACCTTCAACCATTTCGTTAAGGATTTGGCGACGCTCTTCAGCTTCCAGCGCAGGCTTTACTTCTTCCAGTGTCGGAACCGGACGGTTGCGTTTGTCGAGTATCTCGATGACGTGATAACCGAATTGCGTTTTCACGGGCGTTTTTAAAACTTCGCCTTTTTTACCGCCAAAAGCCGCATCGGCGAATTCCTTCACCATTGTTTCTTTTGTGAAGTAACCAAGATCGCCGCCTGTATCTTTATTGGACGGGTCCTTGGAATATTCCTTGGCAAGGTCTTCGAATTTCGCGCCGCCTTCAAGCTTGGTAATGATTTCCTTCGCTGTCTCTTCTTTCTCTACCAAGATATGGCGGGCATGAACTTCCTCGATCTTACCTTGTTCAGATTTAAACTTGTCATACGCTTTCTGCGTACGTTCCGGCGTCATTTGCTTTTCTATTTCTTTTTCAAGATAGACAGTGCGAACGATCTGGATTTTGGCATCCGCCAGACGTTTCATCACTTCGGCATCGGATTGCAATTCCGGCAGTTTCGCTGCACGGGCATCAACAACTTTCGCAGTGACGACTTGCTCGAGCGCCATTGGGAATAATTGCTCGACAGGCATCTGCTGCATTTGCGGCGGGAAATTACGCATGAAGGTTACGACTTCAGAGCGCAGAATATTCTGGCCGTCGACAGTTCCGACAACCGGATTATCCGCGGTGGGCTCTGCGGGTGCAGGCGTTTCAGCGGATGGCTCGACTTGGGATGTGCTTTCAAGAGCAGCATTCTGGATTGCCGTTGTCTCATTCTTGTTTGCTTTCATAATGGTAAAGCAAATCGCCACGGCGGCAATAATCACGACAGCGATCAAAATGCCCAGATTTCTGTTATTCATCGTTAATTCCTTTAAATGTTAATTCCGTAACTCATATTCAGGGAAAGTCCCGTATTTGCTCATACGAAGCCTTTTCTGGCAATAGGCTTTTAACGGCGATTTCGCGATTTACCCCCCGCTGATTTACCGCCTAACCCCGTGGTCATTGACGACATAATCCATGCGCTTTATATCAGGGAGCTGAAATTAAGGACTTAACTATTATGCTTTTAAATATCGCCACCAAAATTTTCGGCAGCAGCAATGACCGGATTCTGAAAAATTTTTACAAGACTGTTCCTGTCATCAACAATCTGGAACCGCAATATGCCGCCCTGTCCGATGAGGCTCTTCAAAACAAAACTTTTGAGTTTCGCCAGCGTTTGCAAAATGGCGAAACTTTAGATGATCTTTTGCCGGATGCTTTTGCCGCCATCCGAGAAGCATCCAAACGTGTTCTCGGTATGCGTCATTTCGATGTCCAGCTGATCGGCGGCATGACACTTCATAACGGCAAAATCGCCGAGATGAGAACGGGCGAAGGAAAAACCCTTGTCGCCACCCTTGCTACATATTTGAATGCTTTGACCGGTAAAGGCGTCCATGTCGTTACCGTCAATGATTATCTTGCCAAGCGCGATAGCGACTGGATGGGCCGCCTTTATAACTGGATGGGCCTGACGACCGGTTGCATTCTTTCCAATATCTCCGACGAAGAGCGCCGCGCCGCTTATGCTGCCGATATTACATACGGAACCAATAACGAATTCGGTTTCGATTATTTGCGCGACAACATGAAATATTCTATTGCCGAGATGGTTCAGCGCCCGTTCAATTTTGCCATCGTCGATGAGGTCGACTCAATTCTTATCGATGAAGCCCGCACCCCGCTTATCATTTCCGGCCCGACCGAAGGCGCACCAGACCTTTACATTAAAGTCGATGCCCTTATTCCGGCCCTCACCGAAGAAGATTACGAGAAGGACGAAAAGGTCAAAACAGTTCTTCTAACCGAAGCCGGCGTCGAGAAAATGGAAGAAAATCTTCGCGCCGCAGGCCTTTTAGAATCCGGTGCTTTATACGATGCGCAGAACATCACCATTGTTCACCACGTCAATCAGGCCCTTCGCGCTCATAAATTGTTCTCTCGGGATACCGATTACATTGTCAAAGATGACAAGGTGATCATTATCGATGAATTCACGGGCCGCATGATGGAAGGCCGCCGCTTCTCGGAAGGCCTGCATCAGGCCCTGGAAGCGAAAGAGCATGTCCAGATTCAGAAAGAAAACCAGACCCTTGCCTCTATTACCTTTCAGAATTATTTCCGCCTTTACCCGAAGCTATCCGGCATGACCGGAACGGCGATGACTGAAGCGGGCGAGTTCATGGAAATCTACAAGCTTGGCGTCGTCGAAATTCCGACCAATGTAGACATCAAGCGTAAAGACCATAACGATAAAATCTACAAATCGATGCGCGAGAAAGAAGACGCGATCATCGAAGTCGTCAAGGAAGCCACTGCACGTAA
This sequence comes from Micavibrio sp., assembly GCA_030824965.1. Classification (GTDB taxonomy): domain Bacteria; phylum Pseudomonadota; class Alphaproteobacteria; order Micavibrionales; family Micavibrionaceae; genus Micavibrio_B. The sequence goes on along the minus strand of JAPJQV010000007.1, from coordinate 80,718 downwards.
CCAGCCTGTTTTGGTCGGCACCGTTTCGATAGAAAAATCCGAATCCCTCTCTGCCCGCTTAAAAGCCGCAGGTATCGCGCATCAGGTTTTAAACGCCCGTATGCATGAACAGGAATCGGTTATTATCGCGCAGGCCGGACGTCCTGCCGCCGTGACGATCGCCACAAACATGGCCGGTCGGGGAACCGATATCCAACTCGGCGGCAACTATGAAATGCGCGTGCGTCAGGAAGTACCGACTGACATCGATGAAAACGAACAGGAACGTCGCAAAGCCATCATTCGCGACGAAATCGCCCGCGATAAACAAATAGTTCTAGAAAACGGCGGCTTGTTCATCGTTGGAACGGAACGCCATGAATCCCGCCGTATCGATAACCAGCTGCGCGGACGTTCAGGACGCCAAGGCGATCCGGGTGAATCCATTTTCTTCCTTTCCACGCAAGACGACCTGATGAGGATTTTCTCACCGGAAGCTTTAGAAGCCGTTTTATCGAATAAAGCAATCGGCTTGAAAGACGGCGAAGCGCTTACCCATCCATGGTTGTCAAAAGCTTTGGAAAAGGCGCAGCACCGCGTCGAGCAGCAGAACTTCGAAATCCGCAAGAATTTGCTGAAATTCGATAACGTCATGAACGATCAGCGCAAGATCATTTATGAGCAACGCCGCGAAATCATGGAGGCGGAAAATGTGACTGACATCGTCACGGATATGCGCCATGAAGTGATCGAGGAACTGGTCGAAGCTGCCATTCCGCCAAATTCTTATGCCGAGCAATGGGATATCCACGCTTTAAAAACAGAGGTCGGCGCGATCCTCGGCCTTGATACGAATGTCGAAGCGCCTGTCGAAGACTGGGCAAAAGAAGAAGGTATCGCCGATACGGAAATCATCGAACGCCTGAAAAAAATATCCGACGAAAAAATGGAAGCCAAAGCCAATCGCGCCGGTGGAAGATTTTTTGCCGAGATCGAAAAATCTTTTGTACTTCGCCAGCTTGACGGTCACTGGAAAGAGCATCTGCTTCATCTCGATCATCTGCGCCAAGGCATTAACTTACGAGCGTTTGCCCAGCGTGATCCGTTAAATGAATACAAAGCGGAATCTTTCGCTTTGTTTGAATCAATGCTTGGCAAATTGAAAACTGCTGTCGTGCAGAACCTGTCTTTAGTCGAGATTAATATCGACGAAGAGGCTTTTGCCCGTATGATCGCCGAACAACGTGCCCAGGAAGAAGCGCTTGCGCATGAGACGCGTGAAGATCCGGCCTTTGCGGAAGACGAAGAAGAACCGTCACGCGGTAATGTTACCCAAATGCGCCGTAAATTCGATCCTACCGATTCTTCGACTTGGGAAGGCAATGTTTCTCGTAATGATCCTTGCCCATGCGGGTCCGGCAAGAAATATAAGCAATGCCACGGGAAAATTGGCTAAGTTCTTGAAATTGCCCGGCTTGTCCGGGCAATTTGCTTTGACCGCAAATTGTCTAAAATTTGATCCAATTTTAAGAAGTTATGAATTCAAATCGAATATTCTAGGTATTCACGAGGAGAATTCATGGTTCAAGCAGCATATTTAATAGAAAAGAAAACCGGACAGACAGGGTTCGAAAAATTTAAAGGCACATCCGACGCAGCAGAAGCGTTCTCGCTTAAGGATGATTGGCAGAAGACATTTCCCGGCTCGAAAGTAAAAGTATATGCGGTTCCCGCAGATCAACTTGACGGCATTTTAAGAGCTGCACAAAGCACAAACGGCCGGACCAATGCCCTTCAGGAATCGGGTGTGGAAGTTTCAAGCTTAAAGGAATTATCAAAAGCGAAAGAGGATCTTGATAGGATTACAAATATCAATAGCGTAGGTTCTTTCGATCATCTTTGGAATAATATTCCTTCGATCGGCTTTGCGCCCGCCTAAAATGGAGCTATTGTGTTTCCATGAAGGAACACAGCTTTATCTCGAACGGATCGAAGATTTTCTATCGCCAATGGGGACCGGATAACGGTCCTCCTCTGGTATGCGTTCACGGCCTGACCGGTAATTCGCAGGATTTCAAGTTCGTCGGCGAATATTTCGCTAAACGTGGCTATCGCGTTCTGGCCATCGACATGCCGGGCCGAGGCAAGAGCGACTGGATCGCAGCCGATCAATACATATTCGATCGCTATATCCCTGATCTGCAGAATTTCCTTGAACATGAAAACATAAATTCCTGTATCTGGCTGGGCGTTTCCATGGGCGGCCTTCTCGGTATTCTAATGGCGAGTAAACCAGATTCCCGAGTTTCAAAGCTTATCCTTGTTGACGTTGGACCAGAAGTCCCGCAAGACCAGCTTGATTTCATTTCCGGCTATCTAACACTGGCCCCGGTATTCGAAACCATTGAAGGCGTCATCGGCGCGATGAAACAATCTATCGGCACACCGTTCTATCGCGGAACAATGACCGAAGAAGAATGGAAATATTTCGCCGAAAGCTCGATGCGAAAACTTCCCGATGGCCGTTATACAAGAAGCTTCGATCCCGGCATCGCCCAGAAATTTAAAGCACAACCACTGGGTCATACCGACATGTGGAATGATTGGGCCGAAATCAAACAACCTGTTCTTGCCATTCGCGGCGAATTATCCCTGCTCTTTCCCGTTTCAATAGCCGATAAAATGATGGAGCATAAACGCGGTGCGGTTATGGAGTTTGCAACCATCGCCGATGCCGGACATGTACCGTCATTGTATCCGGAAGACCAGATTTCCCTGATCGATAACTGGCTGCAAAAAAAGCCTTAGGCTTTTGAACGCCAAAAGCCCATCAGTTTCGTTACATCCGCCATAACCGGATCGGCAATCGATCGCGCTTTCTCTGCGCCTTTTTCCAAAATCTTGTCGATCTCAGTGACATCGCCCATTAATTCCCGCATTTTGTTCGTCATCGGCGTTAATTTTTCGACACAAAGCTCTGCCATTTTCGGCTTAAATTGCGAAAATTGCTGTCCGGCGAACTCAGCGACGATTTCGGTTTTCGTCTTATCGGATAACGCCGCATAGATCGTAATCAGGTTATTCGCTTCAGGACGATCTTTTAATTCTTCTACCGTTTCAGGTAACGGCAAAGGATCTGTTTTGGCGCGCTTGATTTTATCGGCAATCGTATCGGCATCGTCGGTCAGATTGATCCGCGACATGTCGCTTGCATCCGACTTTGACATTTTTTTCGTGCCATCGCGAAGGCTCATGACCCTTGTAGCCTCGCCCAGAATTTGCGGCTCCGGCTGCGGGAAGAAATTCTCGCCGTAACGGTGATTGAATGTTCCGGCGATTTCCCGCGCCAGTTCCAGATGCTGTTTCTGGTCTTCACCCACCGGGACATGCGTCGCCTTGTACAGCAAGATATCCGCCGCCATCAGAACCGGATAAGCGTAAAGACCGAGGCCAGCTTTCTCGGCATTCTTTCCCGCCTTGTCCTTGAACTGCGTCATGCGGTCAAGCTTGCCCATTTGCGTCATCGTCGCCAATAACCACATTAAATGACAATGATGATCGGCTAATGAAGACTGCGCGAAAATCGCAGACTTGTTCGGATCAACACCAGCCGCGATATAAGCCGCCGCGACCTCGCGTGTCGCCGTTGCCAGCGCATCCCTGTCATACGGCATCGTGATCGCGTGCAGATCGACAATCGTATACAGGCATTCATAGCCTTCATGCTGTAAATTAACCCAGTTGCGCAACGCGCCCAGGTAATTGCCCAATTGCAACCTATTGGTCGGCTGCATCCCCGAGAGGATTCGTTTCATCTTTTAACTTTCTTCTATTTAATAATTTCTTGATTTCGCTGATTTTGACAATGCCAAAATACCAGATGGCACCGATATAAGTTAGCCCGCCAACGCTTATGAGCGTTGCCACCGTGAGGAGCTTTGCCAGCGTGTGACTGTGGAAGTAAGGCATAAGAACATAGCCCAATCCTGCCAAAACAATCGCCATGGCGCAAGCGGAAAGGCATATCTGTGGAAAAGCGTTTTTGAATTTATCGTCAAAAGCGGCAATTTCCATGCCTTTGAGCTTACGGTTGTAAAGCACAAGCTGCAACCAACCCGACAAGCCTGTCGCCAAGGCAATTCCTGCAATACCGAGCGGTGTGAACTTGATAAACACAAAGCATAAAGCCGTGTTCAGGACCGAATTGGCAATCGAGATTTTAACCGGCGTAATTGTGTCCTGCTGCGCCCAGAAAATCGCCGCGAAAGTTTTCCCTGCCAGATAGGCAGGCAAACCTATAGCATAACCCATGACGACATAAGACGTCGTGATCGTATCCGATACGCTGAAGGCACCACGCTCGAACAACAGGGCAACGATGGGGATAGGAATGATGAGCAGCGCCACCGCCGCCGGAAGGGCGATGATATAAGTGTATTCGAGCGAACGGTTAAACATGTCGCGGCTCTCAATTGTATTACCGCTTGCAATAGAACGTGACAACATCGGCAATAACGCCGCGCCGACAGCCAGGCCTAAAATACCTAATGGCAATTGCTGCAAACGATCTGCAAAGTAAAGATAGGATACGGAACCTATCGGCAGCAATGTCGCGAATAACGTATCGATAAAAATATTAATCTGCAAAACGCCCGACGCAATAAATCCCGGCCCCATCAATTTGAAGATACGCTTAATCTTTTCATCCCAGACAATCGGCTGCCAGTTAAAAGCTATTTTGTATTTACGCACATAATGGATCATCATCCATAGTTGTAAAATACCCGACAATGTAACACCCCATGCCATGGCATAGGGAATAGCGCGTGTCGGCTCATCGGATAGATGATGCCCTATAAGTATTGCCACAATTGCGCACATATTGAAAAAGATAGGAGCGGCAGCAAAAGGCCCGAATTTATGATGCACATTTAAAATACCGCCGAACAACGCACTAAGCGACATCAGCAAAAGATAAGGAAAAGTTATTTGCGTCATCTCAACCGCAGGCTGATACCTCTCTTCCCCAACCTCAAAACCGGGCGCGATCAGTTTTATGATCCATGGCATTGTAATCATCATCAGGACTGAGAAAACACCAAGGATCAGAGACATCATCGAGAATGTACGCCCGACAAACTCTCCGGCTTTTTCTTCACCTTCAAGTTCGACCGTTTGCGAATAAACCGGAATAAAGGAAACACTAAAGGCACCTTCCGCCGTAATCCGGCGAAACATATTGGGAAGTTTCAGCGCGACAAAGAAAGCATCGGAAAGCGGCCCTGCCCCCATGAAACCGGCCATCATGATGTCCCTGATCATGCCGGAAACACGGCTGATCATGGAAAATCCGGCAACGGTTGCCATGGCTTTTAAGAGTTTCATGTGCTAATCCCTAATCCAAGGAGTACACATTATGCGCAATCCCGAGCAAAACTGGTTTGGCAGACAAAAAGTCGACGCACAAGAGAAAACCCGTAAAGTTTTGGGGGTTTTCGACAGTGTTGCTTCGAAATACGATCTTATGAACGACCTTATGTCGGGCGGTCTTCATCGTCTTTGGAAAGACCGCTTTATCCGCGAAATCCGGCCACAGGAAAATCTGCGTTATCTCGATGTCGCAGGCGGCACGGGCGATATCGCTTTCCGCATCTGGAAAGCGACAAACGGCAATGCACCGATCACCGTTTCCGATATCAATGCTTCCATGCTCAAAGTCGGGCGCGAGCGCGGCATTAATAAGGCTATGGTGCGCAATCTGGAATGGAAAGTAGCCAATGCCGCTGAAATGCCTTTTGAAAACGAAAGCTATGACGTCTATACAATCGCTTTTGGTCTGCGCAATGTTACTTTAATCGATGACGCGCTTAAAGAAGCCTATCGTATCCTGAAACCCGGCGGACGTTTCTTCTGCCTTGAGTTTTCGCATGTAACCGAGCCGACTTTGTCTAAAGCCTATGACGCTTTTTCTTTCGGCATTATTCCTAAAATGGGTAAACTGGTCGCTAAAGATGAGGAGAGCTATCAATATCTCGTCGAAAGCATTCGCGCTTTTCCAAAGCAAGAAGAACTTAAAGATCGCCTCTTGGAAGCCGGATTCGATAAGGCTAAATATACCAATTTAACTTTCGGTACGGTCGCTATTCACGAAGCCTGGAAGCTATAGAAATCAATGACTTACCACCTTGCAGAGGGGGATAATTACCCCATTATGCAAAAAATACCTTGAATATTCACAGGAATCCCTCCATTTAATCCAAACCGAGGTAATTCTATTGAACACCCAACCGGTAATAGTTTTAAAATTTTAAAGAGGACGTCCCTTATGAACAAAACAACCCTGACCATTATCGCAGCTGCTGTTGTCGTTGCTTTAGCAGCTTTCGGCATCATGAACAGCAAAAACGATGCCGTTGACGCAAACGGCGTTTCCCCTGCTGCGGGCACAGAAATGACGACTGAAGCTCCTGCCGCTCCTCAAACAGCAACAGAAGCCGCTCAAAGCGCTTCCGAAGCCGCTTCTGATGCTGCCGCTTCCGCTTCCGATGCTGCTGAAGCCGCTTCAGACGCTGCTGCTGCTGCAACAGAACAAGGCGCGACAGATGCTGCTGAAAAAGCTGCTGATGCTGCTGCTTCCGCAACTGATGCTGCTGCTTCTGCCGAAGCCGCTTCCGATGCTGCAAAAGCTGCCGAAGGCGCTGCCGATGCAACAACCGCGGCTCCTGCTACCCCGGCAACAACAGAAACAGCTCCTGCTGCTGCCGAGCCAGCCGCTCAGTAATTAGCTGACTTTGATTTTGGATTAGGCCCTGTGCTAGAAGTACGGGGCCTTTTCTTTTGGAGACAATATGGACCTGCAAGGCAAAAATATTCTGCTTGTGATATCCGGCGGCATTGCCGCTTATAAATCGCTTGAGCTGATCCGCCTCTTGCGCAAATCAGGCGCGAAAGTCGTAACAATCCTTACATCCGGCGGCGCGCATTTCGTCACCCCTTTGAGCATTTCAGCCCTCTCTGAAAATCCCGTTTATATGGACCTTTTCTCGCTTAAGGATGAAAGCGAGATGGGCCATATCCGCCTCAGCCGCGAAGCAGACCTGATCGTCGTCGCCCCGGCAAGCGCAAATACGATTGCAAAACTTGCTCAAGGTTTTGCCGAGGATTTGGCGTCCACCGCTTTACTTGCGGCAAACAGGAAAATTTTGATGGCGCCTGCGATGAACCACATGATGTGGCATAATGAAGCTACACAAGAAAATATCCGCATTCTAGAGAAACGCGGCGTGGACCTTATCGGTCCCGTCGAGGGTGAAATGGCATGTAAGGAATTCGGCATGGGCAGAATGGTCGAAGCTGAAACCACACTTGCTGCAATTAAAGATTATTTTAATGAAAAACCGCTTGCTGGCTTAAAAGCTGTCGTCACCGCCGGCCCGACTTACGAACCTATCGATCCGGTACGTTTTATCGGCAACCGATCCTCGGGCAAGCAAGGTTATGCCATAGCGCAAGAATTAGCCAATCAAGGCGCGGATGTCACTTTAATCAGCGGACCCACAAATTTAAAACCGCCAAAGAATGTTTCTTTCGTACAAGTTGAAACCGCAGACCAAATGCATGCAAAAACAATATCCGCTTTGCCTGCAAATATCACGATTTGCACGGCGGCTGTCGCTGACTGGAAAGTCGAAAATGCATCCGATTGTAAAATTAAAAAAAACAATAGCGGCGAAACGCCGGGCCTTAATCTTGTCGAAAATCCGGATATTTTAAAGTCTGTTTCCCATCACACTCAAAGACCTGATCTGGCTATTGGCTTCGCCGCGGAAACCGAAAACACCCTTGAGAATGCCCTTAATAAGCTAAAATCAAAGGGTTGCGACTGGATTGTCGCCAATCAGGTTGGGGAAAAGTCGAATCCGGTTTTTGGTACGGATGAGAATGAAGTTATACTGGTGTCCTCTGCACATCATGAAGCCTGGCCGCGCATTTCCAAACAGGAAGTCGCTACCCGTCTTGTGCAGAAGATAATTTCGCACATAAAGGACAAAACCAGTGACCAACCTAGCCGTCAAGCAAACGCCAGATTCTAACGAAACGGTTTCGATCCCGCTTAAAATCTGGGATCACGCCAAAGATTTGCCATTGCCGAATTATGCAACCGCGCTTGCCGCCGGAATGGACCTTGTTGCCGCTATCGACCAAGATATCATTTTAAAACCGCTGGAGCGGTGCATGGTCGCAACAGGCTTGTCCATTGCGCTGCCTGCCGGATACGAAGCGCAAGTACGCCCCCGCTCCGGCCTTGCCGCCAAGAACGGTATCACTGTCTTGAATTCACCCGGGACGATCGATGCTGATTACCGCGGCGAGATTAAAGCGATCCTTGTCAATCTGTCGAACGAAGAATTCAAAATCGAGCGCGGCATGCGCATTGCGCAAATGGTGATAGCCAAGCATGAACAGGCCGAATGGAATATCATGGCAGAACTCGATGAAACGGCACGCGGCACGGGTGGATTTGGATCGACTGGGACGAAATGAATTTACCTGCTACTAAAACAAAAGAAGAAGCGCCCGTTCATACCCCGATGATGGCGCAGTACCATGCACAGAAAGAAGCCCATCCCGATTGTCTTCTATTCTATCGTATGGGAGATTTTTATGAGCTTTTCTTTGAAGATGCCGTTATTGCGTCAGCCATACTCGATATTACGCTTACTAGACGCGGCAAAAATGATGGCAGCGAAATTCCGATGTGCGGCGTTCCGTTTCATTCATACGAACCTTATTTGGCAAAATTAATCCGTGCCGGTCATAAAGTCGCTATATGCGAGCAGACGGAAACGCCGGAAGAAGCCAAGAAGCGCGGCGGATATAAAGCGCTCGTCAATCGCGAAGTCGTTCGTGTCGTCACCTCCGGCACGCTGACAGAGGACCATCTTCTTGATTCACGTTCAAATAATTACCTGGCCGCAATTGCCGAGGTCGGAGGACAAATTGGTCTGGCATGGCTTGATCTTTCAACAGGCGAATTTTGCGTACAAGCCGTAAAATCCGTTAATATCAAAAACAGCTTACAACGTATCGGCGCATCGGAAATTATCGTTTCAGAAAATTTTACGACTGAACCGTTTAATATTTCCCCATCCAGCCTGACAATTCTGGCTGCGCCATATTTCGACAGCGAAAATGCCCGTATACGATTGCAAGAAATGTTCGGAGTTAGCACACTCGAATCTTTTGGCGCTTTCAGTCGCGCCGAGGTAACTGCTGCCGGAGTTTTGATATCTTATATAGACCGCACACAAAAAGGTGAGCGTCCCTTCATATCCCAGCCACGCCAGATCTCTTTCGATGACATCCTGGAGATCGATCCTTCGACATTACGCAATCTTGAAATCGTAAAGACAATGCAGGGCGAACGAAAGGGAAGCCTGCTATCTGCCATCGACCGGACTGTCACCGGACCCGGCGCGCGGCTTTTGTGCCTGCGGCTTTCTGCGCCGCTTCGTAATATCGCCGAAATCAATCAGCGCTATGATGAAATATCCGTCTTGATTGAGTATCGTGATTTACGCTCATCCATCCGTGAGCAACTCAAATCTATTGCCGATATGGAGCGTTGTCTGGCACGAGTGGCGATCAATCGATGCGGCCCACGCGATCTGACTGCCATTCGGGACGGGCTGAAATTTGCGCTTCAGATAAGAGCTGATATCATTCAGGCAAAATGCGGCGACGGTCCGCTTGCCATCATTGCAAATGACCTATCCGCATCTTCAGCGCTTTCTGCCTATACGGAAAAACTGAACATCTCATTAGTGGACTCCCCACCATTCCTAAGCCGTGATGGAAACTTTATCAAAACAGGCTATTCCGCCAAACTCGACGAGCTTAAAGCTTTGCGCGACGAAAGCCGCCGCCTAATTGCACTACTGGAAACCCGCTATAAGGAGATGACCGGAATAGATGTTTTGAAGGTCACTTATAACAATGTACTGGGGTATTTTATCGAAGTGCCAGCGAAACGCGCTGATAAACTTATGGTCTCGGTTGCGAATAAAGAAACGGACAATCCTTTCATCCATCGTCAAACAATGTCTAACGCGGTTCGCTTTACGACGGCGGAACTCGCGGAGCTTGAACGCGATATATCTTCGGCAAAAGACAAAGCGCTTGCTTTAGAAGAAGAGATATTCATTGAGCTTTGCGCAGAGACTCGAGCCAATGCCGAAGAAATCTGCCGCCATGCCAAGGCTCTGGCATCCCTTGATGTTGCGGCATCAAATGCCGAGTTGGCCATTGACTGGAATTACACGCGTCCGGCAATAACAAATGATCTGGAATTCGCCATTGAAGGCGGACGTCACCCAGTCGTTGAACAGGCGCTTCGAAAAGACTCCATGGCCTTTATAGCCAATGACAGCGACTTTGCCCCAAGCCAGAAACTATGGCTTCTCACCGGCCCGAACATGGCGGGTAAATCGACATTCCTGCGCCAGAACGCCGTGATCGCCATTCTGGCTCAGGCAGGCTGTTATGTCCCTGCCAAAGCCGCGACATTAGGCGTGGTCGACAAGGTCTTTAGTCGCGTCGGCGCCTCGGACGATCTTGCCAAAGGGCAATCGACTTTTATGATTGAAATGGTGGAGACCGCTTCCATTTTAAATCTGGCGACCGAAAGATCTTTCGTAATACTTGATGAGATTGGCCGCGGCACGGCGACTTACGATGGCCTTTCCATCGCATGGGCCTGCCTTGAATATCTTCATGACATAAATAAATGCCGTGGGCTTTTCGCCACGCATTACCACGAATTGACCAGTTTAAAAGATAAGCTCAAAACCCTTTCCTGCCATACGATGGACGTCAAGGAATGGAAAGGCGAAGTTATCTTCATGCACAGCGTCAGACCGGGAACCGCAGACCGCTCCTACGGAATTCATGTCGCGAGATTGGCTGGCCTGCCATCTGCCGTGATTGACCGGTCGACTGAAGTCCTGAAATTGCTCGAGCACGAAGGAAATTCAGGCAAAGCATCTAAATTAGCGCAGGAATTGCCCCTTTTCAGCACTCAGACCAAATCCGTACCGCAGGATACAGAACTGGAAATAAAGCTGAAATCGATTAATCCTGATAATCTAAGCCCCCGTGAAGCTTTGGATGCTCTTTATGAGCTAAAGAAAATCCTTTACTGATTTAAAAGGAATAATTAGAGATAAAAACACGGATAGGTGGCAGAGCCCGGTTGAATGCACCGCACTCGAAATGCGGCATGGGAGCAATCTCATCGGGGGTTCGAATCCCTCCCTATCCGCCATTACACCTACGAATGCGGCAGATGAAAAAATCATTTAAGATAATCCCCCTCCTATGTACGCTTATTTTTAGCACGCCGTCATGGGCAACTGTCGAGGATAGCCAGATATGGACATCACTGACCGCTTCGACGTCTATCGCCCCAAAATTCGACATAGCTGTAGAACTTCATGCCCGCTTCACCGAAGACAATGAGACTCTCGGACAGAAGATAATCCGCCCAAGCATAACCTATAAATTGAATGACCGCCTTTCATTCAGCGGCGGTTATTTCTATGGCTTATCTAATTCTTCTTCCAGCGTTTCTCATTATGAGCAGCGGCTTTGGCAACAAATTGGATATATTCTCTATGAAAATCCGAGCATTGCATTGAGCGGCAGGACCAGGTTAGAAGAGCGCTTCGCGGAAGATGAAAGCGATACCGGTTACCGGCTACGCCAGCAAATCCGATTGCAAGCCCCGTTAATGACAGACTACGCCTTAAAGGGCGTTGTCTGGAACGAAACATTTTTCGGTTTGAATGAGACGTCGTGGGGACAGCGGGATGACATCGATCAGACACGCAGCTTTATTGGTGTTTCTTTCCCTTTAACCGAGCAAATATCCGTAGAGCCGGGCTATTTAAACCAACTTGTTTTCAATGACGCAGAGAACCGGCTTAATCATATTTTATCAGTCGGGTTTAATCTAAAATTTTAACGCCTGTTTCCACTTATGTCGGCGGGACGTGCCTTTAAAAGACCGAACTACTGGCGGCACTGCTGACAGGTACCGTGCAGTTCCGCATTCCAGCGTAAGAGCAGGAATCCTTTTCGGTCAATTTGCTTTTGCAAAGGCTGGGGCAAATCACAGAGATGAACTTCTTCGACATCGCCGCAACTATCGCACACCATAAACTGGGAACCTGCATGCTGGTGTCCGGCATGGCAGGATACGAATGAATTAAGGCTTTCAATCTTGTGAATGAGACCTTGTTCAATCAGGAAATCAATTGCGCGATAAGCCTGTGGAGGCTTGACGTTTTCAACATCTTTTTCCATTTTGGAAAGGATTTCATAAGCGGTGATCGGCTTTTTACTTTTTGAAATTATTTTATAGACAAGCTTGCGCTGGTCCGTAAACCGCACACCGCGGTCTGACAGAAGCTGTTCAATATCATGAATATGTTCATGCGGTTTCGCCATTATATATTCTAGTTAATTTTTTTAGCGTCAATCAAGCGGTAAAATACGCTAAATTCAGGATCTTTATCAACCAATTGCAATTTGCCCGTGACCGTGATGGGATCATAAGAAAATTCGGTCGGATTATTATCTGCGTGTACTTCGATAACCAGTGCCGGTCCAACATGATACTGATATGGGCAATTCACTGGAAACGGGCCTACAAGGAAAAGCCTTTGTTCATCCGTGCTGTTCAAAGGAAACATGAAACCTTTTACGGTAACCTGTTTTCCGTCAAGTGCCTTTATTTCAGGATGGAATTGAGGCTTGTAATATTGGTAATCCATTCCGTCTTCGGATTGTCCCTGAACATTAATTTGCCTGGTCTTGCCAAAAATCCGCCAGTCCGTTGCTCCCTTTGGCACATCTACATAATCTTTTATATAATCTTCAATCGTTCTTGTCGGGGCATCCGCGCCATCTTCATACGTCAACGCCATAACAGGATTATGAATCGATAAGACCAATATTATTCCTGCCAGTAGTTTTTTCATCAATGCGCCCCTTTAGATAAAACCGAAGCAATATCGGTTTTCCTGACCAAGATAGCTGGCAGTAAGGAAGCTATTAATCCAATACCGATCGCCATTGCAGAAATTTTTGCATCAACTGGACCGGGCATCAGCAATTGAGACGGAATGGCTAAATTTTCCAGCCCTGATACGGTATAAACAATGATAGCCGATATAGCGTGCCCCGCCACCAGACCGATTAACAGGCCTGCAATAGTAAGAAAAAGCGCTTCTGCCATGATAGTACAGGATAAAGTCAGCCGCGATGCTCCCATGACACGCAAGACCGCTAAATCATATTTCCGCGCTGAAAGGCTTGCCATCAAAGCGGACAGCAGCATCAGAGCAGATAAAATCATGACACCATAGCTGATCACGATGATGGCATTCTTTCCTATACCCAGACTTTGGGATAATTTTACCATCTGAAAGCTCGGATTAACTGCCAGCATGTGGGTCGATTGATTGATTTCTCTCGGCAGGTTCAAGACAGCGACAGGATTTTTAACCTTGATAAGGACAGCCGTAATTTGATGGCCTAGATGAGCTTCCTCTTCCGCATCGTGATCGTCGTGATGCGGATGAGAATGTAATTCCTGCACACTCTCAAAAGGAGTAGTGATAAGCCTGTCAATTACGCTTCCCGTCGGTTTTGTAACACCAACTATCCTATACGAATGGAAATCATGGATATCGTCATTATCTGTCGTAAAACCATGCATGGCCGTAAATTCGTCGCCAATCTTAAGACCGGTCGCCGCGCCTGCGACCGCCTCAAATGGCTTTTCAAAAATCCGTCCCTCTGAAAACTCAGCCTTAAAATGGCGCAGATATGTCTGGGTAGTTCCCACGATACGCCAACCCTTGTAATTATCGCCTATAGCAAGAGGAATGGCTTCTTTAATCTGATGATTCTTCAAGAGTTTCCTGTAATCCTCCATCTCTATATTTCCATTAGGTATATCTAAGTGATAAATCGTGGAAAGGACGAGCTGAACAGGACTGCCTTTCGCCCCTATAACGATATCAATGCCTTGTGAATTTCTGGAAATCCCTTGTTGTATAATATCAGACAGAAGAAAAACCGTTAGAAGTAAAGCCGCGCCCGAAGACATGGCGATTAAACTTAAGCATGACTGAAGCGGACGGCTCGCAATAGCTGCAAATGCCAATTTTATAGCGACCATTATTTTCGCTCTCCGCTGAGTAAAAATACATTCTTAAAGCGATTTTTGACACGATTATCGTGAGTAGCTATAAGTAAAGTCGCGTTATTTTCTTTTGCTTGCTCCTTTAGCAAGTCAAGAATTACGGCAGCGTTATCATCATCGAGAGCCGAAGTAGGCTCATCGGCAACGATAATGGATGGTCTATTAAAAACGGCACGGGCAATCGCCACTCTTTGCTGTTCTCCCTGACTTAACGCTGCAGGCTTTCGGTGCGATTTTCCGGTTAGTTTCAATCTTTGAATCAGATATTCGGCGCGCTCCCTATCCATGTTGCCATTAAGCCTTCCCGCAAGCTCAATGTTCTGGCGCAGAGTTAATGATGGCAGCAGATGTAAGGTCTGAAAAATAAAACCGAAATTCTTTCCCCGCAAGATATCCCGCTCATTCTCCGACAATGCATAAATATCTTTTCCCTGGAATTCCACCCTGCCCTGTTGAGGTTCTAATAGCCCGGCCAGCAAATGCAGAAGCGTACTCTTTCCAGCACCGGACGGCCCCAAGACGAGAACTTCTTCTCCTGCCTTTATTTGGATTTGATTAAATCGCAATGCCGGTGAAAGAGGACGTTCTACGACCAGCTCTGTAGAACTAATAAGCATTAATATTCCTTGTATAAAGCCGCCTTAGGGCCATAGCAAAAACTTTTCCGTTATCGTATAACACTTGAGAAAGAGTTATAATATAACATTCATTTTTTCTGCAAGCGTATTTTCAGGTAATATTTTGCTTATATATAAGCGGCTTACCATTCATATCCCAGCTTAAGTAAATACTGAGTATCATCCTTAGAGGCATTTTCCGCAGGCTCGTTGTTAATATCATATTTTAATTCCGCCGTGGCTACGAAGCCGCGATTAAGCGGGATACGAATACCAGTATCTGTATCAAGTAGATATGCGGAAGCGGAATTAGTCGGTATGAACAATTTATGCCTGTGAAAGATTTCAAACAGGTTGTCGTAGAATTTTTGGCTATAATCAATATTCCATTGAGCCGCAATGCTTTGCTCCGCATTTTCGTTTTCGAATTTTTGCCTTAAATATGTCGGGCCAAAACTTGCGCTAAGATAAGTTGTATCGGTATCATAAAATTGGCGCCCAAGTCCTACGCCAAGAGCTGATCGCAATTCAAGATCGGCCACGTTATCCTGCTTTAAATTGACATTCGTATTTGAATACCATTTACCGTCGTCAAACCAACTGGAATTCAAGAAATGGTCATAGTTAGATTCGAGAATACGGCTGTCCGAAACTTTTTCATCGTTGCTGGTTTCCCAATTATTTTCAAAATTCAGATTTGCGCGGTCATTATCCCACTTAGCCTTTGTCCTGAAATCAAAAGCAGCCGCTTTGGTATCGGAATTTCCAGTTTGAATATTACCGCCGAAGTTAACAGCACTTTTCCATTCCGCGCCCCATAATTCGTTATCGTCATCCTTATTCTTGGTTTCTTCAAACTCATTATCCAACCCACCGGCGATATCGGATTTTGACACATCTATCACACCGGCATAGGACGTTTTTAAGCGGATTGTCTGAGGATCGTCAGCCGGGAGTATTTCACCGCTGATTTTGTCACCGTTTTTAAAAGTAATTACAGATGCAGCATGTGCGACTGCGCTATTGAATATGACGACTGCTATTATAAAAATACTTAATTTTTTCATATCTGACCCTTACGACTATGCCAGATAGAACGCCTGAAACGCGCGACAAGAGTTATTCCAGACAAAGGTTCATAAAATGAGATTTTTCATTGGAATCATAAATCTGAAAACCGAATTTTGCATAGAGCTGATGAGCGGCAGAATTATCACGGGAGACTTCCAGTTTGATATTGCCTTTAGTTATTTTCAAATATTCTTTTAATAATCTGGACGCGATACCCTGACCTTTATCAGCAAAACTTACGCTTACATTCGTAATAAAATCGAAATCCTTATTATTATAAACGGCGACTAGACCGATCAGGGTGCCGCCCTTCCAGGCTTCGTAGCGCTTGGCTCTCGATAATATTTTATCGACATAATCTTCCAGCTTGACCTTGTCTGACAATTCCCGGATGAATTCAGGATCGCATGATAAGAAATGCGCCAGTATTTCTTGCCTGTCCGCTTGGTTAGACGTATAAGCGACCTCGCTCATTCTTCCACCAGTACAGCCGCGCCAAAGCCGAATTTGCCAAAAGCGTTGCCGTTATATAAAAGGTACACTTTCTCTTCCGCTTCAAAAATATGCGGATAGCACATCATTTCGCTATCCCATCCGTGATCTGAAATATCTATACCTCCGGCATTGTCATCCCGCGTCCAACTGACCAAATCGTCGGAATAGGCATAGCCCAAACGGTAGGATTTCGACATATCGGTTCGAAAGCCAAAAACATCCCTGTAACAGAAATACATATGATATCTCCCGCCGATTTTTAATATAGTCGGTAAAGCCTGACACTCATTTTCATGGAGAACGCTCGGAATAATATCCCGCTCGGCATGCTGCCAGTTTATGCCATCGTTCGATACGGCATGAGCCAGCTTATAAACCCTGTCAGGGGCAGCGCTTTCATTTTCCCTGACCCAACGGACTCCATACATATACCACATGTGATATATTGCGCCGTATTTTCGAACAAAAGAGTCACCGACTAAAAACGGCTCATGTAAGGAAGCGCCAAATACCGGGCCATTACCCAGCTTTTTAAAAGACTTCCCTTCATCATCAGAAACGGCGTAGCCTGTTGAAGTTTCAACTGAAACCGACTTGCGGCGGCTCCAGCCGCAGGTATAGGCGGCTATCTTCCCTTCTTCCTGAAAAACGCTGAATGGAAAAATTCCGTGCTCATCGAATGTACCGAGTTCGCCCAGCTCAATAATCGCCTGATCGGAATGGCCGATAATTCCAGATAAATCTTTCTTTATATCGACAAACGCAATTCGACTTAGGAATTTTCCATTGTCGTCAACGCGCGTCGAGTAATAGACCCTTATCCGGTCAGCAAGGACAAGAGCTTGCGGAGATTGGGCAAAATTTTCCGTTTCAAAAATCTGTCCCAGCTTGCGCCATTTCATGACAATTCGCCTTCTAGTTTCGCCAGTCCAAATCCTTCACGACCCACGCCATTGCCGAGATAGAACATATAAATGTTCCCGTCCAGCTCGAATACATGAGGATAGCTGACCATCTCGGAATCCCATCCTTCGTCGGAAATAGTAATGCCTGCTTTATCATCATTCCTGGACCAGTTGACCGCATCTTCAGATGACGCATAACCAATCCTGTACCCTTTATCTTTTCCTCGATAATCCGTACTGTAGCGGTAACAGAAGAACATGTGATATTTGCCGTTGGCCGAAATCACGTCAGGGCTGGCCTGACATTCCATTTCCTCAATCCTAGCGGGGATCAACTCCTTCCCGTACTTTTTCCAGTTAAGCCCGTCATCTGAGATTGCCAAACGGATCGTGTAGACAGGTTCTGGGCGTCCTTCATGCATCAGCCATTTTTTGCCTGCAATATAATAAAGGTAATACTGATTTCCAAAACGCCGGATTTTCGGGCCACTCATGATGAAGGGCTCTTCCGGACTATAGGAAATTATCGGGCCCGGTCCCAAACGCGCGAATGTCTCCCCATTATCTTCACTAACCGCGCAACCAATAGCGACATTAAAAGGCACCGACTCGCAACGTGTCCAGCCGCCGAAATAAGCCCGAACTTTGTTTCCGTCCCTAATTACGGAGACAGGATAAGTTCCGAATTCATCAAACGTACCTGTTTCACCCAAACTCAGAATAGGATTATCCGCGACACGAATAATCTTTGTTAAGTCCTTCCGATCGAAATCGACGAAAGAAGAATAACTTACATACTGTCCCGATGTGTCTGGATTTGGGCGGCATGAAAAATAAACACGAACAAAGTCATCGAATACAAGGGTTGCCGGACCTTGCGCGAAATGAGTGATCCAAGGCCTGTCTTTGACCTCCATTGGGTTGAATACTTTGCCCATTTTTTTCCATTTGAAAACCATAGTCAGACCAATCGGAATTCTTGGAGATATTCAATCACCTGAGCGCGGCTATTGAACATCAGCACATCCAAAACAGACAGATGTGGGATAGCCGGACTTCCGAAAGCATCATAATCTAGCGGTATGGATTTCATAAGTTGCAAATCAATTCCCTTATTCTTGAATTCCAGCTTATCGTATAAATCGATTCCACCAATAGGATTAATATATTGATCGGCATCGAGAGCTTTGCAAATTGCCGCCACTTTATCCTTACCTTTTAACTCATGATCGACGTCGATTTGCGACGAAACAATCAAAGGCGTTTTTATATCCAAATAGGCACATATTTTCCGAAGGGAGTTTTGAATATAAAGCGAAAGATTGTTTTCAGGAAAATTGATAATTTCCTCTATCACGAAAAAATTTTCACTATAGTAAGGCGCTTTTTTATAAGCTTCCTTCAATTGCCTTATCAATTTATCCCGGTCAAAACTTTCCGCTAACTCCCTTTTATAAACCGGCAATTTATCGGAGTCAGCTTTGAGCTGCAGGGAAAATAAAACATCCTTGCCGTTCTGTAAAAACCGATTACGCGTTATCCATCCCTTTTTCGTATATTGAATATTATCGTAGACAACAAATTCGTCGCAGAAATTTATAAGTTGCCAATATCCCATATAAGGCAAAAAATAAGGCTGCATGATCCCGATTTTTTTGGTCATTCTATTATCAGATATAGTTAGGCGACCGGCCCGCCATTACCAGATTTTCAAGATATTCCCCATATCCGCTTTTTCGCAACCGCCCATGAGCCAGCGCCAGCATTTGTTCGTCCGTTATCCATTTTTTACGCCAGGCAATTTCTTCGGGACAGCCTATTTTATATCTTTGGCGTTTTTCAACCATGGCAATGAACTCTCCGGCCTCAAGAAGCGATTCATGCAAACCCGTATCAATCCATGTATATCCGCGACCCAAGGGTAGAACCTCGAGCTTGCCTTCATTCATGTAATGGCGAATGACATCGGTGATCTCATATTCCCCGCGCTTGCTCTTTCTCAAATTCCTGGCAATATCGGGAGCATTCTTATCAAAGAAATACAACCCCGTTACCGCATGATTGCTTTGCGGATTTTCAGGCTTTTCGACGATTTCCTTTGGAGTCCGATCGTCATTGAAATACATAACGCCAAAGCGTTCCGGATTAGGCATGCCGTATGTAAATACGGTTGCACCATCTTGCCTTTCATTTGCCTGTTTCAGCAAAGGCTCAAGAACCGCGCCGTAGATAATATTGTCACCCAAGATCATTGCTGATGGAGCGCCGTTTAAAAATTTCTCGCCTATCGTATAAGCTTGCGGCAATCCTTCAGGCGCATCCTGTGTTGCATAAGAAAATGATACGCCCCAGTCAGATCCGTCACCCAGTAAATACTGAAATTTCGCAGAATCTTCGGGTGTGCAGATGACGAGTATTTCACGAATGCCCGCCAGCATCAAAATAGACAGGGGATAATAAATCATTGGCTTATCGTAAACAGGTAACAACTGCTTATTAACGACCAGCGTTGCCGGATAGAGCCGTGTTCCCGAACCACCAGCCAGAATTATACCTTTACGATTCATTTAAACTCCCGAACGACTTCTATAATTCTATCCTGCTCTTCATCACTTAAATCGGAATAAATAGGCAAACACAGAATTTCTTCCGCTATGCGGCTGGCAACGGGAAAATTTTCCTTATACGAGGCATAAGCCGGCATATCTGTCAGCAACGGGAAAAAATATTTTCTCGTGAAAATTCCGGCTTCTTTAAATTTTTCAAAGAGCGCGTCCCTGTATCCTTTAAATAATATCGGGCAATAATTATAATTCGCATTTTCCTGTTTTTCGAAAGAAACGAAGCTCAGACCAAGTATATCGGACAGTTCCCTTTTATATCTTTCGTACATCTCGCGGCGCCTGGCGACATGCTCTTCATAATGAACCAGATTAACCAGTCCAATAGCAGCATGCACTTCGCTCATTTTCGTATTTAAACCATGCTCGGCAAAAACGCCTTCCTCAATACCGAAGTTTTTATAACGGCGAACGAAATCAAGGACGGATTTATCAGGCGAAAATACCGCCCCGCCCTCGAAAGTATGAAAGGCCTTTGTTGCATGAAAACTTACACAGGACGCATCTCCATACTCAAAAATAGATTTACCTTTATAGGTAACGCCAAAAGCATGGGCCGCGTCGTAGATGATCTTTAGATTGTGCCGCTCGGCAATATCTTGCAAAGCCTCGACGTTACATGGATTACCGTAAACATGCACTGCCATGATAGCGCGGGTTTCGGATGTAATCGCGGCCTCTATCGCCTGAGGATCAATGGTCAGGCCATCAGGTTCGATATCGACGAATTTAGGCGTCAGGTTTAATGGCTTCAGGCAATGTGAACTTGCGACAAAAGTGAAAGGCGTAGTGATAACCTCGCCCGGCTCAAATTTAAACGCTTCCAGTGCGGCAATAAGGGCATAGGTTCCATTTCCAACAAGAACCAGATCGTCTATGCGCAAAAAATTACATAATTTATCAGTCAGCTCCCAATGCTTCGGCCCGTCATTTGTAAACTGGCGATTTTTCCAGATTTCATCGATATGATTCTTAAACTCCTCAATGGGAGGAATGATAGATTTTAATACATAAATGGGCCGGGAATTTTTTTGGCTTGGGGATGACATAAGTTAATATTACTGTATTTTAAGACAGATAAACAGATACCCTTTCGAAAAGTTTAATTATGAACCAGCCACATCAGATCAAAGTAAATCTCCAGACATTCGATGTCGGTTTCATCGAAAATATGATTGCCGAAAGAAACTGGAATGGGTGCTGGGATTATCTTGCCGCCGTTCTTACCAACATGAATATTACATCGAGTTCTTCGGCTTATTTTGAAGGGATCGCCCTTCAAAAAGATATGAAAGATGATTCGGTTAAACAATATGTAAATGATTTCGGTTCTCTTCTTGGTGAACTTTTTTTGTTTTTCCTAACCGATGAAAGCGTGGTTCTTTCCGACCAAAACTTCCAAAAAATAATTTATTCCCATGAAACCCTGCATACTCTTTTTTATATCTGCGACCTTCACAGAACAGACGAATTTGTCCAAGCCATCTTGGACGGTGGAAAAAAGCTTAGTTCAACACAACAAAAGAAATTACTGCTTCTATTGAGCCTCGATACCGAGTTGGATCTGGATGAAATCCTCAATTCAATGGATATAGCCTACCGGAAGTCCGCTCTTATAAGCTATTTCTCACATCGCAAAATCTTTAAAGAGCGCATATATCACAATAAGGTTCAACTACTGACCTTGAGAAACAATCTGGATAAGGCCCATGAAAATCTTCAGGATCTTTTAAATATCACGAATGCTTATTTTTTATGCAGTTACATGAATAGCCCCGATAAACATAAGCTGAAAGAAAATCTCAATAAAGCTATTCGAAACCATGTAGCGAGCAATGCAAGAGGCCAAAAGCGCCTAAAAAGCCAGCCCCGCGAGCTGGAGAGTCTGCATTTAGATGAAGAGAAACCTACCATCCTTGTCATGGCTGAATTATTTTCCAAAGGCCATGCGATGAACAGGTGTTACGGGGATCGCGTTCTGGCCTTGCAGAGTGAATTTAATGTCGTCCTGGCGATGCCGTCGGACGCCAAAGATATGCGACTTAAAGACGATTACACGAATTACCTGGTATTTTCGAATTTAGGCGAATTTTACAAAGTCTTGCATGATGTAAAACCTGATATTATTTATCTGCCTTCCGTAGGCATGCGTCTCTACAGCATCATTGCCTCAAACATCCGCGAAGCACCTATTCAAATCGCATCTTTAGGTCACCCTGCTACGACCATGAGCGATAAAATAGATTATGTTCTCGGGCCGTCCGATCTGTACGATGAACGCGCTTTTCCGAGTGATATTTATATTGGAGACGGTCCGGCTCGCCCCTTTTTACCATTGTTTAAAAAGGAAGATTTTTTCAAGGAGATACAACTAGAGTCTCCCATACCCAATACAATTAAAGTGGCCGTAGTTGGAACAGACGTTAAGGTCTCGTATCCTTTCTTCCGGCTTTTGAAAGAAATCGTGGAACAGGCCCCTTTCGATATTCATGTATCGTTTATGATGGGGGTCGGCGGCATTGACTCCCTCTATTTGGAGAAATTCTTAAAAGAAACTTTTAAAAGCTGCAGCTATACAGGCTGGCAGGATTATGGCGACTATATTAATTCAATCAAATCGGTCGATATCGTCATGAATCCGTTTCCTTTCGGCCATACCAATACTGTTATCGACACATTAATGTGCGGCAAGCCTTGTATCGGTCTTGAAGGTATCGAGCCCGCCTCGAAAACCGAAGCCCATGTGTTGCGTGCCGCCGGACTTGAAGATTTATTCGTGGCGAAAGACGAAGATGATTACAAAAATAAATTCTTTGCCATTGCGGAGCGCATTATAAACGGGGATAGAAATTTCTTCGACCGCGAGAAAGTTTATGAAGATATTTTTCAGCCCCATGCCGATCAGGATTACGGTCAGCTCATGAAATGGGTCTACGACAACCACAGCAAATTAAAAGCGTCCGGTAAAAGATATATCGAAATGTTTGAAGAAATTTAAATCAATCGCCTTTTTCACACAGCAGGAAAATGCTTGCGCATAGATCCGGGTATTTATGGCCAAGAGCGTAACATCCGTCCAGATAGGCCGGCGAAATGATATCCGTCTGCAAGATTTTATCGAACTGGAAATTAGCCAGCGCTTTGAAGAATATACCGCTGCGCTGAACGACTTTTAAGCCTGCCGCTTTAGCGTCCCTTTCCAGCGTATCAAGGGAATAGGTTATATGATGGCCATGCTCGGCCTCGGCCGGAGTTACCGCGGCGTTATGTGTGATGAGCCCCATATTGACCGCTATCTGGCGAGATGGCGCATTCGCATTTGGACATACCAGAAAGAACCGTCCATGATCGCTCAGCCATTCATCATTTACTTTTTTCAGAACCGACACCGGGTCGCTTAAATGCTCGAGAACATGGGTCATAATGATATTATCGTATTTTCGCGGCAGGGATATTTCTTCAAACAACCCATGATAGAAATCGATTTCCCTGCCCTCCAGCCGCTTTTTTGCCTCGGCAACGGCATCATCCGCCGCCTCTATACAGGTAATATCATTAAAATGCGGTAGAAGACGTTCCGTAAATTCACTTTTATAGCTACCCAGTTCCAAAACGCTGCCGGTTCTAAAATGCGGCATGAAACTCTGGAGCATATATGGATGCATGACGTCATAATCGAAGCCGTAAAAATACTTACGTCCACTGTTATCCTTCATTTCCTGATTATAATCTCTCGACATCTCAGAATCCTCTCCGAAGCTATTGATAATACTAGATAAGTCTAATATTAAAGCAAATTTACGACAAGCCATTATCGTACCCTCTTGCAATCACTATTCATAAAGATTAAAGTTAAATTGCTATTCGATTTTTTAGGTTTTTACTGTTTCTAGCTCTTTGGCTTCCAGGATACGTAATTTCTCGGATATTGGTTTGCACAATGGTTGTGCAGACTGTATGCACGGAAGTGCTATTCTAAAAGGAGGGCTTATGGCTCAAGGTAAAGTAAAGTGGTTCAATACCACAAAAGGTTTCGGCTTCATTCAACCTGATGACGGTGGTCCGGACGTTTTCGTTCACATCAGCGCTGTTGAAAAAGCTGGTCTTCGTGGCCTGAATGAAAATCAAGTCGTTACATACGACATCATTCAGGATCGCGGTAAAAGCGCAGCAGGAAACATCGTCGTTTCCTAATTTAATGATTTGATTTAAAAACCCGCCTAACGGCGGGTTTTTTCATTTATGTTTGCTCCATTCTCTCCAATAAGATGCACTTTGATAATAACCAATCGCAGCATCAAGGAGATGGACAGGAACATTTGCATCAGGCTCCTGTTTATAACCTTTGTCATCCAACTGATAAAAATTATATTGATCAACCGGTTCAAGGATTACCAAACCTTCGTTTGTCATGTATCCAAGCTTCTGGTAATTTGAAATGAAAACGCGTTCAGGTTTTTCTTTCATTAAATCCTTGCCATAGAAACGGCTGGTATAATCCACTCCCATCAGGCCCAGTATTGTTGGAGCGACATCTATCTGGCTTGCCATCCAGTCTACTCTTCCGGACTTTATGATACCCGGTGCATATATCCACATAGGTATGCGGTATTTAGCAGGCTCTAATTCAGTCTTCCCCGCACTGCTGGCCGTATGATCGGCAACGATGACAAAGACTGTGTTGTTAAACCAAGGCTTCTTTTTGGCTTCTTCGATAAAATAACCGATCGCATAGTCCGTAAACTTCACCGCCCCTTTTCTTTTTCCTGGTGAGGGAATATCGATCTTGCCGTCCGGATAGGTAAAAGGACGGTGATTTGATGTCGTCATAATCATATTAAAGAAAGGCTTTTTTGCCGCATAGGATGCATCGCTTTCTTTTAGAGCTTTTCGATATAAATCGTCGTCAGCCACTCCCCATACATTGGCGAAGTTTATTTCTTCTTTTTTGAGCTGACTCCGGTCAATAATTTTATAGCCGTTTTCAGCAAAAAATTTATTCATATTGTCGAAATAACCATAGCCGCCATAAATAAACTTCGTTTCATAACCCTGACTTTGAAGTGCATATCCCAGACTGTAAAGATCGCCGTTTTCAGGGCGGCGTACGATTGAATTTCCGGGTACGGGAGGCATTGAAAGAGTTATAGCCGACAGTCCGTATACAGTTCTTGTTCCGGTTGCATATAAATTACTAAAGAAAAGTGCTTGATCTGTCAGCTTATCAAGATAGGGGGTAATACCGTCTTTATTGCCGAATTCCGTCAGGAAACGAGCGCTCAAACTCTCTACTGTTATTACTACAAGATTATATCTTTTGTTTTGTCCGTTATCTATTTTACGCTCTAACGGAGACCCTTTTGATGACTCGCTTCCCAACTCAGCCTGAATGAATTTTCTCACCTCTTTTTCAGGTCTCGTAACATAAAAATTAGCGAAATCCAGTTCGTTATTCACATACGCGCTGAACAGTTCGTAAATTCCGTTACGCGCTATTTCATTAACCGGTCTGCTCTCACTTATCTCGGCATAATCCGGACTTGATAAGTTGAATGAGAGAATGGAAACTATAATCACGCTCAATAAAGCTGAAATTCTTTCCGGGAAACGAACATATAACGGCAATTCCTTTATATATAATTTCCGGTAACCAAGCGCCAGCGCCGCACAAAAGATAGATATGACACATAAGATAACCGTCTCTGGATAGGATTCACGGATATTTCCTATTACCTCTGTTGTATAAACCAGATAATCGACCGCGATGAAATTATACCGGGACTGAAATTCGTCCCAGAAAAACCATTCCCCTATTGCCG
The DNA here is from genome assembly GCA_030824965.1 of Micavibrio sp. GTDB lineage: Bacteria > Pseudomonadota > Alphaproteobacteria > Micavibrionales > Micavibrionaceae > Micavibrio_B. Next base: position 54,942 of record JAPJQV010000007.1, on the reverse strand, counting down.
AAAAAACTAGCACATAGCTAAAAATAAAAAATAGACCAATGCTGATTATCTTATCGCATTTTCGCCCCTGATGACGTGTCGGAACGCACAAATATATAAACAAGAGAGGAATCGCGATATAGATGAAAGCGATAAGATCGTATACAAAACCCACCACAAAAGCCAAGGGCAGCTCTGTTAGAATGTTTTTATAATCATCCCAAGAATATGATATTAATGCTGATCGGACCGTTACTTCCAAAATAACGAAGAACAAAAAAAATGGCTTAAGCCTTATCAGGACAGGAGTTACAAAATTCATTACATTTTTCCGTAAGTAAAATAAATGAAATACCGGAAAATATCTGATGTTAAAAGGCTAATTTCTAAATTTGCTTTAATAAATTGCAAGCTTGGCATATATAAAAATATGACCGAAGAACGCTTGGATTCCATTGAAACCGCCCTTGCTCATCATGAATCGCAAATTCAGGATCTGAGCGACATCATCAATCGCCAGTGGAAAGAGATTGAACGGCTAAAACTAAACCTTCAAAAAGCTTACGACAAAATAGACGAAATGGAAGCTGGCACCGAGACCGGAGAAAAAAGCGTCACTGAAATTGCTGCAGCCAATAAGCCACCGCATTATTGAGGCTGTAATAAGCTCTCCAAATAGTGACTTTCAATCCCATAGAATTTTTTGGCCTTAAGAAACTTGTCATAGGCCTCGGCTTTTTTCTTTTCTGCGAATCCCGATTTTATTGCAATAATCATTATATTTTTGGCCGTATGTTCGCTTGAAATAAACTCGATGATTTTCGTTTCATATCCAGAATAATTTAACAGCAGGGCACGAAGGCCGTCTGTTGCCATTTCCGCCTGACGCTCGAGAAAAATTCCGTAATCGGTTATAAAATTCAGCTCATTCTTTTTTCTTGTTTGCTCGATTTGCCTTCGGATTTGCTTATGACAGCAAGGGGCGACGACAATCAAATTGGCATTTGCCCTGATACCTTTATAGATGGCGTCATCTGTCGCCGTGTCGCAGGCATGAAGCGCGATTAGAATATCGATATCATTTTTCTGGTATCCCGCGATGTCTGAATGCACAAAAGAAAGTCTGGAAAAATCCGACTTAGTGGCAATCTGGTTGCATAAATCGACCATATCACGCCGGGCTTCAACACCGGTTACATGAGCGGCTTTGCCCACTATGTTTGTAAGGTAGTCATATAAAGCGAAAGTCAGATAGCCTTTTCCTGACCCCATATCGACTATGTTTACATCCTTTTTTGAAATCTGCCGGATTAAAGGATCAAGCAATTCTATATATCGGTTTATCTGGCGAAACTTATCCTGCGCATTTTTATAGACCATCCCTTTCTCATCTGTAATTTGCAGATCACATAGATATTTTTTATCTTCTGTTGAGATTAATCTCTTTTTATCCTTGTCATGCCCAAGCTGAACGGAAAGCTTTAGGGATGGTGAAAGCCTTTTCAAAAAAAATTTTCCCTTCTTCCTTTCTAAATTCAGATCGAAATTAGCCGTAAATAAATTGATTGAATTGAAACCTGCCTCGATTTCCTGCTTAATTTTTGCAAAAGACTCAGCTAGGGAATAATTTTTTGTAATATCCGTAGTCTGGTATCGGTAGACAAAACTCAAATACTCGGCCTGTTTCAGAAGAATTTTTTTAATGAAAATATTCTTCAGACCGGGGGCTGCACCTTTATAATTACTTAGGGAAGACTTTATAAAACTTCCGTCCGATATGGATTCACTTAACTGGCTGTAAAATTGCGATAGCTGCTCATTCATAAAAATCGTTTATCATAATATTTAGAAGGGAACTACTTTTATTATTTTATGTTTGCGTATTCTAATACTCAATATTTGGAGAATTTATAAATGACAAAGACATATACATCCCTTGCACTTGCCTTGCTCGCTACAGTCGCTGTTTCAGCTTGCACTCAAAGCAAAATCCAAAGCCTGCCGCCTGGTGAGTACACCTCCACGACAAAAACAACTCAGGATAATGGTACTAACACCAACGTAAAGAAAACCACAAATGTTGGTTACGATGCCCACGGCAATAAAGTTGGAACTGTTAAGACCGAAACAACGACAGACCCTGAAGGCTTGTTTAACAAAAGAAAAAGTACAACAACTCAAACAGTCCGCTAATTTAAAAGAGCCCTGCGGGGCTCTTTTTTTAGACATACTGGCCAGCGCACCACCCGGAAGACCACGCCCACTGAAAATTATAACCTCCCAGATGGCCCGTAACGTCCAGAACCTCGCCTATAAAATATAAACCCTTTACCTCTAAAGCCTCGAAGCTTTGTGAAGAAATACAGTTTGTATCGATACCTCCAAGAGTAACTTCGGCGGTTCTATAGCCTTCACTACCGGACGGCTTGACGCGCCATTTAGAGATTCTTTCCGACAATTTATTCAATTTTATATCCGATTGATCGGCGATATTCCCCTTTAATCCAAGTTCATCAATAATTTTTACCGCCAGGCGCTTTGGAATGTTTTCTCCAAATAGCTGGTACACCGGCGTCTTTGGAGATGTCTTCCTTTTTTCCTTTAGCCATTCATAAACTTTGAAATCAGGCATAAGGTTAATCTCAATATCTTCTCCTGGCTGCCAATATGACGATATCTGAAGTATGGCCGGCCCGCTTAATCCTTTATGGGTGAATAACAACGCCTCGCGAAATTTCTTTCCACATTGGCTTTTAACTTCTATTGGATCGACAGAAATTCCGCTTAGTTCTTTTGTGTCGTCCAGGATAATAGGATCAAAAACAAGTGGCACAAGTCCGGCTCTTGGCGAAATCATTTTTAGTCCAAATTGCTCGGCGATTTTATAGCCGAAAGCGCTGGAGCCCATTTTTGGAATTGAAGGTCCGCCTGTCGCGATCACCAGAGACTTACAAGTGAACTGGCCTTTAGCGGTATGAATCTTATAGTCCTCTTCCTTGGATATCCTGGTGATATCCAGTTCCGTCCATATATCGACGCCGTATTGCAGACATTCATTCTTCAGCATCGAAATTATATCGCCCGCCGATTTGTCGCAAAATAACTGCCCCAGTGTTTTCTCATGATAGGCGATATTATGCCGATCTACCATTTCGATAAAATCATGCTGCGTATATCTTTTTAAAGCGGAACGACAAAAAGCGGGATTTTGCGAAATAAAACTGTTCGGAGAACAGTTTATATTGGTAAAATTGCAACGGCCCCCGCCCGAAATCCTGATTTTTTCGCCGATCCGTTTTGCATGATCGAAGAGTAAAACCTTACGCCCCCGCTTACCTGCCTCAATGGCGCACATTAAGCCCGCAGCGCCTGCGCCTATTATCACCACATCTGCTTGCATATTGGCAGAGACTTCCAGAAAAATTGAGTTTAAATTATGCTACTCACATAAATCAAACGGCTCGGAAAGGCCAATACTTCTTGAAGAAGCGTCAAGTTACTATTATCGGCGGAGGCCCTTCCGGTCTTATCGCAGCAGAAATTCTGGCCTGTGAAGGTTTTGGCGTAACAATTTACGACCGGAAAGCCTCCGTAGGACGGAAATTTCTAATGGCCGGACGCGGCGGTTTGAATCTTACGCATTCAGAGCCAATTTCCGCATTTAAACGCAAATACAATGAATCCGCACAAGATTTCCTAAATCCTCTTCTGGATAGCTTCAATCCAGACCGGCTTCGGGAATGGTGCCATAGTTTAGGGGAAGACACATTTATCGGCTCTAGCGGCAGGGTTTTCCCAAAATCATTCAAAGCATCACCCCTGCTCCGGTCATGGCTGAAAAAACTTGATAAGCTAGGAGTAAGTTTCCAATTACAAAGAAACTGGATGGGATGGAATCGCACCAATCAATTGGTTTTCAACGATTCAAACGGTGCAGAAGAATTCATTGATTCAGATTATACACTGCTGGCACTGGGAGGAGCTTCATGGCCGAATTTAGGCTCTGATGCATCATGGGTGGATATCTTGGAGAAAAAAAACATATCTATCGCCGAATTGCGCCCCGCCAATTGTGGGTTTACCGTCAACTGGTCTGAGATATTCCAAAATAAATTCTCCGGTGTTCCCTTGAAAAATATCAGTGTTTCGATAGGCGACAAAACGGTAAAAGGAGAAATAATGATTTCCTCCAAAGGAATTGAAGGTGGCGCTATTTATGCCTTATCTTCATGCCTAAGAGATACTTTGGAAAATGCGCAATCGGTTATTCTAAATATAGATTTGCGACCTTCCATATCCCGGCAAAATATTATTTCTAAGCTTGAAAATAATCCGCGCCGAAAACAATCCATGACTACTTACCTGCAAAAAACCTTGGGTTTAAAACCTCTTGAGATCAGCCTTTTACGGGAAGCTAATTCAAAGCTTGGCGACTTATCCAACGAGCATCTGGCAACATTACTTAAATCTATTCCAATTGAGGCAAATTCAACTTTCCCCATTGAACGCGCCATCTCCTGTGCAGGTGGAATTCAACTTGAAAATCTTGATAGAAATATGATGCTAAAAAACATACCGGGTGTTTTTGCGGCTGGTGAAATGCTGGATTGGGAAGCACCGACAGGTGGCTATCTTTTGCAAGCCTGCTTTGCCACGGGTGTCGCAGCCGCAAGAGGGATTTTAAATCACGCCAAAAGCGATTGATATTCCTTATGACGATTTATCCAGCTTACCGCATATCCGCAAATCGGAACGATCTTAAAAGAGTGTTCCTGCGCAATTTTCATTATTCCGTCCATAAGCTTTCCGGCTGCGCCTGAACCTCGCAGACTTACGGGCGATTCAACATAATTTATATACAATGTATCGTTATCCATTCGATAATTGGCGAAAACAATCTGACCATCGACATTCAGTTCAAATCGGTTTTTTTCTATATTGTCAGAAATATGCGTCATACTATTTTAAATATGGCGATATAATGGAATAACAATAGGTAATAAGAACTAGCCTGATGTTTTCGTGTAAGAGGTTATTTTAACCTGATTCCCCGTACCAAGATATTTAACATCATCAAAGCCAAGCAGATTGGCCTTCGCAATACCCCGGCCATTTCCATGCGTTGCACGCGATGGCTCAATCTCAAGATATGGTTGCCAATCAAACCCTTGTCCGTCATCGGTAATAGTGACTTCCAGCCTGTTGGAAAATTTTTCAAAACAGATAAAGACTTTTTTGTTTTTATTTTCTGTCATGTTTATCAATCTATCGATCTCATTCTCAAGCCGCCCTTCTGACAGCAAGATTCCTTTTTTTTCATACCCGATACCTAGGTTTCCATGCTCTATACCGTTTAATATCAGCTCATAGAGACCGGATACTGCGAGTTCGGGCCTTGGAAAAATACTCCCCAATAGAAAAGCCGTGTTTTGGGCTTCTTCAGGAAATTGCACAAAAAATTCGCCTCTGGCCAAATTTGTCAGAGCATTCTGCTGACTTGAGATACGACGCTCAAAAATTTCCTTCCTGTCGCGCTCTATTGCGGCAGACCTTACCAATGCCAAAAGGGTGGTTTCATCATAAGGTTTGGAAAGATAATAATATACTCCGGCTTTTATACCCTTAAGAAATTCTTCCTGAGATGAATCGCCAGTTTGCATGATAACTGGAATATTTGAAAACCTTCTATCTGCTTTAATTCTCGCGGCCAACTCCAAACCGTTCATATTAGGCATGCGTTTATCGGTAACGATAAGGCGATAACGTCCCGGATTCTGTTCCAGCATCTCCCAAGCCTCTACTCCGTCTATCGCTTCGTCGACGGTATATCCGGCATTTTCAAGATAGGCGGATAAAATGGCGCTATTGGCCGGCTCGTCTTCCACTAAAAGGATTTTTGCCGAGTTTAACTGGCCCAACTCTGAGGACATTTTTATATTTTGTTCTGCTTTCATAGACTTAGTTTAGTTCGATTTTGTCTTAGATTGCTACAAACATATCCGAGTATTCAATTCAGACATCATTAACCGGCTTGTAGATACCATTTAGTAATAACCAAAAAATTCGGGTATCAACATGGCTGACAATAAATTCGATCTAAACGCGCGCATTCATCAGGGATATGAACCAAATACGGAATTTAATTTTAACAGCAACCTGTTTAGCACCCTGCGTTTTTCCAATCCCGATCTTTCAGATAAAGCCGGCGTTTTACCAAACCCGCAAGATAATGCCAATGATGCAGATGCTTCCACTTTACCATTGCCTGTATTGAGCGGTGACGATGGTAATATAATACAAAACTCATCGCTTCCTTTTTCCAATCAAATCACGTCAGGCAGCGCAAATGGCGGTCAGGTGCTCTACTACGATCCTTTGTCGTCTGCATCCGCAGGCGGCGACTATTCCAATATCCTTGAAGGTTTGACGTCACGCGGAATTAACCTGGGCAATCCCGATATATCCAGCTCTTTTCTATCCCGCGCCACTGGCCCCGGGGGCGGATTTCCGTCAAACGACGATCCTTTACCTGCAGATGAAACGCCGGATAATACCAATCCGGATGATGATGATGATGATGATGGAAACACACCGCACCTAACGGCCCCAGTTGTAACCACTCATGGTGCTAATTCATCGGAAGGTGATCCCATCCCTTTGGATATACAATTGGCCCTTGATACCCAGCAAGGCGTCACAACAACCATTATCATTTCAAACCTTCCACCGGGCGCCACATTGTCAGCGGGAACCAATAACGGCAACGGAAGCTGGACATTAACACCTGCCCAGATACCGGGCCTGATATTACATCCCGGCCCCCATTATAGTGGACAAATCAATTTAACAGTCAGCGCGACCTCAACCTTGGGAAACCTTTCGTCAAATGATACAGAGACCATCCACCTCGTCATAGAGAGCGTTGCCAATACTCCGAACCTTGTGACGTTTCCCGCCTTCGGTAATGAAGATACGGCTATACAACTCAATATTTCCTCTTCCCTCAACGATACAGATGGCTCCGAGCATCTTTCAATTACAGTTTCGGGTGTGCCTGCAGGCGCCACGCTGTCGGCAGGAACCAATAATGGCAATGGCACATGGAGCCTGACCCCCGCCCAGCTTTCTTCCCTGAGTGTAACTCCTCCGCTTAATTATAGCGGATCTTTTTCTTTAAACGTGACAGCGACCTCGACCGATGGATCGGATCATGCCAGTGTTTCTTCAAATCTGGTTGTTTCTGTCGCCGGAATACCTGACCAGCCCTTTTTATCTGTCCAACCCTCCACCGGGCTGGAAAGCTCGCCTATTCCATTGAATATTTCTGCGAGCCTGACCGATACGGATGGCTCTGAAACTTTGAGTATAACAATTTCAGGCGTCCCCGCAGGAGGCACTCTTTCCGCCGGTATCAATAATGGAAACGGTACATGGAGTTTGACCCAGGCAGAACTTTCCGGTTTGACACTCACCCCGCCATTGCATTACAGCGGAACCGTTAATCTTAGCGTAACGGCTAGCAGTCATGAAAATAATCTGACATCCAGCACATCACAAATCACGCTTCCAGTGACAATCACTGCGGTTTCCCATGCGCCCGTTCTGTCGATTTCAGAAGCTACGGGAAGTGAAGATAATCCGATTGTACTGAATATAGACGCTGATCCTTTCGATCCGCTAGGGAATGAAGTTTTGACTGTAACAATTTCAAATCTTCCATCTGGTGCGACTTTATCAGCAGGCCTTGATAACGGGAACGGAACATGGACCTTAACGCCTGCGCAACTGGTCAATCTGCAATTACTCCCGCCCTTAAATTATAGCGGCCATTTTGATCTGAGCATTACTCTTACTTCTGTAGATGGCAGCGATATAGCTAATGTTCATGCCCCTCTCGGCGTGACTATTGAAGGAGTGGCCGATACACCCAATCTTTCCGTTCAGGCAGCAAGCGGAAGCGAAGAAACTGATATCTCGCTTTCAATTTCCGCATCGCTTAACGACACTGACGGTTCGGAAGTTTTGTCGATACTTATATCAGGCGTGCCTTCCGGAGCTCTTTTATCTGCAGGACTGAACAATGGAAACGGCAGCTGGACGCTCTCACCTGCCCAATTGTCCGGCCTGACAATTACACCGCCGGGGCATTTTTCAGGCATTATAGCCATGCAGGTTTCTGCAATATCGACAGAAAGCAATGGCGACACATCATTAACTTCAGTACCTTTGACCTTGAATATCCAGCCTGTTGCCAATCAGCCGGTGCTGGATGTTTCCGCAGCAATAGGCCAGGAAGATTCACCTATTACATTATCGATTTCCGCTCTTCTTGCGGATCTGGATACGTCGGAAACTCTGTCGATTACGATATCAGGTGTACCGGCAGGCGCTTTTCTCTCAGCAGGGATTAATCAGGGCAATGGTACATGGCTGCTGACATCAACAGACCTGGTCAATCTTCAGATAACACCTCCCGCAAACAGCGATGTCGATTTTACTTTGGTTGTGACCGCTACTGCCACAGACAGTAACGGGACTACATCTTCTATCATTGATAATCTACCGGTTACGGTTATGGCGGTTGCCGATATACCGACAGTTACTACCGGCAATACCGCAGGCGCTAAAAATACAGCCGTCAATGTGAATATTAGCGGCGCTCTGACCGATACGGATGGATCTGAGAGCATCACTTATCTCATTAGCGGGGTTCCTGACGGATTTTCTTTTAATCACGGTTTGAACAATGGAAATAACAGCTGGACCTTTACCGAGAACGATCTGGCAGGGCTTAAAATGATATCGCCTTATAATTTCGAAGGCCGCGTCTATCTTTCCGCACAATCGGTTTCCCATGAAAGCGATGGATCGGTAGCTTTAAGTAATGCCTCCAGCTTCAACATCGGCGTCGGCAATGCATCCGCCGGGATACAGCTTAACCTGGCATTGGGCGTCGGTATCGGCGGCATAGGTATTGGAACGGCTATCGGTCTAGACCTTAATCTTGGCGGCCTACTGAGCAATGGAGGAATAGTCGTCCACGAAGACTCTATATTCCCGATCGTCGACGCCGGGCTTTTATTAACGCTGGCCGCTAATATATCGTTTCTAACGATCAACGGGCTTCCGGTGGGAGCTTCCCTAAGCAGCGGTGTAGACCAAGGCAATGGGCAATGGCGGCTTCTGCCAGGCGATTTGGTCGGACTTTCTTTAAGATTACCCCCAAACAGTGATCAGGATTTTACAATCACGATTTCGGCTCAGGTCCTTTTCCTGAATGTCGCACTTGGTATCGTCAATGTCCATGTGCTGGGTGTTGCCGATACGCCGACCCTGACCGTATTGCCAGCGATAGCGAATGAAGATGCAAATATTATTCCCATATCGGTATCGTCGTCCCTAACTGACACTGATGGATCGGAGACATTAAGTTTTACGATTACCAATCTGCCTGCTGGTTTCGTGCCCACCGTCGGGATTAACAACGGCAACGGTACATGGAGCCTGACAGCTACGGAAATTGCCTCTTTTGGCTTAAAACCTCCTGAAGATTTCAGTGGAGATGCCACTTATACCATTATAGCAACATCCACAGAGAGAGAGGGAGATTCTACGACCCAGATCGCGACCGGGCACATACATATAACAGCCAGCGCCGATGCTCCTGTTGTCGAGCCGGTTCAGCATACCGGCACCGAAGATACCCCGCTTCATCTTGATCTAGGTATAAGCCTGACTGACACATCCGAAACTCTTTCAAGCATTACGATTTCTGGACTTGAAGCAGGGTTTGGCCTGATTGGTGCCACCAACAACGGAAACGGTACATGGAGCGTCAACCCCGGTGACATCAACAATGTCTATTTACAAACGCCGCATGACTGGAGCGGAGATACCAGTCTGACGATTACAGCCACATCAAGGGAAAGCAATGGGCATACCCAAAGCACCACAGCCAACTTAAACGTGCATATCGAAGCGGCTGCCGATGTTCCGCCTTTAAGCGTACAAGACGTCAGCGGCATTGAAAATCATCACATAGGACTTGATATTGTAACTTCGTCTGGCGATACGGACGGCTCTGAAAATTTAAGTGTCGTCATTAGTCAGGTTCCAAATCATTTTACCTTCAATGCCGGCCTGAATAATGGAAATGGAACCTGGAGCTTCCGCGAAGATGAAATGGAGAATTTATCCATTATTCCGGAGCATGACTTTACCGGCGATATTCATTTAACAGTCGACATCTTTTCTCAGGACGATCATTCCGTTGCCACCAATCACGCAGATTTCATCGTGCATGTCAGCCCTGATACATAAGGATGTATGCATTAACCAATCTTCACGGTTTTAGCTGCACAATCATAAAAAAACGCATGGGATTTATAAATGTCTTCGAGCATTCTAAGTAATTTTTCTCCTGTATCTTTGCCTGATTTTTACGAAGATCATTCGTATAAAATGCCCGTATTCCGCCAACTGGGAATTGCTTTTTCTTTGAACATTCTTTCTCTCGCGCTGCCGATCATGATGCTTCAAATCTATGACCGGATCATACCGCATGCCTCCTTTGGATCGTTATACGTTCTAACTGCCATGGTCATGACAGCACTAGTTCTGGATATGGCACTTAGAATAATTCGTTCTTATCTGGTGAACTGGTCGGCGGCATCTTCCGAGCATGCAGCGCATTGCGCAGCTGTTGAGCTTTTTGCGCGAACCAATATTACCGAATTCGAACGCAAAGGTTCCGGCGAACATTTGCAGAATATTAATGCCATTGGAAAACTACGGGAATTCTATAGTGGACAGGCATGGGCATCTCTGATCGACGTTCCTTTTGTAGTAATATTTCTAGCCTTGATCGCTTACCTAGGCGGTATTCTGGTCTTGGTTCCTATTTCGTTATTAATACTATTTTTTATAAACGCCGCATTGACAAGCAATAGCCTTAAGCTCGCCCTTGAAGAAAGAAGCGAAAGCGATGATAAAAAAGCGAGCCTTGTCGTTTCAATCCTCAAAAGCATACATACTGTAAAATCCCTTTCTTTCGAATCTTTTCTCATTCGGAAGTTCGAAGGCATTCAGGCCGATGTCAGCAAAGACAGTTTTCTCGTTGCCGCGGCTAGCGGTAAAGCCTCGATCCTTAGCGCCTGTTTCGGACAACTTTCGCTGATAGCAACGGTTACAGCAGGATTATTTCTTGTTTTAAACGGCTCTCTCAGCATTGGCGGCCTCTCCGCATGCACTTTACTGGCCGGCAGATGCATCCAGCCGGTCCAAAGAGTTTTGGCGACATGGTTAAGATTACAAGACCTGTCTCTCTCAAAAGCTCAGGTCACATCCCTCTTCGCTCTTCCCGCTATGAAACGCGTTGAAAAATCCCATCACATTTCCCAAGGCAGAATTTTATTGGATCAAATAAGCTATACTTCGCCTTCCGGCCAGATATTACTTGATGAAATTTCCATGTCAGTGGAGCCGGGCAGCATTGTAGCCATTACGGCTAATAACGGTACCGCAAAATCAGCCCTGTTGCAAATCATCGCTGGCGTTATCAAACCTGATACAGGCACTATCATGATAGATGACATTGCGCCATCTCAACATAGCCTTTCCGAATTGAAGGATCTCATAGGCTATCTTCCCCAGGAGGCTGCGATATTTAAAGGAAGTATTCTCGAAAATATTACAGGTTTTCAAAATCAGTCTGATAAAATTCAAGAAGCCATGGAAGCCGGAGCGGATTTGGGTCTCGACCAGATCGTAGATACACTTCCACATGGTTATAATACACGCTTGACGGATTCAGTGGCAGATCCAATTCCACCCGGCGTGAAGCAAAGGATTTCGCTTGTTCGGGTTTTGGCCAATCGCCCTGCCATACTTTTATTCGACGATGCGGACCGTACACTTGACAAGACAGGTTACAACCTGCTTTTCCGCTTGATTGGACGATTAAAAGGAAAAGCTACGATCATACTTGTTACACAAGACCAAAATCTTCTGAGCTTTGCAGATCGTTTCCTTCATTTAGATCAAGGCAAATTAGTTTCTACCGATCCATCCGGCTCTCATAATCTCGCTATTCTTTCTCATCTGCAGCAGGGAAATACATGAAACATTCGAATGACTACCGAGATATTATCGAGGTCGTTTTATCAGCTCTTCACTGGAACGGCACAAAGAGGCAACTCAGCGAGGCAACACCCGACCTGCAAAGCTCAATGAATCTCGTTGAATTCAGGGAATCGATGCGCCGCCTTGGCTATAGAACCGATAAAAAGACCTGCAAACCGCAATCGCTGGGTAAATTTAATTTTCCCATACTTTATATCGAGAAAAATTCCTATTCGTTTATTACGGATACGGATGAGCTGAGATTTCTTTCTAACAAGCGGTCATCGTTTATTACTTTTGCGAAAGCCGAGCCGGTACACGCTGTTTTCACTTCGGTTATACGGAATGAAATCGACAGGTTCATGCCTCTGCTTAAGGAAATATTGCTTATAAGCTTGGTTGTCGGGGCATTGTCCTTGGCTCCGATTTTATATAACCGCATCGTATACGATCACATAATTGCATCAGGTTCCAGCAAAGGTATCTGGATTATTTTTGCCGGTGTAATAATCGCATTACTTGCGGAATTGTGGCTGCGGCACAAAAGAAATCATAAAATGGCTTTCTTCGGCGGCAGGATAGATCATTATGTTAGTTGCACCGTATTCGAACGCCTTCTTTTTCTCCCCCCTGTCTTTACAGAGCGCGCAACAACTTCTTCCCAGATTGCGAGACTGAAAGATTTTGAATCGGTGCGAGAGTTTTTTACAAGCCCTTTAGCCACACTATTTTTTGAATTGCCCCTGACGTTTATATATCTGGGAATATTCACCGTTATTTCCGGATGGCTTGCGATCGTCCCTGTCACGCTTATCTTTGCCTATGCTCTTCTTCTGGTTTCCATTGTCCCTCGGCTTCGCACGCGTGCGCGCATTTCGGCAATCAATGTTTCAAAAAGACAGGAATTCATACTTGAGACCATAACCAAATTACCCGATATCCGGCTTGCCGGCTTTGACAAAATCTGGAGTGATCGGTACAGAGTCTTGTCAAACCAAGCTTCTTTGGCAAGCTTCAAATCTGCTTTCCTGGCACAAACGCTCGAAACCGCTTCTTATGGTTTGATGATCGCAGGTGCATGCGCCACTTTAGGTTTCGGCGTTGCCATGGCAATCAATCAGGATATAACCGTAGGCAGCCTGATTGCCTCTACCATGCTAATGTGGAGAATAATCGCCCCGCTGCAAATCTGTTGCGCTTCCTTTACAAAGCTTCAGCAGTTGTTTTCCAGCACGAAGCAGGTTGAAAAACTTCTTTCGATCCAGCCAGAGAATAATTCTCCTACACAAGCCATTCGCATGCCTGCCCTTATCAAGGGAGCTATCAGCTTCCACCGCGTCAGTCTAAAATATATGCCGGATGCCGAGCCTGCCTTGCTTGGCGTCAGCCTGGATATCAAACCCGGGCAAATCGTCGCTATAAAAGGGAATAATGGTTCGGGTAAATCCACAGCTTTAAAGCTTATTCTCGGTCTATATCAACCGCAAGCCGGAAGCGTCCGGATAGATAATATCGATATTCGTCAATTTGATCCTATGCTTTTGCGTCAGAGCATTTCCTATATTCCTCAGCATGCGGATTTCTTTCCCGACACGATCAAAGCAAATCTTTTATACGCAAATCCCGTCGCAACAGACGCCGATATCGAAGAATCTCTTTTAGAATCCTGCGCATTGGAAGAAATAAACAATCTCCCTGAAAGGCTTCAAACCATAATCAGTCCGGAAAATACCAATCTTGTGACGGACAGCCTGCGCCAGAAATTAAACCTTGCCCGTGCCTATTTGCGCAAATCCCAGATTTATCTTTTCGATGAAGCCTCCTATTCGCTTGGCAAAGAAAACGATCTGGCGTTCGAAAGAAAGATTAACCAGCTGCGTGGTAAATCGACGGTTATCATGGCCACACACCGTGAAGATCATATGCGCCTTGCCGACCAGCTTCTATTCATGAACAAAGGCGAATTGACCCATGCTGGTCCGCCTTTGCAAGTTTTAAACGTGCTGAAAGGAAAGAAAGCATGACCACCGCTTTAGATCGCATGAAATACAAAATCCCCCCTGCCATTACTCAATCCATTACCATGGAAGAATCTCCCGTGGCCGGAGCATTGTATACAGGTGCCAATATTATCAGCATATTGCTTGTCCTTTTCCTTACTTGGGCTTCTTTTGCTTCCGTACAGGAAGTGGCTTCCGCCAGCGGACAAATTATACCCAATGGGTACATGCAAACCGTCCAGCATCTGGAAGGAGGAATTATAAAAGAAATTCTGGTGGAAGATGGCCAGTATGTTGAAAAGGGACAAGCTCTCGTTAAATTCGATAATACGAACGCCGATGCTGATTTCGGACAAATGAGATCCCGGCAGAATTCGCTTCAGCAACAAGCCATGAGATTGAAGAAATTTGTTAGCGGGCAAGAAGGCGTTTCAGCATTGACCCCCGAAGAAATGGTCATTCTGCAAAGCATGGAAGAATCCCGCACCAGCCAGCAAGACGTTCTACGAGATCAGATTGTGCAGAAACAGAAAGAGTTACAAGGCATCCTTTCCACAAGAAATACTATTCAGCGCAATCTGGAACTTGCCAGTGAAGAATATGCAATTAACAAAAGCCTGTCCCAGAGGGGATCAGTCTCAAAAGTCGCCGTCATGTCAAGCGAGCGTCAGGTTAATTTATTAAAAGGCGAACTTGCGACCTCGATTAGTCAGGAGAATCAAATTATGGCGGCGATCAATGAATCGGAAAGCCGTCTTCAGTCATTGAATGCCGATTTAAGCCAGAACGCGATGACCAAATTGGGTGAAATCGAAGCTGAACTGGCAGAAATCAATAAAAGCATCGTTAAGCTCGAAAATGCTTCCGCCAGAACAACTGTTACATCGCCGGTCAGCGGCGTTGTAAAAGGTCTGACCGTTCATACTATCGGCTCAATCATTGAACCGGGGAAAATCCTTCTGGAAATCGTGCCGATAAATAAGGAAATGATTGTTGAGGCCCTTATCCAGCCGAGCGATATCGGCAATATCGAAGAAAATCAGGAAGTTAAGGTAAAGGTAACTGCGTTTGATTTCTCCAAATACGGCACCATTCCCGGACGATTGAAAAGCGTTTCCGCCTCAACCTTTCAAAACGAGAAAGGCGAATCTTTTTATAAAGCGAAAATTACGCTACAAAAAAATTATATCGGCCCTGACCCGACAAAGAACAAAATTTTGCCTGGAATGGTAGTTCAGGCAGATATCATTACGGGCGAGAAAACCATTATAGAATATCTCCTCCGCCCGGTTAACGCAGCTTTACAAACAGCCTTTCAGGAAAGATAACGAATTGCAAAGTTGGATCATGTATCGGCGAGAACGGCTTCGATTTCCGTTTTCACCCTGCCATATTCTTCTTTTGCCTGCTTGAACAGATCGGTTGCTCTGGAAATACTCCCATCCCTTGCATCTTCCTCAATTTGCTTAGCGAGGTCATACAGATTTTCAGCGCCTATTTGGCCTGCGGATTTTAAGGAATGAGCATATTCTCTGACTTCGTTTACATTACCCTGCCGGATAGATTGATCAAGTTGGATCAATAATTTTTCAGCGCTCGCCATGAAAGTATTGAGAACTTTGGGAAATCTGTCTTTTGTGGCCTTTTGAAGATTTTCAAATTTTTCTTTGTTGAGAGCTTGACTGCCGATATCCATTTTTATCTCTCTTTCTGTATCATAAGGAATTAGTGAAGGAGGCGAAGAACGTTTCTCTTCGGGTAGCCATTTCATAAGAGTTTGTTTCACATTCTCTTCAAGCACAGGCTTCGCCAGATAATCATTCATACCGCAAGCGAGACATTTCTCCCTGTCTCCTTTCATGGCATTGGCTGTTAAAGCAACGATTATGACTTCCTCGGGACTATATCCGCTTTTGCGAATAACACGCGTTGCAACGAAGCCATCCATTTCAGGCATCTGACAATCCATAAACACGAGGTCGAAATTACGCTGCCTGATCCTGCTTACGGCTTCATAACCATTCTCGGCGATAACGGTCGATATACCGTAATCCTTTAACATGGCCACCATAACTTCCTGATTTACAGGATTGTCCTCAGCCAGAAGTATTACGACATCTTTGTAATAAAGCCGTTCATTGAATTTAGGGCCGGACAAACCATCCCGTATCGAATACCGCGTGATAATATCCGATGACTTATTATTTTTCTTTAAATCATTCAGGATGCGAATAATTGAAATCAGCTCGGTGCTTCTAACCGGTTTAATAAGATAGCCTTTGATTCCGGCATCGCTAATGGCCTCAGCATCGCTTCTCGTAGGCTGCGAGGTGCCAAGTATAATCTGAAGGTCCTGGAGCTCGGGAATGGATTTTATCTTTCTGGCCACTTCAACGCCGTTCATAACCGGCATCACATAGTCCAAAATGATAAAATCAAACGGTTTGTCTTTTACAGACTGAAGCAGCATTTCAATAGCCTGTTCAGGATGCGTAACAATGACAGCTTCCATTCCATGGCTGGATAATATTTCACCGATAATTTCGCAGGAAATAAGATGATCATCCAGAACCAATACTTTAAGGCCTGCCAAATCATCGCTTTTTACTATGCTATTCCTGTTTTGCTTTTCGTTGTTAACAAGGGCAAAAGGCATAACACATGTAAAAGTACTTCCATGCCCTTCTTCACTTTCAAAAGAAATTTCCCCTCCCATTTTTTCGACCAGCTGCTTCGTGATGGCAAGACCCAGACCAGTGCCTCCATATCTTCGCGCCATGGAGTTATCGGCCTGATCGAATTTCCTGAAAATATTTTTTTTCTGGTTATAGGAAATGCCGATCCCCGTATCCTCAACTTTTATTCTAATGCTGCAACTATCGCTGTCACAATAGACCTTCTCTATCTCAAGCAGAACATGCCCTTTATCCGTAAACTTTATGGCATTCCCGCATAAATTCATAAGTATCTGCCGTATTCTTCCGGGATCGCCGGCAAGATGATGAGGGCAGTCTGGTTTAAAGCGCAGAAAGAATTCGATCTTCTTTTCCTGACTCTTGATCGCGATAATCTCTCCCACCTCTTCGCATAACACCTGGAAATCAAACGGAATGACTTCAAATTCCATTTTGCCTGCCTCGATTTTCGAGAAGTCCAGAATATCATTTATAATTTGCATCAGCGACTCAGCCGAATGGCCGATTGTCTCTACATAGTGCCTTTGCCTAACTTCGAGATTAGTGTTCAACAATAGATGGCTCATACCCATGATTCCGTTCATAGGGGTACGTATTTCGTGACTCATATTGGCAAGGAATTCGCTTTTTGCTTCATTCGCCTTTTCAGCATCCTCACGCGCTTTTTTCAACTCGCTTTCAGATTCTTTTCTTTTGGTAATATCGTCCGCATACATAACGACACCGCCTGTCATGCCTGTATTCAGATACCATGGCATTATATCCCAATGTAACCATATCGATTTATTATTAAATTTTACGACATCTTCTCCTGTAGACTTGATGCCCTTTTCAATACATTCGAGAAGAATTTTTTTCCACCTGAGTGGAATAAGCGGAAATATTTCAAGATGATTTTTCCCGATGATATCAAAATCATTAAGGTTGAAATCCGTCCGCCAACGGTCACTTACCATCATGTAGTTGAAATTATTATCGCATACGGCAATTGCGGCGGGCGTATGTTTAATGAAATAATTTAACTGATCCCTTGAATATTGTACGATCTTGGCGCGTCGTAAGAAGCCGACAATCAAAAATGAAATTATAGTGATTAGAATTGTTATTATAATGCAGGACAGCAATACGATATTGTCGAATTCATGAGAGTCTTTATGGGAAGAATTGAGTTTTGGCTTAATGAATAAGGTCCAGTCTTTATTCGATATCTGAATATTTGCAGAGTAAGTATTCTCATCTTTCTCTACCGTGCCGTTTGAATATATCGAAGCTCCGTCTTCCTCTATTGCAATCCAAAAATGATTCAGGAAATCCGTTTCTCTGAAAATATCGTCAAATAAATCATTTACATCCAGCGAAACTCCTAAAAAGCCACTATACCCGTTTTTCGTTACGATCGGGCTATAATAGGCATAACCTTTGCCTCCATTGACAAAATCCACGATAGGTGACAATTGCGGATGTCCCGTTTTCCTCGCTTTCTCTATCGCGGCTCTTCTGACAGGCTCAAAACCCAGGTCAAAACCTTGAGGAAGGGTTTTTCCATGATTTGTTTCCAGCCATAAAACTTTAGAATTTTTATCCGCAACAAAAATATTTCGTAGAATGGGATAGTCATGCAAAAAGGAAACTGCATCGCTTTTCCAATAAACATATCCTGAAATATCCGATAATTCGACCTGACGATCCATCCGGTTGAGCGTCTGAAACAATTGGTCGAAATATTCATTCATGACATTTGAAATTGCTTCGCCTTGGGTCGCAAGAAGCGTTGCCGTGTCTTCCCTCGCATGATGCTGCAAGCGATTATTCATTGCATAAGTTAGGCAGGAGAAAATGGCTAAAACGAAAAAAGGGATAACGAGAAGAGCGCCATCTTTTAAAAGAACATCGCGGATAATGGGTTTTTTCATCTAAAAATTATAGTCCACTCTTACCTAGAATGAGATAGAGAACGCCTATGTATGCATTTATTGTAACCAATTGATATTATTGATATTTTTTAGTTGCAAAAAACTATGTGTTCCTGTATTGTTCCCTTATGGATATATCGGACAAATTATCGCTTTTGGCAGATGCGGCCAAATATGATGCATCCTGTTCCAGCAGCGGCTCAAAAACCAATCGGGATGGAAAAGGTTTGGGAAGCACGAACGGCGCCGGCATTTGCCACAGCTATACGCCTGACGGCCGCTGTATTTCCCTGCTTAAAATCCTCCTAACCAATCATTGCATCTTCGATTGCAAATATTGCATTAACCGTGTGTCAAGCGATGTGCAACGTGCGCGGTTTACAGTCGAAGAAGTGGTTAATCTCACGCTTGATTTCTATCGCCGCAATTACATTGAAGGTCTATTTTTAAGCTCCGGCATTATTCGTGATTCCGACTATACGATGGAACAACTTGTTGGCGTTGCCAAAACTTTACGCGAGGTTCATAACTTTAAAGGATACATCCACCTTAAAACTATTCCCGGTGCAAATGATGAATTAATTGCCCAGGCAGGGCTTTATGCTGATCGTTTAAGTGTCAATATCGAACTTCCCACTTCTGCAGACTTGCAAAAGCTTGCGCCTGAGAAAAAACGTCCGCAGCTTGAAGAAAATATGAGCGAAATTCTGACGCGCTCTCTAGAAAACAAAGAAGACCGCAAAAAGGGAGTTAAAAATACGCCCCTTTTCGTTCCCGCCGGACAAAGTACGCAAATGATTGTCGGCGCGACCGATACGCCGGATAAAGATATCTTAAATACATCCGATCATCTTTATAAAAATTATAAAATGCGGCGGGTTTATTATTCAGCGTTCAGTCCCATTCCCCATGCCGATGCCCGCCTGCCCGGTAAAAGCCCGCCTTTGGTGCGCGAACATCGGCTCTATCAAGCTGACTGGATGCTGCGTTTTTACGAATACGAGATGAATGAAATCGTCAACGACGACAATCCGAATCTTGACATTGATATAGACCCGAAAACCTCATGGGCGCTGCGTAACCAGCATTATTTTCCGATTGACCTTAATACCGGAACGCGTGAGCAATTATTGCGCGTACCGGGCATGGGACCGCGTTCGGTCGATAAAATTTTGAAAACCAGGAAATATGCCCGCATCCGGTTGGAAGATTTAATCAAGCTTAAAGTCGCATTAAATCGTGCCAAGCCGTTTATCGTTACCGCGAACTATACTCCTGTTTTGCTGGATACCACGCGCCTGACCAATTATTTTAAACCACAGCCCCAGCAAACTAGTTTTATCTTCTGATGCAAACGATTGGCGTCACTAATTTTGCCGAATGGAGAGAACAAGCGCGATATTATTTACAGCTTGATGTCCCGCCCGAGCGTTTGATCTGGGAAGATACAAATGTACAAAACTCGCTTTTTGGCAACACGCCCGAACTTCCGCCGCAAATTGCACAAGCCGTTTCGGTTCCCAAATACTTCCTCGATTTTGCCGTGCGAATTTCCGCGCATAATAACAGCGAAAAATGGGCCTTGTTATATAAAGCCTTATGGCGCATTACCCATGGTGAACGGTTTTTGTTTAAATTAAGTACCGATCCTTTAATGCATCGCCTTGAAGCAATGGATAAGGAACTGCGCCGTGATATGCACAAAACCAAGGCTTTCGTCCGCTTTCGTAAAGTCGAGGAAGAGGACGGCGACCATTACATTGCCTGGCACAAACCCGACCATAAAATCCTTTCTCTCGTCGCGCCGTTTTTTAAAAACCGTTTCGGCGTCATGAAATGGACGATTATGACCCCGCGTGAAACTTTGAATTGGGATGGCAATAACCTGACCTTTGGCCATGGCGTTACGAAAGAAGATGCGCCGCAGGAAGACGAGTTGGAAGATTTATGGCGCGATTATTACCGCGCCACGTTTAATCCGGCGCGGATCAAGATCAAAGCCATGAAACGCGAAATGCCGACACGTCACTGGGCCACGCTTCCAGAAACATCTATCATCAAAGATATGCTGGCCGAAGCCCCGCTGCGCGTGCAAAAAATGATTGAGACACAGGAAGGCAATGCGCGATCAGCGGCAGACTTCCTGCCGGAAACCATAGATTATCTTTCTTTGAAGAATGCCTCGCTCGGTTGCCAGGGATGCGAACTTTACAAATGCGCAACGCAAACCGTGTTTGGTGAAGGCCCCATTAATGCACCATTCATGATTATCGGCGAGCAGCCGGGCAATGACGAGGATTTAGCTGGTCATGCCTTTATCGGCCCTGCCGGAAAGATCCTTGATAAAGCATTAGACGAAGCAGGTTTTGACCGCAAAGAAATATACATCACCAATGCGGTCAAGCATTTCAAATTCAGGATCGAACGCGAAAAACGCATGCACCGCTCACCCGACGCGAAAGAAATCAATGCCTGTAAACCATGGTTGTTGGCGGAACTGGAACTCGTCAAACCTAAGCTTGTCCTATGCATGGGGGCAACCGCTGCAAAATCCCTGATCGGGCATGGTTACACGCTCAAGAACGAACATGGCAAATGGTTCGAGGGGCCGAACAATATAAGGATGACGGGAACGTATCACCCCTCTGCCGTTTTAAGAAATCAAGCGCATGACCCCGATAACCATATTTACGAAACAATCGTCAATGATTTGAAAAAAATGAAACACGCTCTGGCGAATTAATCAATCGAGGTCGCCAAGACAAATGCGCTGATAATGCGTGAAGTTCTATCGTTGATCAAAACAGCGTCGCGGTCATTATACATCCAGATTTCATCCCTTCTCGGCGCAGGCAAGCCATAAAGGGCAAAATCCGTTAGTGGCCGCCATTGTCTCTCGGGCGGTAAGAATCCGCCGACGCGAAGAGTGGGAGCATAATCCGAAGGAATAGTTGTTATATAAGTTTCGGTATAGCGGGTTACCGGATAATAGCTTTGAGGATAGATATAGACGACTTTAGGCGGAGCGCGTTTATAAACGACATGTGGACGATGATATTTGCGATCTTTGTCTCTATACTTCTTCCAATCATCTTTTTTGCGGTCATCGTCGCGATCCCGCCTGTGATTTCGATCTCGATCTCGATTACTTTCCCCTTGAGAAGCGCCGGACCGATCTTTGACTGGCTCCGGCGTTGTAGACACAGGCGGCGTTACCGTAATTTCAGGCGTCTGGGCAGGAATCTCGGCAGCCGGAGTTTCAACCACAGGAGGCTGGCTTACTGGCGGGTCGATAATTTGTTGCGGCAGCGCATTATCCGTCGCAACTTGCTCTTCAGCAATTACCGCAGAACATACAGACAGGCATAAAATTACAACAGTTATAAAGAGCTTCATTTATTCCTTTATCGCACTGCCGCAGCCAGCAATACACCGCTTATAATGCGTGATGTCGCTTCGGAAATCAGGACAGCGTCACGGTCTTCGTAAACCCAGCGCTCGCCCCGGCGCGGTGCCGGAAGGCCATAACGCACATAATCGTTCATGGGCCGCCAATGACGATTTCTTGGCAGATATCCGCCTACCTGATAACTGCGGGCATAAGACCCGTCAGGATAATAGGTTTCGGTATAGGTCGTCGGACCTCTGGACGTCTGGCTAAAATATGTTCCGCCGTTATTATAATAATAAGAAGACGGCGTATTATAATAAACAACCGTCGAACGTGGCGGCGCGTAATAAGTCGGCGAATAATAAAACACTTTTCTTGGGCTGCGATTATCGTGCCAATCGCGCTTTTTTCCCCAGTCATGATCGTGAGAGCCGCGATTCCACCCACCGCGCCGATCGTTATCCGCCTTTGCAACCGAAGGCGCAGCCGTGGCTGAAATCAAGGTTAAGGCGGCAACTGCAAAAAGCAATCGTTTCATGGGATAGTCCTTCTTCTGGTCCGTTTAATTTTTTAGTCTCGTTATGAATTAAACGTCAAGAAAAGATAAAATCCCCCATCCCTATTTCAAGGCTTGGCTGCTTTCCCACCCGCCGCCAAGAGCTTTAAACAGGCTGGTTGCAGCGGTTAAACGTTCGTTTCGCGACAGCGAATAACTCTGCTGGGCGTTTAATAAAGCGCTCTGGGAATCGATAACCGTTTGAAAATCAATGCTTCCTGCTTTGTAACGCAACATAGAGATGTCATAGGCTTTCTGCGCCTCATCCATTGCGGTCTTGAAGGATAATTCCCGTTGGGCAGAAGCCTTCTCTGCCGCCAGAGCATCCTCGACTTCCTGAAAGGCAACCAGAACCGTTTTGCGGTAGGTTTCCACCAATTCTAATTGACGCGCTTTTGTCAGGCCTAAATTACCCAGCAATGCGCCACCTCTGAAAATCGGTAACAAAATAGAAGATGTCGTGCTAAGAGCCGATGTCATCGAAGATGTAATCGGTGACGCAATGGCTGACACGCCTGCCCCTAAAGTAATCGAGGGGAAGAACGCCGCCCGCGCCGCGCCGATATCGGCATTCGCGGCAAGTAAATCGGCTTCGGCTGCCGCGATATCCGGACGGCGAGTTAACAAAGTCGATGGTTGGGTTGGATTAATTTCCGGTATAATCAGATTGTTCAAATCCTGTTTGGCAACCGCAACCGTTTGCGGAGGCTTGGCGAGAAGAATAGCCAGCGCATTTTCAAAAACTGTTATTTCCTGCAAAATAGCGGCGCGGTTTGCCTCGAAACTTCCAAGCGATGATTTCTGCTGCGCCGTTTCCAGTCCCGATGCCGATCCGGCTTCATATCTTGCATTAACGATACGCAGGATTTCCTGTGCATTCTTTAAATTCTGATCGGCGATTTGAAGCCTTTCACGCGCGCTCAAGATATTGAAATATGTTTGCGATACATCCCCCATTACAACAAGTGCCAGCGCGTCATATTGATATTTCGTGCTTAAGAGCTGAGCCCTTGAAGAATCTATTTCCGCGCGGTTAGCTCCGAAAAGATCGAGCTCATAACTTACTTGCAAGCCGCCATTGAAATTCGTGTCACCATCGCGTGAGTTGCCACCGCCGCTAAACCCTGAAATCTGGTTGAAACTTGTTCCGCCGCCGCCATTATCCTTTAGGCTTTTGGATCTCGATATATCCGCGCTGGCATCGAGAGTTGGAAACAGGCTTGATCTGGCGACGGTCAGGGAAGCGCGCGATTGCTGAATTCTCTGATAGGATGCTTTGAGATCAAGGTTGTTATTCAAGCCATCGGCCATCAACTGGTTCAATTCATCGCTGCCAAAACTTTTCCACCAATCGAAAGCCAGGCGCGGTGTTTCCTGCTGCCCCTGTCCGTTGCTCCATTGCGATGCAACCGGAACGTCGGGACGTTGATAGTCTGGTATGAGGGAGCATGAAGCCAGCATTGTCGAAACCAGAAGTGTTGAAATTATTTTTTTCATTATGTACTCCAATTATTCCGAGCTTAGGGCGACGACAGGATCTAGATTGGCGGCTTTTCTGGCAGGCAGATAGCCAAAGACAATACCCGTCAAAACAGCGCATGAAAAGGCCAGCAGCGAGGGCATGGCTGAAAAAATCACATCGATGCCGAAAAGGGAAACTATCCATCCCGCCAAGAATCCCAGACCAATTCCAATAAAACCGCCAATGGTGCAGACAACCGCAGCCTCTGTATTGAACTGGATTAATATATCTCGCATCCGTGCCCCCGTTGCCATGCGGATACCGATTTCGCGCGTGCGTTCTGTTACACTAACGAGCATAATATTCATGACGCCGATCCCACCGACCAGAAGTGATATCCCGGCAATTGCGCCAAGGAGGATCGTCAATGCGCTCATTGTCTGATCTGCCGTTTCTAAAATCGACGCGGTATTGCGGACAAAGAAATCTTCCTTCCTGTGACGTCGTTTCAGTAATTCCTCAATTGCCGCCTGCGTAGCCTCAATCATTTCCGTCGAGGTAACCTTGACCGTAATGCCGCTTAAATAGGATTGCCCGAAAATGCGAATAAGACCGGTTGTGATTGGAATGTAAACGGAGTCATCCTGATCGCCGCCCCAGGGAGCCGCGCCTTTGCTTTTCAAGACACCGATAACCTGAAAAGGAATATTGCCAACGAGAATGTACTTACCCACCGGTTCTTCGCCGTTCGGAAAAAAGTTATTCGCCACGGTTTTTCCAAGGACCATGACAGGCGCATAAGAGTCAACATCCCGTGCCGTAAAGAAATTGCCTTCTTCCACCGGCCAGTCCCGCGCGATAGGAAACCCCGGGCTGACGCCTTGCACCGATGTCGCATAATCGATATTACCAAGCCGCAATGTCGAGCGTGACGATCTTTCCCCTACTACCGTTTCGATATTAGGCAATTCCTCAATGGCTTTCGCATCGTCTAGCGTCATGGTCGCAATATCGCCGGTAGAGCGGATACCCGGCGCACCAGGGCGTACCGATAATATATTCGTCCCCATGGCGCTGATCTGGTCGAGGACTTTCTTTTTGCTGCCGTTACCGATGGCGAGCATGGCCACGACAGCTCCGACGCCAATAATTACGCCAAGAAGCGTGAGAGCCGTCCGGAATTTATTGACGCGCAGTGATCGCAGCGCCGTTGTAACCGCTTCGCCTGCGTCAGCGGTTAGCCGCTGCTGATCGTTCCCTGTATTGTTCATGAACTCCTGTTCGGGCGAACTCAGCGCAGAAGTTACATTTGTGTCTTCGATAATCTTTCCATCCTGTATCCGCACGATGCGTTTCGCATGAGACGCCACATGCTCATCATGGGTAATCAGTATAATCGTTCGGCCTTGCGCGTGCAGGTCTTTAAGGAGTGCCATGACATCCTGCCCGCTCTTACTATCGAGCGCCCCTGTCGGTTCATCTGCCAGAATGACGGGCGGATCGTTCATCAAGGCGCGGGCAATTGCCACGCGCTGTTGCTGACCTCCTGATAATTGCGATGGGCGATGCCCGCCACGTTCACCAAGCCCTAGGCTGGTCAATAACTCTTTTGCGCGTTTTTTGCGTTTTGATTTGGCGAGTCCGGCATACATCGCCGGAATTTCGACATTCTCCGATGCGGTCGATGTTGCGAGAAGATTATATCTTTGAAAGATAAAACCGAATGTCTGGCTTCGCAAAGCTGCCAGTTCATCTTTTTCAAGGCTTGAAGCCTCACGTCCCAAAACCTTGTAACTGCCTTCCGTCGGACGGTCTAGACAGCCGATGATGTTCATCAGCGTTGATTTGCCCGAACCCGATTGCCCCATAATGGCCACGAATTCTCCGGCGTTGATCGTCAAAGAAACATCGTCAAGGGCCTTAACCGGAATTTCGCTTTCAGCGTAATAACGTTTAATGTTTTTAAGTTCGAGGATGGCACTCATACCTTAAAACCTTGGCATACGGGCCGGTTGTTTCGCATCGGAAGATTTCGAGGTGACATTTGCTTCTGCGATTTTTTCCCCAGCTTTCAAACCGGACTTTACTTCAGCATTTGTGCGATCCATCAAACCGACGAATATCTGGCGTTCCTCGACTTTATCACCGCTGGATATCTTCACCATATAAGCCTGACCCGTTTCATTATCTTGGGCTTCCATACGTTTACCCAGCGCACTAACGGGTATGACCGGCACGTTTTCGGCCTTGCCCACTTCAAAAAACATTTGCGTACTCATATTAAGCATGAGCTGGCGGTCTTTATTGTCAACATCGATTAGGACGTTATAAAGGACAACGTCATTCACGATATCCGGCGTCGGCAATATCTGACGGACCTTGCCGTTCCATCTACGGTCTTGACTTCCGAGGATTGTAAAATAAGCGGGCATGCCTTCTTTGATATTCATGATGTCGGCTTCGGCCACTTGTGCCCGCACTGTCATGACATCAAGATCGGCCACCTGTACGATCACCGGCGCGGATTGATTGGCATTCAATGTCTGGCCTTCGCGTGATGTCTGGGATACGACCGTCCCCGCCATCGGCGCATAGATTTTGGTAAAGCCAAGATTGGTCTTGCTTTCCTGTAAGGAAGACTCTGCCTCTTCTATTTGCGCGTCGATAGACGCCACTTGCGCATTCGCAACATTCAATGCGGTCTCCGCGTCCTGAAAAACCTCCTTTGAGATAGCATCGGCTCTGAACAATGTCCGGTTGCGTTCGAATTTCTGTCTGGCCTGAACGACCAAAGCCGCCTGCTCCTGTTTTTGCGCTGCCAGCGTCTTCAGCCTTGCCTGCGTTGCCTCGACCTGGGCTTCGTAAATTTTGGGATCAATTTCGGCAATCAGATCGCCCTGTTTTACGACATCGCCCAGCTCGACATGCAGTTTTTCAAGCTGGCCGGAGACTTGAGAACCGACATCGACATATTCCTTGGCTTCGAGTTTACCTTGGGAGGTAATCACCTCTTCAATCGTCCCTGTTTTGACTTCGGTGATTTTATAAGCGGCTTTAGCCGCTTCGGCCGCGTCATTCTTGTTTTTAAAATAAAACACACCGCCGGCTATAAGGCCCAAGATCATAAGAAAGAGGAAAAATTTTTTCATTAAATTGCGTTCTTTTCGATTTATTTCAGCAAGTTAGAACTTTGCCTTTAAAATAGAACGCCCAAAATGACAAAACCTCCCCGTTATCCGGAGAGGTTTATTCAAAAACCATTATATTCACGCCGATTAGGACCAGGCCTGGCAATAACCATAGATCAACATTGAAAAGAACATAATGGAACTGGGAAGGGTATAACGAAGATTTAAACTGTGCATTGCGACCTCTTTTTGTTGACTGTATCTTTGATTTCGTTCTAATAATGTTCTTATAGAACATAATGAGAACATACGCAACAGGAATTTTGTGACAAGTCCCGATAACCCCATAAGTTGGCTGTTTCTTGATCTGAACAGTTACTTCGCTAGTATCGAGCAGCAGGAGAACCCTGCTTTACGGGGTATCCCGATGGCTGTCGTTCCAATGATGACGGACGGGACTTGCGCCATTGCCGCGTCTTATGAAGCCAAGAAATTCGGCATCCGCACCGGCACCAAAATCTATGACGCCAAGAAAATGTGCCCCGGACTGAAACTGGTTCTGGCCCGGCACGATAAATATGTCGAATACCATGAGAAGATTATCGAAGAGGTCGTGCGCCATACGCCAATCAACAAGATATGGTCGATTGATGAACTCTCCTCGCGCTTGCCACCCAACAAGCGCAATAGGGAAGCCGCCATTGCACTGGCGGGCAGAATCCGCGAAGGGATCTGGAAGAATGTCGGCGAAGCGATTAATTGCTCGATAGGTTTTGCCCCAAATGGCTATCTCGCCAAGATCGCGACCAACATGATGAAACCGAACGGTCTTGTCATCATCGAAAAGGACATGCTTCCCGGCCCGCTTTTTGACATGGCTTTGCGCGACTTTCCCGGTATCGGCGCGAATATGGAAGCAAACCTTCGAGAACGCGGCATTAGAACGACCGAGCAATTCTGGAACCTTTCCCCTAAACAGGCGCGTAAAATCTGGGGCAGCGTCGAGGGTGAGAAGTTCTGGTACAATCTGCGCGGTTTCGAAATACCTGCCATTGACACACCGAACCGCACAGTGGTCGGACATTCACGAATACTGGAGCCCGAACTTCGTGCGCCATCGGTTGCCAAACTCATCGCGCGCCGCCTCACCGTAAAAGCCGCCGCGCGCCTTCGCCGCTATGAACGCTATTCAACCTATTTTGATGTCAGCTTTCGCACCGTCGACGGTGAAGGCTGGGGTGCAGGCATCAAAATCTCTCCTTCGCAAGACAATTTCGCCTTCCTAAAAGCCCTGGATCATCTATGGGATGCATTGATCGATACATATAAACCGGGCTTGATGAAGAAAGTCTCCATCAATATGTCCGGTCTTTGCGAACGTCAGCAGATCACGCCGGACTTGTTCGATATGGCATCGCCCGAGCATCAAAAACTTCAGGCCAAGAACGACAAGCTTTCCGCCGCGCTGGATAAACTCAACGGTAAATACGGCAAGGAAACAGTATCGCTGGGCATCACGCCGCAGACACAAGCCGGGTATGTCGGCACGAAAATCGCCTTCAGCCGCATCCCCGATATGGCGGAATTTCATGAATAGATTTATATAAATCAACCACTTAACATGTTATATCTTCCCTTTTCAGGTTAAACCTTATATAAACCCGGCAAAGGAAAAACCATGTCTGACAGAGCCGACAACCAGCAAGAACTTATCATCCGCGAAGCGAGATCCGATGCGGATTATCACCACGCTTTTCCGATCATCAAGCAACTCCTGCCACATCTTGATATGCAGACTTATGCCCAGCGCATGTTCGTCGCCCGCGCGACAGGCTACCGCGTGTATGTTGCGGAACTCGGAGAAGAAATGGTCGGCATGATCGGTATTATCTCAAACCACAATCTGCATGACGGATTTACCACCTATATCGAACATGTCGTGGTCGACGAAAAACACCATGGCAACGGCTATGGCACCAAACTGATTCAGTTCGCCGAGCGCCGCGCCCGCGACGAAGGCTGCAAGCTGATCGAGCTTGATACCGATATCGGCGCGGAAGGCGCGGAACGTCTTTACGCCAAAAACGGCTATGTCGTTGTCGGTAAATACTACCAGAAGAATATCGACAAATATTCGGACCCGATCTTCTATGACAAGAAAAAGAAGTAAGGTTCTCCTTTATCAGGATTACATTCATAATAACGGCGTTCTGCATAAACGCCTGTCGGAAACTTATGGCCATGAAAATGTCCGGTTCTGCGATGCCGACGATATTATGGGCGGTGCGTTAGACAGTAGCGTGTTTCTCTTTGTCATGCCCGGCGGCGCGGACCTGTACTATTGCGAGAAGCTCAACGGCGACGGCAATAAACGCATCCGCGACTATGTCGAACAAGGCGGCAACTATCTGGGGATCTGCGCCGGCGCTTATTACGCAGCGCGCGAGATCGATTGGAACAACGGCGAGATAGCCGGCGCGCGAGAACTGGTCCTTGCCGATACGAAAGCCACCGGGCCCGCATTTGAATTCCTTGAAGACAACGATATCGATAAAAGCTGGCAGAATATCGTCGATGTCAAAATCGACGATGAACGATATACGGCCTTATATATCGCAGGACCGATATTCGATGGCGCAGGATTTGCCTCTTACTCGAACGGGAATACGGCTATTGTCAAAAGCAGGGTCGGCAAAGGCATGGTCATTCTTTCCAGCCCGCATATCGAATACCACCCGGAAGACTTGAAAAGAAGCGCCTATTCCCACCGCAACAATTCGAAGGATTGGAGCGCGAAGAATATCAGCCGCTTCGAAAACAACCACCATAGCGAACGCGATTTATGGACCCGCGTGTTAAAGGAATTTGCGTAGATGAAAGTCTTGTATTTTGAAGAGAAGCAGATATTCGCCACTTCATCTATCGCCCCATGGTTATGCCAGGAGTTCGGCAAGCACAACGTTGCGCCGATCCGGCCCGGAGAGTTGCGGCCCTCCTTGCTTCGCGATGTCGACATCCTCGTCCTTCCCGGTATTGCCGGAGAAACCAGCCCTTATCCACGCATTCTCCCGCCTGAAAAGGCAGATCTCATCTATCGCAAGATGGAACAGGATGGGATGAAGACATACGTTGAATGTGCGTCTTTCTACTGGGCATCGGAGAACATCTCGTATGAGAGAAGCGACGGTCGCATATTGCGCAAGGAAGGTCTCGGCTGGATCGGCGGACTTGCCAGGAATGTCGGCAGAGGCATTGCGCTAGATAAGGACTTCCGCTACGCCGATACAGTGCCGACCGATATCGAATTCTATGAGGGCGACCACAGTGCATACACATCGATCTGTATCAGTAACGGCCCTGCCTTGCATCTCAACGAGTCCGAGAAGAACAATCCTGACGTCCGGATCACGGCCCGCTTCGTCCATGAAGAAGACCAGCCGGTTGCCAGCATGACGAAGATCATCGGCAACGGCATGCTGATCGGCATGGGCGTCTTGCCGCATATCAAGACGCCGCAACTGATCGGACGCTGCACGGACCCTGAGAAAGAGCGGCACAGATCGGCCCTTTTCAACCGGATTGCCGCCAATGAAACAGGCATCACGCGTTTCGAACGAACCATATTCGACCATATCAAACAGCATCAGGAAACGCTTCATGTCCAGCCCGCTTAAACCCATTCACATCATCGGCGGCGGTATGGCCGGATCGGAAGCGGCATGGCAGGCGGCGAATATGGGCGTGCCGGTTATCCTGCATGAGATGCGCCCTCACCGCGGCACCGATGCGCACAAGACGGACGGCCTCGCAGAACTTGTCTGCTCCAACTCCTTCCGCTCCGATGATAAGGATTACAACGCCGTTGGCCTGCTGCATGAAGAGATGCGCATGTGCAATTCGATCCAGATGCGCGAAGGAGCGAAGGCCGCGGTCCCTGCGGGCGGTGCGCTCGCCGTCGACCGCGACATCTTCTCGGAAGGCGTCACCAAAGCGCTGAGCGAACATCCCTTGATCGAGATCGAGCGCGGCGAGATTGCCGGATTGCCGCCGGAAGACTGGGATAGCGTCATCATCGCGACAGGGCCCCTTACCTCTCCGGCTTTGGCGGATGCCATTCGTGACTTGTCGGGCGAAGACTCTCTTGCCTTCTTCGACGCCATCGCGCCGATCATCCATTATGAGTCGATCAATTTCGATCGCGCCTGGTTTCAGTCGCGCTATGATAAGGAAGGCCCGGCCGGAACGGGCAAGGACTATATCAACTGCCCGATGACACGCGAGGAATACCATGCCTTCATCGACGCGCTTCTCACGTCGGAGAAGATGGAGTTCAAGGAATGGGAAAAGAACACACCCTATTTCGAAGGCTGTATGCCTATCGAAGTGATGGCGAGCCGCGGCGTTGATACGCTGCGCTATGGCCCGATGAAGCCTGTCGGCCTTACTGATCCGCATAATCCCGATGTCAAACCATACGCGATCATCCAACTGCGTCAGGACAATGCGCTCGGTACGCTCTATAACATGGTCGGCTTTCAGACCAAGATGAAATACGGCGAACAGACCCGCGTGCTGAAAATGATACCGGGACTTGAGAACGCCGAGTTCGCGCGGCTTGGCGGACTTCACCGAAACACCTTTATCAATTCGCCCAAGCTTTTGAACGAGCGGTTGCAGATGAAAGCCATGCCGCGCCTGCGCTTCGCCGGACAGATTACCGGATGCGAAGGCTATGTCGAGTCGGCGGCGGTCGGACTTCTCGCCGGACGCATGGCGGCATCCGAACGGCTTGGCATTGAACTGGAGCTGCCTCCAGCGACAACGGCGATGGGCGCGATCCTCTCTCATATTACAGGCGGCGCGGATGAAACGACGTTCCAGCCGATGAATGTGAATTTCGGCCTCTTCCCCGATATCGTCACCAAAGAACGCGGCCGCGAGAAGAAGAAAGCCCTGTCGCAACGGGCGCTGAGCGATATGGCGCAATGGCTGAAGCCGCAGGCGGAAATAGTCAAGGCGGCGTAGTTTTTTTTGCCCTCAAAGCTGATTTGAGGGAAGAAAACCTTACTTTCAACAGCTTTACCGCCATCTGGATTGCCGCGTCGGCCTTTCGGCCTCCTCGCAATGACGAAAAGACGATTCATTGCGCTCCAACCCTGCCAGTCTCTCAGTTCGTTCGTGAAATTTTTTGAAAGTTTTGGCGGTATAGCCCATTTTGAGCATGGCGATGACATAGCGGCGCTTGGCGCGTTCGATACGTTCGCGTTTTTTCAGTTTTTCGAGGAGTTGATTTTGCAGGCGCAGGAGTTTTTTGAACGCCGCGACACGCGCCGAGCGCATGCCGTGTTTCACCGCGTTGCGCGACGAGCGTTTCTTGCCGGTGTCGGTTTTCGGTCCGGTCGATTTGAGCCAGATTTTTTCAGCGCGGATTTTCGCGCCTTGCTGTTGTCGCTGGACGGGCGTCCAGTGGCGAAGAACCGCCGTCATTTAATACCGGAACGGGCGGTGGTCTTCCCTGCGCTCCATCTCTTCCTGATATTTCTCAAGCTGGAATTTATCTTTGCGCTTATTCCGGCGGCAGGAACGGAAAAAATCGACCGTCTTCATGCTCTGGCGTTGCGCCCTGAGCGCCAGTAAAAAAGCGTCATCATTGATGACGCCGCTTTCGCCGCCGCTATAGAAATAACGGAACGCGATATCGAGCAAGGAAGCCTGTTCGATGATCGACCTGTCGGCATCACCGTTTTCAATGTCGTGATAGAAAACTTCATTTTCCATTGCGACATGGATTTGATTGAATTCGTCAGCCCCAATATCGGCACCCATCTTTTTATATTGAGAGATCGCTTTCACCGCGAGGCAAGGTTTGCGTCGGTGAGGAAGTTGAGATTCGTCGACCAGTTTGGTGGCTGGCTCTTGGATTTCGCTTTGGGTTTCGTCTGGTGTGATGTCTGTTTTAATTATCATACAGAATTTTAGGACTAATTTCCTTTATTTGTCAAGGAATTTTATCCTATTATCATGCATTGCGCACCCAGACAGAACTGTGCTTTTCTGGTAAATAAAAATCGCAGGAACCGTAATATCATGTCTTTAAAAGCCTTTATGGACGAAAGTTCCGATGAAAAAAGCGAAAAGGTTCTAGTCCTTGCTGGCTATATCTCTAATGCTGAAAGCTGGGCAAAGTTTTCAGATGAGTGGAATAACCTTTCAAAACGAAAATATCGCAACAGAGAGTTCCACCTCAATGAGATGAAATTGAGCGATAGGAAGTTTCAAGAATATTATTCTATCGTTCAAGATCACGTTTTGGCTTCGGTAGGTGTAATTTTAAACATTGAAAATTATTTGGCTGCGTTAGCTGAGGCAAAATGCCGACCAGACTTAGAATTCTTTAGGAAAAGGTTGAGCGAGAAGAGCGAGTATTACTATTTTGCTTCAAGAATTTTTCTGCACTATTTTACCCATTCCGCGCATGAAATCGATATTGATGAAAAAGTTGATTTTATTTTTGACGATTTTAAGGATTCAGTCAAATTGATCGAAGGCTGGAAAGCTATTAAGGACAATGAATCAAATGAAGGAATTGAACTAATCGGGTCCGTAACGCTCGACAATAGTGCTGATATTATGCCACTTCAAGCCGCTGATTTGATTGCGGGATTAATTCAAAGACACTACAAAGAAGCGGGTTATTGGCGCGGCGAGATTCCCCCTACTGCGCATAAAAGAGAAGTAAAAGGCTTGTTTTTCGAGTTTGGCAAGGAAGCCATCAGAGAACAATTAGAGTTTATTCTGAACGAGCAGCCTTGGGATGAAATTGAGAAGGTTGAATTAGAAGATCATTTGATTGACTCAGCGAAGAAAAAAGAAGCCAGAAAAGCAAAACGCGCCCAAATTAAGGCTTTAAAATCTTCTTTATAGATTTTTTAAATGTCTCCACGCTTTCGTCTGACTCTACTTCATGGGCATACGCTATGAATTTCTCTTTTTGAAAGTTTGGAGTATGCCTTTCTTAGACTTGGGTGATTGCTTCACTGGCTTTGCTATAAAATATTTTACACATCAAGCGTTTCTGACTACGCATCAAGTATAATATTGGGAAATACCCCAGTTATAACTTCAAAGATAACTGACCCAAAGCAGCCTGAA
Source organism: Micavibrio sp. (assembly GCA_030824965.1). GTDB lineage: Bacteria > Pseudomonadota > Alphaproteobacteria > Micavibrionales > Micavibrionaceae > Micavibrio_B. Next base: position 20,545 of record JAPJQV010000007.1, on the reverse strand, counting down.
CCTGCGCCTCTTCTTTCAGCAATGGAATCGATTGAACGGCGCGGGTTAAGGCGGCGCGGAGATCGGGGAGTTCGTTTTTATTGTTGAGATGTTTTTCGAATTGATCGGGCGCGGTGATTTTCAGGGCTATGCCTGTGATGCGACGGTCAAAGCGTTCGGCGTTATGCCGTGAGTGGCGGTTGAATTCGTCCTTGTGATCGATGGCTTTATGCAGGTCGGTCACGGCACGTTCAAATTGGCGGTGTTCGATGCTGGCGATAAATTCACCGGCGATTTCGGCATCGAAATTCTGAAGTGCACTTAAAATTCTGTCGGATTCGTGAGGATGATCGAAGGCGAGCCAGCTTAGGCGGCGGGCGGCGTCTTTGCTGCCATTGTCTTCCAGTGCGGCGATGGCCGCGTCTTTGGCTTCCAGGGTTAGTTCGGCCAGACCGCCGATCCATAAAATCGCGGCGCTGGTTTTCAGGTCGGATAAGGCTTTGATGACATCAACGGCCTTTGAGCGGTCTGCCATGGCGGTGGCGGCAATAGCACGCGCCTCACGTTGTTCTTCATTATCTCGCATTCATCGTTATCCTGTTACGCATTAAATATCGAAATTTATAAAACCGCTCTAACATTATGTCAATAAATTTGATCTAGAAATAAAGTTACCTAAATTAGGTGCAACTCATTGAAGTTATGCGAATGCTGCATAGCAGTCATATTCAATTATTAATAGACTTTAACCATTCAATCGAAATATAAGAGCGGCGGACCTTAGGGTCCTTTACGTCTCCCAGACGTGAAACCTCCCTGTTCAACTCGCCGGACCTTGTGTCCGGTTTTTTTTTGCGCTGGTGACAAAGGTTAATTAAGAACTGGAATTTACCACAACGGCACAACGACACAACGGAAGCCGAGCGTTTGCAGCACATGCGACCATGTTCGACATATAAAGAATGACATTTGTTCTTAATACGTTGTGCCGTTGTGCCGTTGTGGTTAAGCTTCTGGTTATTATAAGCAGATTCTAAATTCAACTCGCCCGCTCCCATTTGCCATTATTCATGACCGAAAACCCTTCTTCTAAAAAACGCCCGATCATTGCTCTTTATACTTATGGCGGCGGGATGCGCGGATTGATCCCGGCCCATTTCATGCAAAAAATCGAAGAAACCACGGGCCTGCACATGGCGGATATGGTCGATATTTTTTGCGGACCGTCGACCGGGTCTATTTTAAACGCGGCGTTAAACCATCCCCATCCTTATGAGCCCGGCATACCGAAATTCAAAGCGCGGCACATGGTGCGGTTTTACGAGCGCGAAGGATCGCAGATTTTTCCGCAGGACGCGTTCCGGTCTTTCCGCAGTTTGATCCATGATTTCAACAACCGCACAATGCGGATTTCACAGCTCGACCGCCTTCTTAAACAAGGCCATTACGAACAGGCGAATTTAGGCCGGGCATTGCGGGCTTTATTCGGGCGCACGAAATTATCGGAATCCCTCAAGTCGCTGGTCATTCCCGTTTACAATATCGACAGCCGTTACCCGGTCGTCAAACGCGACCCGAACGACATTTCCAACGCCGTCCCCGCGAGCTGGAATCTCGTCAATGAAGGCGGTCACGCGGTATGGTTGAAAAACCTGAAATTCGAGGGCGTACAGAAATATCATTCGCCTCCGGAAGTCACGCTGTATGACGCGGTGATGGGATCGACCGCCGCGCCGACTTATTTCCAGTGCCATCATTTCCTGATGCGTCCGCAGACGGGTGCGCAAGAAAAAGAAATTTCGGCCATCGACGGCAGCATCTTCGATAATCCTTGCATGACGTATATGGGCGCTTTGCGTCATCACATTCCGGCGGACCGCGACCTGATCTTCATCGTCATCGGCACCGGATATGCCAACCGGTCTATCGCCAAGGAAGACTGGAACCGGTTCGGCTCCATCGGCGTCGTCGATCCGAATAACGATATGCCGCTGATCAATATCTTCTTTCACGCATCGGAATCGGCTTTATATGAAGCCTATTCGGAAGAAATGGGAGACCGTACCTTCACGTTCAACAAATCGATGATCACCGGCGATTACCGCGAAGATTATCCATCGACCGATATCGACGATGCCAGCCCGGAAAATATCCGCCGCCTGAGAAATTTCTTTGAAATGTCACTGGAAGAGAACCGCAAGAAATTCGATCACATTTGCGATTTACTGGTGAAGAATTACGAAGCCGCGCAAAAAGAAAAAGGCGAAGCCAATGCGCCTGCGCCAAGGCCGCATAAAGGATTGCGGTTTTTCAGCCGGAAAAAAGAGAGTGTTTGATAATTATCTCTCTATGAACGGATAAACCAGAAAATTCGCTTGATAGGTTGAATTATATATACAGCCTAAAGAGTAGGGAAAAATAAAAACATTGCTGTTCGTAAAAGTGCCGTAAAATCCAATTGTAACCCATTGATTGTAAGTCGGCGGCGCATAAGTCGGCGGGTTAATATTTAGCTGGCGATTGATTTCGCGGCAGACTTCGTTACTGATCCCATAGATCTGCCCCATTAAGTCGACACTTGCATCGCCCGCATTGTGCGTCCCAATGTTAAGCCATCTGTTATTTGAATTAAAGGTAACGCGATAATCGGCATAGGTCCCATAGTTGGTATTCCATAGATTGCCTGCACCGAATTTTTTCTGGTCGAAATATTCTTTGGGAAATGTGATAGCCGATATTTTCCCTCCTGCCTGATCATAAAGATGACAGGATTTATCGGACGGCGAATTGGAATTATTCTGGGTAAAATAATACGAGGTAAAATTGAACTGTTCTGGCTGGCAGTTATTGGACAATTTCATCCTGTCGATCGCCTGACGGATTGTGGCAAGATGCTGAATAATAGCAGCCCCGCCCGACGCCGCTTTTTCCGATGTCATATTCGACGGACCGGCACGGCCTGAGTGTACTACTGCGTATGATAAAGCCGCAAATAAAGCTACGGCAATCAAGATCAGAAAAAGGACGTTACCTGCATTGTGTTTAAGCATGCGCAATAAGTTAGGTTTAAATTCCGTCCTGACTAGTAAGCCGGAATTTTCAAACCTTTAAGCAGCTTTTGTCGCCGCGCCTTTTAATTCAGCGCAAGCCTTTTGAATACGGCCGCAGGCTTCTTTCAGATTTTCCGTCGATGTCGCATAGGAAATGCGGAAATAAGGCGAGAGGCCGAACGCCGCGCCATGAACCGCCGCTACGCCGTATTCTTCAAGAAGATACGTCACGAAATCCTCGTCGTTGGAAATCTTTTTGCCTGACAACGTTGTTTTGCCGATCACACCTTCGCAGGACGGGTAGACATAGAATGCGCCTTCCGGCGTCGGGCAGTTCAAGCCTTCACAATCGTTGAGCATGGCGACAACCATGTCACGGCGCTCTTTATAAACTTTGCACCAGTCTTTGAGGAAAGAATGATCGCCGTTCAAAGCGGCAACTGCTGCCGCCTGCGAGATCGAACTCGGGTTCGAAGTGGAATGGCCCTGAATCGCGCCCATGGCCTTAATCAGGTCTTTCGGGCCTGCGGCAAAACCGATACGCCAGCCAGTCATAGAGTAAGCTTTTGAAACGCCGTTGACTGTCAACGTGCGGTCATAAAGTTTCGGCTCCACTTGCGCCGGCGTCTGGAATTCAAAACCGTCATAGACCAGATGCTCGTAGATATCGTCTGTCATCACCCAGACATGCGGATGCTTCACCAGCACATCGGTCAGGGCTTTCATTTCTTGTTTAGAATAGGCCGCGCCTGAAGGATTGCTCGGAGAATTCAAAAGCACCCATTTGGTTTTCGGCGTTATCGCGGCTTCGAGTTGCTCCGGTTTCAATTTAAATCCGTCTTCGATCTTGCATTCGATGACGACAGGCGTGCCTTCGGCCAAAATCACCATATCGACATAAGATACCCAATAAGGCGCGGCGAAGATCACTTCATCGCCCGGATTGACGCTCGCCATCAGCGCGTTATAGAGAACCTGTTTACCGCCAGTGGAAGCGATGACTTGCTCGCGTGTGTAATCCAGATTATTGTCGCGTTTGAATTTCGCGATGATCGCGTCTTTCAAGGCAGGCGTACCGTCAACGGCCGTATATTTCGTATCGCCTTTATCCATAGCCGCTTTTGCGCCGGCCTTGATCCATTCCGGCGTGTCGAAATCAGGCTCGCCCGCGCCCAGAGAAATAATGTCCTTACCTTGCGCCTTTAGCTCCAAAGCTTTTTTTGTCACGGCCAGTGTCGGCGACGGTTTGATTTTGTTCAGGCGTGAGGCGACAATCGACATACTCTTAAATCCTTGTTTGAGCTTTCAGGTTCGCGAAACTATGACGATTTAACCGGAAAATCAAGATAAACGCATATAGCGTATTGACCGCCGCCAAACGCGGCTTTATTCCATTGATATTAGACACTTAAAGCCAAGCTGATGAATTTTCTCCAAACGATCTGGTCCCGCCATAAATTTGCTATCAAGATGTGCCTTGCAGCATTTATCGTGACAATCATTCTTTTTCGCATGGATTGGGGGAATGTGGCGAAGCTGGCTGCCGAGATCAAACCGGAATTCTTTATCGCAGCCATGATCTGTATCGGGTGCCAAGTTTTGTTTCTGGCCCTGCGCTGGAAATATTTCATGAACGCCGAAGAAAAACTTGTCGATTTTAAAACAGCCCTGAATATCAGTGTCGCCAGCCAGCTCGCAAATTTCGTTCTTATCACTTCCGTCGGGGGAGTGTTCGTACGCCTGTTCCTGGCCCGGCATTACGGTCTGTCGATTTTGAAATCCTTATGCGCTGTTATTGCCGACCGTGCCATGACATTTTTGGCTATGCTTTTTTTTGCCGTTTTATTTTCACCCGTCCTGACCGACATTGTACCCGGCGATACGGTGAAATCCTCTTTGATCGAGCTGGCAATCGCCTTGCCACTTTGTATTTTGCTAGGGCTGGGAACATTAAAATTCGCTTTGCCGTTCATAAAAAAACGGGAGTCCCTTTATACCGCCCTTCTTTATATGTATCGACTCATTCGCAAGCCTTCTATCGCCTTGAAAATCGTCTTGAGCAGCCTGATGGCGCAAATGTCTTTTTTTATAGCCGCCTGTTTTGCCGCCAAAGCGGTTGGACTGGACATCAACCTGCTTGAATTCATCGCCATGATGCCATTCATTTCCATTGTCTCCTCCCTTCCTGTCGGCTTCGGCGGCTGGGGAATCCGCGAAGGCGCATTTATCGTCGCATTAGGTTTTCTTCATATTCCCATGGAAAGCGCGTTTCTGATCTCGGTTCAGGTCGGCATCTTAAGTATTCTGGGGACAATCATGATTGCCCTGCCGCTCATCTTTACCGGCGACTTGCAAAAACTGCTAAAGCTGTCCCGTAAAGGCGCGGCAAAGAATGACGTATAAAATATCATATCTCAATAAAGCTATAATCTGCTTAAGCCTGCTAGCGGGATGCCTGCTACAGGTACAATGGGATTTCTTTGCAACGGAAACTTATGCAGGGCTGCGCTTCAATATGGCGGATTTCCTGCTACCGGTTGCCGGCATCCTGATTTTAGCAAGCTTATGGTTGAAACAATCCGAATGGCCGGTTTACAAAATTCCCTATACCTATCTATGGCTTGCCGCCATGACGGCAGTGCTTCTTATCGCGCTGTACACGGGAAGCCTTCATCAAGGGCAAATTTCCAAATGGGGACTTCACAACAAGATAACGGGATGGTTCGTCCTGCTTGCCTATTTCCTCTGGGGCGCATGGTTTGCCTATAACGGCAAATCAATCAAAATCTATAAATTTTTCCGCGTCATGGCAATTTTCGCCTTGTGCGTCTGCACCATCGGCAGCGTCGTTATCACCTTGCAGGATTTTAATTTAGTCGACGGCCTCATCGCCTACCCTTTTATAGGCCTGATGGCCAACCGCAACGCGCTGGGTTTCTTGATATTATCGGTGACGACGCTGATGTTCTTTTACGGCAACACGCCCAAGCCTTTGCTTGGAGGGCTGGCCGAGAAATTTTTCTGGATCATGCTGCCGCTTATTCATGTGCAGATAGGCTCGCGCTCCTGCTGGATATTGCTGATCCTTCAGATTGTAGCTTTCATTTTTATCAACCGGGCGTATTTCATTAAATCAATCGCCCCTGCCCTGATATTGGGCTGTGCCATTGTTGCCTTGCTGGCCGCCCTTCATAACAAGCCAAACGGGCCGCATTTTATTTTCAAGCAATACCAAAATGTTCAATTCGTCCAATTGCCGGGGCTACTTAAGCAACTAAGCGGCAATGTCGTAGAGGTAAAAATCCCGGTAAACCAATTCCCAAGCGATCTTTTGCGGTTAAAGGTCAATAGTTTCGCTATCGAACTCTGGGCCAAATCACCAATTCTCGGTAGCGGATTGGGCACGACACAATTCGGGCAGCCGGAAAAATTCGGCGTATTTCTTGACGTGATCGATTCAACGCCGGTTTGGATATTGTGCGAAACCGGACTGGTCGGCATAGCCGTTTTCGGCGGTTTTTTCTGGCTGATTATTTTTACATTGTCGCGCGAACTCAAAAATCCGAACAAATATATTCAGACAATCAATTCTCTTGCGCTTGGCATATTCCTGACCTTTGCCATCATGTCAGTCATGCATGAGCTTTTATATACACGTTTCATGTGGTTTATCCTGGGTATAGCCATTACAGTTCCGGCAGCAGCGATCAGAATGCATCAGGGAACAGCCTTATCCGGCCTAGAAACCGATACCAATGCCGGCTAAAAAATCTTTGAGTGGTCTAAGGGTCGGGGATTTTAAATCTGCCGCCAGATGTTTTTGCAGCGTCGGCACATAATCCATAAGACGCGGCTTGCCATTTTGAGCCAGTTTAACAGCCTGCCCTATAACGCGGCAGTGAAATTGCGCGGACAGAACTGCATACCACTCCTTAAACGCTTCCCTTTCATTGACGGGAATACAATCAAGATATCTCTGCAAACATGCCTGTTTGATATCTGCCGACACGATACGCCGCGCATCCTCTAACAGGTTGACCAAATCATAGGGGACCGGCCCCCAATAAGCGCCCTGAAAATCGATCAAGCCTAAGCGATCCCCATCGATCATCAGGTTTTGCGGATGGAAGTCGATATATAGAAAGCGAAACGGGATGGACGGCAGGGATTCTTCAATGTCATCCCAGACTTTCAGATAATGTTGCGCCGTTTTTTCGTCCGCTGACTTGCCTGTCACATGCGGCAGATAATAATCAATAATAAAACGGCGTGCCGGATGAATGTGACCGTCATAATAGCTGGCGAGATTTAAATCATTGAACGGCGTTTTTTTATATAGATCGACCAGTATATCCGTGGCTTTCAAATACCATTCTTTTAAATCGGAGGCATTATCTTCAAAGACATCGTGCAGAGATCGGTCGCCGAAATCTCCCATCAGCAGAAGGCCCCGGTCAATATCCTGAGCCAAGATTTCCGGCACGTTAAAACCGAGCTGCTCAAGATAATTTGAAATCGTTACATATTCGCCCAGTTTATGCCCGCGCATCGCCAGAGGATCGTCATCAGGGACGGATTGAAGCAAGATAGCGGTTCGACCATTTTGGGAAAGGCGCGTAAAACGGCGCAGCGACCAGTCTTCCCCGACACGCGTTTCCGCGGCGTCGAGCCATCCCTCGCGGGACAGGAATTCGAGCTTCCAGTCTTCATTGAACATTATTTATTGGGCTTCGTCTTTGATTTCGACGCTATGAGTTTAAGCGCATTGACATGCTCCGAGGACGCGGCGCGTTTACGGATCGGCGGGGCAGCATCCTCTTGTCCGAATTTGGCGACATTCGGGCCTCCCAGAGCTTTCAGGAGATCGAGGCCGAAACCGCCCTGGCCTTTGGCAGCTTTCGGAAGTGGCGGAAGATCGGCTGACGCCTTGGCTTTTTGTTTTTTAACCACGGCACTGTGATGATTCAAAGCCTGCGCCGCCATCGCGGTTAAGTATGGCTTGGAAAGCGCCATCAGCAGACGCTGGTCCTCTGCCGCCATAGAGATCAGAATAGAACGGGCCTTGGTCTGATTACCTTTGGCTTTTGTCAGTGCTTCGACGACTTGCAGATCGAGATAGGATGGCATGGCATTTCTCCGTTCAGATCAATATCTTACCATAAATGATCTATGCTGCCAAACGCGCCAATTCACTCGCCAGATTACAGACAGCTTTTACCCGTTCCTTGGCGTTTTCCCAGTTGCGGGACAGGGTAATTTTATGATCAGGGCGGTATTTGACGCTTGAGCCTTTTTCGGTAAACCACTTGATGAGTTTGTCGCGATTGGGCGGTGTGTCTTTGTAGAAACCAATCACTGCCCCCTTCGGTCCAGCGTCCAGATGATTGACGCCTGCGATTTTGCAAAGTTGTTTAATCTTCACGATATCAAGCAAGTTCTTAACTTCTTCCGGCAAGTTACCGAAACGGTCGATTAATTCTGCGGCGAAGGATTCAATATCTTCTTCCGTTTCCAATTCAGCGAGGCGGCGATAAAGGCTCATGCGAACACTTAAATCCGTCACATAAACTTCTGGAATCAATACGGAAGTCCCGATATTGATAACCGGACTCCAGCCTGTATCAGGCAGCTCGATTTCCTTGCCAATACCGGCGCGCGACGCCGCGACAGCATCTTCCAGCATTTGCTGATACAGCTCAATCCCGACTTCCTTGATATGGCCGGATTGTTCATCACCAAGCAAATTGCCGCCGCCGCGAATATCGAGATCATGACTGGCAAGCTGGAAGCCCGCCCCTAAACTATCAAGCGTTTCAAAGACTTCGAGGCGTTTTTGCGCCTGTGGCGTTAATTGTTTCTGCGGATCGTACGTCAGGTAAGCGTAGGCGCGAACCTTGGATCGCCCGACGCGTCCGCGTATCTGGTAAAGCTGGGACAAACCGAATAGATCGGCGCGGTGAACGATGATGGTATTGGCCGCCGGGATATCGAGACCGGATTCAATAATATTCGTCGCCAGCAAAATTCCGTACTGGCCTTCGTAGAACGCGGTCATACGGTCTTCAAGTTCAGTCGGCGTCATCTGGCCATGCGCGGTGATAACCTTTACTTCCGGCACGAGATCCTTGAGCATCGTCTCAAGCGGCTCCATATCCTTAATGCGAGGACAGACATAGAAAGATTGCCCGCCGCGATAATGTTCGCGTAGGATCGCTTCGCGCAAGACCAGCGGATCGGTCGGCATGACGAAAGTGCGGATCGCCAGACGGTCCACCGGCGGGGTTGCGATAATGCTCATATCTCGCACGCCCGAAAGGGCCATTTGCAACGTGCGCGGAATAGGCGTTGCCGTCAGGGTCAGGACATGGACATTGGCTTTCAGTTCTTTGAGCTTTTCTTTCTGTTTCACGCCGAAACGCTGCTCTTCATCAACGATGACAAGGCCCAGATTGCGGAACTTGACCGTTCCGCCGAGCAGCGCATGCGTGCCGATGACAATCGTCGCGCTGCCCTTCTCGATCTCGTCCTTGGCGGATTTCATGTCCTTCGCCGTGACAAGGCGCGATAGCTGGACGATGCGGAAACCGAGCCCCTTGAAACGCTCGGTAAAGCCGTTGAAATGCTGGCGGGCGAGCAAGGTCGTTGGCGCGATAATGGCGACTTGCATGCCGTTCGACGCCGCGACGTAAGCCGCGCGCATGGCAATCTCGGTCTTGCCGAAACCGACATCGCCGCAGACAAGACGGTCCATCGGGTGGCCGGACATGAGATCGGACAGGCTTTCCGAAATAGCACGAAGCTGGTCGTCGGTTTCCTGATACGGGAACCGCGCCGCGAATTCGTTGTAAGGTCCGGTCTGGATATCGAGACGGTCGGCTTCACGGAGCTGTCGTTCAGCGGCGATTTTCAACAAGCCTTCGGCCATGACCATCAAATCTTTTTTGACCTTGGCTTTTCGCGCCTGCCAAGAGCCGCTGCCGAGTTTATCGAGATCGACATTGCTGTCTTCATTGCCGAAGCGCGAGAGAACCTCGATATTTTCAACCGGAACGAACAGTTTGTCGCCCGCGTGATAGACGAGTTTCAGGCAATCATGCAGAATGCCGCCCGCTTTCAGCGTTTCCAGCCCTTCAAAACGTCCGACACCATGATCGATATGGACGACGAGATCGCCGGGATTGAGCGAGGTTACCTCTTTGAGGAAATTATCGGCTTTCTTGCGGCGCTTGCCTTTACGAGCCAAACGGTCACCGAGAATATCCTGTTCGGTGATAATCGCCAGATCGTCCGCGATGAAGCCGTGATCGAGTAACAGGATGGTAAAGCCGATCTGCGGTGATTTTAGTTTGCGGATATCGTCATAGGTTTCGCAGACGACGAGATTAGAAGCGCCGTTGTCTTCCATCATCAACTTCAGGCGGTCGCGCGAGCCTTGGGAATAACAGGCGATTACGACTTTGCGCGTATCGGTAATCTGCGTTTTCAGGAAATTGCCGACTTCGCGGAAAAGATTTAAGTTCGCCTGAGCGCGGATATCACCGAATTCCCGCGCCTTGCGGGCTTCTGTCTTTCCTTCTTCTTTCGGCGAGGCGAAACTTTGCAGAATTTCAGGATCGGTATTTTCGATCAGGTTTTCGAATTCGTTATTCTCTATATAAAGAAGTTTCGGCGGCAATGGATGATAGAGGCCGCCGCTTAGAGAAACATCGGATTCCTTTTTCTTCTTTTTTTCCTGTAGCGATTTGTCGAGCGTCTGGCGGGCCTGATAAAAATCATGAATTTGCGTCAGACGTTCGGCGCGGGAGGCTTCGGACTGGGAATCAAAAGATAAAACCGGACGATTAATATAGTCGAACAAAGTCGACATCTCGTCAAAGAAAAGCGGTTGCCAGTGTTCCATACCGGAATGCTTGCGCCCTTCCGATACTGCGTTATAAAGCGGATCGCTCGATTGATTGACGCCGAAAAGATCGCGGTAGCTACCGCGGAATTTTTCAATCGCGTCCGGCGTCATAAAAAATTCGGTTACCGGACGCAGGTTGAATTCTTTTATATCTTCGGTTGTGCGCTGTGACGACGGATCGAAACTGCGGACGCTTTCGACTTCATCGCCGAAAAGGTCGATGCGCACCGGCTCCGCCTGTCCTGTTGGAAATAAATCTATAATCCCGCCGCGAATGGCGAACTCCCCTGCCTCGCGCACGGTTTCGGTTTTAGTATAGCCGTTATCGACCAGAAACGCGGTGAGTTTCTTTTGATCGAGCCGTCCTTTTTTCTTCACCGATAAATGTGCGGATAAGAGATGGTCAGGCATCATCACGCGCTGCATGATCGCATTCACCGTCGTCAGGATAATGCGAGGCTTGAATAAATCCTGTGCTTTCCATTCCAGCATTTCGGCAAGCGCAGAAATACGCTGCGCGACGATCTCGGTATTCGGGCCGACGCGGTCATAGGGCAAACAATCCCATGCCGGAAAAGAAACAAGCTGAACATCATTGCCGAAAAAGCGGATCAGGTCTTCCAGCGCAGCAAGGCGCGTTTCGTCGAGCGCGACATGGACAAGCGTCTTTTTCTCTTTTGCCAGTTCGCGGGCGCGCATGACCAAATGGCGAGCGTCCTGGCCTTCAGGAACGCCATAGACGATTTTGAAATCTGTGCTACCGGATTTTGATTGAACTTGCGCCATTGGCGCAATTATCTGGCAAATTGATGCTGTAAAAGCAAGGTCATTACCGAAGATTCTTCATCTTCGGGCGGTTTTGACTGGCCGGACACCCATTCATAGAGATCGGGATCGGGACATTCGAGAAGTTTTTCAAATTCTTTCAGCTGATCGGCGTCAAAAGCGTCGATATTTCGGTCGGCAAAAGACCCCAAAAGCAGGTCCATTTCGCGCGTGCCGCGGTGCCAGGCACGAAACTTCAGCATCCGGCGAAACTCTTCAGTAGAATAGGTTTTTTCCATGCCGCAATGTCGGGCGCATTTACATTTATGTCAAGGTGAAATAACTTTCAGCCATGCGCCCTTTCGTTCTTGATCCGCTATTTCAATCTCTTGGAAATTTACAGGGGATTGGACCGAAGAATCTCAAGCTCCTTGAGAAACTTCTCGGCGGGCCGAAACTTTTGGATTTGCTGTTTCACCTGCCCATAGATTTTATAGAGCGCCAGAGAGTCGAAAATATTTCCGCAGCGAAAGCGGACCAGACGGTCATCGTTACCGTGACCGTCGATAAGCATTCCGCCCCGCCAAGGCGCAACATGCCTTACCGCATTCGCGTCCGCGATAATTCACGTTTCATGGATCTTGTATTTTTCAACGCCCATCCGGCATGGATCGAAAAACAATATCCGGTCAATGAGAGCGTCGTGATCAGTGGCAAGGTCGAGGATTTCAAAGGCACGAAACAAATCGTCCATCCCGATATTTTAGGCAGCGGCGCTGAAGACAATGCCGAAGCTATCGAGCCGATTTATCCGCTTACTGCCGGTATTACCAACCGCTCTTTGCGCAAGAACATTTTAGCGGCACTTGATAAGGTGCCGCAGCTGCCGGAATGGCTGGATGAGGCGCATAAAAACCGCAAGGAGTGGCAGGACTGGAAAGGTGCGGCTGTTAAAATCCATTACCCGGCATCGCCGCAGGATCTGGAATTAAACGCCCCTGCGCGGGAACGCCTCGCCTATGACGAACTTCTGGCTAACCAGTTAGCGCTTCTTATCGTTCGTAACCAGCAAAAGAAACAAAACGGGCGCGTTTTTCAAACGAACGGCAATATGCGCAAGAGACTTCTCGGCGCTTTGCCATGGAAATTGACCAAAGGGCAAGCCGAAGCTTTAAACGAGATCGACGCGGATATGAAAGAACCGCTTCGTATGTCGCGCTTGCTTCAGGGCGATGTAGGATCGGGAAAAACGATTGTCGCCGCGCTGGCTATGATGAATGCGGTCGATAGCGGCGCCCAAGGCGCAATTATGGCCCCTACGGAAATTCTTGCGCGGCAGCACGCGGAAACACTTGCACCTTATTTCGAGAAGATCGGCATTTCTTTCGTGGTTTTGACCGGACGCGATAAGGGAAAGGCGCGGGATAAGATCGTCGAGAAAATCGCAGACGGATCGGCACAAATAGTTATTGGCACGCATGCATTATTTCAGGAAAGCGTCAGTTTTGACAATTTAGGACTGGCGGTGATTGACGAGCAGCACCGTTTCGGCGTGCAACAGAGATTGCTCCTCTCATCCAAAACCCGCGCCAGCGACGTGCTGGTGATGACGGCAACGCCTATTCCCCGCACCCTCACCCTGACTGCTTACGGCGATATGGATGTATCGCGCATCATGGAAAAACCACCGGGAAGAAAACCCATCGATACGCGATTGATCGCGCAGGACAAGCTCGAAGACATGATCGCGGGATTGCAGCGCCAGACAAAAGAAGGCGCACAAGTATATTGGGTTTGCCCGCTTGTCGAAGAATCCGAATTTCTTGATTTGGCAGCGGCGGAAGAACGCTATCAGGTTTTACAGAAATTCTTCGGCGATGATGTCGGCCTTATTCACGGCAAGATGAAAGCCGCCGAAAAAGACGCGGTGATGGAGAAATTCTCCCGCGGTGAAATTCATATATTGGTCGCCACTACTGTTATCGAGGTCGGCGTGAATGTGCCCAATGCCACGATCATGGTGATCGAACATGCCGAGCGCTTCGGCCTTGCCCAATTGCACCAATTGAGAGGCCGCGTCGGGCGCGGCGATAAAGCGTCTTATTGTTTCCTGTTTTATGCATCGCCTTTATCGGAAGCGGCGAAAGAGCGGTTGAAAATCATGCGCGACACCGAAGACGGATTTTTGATTGCCGAGAAAGATCTGGAATTGCGCGGCGGCGGGGAAATTCTCGGCACCAAGCAAAGCGGATTGCCCGAGTTTAAACTTGCCGACATAGCGGCGCATTCAGATCTTTTATTAACCGCCCGAGACGATGCAAGATTGATTCTTTCAAAGGATTTAGACCTGAAAACCCCGCGCGGGCAGGCTTTAAGAGCGCTTTTATACCTGTTCGAACGCGATCAGGCCATTTCGTATTTGCGGTCCGGATAATTACTTTAAATTACTGATAAATCATGGACTTTGAATGAGTCGGGCTTTACAGTCATCTCATGGCCAAAGTTCTTATTTTATTTGCCCATCCGGCACTTCACCGATCCCGCATTCACCAGCCGATGATCGAAGCCGTTCGCAATATGGACGGCGTGACTTTTCATGACCTGTATGAAGAATATCCGGATTTTCACATCAACGCGCCAAGAGAACATGAACTTCTCGAGCAGCATGACGTTATCGTTTTCCAGCACCCGCTCTATTGGTACACCTGCCCTGCCCTAATGACAGAATGGATCGATCTGGTCCTGTCCCCCGGCTGGGCGTTCGGTCCCGGCGGTACCAAATTGGAAAACAAGAAACTTTTATCGGCGGTTACAGCCGGTATCGGCGGCGAGTTTTATCGTGACAGTGATTACGACAAGAGATACCCGATTGCCTATTTCATGCTGCCTTTCGATCAGATCGCTTTCCAGTGCGGCATGAAATATTTACAACCTTTGGTTTTCAAGAATACCCGCACGGCGACAGCGCAAGACGTCGTAGACCATACGATTAAATTCAAGGAAATCATTACGGATCTGGTCAACGGAAAAGACCTGCCTATATTTGAAAGCCCGCTTACACCGAAATTCTAGCTAATCCCCCAGAAGGAAGTTTGATACATGCACGGAGATTTCCTTTTCTATGCCCTGATATTGTTACTCGCCGCCGTTATCGTCGTGCCGCTCGCCAAACGATCAGGCCTTGGCACAGTCCTCGGCTATATCGTCGCGGGCGTTATTATCGGCCCTTTCGGCATGGGATTAATTACAGAAGCGGAAACTCTTCTTCATTTCTCCGAATTCGGCGTCGTTATGATGCTGTTTCTTATCGGTCTGGAATTGGAACCTAAAGTTTTATGGCGTTTGCGAAAAAGCCTGCTCGGGCTTGGCAGCAGCCAGATGGTGGCAACAACAGCGCTTATCACAATCCCATGTATTGTTTTTGGCATGCCATGGCCAATAGCAACCGCGGTCGGTCTGGGTCTCGCATTATCCTCAACAGCCATTTCCCTGCAAATTATGTCAGAGCGAAATCTTTTTCCCGCCAAGACGGGGCAATCCGCGTTTTCAGTTCTGCTTTTTCAAGATCTGGCGATTATTCCTATTCTTGCCATTATCCCGCTATTGGCTCAGGCAACGGCCACGGATGTCAAAACCATTACCGATGTTTTGAAAGTCGTCGAACAAGGCAGCGGCGGATCACTTTGGGAGAAAAGCCTGAAAGTTATAGGGCTGGTCACTTTACTGATCGCAGCCGGTCATTACGCTGTCCGTCATGTTCTTCATTATATTGCCAGAACCGGCGTGCGGGAGATTTTTACGGCTACTGCTCTGCTCCTCGTCATCGGCGTTACGTTTATCATGTTATCTGCCGGATTGACCCCCGCCATGGGCGCATTTATCGCCGGCGTCATTCTGGCTGACTCCGAATACAAGCATGAAATTGAAAACCAGATCGAACCGTTCAAGTCTTTGCTCCTCGGCCTGTTCTTTATCTCGGTCGGCATGACAATCAATTTCGATGTATTCTCGAAAAACATTCCGATGATCCTCAGCGCTTCTATCGGTCTGGTTGCGGTAAAAGCATTGGTACTGATCGGCCTTGCCAAGTTCATCAAGTTCAGCGTTCGCGATAATCTGATGTTTGCTATTTTATTGGCGCAAGGCGGCGAGTTCGCTTTCGTAATCTTCCAGTTTGCGTCACAGGTAAAACTCCTGACGCCGGAATTGACCAGCACGCTTAATGTTATCGTCTCTATCTCAATGATGGCAACACCGCTCCTGATCCTTCTATATGATAAAGTCATCGTGCCATGGCTTGACTCGCGCAAAACAGGCGAAGTATCGCCTATCCTGCCGCCGCTCAACGAACATAACCCGGTTATTATTTTCGGCTATGGACGCTTCGGCCAGATTATCGGTCGCTTGCTTCAGGCCAAGCGTATCGGCGCAACCATTCTCGACCATGACCCAACCCAGATCGACTTTCTCCGCAAATTCGGGTGGAAGGTCTATTACGGCGAAGTGCTCGATATGCATCTGCTGGAAAAAGCAGGCATCGAGCATGCGAAGATTATCGTGATCGGTATCGATGATTTCCAAAAAAGCGTCGAGGCCACGAAGCGCATTAAGGAATCCTATCCGCATGTCAAAATCGTCGTGCGTGCTTATGACCGCCGTAATGCGCAGGATTTCATCAAAGCGGGCGCCGATCACATAGAACGTGAAACATTCTCATCGGCACTGAATGCAGGCGAAGCCGTATTGCGCTTTATGGGATACCGTGCCTTTACCGCCAAAACACTGGCACGGAAATTTGCCATGCATGACCGCAAAAGCATGGAAGACGCCGCGCATTTCAACGATAACGATAAAGACTGGATTTCTTTTGCCGTCGAATCACGCCAGCAATTGATCGAACTTTTCGAAAAAGACCGTTTGGATGCAGAAGCGCATCAAACCGAGAATTGGGAACATAAAACAGGAGCGCCCTTATGAAGAAAATAATCTTGATCGCCTTGATGACTTTACCTCTCGCTTCCTGCGGCGATGGCGCCTTGAAACGCCAGATCACGATGGCGGGCATCTACTCTATATGTAAGCCGGACGGCTATCCTGTCGTATGCTTCGCCGATGCCGACGGCAAAGACGGTGGGCTTTTCTGTATGCCGCTTTCCGAAGTTGGCGGTAAGTGCCTGTAAATTCATCAAAAATTTGTCCGGAACTTTGACCTCTTTTATCCGTTGGTTAAGCACAACAACAAACGGAGATTAAAATGAATAGAGATCGTATTGAAGGCATGATGGACCAAGCGAAGGGTTCTGTTAAAGAAGCCGCTGGTAAAGTGTCTGGTGACGCAAAGCTCGAAGCAGAAGGCAAAGCCGATAAAGTTTCCGGTAAAGTCCAGAATGCTATCGGCGGCGCAAAAGACGCGCTTCGCGATTAATCAATTTGCCTAACGGCAATTAAGAGCCCGGTCCTTGTGACCGGGTTTTCTTATTGCTGTAAAAGATTTATTTAGGCAAAGATTGTTTCTTCTTATACCTTGCCATGTCCGGCTTATTCTTTTTTATCCGTTTCAATACATCGTCCATTGAAAACTGACTGGCAGCTTTTAATTTTTTAAGCTCGCTCCATTCAACGGGCAAAGCGACAGGAGCGCCTTCCCTGGCGCGAACGCCATAATCCGCTACGGAGGTTGCGGTATAATCATTGCGGAAAAAGTCGATAAAGATTTTCCCGGTACGTTTGCTTTTGGTCATTGTCGCGACATAGGCATCGGGCGTGTCTTCAACCATCTGATCGGCGAGATTTTCGGCGAAGGTTTTTACTTCCTCCCAATCATTCTTTCCCGACAAAGGCACGACGACATGCAAGCCCTTGCCGCCTGTCGTTTTTAAAAATGATTCCAGTTTGAATTTCTTCAGCCGCGCCCGCAAATCCAGTGCTGCCAGTTTGACAGCTTCGAATGGCACCGACGTATCCGGATCAAGATCAAACACCATCCAGTCAGGATGATCGATATCTTTGATATCCGCACCCCAGGGATGGATTTCGATTGATCCCATCTGGACGATCTCCATCAGTCCTTTAGCGTCATTGATATAAAGATATTCATATTTCTTGCCTTTATACCTGAAATGAAAAGTTTCGACATGATCGCCGAGGCCTTTGCCCGGATTGCGCTGGAAAAAGCATTGGTCTTTCAATCCCGCCGGACAACGCAACAGGCTTAACGGCCGCCCCGCAATCGATTTAAGCATATAAGGCGCAATTGCCGCATAATAGCGCGCCAGATCGCCTTTCGTTACCCCGCTCGCCTCGTCAATCACACGTTCCGGATGGGTGATTTCAACTCCTTCGAGAACCAGTTTTCCTGAATCGTGCTTTTTCTTCGTAGCATTTCCCTTCGGGACTATTTTGTCGATCTTCTCAGGTTCTTCGTGGATGACTTTTTTCGCACCCTTATCTTCTCGAAGGCCTTGAAACGACGGATGGCGAATATGTTCGCTATCGGTCCATTCGGTAAATTCAATCTCGCAGAGAAGGTGCGGCTTTACCCAGAATATTTTTTTATATTCCTGCGCCGGAAGGTCTTCCATTTCTTCGCGCGTAAAAACAGATTTTGACGATTTGATCTTTTTTAGTTTATTCGCGATGTCTTCGGCGCTTTTCATGGTAAACCCAGTGCCGACTTTTCCGGCATAGGCGAGTTTTTTGCCTTTGTAATAACCAAGATAAAGCGCGCCCAGATCGCGCCCGCCGGATCGCGCCGCCATCATCCCCGTAATGATAAATTCCTGTCGCTTGGTACATTTCGACTTTACCCAATTCCGCTGGCGGCCTGTGCTATATTTGGATCCTGCATCTTTTGAAATAATTCCTTCCAGATCCATCTGGCAGGAATTTTCCAGCATCTTCTCCCCATCACCTGAAATATGCTCACTGTAGAGAACGGCAGAAGTATTTTTCGATTTTTTGAGCAGGGTTGCGAGTTTTTCTTTGCGCTCTAACAATCCAAGCCCGGTAAGGTCTTTTCCGTCGAAATGCAGAAGGTCGAACGCGTATGCGATAATCCGGCCTGTCTCATCTTCCCTAAATGCTCTTTGCAATGACTGAAACGATGTGCGGCCTTTTTCGTCCGTGATAACCGCTTCCATATCGATGACGGCGTCTGTGGCTTCGATCCGGGAAAGGCTTTCCGCGATGGCGGGAAATTTTTCCGTCCAGTCGAGACCGTTTCGCGTTTTTAAAACGACATGACCGCCTGAAACAAATCCCAGCAAACGATAGCCATCGAATTTAACTTCATGAATCCAGTTTTTGCCTTGCGGCGGCTGGTCGACGAGTGTTGCCAGTTGTACGGCGGGATATTTTTTAATTAGTTTTTTAACGTCTGCCGCCCCGGTTTTGCTTTTTGCTTTTACCTTGGATATTTCTTTTTTGCCTTTTTTGCTTGACCAGACTTCCTTGGCTTCGGCGATTTCTTCCATCTTACGCCCCGAGGTAACGCTATACGCCCATTCATCCAGAAACGTCTCAGCTTTCTTGCGCGTATTGGCGTAGTCATCCTTCTCTTTGATCAGCAGCCAGTTCTCGCGTTTGTCTGGCGTATGCATCCGCACCAGCGCCCATTTTCCCTGTAGCCGCTTTCCTTTAAGGGTGAATTTCAGGCTGCCTTTTTTAATACCTTCCGCCGCATCGACCTCCGGTATCCATTCCCCCTGATCCCACAGCATCACTGTGCCGCCGCCATATTCGCCTTCCGGGATAATGCCTTCAAATTCCCCGTAAGCCAAAGGGTGGTCTTCGGTGCGCACTGCCAGACGCTTGTCTTTCGGATTGAAACTTGGACCGCGCGTGACCGCCCAGCTCCAAAGAACGCCGCCAAATTCAAGACGGAAATCATAATGAAGCCGCGTCGCGTCATGTTTTTGGATAACGAAGGAAAGCTTCTTACCTGATTTCTTTACCTTTCCCGGTGGCTCGGCCGTAATTTTGAAATCGCGTTTCCTCTTATATTCTTCCAGAGCCATTTAAGCGGCTTTCTTTTTCTTGGCAGAAGATTTGGATTTCGTTTTTTTCTTCGTCCCGCCTGATTTCTCGGATTGCGCGAGACTTTTCTTCAATGCGTCCATAATATTCACGACATTACCGGGTTCGGAACGAGCCTTCGGCAATTTCGCTTTGCGATGCGCAAGCTTTGCATTGATAATTTCAAGAAGGCCTTCCTGATAGGTATCCTTAAACGACTTGGGGTCGAATTTACCGCTTTTCGATTTGATCAGCTGCTGGGCCAGATCGACCTGGTCTTTGTTTGGCTTGATATCTTCGTCTATATTTTCGAAATATTTCGACGCTTCGCGAACCTCGTAATTATAGCGAAGCGTCTCTATGATGAGGCCCTTTCCGCAGGCTTTGATCGCGCCGATCCGCTCACGTCCGCCAATCGTAATCTGCCCCAGTGCGACTTTACCGCTTTCTTTCAAGGCATCACGTAATGTCACATAAGCTTCCATGGCGATATCGCCATCAGGCGCGATGAAATATGGTTTGTCGAAATAAATCGGGTCGATGGTGCGGATATCGGTGAACTGAACAAGGTCTATCGTATGGTTGCTTTCGACTTTCAGTTTCTCAAGCTCCTTGTCTTCTATCTCGACGTAATGGCCCTTTTCGTATTCATAGCCTTTGACGATATCGTTGCTCTCGATCACGCCCTCGCTCTCGGTACTGTTTTTATAATGAATGCGCTCGCCGGTTTCGCGGCTAAGTTTATGCAGGCGGATTTTCTGGGTTTCCGTCACGGCGGCGTAGAGCTGGACCGGGAACGTGACAAGGGAGAGCCTGATATGTCCTTTCCAGTATC
>JAPJQV010000002.1 GCA_030824965.1 Micavibrio sp. | reverse complement strand
CGAAATTCCTTGTCGGGTAAGTTCCGACCTGCACGAATGGAGTAACGACTTCCCCACTGTCTCCAACGTAAACTCAGCGAAATTGGATTCCCCGTGAAGATACGGGGTTCCCGCGGCTAGACGGAAAGACCCTATGAACCTTTACTATAACTTTGCAGTGGCCGTACGATTGTCATGTGTAGGATAGGTGGGAGATTATGAAGCGGGGGCGCCAGCCTTCGTGGAATCATCCTTGAAATACCACCCTTGACCTTCGTACTGTCTAACCACAACCGGTATATCCCGGTTTGGGACCCTGCATGGCGGGTAGTTTGACTGGGGCGGTCGCCTCCTAAAGAGTAACGGAGGCGCGCGATGGTAAGCTCAAGACGGTCGGAAATCGTCTTCAAGAGTGCAATGGCATAAGCTTGCCTGACTGTGAGACTGACAAGTCGAGCAGAGAGGAAACTCGGTCATAGTGATCCGGTGGTCCCGTATGGAAGGGCCATCGCTCAACGGATAAAAGGTACTCTAGGGATAACAGGCTGATAGCGCCCAAGCGTCCCCAGCGACGGCGCTGTTTGGCACCTCGATGTCGGCTCATCTCATCCTGGGGCTGGAGAAGGTCCCAAGGGTATGGCTGTTCGCCATTTAAAGAGGTACGTGAGCTGGGTTCAGAACGTCGTGAGACAGTTTGGTCCCTATCTACCGTGGGTGTTGGATACTTGAGAGGATCTGTCCTTAGTACGAGAGGACCGGGATGGACGCACCTCTGGTGTACCTGTTGTGACGCCAGTCGCATCGCAGGGTAGCTATGTGCGGAACGGATAAACGCTGAAAGCATCTAAGCGTGAAACCGACCTCAAAACTAGGTATCCCTATCAGAGCCGTGGAAGACCACCACGTTGATAGGCCGGATGTGGAAGAGCTGTAAGGCTTGTAGCTAACCGGTACTAATTGCTCGATCGGCTTGAATTCCACGCAACGGTATTTATATCGTTCGTGATTATTACGCGCAGTGGTAAGCCCACTGTGACTGAAATAGAATTCAGCATAAGATATATTCTTATGAAGCCAGGCAAATCTAAAACTAGTTGTGTTGTTTTTTCTGTTCTTGAATGATTTGGTGGTTTTACCGAGTGTGCAACACGCCATCCCATCTCGAACTGGACTGTGAAAAACCTCAGGGCTAATGGTACTATGGCTCAAGCCATGGGAGAGTAAGTCGCTGCCAAATCTTTCAAGCACAGAAGAACAAGTTTACTGACTAACGATTTAAGAATTCAAAAAACCCGCCTGACATCAAAGTCAAAGGCGGGTTTTTTATTGCTTTTAACTTTTTTATTTCTAATTCAGCGATATGAGTAAAAGACGAAAGAGAAAAACTGCGAAAATTATATCTGCTCCAATCGCTCTCGACAATAATACAGCAGAGACTATATGGCTTGCGCAGGATTTCGCGCAACTTGATATGCCTGAAAATGGCACAGCACCAATTTTAGATGCCGAGATTATCTGTAATAATAAATATGAATCTGTGCAAAGATATTTTGAGTTTCTTACGGGTCGATGTGACGGCGATTATGACAGTCTTTGCTTGTTTCATGACCAGGATAGCATTTATCAAGATTAGGTACTTCGGCTCCATGATAGCCTTGACCTACACAAGCGCTAAGTAACATTGTTGCCAGTGATAAAAGTGTAAAAAAATATGTTTTGTTCATGAATAGCCTCTAAATAATTCCAGAATACAAGACGAAATCACATTCATCAATCTTTCTTCTGTCCTGGTCCATCGGGGCGATTGCTTTCTTCTTTCAATTCAACATCACCCCAGCTTTCGGGAGGATTGATGACATCTTGAGCATCTTCTTTTATTTTGTCTTCTTTTTTATCTGCCATTTGGACTCTCCTTTACTTATCCAAACAAAATCAGATATTTATGGTTCCCACATCCGCCGAGCCTGCTTATGATGCAGGCAAAAGCGAGGACCAATGGGAATATCTTTGACACTGCCTAGATGGACATGGTTATGGCCTGTTAGTGGTTTATTACTTTTAATCGCAGCATCGTATTTTGAAATGGCGTATCCTGGCATTGGAGCCTGCGGATTGGCGATTTTCGGCGTTGTCTTTGCCTCCGTATATCATGCGGAAGTTATAGCGCATAAGGTGGGTGAGCCTTTTGGGACATTGGTTCTGGCTCTTTGTGTCACTGTTATTGAAGGCGCGTTGATTATTTCTCTCATGTTGCTTGGGCCGGAAAAAGCCGCTTTGGCAAGAGATACGGTTTTTGCAACCGTCATGATTATATGCAACGGGCTTGTTGGTCTTTGCCTTTTATCGGGTGGTTTGCGCCACCACGAACAGGGGTTTCAGTTTCAGGGCGCCCTGGCCGCTTTGGCCGTTCTTATTGCGTTGACAGTGATGACTTTGCTTTTACCGAATTATACCACGTCGGTCAAAGGTCCGTTTTACAGTGACAAGCAACTCATATTTGCCGGTGTATGCTCGATTATTCTTTATGGGTCATTCGTATTCGTCCAAACGGTTCGCCACAGAGATTATTTCCTTCCTTCTATTAACCCAGCTGATGAAGACATCCATGCCGAACCTCCTTCAAACCTGACAACGGTAAAAAGTCTTTTTCTGCTTGGCTTATCTCTGGCGGTCGTGGTCGGTCTAGCAAAAGCTATCTCGCCGGCTATTGAAACTGCAGTCATGGAAATCGGTGCCCCTGAAACAACCGTTGGTATCATCGTGGCTTTGCTGGTTCTTTTACCCGAAAGTCTGGCGGCTTTGCGTGCAGCGCGCGCAAATAGACTTCAAACGTCTATGAATCTTGCCATGGGCTCGGCTCTCGCGACTATCGGCCTGACTATTCCGGTTGTCGCCTTTACTGCGGTGATATTCGATCTTAATCTGATTTTAGGTATCGGCGCGAAGGAAGGGATTTTGCTTGCACTTACTTTGGGCGTCAGCATTATCACTATCGGCACTGGAAGAACAACTGTCCTACAAGGGATTATTCATCTTGTTATATTCGCCGTATATATTTTTCTTTCGTTCGTACCTTAATCTAACCTCTTATATGTAGATGAGTTAAAAGCCAGTACTGATAGTTCACATAATATATTGACTTTTGCTAATAAATGGTTAGGTTGAGCTTATTGAGTAAAGGAGTGTCTAATGAATATCGATCAGAGTACTAACTATTTAATAGCCCGCGATTTTCGTATTGCTGCAAAACAATCCATAGCTGATGGGGCAGTAGCATTTGTAAAATTTGCAAAAAGTCTGGATCCCCAAAACAGCATCAATCAAGAAGTGGCCGACCGTGCCGAAAATCTTTTACAGCCTCAAACGAAAAGCGAGATAAAGGCGGTTATTTTGGCCCGAATAGATATGGATTTAGTCACGCCTGAAGAGTTCCTGATAGCTTCTTTTAAGTCGTCAAATGGAAGTGTGGAAGACAAAGCCGAGATTTTCAATGAATTTGCGAGACGAATCGGAAATGGCCGCGAGCTCGGTAAAGCTGAAAAATATCGTAATGCTGTGGCACAAATAATGCCGGAAACGGAAATTCAGCAAGAAGCCGTAATGCGGGTTCGTTTAAACTGGGGGCTGGGCCAGTAAAGTTAACTTAGTAGCCCGGAACTGTTCCCGGGCTTTTTTGTTGGTTCCTGCATTAGAAAGGGCATTTCAATGAAAAAGATTTTAACTTTAGCTGTTATCTCAACCGCTCTCGCTGTTTCCGCCTGTGCACATGAAGAGCGTCCCGATACGCGCGCGCAGTCCTACACTCGCGCCGACATGGACGGTAATCAGAAACTGAATTTAGGTGAATATAAAGCTTATTTGCAAATGCAGGCCGATATGGGCGATGCAAGGGCGCAAGAAGTATTATCGCATAATCAAGATAACCGCGAAAAAGCTATTTTGCTCAAATTCCAATCGCTCGATACTAATCGTGATACCTATGTAGGACGTGAAGAGCTGGATTTTTAATTGCAGAACTTTTAAAGTTAATCAAGCCCGGTAATAGCCGGGCTTTTTTTAGGTATAAAATGGTCTTACCCAAAAGTTTCTACGTGATGCGTCATGCACAGTCTGCGGATAATGCGGTGGGCCTGATATCCGGTGCGGGCAGCGATCCGCATCTGACATTAAAAGGATATAAGCAGGCCGAAATAGCCAGCATCGTGTTTAATCGCCTTGATCCAAAACCCACATTGATTGTTTCCAGCGGATTGATCCGGGCGCATGTAACGGCCCTAACGGTTACAGGCTATATTGATATTATTCAGGACCCTGATTTGAATGAGCGTCATCTTGGTGAGCTAGATGGCAAGATCACGGAAATTCGTCAGAAGGAAATGAAAATCTTGCCGGGTGAAGAAAAGGCAATAGAGCATGGCAAACGCGTCATGGCCGCAATTAACCGTCATTTGCAATCTGAGGAGACCCCGCTTTTCGTATGCCATGGTGGTACAATACGCAGGGTTATGGAAGAATTAGAGCCGGAAGGTTCAAAGGAAATAGACAATGCCCGTATTTATAAATTCATGCGGCATGATAATATATGGCAGGTTATAACATATTAAAGAGAGTCTTCATGCATCCATTGGCTTCCCATATACGCAAAGTCCAAGATTTTCCTATAAAGGGAGTTGTATTCAGAGACATCTCGCCGCTACTGGAAGGGTATTTCAGTGATACAATAGCAGCGCTTGGCGAGTTGTTGCCTGCAGACGAAATGAAAGACGTTGATCTTTTCGCAGGGGTCGATGCGCGAGGTTTTATTTTTGCTTCGGCTTTGGCTGACCGCTACGGCAAGAATTTCAAGATGATCCGCAAGGCAGGAAAAATTCCGCCGCCATTTTCCGAAGCTGCTTATTCCACTGAATACTCGACATCGGGTATGCAAGTCATGCATGGCCAAGGCCGGATTGTCATCGTGGATGACGTACTTGCCACAGGTGGTACGATGACTGCTGCTGCCGATCTATGCAAGCAAGCGGGTTATGAAGTTAAAGCCTTGCTGTCGTTCATTGATCTGCCGTTCGTACATAAACATTCCTATGAATGGAATGGACTGAATGTACGCAGTGTCGTTACGTATGAAACACCGGATGCCTAAACGTTAATCGTCCGGACAGGGGCATGGCTGAATTTAAAGTTATGTTCTTCTTCCCAAGGGTTGACTAGCGAGATGTCGAATTTATCCTTGATGAATTCTTCAGGCGTCAGGCGATAGCTTATATCGGTCTGGCCAAGGAAATTTACTGGTACGAAACCGACATTGGCGTGAAGAGCAGCAGAAGCTCTACGGTGGCCGTCGAAAATAAAAAATCCGTTTTCGTTCCCGGCCAAGGTGATCGGGAATTGTTCATCAAAGCCTTCGTCTCGGATCGAATCGATCAATTCCTGCCCGGACTTATCTGATAAATCAGGTGCCGCCATCATCGGGAACATACTTTTTGGCGATGCCCAGAATTTATGGATCGGTGCATCGGAAAAATAACGCTGGGATTGGCTATCGATCAGTTCGACTACGGCTTTCGGGCTGGCATCTGTCGTATCGATGACCAGATCGAAATTACGCTCATCTTCGATATCAACGCCATACGTTTGAATAAAGCGTCGGCGCTCACTTTCGCGGCGCGATTTCAAGTTCTGATATGTATCTTCGATAGAAGATCTGTTTTCTGAGGTGCGCTCCAGATCGTGCAATACGCGCCGTGCCGCTTCGAACCCTTGTACTGTCAATTTAATCTTCAGAGAACGGGGCAGGAAAAACCATGCCATGCGTGAATCGACAATCAAGTCATCATCCGATAACGCAATACGCCCGAACATGGAATCTATTTCGCGATCAATAGTAGGATCGGTTTCCGAGATGATGTTCAGTTCCAGCGTTGTAATACCGCGCTGCTGGGCAAGCTGGCGCTGGGCATCCCCGGTCGAATATTTATTGCATTTCCAGAGTGAGCATAATTCTTTGGTTACAGTGCTTTTACCACTGCCGAGTTTTCCGGTGATGCTGATCAGTTTGGACATTCACTTGAGTAGTATTTTTTTACGGAGTTATCAATTCAAAATACTATTTGACATAAATTATAGAGATTGCTAGAAATCACAGCCAAATTATATCGGGTGTATTTAATGACTTCATTCAACGAAAAATCGTCTTTTTTCCATCAATATCCTAAAACGTCGCTGGCCATCGCTTTTGCGGCCTCTGCATCTTTGATTGCCTTGACGTATTGTTCATCTGAAAGCTCCGCCAATTCCACACGGCAAGCCGTTTTATCGTCTGATGATAATTTTATAGATCCTCTTAGAAAATGGTCGGCTTGTGTAAACCATCAGGCAGCTCTGGCGCGCGAGGCGGGCAATTACAAAGATGACAGTTTTTTAAATGTCTGTGTAAAATTCAGTAAGCCAGAGCCAATATAATCTGGCTTGAATTATGCATCTTTAGGCCTTGTATTTAACCGAGGCCTTTAAATGTCTATTTCAGGACTAAACAGTATTATTCAGCAAAACCTACATAAAATATGGGTTAAAACGCCGGATGAAAAAGCTGAAGACAAGTTTCAAGAGAATATGAATGGACCTCTGGACGCGGCAAATTCTGCCGGGTCTACGGAAACAATTACCGGTACCACCATCTCCGGGGGATACACGGCCAACACGCTCTGGCAAGCCCAAGCGATAGCCCAATCACCTGACAGCAATGCAATCGATGTCGAGCCTGCAGAAGCCATAGTCAAGAAGGCAAGTCCTGCGGAGGAATTTCTGAAATATATGGACAAAACGCCGGAAGAATTGATACGCGAGGAAATCTTGAAAGAATTAGGATATACCGAAGAAGAACTGGTAGCAATGGATCCTAAAGATCGCGCAAAGATTGAAACGCAAATAAAAGAGCGTATCGAGATTAAAATAGAAGAAGCCATGCGGGAAGAAGGTTTAGACATTCAAACTGGAAAAACTGCCATATTAAATGCAATTTCATTTAAATTTGCTGCATAGCAAAAGTAATTCAGTTTGAAAGAATTATCACAGATATTATAAAGTCTTCCGAGGCTGAGTAATATGATTGAACATGAATACTGATTTACAAATTTCTATCGAAGATATCCGTGCAGATATACTGGCGCATCAAGCCGATTTAAGGTTGGTATTTGCAAAATCCGCTTGCCGTGCACTGAATGAACTTGATTTGATTCCTTTAGATCAGGTCAACTTAAGGCGTGAAAAGATGAAGGAATATTTTTCTCTGCACGAATGGATAGATAAGGAAGATAAAAGAGTTGCGGTTTGTCTTGAATATTTTGAAATCGGATAAAATAAGGCCGGATAAACCGGCCTTGAATTATTCTTTAGATTTTTTTGATCCACACCCACAATCTTCATCAGTGCAGTTGCGTTCGATTGGCGCTCCGACAAAAACATTCCCGCTTGTTGGGTCACTAGCCGGGAAAGTATCCTTTAATTCTTTATCCAATTTTTTTTCGTCTTTTAGATCTGGCATAATCCACCTCGTTTGCTCTTAATTATACAAACTAAATAGAGGGCCAATGGTTCCTTATACGCAAGTTATTGATTTATTTTGATTTTTCTATCTTTTCCAAGCGAATGATTACGCGACGATTTTGCGCCTGATTATCTGGAATTGAATTGCCTTGTGTATCACGGTTAGGGAATTTCGGATATGTGTCTGCATAACCCGAAGCTTGTAAGCGGCCAGGCGGGAAACCCTGCTCAATAAGCAAACGCACAACGCTTGCGGCTCGTGCAGTCGATAATTCCCAGTTAGACGGAAACTGGGCTGTATTAATCGGTGAGTCGTCCGTATGGCCTTCGATCACCACGCGGTAATCTTTATATTTATCATCTTTAATAATCGCCGCGATATTATCAAGAATTCGCTTTCCGTCAGGATTAAGGGTAGCGGCTCCGCTTTGGAAAAATGCCGAACTGCTCATCTCGATTGTTGTAATCCGGTCTCCCGGTATTATCTGAACATTGCGATTTGTAGAAACGATCCCAAAAGGGTTTGCTGTGTTGGTCGGTAAAATTCCGTTCCCGCTAGGCAGATTTTCATGTGTCGCTGTAGGATCTTTGATTTCGCGCTGGTAAAAATCTTCCGGATTGGCAAAAACCTTTTTTACTTCAGCCTTGGCTTCCTGAAGTTTGTCATTGCGCGGTTGTGAGACGGAAAGGAAAACGGCAAAAAAGCACAAAAGCAGCGTAATCATGTCAGCATAGGTCATGAGCCAATCGTCAAGGCCTGGCTCATTATCGCTACTGCGTCTGTATCTAGATTTGCGCATTATTTTTTAATGATGCTCTGGATTTTCGTGTCGATATCGTAGTGACTCTCTGGACGAAGGAAGCTATTGAGCCAATCCTGAATATAGCGTGGCGTTTTATTTGCCACAAGCAAGACCATGCCTTCGGTAATAAGTTGGTTGCGAAAACGCAAACCTTCCTGTTTCTGGATGATTTTTGAGGCTGCCGGAATATAGACAAGTCTAGCCGTGACAACGCCGTAAAGTGTGGCAAGAAGGGCTACAGACAAACCTTTGCCAACGCCAGACATGTCGCCGGAAAAATTACCGAGCATAATAACCATGCCCACCAGTGTGCCGACCATGCCAAAAGCGGGAGCATGGCTGGCCATGGCCTGTAGGACGCGCGCTGGAATTGTATCTCGCTCATACGTGGCATCGGCGGCGGTTTCCATCATTGTGCGGACTTCATCGGGCGAATAATTGCTGACGACCATATCCAGCCCATAACGGACAAAGCTATCATTTTTGGGATTGTTGAAGTTTTCATCTTCAAGGCCGCGCATACCTTTGGCTTTTACGATTTTTGCCCAGGCGATAATCTCTACCATATCGTGATGTAATGTTTCATGGGTCGCGGTTGCTTTCATAAACATGTGACCGATACTTTTAAGTGCGGCCACAACATGGTTGGCCTGAAAGCTCATAAATGCGACAGCCAAGGAGCCGCCGACGACTATCAACAATCCTTCCAGGCTGATGAAGGCAATGTAATTGCGGGTGCCAATGAGAATGGCCAAAATAATCATTAAAGCGCCAAAAGCCGCGCCGATTATCGATGCATAAGAATAAGGGGAGGTGTCTTCGTCTTCTGGCGTCATGGTTATGCCCGTTATTCTAACCGCATCTCGAGTTTAAGTCATTCTGACTTTAACAGTTATTTATGCCAGAAGGAAATTAATCATATCTTAACTCGGTCGCTTTTCCGTGGAAGACCTTATAAGCAAAAAATGTGTAAGCGAGCAGGCAGGGTATTACAATCAAAGCCCCTACCAGAATGATCATTAAAGATTGTGGCGCGCTGGCAGAATCAACAATGAGAAGTCCTTTTGAGTTGACTGTTTCCGGAACAATAAAAGGATAGAAGCTATAAGCGAGACCTATAAAACATAATATAGCCGTCATAACAGTGAGGACAAAGGGTGCCCAACACAGGCGGTCGCCCTCCTTCGGCAGTTTGGATAAGATTAAGAACAGGCCCAGAAGAAAAGTTAGGGTCAATATAGGAATAGGGGAAAGATAGAATATTTGTGGAACGGAAAACCATTTTTCAAAAATTCGGGGGGATATTAAAGGGGTGGAGAGGGAAACGATAGCAATGGCGGCAATAGCCCCTATCAGACTCATTTTTGCCCAATGAACCGCACGGAGTTGCAGATCGCCTTCCGTTTTCATGATAAGCCAGCAAGCGCCGATCAACGCGTAACCGGATGCTAAGGCAAAGCCTGTAGTAATCGAAAAAACGACTCCTTTTAAACTATGATCGAAGCCGAGAATATAAGAGCCAAGCATGTAGCCTTGGGAGAGGGCTGTAATAAGCGAGCCACCAAAAAATGACCAGTTCCAGAATTTACGGTGGCTCGTATGTGCTTTCGAGCGAAAATCAAACGAAACCCCACGGAAGATAATCCCGGTCAGCATGATGGCAACCGGAATATAAAGGCTGGATAAGATAACGCCGTGAGCCAGAGGAAAAGCTACCAGCAAAAGCCCTACGCCTAGCACCAGCCAGGTTTCATTCGCATCCCAGAACGGTCCGATCGAGGCAATCATAATATTCTTTTCCTGGTCGCTTGCCCGCGATACCAAAATACCAACGCCAAGGTCATAGCCGTCAAGAAGCGCATAGACCAGCATTGAAAAGCCCATCAAGAACGCGAATACCAGGGGCAGCCACTGCCCGTTTGAGATTATTTCATTCATTATGCGGGATCCTCATTTTTGGCTTTGTCTTTGACGAGCGGTGCGCCCCACGCACCCAGTGTTTCTTTATCGGTCGGCCCTTCCGTTTCATTTTCATGCGCGTGAGAAGCCATGTAAAAAACCGTGGTTATAAAAGCGACAAGCAGAAATGCGTAAACTGCCAGATATCCTGCCAAGGACGTCATGATCATCGGCGATGTAACGGACGAAATAGCGTCTTTCGTTTTAAGCACACCGTAGACAAGCCATGGCTGGCGCCCAATTTCCGTGACATACCATCCGGCGATTGTCGCAACAGATCCTGAAAAAGTCATCGCAACCAGTACATATCCCCAAAATCGGGACAACGATTGGTGTTTACGGACATAAATGCCAGATAGCCATGAGACAGCCAGCATCAATAAACCAAGGCCGACCATAATACGAAATGCCCAGAACACTGGAGCGACCGGAGGGTGTTCGCCTTCGAATTCGTTCAGGCCTTTTATCTCTCCCGCCCATTCATGAGACAGGATCAAACTGGCGAGCTTCGGAATCTCTAAAACCCAATTATTCGTTTTACCTGCTTCGTCCGGCAGAGCAAATAAAACCAATGGGGCCTCGGTTCGTGTTTCCCAAAGAGCTTCCATGGCGGCGACTTTAGCAGGTTGGTGTTTAAGTGTATTAAGGCCATGAAGATCGCCAACGAAGATTTGGATTGGGATCAGGAGGGCTGCCAGATAAATTCCGGTTTTAAGAGTTGCCAGAACTGCAGGACTGCGGTCATTTCTTAACCAGCGATAAGCGGAAAGGCCGGCCATAAAGAAAGCCGCCGTCAAAGCGGAGGCCAGCAGCATATGGGTAAAACGATATGGCAGTGAAGGATTAAAGATAATTTCTATCCAGTCGGTCGCTATGGCTTTGCCGTCAACCATTTCGAAGCCAACGGGGGTTTGCATCCAGCTGTTTAAAGCTAAGATCCAGAAGGCGGATAGAGTTGTGCCTGCGGCCACCAGAAAGGTTGCAAGGTTATGAACCCAGGGTTTGACACGGCGAAAGCCAAAAAACATGATGCCTAGAAACGTCGCCTCGAGGAAAAAAGCCGTAAGTACTTCATAGGCCAAAAGCGGTCCTGCAATATTGCCGACGGTTAGCATAAAGCCCGGCCAGTTGGTGCCGAACTGGAATGACATAGTAATGCCTGTCACGACGCCGATAGCAAAGCAGAGAGCAAAGATCTTGGTAAAGAAAAAGTATGCATTCATCCATTTGTAATCTTGCGTTCTTTGAAAACAGAGTTTGAAGAACAGCAAAATCCAGCCAAGGGAAATAGTGATTGTCGGAAATAAAATGTGAAAGGTAATATTTGCCGCAAATTGAATACGGGATAGTAAGGCAGGATCGAATTCCATGGGCTTAGTCTCGCTAACTGATAAAGATATGCGAAACTTACGCTCCGATGGGGTTTTTTCAATATATTTTTGAACATAAAATTATGCTAATCTCATCGGATTGCATTTTCTTGATTTATATCAAGCGGGGATTTTGAGATGTGGTTTTTATGGGCGCTGGGCGCAAGTTTTTGCGCGGCTGTTCTGGCGGAATGTAACCGTAAATTTCAACTTGAGCCCCGATTATTAAATGCATGGCGGGCAAGCTTCGCTTGCATCATGATTGCCTTCGCATTTCCCATGATGGAATGGCCGGTTTTCGATCAGAAGCGTAGTTTTTATACAGTTGCCGGTATTGACGGAATAGTCACGGCAATCGGCATGGTTATGTTCTTTTCACTTGCGGCTAAAAAGACAGGACGCGTGACGTCGATGGTTATGCCTGTTGCGGCTATCGGTGCGTTCTCTACATGGTGGCTGATCGCGCCAAGCCAGCGCATTAATTTATTCGATCAGCCTGTCCAGACTATGATCGCTATTTTTTCCCTTGTGGCTATTTTTATAGCGCTTCAGAAAATACGTCGCAATGACAACTCGTGGGAATCTTTCGTCATTGTATTACCCATAGGTCTTGCTTTTGGAATAACCGACGCAATGACGAAATGGGTGCTAGAGGGGGCAAATGGCGTGTCGGGCATTGGAACCGCATATACATTTTTGTCGATGATATTTTGCGCAATGATAGCTTGGGTCGTGGCTTTACCAAAACCGGCTGGCGGGCGCGTTACAACTATTTTTAACGGGCCGTTACTATGGGGCGGTTTTTGGTGCGGTTTCTGGACGGCCGGTATGAGTCTTGCGCTTACATTCTCTCTTACGCTTGCTGAAAATCCCACCTTTCCAGGTATCGTAATGGCGTTGACGCCGATATGGCTTTATATCTTAAATCAACTCCGCCAAACACATGATGATGTAAACCCTTTGGCTGGTCTGGCCATTATAGCTGGTGCTATAGGCCTATTACTTTCAACGCTTTGAAATAAAAGAAAAAATTATTCGTTTTAAAGCTTGCTTTGAGACGGGAGGTAGGGTACAAACGCCTTCGCTCCAGATATCTACAGAGTTACCTTTACTTTTCATTGATCGCGGGATGGAGCAGCCCGGTAGCTCGTCAGGCTCATAACCTGAAGGTCGTCAGTTCAAATCTGGCTCCCGCAACCAATAAACCATTGATTTATTTAGATAATTTTGTAATTCCTATCTTGGAAATTCAAGAGTGTACCCTTTTAATAAGTCTATAATAAGGCAGATAAAAAATAAGGATATTGGCTTAGATTTTTTGACGATTTATGTTGAAGATAAGAAACCGATTTGTCATCCTGAATATAGTTTAAATAATCACATAATTATTTAAACCAACAAATCCCAAATTTTTATTAACCAAATTCACTCGACGAAAAGTCGAGTCGATAACCTATTCCTATTTTAAGGTTCATCCATGAATACCCCCTTTATGCCTCGTTAATGATAAGCGTATGGCTTCTTAGACGCATATTCAGCGATTATCTCATAATCATATCGGCAATTTGAAATTTTCGTCGCCCGCTCTATTTTAATGGTTTGAGGATAGATCAATATGGCTGGCGGTTGGACAAGAGACGGAGCGGTGCAAGATCAAATCGACGATTCCATATCGGAAGCCGTGGAATTTGCCCGAAAGAATATTCCAGCGGGTAAGAGTCTTGAATATTGTATTGAATGTGACGAGAAAATTGCCGAGGCCAGAAGATTGGCAGTACCTGGTGTAAAGACTTGTGTGGCTTGCCAGTCAGAAAAAGACACTCAGATAACACCTCAAAGTTTCAATAGACGCGGAAGCAAAGATAGTCAGCTTAAGTAGGTAATTCAACTTCCTTACTTTACTCACGTTCTTGCCAACGCGCTTGCGAACATCCATACTTGAAGGATGTCCTGTATGTAGCCTATAGTTCTACAGACTATAAGTCTCATTTTGTGAGGGCATCATGCGCCGTGACTATGCTTTTCTTTCTCTATTGGTTGCATCAGCGATCTTTGAGTCTCTTACAGACTGTTCTGGTTACTCAGGGCCAGTACTATTAATCTCAGGGATATGCCTTCTCGCACATTATCGCTTCATAGGAGGCTCTTACCTTACATTCAGGCGTAACAGACACACCCCTGCAGCCAAGGCTATTGCTAAAAGTTTGATTGAAACACGAATAGACCCACTTGATGGCAACCATGAACAAAAGCTTAAACTCTACAGAGGAATTATGATTGATGGCCTTAATAAGTGGCTAATCAAAAGAAGACTAATCCATAGCTTCCGCTTATCTCTTTTGAAGGAAGTAGAGAACCAAGAAAAGCTATTAGGCTCTCCATCTTTGCTAACAGCACAGATAGACCCTGTTATCGACAACATAGTATTGTGTTTTGATAAAGACACCACTTGGAGATAGTTCAGGGACAACACCTGCCATGGGGAAAATCTATTGCTTCCTTATTTAAACACTACCTCAAATTTTTGTAGCAAATTTCCTTCAACATAATCTGCAAAAGCTTTAAGCTGACACAACCCTTTACATGTAACATAAATAAGTATCATAACCCTTAAAGAAGGGTACCTATAGAGCAACAATACTTATTTTTATTAATGAAGAATAAGTGCTCTCTTAAAAGTTCTACCTTCATATCTCCACCCAAAAGGATCTTGATCAATTACTGTCGTCAACTTCCTCCTTGCTAGGTTTTTTACGTTCTTACTTATGCCACTTCCATGTGTCTTTTCTATCTGTCTAAACAGATCTGTAGTAGAGATCGCCTGTACGTCTCTGGAAGATCCTCAAGAAAGCTCATTGCATCCCTAATGCTATGCTTTCCCGACGAGCACTCTGCATAGGTGACTGTTAGATTTTTATAGGTTCTAGCCATATCGATATGGAGGCGTTTTAAGCCCTCATCTAGCTTTGACAGCTTAGATAATTCATAAGAAGTATCAAGAACGAGAACCTGCTGTATCTCATCGGGTACTCGTCAGCGGTCTTGGCCTTTGGCTGCATCTCGCGTCTCCATGGCTCGAATACATCCAGCAAAGTCTCTTTGGTTACCTGACTGTAGATATGACTTTCTAGGTGTGACGTGTCGCGCATAGAACGAGACAAGTTCATAAGGTGCGGTAAGATAGGGGTGGATACTCCGGCGGCTCCCTGAAGGCGATCTTCAAACTCCAGCAACCGGACACTCGCCAACAGTTTGGCTTCTTTGGGTTCCCTAGTCCGTAAGGTAACTTTAAATTCCCGCCGTCCTCCAAAATGAGGCCTGAGCTTTTCTGGAATAGATTTTCGAAGCCAGAAGATCCCTGTCTTTGGATGTCTGTATGGCGACCATAGCAACCATTTGTCCCACCGTTTTGTACCACTAGGTTTGGGGAAGATAGGTAACTTGCTGAATGTAAAGGATTGTGTAGGTATATGGCGTCCCCTACGGGATTCGAACCCGTGTCGCGTCCGTGAAAGGGACGTGTCCTAGGCCTCTAGACGAAGGGGACGTTTAAGACCGAGCGCACTTATAAATCGACTCAGAATGACAATGCAAGCGGTTTTTTAAGAATTTTTATCTTTTTATATCAAAGGCTTGAAGATGGCTTTGGCGCGATTAACCATTTGAATGGTCATGAATGAAAATATCATGACCATTACCAGAGTTTTCAGGCGTATTTACATCCGTAAAGAAGCTCATATTATCGCTGAAAGCACTTACATTCTGGCTTTCAGCATCGACCCATCCGCCCATATTCGACATAACAGAGACTGCCGCTTCTACATGGACAGTAAAGTCTTCATGCGAACTGATCCAGCTTAAATGGCCGTCGCGGCTATAGGCCGTCATGGATAATTCAATATCCCCGATAAAATGTTCTGGAGGCGTAATGGTAACTGAAGATAGTTGATCTTTGGTCAACGTCCATGTGCCATCCCCGTTATTTAGTCCGGCAGACAACAAAGCATGATCTGGTACCCCGGAAATGACAGCGGTCAGGCTTTCCGATCCATCGTTATCCGTCAGCACCGCATCCAGGTGCAAAGATATAGCCTGATCCATAAAACCTGTCGCATCGATGGCGGTAATAATTGGAGCATCGGCAACCGCACCCACATGGATAGAAATGGTTCCGGATGAGCTTGACGTCAATCCTGTCAATCCTGTCGAGCTTTCGACAGATGTTGCTGTGATATTCAAATTAAAATCGCCACTCCAATTCGAAGGAGGCACAAATTTTACCTGATCGAGATGGGCAACATCCACGCTCCATGTGCCATTGTGGTTATCCGTTGCGCCAATAAGGGACGCACCCGAGGGTAAACCGGAGAGCGTAACGGAACCAATCTGTTCTGATCCATCCGTATCTCTTAAAGAAATACCGAGATTAAGCGTCATCGATTGATCTTCAGTGGTATTTTGGATCGGCAAGGTAGCCAACAATGGGGCATCCGTAACCGCAGCAATATTGATGGAGATATTTTGCTGCCTGACAGTTTGATCGCCTTCACGCTCTGTCGAGATAGCAGAAATAACTAGATTGGCCATACCGCTATAGTTAGCGGCAGGAATAACCATTAAACCTGTTAAATCAGATATTGAAACGCTCCATGTGCCGTTACCGTTTTGAATGCCTTTGTTTAATGTAAAACCTGCGGGCATGCCGCTCACCAAAAACGTCAGAGTTTCTGAACCGTCCGTATCGGTTAAACTTCCAGCGATATTAAGGGCGATGGCCGTATCCTCCGTGCCCGCCCCAAGGCTTGCCGTTAAATTCGGCATGTCCGCAACGCCCATAACGTGAACGGGTGTGCTGATCAGATTTAAATCTGCGAGGCCGATGAGTTTTGCCGTGACAAGAATTGTAAAATCATTGTCGCTATTCGCGGGAACATTCATATAGAGATTGGTTAATTGCGCTGATGTAAACTCCCATACGCCACCACCCTTGTTTGTACCGGAGGAGAATGTGACACCTGCTGGAATTCCACTATATTGAATTTTACTAAGAAGTCCTATCACCGCACTCAACAGGGGAATCCCCAATATATTTGGCGCATCAGCAATCAGATAAGACGTATCCTCTTTCGCATAAATGCCCGATGTGCCTAAAATACCACCGGAAGCAGGCAATAAATCAATCGGCGGCAAAGCTCCAACCTGAACCCCGACACCGATGCCGCCAATATTCACGCCCAATGCAAGATCAACAAGGTAACCGGATGCATAATTACCAAAACGCGCATTGAACAAATACGGCGTGCTGACCGCGAAGCCACCTGTGACTTCATGTGATACAGACGTAACTTTAAGGTTTAGCTGGCCGTTAAATTGTTCCGGTGCGATAATTTTTAAGCCCGTTAAATCTCCCGCTTTCAATGTCCATGTGTTATCACCGTTATTTATGCCCTTATTCAGGGCAAAACCGTCTGGTATGCCCTGAACAAGATAGGTTATAGTTTCCGATCCATCCGTATCGGTCAGGGAACCGTTAATTGAAAGGTTCGCCTGATTACCGACCGCCACGGTGTTTGATGCTGAAACTGTCGGTATATCGGCAACAGCATCGACAATAACAGGCAAGCTTGCCGAAACAGTAGAAGTTGTATTGGTAGACATTTCCCGGCTGGTGATCGAAACCGTCAGTGTAAAATCGGCATCGCTATTTGCAGGCGGCGTAATTTTAAGATTAGCCAACTGCGCGGCTGTTAAGGACCATATACCTGCGCCTAAACTTGTTCCGGCTGATAAAGTTGCGGTCAAAGGAACACCAGAGATCGTAGCCGTTAAAACTTCTGAGCCATCATTGTCGAATAAAATTGCAGATATATTAAGCGAGATCGACGTATCTTCGCTTCCGCCTATGGCTGAAACCTTGAGTATCGGCGCGTCGGCAACCGCTGTTACAGTCACATTTAATGGAACGCTTAATTCCGCATGCGCGCCGTTAGTTTCGGTGCTGATTGCTGTTATGGTCAATCCCATCGTGCCGCTGTAATTTGCTGGCGGCGATATCGTCAATCCGCTTAAATCAGATCCTGATAACGACCACTTGCCGTTTCCGGCATACAGGCCATGAGATAGGCTTGCGCCG
The DNA here is from genome assembly GCA_030824965.1 of Micavibrio sp. GTDB lineage: Bacteria > Pseudomonadota > Alphaproteobacteria > Micavibrionales > Micavibrionaceae > Micavibrio_B. Next base: position 309,437 of record JAPJQV010000002.1, on the reverse strand, counting down.
GACGGCACTCCGCTAATGACAAGACTTAATATTTCAGAAGAGTCAGTAAGGCTGGCTGATATCGACAATGGTATCGATGTGTCTTCATTGCCAACAGCAGCACTGACGACTAAAGCGGGACTAGAAGCAACACCCGCAATTGTAACCGGAAGGCTGGCTGTAATACTATTGTTCGTAGCGCCTTCCGTTGAAAGCGCGATCACGCTTAACGCGAATGCTCCGTTATAATTGAGCGGTGGCGTCATGGTGAGATTTGACAATTGCGCAGGAGTGAGAACCCATACACCATTCCCGGTATTCAAGCCCGCTGACAAGCTGGCACCCGTTGGTACACCGCTAATTGTCACAGATAATATTTCAGATCCGTCTGTATCTGCCAAGACGGAAGATATATTAAGAGAAATAGAAGAGTTCTCCAATCCTGTGGCAGGTGACACGTTGAGTGTGGGTTTGTCGGCGATACCAGTAATCGTCACAGGTATAATGCCGACAGTCGATGCCGATGATGCCCCTTCGACAGAATTAGCCGTAACATTTAGCGTAAAAAAACCGCTATAGTTGGAAGGCGGCACTAATGAAAGATTAGAAAGCTGTGCCGGAGTTATTGTCCATGTGCCATTACCGTTATTAATGCCGGCGGACATAACTGCCCCGGCAGGTACACCGGAGATTGTAATGCTCAGAGTTTCCGAATTTGTGTCGATCAATGATGCCGATATACCGAGCATCAATGGCGTATCTTCCTGGCCGGATACAGGATGAATGCTTAAATTAGGCGCATCGGCTACACCGGTTATATTTATTGGCAAGCTGGCAATTGTTGCCGCGCTAGTGCCGTTTTCAGATGATGTGGCCGTGACCGATAAGGTTGTCAGGCCGCTGGAATTGAGCGGCGGCAGATATGTAAGCCCAGTAAGTTGTAGCAGCGTCAATGTCCAAGTTCCGTCATCATTATTAACTCCCGCAGACAAGACTCCACCTAATGGAACATTTCCTATGGTGATTGAAAGGCTTTCGGACCCATCCGTATCCAGTAAAGAAGCATCTATACTCAACGCAATTGGTATATCTTCTAAACCTGATGCCGCCGAAACATTTAGCAGGGGAGGGGTGGCAATTCCGTTAACAGAAACCGGAATACTGCCGAACGTTGATGCATTTGTTATACCTTCACTAGAGATAGCGGTTATGCCAAGCGTAAATAAACCGCTGAAATTTGCCGGAGGAGTAACGGACAGGCCGGTTAGCTGTGGCAATGAAAGCGTCCATGTTCCATTTCCATTATCGGTTCCGGCGGACAGGCTTGCCCCTGATGGAACATCTGAAACAATCACAGATAATGTTTCCGAACCATCGGCATCAGCAAGCCCTGCGGTAATACCTAATGAGATCGGCATATCTTCATTGCCACTGACTGCATGTACATTTAACCATGGCGCGTCAGCAACACCACTTACGGTGACAGGCAGATTAAGACTGGCACTAGCGGTAGTAGCTCCCTCATGAGATGTCGCTGAAACAGATAAATTAAATGAGCCGCTCCAGTTGGCGGGCGGTATTAATGTCAAGCCGGTTAACTGGGAAGGAGTTAATGTCCAGACACCGCCTGCATTACTGCCGGCAGAAAGCGCGGACCCGGCAGGCAATCCGCTAATCGTAACAGATAATGTTTCCGAGCCATCCATATCCAGTAAAGTCGCATTTATAGCTAAGGGTACGGCGTTATCTTCCAAGGTCGTAGCCGCCGAAACTGATAAAGCAGGCGTAGTTGCAGTTCCGCCTACCATAATTGGCAAGGCTGCGGAAGAAAGTGCAGTAGTGCCATTCTCCGATGAAATTGCCTCGACAGTTAAAACGAAATTTCCGCTTGCATGTAGTGGCGGTGTAAAAGTAAGTCCTGTTAATTGAGCGGATGTCAGCGTCCAGGTTCCGTTGCCGTTATTCATTCCCGTGGACAGGCTCGCACCAGCAGGGACACCGGAGAGAACAATAGACAATGTTTCAGATCCATCGGCATCGACCAAAGCTGCATTAATACCGAGTGCAACCGGGACGTCTTCAACTCCGACAACAGGAAAAACCGACAAGAGTGGCGTTGTGGCCGCTCCGGCGACATGTACATTGATAGTGGTAATTGCCGAGGCGTCAGTTCCATTTTCAGAAGATATCGCCGTGATCGTCAGGCCTATATCGCCAGACCAGTGTGTAGCAGGGGTAAGCGATAGATTTGATATTTGCGCCTGGGTCAAAGACCAAATGCCACCGCCCAGATTTGTTCCCGCCGAAAGGCTGGCACCCAGGGGCACGCCACCGATCATCACGGTCAAACTTTCCGATCCGTCCAAGTCCGCAAGCGAAGCCGAAATATTCAATAGTATCGGCATATCTTCATTGCCGCTGACTGCGTGTACAAGCAGATTTGGCACATCAGCCAAGCCGGAAACAGTAACCGGCAATATTACATCCACATGGGCGGTCGTTGCGCCTTCCGTCGATATGGCAGAGATTTCTAAATTAAAACTACCGCTAAAATTAGCCGGTGGTGTTAAGGTCAGACCTGTCAGCTGCGCCGGTGTTAATACCCATACACCATTTCCGTTATTCGTACCTGCTGATAAAGCGGCCCCTGAGGGAATGCCCCTGATCGTAACAGATAAAGTTTCAGAGTCGTCGGCATCGGCCAATCCGGCATTAATTGAAAGTGGTATGGTCTGGTCTTCAATACCTATAGCCGCCATAACCTGTAAGCTTGGCAGATCAGCTACACCGGAAATATTGACCGGTAATACTGCGATCGATGTTTGCGCAGTTGTACCATTTTCGGAAGATTGAGCCATTACACTTAAATTCAATACGCCACTTGTAAAAGCCGGAGGCGTAATCTCTAGACCAGCCAACTGATTACCCGTCAAAGTCCAGGTACCGTCATGGTTATTGACACCAGCCGACAAAACAGCGCCGACAGGCATATTTCCAATGATAATGGATAGGTTTTCAGAGCCATCTGTGTCCGTGAGCGATGCCGAAATATTCAAAGCAATGGCAGAACCTTCCGCGCCGGTAGCTGCTTGAACAGATAAACTGGGTAGATCAGCTACGCCTGAGACTAAAACGGTCAATGGAAGATCGACGCGGGTAGATGTGCCGCTCTCTGATGCAATTGCAGAAACTGTAAGATTGATCTGCCCACTGAAATCTGAAGCCGCCGTAAAATTTAGATTTACAAGATCTGTCGATGTTAGTTCCCAGCTTCCATTTCCTTGATTGGCACCCGCAGACAGGCTTGTGCCCACCGGCACATCGGAAATGATAATTTTTATACTTTCAGAACCGTCCGTATCGGCAAGGCCTGCCGTTATTGTCAAAGGGATGACATTATCTTCAATGCCTACCGCATTCGTTACATGCAAATTAGGTGTATCCGCAATACCATTTACTGTTACAGGAAGAGAAACAGGTAAAGTTTCGGCAGATGTTCCGTTTTCCGATACAATCGCCTTGACGCTTAAATTCAGCACACCACTGACAAAAGCAGGAGGCGTAATGGTTAAATTAGCCAATTGGCCGCTTGTTAACATCCAAGTACCGTCATGATTATTAGTCCCAGCTGATAAAGTGGCACCAAGCGGGACATTACCGATAATAACAATCAAGTTTTCAGAGCCGTCAGTGTCATTTAGCGAGGCTGCCAGACTTAAATGAATCGCGGTACCTTCATCGCCGATGGCTGCCTGAACGCTGATATTCGGAATATCCGCCACACCCGAAACCTGAACTGTCAAAGGAACACTGACTTCAGACGCGGTACCGCCTTCTGTCGAGATCGCCTTGACTTGCAGGTTTATCTGGCCGCTGAAATTATGTGGCGGCGTAATATTCAAACCTGTCAATTCTGCCGAGGTTAAAGTCCAGATTCCATTGCCATTATCTAAACCCGCCGATAAATTTGCGCCAGCCGGCACATTTTCAATGCGGATACTGAGGGTTTCAGAGCCATCTGTGTCAAGCAGATCTGCATTGATAACCAATGGAATGGCATGGTCTTCCAATCCTACCCCTCCAGAAACTGTTAAAAGAGGCGCATCGGCTATACCGGAAATTGTGACCGGCAAATTTAATAAAGATGTTTGTGAAACCGTACCATCTTCGGAAGAAATCGCCATGACGCTTAAATTTAGCAAACCACTGGCAAAAGCAGGAGGCGTAATGGTTAGGTTAGAAAGTTGTCCGCTTGCCAACGTCCATGTGCCGTCATGATTGTTGGTTCCGGCTGATAAAGTGGCACCAAGCGGTACATTGCCGATAATAACAGAAATATTTTCTGAACTATCGGCATCAGAAGAAATAGCAGATATTACAAGCGGGATCGGCAGGCCTTCCGAACCGGCAGTTGACTGAACGCTTAATATCGGCGCATCCGCCACGCCCGATACATGCACATTGATGGAAGCATCGATATGAGCCGAAGACGATCCTTCCGTAGAAATCGCCGAGACCGAAAGCGTAAAATCTCCGCTATAATCCGCAGGAGGTATTAGATTTAGCCCTGTCAGCTGCCCTGCTGACAGCGTCCAGTTTCCGTTGCCATTATTCGTTCCGGCTGAGAGACTTGCGCCAACCGGAAGGCCACTGATAGTAACAGTCAGTGTCTCCGAACCGTCTGTATCGGTCAGTGACGCCGTAATAGGCAAAAGAATTAAACCATCTTCTGGACCGGAAACTGAAGCCTGCACGGATAAATTCGGCAAGTCCGCCACACCTGTCACCGTTATAGGCAGCGATAGAGATGTTTGGGCGGTTGTACCATCTTCTGATGCAATGGCTGTTACGGTGAGGTTTAAAATACCGCTGGCAAAAGCAGGAGGCGTGATCGTTAAATTGGTCAACTGTCCGACTGTCAGCGTCCATGTCCCGTCATAATTATTAACTCCTGCTGATAAAGCGGCACCACTTGGTATATTGCCGATTACGATGGAAAGATTTTCCGAGCTATCGATATCGGTTAGTGACGCGCCGATATTCAGAGGAATGGTTCCGTCTTCCATACCTGAAGCCGCAAATACGCTAAGAGAAGGCGCATCGGCAATGCCTGAGACATGAACGGATAAAGGAAGCAAAATTTCCGATGTCGTCCCGCCTTCTAATGAAATCGATTTAACGGTCAGATTGAACTGTCCGCTAAAATTAGGCGGTGGCGTGATTGTAAGGCCAGTCAATTGATCCGGGGTAAGTTCCCATGTTCCGTTATGATTATCGACACCTGCGGATAGATATGCGCCGACAGGCAAGCCGCCTATTTCCACTATCAGTATTTCTGAGCCATCACTATCCGTGAGTCCTGCAGCGATAATCAGCGGGATTTCCTGATCTTCACTGCCTGAACTTGCCTGAACATTAAGTGTCGGCAGGTCCGCAACGCCGCCAATCGAAACTGGAAGGGTTATCAGTGATGTTTGGGCGCTCGTACCATTTTCCGATGAAATTCCCATGACACTCAGGTTGATGATGCCGCTACTGAACGGTGGCGGTGTGATTGTTAAGTTGACCAGCTGCGCACTTGTCAAAGTCCATGTACCATCATGATTATCTATCCCGGCAGATAAAACAGCCCCAGCAGGAACATTTCCGATCATAACGTGAAAAGTCTCGGAGCCGTCAGTATCAGGTGAAGATACCTGAATATTTAAAGGCACATCTGTGCCGGAAGCCCCGCCGCTTGCGTGAGTTATGAGGTTTGGTATATCGGCAACACCGGATATGTGAATATTAATCGTAGTGTCTGTATGAGCCGAAGTTCCCCCTTCGGTTGCGATGGCAGAAATAGAGAGCGTAAAATTACCACTATAATTGGCAGGCGGCGTTAGTGTTAAACCCGTAATTTCAGCCGCCGTTAAAGTCCATGTCCCGTTATGATTGTAAGTACCCGCGGATAAATGCGCCCCGACCGGCATCCCGCTTACCAATATCGACAGGCTTTCAGAGCCGTCTGTATCGGTCAAATCTGCCGAAATAGAAAGCGGGATCGGCGTATCCTCTGTACCTGAAATATTTGCCTGAACGGATAGATTTGGCATATCTGCCATAGCTTTTACCGTTACGGGAAGATTTAGAGATGTTTGTGCCGTCGTTCCGTTTTCAGATGAAATTGCCATTACATGCAAATTGAATGTACCACTCTCGTATGGCGGAGGCGTTATTGTTAAGTTGGCAAGTTGGCTAGCATCCAGCGTCCATGTCCCATCATTATTATCGATGCCTGCAGATAATGTTGCGCCGTCAGGAAGGTTCCCGATAATAATGGACAATATCTCCGATCCGTCAGTATCGATTAGCGCCGCAGCAATATTCAACTGTATGGCAGAGCCTTCATTCCCGGATGCATTTTGAACGCTCAGTAAAGGCGTATCGGCAACCCCAGACGTTAAGACAGACACTGTCATTGAAGATTGGGCAGAATTTCCGTTTTCGCTCGATATGGCTGTTACGCTTAAATCGATTTGTCCGCTAAAATTAGCAGGCGGCGTGATTGTAAGACCCGTCAATTGAGCGGGTGTCAGCGTCCATGTCCCATCATGATTGTCAATACCGGCAGAAAGCGTTGCGCCTGACGGCATGTTTCCTATAACAATCGAAAGAAACTCTGATCCATCCGTATCGGTCAGGTTTGCCGAAACAGGCAATTGAATTGCATGATCTTCGAGGCCGCTCGCAGGATTTGCGTCAATGAAAGGTGCATCCACGACTCCGGCAACTGATACATTTAGAGACGTTGACGTTGAAGCTGATGTTCCATTCTCACTCGCCGTTGCTGTAACAGTAAAATGCAGATTTCCGCTATAATTAAGCGGAGACGTATACAGCAAACTGGTTAATTGGCTGGAGGTAAATGTCCATGTCCTGTCGTGATTATCGATACCGGCAGAAAATGCACTGCCTGACGGTACACCGCCGAGTGTGACACTTACGACCCCAGCTGCCGCATGATCGCCCGCATCTATAGTTATATTTAAGGGAATTTGGCTATCCTCTGAGCCGGAGGAATTTGAGACGCTCAAGCTTGGGGCGTCAGCCGTTCCGGAAATAGCTAAAGGCAGTAATGTCGAAGAGCTTGCAATTGTGCCGTTAATTGAAGATGTGGCGGAAATAGAAAGATTTAAATTGCCATTCCAATCTGGTGCAGGGATCAATTGCAGGTTCAAAAGATCAACCTGCGTTAAAGTCCATGTTCCGTCCTGATTGTCGTTACCTGCCGACAAAACTGCTCCCGGCGGTAAATTACTGATTGTAACGTTGACAGTTTCTGCGGGATCGGAAGGTGTTACACTTATATTTAAAGAGATATTCGCATCCTCTATACCCGAAGCCGGTAAAACGGTAATCGCAGGCGCATGGGCGACAGGCGTAACGATAATGCTGATAATTGAAGAGTTAACAGCAGTCGTTATCCCTTCGGAAGAAATCGCTTCGACCCCGATCTGCAAATTACCGTGATAATTATGTGGTAAACTCAGGGTGAGGCCTACAAGATCCTGAGAAGACAATGTCCAATTTCCTTGACCGTCATCAAAACCTGCAGATAACGTTGCACCGGCAGGAATATTATGAAGAACAATCGTCAGTGTTTCGGATCCGTCTGTATCCGTCAAAGCCGCCGTAATATCCAGGGCCACAGGATTTCCTTCGATACCTATTGCATCATGAACTGACAAATCAGGTAGCGAAGCGACGCCTTCAATATTCACTTGTAAAGGCGGCAATGAAAATGTTGCGTACGTCCCGTTTTCCAAAGATGTCGCGCTTATCAATAAATTGAAATTTCCGCTAAAAGAATTCGGCGGTATTAGATAGAGATTGGAAAGTTGCGATGGCAGCAACGTCCATGTTCCGTTTCCGTTATACATTCCTGCAGATAAACTTGCACCGGATGGAACGCCGGAAATTGTTATAATCAAACTTTCCGATCCATCATTATCACCAACAGACGTTGTGATATCCAATGCCAATGGCATATTCTCCTGGCCAGGATTCACATTTGCCGTGATATTCGGTAAGTCTGCAACACCTGAAACAATAACTTGAAGCGGTGCTTGTATTTGCGCTGTCGTTCCATTCTCATAGGATATGGAGGTGACCGTCAGATTAATTGGACCGCTGTAATTTGCAGGAGGCAGTAATGTAAGTGATGCGAGATCGCTCTGTTGTAATATCCAGCTTCCGTCATGATTATCAACCCCGGCTGATAAATTTGCACCGGATGGAACGCCGGAAATAACAATGGTAAGGCTTTCACCAGACGCATCGGATGCATGGGAATTTATAATAAGTTGAACGCCCGTATCTTCAAAACCTGAAGAATTTTGCACCTGAAGAACAGGAATTGATGCCACGCCGGAAATATGAACGGCTAAATCGGCAGAAGCTGAACTATGGCTCGTTTCTTCCGAACTCGTAGCTATGATCTGAAGATTTAAGTCTCCAGAAAAATCATGCGGCGGAATTAGCAGTAAACCCGCTAGCTGCGCAATAGTTAAAGACCATGAGCCGTCATGATTATTTATTCCGGCCGATAAAGATCCGCCTGCAGGAATACCTGTAATTTTAACAGTCAAAATCTCTGTTCCGTCGCTATCCGTAGATGTCACAGCGATGAAAAGGGGAATTGTATTGTTTTCATAGCCTTGGGCCGTTTGCACCGAGACAATCGGCGCTGAGGCAACAGGCGCTACATCATCCGGAATTTCTGAATTAACGCTTGAATTCAGAACCTCTCCATTTCCAACATCGCCATCCCCTGAGGCCGCACCGGCAACAAGAGATAGAGCCGAATGTTTCAGATCTGGACTATTTTGAGATTTCCCAGAAGCTCCCGTTGCTGTGGAAGCAAACGAGCTTTGAAATTCAAAGGATGCAAGACCTGATGCCCTGAAGTTTTCTGCCCTATAGGTCAGGTCAGCATCGCCGGAGATTTGGGGAAGAAATACAGATCCTGCTGATATTTCAGGCAAAAAATTCTTTCCAAAATCTATATCCGAAATTTCGGTTTTATTAATTGGAGAATCTATTAATGTTTTAATGAAATCAGAAATAAGTCCTTCATTTAGATAATCTGAGTATAGAGAAGCTTGCGTTCCCTCTTTCTCCACTCGATATTGAATAGAACTAAAAAGATTGCTGCGGTCATTAAACTCTAAGCTTGGGTCATAACCAAAGTGGAGCTTCGCGTCTAATATTGACTCAGGCGTCTTAAATTTTTTCGTGATGGGCATGTTTAAACTCGTTGCAACATGCTATTTTCACTTATAAAAATTAAGGAGAAGTAATCCTTATATAATGCATACAAAAGTATGCAATATCTTATTTAGATCCTATAAATTGAAAATCAAAAATGATAATAGGCGATTTATCACCTTTTTAGTTTTTTATCACATCAAGTTTGTGAGACTTCCACCACGATCGGTAAATGATCAGATAATTTCTTTATTGATTTTGAGGATAATGTTCGCGCGGTAACTTTCATAGATTTAGCGTCATGCCATGCCCTATCTAATTTCAAAAGCGGCAGAAAACTTGGAAAACTGGCTGTACAAGGCAATGGCGTCATCAGAGAGTTCAAATGTTTGATTAATTTTGACTTGTCTCTCCATTCATTTAGATCGCCCAATAAAAAAATTGGATTTCTTTCTGTTTGTTCGACCTGATTGATTAAATTTATAAGGTTTTTTGCTTCGGAAAACCGTTCCCATTTTTTGAGCGACAAATGAGTTCCGATCACTCTAATTTTTCCGAGTGGCGTATCGATAAGCGCGTCGACTGCGCAGCGCGGCTCGAGATCCATTCTTGTCTCAAGATTATGGACATAGCCTTTTAGAATAGGAAAGCGGCTGATGATCAGGTTGCCATACCATCCAGTGCCATCGTGAAGACTAGGCCCGGGGATATGGTGAGGACGGTCTGGGCCAGCCAATAGGGAAACATCCTGCGGCGTGCCGCGATATTTAGTCCTTGTTTCCATTTCCTGAAATACACCGATATCAATATCGTAATCATCCAGAAGCTGTCTTATCCGGGACAGATCGCGTTCTCCGCCAAGATCGCGCCCGCCATGAATATTGAAGCATATCAGGCGAAGAGGTTTCATGAAGAGAATTTCCTGCGGAATTTCTTATCAACAAAGTGTGACGTAATGATAATACCAATCCAGAGGATTATCCCTGTAACGAACAATACCATATTTTGTGCGTCTGCTTCACTGAACAAACGAAACAAGGAGCTGCCGAAAAGTGAGAGCGCGATTGTTCCGGGCAATATTCCCAACAGGCTGCCCATTACATAGCTGCTAAAAGGAACCGCGTTCATACCGAATAAAATATTCATAAGCCCAAAAGGGGCTACAGGAAGCATGCGGATCAAGCTGACGCCCATAATTCCGCTATTTTTTATTTTTTGTTTAAATTCCTGAAATTGAGCTGCAAATAAAGTATCGGATTTCGGAATTCCTATTTTTCTACCAATCAGATATCCAACACAGGCGCTGGAAAGCGTTCCAGCAAGCGCCAGAATTAATCCTTGATAAGGACCGAATATGGCGGCAGTGACGGCAATCAATATTGTTACCGGGAATAGAACTAAACCTGATAGGATGAAAAGCAAAATTGTGCCAGGAATAGCGAACTTGGATTGTAGAATATTTTCAATCCAGCCTATTAGTATTTCCAGAGAAGGAATATCAGGGCTTTCTGCTGAATAAGCGGTTAGCGCTATAATGAGCGCAAAAACTGTTAAAGCAATCCATGCCCAAGGGTTTGATGCAGTTTTCTTAAACGATTTGCGGCCAAAAGGAATTGTCAATTTCGCCGATATGATCGGTCGCCGCGGATCAGAAATCATTTTGGCAAACTTTACAAATCGTTCATGACGATATTTTTCATCGTTGATTTTGACTAAGTGCTGACGACTGGTTGGGACATCTTTTAAGAATTCAGATATCGGCGCATTGCTCTCAATAAAATGTTCGATTTCATTCGCTTCTCGTCCGCTATGCTCACGGATTAAGTCCGTTCGTACAGCCGCGATTTTATGTCTCGATCTTTCTGACTCGCCAAAAATAATTTGGTCACATTCCGTGTCCAAACCCATAGACCGGTTATTTATGTTGGCAGATCCCAAATGCAAAAACTTATCGTCTACTATCATTAGTTTTGAATGAATACGGACCGGATCTTCTTGTCCGTCTTCACGGCTAATAGGGTAAGCAAGGGCCACACGATCGGCAACACCGCCAGATTCAACGATTTCCCGAAATTTTATTCTTGGTGTCCACATGGATTTTTTTTCCATGACCCCTTTGGGATGATCGCAACTAATTGCCAATATTCTAAGATCGGGCTTCTCTCTTAACTGGCGGTTCAGTGCATAGGCAATATCTAGCTGAACTAAAAATTGATTCTCGATATAGATAAATTTTTCTGCCTGCTTAATCTCGGCCAGATAAGCCTCGATAATTTCTTCACGACGAGGATTTCTTCTAACAGGTGGTAAAGTACGGGCAATTGCAATCCGTATATTTTCAAAATCAGGCGGGTCGCTGTCAGGCCAGGTATTCGGGACATCGACACTATCTTCGTATTCCGGCGGAATTGCGTCGCAATTACAGGCAAGTTTCCATCTTTCACGTACAAGCTCCGCAAGCGATTGAGCTGCCTCGCCTGCGGTAACCATCATCAAATCGTGATAGGGAGCGAATGGCTCGACATGATGAGGATTTAATAAACCTTTGGGATCTTTCCGGTCAGGATTAACTGGGTGATGTTCGCGATAATCCCATCGGGCAAGAGCGATATCCATGCCGCCGCAATACGCAACCTCATCATCTATAACGGCGATTTTTTGGTGATGGCATGCACCTAAAGGAAGAACGCTATCGATGCAGTAATGGAAATTATCCGACTTAATCGTTCGCCAGTGAAGACCAGCCAAAGGCTCTCTTTCTTTTGCAAAAAAAATGGAATAATCCCATTTATTCAAATAGATTTTAATGTCGGGCGTCTGCTCGAATTTCCACTTGATCAGTTCAAATAAACATGATGGCGCGGTCGATTTTTCTTTTTCTTCCCCGCGCAGAAGCTCGATCCGTCCATCAATATCCCACCCAAGGATAAAAATAGATTTTTTCGCTTTGATAATGGATTGATGCAGGTCACGGTAATAATTACCGTAATCGACAATTATGGAAGCATAAGAAGCATTAGTAATTTTCCAGCATTGTTTGCCAGGCCGGATAACTTCATCCGGCTTGAATAAATTTTCGTTCATTAAAAAATCTTAATTTAAATTAAGTGCTTACGTTAACAATACAATTTTCAGTGTCCGGATAGGTCGTTTTAATGTATCCGTCGGCCTGATCGTCATTAGCCCATTTTTCGCCATTCAGAAAATACCTGAACTGATACTCTTTTCCAGACTCCAATTCCAATGTCGTTGAAAATCCCTGTTTGCTTTTTTTCATTGGGGTGGCGCTAACGTTCCATTCGTTGAAATCACCTACTAAAAACGCGGTTTTTGCATCGTTAGCCGGAAGGTTAAATGTAACCCGGCACATGTTCTTGGATTTCATAAAAGTTTTCTTAAGGGGCATAGCAAATCTCCTGACGACGCTGGTGCAACCAACATCAATTTAAGAAGATTTGTTCCCGAAGCTTATAACGGAAACAGGAAAAGATTTGAAAATGGAATTCATGTCGTTGAAAAAGGAATCGTCGACATGTTCTTCGCGGATCAAATCTATAAATTTGGAATTTTTTAGATCTTCCGGCAGGGCGATTTTGGTATCTTGCCAGTCCGCTTGCAAATTCTCTGAAAGGCCCAACTTACCCGAGTAACGCGGGCAGGCGACTATAATGCCGCAATTATTATCCTGCCTAATCATATAGGCGATGACATTCTGGGAATACTTTCCGACTACGTTCAAAATCCTGATCTTGTTCGATTGTGAGCCGGTTAAAAACTCCTTTCTGATCCCAAGTAATTTTTGCGTAGCCCAAAGTTTGATTGTGCCGCTTCTCCACTCTTTTAGCAGATCATCCGGAGATAAGTCCTGACTGTCTTTTATAATTTCTTTGCGATTGAGATAATCGATATTCCTGCGATTATCTGGGTCGACCAAGGTAAACTCCCATTTTTCCGAACCTTGATAAAAATCGGGAAGGCCATGGTTCAGGATTTTAAGCGTCAGTACAGATAAGCTGTTTAAGGCTCCGTAAATCGCAATTTTTCCCATAAACTCGTTCATCGCTGAAAGGAATTTATCATTACGCAGTATGCTATTGATGAAATCTGAAATATTTGTTTCAAACTCCTCAGATGGCGCAGTCCATTTTGTATATAATTTCTGTTCTCTAAACGCTTTTTGTGTATAGGCGTGAATGCGCTCTATAAAATCCTCATCAATCTGGTTATTTAAAGGCCAGACGGAAATAATAGCCTGGTGGATCATATATTTAGTACTAAAAGGGAGTGGCGAGGGCTGAAATGCGTCGACTTTCTGATAAAAATCTATCCATTCCTCAGGTATATCTGCCAAAGCATATAATCTGTGCCTTGCATCTTCCGATCTTTTTGTATCGTGTGTAGATGTTGCATTCATACATAAAGGATGATTTCGTGATCGTTCTGCAAGCCAGTTAAAAAACGTGTTCTTATCGTTGTCTGTAATATGAGCTTCGCAGCCGACTTCGTTTAATGCGGCCAAAGGTGTATATCTGTAATGTGAGGTATCCTCTAAGCCTTTTGCCATGGCCGGGCCTGAAAGCTGTTTCCATTCTATTATCGCTTTTTCGTGATCATCGTTTGAAGGATTCAAGAATAGAGGAAGATATTTTTTTTCTGCTTTTAAAAAGGCGTCGCCACCGTTTTCGCGGGCTATTTCCAAGGCTTCTTTTAATACAGCATCGTCAGGAGATAATATGTCGTCATAAATTCGATAAACCGGTAAGGCAACAGTAAGGCAGGACCAGAATATCTCTGCTTCCTGCCCTTCATTGGGGTTGGTTGTTGTCAATGAAACCAGGCGGTTAAGCTCAGGTTCGAACAAAATCTTGAGCACTTCGCGTTTACTGTCAAATACGCAAGATTGGAAGTTTTTCCATTTTAATTCACAATTCTCTTGCCAGAAACGTTCAATTTTTGAAAAGCCTTCTTTATTGACCATCAACTGATTAATATGTTCGATAAATTCGTAGCCCGTTGTACCAAGAGTCGCCCAGTCGGATATTAATTTTTCCTGTCCTGAAAGAATTTTCTCAATCCAAATATTCGGAATTTTTTTTGTCAGCCCATCAAGGTAGCCTTTCGGGTCTACAAGGCCGTCAATATGGTCGATACGTACTCCTTCGATATTAGAGTGATCATCGACTATTTTAAAGATAAGCTTATGGGCTAGATCGAATATTTCCTGATCTTCTATCCTTAAACCGGCAAGTCCCGTTACATCAAAGAAACGGCGATAATTGATAGGCTTTTCCTGATCAGCCCAATATACCAATTCATAGAATTGCATATCCAGCAGAGCCTTAAGGTCTTTCAGGCCGGATTGATATGCAATTCTGGATTCTTCGTTCAAAGGATAATGCAGACTGGAATACAGGAAAGTTACTTTGTCGCCTTCGACGGATAGTTTTATTTCATCTTTTTTCAATGCGGTTTCAATCGTATCCCCCAAAACAGGCAACCGCAGTTTTTCATCTGTGTCAGCTTTGATATCAAACAAAGGATAATATTTCGATTGAGGCCCTTTTTGTAAGATGTCTTGCCAATATGAATTTTCCGGATGAGCCGCCATGTGATTGGGTACAATATCTAGAATAATATTTAATCCGCTTTTTTTGGCAGCATCGATTAATTCATAAAGCTGTTCATACCCGCCACGTTCTTCGCTTATTTTGGCAAAATCTGTTGCGTCATAGCCATGGTTACTTCCCGTTGTGGATTCCAGTATGGGAGACAAATATAGATGTGAAATATTCAGTTTTTTAAGATAGGAGATTATATCCTGACAGTCCGTAAACTTAAAATCCTTATTTAATTGAATTCTATAGGTCGCGACAGGATTCATTTGTTTGAGCCTGGAATCTGTATATCTAGATTATTTGCCGATGATTCAATCATGTGAAACGAACTAGGAAAGCGGCTATAAAGTTTCTCATATTCATTAAAAATAAAAGCGGCGAACATATTTTGTATTTCACCAAGATCCAGAGGAAAAGGAAGCTGATTTTTAAGTTCCAGAAGCTGTGTAAATTGCCGTAAAGAGTCTTCGTCGCTGTGAAGGTTTATTTTAACGAATAATTTTTTAAGGCAGTTAATATAGTCTTTGCCAATCCGGCCTGCGTCAAGCTCAACGCCGTACTGTTTTATTTCGTGTATATGGCGTGCGATTTCATCGGCTTGAATATCATCCTTATTAAGTTCGGCCTCGACGTCCCGGTTTTGAACAAAACGCGCGATGTGGTGGAAAACAGGCGGAAGGGCGATATGGATATCGGAAAGATATCTCATGACTGAATAATATTGCTGGTAAATATTTTTAAATTGATCTTCTACGTTACTCAATGTCTGGGAAAAGACGATGTCTATTATCTCCCTCTGCTGATCGCGGAACAGATCGCTTAAGGAATAGAGATTTCCTTCAAAATATTTATCGAGAATTCTTAGCGCATTCACAGTATAACCATGCTTGAACGCATCCGAAAAATCCTGAACCATTAGATTATAAGCGGCTTCACCACTATAGGGGAGGGCACCGGCGTTAATGTTATGGTCACCTAAGTGTATAATAGCGAATTCAATATCTTGTGTATCTGCCGTAATTTTAGATGTCAGTTGAACATGCGCGCAAATCAATTGAGCTTTGCCGGAAAATGATCGTTCAATATGTTTCCACTTATAGTCAAACGAATAGAATGATCCATCTCGAATTTTTTCCTTGAAAAGACTAATCGCCGCAAGATGTGCGCCGAGCTTTAGGAAATCCACTTTTGAAGGCTTGGCTAGATTTTCGTATACGAAACCACCATTACGGAATTGGGATATATTTGAAGGAGCCGTAGCTAAGATCTTCATAAATGAATCTTCGATATCGATGTCAAAGATTTCCTGGGCGAGTTCAATCACGCGAACCGCGTATTGCAGATTTTGTACCCCTTCGGTACCTGATATTTCATCAAAAAACCACGCACAGCTGGTATAGCTCAAGAGAAGATTTCGCTGAAGCTCCAGTGCTTTCAGAATTTTGCTCTGAGCTTGCTTGTCCATTGCGAATTGCGGTGCCCAGCTTTCCAAAAAAAGCTGCCGGTTGTTTTCAGATCTGTCGAGAATAAGCTCGATATAGGCATTCCTGATCGCCCACGGGTCGATTGAATATTGCGCCATATAGCTTTCATAGGCAGGGTTCAGTTCGCGGTTTAGGAAATCGATAGACTCGCGAAGCGGTTTTCTCCATTTCTGGTTCCAGTTATGTCCCATGCCGCTATTGCATCCACAATCAGACCGCCATCGCTCAATGCCGTGAACGCAACTCCACGATGAATTCTCATGAATAAGGACTTCAAATTGAGGCGGAAACTTTTCAAGGTACCAGCCATAATTAATCAATTCGACTTGCGCTGACTTCTCGATACAGTCAAAAGCAAAAGCTAAAGCCATATCCCCATGGCGGTGATGATGGCCATAACTCTCACCATCAGTGGCAATGTGTAACAACTGCCCATGCGCATTATCATGAAAACTGTTGATTAGACGTTTTGCAAAAAACTCCCCGTTATTGAGCAAGCCTTCGAAAGCGACGGCTTGGGAAATCGCGCCGTCATAGAAAAAAACAGAAATGGTTTTCCCGTTCGGTAATTTTACCAGATAAGGCTGGCGGGTATTGACGGATCCGTGTGCAACCTTTTCCCATTGGGTCTGGCCGAGCGGGCGCACAGCATCCGCCTGGCGTGGTGCCAGAACGGCAAATTTCATATCGTTTTCGGCAAGAATAGAAAGAGTTTCCAGATCGACGGCGGTTTCGGGAAGCCACATGGCTTCAGGTTTTCGCTTGAAGCGTTTTTCAAAATCACGAATACCCCAGATGATCTGGGTTTCTTTGTCTCGGCGATTCGCCAGCGGCATGATGATATGATTATAGACTTGAGCAATCGCTGACCCGTGACCGCCGAAACGTTCGATGCTCAGCCGGTCACCGTCCAAAATGGCCTGATATGCGGCGGGATCGTTTTCTTCCATCCAAGATAAAAGCGTGGGCCCAAAATTAAAACTCATGCGAGCGTAATTATTCGTCAGCCTGTTGACCCGGTTGTAATCGTCAAGAATGCGGGATTGACCGTTCGGTTTATAACATTCGGCTGTAATACGTTCGTTCCAGTCATGATAAGGCGAAGCACTTTCCTGGTAATCAATCGCTTCCAGCCAGGCATTTTCGCGTGGCGGCTGATAGAAGTGGCTGTGAATGCAAATATAATTTTTCTTTGTATTAGGCATTTCTGAGAACCATCGCTGAATAAGGGGCTATGGCAATATTTTTTTCATGCGCCGGATATGTAATTTCATTATTTTCCGGTACATACCTGCTTGTATCAAGTACGCAATTCCATTTTTCCGGAAGTCCGGAATATGTAGCATGTGTCTCGCTGAAAGATAATAATACGATAATAGCCTGTCCATAAGAAAGCTGGATAATATCTTCATTATATTGTGAAACGGTTAATTCCAGCTTACGAATTTCTTTTGATAACCGAATGAGCTTTTTATATAACCTTGTCATGCATTCCGAGTTTACAGTGTGCTCGGATTTATTCGCCAATACACATGATGTGAATGTTTCTTCGGCTGAAGGATCAGGCGGCTCTTGTTTCCATCCGAAAGAAGCCCATTCCTCGCGACGCCCTTCGACAACAGCTTCGTTCAATTCTTTATTTTCATGCGATACAAAATACAGGAAGGGATTTTCGCTCGCAAGTTCCTCTCCCATAAACAAGAGAGGCATAAAGGGAGACAACAAGACACATGAGGCGGCTAATTTTGCTTTTTCAAATCCGGCAAGGCTGATCAGGCGTTCACCCAGCAAGCGGTTGCCGATTTGATCGTGATTTTGAGATTCGCCAACAAGTCGGTTCTTGTCTATATGCCGATATGACTTACCATGCGGGCGTTTGTGGAAGGAAGAGTATTCCCCTTCGTAGGCAACCCCGTTTTTCAAAATTTTTGTAATCTGGCGAGCGCCGCCATAATCACTGTAATAGCCGTCTTTTTCGCCAGTCAAAGTGGCATGCAGGGCATGATGAAAGTCATCGGCCCATTGGCCGGAGAAACCCATTCCATTCTTCCCAACAGGGTCGAGAGTTTTAGAATCATTTGTGTCTGTCTCGGCAATGAATATGACCTGGCGTCCTTTTTCCTTTTCAAACGCCTCTCTAACAAGATTTATTTCCTGCAAAAAAGTGATGGGGGAATTATCGAATATGGTCTGCACTGCGTCAAAGCGCAGACCGTCTAAATGATACTCGTCCAGCCACTGCCATATAGTCTGTAGAAAATACTGACGGACATCATAACTATATTCACCGTCGTAATTTAAGGCATTTCCCCAGGGAGTTTTGTAAGAGCTTTGCGTATAAGGCGCCAGCGAGAACAGCACATTTCCCTCTGGTCCTAAATGATTATAAACGACATCAAGCATCACGCCCAGTCCGTGCGCATGCGCAGCGTCGACCAGTCGCTTGAATTCGCGAGGGCCACCATAGCTGTTTTGAATACTATGCGGAAACACGCCATCATATCCCCAGTTCCGGCGGCCTGAGAATTGTGACAAAGGCATGATCTCAAGCATGGTAACGCCAAGATCTTTCAATCTTGGTAAATCGTCTATAATGCCTTGAAAATCATGTTGCTTCGAAAACGTGCCTGTATGGATCTCATAAATAACCGTTTCTTCCAGGCTCACGCCTGTCCAGGCTATGTCTTCCCAGGAATAATCTTGTTCCAGAACTTCTGAAGGGCCGAAGACCCCGTCAGGCTGAAAACGCGACGCCGGGTCTGGAATACGCTTTCCGTCACAATAAAAATAATATTTATCTCCGTTTTTTCGTTCTGGAAAGAATCCGCCGAAATACCCATCGGCTTTTTGCAGAGGAGTTTTCCCAATGCCGAGCCATTCGATTTCTACGTTTTCGATATCAGGTGCCCACAGGCGAATATACACACCTTTCCCCTGAACATAAGTGGCGCCTATTCGTTTTTCCGGAGTCTTGAACTCCTTAATTCTTTTTAAGGTTATTTCTTCCATTTGAGAAATATGGCTCCCAATGGCGGTAAATTCAATTCCAGAGCATGAGGACGCCCATGTATTGGAATTGCTTTTGTTTCTTTTTGTCCCATATTGCCGAAACCGGTACCGCCGTAATGGATGGAATCGCTATTGAATATTTCTTGCCAGGTTCCTTTTTCAGGCACTCCGATACAATATTTTTCATGAGGGGTTGGCGTTAGATTCATAACGCAAAGAATATAATTTCCGTGGAAATCCTTTCTAAGATAACTCAAAACCGAATTGTCATGATCGGATGCATCGACCCATTCAAATCCTTGAGGGTCACAGTCGATATAAAATGCGCTTTCCTTTTTATATAAATTATTCAAATCAGTAATCATCGTCAAAATCTGAGCGTGAGACGTTTCGTTCAGCAAATGCCAGTCAAGGCTTTTATCATGATTCCATTCGCTCCATTGCGCGAATTCATTGCCCATGAAGAGAAGCTTTTTACCGGGAAGGGAATACATGTAAGAATATAAGCAACGCAGATTGGCGAATTTCTGCCAGTAATCTCCTGCCATTTTTTCGATCATTGCACCTTTGCCATGCACGACTTCGTCATGGGAGAGTGATAGGACGAAATGTTCATGGAAAGCATAGATCGATCTGAACGTCAGGTCGTTCTGGTGATATTTGCGGTAAATGGAATCTTTTTGGAAATATTTAATTGTGTCATGCATCCAACCCATATCCCATTTGAAATCAAAACCAAGCCCGCCTGCATAAACAGGTTTTGAAACCATGGGCCATGAAGTGGACTCCTCGGCGATCATCATCGTGTCCGGAAAATAGGAATGGGTAATGCTGTTCAGATCTTTCATAAACGTCAATGCGCCAAGATTTTCGCGACCGCCAAAATGATTTGGAACCCATTCCCCTTCTTTGCGCGAATAATCAAGATAAAGCATCGACGCCACCGCGTCCACGCGAAGTCCGTCAACATGGAATTTATCCAGCCAGAACATGGCGTTGCTGATAAGAAAGCTTCGAACTTCATTTCGGTCGTAATTGAAGATGCAGCTGCTCCAGTCGGGGTGGAACCCCTGACGCGGATCTTCGTGCTCATAAAGATGCGTTCCATCAAAATAAGCCAGGCCGTGCTCGTCATTCGGGAAATGTGATGGCACCCAATCTAAAATAACGCCGATATCGGCTTGGTGCATCCGGTCGATCAGATACATCAAGGCTTGCGGATCGCCAAAGCGCCGTGAGGGAGCGAAATAACCGGTGATCTGGTATCCCCACGATCCGCCGAACGGATGCTCCATGACGGGCATAAACTCTACATGGGTAAAGCCCGCATTCTTTACGTATTGAACAAGTTCGTCGGCCATTTCATCATAGGACAGTGACCGATCGCCGTCTTCCGGCTTTTTACGCCATGATGCCAGATGGACCTCGTAAATAGAAATTGGTTTATCCGGCTTTTGGAGCGCATGTCTTTTCTGCATCCATGCGCTGTCATTCCATTGAAATTTCATATCCCAAATTACTGAACCGGTACGTGGCGGCGTTTCCGTACAGAAGGCGACCGGATCGGCTTTTTCGACCTTATAGCCGTTGTTGGATGTGATGAAATATTTATACGTCTGGCCGTGTCGCGCTTCGGTGACAATGCCAGCCCAGATTCCGGAATTACCGACAGGGGAAAGTTGATGGCGTTCCTTATCCCAGAAATTAAAGTCACCAATGACGGAAACGGACTTGGCGTTCGGCGCCCAGACGGCAAAATGTACGCCGCCCTCTTTTAGAACATGTGCGCCAAGTTTATCGTAGAGATGAGCAAAACGCCCCTCATTGAAATAATATTGGTCGTCTGCTGTTATTTTATAGCTCATTTTTTCTTCCGGTATTGGTTCAGCAAGCTGAAAGCTTGGCGTATATTATTATTCGATGCCCATTTTTCAATTGGCTGTGAAAACTTTTTTTTCCAGTTTGGATATTCATTTGTGGTTCCCGGAATATTCTGGGGCAAGGTTTCCCCCCATATATCTTCCATATTGACGATCACAGATCGGGCAGGGGATTTCGCCATGCCTTCCACAAGCTTAAGATAAGGCTGTTCATGTTTTTGCCAATTCTTGAGATAAGAACGTTCTTTGGCGATTTTCATCGTATCAGCAGATGAAATCACTCCGTATTCTTTCATCTGTTCCAAGTCTTTTCCATTTATAAACGCTTCAAAAGGAAATATATCATGGGTGTTTACGCTGGCAATCATGTCATATTCGATTGAATCAAACGTCCTTTCCGGATCTTCCGTCAGGGAAAACTGCGCAATCCACATGCGAAGCAGTGAGTGCGCGACCATAGAGTCATTTACAGTGTCTGGAACGGTACCTAAGTTTTCACCGATTAGCAGGGCGCCATGGCGTCGCGCCTCCAATAAGAATATGGCCATTAAAGCTTTGAAAGGATAATGTATATAGACGCCAAGATTTTCTTTTTGGCCATTCGGGATGCAGTATAACCGATACAATCCCATGACATGATCGATACGAAGCCGATGCGCATATTTCAAATGGTTATGAAGGCTGTCTCGGATATAAGAAAAACGATCTTCGATCATTTTTACAGGATTTACCGCCAGCAACCCCCAATTCTGGCCCTGACCTGCCAAGGCATCCGCAGGTGCGCCTACCGAAAAACCGGGAATAAATAAATCTTTGAAATGAACGGCATCAAAACCGTCAGGATGTACACCTACAGGGTAATCGAGATATAGATCGGCATGCCCTTCTTTTCTTAAATCCATTATCTGTAAATGGCAGGCGAATTGGGCGTAGAGATGGTAATTCTTTTCCTCCTGATCTCCCTTGCTTTTGAATTCGGCAAATTCCTCAAGATACGGTGTTTCAGAAATATATTGGCTTAATGCGCTTGTATCACCTCTTTGAAAATATAGTTGCGCTGCATTTTTTATGGTTGTTTTTTTTAACGCATATACATTTTGGTAATCGACAAGATTGTCATTACTGCTTTGGAAATTGGATTTGTAGTCATAGCCTGGCAGGTTATCCGTATCGAGATATATTTCATCCCAGAAAAGTCTTGAAACCGGCGAATAAGGGCTATGGCCAGCATTTTCATCGTGTCGGGAAGCAAGAAGGGGAAGTGTGCCGACAAATCTTCCTCCTTGCGAATAAACGAATTTCGAGACATTCGATAAGTGGCGGAAATTTCCAATTTCTTGCTGATCGCTATCGCTTAAGGCATGAACAGGTGCAAAAATTCCCCAATCCATATCTTGATCATCGAGTCTGTAAGGGGCTGATATAAGAAAAGATCTTTTGCCGTTGATCTCTATATCGTAATAACCAAGTTCTACTTTTTGTCCAAAAGCCAGCTTTATTCTAAAACCGTTTTTTCTTTTAAAAGTTTCAGTGATATTCGCTTTGTGTGCAGTGATTACCTTTTGCTGATCGATAATGGCAACTGATAATGATTCAGGGCATTTATCCGCCCACATCCATATATCGGGAATAACTCCATCCCAGGCGATAATGAAGTCAGGCATGCCTTGTTGAATGGCACGATCTCGTTTGATTTTCCAGGCTTCTTCCATATTATCGGTCCCGGATAATGCCAGAACCATTTTTTTAACTATTTCAATCGAAGCCGATTGCCGCTCCATCCCGTTATTGGGCAAGGCAATGCCATAAGCTCTGGCGGCTCTTTTTAGAGATGGAGAAATCATGGCAACCTTAATTAAGTAATCAGGCGAAGGTCATTTAAAAATACAAATATTTATATCGGGTACTAACATTTTGATTTTAAATGAGTTCCAGTGCGAATTAGAAGGAACTTATCTGTAAATTTTCTATTTGTGTGTTGTAGCAGAAATTTCGGAGAAGCAATAATGTTTCAATCTTTATCCCAGCAGCGTCCTTCTGGCCGGCAGACCATGTCCACAGCAGTACAGGAAAAAATGCCGGACACAGAAATAGGTCATACTCAAGTTAAGCTGTGCCGGCGATCTTTAAACGAATTCCAGAAATCATGTTCAAACTGGAAAGCTATTTTTAAAGCTAATCTGGTTAATTTATAATCTCTTGTCACAATAAAAAAAGCCAGTCATTGACTGGCTTTTTTTTTATTGGTCTGTTTTGAGAGCGAATAAAAGCAAGGATCTGGCGGTTACGTCATAAACGTCATTGCTTTCGAATACGTCCCCTTCATCATGATTGGGCAGGTTGGTGTCTATTAACCGCATCCATCTTTCGCCGCCCGGACATTCAGGCAGTTTGAATTGAACCATATCGTGATGACCGTTGAAAACGATTAAAACGGTAATTTCTTTGCCTTGTTGAATCAATCCGGTCGGGCGGGATCTTCCATCAATCAGCATGCCGAAACATTTCGCGTTAGAGTTTTCCCAGTCCTCCTGCTGCATTTCCGTACCGTCGGCATCGATCCATACAAGATCGCGTATTTCGCCAACTTCCTGGTCAGTCTCCCCGGTTAGAAAACGGGCGCGTCGCAGGATGGGGTATTTATGCCGCATAGACGTCAGTTTGCGTACAAACTCCGTCAGGGATTTTCCTTTTTCTTTTAAATCCCAGTTAAGCCAGCTGATCTCGTTATCCTGGCAATAAGCGTTATTATTGCCTTGCTGGGTTCGGCCGAATTCGTCTCCGGCCAGTATCATCGGCGTACCTTGCGATAATAATAGCGTTGCCATCATGTTTCTAATCTGGCGCTCGCGGATTTTATTGATCTCTTTATCTTCAGTCGGGCCTTCAACGCCGCAATTCCAGGACCTGTTATCCGAATGGCCGTCTTTGTTATCTTCGCCATTTGCCTCGTTATGGCGGTCCTGATAGGTAACCATATCGTTTAACGTAAAGCCGTCATGAGCACTTATAAAATTAACGGATGACCATGGTTTCTTTCCATAGGCGTTAAAAACATCGCCTGACGCGGAAAGGCGAGGAGCCAAGGCGCCAGCGGAAGCTTCACCTCGCCAGAAATCACGGACCGTATCGCGGAATTTATCGTTCCATTCCGCCCAGCCAGGCGGGAAGCCGCCGACCTGATATCCGCCGGGACCGCAATCCCAAGGCTCTGCAATAAGTTTGACTTTTGACAGTACCGGATCTTGGTTGCATGCTTTCAGGAAGCCCGATTGATTGTCGAATCCGTTTGGCTCGCGCGCAAGAATCGTACCTAAATCGAAACGGAAACCGTCGACATGCGTTTCCTCCACCCAATAACGCAAGGAGTCTGTCACCATCTGCAATACCCGCGGATGGGTGACATTGAGAGTATTCCCGGTTCCGGTATCATTGATGTAATATCTTTTCTCTTCCGGCATTAAACGGTAATAGGAAGCGTTATCTATACCCTTGAAAGAAAGGGTCGCACCGCGTTCGTTTCCTTCCGCCGTGTGGTTGTAAACGACATCGAGAATGACTTCCAATCCGGCGTCGTGGAATCTTGCGACCATTTCCTTGAATTCGCGCAGAGAATTTGCTTTATCGGCGGCATATCTTGGATCGGGCGCGAAAAAGCCGATGGAATTGTAACCCCAATAATTGGTCAATCCCTTATCGAGAAGATAAGAATCGTTAACGAATGTATGCACCGGTAAAAGTTCTACGCTCGTGACGCCCAAGGATTTAATGTAAGATACAATCTCTTTCGAACCTAAACCTGCATAGCTTCCCCGGAGATTTTCAGGAACCTTGGGGTGAAGCTTGGTAAAGCCTTTGACATGGGTTTCATATAAAATCGTTTGATCCCATGGGACGGCTCTTTGCCTGTGTTCGCCCTTCCAGTCAAAATCAGGGTCGACAATAACGCATTTGGGCATAAAAGGCGCGCTGTCCCGTTCATCGAACGTAAGATCTGCATCCTCGGCGTCGAGCGTATATCCAAAACAAGCCGGATCCCATTTCAGATCTCCATAATGGGCTCGGGCATAAGGGTCGAGCAATAATTTATTCGGGTTAAAGCGATGACCTTCCATCGGCTCATAAGGGCCATGGACGCGGTATCCGTAAAGCATGGCGGGATGAACGCCTTCAATATATCCATGCCAGATTTCGTTTGTATATTCAGGCAAGGCAATGCGGTCAGTCTCTCGCGTGCCATCTTCATTGAACAGGCAAAGTTCGACTTTAGTCGCATGAGCGGAAAATAAAGCAAAATTCGTCCCTTTGCCGTCCCAGTGAGCGCCGATTGGATAGGGAAGGCCTTCTTTAACGTTAAATTGTGCCATGAGGGGTGGTCTTTTCTAAATAAATTAAATATGAGCCAGCTAACGAACTGGTTGCTGTTGAGTTCCGGCAGGTTATTAATTTATTTGTTAAGTAAGGGAACATTAGCGTTCTGATTTTTGTTTTCGTATCAGATACTTAATTCTCGGGAAAATTTGGAGATAAATCAATGGCTGCGCCAACTACATCCACTGCAAAAGGTTTTGGCCGCGATTTGCGGCAGGCACCGAAAAAGGCGATTGCCATCATTCTCGCCGGAGGACGCGGAAGTCGTCTTATGGACTTGACGGACCATCGGGCTAAGCCGGCCGTGCATTTTGGTGGCAAGTTCCGGATTATCGATTTTGCCCTATCAAATTGCATTAATTCCGGCTTCCGCCGTATCAGCGTTCTTACTCAGTACAAATCGCATAGTTTGATGCGTCACATGCAATATGGCTGGAACTTCCTTCGCGGCGAGATGGATGAATTCGTCGATATTATTCCAGCGCAACAGCGTGTCGACGAAACTCACTGGTATCAGGGGACGGCAGATGCGGTTTATCAGAATCTCGATATCTTAAAAAGCCATAAGGCGGAATGGGTCCTTATTCTGGCAGGCGACCATATCTATAAAATGGATTATTCCATCATGCTCGAGGAGCATATCAAAAGCGGAGCGGATGTCACGATCCCTTGTGTTGAGGTCCCGCGCATGGATGCAACCGGTTTCGGCGTCATGCATGTCGATAAAGAAAATCGTGTCGTCGATTTTCTTGAAAAACCTGCAGATCCTCCATGCATCCCCGGGAAGCCCGATAAGGCGCTGGCCAGTATGGGGATCTACGTTTTTAATACGAAATACCTTTTCA
Organism: Micavibrio sp.; assembly: GCA_030824965.1. Taxonomy (GTDB): domain Bacteria; phylum Pseudomonadota; class Alphaproteobacteria; order Micavibrionales; family Micavibrionaceae; genus Micavibrio_B. The sequence continues at coordinate 283,005 of JAPJQV010000002.1, read as the reverse complement.
ATGAATTGAAAAGGGATGCGGAAGATAAGAATTCCGATCATGACTTCGGCCGAAATCTTATCCCTTATGCCGTTGAGAACGGCGCAAAGGTCATGGCGCATAATTTCGCCGATAGTTGCGTTGTCAGCAGTTCGGAAGCCGATGCCTACTGGCGCGATGTCGGAACGGTCGATGCCTATTGGGAGGCAAATCTGGATCTGACCAATGTGATCCCTGAACTTGACCTGTACGATCCGAATTGGCCTATTTTTACTTATCAGGACCAGTTGCCGCCTGCAAAATTCGTTTTCGATCAGAACACGCGCCGTGGCCATGCGGTTGACAGTATCGTTGCCAATGGATGTATTGTCTCAGGTTCCACGGTACGAAAATCGCTTCTTTTTAATAGCGTGCGCGTGCATTCTTTCTGCGAAATAGAAGATGCGGTCTTGCTCCCCGATGTTATCGTCAACCGCAATTGCAAACTTAAGAAAGTTATTGTTGACCGGGGCTGTGAAATCCCCGAAGGTCTTGTCGTCGGGGAAGATCCCAAACTCGACGCCAAGCGTTTCTTCAGGACTGAAAAAGGCGTTGTTTTAATCAATGGTGAAATGCTGAAAGCTTTATAGGTCAATGCGCGTATTATTTGTAGCGAGCGAAATTTATCCTTTTGTCAAAACAGGAGGGCTGGGCGATGTAGCCGCAGCCCTCCCTGCGTCTTTGCTGGAAGAAAATGCCGATGTCAGGCTTCTAATTCCGGGTTTCGAACGAATCCTATCCAACCTGAGGGATAAAAAAACCTTCAGGAAATTATCGCATTTTTTTGGCCGACAGGATGCGAGGATTTTGACCGGAACATTGAACGGCATTCAATCTTATGTGCTGGATTGCCCGGCCTTTTACGAGCGTATAGGGCCTTATGGAGATGAGAGCGGGCAAGACTGGCCGGATAATCATTTGCGCTTTGCCGCTCTATGCCGTGTGGCATCCGATCTACATTTATACGATGCAGATTGGCAACCGGATATCGTACATGGCAATGACTGGCAATGCGGTTTAATGCCAGCTTATTTAAGCTTGCGAGGTAATGATCGCCCTAAATCCGTTCTGACGATCCATAATATCGCTTATCAGGGGCTGTTTCCGCCATCCGTTTTACCTGAAATAAATATCCCGACCGAAGCTTTTTCTTTGAGCGGAGTAGAATTTTACGGCAAGGTCGGCTTTCTTAAAGCGGGGCTTCATTATGCCGACAAGATCACCACTGTTAGCCCGACTTACGCAAAGGAAATTCAGCGAAGTGAATACGGCTGCGGTCTCGAAGGCTTATTGCGTGCAAGGGAATCCGATCTTGCAGGTATTCTAAATGGAATAGATTTAAATGTCTGGAATCCCAAAGCGGACGGAAATATAACTGCTTCTTATACATCCAGAACCATCAAAGATAAATTGAAAAACCGGGCCGCATTGCTCGAACAATGTAATCTTATCATTCATAACGATCTGCCTGTTTTTGGCGTAATCAGCCGTTTGGTTTCTCAAAAGGGTCTGGATCTTCTGGTCAAGGCAGCGCCTGAAGTTTTGAAAATGGGAGCGGGTTTTGTCATACTTGGTTCGGGCGATCAGGCGCTGGAAAAACAATTTCGTGAGCTTGCTTCTGCATGGCCGGCACAGGTTTTTCTTTCAACCGATTACGATGAAAATTTCGCGCATAAAATTATCGCAGGCGCGGATAGTGTGATCGTTCCATCGAGATTCGAGCCTTGCGGTTTGGTTCAAATGTATGCGCTTCGATACGGTACGCTGCCTGTCGTGCGTAAAACAGGTGGTCTTGCCGACAGTGTGGTTGAGGATAAGGATAATTCGACCGGATTTCTGTTTGATACAGCGACAATTCCTGCTTTGTCTGAAACTTTAATTCGCGCCTGCGCACTCTACCGTTCTCCGTCGCACTGGAAGAAAAGGCAGATAAACGCGATGGCGCAGGATTTTGGCTGGTCGGCCTCGGCAAAAAAATACATCAAACTTTATCAGGAACTTCTTTAACTTCATCCGGTTGGCCTTCGACAATATTGAAGGAGACCAGCGATGAGAGCGTTAGTTTGGGAAGGCCGATACGATGTTCAGGTGCAAACCGTGCCTGATCCTGTTATTCAGGAGCCGGGCGATATAATCATCAAGGTCACTAAGACCGCGATCTGCGGCTCCGACCTTCATCTGCTTGATAGTTATGTCGTCGAAATGGAAAAAGGCGATATTCTCGGTCATGAATTTATGGGTGAAGTCGTCGAAGTCGGCGCTTCTGTTACAAAATTTAAAATAGGCGACCGTGTCGTCGTTCCTTTCACTATTTCTTGCGGGAGTTGTTTCTTCTGCAACAAACAGCTTTACGCCGCTTGCGAAACGACCAATCCCGATCATGAAAAAGCCGCGGAAATGATGGGGCATGCGCCTGCCGGCCTTTTTGGTTATTCTCATTTGACAGGAGGTTATGCAGGCGGTCAGGCTGAATATGTGCGTGTGCCGTATGCGGATGTGGGCCCGATTAAAGTGCCGGATGGTTTAAGCGATGAACAGGTTTTATTCTTGTCCGATATCTATCCGACCGCATGGATGGCGGCGGAAAACGCTGAGATCGAACCCGGCGATACGGTCGCTGTCTGGGGTTGTGGTCCTGTCGGACTCTTGACACAGAAATGTGCATGGCTGCAAGGCGCCGGTCGCGTGATTGCTATCGATCATGTCCCGGAACGCCTTGAAAAAGCACGTCGCGAATGTCAGTCCGAGACCATCAATTTCTTGGAACAGGATGTCAACGAAACGCTCAATGAATTAACCGGCGGACGTGGGCCGGACCGTTGCATAGACGCCGTAGGTGCGGAAGCGCATGGTCTGGGCAGTACCGAAGCTATTGTCGATCGCACCAAAGCTTTAGTCGGGTTGGGAACCGATCGCCCAACCGCTTTACGGCAGGCAATCTATAATTGCCGCGTAGCAGGAACGGTTTCCGTTCCCGGAGTGTATTTCGGCTTCCTGGATAAATTCCCGTTCGGTGGCATGATGAATAAAGGCCTTACTTTGAAAACAGGGCAAACCCACATGCAAAAATATATGGGCGAATGTCTGAAGTATATTGAAGAAGGCAAAATCGATCCGTCTTTCATTATCACGCATAGAGTAAGTCTTGAAGATGCGCCGCAGGCTTACAAGATTTTCAAAGAAAAAGACGACGGCTGCATCAAGGTGATCATGACGCCGGGTGCTGAAAAAGTTCTTTCAATCTAACTTAAACTTAATAGGAGACTAAAATGGTAACTTTAGCAGGTACACAAAATAACGAAAAAGATCTGGTCGAGGCTTTGCTCAAGCTTGAACAGAACGCGCTCGAAGCTTACGATGAAACAATCGAGCGTCTGGAAGACAAAAGCTTTGCCAATCAGATCGCCTCTTTCCGCCAGGATCATTACGATCACGTCAATGCTTTATCCCGTATCGCTACATCTATTGGCGCGGAATTACAGGAAGCCGGCGCGAAATCTCTTCTGACGGCCGGTAAAGTCGTCATCGCCGATATGGTTGGCAATGACAGCGCGATTTTGAAAGCCATGAAGACCAACGAATATGAAACTGTTATGGCTTATGAGAATGCGCTGAAAAAAGATTTTCTATCGCCGGAACTACGCCAGATTTGCGAAAAAGGTTTATCTGATGAACGACGTCATCGTGACTGGATGGATCAAGCGGCCAAGAACGATAAAAAAGCCGCTTAAAATAAAGGCCTCTTCGGAGGCCTTTTTCTTATTCCAGATTTTCTTTGTAGTACGGATCGGTGTGACGTCCTTCATAGGCGTTATCGATCCGCTCTATAATCTGCCTTGCATTCGGTGCGACTTTTAGAAGAATGGCATCGATCTTGGCTTCAACACGGTCATCGCCTTCTTTCGACTGGGGTGAGCCGACATGAAGCAGTAATGCAAGGCCCGCAACCTGCCAGATAAGTTGTAAAAATTCGGATTGCCAATTTTCAAACGTGTCACGTAGCATTTCAATGCTGTATCCGCCAACTTCGATAGGTTGGTTGAGGGCCTGTTGCTCGTCGATATAGGCGTACCAGCCGAAAATCCAGTGCCCAGCCAGAGAGAAAAGGAAAAGAAACCCTGTGACCCAGAAAAATCCGTAATTTTTAAAAATTGAGTCTTTCATAATAAAACTTTCACTTGTTTGAACCGGACAACCAATCGAAAGCTCGCAAGAAAGTTTCTTATTTTTTAGGTGCAACACAGGCCGCATAAAATCCGTCCATGAAATTTTTAAATTCCGGTGCCGATAATTCGGGCTTGGTCTTGGAAAATTCCTTATTAAAACAGGCTTGCATCGGATATTGGCTTGTCCAGTCCTCACCTTGTTTTCCAGCTTCTGGATTGAATGAGATCCTTTGAACATCCTTGCCCTTATAAGTGACAGTAGCGAAACAGCTCATGGCAGAGGCTTCCAGATCTTCGTAAGCCTTGATCCCTTTGTCTTGTCCCCATGCCAGGCTCGGGAAATCGCCTGGTGTGGCGTTCAGGGAATAGATTAGTTCGCCGTTTTCAACTTTCGCTTCGGTCAAGCCGCCATTGCAACGGTCGCCTCCGGCGATCTGGTCGACGAGCGATAACGTGTTGCCGACCAATGTGACAAGGATAAGGCTGCTGAAACGTCCCGTGCCGCCTGTTTCACTGTAAGTCTCGACGGCCAATCCTGCTTTGGTTTCTCCAAGAAGTTCATAAGAAGAAAACCCGGTTTCGGCCGGCATGTCCGGTTCCGATGGAAATTCATACAGGCTGCGGTAACGTCCTTCATCAATCCCAGTTTTTATATTTTTATAGCCGGATTTACTTTCGCAAGTCGTCACATCGACCGGATCTTTCGGACCGTCTATCCCGAATAACTGTTCGAAACATAAAGGCGATACTTCAAGACCCAAATCGGTTTTCAATATTCTCGGCGCGCCGTTAACGCCATTGGCGTCGGGCGTTTCCGCAACGACAGTCGTCACTTTGGCCGGGTCGTCTTTTTTGAAGAGCGGGCGCGCCGGGACAGGCGATGTCTCAGCTGCTTGTGCGGTTTCAATTCCGGCAGTCGGTTCGATAGATGAAAAATGATTGCCGTCTTTCCAGGTATTGAAGGCAATCGCGATAACAACGGTACAGGCAACTGCCGTTAAAATTGTGCTGCGGGGAATATGTCTCATTTTCGATCCTGTTCGTTCGGTTTGCAGCTTTGATTCGCAGCGTTAAAATCAAGTTTGTCGGAATTCGCACTGAAATTTAGTCCGCAACCTTGATAACGTCAAATTTATCCACAAATCCTTTATACGGGCATTGTCTTTGCTCATCTCCGGACGGCTGTAAGAAAAAAGTGGAATCAAATGAATCGGTTACGGCAAAGTATTTGCAATGAGAGTCATCTTGCGATTAGACTGGTCGAACTGATTCGCACATTAGTACCGGTTGCCGCAGCACTTTTCCTCTTCCCAGTATTCCACTCCGCACTACAATCGCGGGTAATTCAAAAAACGAGCCTATGGGATTTCGTCCTTTAGGCCTGAACTTCGGAGGTCTGCCTCAATATGATCAACATCAGGATGAACAACGTGAACCACGCTTCTACTAAACTATCGCCCAAAATCACCGTCGTCGGTGTGGGCGGTGCCGGCGGCAACGCCGTCAATAACATGATTACGACTAACATGGCGGGCGTCGACTTCCTGGTCTGCAATACCGATGCGCAAGCGATCGGCGGAAACCTGGCCGATCAAAAAATCCAGCTCGGTTCCAGCCTGACGGAAGGTCTCGGTGCCGGAGCAAAGCCTGAAGTGGGGCGTGCGGCGGCTGAAGAGACCCTCGATGATGTCATGCAACATCTCGACCATGCGAATATGGTCTTTATCACTGCCGGTATGGGTGGTGGGACCGGAACGGGCGCAGCGCCGGTCATTGCCCGCGCCTGCCGCGAGAAAGGTATCCTGACTGTCGGCGTTGTGACCAAGCCTTTCCACTTCGAAGGTTCGCTTCGCATGAAGATGGCCGAAGAAGGCATCTCTGATATGCAACATTATGTCGACACGCTGATCGTGATTCCGAACCAGAATCTGTTTCGTGTCGTAAACGAAAAAACGACTTTCGCCGATGCGTTTAAAATGGCGGATAGCGTTTTGCAATCTGCAGTTCGCGGCGTGACCGACCTGATCGTCACGCCTGGCCAGATCAATCTTGATTTCGCTGATATCCGTTCCGTTATGCAGGAAATGGGCAAGGCCGTTATGGGCGTTGGCGAGTCAACCGGTGAACGCCGCGCGACCGAAGCTGCGGAAAAAGCGATTTCCAATCCGCTTCTGGATGATATTTCGATGAAAGGCGCGAAAGCGGTCATCGTTAATGTTACAGGCGGCTATGACATGACCTTGTTCGAAGTCGATGAAGCTTGTAACCGCATCCGCGATGAAGTCGATGCCAATGCGAATATCATCTTCGGTTCAAGCTTCGATGATACGATGGAAGGTTCCATCCGCGTTTCTGTTATTGCGACGGGGATTGACGCTGCTGTCGCCGAAAAAAAGCTCCGGACCTCCAGTCAGTCCGCAATGGTTGGAGGGTCTACGGTTGAGCGCGTAAAGCTTAACACGCCTGTGGTTTCTGCGCCTCAGGCAGCGCCTGTCACGGCCTCGGTTCAGCCTCCCGAAGGATATGCGGCGCCTGTTTCGCGTCCGTCTTATATCGCACCGGCCTATACGCCATCTGCATATCCTGCGGCTCCGCAACCCGTTTCACGTCCGGCAGCCTCTGCTTCTTATGCAGCGGTAGCGGCCGCTCCGGTGGCCTCTTCTTATGCTCAGGCTGAACTGGCTCCGGTCCAGCAGCATGCCTACCAGCAGGCTCAGCCGGCCCAGGTTTATACTCCTGCTACCGTTCAGGCTCCGGTCGCGCCGCAGTCTGTCCAGCCGCAAGGCTTTCATACGATAGCCGATCAGGAAACTGTTCGTGCCCAGCGTATCCAGGGAGCTTTCATTCCGCCGCAACCTGTAGAATCCGGGCGCGATCGTAATGAAAGCTGGTCTGCGCCGACAGCGACGTCTTTTGCCCCACAGGCGGAAGTTCAACAAGCGCCAATCCAGACACAAGCGCCTGAAAAGAAAAAATCGGGTTCTTTGTTTGAACGTATTACCAGCGGCATTCGTCGTGAAATCGCTGCTGTGCGTGATTACGATGATGGTATGGAGCAAGCAGTTGAGGTGCCACAATACGAAGCGTCGAAAGCAGAAATACGCGCGCCACGTCGTGCCCCGGACATGCCTGCACAAGGTCGCCTGAATATCGACGCTCCGTCAGGGCCGGCATCGGGCGATCCGGAACTTGAAATCCCGGCCTTCCTTAGACGACAAGCAAATTAAGTTAGAAACCCGCCAAAAGGCGGGTTTTTTATTGAATAAATGTCCAAATGCCATCATGCTTCTATCGTTAGGCTTTATCCTGAAAAGCCACGCCGTCTTCGGCTATCTCCAAGGTTTAAAATCCGGCGGGGACCTCTTCTTCCATCCTATTTTGATAATCTTCGTGGTAAAAAATACTTAAAAAACCGCCTATCGAACTAGGAGACTATGTTAAATACTTGAAAAACAAGCATATATTAGAGTTATGCAATGTTAAAAATCACTGTAACACCCCGTTACAAAGCGTGAATTGAGCTATCAAAGCTAAAATTCTATTTTAAGCTCATAAGTATGATTAAATTTAAAGCCCCGCCGAAAGACTTGAAGCACATGCAACATACAATGTCCAAAACCGCCGCTCTCTCCGGTGTAGGTCTTCACTCTGGCGCGGAAACATCGCTCAAAATTAAAACCGCTGCTATCGATTCCGGTATTGTCTTTGTTCGTACCGATGTTTCGGACCGCGATAATACAATTCAGGGTAAATGGAACCGCGTCGTCGATACGCGTCTTTGCACAGTAGTCGGCAATGACGCTGGCGTTACCGTTGGCACAGTTGAACATCTAATGGCCGCACTTCGCGCCTGTGGCGTCGATAACGCGGTTATCGAACTTGACGGACCTGAAGTGCCGATCATGGACGGTTCTTCCGAGCCTTTTGTCAAAGCCATTCAGAAAGCCGGTTTGAAAACGCAAACCGCACCACGCAAAGCTATTAAAATCCTCAAGGAAGTCGTGATCGAAGACGGCGACAAGCGCGTTGTATTGAAGCCAGCTATCGGTTCGAAGTTCAAATCCGTTATCGAATTCGCTCATCCTTCAATCGGCAAGCAATCTTATGAAATCGAAATGCTGAACGGTCATTTCCTGACCGATGTTTCGGATGCCCGCACTTTCGGTTTTATGGAAGAAGTTCAGGCACTACGTGCCATGGGTCTGGCGCTGGGCGGCTCGATGGAAAACGCCATCGTTCTCGATAGAGAAAGCGTCATGAATAAAGACGGTTTGCGTTATCAGGACGAATTCGCCCGTCACAAACTTTTGGATGCTGTCGGCGACTTATACCTTGCCGGCGCGCCTATTATCGGCCTTTATGAAGGTTTCAAGGCCGGTCACGCCATGAACAATAAGATCCTGCATGCCTTGTTTGCGCAAAGCGACGCCTGGACGACGATGGACCTGTATATCGATATCGACGCGGCGGTCAGCGATCTGGTTCCTGTTCAGGCTATGAAAGCCCAACTTTCGGCAGCGGCTTAAAACAAGGCGGAAAACCCCTTGTTTCTCCATAAATGATATTCGATTTTCCGTTACTCCGTGCTACATAAAAAGCATGAAAAAACTTGCTCTTTTTGCCTCCGTTTCCCTTTTATCCCTGGCCGCCTGTTCAAATGAAAAGCGTGTCGATCCTGAAACGCTAGCTCTTCAGAAAGAACGCCCTGCCGAGCAGATCTATAATGAGGCAATGGCTGCTTACAAGAATGAAGAATACCAAAAAGCCGGACGCCTCTTTGACGAGGTTGAGCGTCAGCATCCTTATTCGGATTTTGCCACGCGAGCCCAGATCAAATCTGCAGAGTCAGCCTATGAGAATTTGCGCTATGACGAAGCGATTATCGCCCTTGACCGTTTTATCGAGCTTCACCCGGGACATGAGCAAATCGATTATGCTTATTACTTGAAAGCCATGTGCTATTACGAACAGATCACCGACGTCGCCCGTGATCAGGCGATGACGAAAGATGCGCTGACCGCTCTTAATGTCGTTATCGACCGCTTTCCCGATAGTAAATATCGCCGTGATGCCGAGCTGAAACGTGATCTTGCACTCGATCACCTGGCTGGCAAGGAAATGGAGATCGGGCGTTATTATCTCAAGAATAACGAAATCAATGCTGCGATTGGCCGCTTTACGATCGTTATCAAGAATTACCAGACGACTACGCATACGCCCGAAGCTTTGCTGCGCCTTGTCGAGGCCTATACGATTCTCGGTTTGAAAGACGAAGCTACCCGTGTCGCCGCCGTCCTTGGTTATAATTATCCCGGCAGCAAATGGTATCAGGATGCGTTCGATCTTTTAGATCCGGCACAGAAAGCCAAACTGAAAAACAACGAAGGCTTCCTTGACCGTACCGTCGGTTCTCTCCTGAAAGACTGACCGGAGTAAAGGCGGGGCTATGCTGAAATCCCTCCATATCAAGAATGTCGTTCTGATCGAACAATTATCGCTCGATTTTAATAAAGGTTTATCTGCGCTCACGGGTGAAACAGGCGCGGGTAAATCCATTCTTCTGGACTCGCTGGGCCTCGCGATGGGATCGAGAGCAGACAGCTCACTTGTCCGGAGGGGAACCGAGTCCGCGTCAGTAACGGCAGAATTCGAACTTCCCGAGTCTCATCCGGCAAACGCTGTATTGAAAGAACAGGATCTAGAGGTCACATCTACATTGATCCTGCGCCGCACCCTCGCCAGCGACGGTCGCAGTAAAGCCTTTATCAATGACGAACCTGTCAGCATCGGCCTTTTGAAAGCACTCGGTGAAACCCTGGTCGATATTCATGGCCAGTTCGAAACCTATGGTTTGCTCAACCCTTCCTTACACCGTCAGGTCTTGGATGATTATGCTGGCGTTGATGTAAAGCCTGTCGCTTCTGCTTACCAGCTATGGCGTGACGCGATTAATCGTCTTGAACAGGCGAAGCTGGAAGCTGAAAAAGCGGCAATGAACGAAGCGTGGCTGCGCGACAGCGTCAAGGATCTGGAAAAACTTAACCCACAGTCAGGAGAAGAGGAAGAACTGATCGGACTTCGCCAAAAGCTGCAAAACCGCGATACGATCATTCAGGCTATTACTTTTGCTGAAGAAGCCTTGGCGGGCGAAGAAGGCTCCGATGCGAAGATTGCCCAAGCATGGAAGGCTTTGAATAAGGTCGCCGATAAAGTTGGCGAAGAAGAAACCAGGCTGACGCTTGAAATACTGGATCGCGCCTCGCAAGAAATCCAGAAAGCCCATAGAAGCATTTCAACCCTGATGCATTCGGTCGACAATTCGGACCATGATCTCGAAAGCATCGAAGACCGCCTTTACGCGCTCCGCGCCCAGGCGCGTAAACATCATTGCCAGACGGAAGATTTGCCGAAGCTTTACGAAGATTTCTCCTCCAAGCTGAAACTCATGGATCATCAGGATCATGTGATCGGCGATCTGGAGAAAGAAATCATCAAAGCGAAATCCGCTTATCTGATACAAGCCGAAAAACTCCATGGCAAACGTGTGTCCGTTTCCGGCAAACTCGACAAGCTCGTTAATAAAGAGCTAGCGCCGCTTAAGATGGAGAAGGCGCGTTTCCAGACTTCCATCATCGGACAGAAAGAGGAAAATTTATGGGGTCCAAACGGATACGATACTGTGGCCTTTTTGGTCACAACGAATGATAATGCCGAGCCGGCGCCTTTGAACAAGATTGCTTCCGGCGGTGAAATGGCGCGGTTTATGCTGGCGCTTAAAGTAGTTCTTGCGGAAGCGGCAACGCAGGCTGCAACTTATGTATTTGATGAGATTGACACCGGCATCGGTGGGGCAACGGCAAGTGCGGTCGGTGAACGTCTGGCTCGTCTTGCCGAACGGCATCAGGTATTGGTTGTCACTCACTCACCGCAAGTTGCGGCACGGGCGAACCATCATTGGGTTGTTTCCAAGAAAGACGCGAAGACATCTATCATCGCCTTGAAAGATAAAGACCGTCAGGAAGAAATTGCCCGCATGTTATCGGGAAGCGAAATCACCAAGGAAGCAAGAGCGGCGGCGGGCAAGTTGCTGGAAGTCGTTACCTGATGTTTGACCTTGAATACGAAGACGCTCGTGTCCGGCATACGAAGCTTTTGAAGGTAATCCGCTATCATGACGAAAGATATCATGGTCAGGATCAGCCTGAAATATCCGATGCCGATTACGATAAATTGCGCTGCGAATTGGAGCAGCTTGAAAAGGACTACCCGGAACTCACCAATACAGAAAGCCGGAAAGTCGGCGCCAAGCCTGCCAAGGGATTTAAAACGGTCACGCATTCAAAACCGATGCTGTCTCTAGGCAATGCTTTTGCTGATGAAGATATCAACGATTTCTTTGACCGTATTCGTAAGTTCTTAAGCCTCGGTCCGGACACGAAAATCGACATGGTGGCAGAGCCGAAAATCGACGGGCTATCTTGCTCCTTGCGATACGAAAACGGTGAATTAGTGCTTGGTGCGACACGCGGTGACGGCGTTCAGGGCGAAGACATCACGGCCAATGTAATGACAATTTCGGATATTCCAAAGAAGCTTAAAGGCAGCCCGCCGCAAGTATTGGAAGTGCGCGGTGAAATATATATGCGCCGCGATGAATTTCTTAAACTAAATAAAACGCTTGAGGCTTCCGGTAAGGCAACTCTGGCCAATCCACGGAACGGTGCCGCCGGAAGCGTCCGCCAACTCGATCCTAAAGTTACGGCTTCGCGGCCTTTGCGCTTTTTCGGTTATGCGCTGGGTGAGGCAAGTGAAAAAATCGCCGATACGCAAGATGGCATACGCAAAAAATTGAAAGACTACGGTTTTGCGCAAGCAGAGCCGCAGACGCATGCCAATACGCCTGAGCATATTCTTGCTTACTATAATGAGGTCCAGAAAATCCGGCCTGATCTTGATTACGATATCGATGGGGTTGTCTATAAAGTGGATAGGCTAGACTGGCAGGAGCGTCTTGGCTTCGTCAGCCGTGCGCCACGCTGGGCGATTGCCCATAAGTTTCCTGCGGAACAGGCGGTTACTATAATTAAAGATATCCGTATCCAAGTCGGCAGAACCGGCGCTTTAACGCCAGTTGCCGATCTGGAACCAATTACGGTCGGGGGCGTTGTTGTTTCGAAAGCCACGCTTCACAATGAAGACGAGATTGAGCGCAAAGACATTCGTATAGGCGATCATGTCGTGATACAGCGGGCAGGGGATGTCATTCCGCAAGTCTTGTCTGTCGTTTCCGACAAAAGAAGCGAAAAGAGCGAACCTTATATTTTCCCCGATCGCTGCCCGATCTGCCATTCCCATGCCATGCGTGAAGAAGGCGAGGTCGTGAAAAGATGCACAGGAGGTTTGATTTGCCCGGCGCAAGCCGTTGAGCGGTTGAAGCATTTTGTCAGCCGCAATGCGTTCGATATCGAAGGCATGGGGGCAAAGATTATCGATGAATTCTACACGGAAGGCTTGATTAAAACTCCGGGCGATATTTTTCGTCTGGAGGAAAAAGATAAAGGAAGCATGACGCCGCTTCGCGCCCGGGAAGGTTGGGGGTCGCAAAGCGCACAGAATCTGTTTGATTCAATTCGCTTGCGGCGTTCAATCCCTTTAGACCGCTTTATTTACGCGCTCGGCATCCGTCAGGTAGGTGAAGCCACGGCGCGAAAACTGGCTATTTCTTATGGCACTGTTGAAAATCTGGCAGCTAACATGAAGCAAGCGCAATATCCTGAATCGGATTCTTATCACGATCTAACAAATATTGAAGATATTGGTCCAAGCGTGGCAAAGGATTTGCTGGAATTCTTTGCCGAAAGGCATAATCAGGAAGTTTTGCAGGATCTGCAATCCTTGCTCCATATCGAGGAATTTGTCGCCCCGGACATCAGCGGCAGTAAAGTTGCCGGTAAGACGGTTGTCTTTACAGGGACACTTGTCCAGTTTGGGCGGGCTGAAGCGAAAGCGAAAGCTGAAAGCCTTGGTGCGAAAGTGGCTGGCTCGGTGTCAAAGAAAACGGATTACGTTATCGCAGGAGAAGATGCCGGTTCAAAACTGACCAAGGCCAAGGAATTTGGGGTTACTGTCTTAAGCGAACAGGAATGGATCGATTTGATTTCCTGAAGATCAGGATTTCTTTTTCATGTCCCTAAGCTTATCCAGCTCTTTTTCGAACTCAACCGGATATTCACGACGCTCGACGAATTCACCGCCGCCTGTATTACGGGTCATAGCCTGCTCAAGAGCTGCAACAAGCATATCGGCGATTTTCACGTCTTTTTGCTCGATGGCAAGTTTGATGGCATAGATAATGCGATCGCTTAAGCGGGCTTTGTTGAGTAAGGTTTCATCCATGATTATCTCCTAACGCCGATACTGAACCAAAGTCAGAATTTTTTCAATCTATCGTCGCGGGAAAGTACGGTTCTGTGAATAAATTCATCGAATTTTGATAAAAATGCATTCCTTATCTCATCCCTTTCCATGAATATTTCATGTTGGGCGTCGTTTAACTCCAGCAATTCTCCTTGCGGCAAGCGCGACGCTAGCTTTTTTGTCGCTTTGCTGGAAACGATAAAATCTTTTCCGGCAGTTGCAATCAAAACGGGCAACTCGATTTTACGGAGATAGGATTTTTTTTGCAGGATAAGGCATGATTTCAAGATTTCAGCGAGCCAGCCATAGGTCGGCCCGTTTACTCTCAGGGCTTCCTGCTGGGTGAACCAACTTTTGTGCAGGTTATCGCGTTCCGGATCGCTTGAATAATAGCCGGTGCCCGGAGTCGCTTCCCTTGCAAGTTCCGCCATTGTTTCGCCGCCGGGAACATAGCGTTCCGAAGATAGACGTATAAAGCAACTGACAATTTTAGAAATAAAATCGGGGTAGGGCGCAAATTGCCGGATAGCGACTAGAGGAGCTGAAAAAGCGGCGCCGCGTACAAGATTTGACGAATACGAATGCAGGAAACGAAGGCCGATATGGGCGCCCATCGAATGGCCAAGAAGAAAAACCGGCAAACGACCCACATCGGGATGAACGGCCGCAGGTTTGACGTAGTCGTCAAGAAACTGATTTAAATCTTGGACATTCTTTTCAATGCCGAGGGAATGAACTTTTAAAGGGTCTTGTAAGAAACGCTCAGATTGGCCTTGTCCTGCCCAGTCAATCACCCAGAAACCTATATTGCGTTCGAGCATATCATGGGCGAGTTCAAAATATTTCTCGCCGAATTCACGAAAACCCGGGAGACAAACGACGATAGCTTCTGGGATTTTATCTTTTGGAAAGACGGATCCAAATCTGATTTTATGTCCTGTAGAAGATTTGAAATGATGCCAGCGCCAATTTTCAGGCTGCGAAAATCTTTTCTGCGAAAGAAGAGGGTGATTAATTGTCATGAAGATATAAGAGTGCCGGAGAAAGAATAACGAATGGCTAATTTATCCGAAGGCAGGTTGAAAATCTTGCGCAGAAACGGGTTTTTCATTTTTATTTACTGCTACGGGAATAGATATAATTTGATTCGAATTGTGCAGAAGAGCGTCGATATTCTTCCATAGCACAGCGTCATCTAAAGTTGAAGCCGATCTGATGCTATGTTGAGCATCGGGCAGATGCAATAAATGCCCGTTTGGCGCGGCTTTAGCGGCTATTGTAATAATTTTGTTATCTACCAGCTCGTCATGTCCGGCAGTTACGAATAATATCTGCGTTCTGATATCTTTAAAAAAATCCGGCTTTGCCGTTTTATCCATGGCGGCATAGGCTGAGTCAACCCATCCCCATGTCGGTAATTTAAGTTCGTAAGGTTTGTAATCGTCATTCGCGGCGGTGGAAAAGGTATCGGATAATTTACCTCGTCCAAAGTTTTTAAGATCGTAAATTATATCCCGCCAATTAGGCAAAGACATGTTTTTAAGGCCGATGTTTTTTGCGATATGAGCGAGATTTTTAAAACACTGGCGCGGTAATATGGAAGTATCCAGGTCAAGCATCGGCGCAGCCAGCACGGCTTTATCAAAGACATCAGGATGCTCCTTTAGATAAAGCGCGGCAATCGCACCTCCCATAGAATGAGTTGACAGAATGAGAGGTCTATCCGCCTGCGGTTCGACGACATGATGAACGAATTGATCAAGGTCGCGGACATGATATGAAAGCGGACGTGATGAAGGCCTATTGGGATGCGCAGGGTTGCGTTGTGAAAACCCCTGACTTGCCCAATCCATAGCATAGATATCATAGCCTCGCTTTTGCCATTCGCGAATAGTGTCGTATTCATTGTAAATACTATCGCCATAACCTGTTGTCAGGACAACACTGCCTTGGACGGGAATCCCGGAAGAGGCTGGAATTTTGGCGTAAAAAATTTTTTCCTGATCGGCATTTCGGAAATAACTACTGGCCCAGCCCGAAGGCTGCTGTCGGGCTTTAGCAAAATCTTCTCTAATTTGCGGTAGACCGTCTTTCGAGAATGCCATATTTACTCAATTGCTTATTACTCATATAAAATACAATATGCGTAAAATTTTAGTTAATTTTAGGATTTTGTTAAGCAGATTATATAATGCAACGCATTAAAAAGGCGCTATATGCGCCTTTTAACGACTAGGCTTCCAGCGCTTTGACGATGTCTTCCGTCATTTTTTTCGCATCGCCAAGAAGCATCAATGTATTGTCGGCAAAGAATAAAGGATTATCAATGCCTGCATAGCCTGAACCCATGGAGCGTTTGACAAAAAGAACAGTTTTTGCGCGTTCGACATCCAGAATTGGCATCCCGTAGATCGGAGAGGATGAATCTGTTTTGGCGGCTGGGTTAGTGATGTCATTCGCTCCGATGATGTATGCAACATCGGCTTGAGAAAAATCACGATTGATATCCTCAAGCTCGAAAACCTCGTCATACGCAACATTAGCCTCGGCAAGAAGCACGTTCATGTGACCGGGCATGCGTCCGGCGACAGGGTGAATTGCGTATTTAACGTCAACTCCATGTGCCTTTAAAATGTCTCCCATTTCCCGCAATACATGCTGCGCCTGCGCAACGGCCATACCGTAACCGGGAACGATGATAACCTTACCGGAGTTCTTCATGATAAAGGCCGCATCTTCTGCAGAGCCGATTTTAGCAGATTTGCCGGCTGTCGAGACATTGGTTGATGTAGATGCTTCTGCGCCGAAACCGCCCAGAACCACGCTCAAGAAAGAACGGTTCATTCCTTTGCACATGATATAGGAAAGAATGGCGCCCGATGCGCCGACAAGAGCGCCGGTTACAATCAACAGATTATTCTGCAGTGTAAATCCAATACCAGCCGCGGCCCAGCCTGAATAGGAATTGAGCATTGAAACGATAACCGGCATATCCGCACCGCCGATCGGAATGATGACCATAATGCCGATGAAAAGCGATAGCGCGACGATCAACCAGAAAACAGCAACGCTTTCCGTCATGCAAAGAATGACGATCAATCCCAAAAGGGCAATTCCCAGCGCTGCATTGACAAGATTTTGGCCAGCGAACGTGACGGGTTTACCGGTAATAACACCTTGAAGTTTACCCCAGGCGATAATGGAACCTGTAAAGGTGACGGCTCCGATTGCAACGCCTAGAGCCATTTCAATCAGGCTGGATAGATGGATCTCTCCCGGAACACCGATCTTATAGGCGGCCGGATTATGAAACGCTGCGGCGGCGACGCAAACTGCGGCCAGACCTACGAGTGAGTGAAAAGCGGCAACCAGTTGCGGAAGCGCCGTCATTTTGATTTTTATGGCGATGAATGTGCCGATAATGCCGCCAATAGTAATACCAAGAATAATCAGCCAGTAAGATTGCACAATATCTGTAAGCAATGTCGTGGCGATGGCAATGACCATACCCGAGATGCCGTAGTTCAAACCTTGGCGCGATGTCACAGGCGAAGAAAGGCCGCGAAGTGCCATGATAAAACAGACAGATGAGATTAAATATAGAAGCGGGGCGAGGGATGACATGGATTATCCTCTTTTCTTAAACATTGAAAGCATGCGGCGAGTTACGATGAAGCCGCCGAAAATATTGACCGAAGCCAGGATAATAGCAAAAAACCCCATTAATTTTGAAAATGTCATACCGTCGGCCAGCGGTCCGGCGGCTATCAATGCTCCAACTATAATAACCGAGGAAATCGCATTCGTGATCGCCATGAGAGGTGAGTGTAAAGCAGGGGTAACACGCCATACAACGTAATAACCGACAAAGCAGGCAAGTACGAAAACTGTCAATCCTGTCATTAGGAAGGAACCAGATGCCGCGCCGGGTTCAAAAGAGTATTGTGCCGTGTCCAGTGCAAGACGGTTTGCGTATTCAGCAAGTTGATCGGCCATTTGCGCGACGCCTTGCGCCTGTGCAGTTAGAGAGTTTGGAGCTGCTGTCATATAGAAACCTCTTATGAACTGAAGTTTGGATGGATAATTGATCCGTCTTTTGTGAGCGTTACGGCTTTGATGATCTCGTCTTCCATGTTGATGGAAAGATTACCTTCCTTATCAATGAGAAGATTAACGAGATTCATTAGATTTCGGGAATAAAGAGCCGAGGCGTCTGCGGCAATGCGGCTTGGAATGTTTTTAAAGCCTGCGATCTTAACACCATGGATTTCGACGACTTCGCCCGCTTTGGAAAGGGTACAGTTGCCGCCTTGCTCAACCGCCATGTCTATGATGACAGAGCCGGGTTTCATGCTTTTCACCATGTCTTCTGTAATCAGTACGGGTGCCGGACGTCCCGGAATAAGCGCGGTTGTAATGACAATATCCTGGCGGGTGATTGTATCGGAAACCAAAGAAGCCTGTTTCTGTTTGAATTCTTCCGACATTTCTTTTGCGTAACCGCCCGCGGTTTCGGCGTTCTTGGTCTCGTCGCTTTCAACCATGACAAATGTTGCGCCGAGAGATTGAACCTGCTCTTTAGCAGCTGCGCGTACATCTGTTGCGCTAACGACCGCGCCGAGGCGACGGGCGGTAGCGATAGCCTGAAGGCCGGCAACGCCTGCACCCATTACGAAAACGCGGGCGGGCGGAATAGTGCCGGCGGCTGTCATCATCATTGGAAAAGCGTGAGGCAAAAGCGTTGCTGCCTCCAAGACTGCACGGTAACCGGCAAGGTTGGATTGGGATGACAAAACATCCATTGCCTGCGCACGGGTAATCCTTGGTACAAGCTCCATCGACATGGACGTCACATTCGAAGCAGCGTAGGAGGCCAGCTTATCTTTGTTGTTATACGGCGCTAAAAGGCCAATCAGGATAGCATTCTTCTTCGATGCTACCGATATTGGCGCGTCAACGCATAGAATGATATCGGCATCTTGGGTGGCCTCTGCGGCGGACGCGGCGATGGTCGCACCTGCCGCTATATAATCCTTATCAGGATAGGCGGAGTTATGGCCTGCACCGGTTTCTATTGTGATGGCAAAGCCTTTTGCAATGAGTTTTTTGACGGTCTCCGGTATAGCGGCAACACGTTTTTCAAACTCTTTCGTTTCTTTTAAAACAGCAAGTTTTGGGGACACGAAATTAACTCCTGCACAGCGCAATATTTATGAATAGGCGCTATCCTGCCCCATCATGTATGGAGTGGAAAGAGTTTAAATGGCTTCGTTAACAGGAAATAAGGGAGGGTTTATTATAATTTTTATCTTCAAGCTTACGGTTGAAGGCCGTTTCGCTTATCAAAAGATCTATGACGTCTTTTTCTGGTAGGGGTCGTGCAAAATAATAACCTTGTGCTGTATTGCACCCAAGGTTTCTCAAGAAAAGAGCCTCCTCTTTTTCTTCTATGCCTTCGGCGGTCACGGATAGATGACGATTTTTGCTAAGAGAGAAAATAGGGGCTATCTCTTCATAAGGGAGATGGTCGATCATATCTCTAACGAAAGCGCGGTCCAGTTTAATTGTATCAACGGGAAAATCATGAAGAAAGTTCAGCGACGCGTTTCCTGTGCCGAAATCATCGACAGCAATTTTTAAACCTGCTTTACGGCAAAGCTCCAATGTTTTGCGTGCCGTTTCAGGTTGTAACATCAAAAGCTCTTCAGTGATTTCCAACTGGATTTGCGTTGGCAGGACATCGCTAACACTGATAATCTGGTAAAGATCATCCAGAAAACGGTCTTCGGCAAAATCGCTCGCGGTAAAATTAACGCTGACATAAAGATTTTTATTCTGGCCGATTCTGCCCTCGATACGTTTGAGCGCACGGCAAGATTCTTTCAGGGCCCATTTGCTGGCATCGACGATGAAGCCTGACTTCACAAGGAAAGGAATGAATACACCCGGAGAAATTGCACCATATTCAGGGTGGGTCCATCGCATCAAGGCTTCCAAACCTTTGACTTGCCCGCGTTCCAAATCGACAATGGGCTGATAGTTCAGCGATATATGCCCGTTGGGCAGCGCTTCTTTAAAAGCTGCGCTATAATCGAAATCTTCTGGAATATGTGCTTGGGGCATCTTTATCCTTACAACCTGCAATAACCATAATATCATGATATTTTCATATTAAGCATTGGTTAAATTAGAGAATATGAATGGTATTAAAATGTATATTCAACTTGACATAGGCGGGTGCGGTCAGTATGGTCCGGCTCTCTAGGAAATCGATATATAAGGATTAGAACGATGAAAGTCGTTAACTCATTGAAAACATTGAAATCTCGCGACCGGAACAATCGTTTGATCCGTCGTAAAGGCCGTGTTTACATCATCAATAAAACCAAAAAGCGTATGAAAGTGCGCCAAGGTTAAGCCAACTTCCTTGTTTAATAGGAATTTGAAGCTTCCCGTGTGCACTCATACGGGAAGTTTGTTATAACTGGCTTCCGGAATTTTTCGGACTATCAAAGGATTTCAAATGTTTTCCAAAATTTTCGGTTTCATGTCTGCCGATATGGCGATTGATCTTGGCACGGCTAATACTCTTGTCTATGTCCGTGATCGCGGGATTGTATTGAATGAGCCATCCGTGGTGGCAATTTCGACAGCAGGTGGACGTAAGCAAGTATTGGCTGTTGGAAATGAAGCCAAGCAGATGCTGGGAAGAACGCCCGGAAACATCACTGCCATTCGCCCTTTGCGTGATGGCGTTATCGCGGACTTCGAAGTCGCCGAGGCGATGATCAAACATTTTATTCGTAAAGTTCATAATCGCCGTTCTTTCGTATCGCCAAAAATGGTTATTTGCGTGCCTTCGGGTTCTACTGCCGTTGAACAAAAAGCTATCGTTGAATCTGCGGAAAGCGCAGGCGCGTCGGAAGTTTTCCTGATTGAAGAACCAATGGCCGCGGCAATCGGCGCAGGATTGCCGGTGACCGAGCCTTCAGGTTCCATGGTTGTCGATATTGGCGGAGGGACGTCCGAGATCGCTGTTATCTCCTTGGGTGGTATCGTATTCGCCCGTTCTGTACGCGTTGGCGGCGATAAAATGGACGATGCCATTATCAATTATATTCGTCGTGTTTTTAACCTTTTGATCGGCGAAACAACGGCAGAGCGTATTAAAAAAGAAGTCGGGTCAGCTTGCCCGCCAGCCGAAGGTGATGGCCGTTCGATGACGATAAAAGGGCGCGATTTACTGTTAGGCGTACCTAAAGAAGTCGTTGTCACTGAACGTCATGTTGCGGAAAGCCTGATGGAGCCAATCAGCCAGATCGTGGAAGGCGTACGTCTGGCACTGGAGCACACGCCACCGGAACTGGCCGCTGACATTGCGGAGCGTGGCATTGTTTTGACTGGAGGCGGAGCTTTGCTTTCGAACCTGGATTTCGTTTTACGCCATTCCACAGGTCTTGCCGTTACGATTGCGGATGACCCTCTTTCATGTGTGGCACTTGGAACAGGCCATGCTTTAGAAGAAATGAACACTCTGCGTAATGTTTTGATCGGCACGTATTAAGCGCCTTACGAAAAATAAGGTCTCGTTGGTTATTTATTCTGCTTTGCATCAAGTTTAGTCTTGATTGTGGCGTAAATATTTTATTAAGTGCCCTCATTATAATGTATAATTAAGATATAACCCAAAAGGGCCGTGACCTTAGCAATAAGGCGGGCGTCTTAATGAGATCGCTTACACAAAGATATCAGCGGCGTAAAAATTACCGGGCGGCATCGGCTGTCGGGCGCGTGATGCAATATTCGCCGCATGTGCTGGTCGGAACTGCAGTCGTTATACTCATGACCTCTATAATCATACCTGCGGTCTGGCAAAAACCACGGGTTGGAATTACCGATACTATTGCACCGTTAATTGCCGCCGTTGGCCAACCGTTCAGATTTATAGCCGATGGAATCAGTGGAATGACTGGCATCACGCAGCTACGGGCCGAAAACGATCGCTTGAAAGCTGAAAATACGCGTCTGAAAGAATGGTATCAGACTGCGCTTTTATTAAAGGCAGAAAACCAGTCGCTCAAAGACCTGCTTAATGTCATTCCGGAACCTGAGCAAAGTTATATTTCTACAAGGGTTATCGGAGATTCTGGAAGTTCTTACGTGCGTTCTCTGCTTATACAGGCAGGTCGGGAAAACGGAATAGTCGAAGGTCAGGCGGTGATGGGAAGCCAAGGCATGATCGGTCGTATTATCGAAGTCGGCAGTCGCGCATCACGCATTCTTCTTTTGAACGATATTAATTCACGTATTCCTGTCATAGTTGAAGGGACAAACCAGAAAGCCATTCTGGCCGGTACGAATGACAGCTATCTAGTATTGGACCATTTACCGATGGATACATTGGTCGAAGAAGGTGCGCGTGTTGTAACATCCAGCCATGGTGGTATGTTTCCCCAAGGCCTTCCGATTGGTAAAGTCGTAAAAAGCGATGATAATCAGGTAATGGTCGAACCGTTTACCGATCCTGTGAACGCCAGTTATGTGCAGGTCATTGAAAAGCCCGATGATCCGAACGTGCGTCAAAGCATAGATGCGCTAAAGGCGCCATCGCCTTCTTCCATTAAGTAATCCCAAATGGAAGAGAGCAATGAATCGCTGCAAAAATTAATTGCGATTATTCGCGTTATACTCGTCTACATATCGCTGGTTTTTTTATTGTTGTTAAACGCATCGAGCATCCCAATTCTGGAACTTGGCAATATCACGCCTTATTTTCTTCTCATGGGAATATATTTCTGGACATTGTCTCGGCCAGGACTTCTTCCGTTTTATCTGTCTTTTCTTTTTGGGCTGGCTCTTGATTTCATCACGGGTCAGACAGTCGGGTTAAACGCTTTATGTTTCTTGCTTATCTCTTTTGTACTTTTAGGTCAGCGAAGATTTTTAAAAGGGCAAACATGGCCTGTTTTGTGGGCGGGATACGGGGTTGCCTGTTTATTCGTCGGATTGATCCATTTAATAGTTTTTATCTTAAGCAGTGGTTTTCATTTTCCAAGCCTGATGCCTTTTCTGGCTGCCGCCCTGGTTAGCGTGCTTGCTTATCCGCTTATGACCTTTCCCATGGTTGCCATCAATAAATTCTTCCGTTAAAGCTGTCCTATGGAACGTGAGAATGACAGGTTCGACAATTTTTCGCGCCGGGCTGTCATAATCGGCATCGGTCAGGGTGTCATTCTTTCATTACTCGGCGGCAGGCTAGCGTGGCTTCAAATAGCCGAGGGCGAAAAATATAAAACGTTATCCGAAAGTAACCGGATCAATATCAAAATCATCCCGCCAATGCGCGGCCAGATCGTTGATCGCTTCGGTATTCCTCTGGCTGATAATATGCAGGATTTTCAAGTCGTCATCACGCCCGAGCAAGTCGACAGTCTTGAAAACGCGTTGCGCCAGTTGCGTAAAGTGGTAACGATTGAGGATCGCGATATCAGGCGTGTCTTACGTGACGTAAAACGCAATCCCCGCTTTATGCCGCTTCAGGTCAGAAACCACCTCTCATGGGATGAAGTTTCGACCATAGAAGTCAATCTGCCTTATTTACCAGGCGTCGATGTTCAATCGGCTGAAATTCGCAATTATCCGCATAAAGATGCAACGGCCCATCTTGTCGGCTATGTCGGGCGTGTATCGGAAAGCGAAATGACGGCTGACAAATTACTGCGGATGCCTGGGTTTCAGATTGGTAAAAACGGATTGGAAAAACAATACGAAACGGAATTGCGCGGCCAGCCGGGCAAGACTGAGGTCGAGGTGAATGTACATGGCCGGGAAGTGCGCCAGCTTGGTAAAACGCCTGCTATTACTGGTGATAAAATAGTTTTAAGCATTGATGCGGAGTTGCAGCGTTTCGTGCAACAGCGTTTATCATCCGACCGCAGCGCATCGGCTGTTATCATGGATGTGCATACAGGCGCAATATACGCTTTGGCGTCCTATCCGAGTTTCGATCCGAATTCGTTTACGGGCGGTATTTCTACGATGGAATGGGAGCAATTGCGTGACGATCCAACCCATCCCCTAACCAATAAAATTATATCGGGTCTTTATCCGCCGGGATCTACATTTAAAATCGTGACGGCACTGGCGGGACTGGAAGCGGGTGTAATCGACCAGAACTGGGGTGTGAGTTGTCCGGGGCATTATGAATTCGGAGGTCACCGTTTTCATTGCTGGAAAAAAGGCGGGCATGGCGGAGTCAATTTAGTGCGTGCCTTAGCGGTTTCCTGCGACGTATATTTCTACAAGATGTCGAGCCTTGTCGGAATAGACCGTATTGCGGCCATGGCGCGGCGCATGGGGCTTGGCGAGAAACTCAACATTGGCTTACCGGAAGAAAAAGCCGGTCTTGTCCCCGATACGAAATGGAAGAAGAAAGCGCGGAAAGAACCGTGGCATCCAGGTGAAACAATTGTCGCGTCCATCGGCCAAGGTTATTTGCAAACAACTCCGTTACAACTGGCAACAATGACGGCGCGCTCTGTCAATGGCGGAAAGGCCGTCGAACCATGGCTCACCGGCATTATCGGCGGACGTGAAATTCATACGAAACCCTGGGACGATCTGGGATTGAATCCTGCTCATCTGGAATTGGTTAAACAGGGAATGGTCGGTGTGATGTCACCAGGCGGGACGGCTTACGCGCATCGCATTACAGAGCCGGGTATGGAAATGGGCGGCAAGACCGGAACATCACAGGTCAAACGGATCACGATGGCGGAACGGGCGGCAGGCGTGAGATCCCAAGATCAGATTCCTTGGCATCACCGTCACCATGGTCTGTATGTCGGTTATGCGCCGATTTCAAATCCGCGTTATGCCGTTTGCGTCGTGGTTGAACATGGCGGCGGCGGATCGTCTGCAGCGGCACCAATAGCCAAGGATATTATGCTAGAGTGTGAGAAGCGTGATCCAGCCAGCAAGGAGATGAAAAGATAATGTCCATCTTCCGTTCTGATATCATGCTCGATGACATGTCGCTCCTCGGTCGTCTCAAAGGAATGAGTTGGGGTTTGACCCTGCTGGTTACCGTGATTGCCTGTATAGGATTTATGTCGCTTTATTCAGCCGCAAATGGCGCACTTGATCCTTGGGCGTCACGCCAGATCTTACGCTTTATCTTTTCGCTTGGTCTGATGTTTGCCATCGCTTTTGTCGATATCAGGTTGATCTATCGTGCTGCGTTGCCAGCCTATGGTGTATGCATCGTTCTATTAATCATGGTGCATTTATTCGGGCATGTCGGGATGGGAGCGCAGCGCTGGCTCGATCTCGGCATTGTCAAAGTTCAGCCATCGGAACTCATGAAGATCGCGACGATTATGGTTTTGGCGAAGTATTTTCACGGTGTGGAGATACAGAACATTACTAAGTTTAAAACACTATTATGGCCGGCCGGTATTATTGTTTTGCCGTTTGCGCTGATAGTAACGCAACCCAATCTTGGAACGGGACTTACGATCATTTTTGTTTCCGCCGCTCTTTTATTCGCTGCTGGCGTTTCGATATGGCTATTCATTATCGGTGCGGCGGCGGCGGCGGCGGCGGTTCCTGTTGTCTGGATGTTCATGCATGACTATCAGAAAAACCGCGTCATGACGTTTTTAAACCCCGAAGCCGATCCGCTCGGCACAGGTTTCCACATCATGCAGTCAAAGATCGCGCTGGGTTCGGGCGGTATATTCGGCAAAGGCTTTTTGGAAGGATCGCAATCACATTTGAATTTCCTGCCGGAAAAACATACCGATTTTATTTTCACGCTTTGGGCGGAAGAATTCGGTCTGGTTGGCGGTATTTTCCTGCTCGTATTACTGGCGTTGCTTTTTCTCTATGGATACTGGATAGCTTTTCGGTGCCGCAGCACATTCGGGCGTTTGCTGTCTTTCGGCCTGATGGTTAATTTCTCCATCTATATTTTTATCAATATTGCCATGGTTATGGGGCTGATACCTGTCGTAGGTATTCCTTTCCCGCTCATGTCTTATGGCGGAACGTCAATGATCGCGGTGATGATCGGATTTGGAATTATGCAGTCTTGCTATATCAATCGCGATGCAAGACTGCCCAGAGGATTCTAAATAAAAGAATTTAGAAGTGTTTTTAACTTACGCAGCGCGTTCGTTGGGGATGCCTTTTTCGGTCAGCAAATCTTCCAATTCGCCGGACGTATACATTTCACGCACGATATCGCAGCCGCCGACAAATTCGCCTTTGACGTAGAGTTGCGGAATAGTCGGCCAATTGGTGAATTCTTTGATGCCCTGACGGATTTCATCATCTTCCAGCACATTGATGCCTTTGAATTTTACGCCGAGCTGGCCTAAAACCTGAACCACGGCAGCGGAAAAACCGCATTGAGGAAATACGGGCGTTCCTTTCATGAACAAAACAACATCGTTGCTGTCAACTTCACTCTTGATACGATTAAAAACTTTATCTTCCGGCATAGTCGTCCTTTAATTATGCTTCGTTGGGGATTTGTGTCTGCAAGGCGAGGGCATGTAATTCACCGCCCATTTTTCCTTGCAAAGCTTTATAGACCATCTGGTGTTGCTGAACCCGGCTCTTGCCGATGAAAGCTGAAGATACGACCAAAGCCGAATAATGATCGCCGTCACCCGCCAGATCGGTAATCGTAACTTCCGCATCAGATAAAGCTTCTTTGATCATCTGCTCGATAGCAGAAGCGTCCATGGGCATGGGGTTAAATCCTTCAGGTCATATTAGATCGGGATAATAAGCTTTCCTGTTCTCTACCGTCAACAGGAAAGCCTTTAACTCTATGCCTTTAGCCAGCCATATAGCCCGGCAACCATGCTTCATTAGTGTTTATCAGGTCCGCGATTTTCACATGGCTATTGCCAACCAGTAAACGATCGCCGCTTGTGGTTCCTAATACGACAACCGGAATGTTTCGTACCGTAGCGTCAGCGATAATTTTATCAGCGTTGGATGCTGTCACGATATAACGCGCTTGATCTTCGCCATACCAGAAAGCGGAGCTATGATTGTCGTTGAGTGTTGCGCCGATTTTTCCGGCCATCGCCATTTCAGTGATCGCGACCAATACGCCGCCATCGCTGATGTCGTGGCAGGCTGTGACCTGTCCGCCGATAATCAATTCGCGAACGAAATCGCCATTGCGTTTTTCGGCTGTTAAATCGACTGGAGGCGGCGGGCCGATTTCCTGACCGTGAATTTCACGCAAGAATAACGATTGTCCGAGGTGAGAACATTCACCACCGATCAAAAGAATGGTTTCGTTTTCGGCTGTGAAAGCAAGCCCGACTGACTTTTTGAAATCGGAGATCAAGCCAACGCCGCCGATAACGGGTGTCGGCAAAATTGCCTGACCGCTGGTTTCGTTATACAGTGACACGTTGCCCGACACGATTGGATAGGATAAAGCGCGGCAGGCGTCGCCCATGCCTTCCAGACATCCGACAAACTGACCCATAATTTCCGGTTTCTCAGGGTTGCCGAAATTAAGATTATTCGTGACAGCCAGCGGCTTTGCGCCAACGGCTGTTATGTTTCTCCAGCTTTCTGCGACGATTTGCTTTCCGCCTTCATACGGATCGGCATAGCAGTAACGCGGCGTGCAATCGGAAGAAATGGCAAGCGCCTTGTCTTTGCCTTCGATCTTGACCATGGCAGCATCGGCTGCGCGTCCGGCCTGATTATTGTAATAGCCAGGAGAGTAGATAGTCTCCCCGCCAACAAGCGAGTCGTATTGCTCCCAGATCCAACGTTTGGATGCCAGATCAGGGCAAGCCATTAGAGTTTTTAAATCTGCCAGAATATCTTTCGATCCAAAATTTTCATTGTCGATTGCGCCCGGTGCAGGTGTTTTTACATGCGGACGATCGTACAGCGGCGATTGATCGACAAGTGGCGGCACAGGGATATCGCACCATGTCTCGCCATACATATTGAGTTTCAAATGCTGATCGTCAGTTGTGTAGCCGATCACGGCGAAGTCCAGATCCCATTTCTCAAAGATCGCGCGCGCTTCGTCTTCACGGCCCGGCTTTAATATCATCAACATGCGCTCTTGAGATTCAGACAGCATGATTTCATAAGGCACCATGTTCTGTTCACGTTGCGGCACATCATCGAGATTAAGTACAACGCCGATCTCGCCCTTCGAGGCAATTTCAACGGCGGAAGAGGTAAGGCCTGCGGCTCCCATATCTTGAATGGAAATGATGCAGTCTTTTTGCATGATCTCCAAGCAAGCTTCGATTAGAAGCTTTTCAGTGAACGGGTCGCCGACCTGAACCGTCGGGCGTTCGCCCTCGACACCGTCTTCGAATTCTTTGGAAGACATCGTTGCACCGTGAATACCGTCGCGGCCTGTTTTGGAGCCGACATATACGATCGGCTGACCGACGCCTGCGCCGCGTGCGTAATAGATTTTATCCTGATCGGCCAAACCGACCGTCATCGCATTGACGAGGATATTGCCGTTATAGGATTTGTGAAAATTCGTTTCACCGCCGACGGTTGGCACACCCACGCAATTGCCATAGCCTGCGATTCCTGCGACAACGCCGGAAACAAGCGTGCGCATTTTCGGATGGGACGGATCGCCAAAGCGCAGCGCGTTGATATTGGCAATCGGGCGCGCGCCCATCGTGAATACATCGCGCATGATGCCGCCCACACCTGTCGCCGCGCCTTGGTAAGGCTCGATATAGGATGGGTGGTTGTGAGATTCCATTTTGAAAACAGCAGCCTGACCATCGCCGATATCGATAACGCCTGCATTCTCGCCTGGCCCCTGGATAACCCAAGGGGCATCAGTCGGCAGCTTTTTCAAATGCAAACGGGATGATTTATAGGAACAATGCTCGGACCACATAACGGAGAAAATACCGAGTTCCGTATAGGTTGGCGTCCGGCCCAGAATATTCAAAAGGTTTTTATATTCTTCCGAGGATAGGCCAAATTCCTTGCCGAGAGATTCCGTTACTTCCGGTTCGCGGATGGCAGGTTTTTGTTTTTTTAGAGCGGTCGCACTCATGATAGCGCCTCGACGATGCTGGAGAATAATTTAGTCCCGGATTGGTTTCCAGCATGGGGTACGACGGCATCTTCGGGATGCGGCATCATGCCCATGATGGTTTTAGTATCATTGAATACGCCCGCGATATTGGAAACCGAGCCGTTTGGCGCAATATCCGGATGGGCCGTATCGCCATTTTCATCGCAGTAGCGGAAAGCGATCTGATCTTTGTCTTCCAGTTTTTTCAGGATATCGGAGTTAACGAAATAATTCCCTTCGCCATGTGCAACCGGAACCTGAATGACTTCGCCATTTGAAAATTTACGCGTGAAATCTGTCGCATTATTCTCGCATTTTAAATGAACCTGTTTGCAAATAAATTTGAGCGAAGCGTTATGCAGAAGGCCTCCCGGAACGAGGCCGGTTTCGACCAGCATCTGAAAACCGTTGCAGACCGCAAGAAGCCGCGTGCCTTTTTGGGCCTTTTCGATTACTTCTTTCATAATAGGGGAATGGGCCGCCATTGCGCCGCATCTCAAATAATCGCCATAAGAAAATCCACCCGGCAAGACCATTAGGTCATAATCTTTAAGAGAGGTTTCTTTATGCCAGATAAGGTCAGGTTTTTTTCCTGACACATGCTCCAGGGCCATAGCCATGTCTTTTTCGCGATTAGTGCCGGGAAATACGATAATTGCTGCTTTCATGGCTATATTTTTAGACCATTGAAGCCTTGAAATTCAAAGGGTTTCTAACCTTTTCCAAATAAAACTTGCAAGCTGTAAAAACTTTGGTAAAAATCCTTTC
This sequence comes from Micavibrio sp., assembly GCA_030824965.1. GTDB lineage: Bacteria > Pseudomonadota > Alphaproteobacteria > Micavibrionales > Micavibrionaceae > Micavibrio_B. Next base: position 253,533 of record JAPJQV010000002.1, on the reverse strand, counting down.
AACAGGCCGCCAGACGGCCGTTGATAAAGGTGAGTTGAACAGGCTCGCAAGTATCTTGGAAGGCGAAATCAATCCCCGATCAGGGGTTTTTTTATGCTTATTTGACTTCGGTTTCGATTTGCTGGGCAGCCATTGCAAGTTTCTTCTCAATCGCCACATCGATCATGTGTTCTGAAATGTCAAGGTGATGAGCCTGAAAATCAGCCGTCAATTTTCTTTTCACATCGTCAAAACCAGGCTCGTCCAGATTGCTGGCAATAACTTCTTTGGCGTAGGCGTCTGCGGTTTCTCCGGAAAGGGAGAGTTTTTCAGCTGCCCAAAGGCCAATCAGCTTACTGGCGCGGGCTTCAATGCGGAAAAGTTTTTGCTGGTCGTGGGCATATTGGGTTTCGTTGAATTTGCCGCGATCATCAATTGTAGTCATAATTCATTATCTCCAGAGGTCAGATAAGTTTCAATAAAAATTTACTTATCAGGTTTTCATTGTTATATCATTGATAAATTAAGGAAACGCGATGCTATTTTCAACTATCCGGCCGAAACGCCGTATGATTTATGACGGTCAGGTAAAAACAATCTATGAGGGACCGGAGCCTGGAACGCTCATTCAATATTTTAAAGATGATGCTGTTTCCGGTGTTGGTGCCGACAAAAAACAGGAAACGATTGCCGGGAAAGGTGTTTTGAATAATCGCATTTCCGCGCATCTGATGACAAAGCTGGAATCGATCGGTATCCCGACGCATTTTTTGAAATCCGTCAACATGCGCGAACAACTGGTGCGTCAGGTTGAAATAATTCCGATTGAGGTCGTCATCCGCAATATTGCTGCTGGTGAATTATCAAAGCGTCTGGGATTAAAGGAAGGCACGGTGCTGCCCTATCCGTTAGTTGAATTCTATTATAAAAACAAGGATCTGGGTGATCCGATGGTGTCGGAAACTCATATTGTCTCTCTTGGCTGGGCTGATCCGTTCGAGCTGGAAGAGATGGTAACGCTTTCTTACCGTATTAATGATTACCTCAACGGTTTGTTTGCCGGATTGAATATTCGTTTGGTGGACTTCAAAATCGAATTCGGGCGTTTGTTCGGTGAATTCGATGAACTGTATATTCTATTGGCCGACGAAATATCGCCGGATAACTGCCGTCTTTGGGATGCAAAGACCAATGAAAAGCTTGATAAAGACCGTTTTCGGGAAAATATGGGCGGTTTGATCGATGCCTATCAGGATATCGCCAAGCGGTTGGGGCTTATTCCGGAAAGCGGGATCATTCAGGGTGGTGATATTGACGAGCAGATCGCATCTGGTTTAAGTGAAATTGAAAATGAACTGGGCCGCGAGAAAAAATTGCGCTCAGTGAATAAAGCGCCGCCAACCAAACCATGGAAGTCATAAAATGAAGGTTATTGTAAAAGTAATGCTCAAAAAAGGCGTTCTGGATCCGCAAGGCAAAGCCATCGGTCATGCCCTTTCTGGTTTAGGTCTTGAGGGTGTTGGTGAAGTGCGCCAAGGCAAGATTATCGAGATCGAAGTGCCGGACGGTACAAGTGAAGCCAAGATCAAGGAAATGGCGGACAAGCTTCTGGCCAATCCAGTGACAGAAGATTACGAAATCAAGATAACTTGATTGGTAAAGCTGTGAAAGAGTCTTGATCCCGACCTGCATCGGGATGACAAGGCTCTTTTTTTATGGTCTTCTTTTTATATGAAGAAGACTCCCCTCCATGCCGCGCATGTTTCCCTGTCTGCCAAAATGGGTGAGTTCGCCGGATATGATATGCCGCTCTATTATGGCGAAGGTGTTCTGAAAGAACATGAATGGGTTCGTCATCATGCGGGCATTTTTGACGTTTCTCACATGGGACAGGCGATATTTCATGGAAACGATACGGTCCGTTTCTTGGAAAGAGTGACGCCCTCTAATTTTCAGGCAGCCAAACCCTTTGTTGCTAAATACACAGTCCTGACCAATGAGTTAGGCGGCATTATTGATGATCTGATAATTACGAAACTCTCCGACCAAAATTTCTTTGCCATTATCAATGCAGGCTGCAAGGAAAAGGATATTGCATGGTTTGTCAGGCATTTAAGCGGTGATATTGAATTGCAATATCTGGATGAGCGGGCTTTGATTGCCATTCAAGGACCGGAAGCTGAGAAAGCTCTTTTTGAATCGGCCGATATAGACACATCTCAGCTAGGGTATATGCGAATGATGGAAGCGAGCCTTGAAGGCACGACCGTTTTCCTGTCTCGCCTTGGCTATACGGGCGAGGATGGTTTTGAAATTTCCATTCCGGCGAACAAGGTTGAATCTCTTTGGGACCGACTTTTACTTCATCCGTCGGTCAAGCCGATTGGCCTCGCCGCGCGGGACAGCCTCCGCCTTGAAATGGGCTATTGTCTGTACGGTCATGACATAGATGATAAAACAACGCCGCTTGAAGCCAATTTGACCTGGGTCATGGGAAAGAATAATTCCGGCTTTATCGGGGCGGAACATATCCATGCGCCGAAACGTCGGCGGGTCGGCTTTAAGCTGATCGATAAAGGAATTGCCCGTGAAGGGGCTGAAATCCGCACCATGCGCGATGAAGTCATTGGCCATGTGACCAGCGGGACATTTTCCCCGACATTGAAACAATCGATCGGACAAGGTTATGTCCCGGTTGAATATGCGGCTGACGGAACACAAGTTCTGGTTCATGTGCGCGGTAATAATATTCTGGCGGAAATCACGCCAATGCCCTTCGTCCAACCAAAGGTAAGAAAGCCATGACTGACAGGTACACAAAAGACCATGAATGGGTCAAAATCGAAAACGGCGATACGGCGATTGTCGGGATTACAGAATATGCCCAGCATGCGCTGGGTGATCTTGTCTATGTCGAGCTGCCAAAATTGGGCGCTCAATATAAAAAAGGCGCTTATTTCGCCGTGGTAGAATCCGTTAAAACGGCGGCAGAAGTTTATACGCCTGTTACAGGTGAAGTCGTGGCGGTCAACGATGCGCTGGCGAAAGATGCTGAACTTTTAAAAAACCCGGAAAATGGCTGGATCGTAAAGATCAAGATCACCGATCAGGCAGAACTCGAGGGTCTGATGGACAAAGCGACTTACGACGATTACCTAAAAACGATTGGATAAAAATGCGTTATCTGCCTCTGACGAAAAACAACCGGGCAGAGATGCTCAAAACCATCGGCGTTACTCATGTCGATGAATTATTCAAGGACGTTCCGGCAGTAGCTTTGCAAAAAGAACTGGCGGATTTGCCGAAAGTTCAAAGCGAACTGGACGTCGAGCGGGCCATGAATGGTTATGCCTCGCAAAACCGCGCCGCCAATGCCGGACCTTTCTTTTTAGGAGCAGGGATTTACAACCACCATATTCCGGCCAGCGTTGATTATATTATCCAGCGATCTGAATTTCTGACCGCTTATACGCCATATCAGCCGGAAATCGCCCAGGGCACATTGCAGGTCATCTTTGAATTCCAGTCGATGATCGCGCAATTAACAGGGCAGGATATCGCCAACGCTTCTATGTATGACGGCGCGACATCAACGGCAGAAGCTGCCCTTATGGCGATGCGTTTAACAGGCCGTAAAAAAATTGTTCTCGGTACTGAACTAAATCCCCAATACCGCGAAGTTTTACAAAGCTATCTTTGGAATTTCGAAGATGCTGAACTCGCCGAAGGCGGGGCGGACAATCAAACGGCTTGCGTTATTGTTCAGTCTCCTGATTTCTTCGGCACGCCGCATTCTTATGCCCGGTTTAAAGAACAATGCGATGCCGTTGGCGCAAAACTGGTGGTCGTCATTACCGAGATTGTATCTTTGGGCATGCTGCCGCCGCCTGTCGAAGCCGATATCGTCTGCGGTGAAGCGCAGTCCATTGGACTGCCGATGTCGTTCGGCGGTCCGCATCTGGGTTTCTTTGCCTGTAAGGAAGAATATTTACGCCAAATGCCGGGGCGTTTATGCGGCCAGACAAATGATGTCGATGGCAAGCCGGGATTCGTTCTGACGCTTTCCACCCGCGAACAACATATCCGCCGCGAAAAAGCGACATCGAATATCTGTACCAATCAAGGTTTATGCGCGCTGGCTTTTACCGTACACATGGCACTTCTTGGCGAAAGCGGTTTTAAAAATCTGGCACAGCTTAACCATGAGCGCGCCTGCGCTCTGGCCGATGCTTTGGAAGCCGCCGGATTTGAAATTGAGAATAAGAATTTCTTCAATGAATTTGTCGTCGTTCTAAAAAAACCTGCCGCAGAGATAATTAAAGACTTAACCAAAAAAAATATAATCGGCGGCTATGCGCTGGATGGAAATAGACTTCTGGTTTGTGCAACTGAAATGACAACAGATGAAGATATAAACATCTTTGTTGAAGCATTGGGTAAGGCTAACTGAAGGTACAATGAAAATCTTTAAGTTTTTCTATTTTATACTTTTTAGCCTTCTTCTATTAATAAATAGTTTGATGCTTCTGTCCCATTTCTATGAAGTATATACATTGCTTAGCTTGGGAAAAGTTGAGGCTTCATTGCGTTATCCTTTCGGGACCGAACAAGGATTTTCGTACGAATCTTATGAAGTCTATTTAGCAGTCAGTATTCTCTTCTCAACAATCTTCATGCAGTCAATTTTTGCAGGAATTAATTTTCATTTCAAAGAAATGAAAATTTGCTCGCTTGTTTCTCTTTCTTTTGGATGTCTAGTACTTTTGCTCTTAAATATGTTGGAATTATAGATCATGAAAGATTTAATCGGTTATAGCCGCGCCCTCCATTACGAAGAAGCGTTGCTCTGGGAATTGCCGCAAGGCGACACGGGCGGTGTTGATTTTGCCAAGGCCAATATCAAGTCCCGCACAGGACTTGAAACGCGCGAAACGATTGGTTTGCCGGATTTGAAAGAGCCGCAAGTCGTGCGCCATTTCGTGCGTTTATCGACGAAGAATTATTCCATCGATCATGGCTTCTTTCCGCTTGGGAGCTGTACGATGAAACATAACCCGCGCCTGAACGAAAAAATGGCGCGGCTTCCCGGTTTTGCGGCGATCCATCCGTTGCAGCCTGAAGATACTATTCAAGGCGCCCTCGGCGTCATGTTCGAATTACAGAACTGGCTGGCTACGCTCACAGGATTACCGGGTGTTTGCCTGTCGCCTGCTGCCGGAGCGCATGGGGAGCTAGCCGGTTTGATGACGATCAAACGCGCCCATGAGGTCAAAAGCAATATTCACAAAACTGTTATTCTTGTGCCGGATTCCGCCCATGGCACCAATCCGGCAACCGCCGCCATGTGCGGCTATACAATTCGCGTAATTCCGACCAAGGAAACGGGGCGTGTTACAGTAGATGCTTTTAAAGCCGCGCTCGGTGACGGAAATGATGTAGCCGGGATGATGGTGACGAACCCGAACACTTGTGGTTTGTTTGAAACCGATATTCTGGAGATTTCAAAACTTCTGCATAATGTTGGCGGTTATTTCTATTGCGATGGCGCAAATTTCAATGCGCTGGTCGGTAAAATCCGCCCGGCGGATTTCGGTGTCGATGTCATGCATATCAATCTGCATAAAACATTCTCGACGCCGCATGGCGGCGGCGGGCCGGGTTCGGGGCCGATTTGCGTGACGGAAGAACTCTCCGAATTTCTCCCGGTGCCGACTGTCTGGAAAGACGGTGACGTTTTGAAACTCGAAACCATCGAAGACCGTTCGACGAGCTTCGGCAAGCTTAAAGGTTTCCATGGCCAGTTCGGGATGTTTGTCAGGGCTTTATCTTACATGAAATCTCACGGCGCGGATGGCTTGCGTCAGGTTTCGGAAGATGCTGTCTTAAGTGCCAATTATATTCTGGCCCAGCTTAAAGATGACTATCATGTTCCGTATGCGGGGCCATGCATGCATGAATGCTTGCTGACCGATAAACTGCAAAAAGAGCATGGCATCACCACGCTCGATATTGCCAAGACCTTGGTTGAATACGGCATCCATCCGATGACGGTTTATTTCCCGCTGGTTCTGGCCGGGACGATGCTGATTGAGCCAACGGAAACAGAAGACAAGGATTCTATCGACCGCTTTATTCAGGTCATGAAGCTTGTCGCCGAAAAGGCGAAAGCCGGCGATCATTCTTTACATGAAAATCCGGTAACAGCTCCGCGCCGCCGCTTGGATGAAGTAACGGCAGCCCGTCAGCCGCGTTTAAGATATAAAAAGCAGGCCTAAATTCCTATTTGGAACAAAGGCTTGGCTGAAATGTTTGCTTTTTAAGAGCTTAAAGGTTAATTTGCATCATGGCCTCGATAAGAAAAGAAGACGCTGCTATCACAATGTATCCGCTCAACGCGGCTGCACAGGATATGGCCAACAACTTTTCGGAGACCAAAGGGCGCAATGTCAGCGAGAAGATATCCGCCGCGTTGTCCGCTCACCATATTCAAGCCCTAAAGCCAAGATCGATCTCTTATAGGTCCGCCGCCAATGATTATGCTCCTGCCTCGGCTGCCAAATCCATCAGCGCGCCATCATTGAAGAGATCATTTGGACAGTCGAAATCTTTCGTCGGGTATTCAGCGCCGCGCGCGGTATCCGTCATGCCCGTCAGAACATATAAGCCGTCATTCAGCTTCTTCGGACTGGCTGCTTAAGCGCAAGTGCCATCCGTCAAATATCTCCATCAGCATCCCGAATTTGCAGCGGGTATTCAGAAGCTTCTCCAAGAGGACAAGATCTTTAGTGGATTGAATGTCAAGCCGCATGATCTGTTATGGCCGAAGAGGACGCTGAATTTCCAGTCTTTCATTTCAGCGATCGTCAGCCAGCAGATCAGCGTCAAAGCGGCGGCGGCGATCTATAAGAAGCTCGTCGACCGCCTGCATGGTGAATTGACGCCGGAGAGTTTCCTGTCTCTATCCGATGAAGACTTACGCCTTTGCGGTCTATCCTTCGGCAAGATCAAATACGGGCGCGGCGTTGCCAATGCTATCCTGACCAAGGAGTTCTCGCCCAAGCGCCTGCATAAAATGAGCGATGAAGAGGTGATCGCCGATATTACAAAGCTCTCTGGTTTCGGCGTCTGGTCGGCGCAGATGGTCTTGATCTTCTCACTTGCACGCCCTGATGTCTGGCCTGTCGGCGATCTCGGTATCCAGCTCGGCGCCATGCGGTATTTGAGGATGAGGGAAAAACCCGACTTGAAAACGGTACGCGAATTCGGCGATAGATTCAAGGGAAAGCGATCCGCAGCGTCTTTGCTTCTTTGGCACATTGCCAATAATAAGCTGGAGATCTGATCTGGATTCCTGCTTTCGCAGGAATGCGCAGTTAGGGGAGGAATTGCTCTTTCAGCATCCGTTCCTCCAGAGAGTGATCGGGGTCGAAGAGGAGGGTTTTCGAGATGCCGCTGCTTTGGCGGATTTCGACAGATACGACATTCCTGACTTCGAAATCATCCGCCGTGGCCGATACCGGCCTTTTTTCGTTCTCGAGTATTTCAAAACGAATGGAGACATGTGACGGAAGCAACGCGCCGCGCCATCTGCGTGGACGGAAGGCGCTGATAGGTGTAAGAGCCAAGACATCCGAACTTAAGGGGATGATTGGCCCATGTGCGGAAAGATTATAAGCGGTGCTGCCGGCAGGCGTGGCGACAAGAACGCCGTCGCAAATCAATTCCGGCATGCGTTCAATTCCATCTATTTCAATGCGTATTTTTGCCGCCTGGCGCACTTCGCGTAAGAGTGAAACTTCATTGAACGCCAATGCATCATAGGCTTTGCCTTTGTCATCGGTGGCTTTCATCGACAACGGATAAATTTCCTGCCTGTGGGCGGATGTGATTTTATCAATCAGGCCTTGCGTAACGTATGGATTCATCAAGAAGCCGACGGAACCACGATTCATTCCATAGACGGGCAGGTTATCATATCCGATTGCCTGATGAAGCGCTTCCAGCATGGTGCCGTCACCGCCGAGCGCGACCACGACCTGAGCTTCGCTAATCGTGCTTTGACCATATAAAGCGGTCAGGCTTTTATAGGCTTCCTGCGCTTCCAGAGATGTTGAATGAATGAAATGTATTTTCATTTCGCGCTATTTACTTTGAGCGACATTGCTTGGCGCACGTCCGGCATTGTCTTCTTGCCACTGCGCCGGATTTTTCAGGAAGGCTTCGACGGATTGCAATGTTTCATCGTCGAAATAATTTTCCTGTTTCGCAACATCCAGAACATTCCACCAGTTACACAGAGAGTGTAAGGTCAGCCCCATGTCTTTCATGTTTATTTCGGATTGCGGAAAAATGCCGTAATGAAAAACAACGAACGCATGTTCGATATTGCTGCCCGCGGCGCGTATAGCATCCACAAAGACTTTCTTGCTGCCGCCATCGGTTTGCAGGTCTTCGATCAAGACGACATTTTTTCCATCTTCGTGAATACAGCCTTCGATTTGGGCCATGCGTCCGAAACCTTTTGGTTTTTTGCGAACATAAAGCATCGGCTTTTCCAGACGCTCGGCGATAAAAGCAGCGTAGGGAATACCGGCGGTTTCGCCGCCGGCGAGGTAATCAATGCCGCTCAGACCGATATTTTTCTTCAGCATATTGGCGGCGAAATTCATCAGCGTTGTGCGTTCTTTGGGGAAAGCAATCAATCGGCGAATATCGACATATACCGGACCGATTTTTCCCGACGTATAAACGAAGGGTTCTTTCGAATTGAACAAGACGGATTTCGTCGAGAGCAGGATTTTGGCGGATTCGCGGGCGGTGTCGATCATGATGTTTTCCTTTAAATGGATAAAACTATACCGGGGCGATGGGTGCAAGGGGTTTCGGTTTCCCTCCCTATAGGAGAAGGCTTATGGACCATGCTAAAGCCTCGCCAGGATGGCGATTTCGGGATTTTTGTCATCTTTTATCCCTGCTTTCGGGAGGATGACAGGATTTTTGGGGAAGAGGCGGTCCGGGATCCCCGCTTTGGCCGTCAAAACAGCCAAGGCTCTGAGTTCGTTTGTGGAAATTTTTAAAATTTGTCTCGTCATAGCCTAATTCAAGCATGGCAAAGACGTAACGGCGCTTGATGCGCCCGATCCGTTCGGCTTCCTTGTATTTTTGCAAAAGCTTGTTTTGCAGCCGCAGGAATTCCTTAAAGCACAAAGTCTCTCTCGAGCGCATGCCGTTCTTCACCGCATTGCGCGATGAGCGTTTTTTACCTTCTAAAGTCTTAGGCCCTGTCGATTTAAGCCAGATTTTCTGAGCGCGGATTTTTGCAGACTGCTCCTGTCTTTGAGAGGGCGTCCAATTGCGAAGCTTCGCTGTCATTTAATAATGGAATGGGCGGTCATCTTTGCGCGCCATTTCGTCCTGATATTTTTCACGCTGAAATTCATCTTTTCTCTTATTACGACGGAATGTGCGAAAAAATTCGATTATTTTCAAACTTTGGCGTTGGGCTTTGAGGGCAAGACGAAAAGCATCGTCATTAATAACGCCGCTTTCGCCGCCGCTGTAATAATAGCTGAAGGCGATATCGAACAGGGCCGATTGTTCGAGCAACACCCTGTTGGCTTCCGGCTTTTCGCAATCCTCATAGTAAATTTTGGTCTCGGACATATTTTTAAGTCTTGCAAATTCCTCATCCGAAATTTCGACTCCCGTCCTGTTATATTGAGCAATCGCTTTGGAAATTATGTCAGGTTCGGGAACAGGACGGGGATGTGGTTGATATGAATCCGCTGTTTCGATTTCGGTTGGGTCTGTCGGGGTCGGGTCGGTTTCGTTGATCATGGATCAATTTAGGATTATTTTCCGGTATTTTGCAAGGAATTTTTTCCTTTATGCTTTTTTACCGCAAATTGCGAAAGCTTTTGTCAGCGGGGTAACGCCCAAGTTAGAGGATGAAGCATACAAAAAACTTCTTCGCCGGTATGACAAAGAAGGTTTTTTATCTGAGCAATAAAACGACGTTTATTTCAAAAATTACTGACTGACCCAAACAACGCGGGCCACCCAGGCGATATCGCTTAAAGGAAAGCTGAGATCCTTGAAATCCTTATTGAAGGATTTCAGATCTATTTTGCTGGCAGTCTGGCGAATAAGCTCTTTCACCATGACTTCGCCTTTCAACGTGCGAACGACAACCCGGTCGCCTCGACGCACCGCAGCGCCCGGAGCGACGATCAGGCGATCACCGGCGCGGTAAAGCGGCTCCATCGAATTACCCGTAATTTCCAGTGAATAGGCGCGGTTCTGAAAAGAATCGATGCCGGGAAACTGAATATGATCCCAGCCATCGCCGACAGGATAACCGGCATCGTCGAAATATCCTTTAGTGCCAGCCTGTGCATAGCCGATTACCGGAATGGTCGGTCCGGGCTTGGCCGATGTTTCGTCTTCTCCCATCAGGGTCATAAATTCCGACAGGGTTGCGCCCGTTGCGGCCAACACGCGTGAAATGCTTTCCGTAGACGGCCAGCGCGGTTTGCCGTCTGGGCCGAATCTTTTGCTGCGATTGAATGCAGTCGGATCGAGGCCTGCCTTTTTTGACAGACCGGATGTTGAATATCCAAAACTCGTTGCTAAGCGGTCTATGGCTGACCAGATGCCTTCATGTGTAATCATGTCTATAAATATGACATAAGTCTACATTCCTAGATATAGGAAGATAATCATATAATTTTGCTTGACAGAGTAAATTAATCCTAGCATATAATTAGAACATAAAGGGAACAAATCCGTCTTCACCACAAAAACAAGGAGAGCTCATGCCGCCAAGAATAAATTATGCCCCTAAACCTCAACCGGATGTCGAGACTATTCCTTTTGAGTCCGCGGAAGAAGCATGGTTCTGGTTCATTCAAAACCAGATGGCCAGAGAAGACGGAGCGCGAATATCGGCAGGACTTTCGCTTGTGAAACGTCCCTGTGAACCGATCGACATTTATAAGGTGATGGAACGATTATATCGCGGACGCCGTTTGCAGATGGATCATCTCTATGTCTTACGATATTACGGACGCCGAATGTTACCTCCCGATCAAAGATATCAAAAAGAAATCCGCGCTTATGGTTTGTGGAATGAAGCTTTATCCCGCATGGAAGAACCAATGACCGCAAAAGGAATTGTAAGCAAAAAATCTTTTTCATGGGCTCAAAAGGAAATGGAATTTTGCCATGCCTGATGCGGATGAAAAAGCCTGGGTCGTTTTCTCCGGGCAAACCGAACTTTCCTATCTCAAACTTTTAAAAAACGGTTTTCGCCATTGTTTCATTATTTTGAAAAAAGGCGATCACTGGATAACCCTCGATCCGTTGGCGCATAAGACGGAGATCGAGCTGCATTACCTGCCGCGAAATTTCGACCTGCCGGTATGGCTTAAAAACCGGGGCAATACAGTCGTGGAAACACAATTGAAAGCTGCGCCGCTGAAAGCTTTGCCTGTTTCTTTGTTCACTTGCGTCGAAGCGGTAAAGCGCGTCCTTGGCCTTCATTCCTGGAAGGTTTTAACGCCATGGCAGCTTTATAAACATCTGACGAATTAAAAAATCATTCAAATTAGGAGTCTATTCCAATGGGCAGTTTTTCCGGGCGCTCAAAAGCCCCGTCTGTAACTAATGGGCAACAAGTGCAACAGGTTGTCTATGTACCGACAGCACCAAGTTATGAACCGCCGGCAACGGGCGAGCCTTCGGAGGAGGAAAAGCTTCAGGAGCGGGCGGAAAATGTTTTAAAGCGCAGCCGTTCTCGTCTAGGCACGATTTTGACAGGGTTTCGCGGCGTATTGTCGCAAAACGATTTGATCGCGCCACGCAAGACTTTGCTGGGGGAATGAATATATTATGATCGAAGAAATAATTTCCCGTCATGCGAAAGCAAAGGCGAAGCGCAGCGCATGGGAAAATCTGTGGCAGGATTGTTATGAATTTGCATTGCCGCTCAGATCCGCCCCTGCAGGGGGCGGGCCTGGCCGAAAGTCCGAAAGATTATACGACGCAACGGCCCTTGATGCGGTGGATCAACTTGCGGCAAGTCTTTTCGGGCATTTAACGCCGATCTGGACTCCGTGGTTCGGATTGAAACCCGGCCCGCAGCTCAATGAAGAGGAGGCCCGGAATTTAACGCCGGTTTTAGAAAAAGCGGGAAAGATCCTGCAGGCGCATTTCGACCGGTCAAATTTCGCCATGGAAATTCATCAGGCCTATCTCGATCTTGTCGTCGCAGGGACGGCCAGTATCGCGTTTGAAGAAGCGGATCCGGGCAATTATTCAGCTTTCAGATTTTCTTCCATCCCGTTGACGGATGTCGTTCTGGAAGAAGGCAATAACGGTTTCTTGGACGGCACTTTTCGTACCTTGTGTCTGACGCTTGACCAATTGAAATCGCGCTATCCTTTAGGCGAACTTCCCGAGCGCGTTATCCATGCCGGTACGAAAGACGCGCAGGAACAGTTCAAGGTTTTGGAATCTGTCATACCCGATGGAAACGCCTATTTGTTTGCGGCCTGTCTGGCAGACGAAGAAATATTTCTTGCGAAACAAAAATTGCCGCAGTCTCCTGTTATCAATTTTCGCTGGATGAAATCTCCCGGGGAGATTTACGGACGCTCTCCGGTGATGAAAATACTGCCGGATATTAAAACAGCCAATAAAGTCGTCGAGCTGATTTTAAAAAACGCGTCGATAGCCGTAACCGGAATCTGGCAGGCCGATGATGACGGAATTCTCAATCCCGCCAATATCGAGTTAGTCCCGGGAGCCATCATACCAAAAGCGGTAGGATCGAAAGGATTGACTCCATTGGAAATGCCGGGCCGGTTCGATGTCTCGCAAATCGTTATCGATGATTTGCGGGCGAATATCCGTCATGCTCTTTTAATCGACCGCCTGCCGCAGTTAAACAGTAAGCGGATGACGGCGACCGAAGTTCTGGAGCGCAGTAATGAAATGGCCTTATTGCTCGGCGCTACTTACGGGCGTTTGCAAAGCGAACTTTTGAACCCCCTTATTCAAAGAGGGTATTCGATCCTAAGGCGTCGCGGCGAGGTGCCGGATCTCGCTATCGACGGGCGCATCGTCGAAATCGATTATCGCTCGCCATTGGCAAAGTCGATGTCGCAGCGTCATGTGCAAACGACGCTGAGCTGGTTGCAAGGCATACAAAATCTGGGACCGGAGGCATTGGCCTCTGTCGATACGGTCAAAGCTGCAAAATATCTGGGCGAGGCGCTGGGCGTATCTCCCGACCTTCTAAAAAATCCCGAAACTGAAACTGAAATCCTAGGAGAAAAGAATGTCTGATGAAAACCTGTTGACGGCGGCAGTCGAAACAAAAGCACAAAGCGCCAGTAAACCCGCAAATATCCCGGATAAATTCTGGGATACGAAAAAAGAAGAAATCCGCATCGAGGCGTTGGTATCGTCGTATCTCGCGCTGGAAAAGAAACTTTCGACGATGGTGCCGCAGGACGATAAAACCCGCCTGCAAAAAGCGATGGGCGTCCCGGCAAGCGCCAAGGATTACAAAGTATCTATACCGAACGATCTGTTCGATATAGACGAAGAACTGAATGAACGTCTGCTGCATAAAGGCTTTACGGAAGAGCAGGTCCAGGAAGTTTATAATATTGCTGCCGAAAAGCTGGTGCCGCTTATCGTTGAAATGGCGGCGGAATTCCAGGCCGACCGCGAAGTCGAACGTTTGGTCGATAAATTCGGCGGCGTCGATCAGTGGAAAGAAATTTCGCGCCAGCTGCTCGCTTTCGGCAGAAAGAATTTACCGGCGGACATACTCGAAGGTCTTTCCTGTTCCTATGAAGGTATCATGGCCCTTCACCGCATGATGAAATCGGACCAGCCGAATTTAAAAGGCGAGGAAGGTCTTGCTGTATCAGGCGAGGGCGATCTTTATTCCATGATGAAGAATCCGAAATACTGGCGCGATAAAGATCCCTCTTTCATAGCAAAGGTCACCGAGGGCTTTGAAAAAATATACAAGAATTAAGATAATAAAAAACCCGCCGGTTTGGCAGGTTTTTTCAAATCAATGGGCCTGGCTCGTGGCAAATTCTTCAGCGTTAAAGCTGTCGATAACCTGCTGGAATGTATTTTTGATTTCATTCGTCAGGGGCGCGAATTTAACCGCAAAAAATTCGGCCGATTTACGCACGACTTTCGCGCGGTGATTGACGTCGATCATTTCATCATTGAGATGGAATTTCAGCATGACATTGATGTCGTCGCCAATTCTAACGGTGCGGCTGTCGCCAAGAACGCGGACGCCGCCTTGCGACCAGTCGAGTATCGGAACGGCCTGACCGTTGACGAGACCGATGCATTTATCGGCAGCGCGGCGAGGATATTCGCGGCGGGACATGTCCAGCGCGTCATTTGTACCATCGTCTAAGTCGTCGGTGCTAAATACGGTCATAAGCTTTGCTATCATTTTTCGTGTGCTCCACGCCTGACGGCGCAAGGTTAGATATTAACGGGCACACACACTCTAAGTAATACGCAGTTTTATTATTATTTGTCGTAACCGTATATTTAACCTTTTTACGCCAATTGGCAAGGTCTTTCTATGAGTTCCGGCAAATAACATTGACACAAAAAAGTCATATTTTTCTTCTTCGAGACAACGGATTTCATCCGCCTCGTAAAATTCCGAAGACAATACGGGCCTGAAATAACAGCAAACCCGCAGCGTCATTTTACCAACATCATTAGCCATGAAAGGTTCGATTTAATGTCGACATCCATCAATACTGCCTTCGTGAAGCAGTTCGAAAGAGAAGTTCACGAATCCTATCAGCGTCTCGGTTCCAAGCTGCGCGGCGCCGTTCGGTCCATTCCCAACGTCAAAGGTTCATCCACTGTCTTCCAGAAGGTCGGGAAAGGCACAGCCTCCACTAAATCCAACGCAGGCATGGTGCCGGTAATGAATTTGTCGCATACGACGATTGAATGCGCGCTCACCGATTATTATGCCGGGGATTGGGTCGACCGTCTTGACGAACTGAAAGTCAATCATGACGAACGCCAGGTCATTGCCAATGCCGGAGCTTATGCGCTGGGCCGCAAAACCGATGACCTGATTATCTCAGCGCTCTCGACGGCGAGCACATTGACGATAGCTGACGCCAATATCGGCATGACGCGCGACAAGGTTTTAAAAGCTTTCGAATTGCTCGGCGAAAACGACGTGCCGGATGACGGTCAAAGATTTGCCATCGTCGGCTGGCAGCAATGGTCCGAACTTTTAAAGATCACAGAATTTTCATCTTCCGAATTCATCGGCAGCGACGATCTTCCGTACAAGGGAACGCAAGCAAAGAAATGGCTCGGGACCACATGGATCCCGCATTCGGGCCTGCCAATCGACGGCAACGATATTCGTAAAACTTTCTGGTTTCACAAGAACGCTATCGGCCATGCATCCGGCTCAGATGTCCAGACGGATATTACCTGGCACGGCGACCGTGCGGCGCATTTCGTCAACAACATGATGAGCCAGGGCGCAGTTTTGATCGATGGCGCAGGCGTGGTTGTCGTGTCTTGCGACGAGACGCCGGATTAATTTCAGAAATCAAAGGAGATCTAATAATGGCTTACCTATCCAAAGACTTAAGCGTGCTGGCCTATGCCAACAGTTTCACGCTGTGGCACTACACCACGTTCGACAGTGCCGTCACAGGCGCTGGTTACTTTAATTCCGCCGCTTCGATGCTGAAGGTCAACGACCTGATCATCGCCAATATTGACACGGATGGCACCCCGTCGACTGTTTTTTACATCGTCACGGGCAATACCGGCACAGTTGTGACCGTTGCCGCCTTCGTAGCCTGACGCCAGTCAGAGCAGAAGTAGCGAGGCCGTTTCCATCCATCGCGTCAGACGGTGGATTTTTTCATGCCAAATGAGAACGGCTTGCCAGTCCCTGTCAAACCAGGACGGACTCCGCGAGAGATTGCGGAGTCCGTTTTTTTTATAAGGAAGAATAAAATGCTCAACGATATCGGATTGTGTTCCCGCGCTCTCGTCAAAATCGGCGCGAAACCGATTACGTCTTTTATGGATGGATCGGCGGAAAGCGAGATCGCCAATTTACTCTACGGCCCTGCGCGCGATGCCGTGCTGTCCAGCTATGCCTGGAGTTTCGCAACCAAGCAGATTGCTTTGACAAGGCTGGAAGCACCGCCTGTTGCGGATTACCAGTATGCCTATCAATTGCCAAACGATTTCCTGCGCGCTTTATCGGCGGGAAGCGGCGGACGGGGGCGAGGTTTAAATTTCAGAATTTACCGTGACACGCTTCAGGCCAATTCCGGGGAAGTCGTTTTAACTTATATCTACCGCACGGCGGAAGAAGCCTGTCCGCCTTATTTCGATACGGCGGTAATCGCACGGCTTGCGGCGGAGTTTTGCATTCCGCTGACAGAGAATACCTCCCGCGCCGATGTCATCATTAAAATGGCCGAGCAGGAATTTGCCAAAGCCCGCCAGATCGACGCGCAGCAGGATACGCCCAACAGGCTGGAACATTTCCCGCTGATAGATGCGCGGAGATAATTTATTTGACATAAGCTTTGCACGGCGCGTATAGAGTGATGATGACTGAGTTAAGCCAAAAAAGTGTCGTGCCTTTTACAGGGCAAAGAACCTATGCCATTTCGCCAATGATCGCATTCGATGCGCCGGATAAAGGCCGCAACTCCCGTTATGCCGTCATGGAGCGCTTGCTCCGTCTTTTCGAGCAGGGCGAAGTGATCCTGCCTTATGATGATAACGAACATATAAAGATCATTCAGGTCTATGACGATTTTGTCGTCAATGACGATTACTGGGGTGGCGATGCTGTTCTAATCACGGTACCGAGCAAATTTACGGGCGAGGATGTGTCCAAGTCCTTAGGCTCGGATATATTTTGCGTTTATGATCAGGGTACGCGCAATTATTTCGTCGACGGTAAATCCATGGTTCCGGCATTTAAAAAGGCGGATGGCGACGCAACTCCTTCGCCCGCATGATGGTCGTGGAACGCTTTTAAAGGGTGGCGAGTTGATAATTCGCTGTAACCTTTAAAGAGGATCGATCATGCGAAAGATTACTATCAAGCGTATTTATCTAACGACTGCTTTTATGCTGATACTGGGTTTGGGCATTCAGCCTGCCTTGTCGTCAGGCGTCTCAGCTTCGGCATCGTCCCGAACGACCGCGAATAGCGAAACACCTGCCGACACGGAGAACGGGTCTCCGGAAGGAGGACAAGCCCCCATCCTAAAGCCGCAGGGAGTGACAAGTCGGAATCCGGCGACATCGCCGAATAATCCGGATGTTTCGTCGGGGGCAAAAGAAGGGCTAAGTTCGACGATTGGCGCAAGTGATAAAACGCCAGCGGATTTGCCGATCAGGTCTTTTTTGGCGACGCCAAGTAAATAAAAAAGAGTAAATAAAGAAAATCGATATGAATCAAAAACCCTCCCTTACCGGAGGGTTTTTTTATGCCTTAAAGGAAAATAAATGAGACAAAGACTGATCAAAACGACATTCACCGCCGGTGAATTGTCGTCAGACCTTCTGGGCCGCGGCGATATACGGTCATACGACAACGGCGCGGGGAAATTGCGCAACGTGTTTATCCATCCGACGGGCGGGGTGAGCCGGAGATCGGGGTTGCGCTATATCGACAATGCGGCGGGCGACGGGCGGCTGATTTCGTTCGAGTTCAATACCGACCAGACTTATCTGGTCGTCCTTACCCATTTTCGCATGGATATTTATGCCGATGGCGCGCTGGTGACGACGCTTGTCACGCCGTGGAATGCGGCGCAGGTGAAGCAAGTCGTGTGGACCCAGAGCGCCGATACGCTGCTTTTAACCCATCCCGATCTTCCGCCGAAAAAACTGACACGCGGCGCCTTCGGGATGTGGAGTTTGAATGACTGGAATTTCTATACCAAAGACAATGTCGTCTATCAGCCTTATTATAAATTCGCAGACGCCGTCATTACTTTAACGCCGTCGGCTGTCAGCGGCACGATTACATTGACCGCGAGTTCCGCTGTTTTTAGCGCCGGGCATGTGAATACAAGGCTGCGCGTAACGGGGAAAGAGGTATTGATCACGACGGTTAATTCGCCGACTGTGGTGACGGCAAGCGTTATTCAAACTTTGCCGAATACAAATGCGACGATTGACTGGGAAGAACAAAGCTTTTCTCCCGCGCGCGGCTATCCGGTATCGGTCGCGTTCCATCAGGACAGGCTGGTCCTTGGCGGCAGCCGCGACCTTCCCAACCGTTTGTGGTTTTCCTGTTCCGGCGATCTGTTCAATTTCGATCTGGGCGCAGGTGAAGACGACCGCGCCATTGAGTTCGGCATTTTGTCCGATCAGGTCAACGCCATACGCGGCGTGTTTTCCGGGCGGCATTTACAGGTATTCACAAGTGGCGCAGAGTGGATGGCAACAGGCGATCCGTTGACCCCGACCAATGTGCAGATCAAGCGACAGACGCGGGTCGGGTCGCATGTGGCGCGGTATATTCCGCCTGTCGATGTCGATGGCGCGACATTATTCGCCGCACGCAATGGTCAGGAGATCCGCCAGTTTATCTATACCGACCTGGAAGACGCCTATAGTGCAACCGATGTTTCGTTGCTGTCGAAACATATTATCGAGACGCCCGCGGATCAGGATTTCGACCAGAAACGAAGATTGCTGTTCGTTGTGCGCGAGGACGGAAAATTCGCCACGCTGACCATGTACCGCGCCGAAGCCGTATCGGCATGGACGCTGCATGAAACATCCGGCAGCGTAAAATCCGTCACCGTGGCGGGCGAGGTGGTTTATATGCTCGTTCAGCGCGGCGGCGATTTTTCGATCGAGCAGATCGATGATGATTTATTTCTCGATTGTGCCCTGTCCGGCGAAGCGGAAGATCCGACCGATACATGGTCGGGGCTCGACCATCTGGAAGGGCAAAGCGTTGCCATCGTCGCCGATGGACGTGTGCAGCCAGCGAAGAACGTGAGCGACGGGCAGATCATTCTGGACGAAGCGGCAAGCATTGTACAAATCGGCCTTCCTTATACGCATATCATCGAGCCTTTGCCGGTCGGTAATGTTTTAAATCCCGGACAGATGCGGGCCATCAGGCTCGTAGAGGCAGCGTTCCGGTTGAAGAATACGTCGGCATTGAAGCTCGATGTCGGGCGCGGCCTGAAAGATATTCCGCTCAGGCAATTTGGCGAAGACGATATTCTCGATGCGCCGATGCCGCTTGTCTCTGGCGATATCAAGATCCGCGCTTTCGGATGGGAAAAGGATCAGACAAAGCCGCTCTGGCGGATCGAGCAGGATTTGCCGCTGCCATTTTCGTTATTGGCCGTCAACATGGAAATCGCAACGAACGATTAAAGGAGAAATATATGGGTAGTTTAACTTCAGCGTTGGCACCGATCGTGCAGATCGGGTCCGCGCTTGGGACGGTGGCAAATGCCGCGGCTCCATTTTATCAGGATTCGGTGGACCGCAAAAACCAGAAAGCAAATAACGACCTCGCGCTGAAACAGGCGCAGGCCAACGCCGCGATACAGAAAGAACAGAATCGTCTTTCCGCTTTCCAGCAGGAACAGGACCGCAAGAAAGCGCTGAAAAACGCCATGGCGCGGCAGAGAGCGGAATTCGGCGGTGCAGGGATAGGCTCTGCCGAAGGCAGTTCCGAAGCGGTCTTGCTCGGCCTGTTCAACGAATCCGATGAACAGCGCGCATTGAGAGAACGGATAACCAATCTGCGCAATGCCGCCCTCGATCTGACGCCGGCCCAAATCCAGCAGCGAAATTTACTGCAGCAAACGCAAAGCCGGACGCAGGACACGATTAACCGGATTACAGAGTATTTTTAAAGGCCTTACCCGGTGACAGAGCATATAAAAATGCCGGACGTGCCGCCATTGGTGCGCGCGCTGGCCAATGGCGTCCAGACGCAATTCGAATTTCCCTTTACGGTCTTTGCCAGTGAGGACGTCGCGGTATATCTCAACGGAGCGCGGCAGCTATCGGGCTTCGATATCGAAAGCGGTAAGGTGATTTTCGAGGCAGCTCCTGCCGCCGGGGTCATTGTAATGATTGAACGGCGGATGAAATTCGAACGGCTCACCGATTTTATCGAAGGCGGGGATTTTTCAGCCCAGAGTATCAATACGGAGCTGGATTACCTTGTGGCCGGATTGCAGCAAGTGGCGCGGGATCAGTCGGGTATGCTGAAATACCCGGACGCTGAAAATCCATCGCGCGTGATTTTGCCGGATAGAAGCATCAGGGCGAATAAGGCCTTGGGCTTCGACGGCAATGGCGATCCGGTCGCGGTGACGCTGGAAGGAGCGATGGCCGCGCCTGATGTCATGGCCTTGGGAACCGGAGCCGTCACGCGCACAAGCCATGATAAATTTTCCGACATGGTGTCGGTCAAGGATTTCGGCGCGGTCGGAGATGGGCTGACTGACGATACGCATGCTTTTCAAAAAGCGCTCGCCAGCCATAACGCCGTTTTCATACCCGAAGGTGAATATATTATTACCTCCACTATCGAGGTCAAAGAAGGCCAGACGCTATATGGCGCGGGCGATTGTTCGGTTGTGAAAACATCGTCAAGCATCGTGCTGATCGAAATGACGCAAAGTTATGCAACGCTTAAAAACCTTAAACTTTCCGGTGGGAATATCGGGTTGAAGCTCTATGGCAAGAATTCACCTTGCGTCAATAATTCAATTACCGATTTGACGATCTGGCAGGCGCAAACGGGAATTTTGCTTGATGGCTATAACTCACCCGATCACCCCTGTTACTGGAATAATTTCGACCGCGTGCTGGTGGCGCAAGCCTTCGTCAATGGCATTCATTTAACCAGAACGGGTGCGGGCGATACGCCAAACGCCAACCGTTTTCACCAGTGCCGGGTTTATTCGCTGGGTGCAGCGACATCGGGGCACGGGCTTTATGTCGAACAAGGCCAGTTCAATAATTCATTCATCGATTTCGAGGCCAATGTCTCGAATACGGTGCAGGCATGTGTCCGCTGCGGTTCGGGGTCGAATAAAACTCTGTTCGTGAATTTATATACGGAGTCGAGCAACAGCGTGCCCAATGTCCGGCTGGATACCGGCTCGACAGAAACGGCGATTTATAATCTCCTGTCAATGTCGGACGGGGCGGCGATATGGGATTTTTCCGGCGGCCAGTACACAGCGTATAATGCGGGTTATCCGTATAAAAACCGTTTGCAGAAAACAACGGTGACGGATCTGAACGCGACGCTGCTTCGCTATGACACCCGCTATATTGATGCAAGCGGCGTGCATGATATCGTGGCGGACCGGTCTATCCAGTTATTGTCGAGTTACGGCGGGGCGATGACCGCACGCTTGCCAAAAGCGCAAGACGCGACGGGCGCGATGATCACGATCAAGAAAATAGATACGTCGAAAAACGTTATCACTATTACCGAAAACGGCGGCGCCGGGCCGGACCGCACGAATTATTATCTCGGGTCGGCCAATGACTATGTGCAGATGATGTCGAACGGGGCGGAGTGGTTCGTGATCGGCAGCAATCGCAGCCCCGGCAATACGCGGTATTTCGACGGGTCGGGCATTTACGACATCGACATGGCAGTCGATGTTTACCTGCTTTCCTCCTTTGGCGGCGCGCTTAACGCAAGGTTGCCGCCCGCCGACGCGCCCGAAGCGGTGGGGCGGATGGTGACGATCAAGAAAACCGATGTCTCGGCAAATGCGATCACGATTTCCGAACAGGGCGGATCGGGACCGGACGGGTACAACCAGATTCTACCCGCACAATATAAAGCTATCTCACTCGTATCGGATGGCGGGCATTGGCACATCGTCAGCCGGTTTTAGCCAGCAGTAATCAGGCATCAATTATCAGTAATCGGGACGGGGCAGTTTGCTCCGTCTTTTTTTAAAGAGGTTTCATGAAAAATAAAAATATATTCGATGAAGAAATCAGGCGGGAGTTGAGAGATATCCTAACGCCTGCTTTAACCGAGCGAACCGGATATTTGCGGGATGCATATAAGGGAACGCTCGATGACAGGGCGAAACGGCATATCAAGGAAGGCGATCCGATCATTAAAATCCTGTCGAGCCAGATCAAGGGCATGATCGGCCTGGCGCAGTTCGCGCTTGCCGATGAAGGGAACGACACCGGTCAGGATCTTTCCGTTTTGCTCGATCAGGCCAATGCCGAGCTGAAAAAATTCGAGGAAAGGATGAATGATGCATGACAGACATTTGCTTTCAGCGTTTTCTCATTCTCTGGAACCAGCAACAAGGGCAATCCACGCCCGATATCCACTTAAAACTCTCTTCATGGATCGAGCAGAAATGGAGGGGCGGGCAGAAGAGGCTTCTGGTGATGGCGTTTCGCGGCTTCGGAAAGTCGAGCATCCTCGGCGTCTTTTGCAGCTGGCTTTTATATCTCAATCAGGATTTGCGTATCCTTATACTGGCGGCGGATTTGGCACTGGCTACGAAAATGGTGCGGCAGGTCAAGCGCATCATCGAGAAGCATCCCGCAACAAGCGGACTGAAACCTGACCGCGTCGACCAGTGGGGAAAAGAGTGTTTCACGGTGCGCCGTAATTGCGAACTTCGCGATCCATCCATGCTGGCCAAGGGTATCGACACCAATCTTACCGGCACGCGAGCGGAAATTATTATATGCGACGATGTCGAAGTGCCGCGCACCTGTAACACGGCATATAAACGTGCGGAACTGCGCGAGAGACTGGCAGAGCTGGATTATATCCAGACGCCGGAGGGGATGACGATCTATATCGGCACGCCGCATTGCTGGGAGACGATTTATGCCGAGGATAAAAGGCAGGGCGAGGAAAGTATTTTTCTCGACGGTTTTGAACGCTATGTCGTGCCGGTCATGGATGAGGAAAACGCAAGCGTATGGCCGGAGCGTTTCAGCCAGGAGAAACTCGAGAAGATGGTCGAAACCCATGGGCCTGCGCATTTCGAAAGCCAGATGATGTGCAGGCCGTCGAATTTGACAGACGGCAAATACGATCCCGGCGATATCGATGTCTATCACGGCGAGATCGAATATTCGGAAACCGGCAGACGGCCCGTATTGACCATCGATGGAGTCAGGATGGTGTCGGGCATCGCATGGTGGGACCCGGCTTTCGGCAAGGAGACGGGCGACCGCAGCGTCATCGCCGTCGTCTACAAAGGTGAGAACGAGCATCATTACATCCATTGCATCAAGCAGATCTTCGTCAAGTCCGGTACGAGTATTTCGGAGATGGAACAGCAATGTGGGCAGGTGGCGAAAGTTCTGGAAGACAACCATGTGCCGACGATCGTCGTTGAAACCAACGGCATCGGCGGTTTGATACCTGGTCACTTGCGGTGTTTTCTGCGTGAGCGCCAAATCGGATGTCATATCGAGGAAGTGCATAGCAAGGAGGCGAAAAATCTGCGCATCCGTCGCGGTTTCGAAGCGCCGATGGCGGCAAAAACCCTGCATGCGCACCGGAGAGCCAGAGCGAATTCGCTCATCACCCAGCTTCAGGACTGGAACCCGAATAAGAAAAACCAGCAGGACGATGTCCTCGACGCCGTTGCCGGAGCGATCAGCAGGCAGGGCATAAAATTCCCCGCCGCTAATTTCAGCAAACGCCAGAACTGGCAGAAGGGCGGGCAAATGCATAAGGCGAAAACAATAATGGATTGAAATGACATGAATGGCGATTTTTTCTGGTGGCTGTCGGCTATCGAGATACCGGTGCTGTCCGGGCTTTTCTGGATGATCTGGAAGGTGAAAAGCGAACTTGGTGAGTACAAAATCGAAGTCGCCAATTTTTATGCGCGGTCTTCGGATGTCATGCAGGTCGAAACACGGTTGACCAGCCATCTTTTACGCATCGAGGCGAAGCTCGATGTCACGGCACTCAAGACCGAGGCCTTGAATGCGAAACAATAAGGAGAAAAATAATGCGAGACATAATAAAACCTGGGCCGAAATTATTTCCGCTGCCGACTGGGCGGGACGAAAACGCGGCAGCGCTCTATTCGGAACTCGAAATCGACGTATTGGCAAGGACGATCTGGGGGGAAGCGCGGGGTGAAGGATTGAGTGGCATGAACGCAGTGGCTTGCGTTATTTTAAACCGCATCGAGGTGGCGCGAAAACTCGGCGGCTACTGGTGGGGGAATAGCGTTTTACAGGTCTGCCAGAAGCCCTATCAGTTTTCCTGCTGGAACAAGAACGACGCAAATTACAAGAAACTGATTTCAGTTGATGATGAGGATATGTTTTTTGTTACGGCCAAGCGGATTGCCAGACGGGCGATGCTCGGTTTCCTGAAAGACGAAACAAGCGGCGCAACGCATTACCATGCGCGCAATATCCTGCCCGACTGGGCGAGGGAGCGCAAAGCTTCGGCCATGATCGGGCGACATGTATTTTATAAATTGATCGAGGTTTAGCTATGAAAGAAAAATTTGAAATATTCTCAAAACTGATGCGGCCCATATTCGGATACATGGTCGCTTTTTCATGGGGTGCGCAAATGCTGTCGGTCGCTTTCGTGATTTTATTTAAAACCAATGAAGCGGCAGGCGTTATCAACGCGATGGAGTCCTTAAGCACGACATGGGCGGTCGGGTTGTCGGTGTTGGGAATTTATGTGTACCGGAGAGATTTTTTCAGAAAAGGTAGGCCGCATGATCTGGAGCAGTAATATTATCTATCTAATCAAATACTGGAAAGCGGGCGGCGTCATTTTACTGATCGCCGCTTTTTTTATATCGGCGCATCTGGCGAAAAGCCGCGGCGAAAAACTCGATATCGCCGAGCAGGCTCTGGAAACGGAGCGGCAAAAATTCGCGCGTCAGTTAAACCAGATCGAAAAGGCACGGCAAAATGAAAAAGAAAGAAACGAATTCAGGAAATCGCAGAACAGGAAAATCAAACTGGCTGACGATGCTGCTTTGCGCGATGTGTATGACCTCATGCGCGAGCGTCAGCGAAACACCGTCAGCAAATAGATTTTACGATTGTCCGGTGCCGGAGGAATATCCCGAAAATCCGACGCTTTCAGATTTGATCTATGCGTTGAACGATACGTATCTGGCATGGGAGGCGTGCCATGTAAGTTTTTACGGAAAATTTGACGGTTAAGCTGTTTCGTTATATAAGGGCGGCATGTCGCTGGCCCAGATTTTCGAGTCATCGCTGTATCGACAGCGCGAGAAACAGAAATGCATTGAAGCTTTTCTGGCAGAAACAGAGTCTGTGACAAAAAGCGGCAATACGAAGTTTTATGACGCGCAATATGCAAGCGCAAAATATGCGAAGCTGACCGCTGCGAAGAAACTGATCCTCGCCTATCACGAGGATGCGGATGTTCAAGCCTGTATCATCGCGGCTGCCAAAAAACTCTGGAAGCATCCCGTTCACAGACGAAACGCCTTTGAATTATGCCGTCTGCCCGAAGCTTTGAAAGGGGCGGATTTAAACGGTAATTTCTTGAAAGCCACATATCGCCAAATCCATAGCTGGGCCGTATCGGCGGATTTATCGGGCGGCGGGATCAAGGCGGCGATCGAAGGTCTGGTGCCGTTCATGAAATATGATCTGACAAAAGAATGGGCAGAGAAAAGAGCTGCTTTTGTTATGAACAACCATTTCCATCGCAATCCGCTCGGGATTGCCGATATGGTTGAACGCTACGACTTGCAGGGACTTAAGCTTGATATGGCTTCTTTGCCGGTCTCGCCTGTAAGGTCCGGTCTTACTGTTACGCTGCGCGGCGTAAATCTGGTCTGATCAGTGTAATTTCGATATCATAAATTGAAATATTATTTCATTTAATCTTATTAATACCAGCTATGCGTTACCAAAATGCATAAATTATTGCATTTATGTTTCCATCTATGGTCATATAAGGGAAATCAATTATAAGAGGGATTTATGAGTACAGTATTACCGGGTTATGCGGATCGCGTGGGTCCGAAGATTGCTTTCGATAAAGTCAAAGAATTGATCAATGTGCCGTCGCCAGAAAACGATCAGGATCTGAAGATCGTATTGGAAGGCCTGAACGCTTCCTATCCTACGGCTCCCGAAACGGCGCAAGCGGTTCAGGTAACAACAGAGAAACGTCCTGATCTGGCCGAGCGTATTTTCACTGCGCCCAATCCATAGTTCAATCCGTCCAGGCATGACAATCAAGGCGATTGGGTCTATAAATACCCATGATCCATTTTCTTCATGCTTCGCGACTTAAAGAATTTTTCAAGCTTGAAGCGGCAGGAGGACTTATCCTTTTCGCCGCCACCATTGCCGCGCTGGCCCTCGCCAACTCACCTCTGGCCGAATTCTATAATTATCTCCTGATCGATCGTCATTTCGCGCATTGGATTAATGACGGCCTGATGGCGGTTTTCTTTTTCGTCGTCGGGTTGGAGATCAAGCGCGAATTCAAGGAAGGCGAATTATCAAGCGTCAAATCCGCCGCCATTCCCTTTGTCGCCGCTATATGCGGGATTGCCGTTCCGGCCCTCATTTTTTATCTCATCAACCTGCAGCATCCCGAGAACTGGCGCGGTCTGGCCATCCCGACTGCGACCGATATCGCGTTTTCTCTCGGCGTCCTCGCTTTGATCGGCTCGCGCGCGCCGTTTTCCCTGAAAGTTCTTCTCACCGCGATTGCCATCATCGACGATCTGGCCGCCATCCTCATTATTGCGATTTTCTATACCACCGATATAGATTTCATGATGCTGGGCGGCGCTGTGTGTGCGCTTGCCATGATGATCGTTTTCAATATATGCAAGGCGAAAGGGCTCTGGCCTTACCTTGCGCTGGGTTTCGTCATGTGGCTGGCCCTTCTTAATTCAGGCCTTCACCCAACCATGGCGGGCGTGGCGACGGCATTTTGTATTCCAATCTTCCGCAAGGAAGGAGAAGACGAGAGCTGGATCGACCGTCTCATCCACAAGCTTCATCCCTATACGGCATTTTTCATCCTGCCTGTTTTCGCGATGGCCAATGCGGGTGTCAGTTTTTCCGGCATGGACGCGGGCGACCTGACATCGCCGCTTACGCTTGGCATCATCGCCGGACTTGTCGCCGGAAAGGCAACCGGGATCGGCGGTGCGTTGCTGGTGCTGCGCCCCGAAGGGATTAACAGGCTGCAAATTCTCGGCCTCGGTTTTTTATGCGGGATCGGCTTTACCATGTCGCTGTTTATCGGGGAGCTGGCTTTCGTGACGAATGCGTTGCAAAACCAGATCAGGCTTGGCGTGATGATCGCGTCGTTATTATCCGCGCTGGCGGCGGTCGGAATATTAAGGTCCGCAGCGAAATAAATTGCAAATTCGCCGCGATATCGGGCATAGTCCGGCCTTCATCCCAAGGATATATATCAATGCGTAAAACGATTTCTTCCCTGTTCAACAGCCTCGACCGCTATCTGCATGAAGGAATGCGCAACGATTTCATTAAGCATTATGATATGGCGATCGAATACGGCGTTTCAGAAAACATATATACCGACGCGCAAAAGCTGATTGAAAAATTCCCTTACGACAAGGTGGCGGCGGAAGCTTATTTCGACGGCGTCTACAGGCTGGAGAATATGATCGGCGCGGAAGATTACCGTGCCGTGGCAATGGCCATTGCCGCCATGCCCCTTCAACCGCAACTGACATGCTCTGCCGATTACAGACAGGCCGCGATAGAAGCCTTGATCCATATCTGCCCGCGCCATGCCGCCGAGGAATATAATATCGTCGAGGCGGTCGCCTATCTCGATATCGCCTCATCCTATTATCGCGATTTTCCTTCGCTCTCCAGTGACGCGATCAATACGTCTATCGACCTCATCAATGGTCTGGCGGCGCACAAGCCAGAGATCGCGGCGAATATCGCGGCGAATTTCTTTCCGGAAGAGCATTATATGTTCAAAGATGATGTCGCGGAGAAAATGAAAGCGCAGCGGCATTACGACCCGGTGCTGGCGTTTCTCATCGTATAGGAGAATTCTCCACTGTAATGATTGGGCGGTAAGTTTCCTCGTTCCAGAGGCGCAACACGTCTTTCAACGCGTTTCTTGCCACGGCACGATTGGCGAATATAACGCCGCGATTTTCCATGGCATCCAAAGCGCAATTCGTCTCATGCAGGAGAAAATAGGCGTCCTTCGACGGGAAGCGATGCAGGGCGACTGGTTGAGCGGGAAGTATCTGCAGAGGTTCGTGGGCAGGGCTCGCCTGAAGGCCTATACCGTAAGATGTCAGCACGATATTAAGTTTTACGCCTGAAATTTTTTTATCGGTATAAAAGACGATATCGGTATCATGCAAAGCACGCTCGGCCTTTTTTATCCGCGATGTAATGTCGGCGCGCGAATTAACGCTGGGCCATGGAAGAATTTCGGTGAAGGAAAAATCTGTCACAGGACATGATTTATATTTGCCGCGCGGAAAAAGTATTTCGGGCGGCGCGGATTTCTGCCCGAAATGGCGCGTCAGGAAGTTTCTGATGTTTTTGAAAACATTCATCGGATCATTCACGGCTGGCGCGAGGCAAAGCTCTGGCGGATAATGTCGGAGCGGCGCATAATCTCGGGGCGGTTGACTTCCGTATTGACCGTTTCGGTCAATATGGCCAGAGCGAGGCGGGCAGGTTCTTCATTTTCGAATTTAAAACCGCGTGCCTTCATCTCGTCAAAGGCTTTTTCCATCGATGACACAAGTTGATCGTCATTATCGGGATCATGAGGCGCGATATCGATCGGGGCGATCAGTTCGCGCCGCTTGGTCGTATTGCTGTGGTAGGCCTGAAGCTTTAGACCCTCTTTCGTTGCAATGACCAGGAGATCGATGCCGCCTTTGTGTTTATCGCTGGCAAAGCTCATCATCGCGTCGGTCAGATAGATTTCCGCATCCGCGCAGATTTCGTCTATATCGTCGCGGCAAAGCATACTCGGCCAAGGAAAAACCTCGCCGACGGAAACTTCAATCACAGGATCGTAAACAGGAGAAATTTTTATCGTAGGAGCCGACGCCGTAACAGGATGATCCGGCTTTGCCCAGCGTATGAACGCCGCAGAAAGAAAATTTTTAACGCCCTTGAACATGGCGGTTACCCCAACACAGAAAAAATCGTGAAACCTTTATTGTTATATGGGGGGAGGGTAGAGAAAAAAGAGCAGTATTGTCAAATAATATCGGTATTCAAAGCTTTAAGCCTTACGGCGCAGGGCAGAAGGCGGCAGGTTTGAGCGTTTCAAGACCGCGTTTATAGTCACGGTCTTCGGCCAATCCGTTTTTGATATCCGCAACCCAGTTTTTCATCAGCTCCAGCCGTTCTTTAGGATCACCAAGAAGATGGTCGCCGACCTGTTCCGCGCGTACGGAATGTTGCTCCATCGGATTGGACCGATAGCCCGTTTCGCTTTTCGTATGGTCGATATATTGCCTGTCATTGCCGACCATTGAATAAGCCGCCTGACGCAATTTGCCGCCGAGCATCAAGCCGGCATTGATTTTATCGCCCGCGCCGCCGGGAAGATTTTCAACCATCCACAAACTCATGTGATTTTGATATTCAGTCATCATTGATGGATCGGCGATATTTATCTTCTTTGAGGTCTGGGTTTCCCATTTCCATTCTTCGGCCTGAATAGGTTGCAGGCGTTTTGACAGCGTCGACTGGAAAGCGTGATCGTTTTCATGGAGAACGGTTTTGATAAATTCGCCCAGCCTGTTTTCCTTCATCAGGTTTTCATCGAAAGTGATTGTGCCTGCGCCTTCGCTGCCGTCGAATTCTCCCCATGCGCCTCTTGCGGATAAATCCTTTACATCAATTATCGGGCGGGGATAGCCGTAAACCCGTGACTGGATATCCGTGATGCGCCCGGCCAGTTCGGATTTTTCCTTTAAGCTCAAGCCAGCCACACCGCCGGATATTTTATTCAGTTGCGCATCTTTATTAATCAGCCGTCCGATGTCAGGATCGTCGCCAAGCGCCAGCGAAAGAGAGAGTTTCCTGCGGGAATCCCATTCGAGAAAGGCGGCATCGTTTGAAATTTTATATCTGGCATGAAGAGACTCTATTTGCGACGTATCGGCGCGTGTGCCGGACGGCAGCGATGTCAGGTCCGCGAGTTTACCGAGATCGGCATTGGTTAGATGTTTCAATTCCGCAGGATTTTTTTCGATAAGCGCGGCCAAGGCGGCGGAATAAAGCCGGGCGCGATGTTCGCTCAAAACCGAGGTAAAATCTTCTTCACGTTCCGCATCCGTCAGTGAGGGATGACTGCGGTCGAATTCTTCACGAACCGGACCGGGCGTTTCAGCTTCGTAGGCCGTATATATTTCTTCCAGACGCATAATGAAAGATGCCGAATGGCAGGCCCGCCATACGCTACTTAAACTGGACGCATCTGATAAAGCATCCGCTATTTTAATTCTATATGACGTATCTGCGGGCTTTCCCATTTCCAGATTATAAATTGCCGCTACTAAGAATATGTTAATCAGCATCTGGAATTTTATCTCCGCCGGAATTATTTATTCGTTTATTAATGAATTGCCGTCTAAATAGAGCATCTCTTAACCGCATAAGGATTTCCAGCCATGACTACGCCTTTTAAAATCAACGGAGCCATCGTCGATATGACGGGGGATGGCGTGTGGCCGCACATGTCGACTGAAATTCGCGAGCAACTGATCGCACCGTTTTTCGATGTCGACTGGAAAGTGCATGACATTTCGCTACAGGCACGCGACAAGACAAATGACGCCGCACTGAACGAAGCGATTGAAGATTTAAAGATTCACAAAGCCGCCGTCAAAGGGCCGACGATCACCCCGACGCTGGAAGAGGCCAAAAAATTCGGTCTTTCCCAGAAATGGGATTCCCCGAACGGGATTATAAGACGCGCGATCAACGGAGCAGCGATCCTGCGCAATACGATCGAAATTAAAGGTATCGATAAGTTCGCGCCCCTCATGCATGACGTTACCATTGTCCGTCAGGCGGTCGGCGGCATTTACGGCGCACCTAATGTAAGCATTCCCGGGCGCGGCCATCTGAAAGTCATTTTCACAGACGATAACGGGGATGAAAAAATTCTCGTCGATAACCGGAAAGTGGATGCGGGCGTTGCCCTTCTGACCACGGAAACGGATTCTTCCATCCGCGATTATGCCCATGCAGTGTTCCAGCAAGCGATCGCCATGCATAAGAGCGTGGTCTTTGCCGGAAAAGATACGATCAACCCGACCTATGACGGGCGGTTCATCGATTTGTTCAATGAAATATTTAACGCAAAATACGCCGATAAATTTAAGGAATTGAATTTGACGTTCAATGACAAAGTGCAGCTGATCGACGCGGTCGTGTCCAAGATTCCGCAAGGGAAAATGAACGGCATGATTATCGCGCTGAAAAACTATGATGGCGACGTCGTATCCGATCAGGTCGCGGGCGAGCATAAATCATTGGGATTGATGGATTCAACTTTGGTCAGCGCGGACGGGACTTTGCTTGCGGATCCGCCACATGGCACTGCGCCTGATCTGGAAGCCGCATGGCATGAAAAGAAAATACTTCTTGCCAATCCGGCGGCACATATCTTCGCCTATGCCGAAGCGATCCGCCACAAGGCCGAGATCGAAGGCCAGCATGATGGGGCGGAACTGGCCAAAAAACTGAAATACGCGGTCGTCGAAACGATCGAGGCAGGATTAAAGACAAGCGCGCTGACAGGCGACCTTGCGCCCGACAGATCGAAATCGATTACCGGCCAGCAATTCATCGCCAATGTTCGCGAAACATATAAAAAGATGCTTGCGGCTTAAGAAGCTTTTCTAAGAACCGTAAGAAAGCCCGCGGGTTTTATGTATGGATAAGAGTCTGTCCAGATCCGTGGAGAAGGCTGTACGGCCCTGACCCGTCGCATGATACTGATAATAGACCAGGGTCGTTTCAGCTTTGGCGAGTTGCGAAGCAAGATCGCGCACGCTTGCAATATCCGGAAAAATATCTTTCAGCATAGCGCCGCTGTTGAACTGGTCAACCACGCCGGTCATGGTGTCGGCTGTCATCGTGTCAACCATGCGGATACGCTTCTCTGCCTGAAGCTTGTCTGTGATGACGAGTTCGAGCGGGGTGAGTGTCGAGGCGTTTTTCTTCTCCAGCCAGTATTTCATAGTATAGCCGTCTTCAAGCGAGATTTCACGGCAGCAGGAAGACTGGCCGTTGATGACAAGGCTGATGACGTTGGCAGCTTTTTTAAAGATATTGTTCATGGACACAGGTCTTTTAAATCAGGGTTCGTTGTGACGTGTTTTTGCTTGCGCCGCGCGGCGGGCATGGCGGTTTCCTGTTGCCAAGGTGGCCGGGCGCGTTTCGCTGCGAGGTGGAGCGGCCATATTGAAGAACAAGCTGTTCGAATAATCCGCAGTGACCAGACTTGTAAAGCTTGGTGTTCTGTTTAGATAAGAATCGAAACTCTCGCGCAGCGGTTTGGCTGCGGGTTTTTCAGCTTCGGCTGTTACAGGAGCGACGGGTTGAATATCCGTTTGAGCTTCCTCTACCGTAACAGGTTTTTGGCCAGGCGCGGGCATCGCTTCAACGGTTTTGGCAAAGCCGATCCTGATTTCGGGGGCTTCGGGTTCCTTGACATTCGTCAGACGCTTTTCCAGCGGTTCGCCTTTATGTTTAACGGCGCGCGCAATGCCACCGAAACGCAACGACGCATATTTCAAAGCTTCTTTTTTATTCGTGGCCTGATTGAATATGTTGAACAGGGGCGAAGGATCGGCGTTCAATTCACGGCGGGCATCGGCCAGAGGTACGTTGCCGTTCCAGCGGCAAAGATCCGCTATGTTCTTTTTGAAATTGAAAAAAGCATCGTCATCGAGAAGGGAAGACGGAATCCATTTCAGGATGCGGTCGGTCAGTTCGCCTGCTTCTTCGGCGATAAAACCGGCTTCGCTTAGTTTTTGAACAACATGGGATCTTGATGTCATGGGGCTTATCCTCGGCGAATGGAAGGGCTGTAGATGCCAGATGATACAGAAGTATGGCTTTCCGATTTTTTCCTGTTTCTTTCAACCGGGGTTTCTTCAAGATCTTCAAATAAAAGATATGGATTGGCGACAACCATGTTTTCAACTTCCATGGCGGATTTTTGAAAATCTTTTCTCAAACTTTCCATGACTTTGCCGAAATTGATCACTTCATGGCGTTGTGCCAAAGGACGATCCTTGATGACTTCCGGGCATTGATCGTAAATATTATTAAAGAGCTGCGTAATATTTTCAGCCGTCATTCCGGTCTTGCCGATCTCGCGGCGAATGACGTCTTTATAAGGTTCAACTATTTCATAATTTGGCATCGTGTTTTCCTTTTACTCAGTAACGATCAGGTGCTTTTTAAACTATCGGGCTTTCATTTTGCAAGTTTTACGGGCGGTCATTAAAGGTTAAGGTCAATGACTTGCGCAAAGGCATGAAGCGTTTTCGGATCTTCGGCGTCCGCTTTCATATAAGCGGATAAACCGTCGATACCGGCACGCCTGAAAGATTGATTGATGGATTTGACTTTCATTCCGGCGATGCGGAAATCATCGTCCTTTAAAAGATCGAGATCATGGCCTTCTTCTATGTGAGAAGCGACGGCATTGAATAAGGACGAGGCTGATAACGGGGAAGGCCGTCCGGTCTTGGGCGCTTCACCGATCTCGAAATAATTTAAAAAACCGGCATAGGTGGAAAAACCGCAGCCCGGATTTTGTGCGGCATAATTGCGGATGCGGACGAACGCGGCGGCGGGCGTCATTTGTCCTGCAAGCGGACCGTGGGTAAATGGCATGCAGCTGCCCGACACGGGACGTTTTCCGGTCGCTTCGTAGACGGCAAGAACAGACTCGGCAATTTCAACCAACTCTTCAGGTACATTCTCAAGAAGGAAATCTTCGTCTTCTTCGGCAAAGACGACAGGCTGAAGAGGCGGCGGTTCCGGATATTCGTGGGATTTGATAATAGTTTCGATCTGGTCGAGAAATAAAGGCGCGGCTTCTTCCGTATTCAAGCCGTTTTCATTGGCGAATTTTTCTATACCGGATTTCATATCGAAGAACGCATGATCGGTTCCGATATGCTTGGGCAGTTCATTCAAAATTTTCGGCATAACGTCTTTGATTTCTTCAAGCCAGAAACCGGCGTAATGCATACTGCGGGCAATATCTCTTGAGGTATAGCTCATATCAGGCAGCCTGCGGCGCGAGTTTTATTTCCGGTGCCTTGGATTTCAAATGGTCGAGAGCTTTATCCTTATCCGGTTCGTCGGTCAGAGCCCAGTCGCCTTTGGCGAGTTTTTTGAAATTGTAAGCTTGCGAGATATTATAAGCAATCGTGCTTGTCGTGCAGGCGGCGAGAATTGGCATATATATACCTACCATGGCAGGCGTGAGCGACATTGTTGCAAAAGCCGTGTCGACCATGTTCCTGCTGATATAATGGCGGCTCAGACGATTGAACATGAGCCGATGTTTATAGCTGCCGACGATCTGTTCTGCGGAGGGTTCCTTGTCGATGACTTTATTTTTCAAATCCGCGTTGGAACGAAAGTCATTTTCCGCCCGTTTCCTTTTTGCAGCGGATAAAGCGAAACCAAATGTGCCGCCTAACAAGGCCTGGGCTGTCAGATTATTATTTTCCAGTTGCGCAAATGAAGCGGTGGCAAGCGCGGCCACTAAAAATTCCCCGCGCAGAAGAATTTTTACCGGTTTGGGATATCCGACCGGATCGCCGCTTAAGTGAAGATAGCGGGTCGGTTTACGCAGCATGTTTAAAATCATAACGGCTTCATACCTTTGACAATGCAGATAGAGGGATGAGTTGCATGATGGGCCGCGACAGAGAAAAGACGCTCCGGGTCACGAAGGCCGAGCGCCTTTGCATCCTTCCACGAAATCTGTTCTTTAATCGCCATGCATTGAATGACCTGATTCATGTCGACGCTTTTTGAAATCTTTTTGTCTTCGAGCAATTCAGGCGCACGGTTTTTCAGTTTGATGAAAACGTCGTCTATATCTTCGACGGTGTAGACGGTACCAAGCAAGCCGCGCAGCAACGTCATGTAAAGGCCCGTTGCATTTTGCCTGTCTTTGAAATCTTTGGTCAATTTCGCCATAAATCTTGCCCACTCAGTAATGACGGTGGTTCTAGCAAAAACGATATCTTTATGTCAAATTTAATTGCTGGCGGCTTTGAGCGTGTTTTGCATCAAACAGGCGATTGTCATGGGGCCGACGCCTCCGGGAACAGGAGTGATGGCAGAAGCGACTTCTTTAACCGCATCGAAATCGACATCGCCGCAGAGCTTACCGGTTTCAAGACGGTTAATGCCGACATCGATAACTACCGCGCCCCGTTTGACCCAATCGGCTTTAACCATCTGCGGACGGCCAACGGCAGCGACGACGATATCGGCGGTTTTAACAACTTCGGCCAGGTTTCTGGTTTTGGAATGGGCTGTGGTAACAGTGCAGTTTTCCTGTAACAGCAATTGCGCCATTGGCTTACCGAAGAGAAGCGAACGGCCAATTACGACCGCGTGTTTTCCGGTCAGGTCAGGCAATACCGATTTCAGCAGCAGTAAAGAGCCTTGCGGCGTACACGGCACAAGCCCTTCCTGTCCGGCAACAAGTTTGCCCGCGTTTAATATGGTGAGGCCGTCGATATCTTTTTCAGGTGCGATCTTTTGTACAAGCGTATCGCCATCAAGGCCGTTCGGTAACGGTAACTGCAAAAGGATGCCATCGACAGCACTGTCTTTATTTAATGAGTCGATCAGAGTTTCAATTTCTTCAGAAGAAGAAGTGGCGGGGAGTTTATGCTCGATAGAGCGGATGCCCGTTTTTTCGCATGCCTTGATCTTATTGCCGACATAGACTCTCGAAGCAGGGTCTTCGCCCACAAGGATAACGGCAAGGCCGGGCTTTCGGCTCATGACGCCCACTTTCGCTCTTACGTCGTCTAAAACTTTTGCAGCAATTGTTTTGCCATCGATAATTTGCGCTGTCATAGGGGTGTTTTAAAGGAATTCGAGTGAAAATACAGGTGAAATTGATTGACATAATAATTAAAAATCCATTATCATTTCGGCTATGATCCGAACCGCGCCTAAATTCCAGTTCTGCCGCGAAGTCTATAAAGACAAAATCGCCGCCGTGATCGCGACCGATCCGACGGCTATAGGTTGGCCAAAGGATTCGGGTGAGTGCTTCGAGCGTTTTGCCCTAATCGATCCCAGGCATAATCAGGATCAAAAACCCTTTCTTTATCTGAACTGGCTGATCAACGAATATCTGAAACCCGATACGCAAGGTTCTTACTTTCCCGCAGGCGAATTCAACGATCTTGTCGAAGCGTTACGGATCTTTGAAAAATATAAAAATGAGCTCTCCGGCCGGGAGCGCGATATACAAAATTACAATATCCAAAGCATCATCGAAAAATCACGCGATATTATTGCAGGCGTTTGCGCGCCTGTTGAGGCGTTGTTCAGCGCAGTGCCTGAAGACGTAAGAAGACAGACGACAATGATTTATAATGGTGAGGAAGGTTATGCGCTGGTGCCCCATTCCCGCAGGTCGGCCGCTTATTGGAGCGGCGAACTGGCGGATTGGTGCACATCCGTCGAAACGGAAAGACCGGATAACCGTTTCCACCAAAATAACGTAAACGGTCCTCTTATCATATTGATGCCGCCGGAGCGGGATATGTATCAGACGCAGTATAACAGTAAAACCATCACCGATAAAAAGAACAAGGATCTTCAGAAAATCAGTGTCGAGTTGAAGCGCCTTGTTGATTGCATCGAGGAAATCAATCCGCAATTAGTCAAATTCACTTTAGGCAACAAGCCGCTGCAGGACGAAGACCCGGAAAAGGATGACGACGATTTCGCTTTTGCAGAAGCTATCGAGAAAGACCCGCATAATTGGGAATTGATATTTAACCGGCTTCGCGAGACCGATGATTATATGAAGGTCGCGATGTATCTGGATGATCGTTATTTTTCCAACAAGGATTTCGTGATGCAGGCAATGGAGATAAATCCGAACATCTATGCCATTGCCGAAAACGAATTGCGGGTCATGCCGGAGGTAAGGCTGGCGGCGATATGCGGCTCTATCGATAATGAATACCTGATGCCGCTAGAGTATCTCGATACGCTGTCTGACGATACGAAGAAGAATATATTTTATAACGCGCTGGATAACGATTGGCGGGTCATCAGCTATGCGCATGATTTCGGCATAGAACTGGATATCGATACCCAAATCGACGTGCTGGAATGTGCGCTTGACGAAGACGGTGCCGAAGAAGTAGCTAAATGCCTTCATCTGTTTCCTGAACTCAGGCCTTTATGTGTTTACGCCGATCTCGATCCTTACGAGGAGCTTGATTATCTTAAGGAAGAACGCGGCAAGCAACGTTCCGCTTATTTCCTGCCATGTCCCGCGCCGTATACGCCAGGCTGAGATACGGCTTTTACGACAGGACCAAATGCTGTAAAAATCATTTATGGCCGCATTCTTCACAGGGGTAGGAATTACCCTCGTTCTCATTATCATTTTATTCTCAACCGTGATCGTTTTCGCCGGGATCATCGCGACGATCCGCGCGGCGATCAATGACGAGATGGGCAGTGGCGCGAAAATCTTCTGGATTTTATGCAATCTGTTCATTCCCGGCATGGCGCTTTTATATTTCGCCTTCGTCGATAAAAACCTCTTTCTTAAACTTACCGGATGGATATGCATTATCGCCACGATTTTGACGCTGCTTCTCGGCGGAAGCGCGATCTGGGGCGGCATTGAAGGACTGAAGCGTGATCCGGCTTTCAAAAGCTGGAGTTATGAATGGAAAGATCCATCAGCGCCGGATAAGGAGAATAACGGGGATGAAAGCTCGGTCGAGTTGTGATATAGAGAACGAAATCTTCGTTCCGGGTCAGCTTCATTTTCGGGGAAAAACATGGCTTTATCATCTCGCAAATCCAATAAATTTTCTAAACTCATCCTGTGGCTGGTTCTGATTCCCGTTTTCATGGCGGTGGGATATTATGCCGCCGCGACATTCGATCCCGATCCTCTGGCTACGTCGATGCCGGTCGCGCCGATTGTCGCCGATCCGGTTCCTGAAGCTCCGTCGCCATTGCCGCAAGACGCTGATGCCGCGGCGGTTTCCGTACCTGACGCGCCGGCCCCGCTTGAAGTGCCGCAGCCGCCTGCGGACGAGGCAGGGCTTGCAGCGGCGGTTCCGCCGTCACCGCTGGACGAAGCGAGAAAGCTGGCCAATAATTTCATGATCGCCAAGGACCAGAGATCGAAAAACGACACTTACGAAAAAGCGTTGAGCGCTTTTGACAAGCTGGTCGCGGCGGAGCCTGACAATATCGACGCCTTGCTGGGCCGGGCCGAACTGAAAGATATGTGGGTGCCACTGAGCGGGAGAATGGATTACGAGGCTGTGCGCGACAAGCTGACGCCTAAACTTGACCAGTCACCCAACGACGTTGCGTTACTGCGTCAGCGGGCGAAAGCTTACAAAGGTATCCGCCAGCTCGATCTTGCCAAAGCCGATATGGAAGCGGCCATTGAGGCTAACCCCAACGATCCGGCGCTAAAAGCCGAGATGCAGCGACTGGTTGATGACAAGCCTTTCGGCCTGTGATATCCAGTTTCCATGTCCCAATGGATCATGACACAAGGTATTGCTAAATACTGGCGACTGGCTCTCATCGCGAGCCTGTTGCTGTTGATTGCGTCAATCGGAACCTATATGTCCGGTCAATACCGCATCGGGCGGCTTGGCGTTCTGGTCGACCGCTATTCCAGCCCTGTGACCGATTTCGCCGCCGCCAACTCCAAGGCCAGGACAGGGTCGATGGAAGCCGACTTGCTGGAGAGCTGCAAACAGGCACAAATCGGTACATGGCTGCAGACGACGGACGCGCTGAAATTCAAAGATCCGGTTTCGGGCAACCGCGTCATGGTCGAACTTGAAGCCGGACGCGATTACATCGATATCAACGGAAGGGAAATTTCGGCCTGCGTTGTCGACGAAATTGAAAACCGCCAATTCGATATCGGTTCGATGACAAATATGTGGGCGATATGTCTGTTGATTATGGCGCTCATTGCCGGCGCGGTGGCGTTTCTCGGACGCCGGCAGAGCAGAGTTTTTTAAGCGTCAACCGCGTAAGCGATAATCCGTTTTAAAATCTGAATACCGATAATCACGATAATCGGCGACAAGTCGATACCGGCAATCGGCGGAATGGCTTTCTGGATCGGTTTCATCACCGGATCGGTCAGGCGCTGCAAAAGTTCGGTAATCTGGCGCGCTTTCGGGTTGCGGGCGTCGAAGACGCCGAAGGCGAGAAGCCAGGATACGATCACATAAGCGATGATAATCCATAGATATATATCGAGCAGTAAGAAAAGTATGTCGGCGATCAGGGCCATGGGATTCTCCGATTAAGGGATGATTTTAACCGCATGGACGGGTGCTGACAATTCATTAATCATTCTGGTATAAGATCGGTAATCGCATGCGCTTCATAATATTCCATATTCTTATCGCTTTCTTTGCCCTGTCCGCAACGTCGGCACAGGCCGAGTCGTGGTGCCAGCCCAAAGGCATGCCGGTCGTTAATGTCAAAACCGATACCAACCGCGTAAAATGGGTTTTCAGCAAGTCGCAGAAATCGTTGAACAAAGCGGATATCGACACGATCAATCCGTACGGCAACGAAGTTATCACCGATGTCGGCGGACTTATGCATGGCGGGATCAAGATGCAGCAGAGAATGCAGTTCGGCACGCTGGTCAATCCGAATGTCCGGCAGACATGTATGTATTACTCCCAGATCGATGTCAGCTTTCATATCTACCCGACTATATACATCGCGAGCGAATATCCGCGCGGAACTTGCATGCATAACGCAATCCGCGCGCATGAGCTGGAACATGTGAATATCGACAGGCAGATCGTCAACCGTTATGCGCAAATGATCGGCACGGCAATCAAGAACGAGATCAACAGGCAGTATGTGTACGGTCCCGTTCCGTCATCCAACAGCAGCGTTCTACAGCAGCAGGTCAAGCAGCGCATGGAAACGATCATGAGAAAATACAGCGACGCGATGGATAAAGAACGCCGCCAGCGTCAGCAGGCATTGGACTCTTTATCCGAATATGAGCGCGTCAACCATTTATGCGATGGGAAGATTTGACAATCCTGCCTTTCCGCTCAAAATCCTTCGATTGCCCCCATTTGTAGTCATTGCCATTGTCGGCTCTGTCATATAAATATCTTCTTATATGAATAATCCTGAAACACCTTTGCAAAGCTCACCGGGCTGGTCCGAACAGGACCGGCTGGCGGCGCTGCGGCGGTACGATATACTCGATACGCCGGATGAACAGGATTTCGACGATTTGGTGAATCTCGCTGCACAATTCTGCAACACGCCGATATCGCTGATCAGCCTTGTCGATCAGGGACGGCAATGGTTCAAGGCAAGGCACGGTACAGACCTGCAGAAAACGCCGCTTGAGGTTTCTTTTTGCAAGCACGCCATTTTGAACAATGACGTTCTTGTCGTGCCGGATGCGAGTCAGGACACCCGCTTCAAGGATAATACACTGGTCACCGGCGAGCCGCATATTCGGTTTTATGCCGGGGCGGTTTTAAAAACGCCGGACGGTTATCCGCTCGGGACGATCTGTATCATCGATTCCATCGCACGGGATGCGACAGCCCAGGAAATTGAAACTCTGAAAATCCTCGCGCGTCAGGTAATGGTGCTGCTGGAGCTTAAAAAAGCACTGCGGGAGAAAGAGAAAAGTGAGGAGCGCTTGCGTTTCGCGCTGGAGACTTCGGCAATTGTCGGCACATGGGATTGGGATATGAAGGCGAATCTCGTTTTTGCCGACGCACGTTTTTGCCGCCTATATGCCCTCGACCCGGAACAGGGCCGCGACGGGGTCATCATTGAAGAATTCAAAAAAGCCATCCATCCGGAAGATCGCGAAAGAATAGGCGAAAACATCAGGGTGGCGATAGAAAACGCAGCCGCTTTCGCCGAAGAATACCGCGTCATCAATTCCGATGGAGAGGTGCGGTGGGTGTTCGCCCGGGGGCAGGCCTATCTGGACGAAAAAGGCCAGCCATTGCGGTTCCCCGGCGCCGCGGTCGATATCACGGACCGGAAAAGATGGGAGCGCAAACAGGCGGCGCGGGTTGAATTGAATGAAAAATTACGCATAATCCGCCGCACATCCGACGTCACTTTCGTCGCCGCTGAAATCATCGGTCGCACGCTCGATGGCGCGCGCGCAGGCTATGGCGAATTAAGCGAGGACGGTAACACGATTACGATAGAGCGCGACTGGACCAATGGTCAGGTTGACAGCGTCGCGGGCGTTCATGTTTTTAGCAGCTATGGCCACGAATTCGCAGAGCGCGTCAAGGCAGGCGAGGTAATCGTCTCGGACGATTTGCTTAATGATCCTTTATTCGCCGAAGGCCATGAGAACATCAAAAAGATCGGCATCCGCTCATTGATCAACGTCTCTTTGATCGAAGATGGTAAGCCAAAGGCGTTATTCTATATACACGATACCAAGCCGCGGCATTGGCGCGAAGGCGAGATCGGCCTTGTCACGGAAATGGCGTTGCGGACATGGGCGGAAGCCGAGCGCGTCCATGCCGAAGAGGAAATGCGCCGGGCCTTGAAACAGGCTGAAACAGCGAATATAGCGAAGACGGAATTCCTTGCGAATATGAGCCATGAAATAAGAACGCCGATGAACGCCATCGTCGGCTTATCCAATATCCTGGCCAATGAAAAGCTTACTCCGCGCCAGAGCGAGTTTGTCAAGACACTGGCGTCGTCGGCGGATTCGCTTCTCGACCTGATCAACGATCTTCTGGATATCTCGAAGATCGAAGCCCGAACCGTCGAATTGGAGCGTATTCCTTTCGACCTGTCGCTTCTGATCCAGGAAATCGTCAGCATGATGAATGTGCGGGCTGCGGAAAAAGGCCTGAATTTCGGTGTCAAAGACGATTGCGCGCGAAACAGGTTTTTCATCGGCGATCCGACCCGTATTCGCCAGATCATCGTCAATCTTTGCAGCAATGCGATCAAATTTACCGAGCGGGGAAGCATCGATATCGCGGTTCATTGTTATGAAACGGAAAATTTCGATATTGAAAACGTCGAAATATCGGTCACAGATACCGGCATCGGCATTCCGGCGGATAAGATTGAAAGCATTTTCGAAAAATTCATTCAGGCCGACACATCCATCAACCGTAAATATGGCGGTACCGGCCTTGGTCTTGCGATCACCAGAACCCTGACAAAACTTATGGGCGGACATGTCTCTGCGGAAAGCGTTGTCGGGAAAGGCTCTAAATTTACTGCGATCCTGCCTTTGACGGTTGCGGCACGCGCCATCCATGAAACCGATTTGAGTAGAAAGCCGAACCCGGACAAAATGAATATGGATTTAAAAAAACGCGTCTTGCTCGTCGAGGATTACGCGCCGAATATTTTAGTTGCCGGATCGTTTCTTGAAGAATTCGGTTATGAATGGGACAGCGCGAAAAGCGGCACTGAAGCTGTTGAAAAAGTCATGGACGGCAACTTTGCTGCCGTCTTAATGGATGTTCAGATGTTCGGAATGAACGGGCTTGAAGCAACGCGCTTGATCCGGTCCCATGAAAAACAAAATGGATTACCGCCGGTGCCGATTATAGGCATGACAGCGCATGCACTGGCAGGCGATCGTGAACGCTGTCTGGGCGTTGGAATGGATGATTATATCTCCAAGCCTTTCAATCCTGACGAGCTTCAGGACAAGCTGGAAAAAATGACCGGGCAAAGTAAAAAATAGCGGTGAGGTTCAATGGGGATTAATTCTTCAATCCGCCCATTTTTTCAGCGAGTTGCGCCGTACGATA
Organism: Micavibrio sp.; assembly: GCA_030824965.1. Taxonomy (GTDB): domain Bacteria; phylum Pseudomonadota; class Alphaproteobacteria; order Micavibrionales; family Micavibrionaceae; genus Micavibrio_B. The sequence goes on along the minus strand of JAPJQV010000002.1, from coordinate 210,409 downwards.
AGGCTTGCTGATAAAGCAGGACTCATCGATCGACCCGGGCATGTCGAGCTTGTCAAACGGGTAGCCAGAAGCGAGAAGAACTTTTATACCCGGACGAAGCTCGCGGGCTTTTTCGACCAGTTCGACACCGGTCATACCGCGCGGCATCACTACATCGCTGAAAATATAGCCGACATCGGTTTGTTCCTCGAGAATACGCAAGGCGGAAATTCCATCGCCCGCGGTCAGGGTTTCATAGCCGAGTGCCTTGAACAGCTCCACCGCCGCGCGGCGCAGCGTGGAATCGTCTTCGACAATCAGGACTTTTCCGGACGAACCGGCAGGGGGGGCAATAGAAGCGGTCAACACACATTCTCCAGCCGTTCAGGCTTTTTTAAAGTTCTGCTACCTACACCAAACCACGGTTTTTGTTCCCGAAATAGTCAGAGTGCAAGGGTATGATTTTATTATGAGTGACTATGTATAAGGGGAGGGTTAATTATGACTCTAATTTTAAATACTTGTGGCTCTTAAAACCAAACCCCGCCGGAAGGAGGAAACTTCCGACGGGGTTCAAATGGTTTTGCTTTACTTCAGGAGGAGTGCTGAAACTCGAATTCCTTATAATTATAGTGCCATTGCAATATGGCATTTTTTTGGTTTTATTTTGCCTTAATTGCGCCATATTCATAAGGAATCAATGGGTTATCGGGGGATGAAAAAATTATTTTACATCGGCGCGAAGAAAATGCCTTTTTGCGATATATCGACGCGATAATTCCCGACTTCATGAGACGAAGCTTTTTCCAAAACCGCTTTGGCGATTCGGTCTTGTTCCTGAGTCGCGCAACGATAAAAAATATAGTTGAAAGATATCTCGTCGATATGGAGAAGCCGGGCCTGATCCACGACTTTGGTCTTGATGGATGAATTTAAAATCGTCTGCCCGTTATAACGGCGTCCGCCATTGAAATCGAAATTGAAATGGGTAAGGCCATCCATCTCGATAATAATATCCGTTCCTTCGAAATCAAAACGCATATCGACCGGGGAAGCGATGTAGGGAAGGCGGTGATCTTTTTCCGGCTTAAGTGTTGCCGCGCTTGCAAATATGGCTTTGAGCTTAAGCTCGCTGTCGCTCGGTGAATCGCTGCCGATAACTTTCAGCGGCTTTAGGGGAATATCAAATCGGGCGCAGACAGTGTTTTGCCAAGCGGCTCCTGCCATTCCGTACTCTTTCACAAGGTCCGGTACTGTATCGGCGAGAACCGTCCTGCCGTGAACGCTGTCGACCATGGCGGCAATCCAGAAAAGGCGATCGCGTTTGGACGATGAGAGCGTTGCCGCATTGTTGCGCAGGAAATCGTCGAATAGCGCGATCGTCTCGGTTTTCATCTTCATGGCCAGACGCGCGGCGCGATTGTAGAAATCTGTAACATCCATAACGCTTGCGGCACTGAATTTATGGCACCATGAATCTTCAAGATCGTTCCAGAAATTCTCATCGGGCAGATGACATATTTTCACGAAAGGGTAGAGAGCGGAAGCGAGATCTTTTGCCGGCATATAAAGAAGATGACTGCGCAGTTTCAAATGGCACTCTTCGAAAAAAGAAATTTCAATTCCATTGTCATGGCGCGCGAAAAATTGCATCCCGGCCAGAATATCGGAAGGATTTGGCGCGTAATAAATCGCTTCATGCGCTTTTCGGTAGGCAGGGAGTCCGTCTTTTTTATGACGTATGGCGCTGGCAAAAATCTGGCGGTCGATTTTGTCCATGCCGATATTGACGGCAACGATATTTTTCAATACGGCGCCCCAATCCTCGGAGCCAAGATTATCCTCTGCCAGATACTTCCAGTGAAAACATAATTCCCGGACCGGCGGAGGCTTGGCCGGATCGAGATTGAGAAAAAACCGGTAGCTGCGGGATGTGGGGAAATTATCCAAGCGGGTTCAATCCCTTCAGCACCTGACTTGCCCGCGACAGCCATGATCGCTTGACGGGTTCGGCGGGCGGCGCATAATCCGGCAAGGCATGCGAATTGAAAAAAGGTTTAAGCGAGAGCCTTCCGTCAGAAATATCGGTTTTATACATGCCCGGTCCAACATGTGAAAATTCACGCGTCAATATCTGCGCAAATTCATGCGAGCCGGTCGTATTGGAGGATTTCAAAAATTCTCTATGCTTATAATCGGCTCGTACGATAACGGCGTCAGGTATCAGCCGCCCCAGTATCCCCGTTTGCAAATGGGTCGAGCCGTTGAATTCCGTGTTCCGGTCATCCAGATTTCTGATGAAGTGAAAAGGGCCATCCACTTCGGCGACGACATGGGCATCGCCGGAAATCATCCGGATATCGACAAAGCGTTGCAGGGCTGGCAGGAAGTGATCGCGGTCTGGAAAGATTTTATTTTCCGCGCGCTCGAATGCGTTTCTGATATTAAGTTCGAGTTCGGACCTAACATCTTCGGACATTTCGACGGGCTGCCTGTATTGAGGCAGTTGAAACCAAATGGCTGCGGAATTTATCTGGGAGCGTTCAGCACTGTTTTCGTTGGAGAAATCATAACGATTCAGGAATATTTTTGCGACATCGCGTAATTGCGGGTTACGGATTCTCGCGTCAATCGTCGCCAATGACCAAACAGAGATGGCAATCTCGCGATTGCTGAATTTTTCCATCTTGCTGCCGACAGCCTGAACCCATTTTTTTAATATGCTTCCTTCGGCGGGCAGGTTCAGCCGGGCCGTTGCGCCGATAAAATCACACAGGCCGCGGGCCGACAGTTTTTCAAATTCTATATCCCGCAGCATCATGTCGACGAAAGCCCGTTCCGGCTTGGTGTCCATTTCGTCAAATGCGGAAAGTATTTTTATGAAGCTCAAAGAGGAGGGTTCGTCCGCGGCATATAATTTGTCAAACCATGTATCGAAAAAGTCAGGACGGTTGATGACTCCCTGAACGGCTCTCCTGTTGCGAAATTTTCCTTCGGCAATAGGAAAAAGAAGGCCGGTTAGTTCATGTACGATAAAGTCATGGTGGCGAATGGAGGCCCAGAAAAAAGGCATCCGGTTCTTGTCGCGCTGATATCCTTTTTTGAAATAATCGATAATGGTCTGCTTAGACGGGAAAGAAGGGGTTTCTCTGCCAGAGCCCTTAGTCTGGTCTGCGCCATTCGGAGATATATCGGAGTTAATGTCAGCCATTTCGGTCATAACAATCTTACGCAAAATAAATTATGGTAATGTTTTGGCATTCGCTACCCATAAAGGCAAGAAAATATTAGATATTTATCTTATATACGACCTTCCCGAGGCATATCGTCGCATTTACTGTTTCTTCAGTATTGCAGGGCATGATAAAATCCCTATGTCAGTCCATACCATCTCATTTTACAAGATTTCATAATACTTTCAGGAGCTTAAGCCTATGACACGCGCTGGTCACGATACGTTAAAAACCCGCAAAACCTTGACCGTTGACGGACAGGCCTATGATTATTTCTCCATCACGGAAGCGGAAAAGCAGATCGGCGATGTATCGCGCCTGCCATATTCCCTGAAAGTTTTGCTCGAAAATCTGCTTCGCTATGAAGACGACCGCTCGGTCAATGTCGAAGACGTCAAAGCGTTGAAGGCATGGCTCGATAACGGCAAGTCGACACAGGAAGTCGCCTATCGTCCGGCCCGCGTGTTGATGCAGGATTTTACGGGTGTTCCGGCAGTCGTCGATCTGGCCGCGATGCGTGAAGCTATGACAGCTCTTGGTGGCAACGCTCAAAAAATTAACCCGCTCGCCGCCGTTGATCTGGTCATCGACCACTCGGTTATGGTTGATGCCTTCGGTAACAAAAGCTCTTTCGAGAAAAACGTCGAGATCGAATTTGAACGTAACCTCGAGCGCTACGAATTTTTGCGCTGGGGTCAATCAGCCTTCCGCAATTTCCGTGTGGTGCCACCGGGGACTGGTATCTGCCACCAGGTAAATCTGGAATATCTGGCTCAGGCTGTCTGGGTTGAAGAAGACGAAGACAAGCCAGGCACTCGTATTGCTTATCCTGATACATTGGTCGGAACTGACTCCCACACAACCATGGTCAATGGTATGGGCGTTCTCGGTTGGGGCGTGGGCGGTATCGAAGCAGAAGCGGCGATGCTGGGCCAGCCTGTATCCATGCTGATCCCGGAAGTGATCGGTTTCAAAATTACAGGCTCGATGAAAGAAGGCATGACGGCGACTGACCTTGTATTGATGGTCACGCAGATGCTGCGCGCGAAAGGTGTGGTGAACAAGTTTGTTGAATTCTACGGTCCGGGTCTTGATAATTTGTCACTTGCCGACCGGGCGACGATTGCCAACATGGCACCTGAATACGGCGCGACTTGCGGGTTTTTCCCGATCGATGCCGAGACAATCCGCTACATGCTGTTCACAGGCCGCGATCCGCACCGCGTGAAACTGGTTGAAGAATACGCGAAAGAGCAGGGGATGTGGAGAGACGCGAATTCCGTCGATCCGATTTTCACTGACTCACTTTCTTTGGATCTCGATGCGGTTGAACCGTCACTGGCTGGACCGAAACGTCCGCAAGACCGCGTGCCGCTTTCCAAGGCCGTTGAATCCATTCAAGCTTTAATTCCGCAAACACGCAGCGTCGATGTTGAAGGTCAGGATTATAAACTGGAAGACGGCGCGGTGGTGATCGCGGCGATTACATCCTGTACGAATACATCGAACCCTAGCGTTCTGGTCGCGGCTGGTTTGCTGGCTAAAAAAGCGAATGAAAAAGGTTTAACGTCTAAGCCTTGGGTGAAGACCTCTTTGGCACCGGGCTCTCAGGTCGTGACTGATTATCTCGATAAAGCGAAACTATCCGAAGAACTTGATAAACTCGGTTTCAACCTTGTCGGTTATGGCTGTACGACTTGTATCGGCAATTCCGGTCCGCTCCCTGAAGAAATTCAAAAAGCGATTGAAGCGGGAGATCTGACTGTGACGGCTGTTCTGTCAGGTAACCGTAACTTCGAAGGCCGTGTCAATCCGCAGACCAAAGGAAACTACCTCGCATCTCCGCCATTGGTGGTGGCTTATGCGCTGGCCGGTAATATGCAGATCGACCTGACGAAAGATTCACTTGGCAACGATAAGGACGGTAACCCGGTTTATTTGAAAGATATCTGGCCGACCAATAAAGAGATCGCGGATACGATTGAATACTGCCTTACCGCCGATATGTTCAAATCGCGCTATGCCGACGTCTTTAAAGGGCCGGAGCAATGGCAGGCGATTTCGACCTCCGGCAGCCCTGAAAGCTATTCATGGGACAGCAAATCCACTTATGTGCAAAACCCGCCATATTTTGTCGGCATGCCAAAAACACCGGGCGCAATCTCCGATATCAAGGGCGCTAATATCCTCGCGATCTTCGGCGACTCGATTACGACCGACCATATTTCTCCAGCCGGTAACATCAAGAAAGCATCCCCTGCGGGTGAATACCTGATGGCGAATGGCGTATCTGTCGCAGACTTCAACTCTTACGGTGCCCGTCGCGGAAACCATGAAGTGATGATGCGCGGCACGTTCGCGAATATCCGTATCAAGAATGAAATGCTGGACGGCGTCGAGGGCGGTTTGACGAAATATGTGCCGACAGGCGAGCAGGAGTTTATCTATGACGCGGCGATGAAATATGTGGCGTCGAATACGCCGCTGGTGATCTTTGCCGGTAAGGAGTACGGAACAGGCTCATCGCGTGACTGGGCCGCGAAGGGCACGAAACTTCTTGGCGTGAAAGCGGTCATCGCAGAAAGCTTCGAGCGTATTCACCGTTCCAACCTTGTCGGTATGGGCGTTCTTCCATTGGTATTCAAATCCGGTATGACCCGTAAAGATCTTAATCTGGTTGGTGATGAAACCATTGCGATCACAGGTTTTGAGGAAGGCCTGAGACCGTTGATGGATGTGAAGCTTACCATCACACGCAAAGACGGACCTGCCGAAGAGCATCTGCTGTACTGCCGTATCGATACGCTGGATGAAGTCGATTACTTCAAACACGGTGGCGTCTTGAATTACGTGCTGCGAGATCTCGCCGCGGCTTAAAATTTCTAATTGAGTGCTGAAAAAGAGAAGAGCGGGAAGGTGGTTTCCCGCTCTTTTTTGTTTGTTTCACTCATCTTACTAACAAAGGTGTGATGAAAGCGATATAGCCATTCTGCTGAGTCACGCAAAAAGATGGGTAGTGGATCATACTTGCCCCATTGAGTGTAGTTGTTGTGTTTTCAACAAAATCTCCTGTATAGGCTGTACCAAAAGCTCCAATATAGAAAGAAGGGAGATTTTCGTAGTTTCCTGGTACATCGGCAATCCCTTGTTTTTGATTGACCGCTTTGCAAACCTCTAAGAAATTCTTGTAATTTGTCAAATCTGATCTGTGTCGAACCGTTAAGTAAAGATCATGCTTGCTGGTGCCGAAATTCGCGATGGAGTAATCAGCTCCTGAGTTTGCAGTTTGAAATTTATAGCCGCCATAGTTAGAATCATAATTATAAGAGCTTGCCATTTTCTTCCAGGAAACACCGCCGCCTTTTACATGAAACACATGGCAATGGTTGTCGACTGGCGCGTTTGGATTGGTATAGCGCCCAGCAGGATCGAAAGGGTTATCAAAGCTGATCTGGTTTTCTGTACAGTCCTGCGTCATCATCATACGCATGATTGCCGTTCTAATGGCGGTCCCATATTCAACCATTTCGCTCGCGGCAATATCGGCTTTCTCCTTATTGCCATTACCACTGCCAGAGCGGGTAGACGATATTACAGCATAGGAAAGCGCAGCGAATAAGGCTACGGCGATCAGGATAAGGAAAAGAATATTGCCGGATTGATTTTTTATTTTATTGATCATCACGCAAAATTATCAGTTAAGTGCTGGCAATCATAGATTGGACAGTTTTATTGTCCAAAGTAAGAAACAAGAAACAGTAAACTTAATATTGACATAATATTTCAGGTTTGTTATTACTTTTCTAAATCAGGAGCAGACAAATGAGTAAAGCAAAAATCGCAAGCTTAGTTTTAGGCACAATCGGCGCAGGTTTCGCCGCTGTCGCATTCAAGCGCCATTCGGATCAACAAGACATTAAGGCTGATGAAAAGAACGGCTATGGGCTTGAGATTGATCCATCTCAATTTTCCGGCATCAAAGTCCCAAGAGTTGATTAGGTTTTTTATCCATAATTAAGCTTTTTGTCCTAAAATGAGGGCATGAGCGGTCCAGCCGATTTTGAAGCTTACAGACGTTATTTGGAAATCAAAGACCGTCAGGCTGTAGAAGTAATCCCGAACGGGCCTGCGGGACAGCGCCCGTATATTCAAGTTGATTATGACGGTTTTAGAAATCTCGACGCGCAGGCAACCCAAAGGCTTGTCGATAAATTTAACCGCGCCGCAAATGATGGCCGGTACGATGCTGATGAGACTCTGAATTTCAAAAAAGATGTCGACGCGGCGCAGCGGGGCGTACGAATCCTTGCCGAAAATGGGGGAGGGCTTAATCAAGAATCTCAGAACGTCGTCTTGCTGGATTCAAAAACAATTTCTTACCGCCAGTTTGCTGCCGAGGTTACGGCCCGGCCATTGACAGTCGTTGATGCACCACAAGAAAAGCTGATGGCTGCATTTACGCGCGAACATGAAACAGCGCACCAGATGTTGGGGCTTGAAGAAGCGGGAGCTGATTACATGGCCAGTAAGCGGCTTTTGGAATTATATCCGGGAAAAGAAACGGAAGGTTTTTTGCAGCAGTTGTCTGACCTGCGAATGATGGGGCCCTACAGGGCAGGACCTGAAAATGTCGGGGAGGCCATGCGCTATGGCTATGGGTGTTCCGAGGCAATCAACAGCGCGATATCTGAATCAAGAAATGGCGAAAATTTTTCACTGGAAGAAAACTATTCAGCCGCGAAAGGATTCGATGCTCATAACGGGAAGAATTTCAATGTGTCCGCCGAAGGATATAAAGGACCTGTAAGGCCTGAAATGGTTGTCAGGAAATCGTTGCTGGAAGTCGATCCTTCCCTTGCGGATAATGTCTATAAACCGGGAAGCCTGTCCGGCGCTGCCGAAAAACTTATACAAAGCGGAAAATTCGAGACAGGTACGCCCATGAACCATATCTTAGAAGATATCGTCGGCGCGTCTAAACGCATCGATCAAGCCCTGGATAATGCGCCGCCTTTCGAAAATCGAATGCCTGCACCTGCGCCTTCGCTGCAAGCGGGCATGCAGCCCTGATTTAAGACTTTATCTCTTCCGCTTTTTTTCGCATGGCTTCTTCATGCGTATGGCGTTCGGAATCGACGATCAGTTGCGGGAATTCCGGTTTTTCCGGGCGGTAAGTGACGTTGAATATGTTTTCAAAATTGCGGATTTCGGCATTCAGGCGCGGCAGGCGTCGTCGCGCGGCATCGGCGGCTTTATATTCCTCGCTGTAGCGGATAACGCTGCCAAGGCGCAAGCCTTCATTCACGCGTCCGATGGAATAAGCGTGGTGAATGCCTTCTAAAAAAGCGGCGGCGACTGTCAGGCATTGCGAAGCGTTTAACGTCCGGTCCGCATTCTTCTGCTCTGCCATGTAGTTAAAATTGGTGCGGCGAATAGCCGACCGCAGCGTCATGCCACAGCGGGCGCGCTTGTTATTGATGTCGAGAACGACGCCGGTATCGGCCTGATATTCAATGGCGACGGCGGTCCCTTTAGCCGCGAAAATTTCTTCCGCCAGGAAAACCGAGCGGTCGTAGCTTCCTGTTTCGTTGCGGAAATCGCAGTTTTCGATGACGTCTAAAAATCCGTGATGATTGCCGGAGTGATAAAGAAGCTTTCCGGCATGATAAACGCATGCCCAGTTATCTCCGCCAAACGCGCCCTCAGCGTCATAGACGATATCTCCCCAGGCTTTGGCGAAATCGAATTTCTCTTCTCTGGTTGCGACAGGTCCATGACGGAAAAAACTATTTGCTACCGCCGCCGCCATACGCAGGCAACCATACATCGACTGAGAGCGGATAATAAATTTTTCAATGGTGCGTCCCGTCATATCGGGCAGGTTGAGAGCGACGCGATTGCTGAGCGCGATCAAGGGTGGCGCATCCGTCGCTTTCACAGCGCGGATCACGAATTTTTCCCTTAAGAGCGAGGCAGAAAAGTTCACAGACGAGGCTCCCCGAAGCAATAATAACAGCTTCAAGGCAAAGCTAAACCTAAATATTTAAGGGAAGATTAAGTCGGCTGGCAGCTCGGTGCAGCCTTTGCGGCTTTGCTTTTCTCAAAGGCGTAAAAATGCCGAACCAGTCCGTCGACCACGCCCTCGGTGATATTAACAGGTTCAATGTCGCAGGTTGGAAAACCAAGACGGGCGTCCAGTCCGCTCAGGCGGTGACAGATGCCGCGCTCGATCAGTGTATCATGGTTAGTATTGCCAACTAGCATAAGCGTTTTGCCCGACATCAGGCATTCGGAAACGATGGACATGGAATGGCCGACGATGACGAAATCGCTGGCCGTGCCGATCAGGCCCGGATAGGGGTTATACTGACTGGCCCGCTCGTTAAAGTCCTTGCTCATGGAATAGGATTTTATATCGACGGCATCGGAAAGACCTTTTTCTTCAGCCGCTTCTCTTAAATAGCGGATAAGGCGTTGCTGATCCTCTTGCCTCGTGCGCCACGTTCCGCAGATGAAAATCGTCGTTTCGCATTCGTCCGATGCTGCGATCATGTCTGAGATTTTGCTGGCCAGCAAAATCTGGCTGTCTTCTTTCCCGTCGATATTCATGACCGCGACAAGGCGTTTTTTAAGATCGGGATGGCGGGACTGAAAAGCGTGCGCTTCTTCTTCGATCAGATTAACATCAAGATGATGGGATACTAATTCTTCGTTGTAATTATTCCGCGCGTAATAGCTTAAATTTTCATTCAGTTCATAGACATGATAGATGTCTTTGTAATCAGGCCGGTTTTTAAAGGAAAACACCGCGTCGGGAATTCCCCGCTCATTTAACAGGCGACGGCAACTCTCATTGTCCTCGACGCATATAAATTCCTTACCGGTTTTTTGCGCGAACAGGCGGCCCAGATTTCGATAGGCGTTGCAATCTCCCCGTGTCGGGTCTTCCTCATCGGCAAGATCCGTCAGGACATAGGAATGCGGTAAATTCATTACATTTACATAACAAATTTACAAAATTCGGGCAAGTTTTTGTTAAAGCGGGAAATAAGTGAATTCAGGCTGCTTGTCGGCTTTTGCCTTCCGGCGATCCATCCAGACTTCATCCGTGGTTTCCATGACTGCGATTGGATCGATACCATGGAAGAGGGAAGTCAGCATGCCTCCGGTTATCAAGTCAAGAGCCAGGAAACCGCCAATGCCATCACATTTGTTCCCCTGATGGTTTTTGGCGGTTCCTGCTGCTTCTTGTTTACTACACACACCCACATCGCGTCTGTCCGAAATGTGATGAACATTGTTCTCATTTACCTGTGAAGAAAATAGCCATTGGAGGGAGCCTTTTCTTTCTCTTTCTTTTCTGTCTAAAGTTTTTGCAAATGATGTTTTGTTCATGCCCTCATCATGTCAGGGGCGCGTGAACGAGCTTTTAATTTTGCCTTGTATTTTAAGTATTTAAGGGCTGCGTGTTTTATTGATCTTTTCCGATTTTAGAAATCAAAAAAGATCAATAAAATCGCTATTTTTAAAGGATTTTGGGCGGATTCACGCTCTCGATTTTTGTCATGGAGTTGACAAAAATCCATACCGATCCGACCAACTTTCGTTTCGAATTTAGATCAAATTTTATCTATATCTGATCTGAAAAAGTCAGCGTTGAAACACAACTTTACGAACGGCGTCGGGGACATAATTTGGCGCTGCTGCGACGTGACAGCGGCCGACAGAAAATTCCGGCGGAACAAGTGTAATGATCGACATCCCGTGATCGCTTGCCGCTTTCATCCATTGCTGTGACAAGGTAACGAAAGCTATCTTCTGTCCTTTGCTTTCGCGCAATACGGTTTGTAAAGCGTCAGGTTCGGATGCGTTGATAAAGGCGCTGCTCATTCTATGGCCGGCGAGATTTTTATCGCTTGGATTAAAGAAAGAAACTGCGGCGGGAAAATCTTTAAAAACGGCTTCGCGTAAAGCAGATTGTTTGGCGATATCGACATCGGGGCTGGAGTGAAAGACGACAAATGGTTTTTGATTAGTCATTGATGAACACCTCTTTACGCAGATTTTTGTTTATTTAACCTGAGAGATACAGGAAAAGTCAAAGTTTTCAAATGCATATCAGGGGCGCGAAAAAGACGGGGTCGGTTCGACGGGTCTGACCGCCGTCAGGCCCCGGGCGATCTGGCGCACACGGGTAAAGTAATCATTACGGGTTTTGGTCAGGAGCGCAGGCCATTTCTCATACGGCGCGGCATGAGAAATATCGTAATCGGGCAAATAGGCGTAAGGCGTCGCCATATCCCAGATCTTGACCTTCGCCATCAGATCGTCAAGCCGCTGCGCATCCGCCATCGCCCACCTGGCTATCGGTGAACCGATAGAGAGAGCCAGAATCGAAATCGGCTCATGCGGATTGATGACGATCGCATCGGGTTCGGGAACGCTGCCGATCTGGTCCTCGGTGCGTCTGTCGAGCTTGGTGGCGGTTTCGTTCAACTGATAAGGAGGGAAGCGGGCCATGTCGAAAGTGGCGCGAAGCTGGCCGGCATAATAGTAAAAGGCTGCCTCTTCATACCGCTTGCGGTCCGATAAGGCCTTGGCGAGATAGAAAAGTCCCTTAGGCGGGACAGAGCCGGGATCCAGATCAACGGCGCGAATGACTTTTCCAAGTGCGGTATCGTTATCTATTGTCATCAGATCGGCATGATACGGCCATTCGGTCAGCGTGTCGGTTTTCTTGAGCGCGTCTTCCGGCTTCAACGCTTTGGGAGCGGGCTTTTCTTCACGCTGCGGTTTTTCCGGTTGTTTGCTTTCCTCTTTTTCTACACTTGCAGGGGCGGTTCTGGTGACGCTCATGTGGCGCATAGGCGCCGGGGCGGCATTCTGGGCGAATGCCTGTGCAGGTAGTAAAAAGGAGAGAAGAAGCAGGTGCCGAAACATTGTATTTAAGTAATTCGTTAATCTTTCGCCAATCTTAGACGGTTATACTGATAAAGCAAAGGGACGGGACCATGAAACATCCGATAAAATTGCTGATCTTGTGGACCGGTTCCACTTCCGGAGCGACGGCAATCGAATACAGCCTGATCGCGGCAGCGATTGCACTCGCCATTATGGGCGTTGTTTTCGGTCTAGGCGACACGATATACGAATTGTTTTTCTCAAGGCTTCCCGGCGCGTTCGACGGCTGACCTCAGGTCCAGTTCTGCACGCGGCCCTGATCGACGACAACCCGCAATCCGTTCGGCTGCAGGGCTGATCCACCGTAAATCCAAACTTCCTGATTTTGTGTCGGCTCAATGCGCAACGGCGCGCCTTTCGCGTCTTTCAACTGATCGGATGTCTGTCCGGTCCAGATCTTGCCCGATGCGATCATGCGGGCGATTTCTTCATTGCCGTATTTCGAAAAAAACCTGCGAAATCGCGTTTCATATTTCAACGCGCGCCACGCACCGAATATGACCGCCGAAAAAATGACGATAAGAACAGGGAGAAGCAAAATAACGGCGAGGGCGAAAAATAAAATAAACTTAATCATTGATAGGGCAATGTAACGATAGAGATCATAAAATCAAGCAGTGGATGCGCGGTATTTTTTTAGGCCGAAATGAAGGGCGAGGATGATGGTTAACCAGAGCGCGATACCACAGCCGAGATAAATTGCGGTTTTTTGCGAAGGATTGAGAAAAAGTTGAACCAGTGAGTCGCCGACCACTGCACGCGCAACCCCGCCCGGCAGGAACCCGATAAAAGTACCGGCGATATAATCGATAAACCTTACGGATGTGATCCCTGCGGCCATGTTGAAAATGCCAAACGGCGCCATGGGAATAAGGCGCAATATGGCGATGCCGATCACGCCGGAATCTTTGAGTTTGGAGTCGATCTTGGATAGGCGCGGTCCGCTCAATAATTTTTTCAGTCCCTTGTCGCGTCCGAACCTGCCGATATAAAAAAAGACAGTGGCACTTAACAACGAGCCGGACATGGCATAGAGAAATCCCCAGACCGGACCAAAAACCATGGCCGTGGCAAGGTTCATGACGATGATCGGAAACATTACAACAGAGCTTAAGAGATAAAGGCCAAGTACGATGGGATATGACCAGCCAGTCGAACGCGCCGTCTCCAGAAGTTCGCGCACCATGTCGCGCAGATGTTCCACATCCTGAAACACGAAAAAAAGCGTCGCGATGACCGATACAGCGAAAACGAGGGCCGCGGTGTAGAGAAGTTTGGAATGGCTGTGACTTTCAGGCATCGCAAGCAAATAGGATTTTAGCCTGCGAAAGCAACCAACGGCGAATAGGTTAAGCCCGTTTTTTCTGTGGTTTTTCTTCGGTAAATTTTTCAGTTCCGGGGCAGTGCCATTTCTTTGCCAGTTTATGCAGGTCGTCGAGTATCTTGTTGAGATCACGCCCGCGCTCTGTCTGGGAATAAGTGACTTTCGGCGGAATGGTCATTTCCTGTTCACGGTGAATGATCCCGGCTTCTTCAAGCATCCGCAGACGTTCGGTCAGCATTTTCGACGATATGCCGGGCATTTGTTTTTTAAGCTGCCCGAAGCGCATTTCGCCATTTGAATGAAGCTGCCATAAAATATAGGTCGTCCACGGCCCCATCAAAATACGGAGCAGGCCGTCCATCGGACATTCGGTATCGGAATAATCACGCGTGTTTTTCTTCATTGGTTTCCTTTTGGTAAGTAGTAACGAAAAAGTGCCTACTTCTCTATTTTTCACTAGACTGTATATAATCCTTACATAGTTACTTTTATATATCAAGTATTAAATGGAGATTCAAAAATGTCGCAAGTTAAAACCGCTATCGTTTACCATTCAGGCTATGGCCATACCGAAGTCGTGGCAAAGGCAGTAGCCAAAGGCGCAGAGGAAAAGGGTACGGCGGCTTTGATCGCTATCGGCTCGGATGGGAAAATAAAGGATGAGGAATGGGCGGTACTGAAAGACGCTCACGCTATTATTTTCGGCGCGCCGACTTATATGGGCGCAGCCTCAGCACAGTTCAAGATTTTTGCCGATGCGTCTTCGAAACCATGGTTTGCGGATGAATGGAAAAATAAGGTTGCGGGCGGCTTTACGAATTCCGGTTCTTTCAGCGGAGATAAGTTAGCTACGCTTCAGCAGTTCTCCGTTCTGGCTTCCCAGCATGGGATGATCTGGGTGTCTCTTGGAGAAAAGGCCGCCTTTCAGGAAAGTGAAGCCCATCAACGCGGTGGTCATCAAATCAACCGCCTCGGCTCTTTTATGGGCGTGATGACCCAAGCCGAAAACGTTGCGGCTGAAGGATCCATTCCCGAAGGCGATTTGAAGACAGCCGAGATTTACGGTGCCAGAGTGGCGGGCGTGGCTGCCAAGCTTGCGGCCTGACGTACCGGTATCCTGTTCAGCCTGTAAGGAAAGCCCTGGGTTTTCCATGCCTCCCATATTTCTTTATATGAGGAATGGAGGTCTGGATCGCTCAAGGCTTTTTCAGTTCTGGTGCTGACGGCTTCTTCAATCCTGAGAAGATTTTCTCGGGTAGCTTTCAGGCAGTCGCGCTTCAGGTCGCGCGTAAAATCTTCCAGATGCATATTGAGAAGACATGCGGTGTCGGCGGCGGAAATTTTTTCAATCAGAAGTTGCACCCTGTCTTCGATAGGGAAGTGCGCTATCTCAAGATTGAATTTAACAGGCTGTGCCATTAAGGCGAATTCATTCGCCGGTGTTATGGTATTCATTCAGACGGTCCTTACGCATATGAAATTTTTCAGGTTTCAAGCATAGGAAAATCTACAAAATATAGCGAAAAATAAAGGTGATGCGCCGCAGCGAATGCGGCGCAAAATAATTCTAAGGTGTCAGGTTAAGGCTAAGCTTCGTCGAAAGACGGGCCGTATTTCCTGTAATGTCTGCGCCTTCCTGCGGCGAAATATAAGTCGAGCCTTCAAGTTCGGTTTTGACGGCGATCGCAGTCTTTTCCGCCGCTTTGGCCGCTTGTCCGAATTGATCGTCGGCATGCGAGATTTTACCGACTTCCTTTGCCGCCTGATCGCGTACACCATTGATGATTGAGCCAATCGTATCGCTTTTGACGCCGTGATTGGCACCGTCGAAAGTTTTGACGTTAAGGTTATCAAGAGGCGACATGCGGGCGATATCGGCAGCGCTTGCATTGGGAAGATCAATGGCGCTATTTACAATTCCTTTCAGATCGGCCCGGGCTTCGCGCAATGTCGCCACATTCTTGTCGAGATGATCGTGTTTCAGATGATCGGTCATCAGTTTTTCTATGGAATTTTTCATCTGAGCATCGGTCATAAAAGTATTGGCCGCATGCACATTGCCTTTTTCGTCTCTTATACTTGTGCGGAACACGGCACCCGGCTGACCTTTATGTTCGACGAATTGCATGTGTTGTAATACGCCGACATCGCTTTTTTGCTCAGCGGCATTGTTAAAACTTTTAGGTAATAAATTCGTCGGCCCTTTGCCCATATTCAAACACCCTTTTATTGTTTCTTTGTTGTTCCCATAATATTCGGCAAAGGTTAAGATTTTATCAAAGCGGTTATGATTTTTCCGAAATATCGTTTTCTGTTCAATACCAGTCCGGCTTAGCGCGTTGGACCGCGTGACAGAATATCAATCGGCCGTAAAGGCGGCGGCGTGAAAAAAGACGCGCTCATTCGATACGTTCGGTGGACGTTTGTGAAGAGTGCCTGTCAGCATCATCGATAGCGTATGGATCGGCAAAGCCCGTGCGGCTTCGTCGAATTGTGGGGCGAGACGCTCCAGATGCATTTTAAGTCTGCCGACATTGCTTTCATCGATGTCCAGCGTCAGGATATCGCGGGATACCGGATCTTTATCGATGATGTCAAATGTATCGGCATGCGATACTGCCAGTGTTCCCGCCTCGTCGGAAACTATGTAGATACGCCGTTTCGGTTCGAATATAAAATCTGCATGTATCATATTGATGTTTGCTGCGGTGTTTTCGCTGATATGGCGATGGGCGCGGCACCGCCACTCCTGACGCAAGGTAAATCCCATCTTTGCGTCAAAGGCAGAGGCGAGGGAGGCCGCTTCTTTCATCTCGGGCGGCGCGCCTATGAGAGGCGATTGCCAGTAGGAATTTTCGTTTAGCGAAGAAAAAGAATTTTTGTCCTGTAAGGACGCAACCGTAACAGGCAAGGGAAGGCTGTAAAGGTCGCCATAAGTTCTGGCGCTGTAAATCTGACGCAATAATTCCTTACTCATGTAGAAACCGTAAGGCAGGTGGCGCTATCTTGTCAAATTCAAGGCAGAAAAAAACCCGGCCTCATGAGCCGGGTTTTTAAATAGCTTCTTCTGAAATTAGAAGTGGTAGGCAAGGCCGAGGCGCAGATCGTTGGAATCTGGATCGAGGCCTGACTTTTCTTCATAGAAAGTATGGGAGTAATCAACGCGGACGCCGAAATTGCCGTAAGCAACGAATTCAGTACCGATACCGAGTTCGAAACCGTCAAGGTCTTCACCTTCAAATTCGGTGCGTCTCCAGCCGAAGATACCGTATGGGTTCAAACCATGGGCATATTCATTGATGAAGGAAAGGCCCGGACGGAACGATACGCCCCATTCGTTTTCTTTGTCAAAATCGCCGTCATCCGCTTCGGACCAGCCGTAGAAACCTTCAACGGCACCGTTCAGGCCAATACCAAGACGGTTAACAGTTTTATCGAGAATAGCGTCGATTTTGTAACCGGCGAATACACCGTAATCAAAACCCTGAATGCTGCCTGCGCCCGGCGCATCGGCATCTGTCCAGTCATATCCACCGTAAGCACCGGCGTAAAGACCGGAAAGAACGGAAAGATCGCCTTCGCGGTTGTTTGTGTATGTTTCGGCTTTTGCCGGAGTAGCTGCGACAGCGAAAAGGCATGTGCCGAGCATAAGAAGTTTTTTCATTGTTATTTTCTTTCAGTCAAGAGTTGGCCTGTCAGCATTGTTAACGATGTTCCGGCCAAAACACTCCTTTAGTTTTTAATATCATTTTTTACTGTGATGAATTTGCCACAGTAAGGTATATCCCGATAACCTACTTCACCAGACTCGAAGCGGCTTCTTTCGTGTCACGCACGGCGGCGTTAACCTGTTCGGCAGCAGTCACAATCTGCGAAATGCTTTGCGTTACTTCGGATACGGCCTGGGATGCGATCTGCATGTTCGATGACATATCCTGTGCAACCGCCGATTGTTCCTCGACGGCTCCGGCAACACTTGTCACATAATTCCTGACTTTATCGATCGAAGTGCGGATTGTATCGAGAGCCTCGACGACATGTTTGACCACTGTCTGGACACCGTTAATTTCCGTGCTGATCTGGGAAGTCGCGTCGGAAGCCTGTCCGGCGAGATTTTTAACCTCGTTGGCAACCACGGCAAAACCTTTGCCCGCTTCACCGGCGCGAGCGGCTTCGATCGTCGCATTGAGGGATAAAAGATTGACCTGCTTGGCGAT
Organism: Micavibrio sp.; assembly: GCA_030824965.1. Taxonomy (GTDB): domain Bacteria; phylum Pseudomonadota; class Alphaproteobacteria; order Micavibrionales; family Micavibrionaceae; genus Micavibrio_B. Next base: position 192,695 of record JAPJQV010000002.1, on the reverse strand, counting down.
ATTCTCGATCAGGGCGACAATACCGTTCATCGCCTGAGCCGCCGTTTCAAGTTTTTCTGTTTCGTTAACCGCAGCCAGAACTTTTTCGTAGGCGTCATCGGCTTCGGTTTTCGATCTCGACATGTTCTGGGAGATTTCCTGCACCGAGGCATGAAGTTGTTCTGCCCCCGATGCCACGGCCTGCACATTCGCCGTCGTTTCCGATGAGCCGCTTGACGCATTGGCGGATTGATGGCTTACCATCTGTACCGCCTGATCGATCTCGTTCATATTCTGATCCATCAGCAATTTGACGTTTTTGAGCAGGTCGATCTGAGAAGTGATGTCGGTTGCGTATTTAACGACTTTGAACGGCTTTCCGTTCGCATCGAGGATCGGGTTGTAAGAGGCTTCGATCCAGATTTCCCTGCCGTCTTTACCGAAACGCTTATATTGCGCGGCTTTGAACTGGCCTTTGGCCAGATCGGCCCAGAAGTCGCGGTAGCCTGAAGTTGCGGCTTCTTTGGGATCAACGAACATCGAATGATGCTGTCCCTTGATTTCATCCATTGTATAGCCGACAGTCTTTAGAAAATTCTCGTTCGCTTTAAGGATTTTCCCGTCGAGGGTAAATTCGATCACGGCCTGCGATTTATTCACCGCCGCCAGTTGGCCTTCGTAATCTGCATTTTTCAGTTTATCCGCCGTGATATCGGTTGCGAATTTAATAACCTTCACCGGACGGCCGTTTTTACCGAGGATAGGGTTATAAGATGCCTCGATCCAGATTTCCTTTCCGCCTTTGCCGAAACGCTTATATTGCGCAGCCTGAAATTCGCCGCGGGCGAGTTTTGCCCAGAATTGTTTGTATTCAGGGCTGTCTTTTTCAAGCGGATCCACGAACATCGAATGATGCTGGTCACGGATTTCATCCATCGTATAGCCGACCGCATTCAGGAAGTTAGCGTTGGCATTCAGGATTTTTCCTGTCATATCGAATTCGATGACGGCCTGCGACTTGTCGAGCGCTTCGACAATTGAGGAATTTTCGGAAGAAGAACGGGACGCAGAACTACGAACGAAAGCCAATACGTTGGGCATGGGTGTATTCCTTTGGGGGTTAGGATACATCCAATTTAAAAAATTATGATTAATACTTATTGAAGAATACGAAGGCATGTCTCAACATTTTGAGACAGTTTATTTCAACCGGCGGAAGACGCAATTTTCTTCCGTCGGTATTCGCTGATCCAGAGGATAACGGTTGCAATCCAGATACCGGCGAAGATAATGCCGACGACCAGATCGGTGGTCGAATTCGACATGTGAAGTCCGAGTTTTTCAGTCAGGTAATTGATATATCCGTATTCAAGTTCGGTCTCTCCGCGCAGGGTGCGGACCTGCCAGGCCCAGTCGGTTACCGGGCAATAGCCGATACTTTTTCCTATTAACGGCCCTATCGCAAGCCAGCACAAAGTGACGACGCATAAAAGAAGACGATGGAATTTTCGTGTGATGTTCGTCAGCCAGCCAAAGCACAGCATAAAGACGATGGCGAAATGCAGGATATTTAAAAACCAGTCCAGAAGGAGAAGGGAAAGGGGGGACATTATTGAGGGATAAAATCTTTTCGGTAGAAACGATATTCGTGAGGCGTGCCGTCGGGTTTGCTGAAATTCGCTTTGATGGCGTCGCCGTCCTGACGGTAGCCGCAATGTTCGTACAGACCTGAACATTCCCATGTGCCGGTCGGGGCGAAAATGCGGTGAAGCCGCAATTCCCTCGCAACATCGTCAATCAAGGCCATCATGTCGCTTCCATGCCCGACATTGCGGTGGTCAGGTTCGACATATAAATTCGTAATAAAGCCAACGAAGCCTTCGCGGCCTGTCAGCGTCGCCTGGGCGAATATCACGCGCGGTTCCAGTCGTGCGGGCTTTTCCACCGAAACAAGACTCGGGACGTCCCGCGAGGCGATTTCGAAATGTTTATGAAACTGCGGCAGATCGGGAAGGCCTTGTTCGACGGCATAGTTACCCATGTGGCGCGCTATATAATTCGCGTTGGACGGGCTGACGGACTGGATACGCACAAAGCCGTTCATATCTATTTCTTTGGTATCACGTTATGATCGACCACGCCCGGCGTTGCGGATCGTAATTCGAATTCCTCGCTTTTTGGCGGCGGCGGGTTTCCGGCGCAGGCGGATAAAAGCAACAGGGCAATCATAGGCAGGCAATATTTCATCAAATTCTCTTCCGTTATTTTGGAAATATAGGCGGTTTCAGCCGGATAAAACAATATTAAAAAAACAGGAACCGTTCAGCCGTTCTCCCGTTGGCAAAGTCCCCAACCAGAAAGGATTAATATTATGATCAGATCAGGAACATTTGGACGATTGCTAGCGGGTGCCGCAGTTATCCTAACTCTAGGCGCGGTCGCGCATGAAGCCTCGGCCCAGGTAAGCAATAGCGGTCAGCGTCGCGGTGTAGCGATTGACTCGCGTAATGTCGGTACAGCCGGAAGCCCAAGCTCAGGCTCAATCGGCGCCGATACATCGGCAAGTTCAACAGCCCCTGCGGCTGGCGGCTCGGTCGGCGTTACCGGCAGTGCCGGTACATCGGGCACCACAGGCAGCAGTGTCGGCACGTCCGGCTCGGTTGGCGCAGGCGCTACCGGACCTACAGGATCGACAGGGAGCCTTTCCGGCGGTACTTCTTCCACAGGCGGGGCAACTGGTGGCTCCGTTGGGGGATCAGCTGGTGGGTCGACTGGAGGATCCGCGGGTGGCTCGGCCGGAAGCGGTGGTTCTGCTGGCGGCGGTATGTAAGATATCTAACAGGGAGAAAGCAAAATCCCTTCCGGCTTGACCGGAAGGGATTTTCTTTATTGGCTTTTGTCTAATTCAAAACTTTCGCCATCGTCAGGTCGTATTGTCTGACGCCGTTGATTTTAGTCGTCAGGGGAAGGCGCATGAGTTCCTGAAAATCCGCTTTGTGAAACAAGGTCGGCCCGCCCCAGCTGGGAAAAGAAGCCTTAATTGCTGCAATACCGTTGGCACGGGCAAAATCTTCGATCGCGGATAGAAGTTTTTTACCATGTCCTTTCTGGCGCTCGCCTTCTTCGACATGGAATTCTTCAATCGTCGCCAGTCCGTGTTCTTCTTGAAGAATGGCGGAGGCAACAGGAAGTCCTGTTACGGCGCTATTCATTTCAAAAATATGCCTCAAGGATTTATTGCCGAACGCGCCGCTCTTGACGGCCAGTTCTTCGCGCTTTTCTTTCAGGCATGAAATGTCGCTTTCATCGGCCTGATTGATCATCAGGTCGACAGCGAGCTGGTCGAATTCATCGTTTTCGCCAAGCGGCGCTTGTATGTATCGGGGTGTATAATTTTCTAAAGTCATATAAATCAATACGGCACAGGCGGGTTAAGTTCCGGGATAACGATATAATGCGAATGAATTAGTCACGGCAGAAATCGCGATACCAAGAAGGATGTCGCGTCTTTTTAAAACTGTCAAAGCGATGATGTTGTGCGGCGCGATTGATTTATGCCGTTCAGCCGGGCGGCTGACCGTTTGACGCCGATAACCCGCCATCGACAGGCAGGGTAACGCCCGTGACAAAACCGGCTTCATCCGAGGCAAGAAATAAAATCGCCTTTGCAACGTCATCGGCTTCGCCAAGGCGTTTCATGGGAATGCGTTCGAGAAATTTTTCGACGGTCTTTTTATTTTTCTCGTCTTCTTCGGTCATCGGTGTTTTCGTGAAACTCGGGCAAACCGCATTGACACGCACGCCGTCGGCGGCGGCATCAAGCGCCACGGCTTTGGTAAAATTAGTGACCGCGCCTTTGGATGTATTATAGGGAACGCTTTCCCAGTCCGCGCCAAGGCCGGATACGGACGACACGTTAACGATATTGCCTTTTGTTTTTATCAGATAAGGCATGGCTGCGCGGGTCATGTAGAAATATCCGTCGACATTGATGGACAAAACCTCTTTCCAGTCTTTTGTTTTGACATCCTGTACTTTTCCGCCTTTGAAAATTCCGGCATCGTTGATTAATATATCAACGCGTTTGAATTCCTTTATAACGGCACGGAATAAATCTTTTACCTGCGCTTCATCACTGATATCGCAAGGCGCGATGATAACATTATCGGCGGACAGGGAGGCTGCGACCTTGTCCAGTTTCTTTTTCGTGCGCCCGACCAGGACGACGCTTGCACCCTCGGCGGCAAATCTTTTGACGGTCGCTTCACCGATCCCCGATCCTGCGCCAGTGACAATAACAATCTTATTTTCAAATCTGCTCATTAAAATCTCCTTGAATTATATGACATATCTAGATGCGTTCCTCTATTCGGCAATGCATACAAGGAACAAAGAGGCGGCGGAGCCGTTGGCAAGTCCCGACAATCAAGATGGGCAAGAAATGGGAGATATCGAAATGATACATGCAAATTCTATCAGAATGTTAATGATTACGGCCGCTGCCATGTTGACGCTGGGTTTCGTGGCGCAGGATGTCCACGGTAACGAAATCGAGAAGAAACACAACGTATCGACAGCGACGCCGGGTGATGTCAAGACATCCAACGATGATTCAGGCATGAACCACGATGATGCTACGCATGAAAAAATTTCCGACGGCGGCGATGACACGCCGGGCGATGTCAAGACGTCCAACGATGATTCAGGCATGAACCACGATGATGCTACGCATGAAAAAGTGCTGGAAAACGGCGAACCAGCAACCAAGCACTAAAATACAGGATTGAAACCCTCTCTCGCTGGGAGGGGGTTTCGAAGCGAAGTTTAATAAAAGGAGTTTTCCATGGGACAGGCATTAAAAGACGTACCGAAGACACAGGGCGAATATAACCGCCAGAAAGGGCCGGTACCGCCCATGGCCGTGCTTTTGGTTATCGGCCTGTTCCTGGTATTTGCCTTTTTCTTCGGCCCGGCTCTGGTTGAGACGTTATCGGATTCGATCCGATAATAAAACATCTCGCGAGCAGGCATTAGCTCGGTTATCATAGAGGAAATGACAAGAAATCCTCTTACACATTCCTTTGAAGATTTTATAGAATCGACTAAACAGGCTGCTACGCAGGAAGAACTGTTCGGCATTTTGCAGTCGACTATGTCTAACTACGGCTATGACCGCGTTATTTTTTCCATTATCCGCGATATCGATCTCGGGCCTGGATATAGCCAACACGGGCTGCTCCAGAATTATCCCATGGAATGGCATGATTATTACATGGCGAAAGGATACCGCGAGATAGATCCTGTCCATGCTTATGTAGCGCAGACCGACGAAGCTTTTCGCTGGGAAGTCCTGGATGATAAACTAGGCGGCATGACGGCAAAGCAAAAACTTTGCCTCAACGAGGCGGCGGAGGCAGGGATCAGGAACGGCATTTGCGTTTCCACCTCGCATAGCCTGACGAAACTTTCGGGCATTGCCGTAGCGACAACTGAGAAAACGGATGCGGCCTATATCGATCTCGATCTCTTCGAAGCCTATTCCCGCCAGTTTTATAAATGTTTCAAACGTCTTGTGTTGAAAGACGCGCCGTTGCCCGTGAGAAATGTATCCTTAAGCAACCGCGAACACGAAGTGTTGCGCTGGATGGCTCTGGGCAAGACGGATGAGGAAATAGGCGAAATCCTGTCCATCAATCTTGGGACGGTGCGTTTCCATACGCAGTCTCTTTTTAGAAAGCTCGAAGTCCACAACCGCCCCTATGCGGTGCTTAAAGCCATCCGGCTCGGCTTTCTTGATCCTCAATTTTCGGACTTTTAAAGCGACCTGTAAATTCATACAGGTGCAACCGTCCCCCGATTGATGCTTTAATGTGAAAGCTTCCGGGGGGAAGGTTTTCGCGCCGCGAAAATGAAGCTAAATCGCTGAATCTGAAAGCCTTAACCGGCCTAGGAAAAAGCCGTGGCCATCCGAACTGTCCTGTTGGGATGGTCACGGTTTAATTTCTCCATAAAACATCTCAATCGGCTTCTTCAAAATTATTACGAAAAATATTGCAAAGTGGCCGGACTTTGGTCATAGTTGCCGCACGAAATAACAACATAGAATTAGAGGGATAAAATTATGTCCATTCCATCTACAATCTTTGCCATTGCGGTCGCGATTTCCGCTCTTTTATTGACACAAGGCGCGAACGCCGCCTCCGGTCGCACTGTTGGCGCCGCCGCAGCGAATGGCGTCCATATCGAGAAAATGGCAAAAGAAGAGAAAGCCGACAAATCTGAAAAATTGAACGACTACAGCCCGGCAGCTGGGGCGGAAACCCCATCTTCCGAACAATCCATTCAGGCGGTCGAGCCGACAACACCGGATAAGCCGAAAAAGATGAACCGTTCGATGACAGGCCGCACGGCGGGCGCTGGTAATTCATACTAAAAATTTCAGAAGAAAGAATTTGAAAGTCCCCTCCATTTGTAGGGGACTTTTTTTATATCGCTTGTGTTGGCATAGCCATTCGCAAGCGGGAGGATTAAATTTAAATGTCAAATCTTGTCCTCATTCTCGGCGACCAGCTTAGCCACGATATATCCAGCCTCGATGACTTCGATCCCTCGCGCGATCGCATTCTGATCTGCGAAGTATGGGAAGAGGCGACCTATGTCAAACATCACAAGAAAAAAATCGCTTTCCTGTTTTCCGCCATGCGCCATTTCGCGGAAGAATTAAAACAGCGCGGTTTTAAAGTCCATTACACAAAGCTTGACGACCCTAAAAACGCCGGATCGTTTTGCGGCGAAGTGCAGCGTGCGCTGAAAAGCACCAAGGCGACATCTTTGATCGTCACTTTTCCCGGTGAATGGCGCGTCTGGCAGGAGATGAAAAAATGGAAAGACGAATTCGGTGTTACCGTCGAAATTCGCCCCGACCGCCGTTTTTTGATCGGACCCAAAGCCTTCGCTGAATGGGCCAAGGGGCATAAAAATCTGCGCATGGAATTTTTCTACCGCCAGATGCGCAAACAACACGATATATTGATGGATGGCGACCAACCCGAAGGCGGGGCGTGGAATTACGACAGCGAAAACAGGAAACCCGCCAAGAACCGCGATTTTGAAATCCCGCAACCGCCGCGCTTTTCGCATGATGACATTACCAAAGACGTGTTGAAACTGGTGGCGGCGCGGTTTGCCGATCATTTCGGCGATCTCGAACCGTTCGATTTCGCAGTCACGCGCAAAGACGCACTGAAACTCTTAAAAGATTTTATCAAACACCGCCTGCCGTCCTTCGGCGATTATCAGGATGCGATGCTGACCGGCGAGCCGGTGCTGTACCATTCGCATCTAAGTTTTTATATCAATTGCGGGTTGTTACAACCGATGGAGGTCGTGCAGGCGGCGGAAGAGACCTATCGCAAGGGCCATGTGCCGCTCAACGCCGCCGAAGGTTTCATTCGCCAGATCGTCGGCTGGCGCGAATATATGCGCGGTATTTACTGGCTGCGCATGCCGCATTTCAAAGAAGAGAATTTCCTGAACGCCAAGCGCAAACTGCCGTGGTTTTACTGGAGCGGTGAAACCGATATGAACTGTCTCCATCACTGCGTGACCGAGACGAAACAAAACGCCTATGCCCATCATATTCAACGCTTGATGGTGCTGGGCAATTTCGCGCTGATCGCCGGCATTCATCCGGACGAGGTGAATGAATGGTATATGGTCGTCTATGCCGACGCTTATGAATGGGTGGAACTCCCCAACGTGTCGGGCATGATCCTTTTCGCCGATGGCGGTTATCTCGGGTCGAAACCTTATGCCGCGTCCGGCGCGTATATTAATAAGATGTCCGATTATTGCTCCGGTTGCCGCTATGACGTGAAACAGAAAAACGGCCCCGATGCCTGCCCGTTCAATTATCTCTACTGGAATTTTATGCTCCAACATCGCGATAAGCTGGAACGCAACCCGCGCATCGGCTTCGCCTATAAAACCCTCGACCGCATGGATGAGGCTAAAATCGAAGCGGTCAAAAAAGACGCAGCAAGTTTCCTCGCCGCGCTGGAATAGCCATTAATATTAATCGTCGATTTCTGTATGCGTGGTCTGGACCGTCGTCGCATCGCCCATCGGGCCGGACGTCGTGGTCGTCGTGGTCTTGGTTATTTCGTCATTGCCACAGGCGGATAAAAGAAGAACGGCGGCAAGTATCATCGCTTTTTTCATGTAATGCTCCTTTGAATATGAAAGAGCAAACGCCGGATGCGACGAATGGTTCCGGGTAGCAATTACTTGAAATCTTCGACTTCATAGAACGGAAGGATTTTTATTCAAAAGAGCCGAAAAATAGGATTGGGCGACTTGACCCATAGCTTAATTAATTTCTAACCTTTTAATTCTTTGCAGAAGTAGAGCTTTTTCACAAGCCAGCTGGTTTATTGGTGCTTCTCTGCCATGTGTGTGATGCATCAATACTCTGTGGCATTCAGCTTTTTTATATTTTTCAAAAGCTTCGATGCTGTCTTTTAGGGCGGCCTCATTACTATATGCGGGCTGCTCTTTATCCATTTTCTGGGCGGCTTTTATGTTCTTTTCATTTTCTTTTATTAGCTGTTTCTCCAGATCGTTAACTTCAATTGATGAGCAGTAAATTAATTCGTCTCTGTGAATAGTCGTGTTGCAATTCACATTTTGTGCAAAAGAAGGAGCCGAAAAGAATATAAGCAGAATTATAATTGTTCTAGTCATTTTTATCTTCCTTATTAAGTTTGCCAATGCGGTCCTTCGTCATCTCAATCTTGCATGAAATTTCCGCCAGCCCGCCTGCCGATCCGCCACTAAGCATATTGGCATTCTGGCGCAAGCATTCAGCATCACGATATTCTTCAAAGGTCTTGCTGCTTGACTTAAAGACTTTTTCATTTTCGTAGAGTGGCGCGATAGAGTCGTTTTCTTTTGCTTGCGAAAGAACTTTCTTTTCTAACGCGGCTAGTTGATTTTTTAGATCCCGATATTCTTTATTCAGGCAAGTCAGGGCTTGCGATCGGTCAGGTAATTGATGACAAGTTTGATTTTCGGCTTTTGCTTCTGATTTTAAGTTGGCTACCAAGGCTTTCACAAAATCTATCTCGCAGGTAAACTTTTGATTATCTATCCCCATAATCAAGCGCAACTTGCACTCCGATTCTATATACTTATCGAAGCCGTTTGCACTTTTACTTTCAAGTTCTTCAAGAGCATACATGTAGGAGTAATTCGCATCAGCTTCTCTTACCTTTACTAACATCTTTTCACGAAGTTGATTGAGTTCTGATTTAAGGGCCAGAAGATTTTCGCAATTTTTTAATTCAGAAAATTTAAGATTCCCGCCGCATTGATCGGGTTGAGGTTTCTCTTGTTCGCTCAAAGAAAATAATAAAATAAAATTTAAGATTAGGCTTAAGATTAATATTCCGCGTTTCACTTATACCCCCGTATCGAAGAATGTAACAAACATTGAAATTGTATACAAACCACGTCACACTTTCTGTGAAGATTAACGCAACATCTGGCAAGGCCAGCGGTTGTTGCTGTGTGGAAATGCGGGAAGCGTGATTTGCAGGTGAGAACCGGAAAACATCTTAAAATCGCAGAACGAAAAGAAGAAAACCGAAAACGAAAAGAACAGAAGTTAATTTTAAAAGAGACGAGATAAAAAAAAGAAAAAGCCCAAAAGCGGGGAGAAACTAGTAAGAACGGTGAGCAAACTAGTAAAAAGTTAAATTTGTAAGAGAGATAAACTTCGCTCCTGCGGATATTCGCGTTAAATTCTTAAGATGAGATCCCTCGGCTACGCTCAGGATGACGAATAATGGAGAGATGACGCAAAGGCACGAACTCTGTGTTCTCAGTGTACTCCGTGGTTTAAAAAACAAGGTCCCCGTTTTCACGGGGAAAGAAGGTTTTCATCGAACGCTGTGATCGCTGTGGTTTAAAAGAAAGGTGAGATCCTTCGCTGATCGCTCAGGATAACAACTCTTGTGGTTATTTTTCATCGCCCATTTTCAACGCCGCGATAAACGCGCTTTGCGGGATTTCGACGTTCCCGTATTGGCGCATTTTCTTCTTACCTTCTTTTTGCTTATCCAGCAATTTGCGCTTCCGTGATACATCGCCGCCGTAGCATTTCGCGGTAACGTCTTTGCGCATGGCGGAGACGTCTTCGCGGGCGACGACCTTGCCGCCCAGAGCTGCCTGAATGGCGATTTTGAAAAGCTGTTTCGGGATCAGTTCTTTCAGGCGTTCGCATAACTGGCGGCCCCGGCGTTCGGCCTGCGTTCTATGGACGATCATCGCGAGGGCGTCAACCGGTTCCTGATTGACGAGAATTTCCATCTTGACGAGGTCGCCTTCGCGGAATTCGGCGAGGTTATAGTCGAAACTGGCATAGCCGCGCGAGATCGATTTCAGACGGTCGTAGAAGTCGAAGACGATTTCGTTGAGCGGGAGCAGATATTCGAGCATGGCGCGCGCGCCCACGTATGTCATGGTGATCTGTTCGCCGCGTTTTTGCTGGCACAGTTCCAACAAGCCGCCAAGATATTCATCCGGCGTCAAAATCGTCGCCTTGATCCATGGCTCTTCGATTTTCGAAATGACGGAGCCGTCCGGCATATCGACCGGGTTGTAAATTTCGGTCATCGTGCCGTTGGTTTTATAGACTTTATATACAACGCTCGGCGCGGTCGGGATCAGGTCGAGATTGAACTCGCGCTCCATGCGCTCCTGAATAATCTCCATGTGCAGAAGGCCGAGGAAGCCGCAGCGAAAGCCCATGCCGAGTGCTTGAGAGCTTTCCGCTTCGTAGTGGAGGGAAGCATCGTTCAGGGCAAGGCGGCCCAGAGAATCACGCAGCTTTTCAAATTCAGATGAATCCGCCGGGAAGAGGGAGCAAAATACCATCGGGATCGACGGTTTGAAGCCGGGGAAGGGCTCGGTGGTCTGGTATTTCTCATCCGTGATCGTGTCGCCGACTTTGGTGTCGGAAATTTCTTTCACCGCCGCCGTGATAAAGCCCATCTCTCCGGCTTTCAGCTCGGGCAGCAGGACATGTTTCGGGGTGAAGATACCGACGCGGTCGATCTCGCGCGTGGCGGCGGTATTCATGAAACGGATTTTTTGACCTTTTTTCAGGACGCCGTCGATAATGCGCACCAAGATAACAACGCCGAGATAGGCGTCATACCATGAATCGACAAGCAGAGCCTTGGTCGGTTTTTCCAGCGAGCCTTTCGGCGGCGGCAGGCGGGTAACGATGGCTTCGAGCAGCAGATCGATATTGATACCGGATTTGCCGGAGACGGGGATGGCTTCGGAAGCGTCGATGCCGATGACGTCTTCGATCTGGGTTTTTACGCGCTCGACATCTGCGCTCGGCAAGTCGATCTTGTTAATGACGGGAAGAATCTCGAGATCGTTGTCGATGGCTTGGTATACGTTGGCCAAGGTTTGCGCTTCGACGCCTTGCGTGGAATCGACGATTAAAAGCGCGCCTTCGCAGGACGCCAGAGAGCGGGAGACTTCATAGGCGAAGTCGACATGGCCCGGTGTGTCCATTAAATTGAGCTGGTAAGTCAGGCCGTCTTTTGCGGTATAGCGCAAGCGCACGGTCTGGGCCTTGATGGTGATGCCGCGCTCGCGCTCGATCTCCATATTGTCGAGGAGCTGTTCCTTCATCTCGCGTTTTTCCAGACCGCCGCAATGCTCTATAAGGCGGTCGGCCAGGGTCGATTTGCCGTGGTCGATATGCGCGATAATGGCGAAGTTACGGATGCGTTCTTGCGGGATATGGTCGGTAATGCTCATAACCCCCGTTAGTAGGGGGTTATCGGGCGTTTTTCAAGGGAATTTGGTCTTGTGCCCGGACTGTCCTTGGCTTAATGCTGGGGGAAATCAAGAAAGGGATTTCAAATGGCAAATACAGGGAAGATTATCGGCTTTACACTGGTCGGCATCACAACGCTTTCAGTGCTCGGCGGGGTTTACGGATTGGTCAGTTCTGCCATCTCGGCGGAACGCGGGCCAGATACGGCAGCAACGGTCGAGGCAAGCCCGGCAGGCCGCGTCGCGGTCGGGGAAGCCGTGCCGGAAACGGATTTAGGCACAAGCGAATGTAACTTCAACGACTGGCTCGGCAAGAGCGCAAGCGAAGCCGAAACCGCCGCCAAAGCCACAGGCCGCCCGTACCGCATCCTGCCGCCCGGCAGCGCCATGACAATGGATTACCGCGCCGACCGCATCAATGTGGAGCTGGACTCTAAAGACGTCGTGACGAAAGTAAGCTGCGGCTGATTTAAGAATTATCGAAACAATAAAAAAACCCGCCGATGAGGCGGGTTTTTTGTGAATTGGGGTGGTTTATGGTCCACTAGGAGTAAGGGCTGGCAAACCAAGCTCAACTTTAACTTTATCAACTTTTTGAGCATTGGCAGCACTTGCTGCACGATGAAGAAGTTGATCAACGGTGTTTGTGAAGTTTTTAGCTTCTCCTGTTTCAAGGACTGTTTTATCGCCGCCTTTTGCTGCCTCTGCCATCAGGCTGGCCAATACTTGACGTCCTTCAGGAGCTGTCAGCGTATGATCTTCGATCAATTTAGCAACCGATGTAGATGCTGTTTGAACTTTTAAGCCCTGTGCAGGAGCAGGACCAGTCGATTTTGCTCCTGCGTCTCTCATCATTGCGTCAAATACAGATTGTAATTGGGCAGGAGTAGCATTTGCTAAATCTACCGCATTATCTGCAGTTTCAGAAATTTTTGATTCTGCGTTACCTGTGGAAATATTAGTTTTGGCTGACGCTATGCGATCACGATTGACGGAGGGAAATTCAATCTCGTCGATTCTTTTATCCATCTTTGCGCAAAACTCTTTTGTATCAATGCCACATAGACCAAGAATCTCGCCACCCATTTTAAGCATTCCATAGAAAGAAAGCTGCATATTTGGGATGATCATTTTTGCATTAAATACGCTGTTTTGCTCCATCTTGAGCATGTCAAGATCAGCGGTATTTCTATTCTTTTCAAGATCAAGGACGCCTTGGGCTGCTTGAACACCGACATTGGCAGTATTTTTGCTTTGCTCCTCTTTAAGAGTGCGAGCCAACTGAGCCATTGCGGCATCGGTTTCATTCTTGACTCCAAGAATTCCACTTTGGCGTAATAAAAGATTGGCTTCATTAAGAGCTTTAAGCGCATCGGCTTTGCCGGCTTCGCCTCTTAAAAGTGCTTTATTAAAAGCGTTGCGTGCTGCTTCAAGGTTTTTCTCTAAGGGATTACCTGCAGTATTCGCACCTGCAGAAGGAGCGGCTTGCATTAAGCGTCTATCATTATGAAAATCAAACTTCATTTACACCCTCATTTTTTAATATTATTAAGACCAAACTACACTTTTTTGGTCCAAAATGCAAATTTATAACCAAATTATCTACATATTTGGAGTAAATGCAGCCGCTGTTATTAGATTAATCTGGCTGCTATCCAGCCCAGGAATAGTTTTCAAGTTTCTTTCCAAGGCTGCTTTTTCTTCAGAGTCCATTTTATTATTGCTACCAGCGACATTTTTCCAAACTTCAGAAACTTTCGCAGCCTGTGATTCATTAAGACCTAAAACAGGATCGGATTTGATATAGGAGTCAAATTCCGATGCGCTTCTGAACTCTTGAGAAACAGGGGGTACGTAGTCTGGACTGCCTATTCCTGCTTCTAATTGAATAGGAGGAGCGTTGGCTGCATCAGCTGCAGATTTTGCTATCTGTGCCTCAGTTGCTCCTCTTTCAGCGTCGACGTTCTTATTTAATTGATCCTGTACCTCAGCGCTGGACGCAGAAGCAACACCTGTTGCTTTAGCAGAAGCGTACATCATCAGCGACTGACGTAGATCAGTCGTCGGCTCCTTAATAAATTGACCGTCACGTATTTTTTGAATGGCGTCTTTATAAAAGTTCTTGTCAGACCCTGTCGGCAAGTCTGTTCCCAAATACTCTTTAAAGTATCCTCGTGCCATTTCAGTATTTGCGTTCATTCGGCCATAGGTAAATTCCGCAAAATCGGCTGCGTCTTTGTTACCATCAGGGTAAACAAAATTAATCAATGCCCTACCTACAAAATTAGGCTCTTCAGGATCCAGTGCAGCTTGACCTACAGCTCCAGCTAGAGCGGCAGGCAATGCGGTATACATTACAGTGCGGCGAACACTAGGAATAACGACACCCGTATTATAATGTGCAGCCCTCGAAATAGATCCTGAAGGTACCGATTTAGAATCTTTAAGGCCATCTGTGATGCTTTGTGCGAGTTGTAAGGCCTTAATACCCATTCCACCGCCGCTAGCAGCTTCAGCAGGGGCGCTGCCAGCATCAAAATGTCTTTTGTAAAAGGAGCGCAAGGCAGTCATTTCGCCGTCTGAAACAGGCTCATTATTGAATAGTCTTTGATTTATGCTCTTAGGCGATGCTGTCCGTGTTTGTGCGTCCAGATTAGCATCACGTAATGGGTAATCCGTATCTTTCCGAATTTTTTCCAATTGTGTGAAGATCGTTTCCGTATCCATACGTTTATTGGCATTAAATCCTGATTGTAAAACAGTCACAAGACTTTGCTGAGACGATAAAAGCGAATCACCGATTTGTTTGGAAATGTAAGCTTCTAATTCAGGTGTTTTAACCTGTTCGCCATTTCGTAACGCAGCCTTTATTTCATTAATATCTCGAATTTTTTCACCATCAACGACAGGCGTAGTATCAAGCATGCCTGCATCTCGAACATTTGTCCGAAGGGTTGCCATTTCGGCCTGAACATCGGCAACTTCTTTAGTCTGCGGTTTGAGGTTGTCAATAATATCGCGTACGCTGTTCGATGCAGGGCTGTTGTCAGCAGCGCGGGCTGCTGTATATCTATCACGGATAGCACCAATATCTGCTTCGCTTATTTTTCCATTCGGACCACGTAGGTCTGCAATAATGTTGTTGATGCTGCGTCTGGCTACATTAGACGAATCCGTATCAACCCGTCCTGTAATTCTTAGCGTTTCAACAAAATCATCTAATTCTGTCTTTACGCTGTCTTTCCCGAGTGCCGAGCTTCCAGGAGAAGCATCCAATCCTCTGCCGCCAGAAATTTTAGCGGAAAGTTCATTAAAGCGGCGATCATATACAGCAACGCGCACTTTTTCCCAATCCGCTGGGTGGATATGGACTTCAACGCCTGGTTTATAAGAATGAAGCTGTTGAAGAACGCGATTTACATCTTCGGGTGATGCACGATCAGTGCCGATAATAGGTGTAAGATGATTTCCTTCGTTGTCGTAGTATGAAAGAATCTTTCCATTGACATCAGAAGGGTCTGCCTTTGATGAAGTTACAATTTTATCAGCTGGAATAGGGCCATCTTTAGGCTTTACTCCCACAGGTACCATTGAGGCGAAAAGAACGTCGTCAGAATTTTGTAGGTTGCCTAATCCATCAAGTTTCGCTTTGGACAGATCGCCCATTTGCTTGATGCTGAAGCCGCCCATCATGCCATCCAGTTGGGAAAACTTCTGGACCAACAGCTGAGAACTACCAGCTTCAAACAATTTGTTGGCATCGCCAAAAGCCGTCAGGCGGTCAATTGCGAACTTCCTGTTGGTTTCATCAACTTCCAAAGCTTTTTTTAAGGCCGGCGATTCAGCTCTGTTACCGCCCATCATACCAGGTTGCGGTTGCACAGCCTCCGCCTGAGCGCGATTTGCGGCAGCGACAGATTCTTTATCGACAGCTTCAAGGTGAACGTTTAGACGCTCGCGGTGCATATCACGGAGCATATTAAGTTCGTCACTTGAGATTTTTTTACCGCCGCGCAGTGCATCGGCGACATCCTGACCAGATCTGAATGCTCTGCGGCCTAAATCCTTCGGATCATCAATCATGTCATTTGCGGTCAAGACACGGCGGAATTTACCCCATTCTGTAGCAAAATCATTTACATTTTGGAATTGATAAATTTCATCGCCTTTAAAATCACCTAAGCCATTGGCAATTTGTCTTTTGGCTTGAGGTGTTAAATCTGCCATTGCCGGAGTTTCTTTTGGCGGATGGGGAATACCAGCTGCTTGACGCTCTTTAAAGGGTACGCGTTCATGTAGACGCAATGTACCTTCACCCCAATGCTGGCGGAAAGCTTTGCGGGCTTCACCTGAAGGAAGATCAGGACTGACAAGCCTCATAAATCGCGCTGTGGCTTCTTTATTAAGTTCGGAAGGGGTCTTGAATATATCGTCTTTATTTAAAGAATTACGAAAGCCTTCAAAAGTGCGCGCGATGAATTGTTTATCTTGAAGATCAACTGCGCCATTGTTATGACGTATCTTCGCGAGCACATCTTCTAATTGGTCAATTCGGCCAGTATCCCTCAGGAACTTTGCCGTATTACGCGCTTCGCCTTTTAAATGAGAGAGTTCTTCCAAAAAATTGGAAATTCTAGACCCTACACCCATACTACTACTCCATAAGAATTTTTTGTTTTTATTTCCCTCATGCTAACAGAAGATGGTTAAATAATCAAAAAAACAAAGTGAAAATATGAAAATTTATTTTCTATAATATTCACCATATTTTTACCTTTAAGCTCTATTTTGTAGTGTTAAAGCATAAAGGCGGTGTGTGAGAATGCCTGATAAAGACAATAAAGAAGAACAGGGTATGGGACTTGGCGCATCCTTTCGTAAAGCGGCCGATTCAACCCTTCGAAATTTGATGGTCAGTAACCCGGTTATTGGTGCTGCAGTTTTAAGCGCTGAGTTGGCGGTTAATCCAGAAAAACGGGAAAGAGTTTTCACCGGTGTTCAGGACGGTGTGCGAGATTTCGTAAGAGATGTGCCGTGGGCAGCGGTTTGGTTGGTTGATAAAGGTGGAGAATGGTTAGGATACGATCATAATACGGGAGACCGCGGCTGGAGTGATTCAGTCGCACAAGGGGTTGAAGATTTCTGGGACGAATATATCAAAAGAAACACAGGATTAGGCGAAGCTGAATTTCGTATGGCGGCAGGATGGCAATTGCCAAAAGACGTCAAATATAATGGCAAAGATAACCCAGTATATCCTCCCGGCAAAGACGATGCCGGTCAGCCCATAACTGAAATTCGGGATATCACTGCAATTTTCTACAAAGATCCTAAAGGCAAGCTGGAAGTTTTAACACAGCAAGATCCTAAATGGGCCGAGATTGTAGGTCCTTATTTAGCAACACAAATTGGGCAAATGGTTGCGAGTATGGGAGCAGGAGCTGCCTTCAAAGGTGCTGTAACTATGCCAAGAGCAGTTACATATGGAGTGAAGCTGACGACCGGTACTGTAGGCGCGCTAGAGGCAGGTGGTTCTGTCGGATTTCTTGCGAATGATATGATTTTAGAGCCGCTTTATTTTAAACCTGGGGCAATGCAGGATTTAACAAGGATGTTTGCAAATCCTGCGTCTTTAAATACTGATAATGCGCGTGAAGCTCTTAATACAATGACATCACAATATTCCCATTTAACGGGTACTTTAACAGAGCAAACCTATATAAAATCATTAGGTGATAATGATGCTCCATGGAAAAGACTTGATCAGGTTTCGTTAGGAAAGATTTCAGGATTTAGGCGTGATAATCCATTTGATGATATTCGAGGATTGACTGAAGCAGATAGAAGATACGGAGAGTATCCAAATACAAACATTCGAAATTTGATGAATCCGGAAAAAGAATCAGGCATAAAGCCAGATCCTCGTTTCATGAGTTCTTATTATGACCTTGCGTCGCGCGCATTAAATGGTGGGCTTGATCTAAAGGCAAAAGATGGGTTGCGTCTTTCCGATCAAGAAGTTTATTCGCTTCGATTTATGTTGAATATCACGCAAGATTATAGTGGTCATTTGGATTTAACCCGAGGCCCAATTCCCGCTAATCAAAGCGAAAGACGTGAAATACGCCAAGAGACATTGGATAATCTAAGAGAAGCAACGAAGGG
The DNA here is from genome assembly GCA_030824965.1 of Micavibrio sp. GTDB lineage: Bacteria > Pseudomonadota > Alphaproteobacteria > Micavibrionales > Micavibrionaceae > Micavibrio_B. The sequence continues at coordinate 174,695 of JAPJQV010000002.1, read as the reverse complement.
GGCCGTTAATCTTGCACGTTATAATGGCGATCCTATGCATCTGGACGATGAAGTATCGATCAAGGATATAAGGTCCTACACTGCAGAAAAATCAGGTGAATGGAAAGAGCTAGCTTCAGCCCAGCAAGCTCAAGAAGAATCAGAATCAATGCGCATGGGCCAGGCGATGGCTATGAGCATGATGCCTTGAATTGTAATCAATGCCTGAAATGCCAAGTTAGATAACCGCACTTTAATGTTTAAAGTGACGGAGGCCCGTAAACACCATGGCAAGGCCGCGTTCGTCGGCGGCGGCGATGACGTCTTTGTCCTTGATGGAACCACCAGGCTGGATGATGGCGGTTGCGCCTGCATCAGCGGCGGCGAGCATACCATCGGCGAAGGGGAAGAAAGCGTCCGAAGCGACAACCATGCTGGACCCTGCCTGTGGAACAAGGCCGTATTCTTTCATGCGGGCGGCGGCTATGCGTGATGAGTCGAGGCGATTCATCTGGCCTGCGCCGATGCCGATCGTGACATTGTCTTTGGCATAAACGATGGCGTTGGATTTGACATGCTTGGCCACGCGGAAAGCAAACAGCATATCGCGCACTTCATCGTCGCTTGGCGCGCGTTTGGTGACGACATTTAATTCAGCCGCGGTGATATGGCCGATATCGGCGTTTTGCAGAAGATAGCCTCCGGCAATGGTGCGGATGGTCATGCGCGGTGCTTTAGGGTCCGGCATTTCACCTGTGATAAGCACGCGGACATTCGGCTTCGTCGCCAATACAGGTTTGGCGTCTTCATCAATTGCCGGGGCGATAATGACTTCGGAGAAAACTTTCAGGATTTCGGCCGCTGTTACCGCATCGAGTTTGCGGTTCAGCGCGATAATCCCGCCAAAGGCCGAAACCGGATCGCAGGCGAGGGCGCGGCGATAGGCGTCGAGTGGGTCTTTGCCGATGGCAACGCCGCAAGGGTTGGCGTGCTTGATGATAGCAACGGCGGGCTCTGAAAACTCGGATACAATTTCAAACGCAGCGTCCGTATCGTTCAGATTGTTGAAGGATAATTCCTTGCCTTGCACCTTGTTAGCGGTAACGACGCCCGCGCGTTTGGTGCCGTCCGCATAAACAGCGGCGCTCTGATGAGGGTTTTCGCCGTAGCGCAGTGTATCGACGAGCGTTGCCGGTACGGAAATATTTTGCGGGAATGTCTCGTCAAGCTGTTTGGCAAACCATGCAGAGATCGCGGCATCATAAGACGCGGTCGCGGCATAGGTTTTTGCAGCTAGTTTTTTGCGGGTTTCCAGCGTCGTACCGCCGAGTTTTATTTCATTGGCAATTTCGGCGTAATCCGCCGGATCAGTTACGACCGTAACGAAAGCGTGATTTTTAGATGCGGCGCGCAGCATTGCCGGACCGCCGATATCTATATTTTCAACACAGTCGTCATAGTCGCCGCCGCGAGCGACAGTTTCGCGGAACGGGTATAAATTGACGACCAGCATATCTATATCATCGATGGAATGAGATTTTTGCGCTTCGACGTGGGTGTTGTTATCGCGCACGGCGAGAAGGCCACCATGGATTTTCGGGTGCAAGGTCTTAACGCGGCCATCCATAATCTCTGGAAAGCCTGTGACATCGGATACATCTTTGACGGCAAGTCCGTTTTCGACGAGGTATTTTTTTGTGCCGCCGGTCGAGATTAATTCAACACCACTATCAAGCATCAGCCGGGCAAAATCCAGCAGGCCGGATTTATCGGAGACGGAAAGGAGCGCGCGTTTGATTTTATATCTTTGAGTCATATTTTCCTCTTGAAGAAAGGTTTTTAAACCACAAATGAACACGAATAAACACGATTAATTTGTGTCCATTTGTGTTTATTCGTGGTTTAAATTCTTAAAGGATATTCAAATGAAATTAATCGATAAAATTAAAACCGGCGGTATTGTCGTTGTCACAACGTTTCTAATCGGCGTTTTTGCCTGTTTCGCGGCGTGGATTACGCATATCGTGACATGTTTCCAAAACGACGAATGGGGTTTTCTACTGGTCGGCGCATTATTTTTCCCGATTGCTGTTATTCATGGCATCGGCGTCTGGTTCGGCCTTTGGAACTAAATAGCCTTCGCAGGTTGAACTGCAGGCGCGGCAGCGTGTGGGCCATCCGGATGAACATACAGGCCGCGCTTTTCGGGCATAAGCCTGAGTTTCTCCGTAATGCCCAGAACAGTTTCTGCGCCACCAAGTAGGAGAAAACCGTCTTTTTCAAGTCTTGTACTCATGCGGTCCAAAACCATGCCTTTGGTTTTTTCGTCGAAATAAATTAAAACGTTGCGGCAGAATATAATATCAAACTGCCCGAATTTATTCATGTCATGCAACAGGTTGAAATTAGAAAACTTCACCATTTGGCGAATATCGTCTTTTACCTGCCATTTTTCGTTCACTTGCGTAAAGTATTTCATGAGGTAATTGATAGGCAAGCCGCGCTGGACTTCGAACTGAGAATAAACGCCGGAGCGAGCCAGGTTTAAGATATCGTCGGATATGTCGGTTGCGGTGATTTCAAATCTCCACCCGGGCATCAAATTTGCCTTTTCTTTCAGGATCATCGCTAGCGAGTATGGCTCTTGCCCTGATGATGCGGCAGCACACCAAATACGCAAGGTTTTCTTTGCGGCCCGATTTTTTATCATATATGGCAACATTGTATCTTCGAAGAGCTGAAACGGTTTCATATCACGGAAAAACGATGTTTCGTTTGTTGTCATCGCTTCGACAATGTCCTTGACCAATTGCTGATCGGGCAGGGAACGTAACTGCAACGCCATAACGTCGAGTGAAGCGAAATTCCATTTCTTGGCAATCGGAGTCAGTCGAGAATCCAGCAAGTAGGATTTATCCGGCGTAATAACGAGACCTGACTGCTTATAAAGAAGATCTTTGAATAAATCGAAATCCTGAATTTTCATCGCATTACCGCCTTGCGAACATAAGGGCCAACTTCATCGAGAGAAAGCACCGCCGAACATAAACCATCAAGCGCAACCGCACCGGGCATTCCCCAAACAACCGATGACGCTTCATCCTGTGCGACGATCCGTCCGCCACGAGCGACGACTTCGCGTGAACCTTTCATGCCATCCTGACCCATGCCGGTCAAAATCACAGTCAAGATTTTCTCGCCGAATAAAGGAATAAGAGATCGCAGCATAGGATCGACAGCAGGTTTGCAAAAATTTTCCATTGGGCCATCATCAAGTTTAATCGTTCGTTCCGGCGTGATCAGCATGTGCAAACCGCCTGGGGCAACATGAACTCGCCCGTTTTCGAGCCTCATGCCATTTTCTCCCTCAACGGCAGGAACCCCCGTATGTTTGCTGATATGCTCCGCCAGAATGCGCGTAAATGTTGCGGGCATGTGCTGGGTAAGGACAATCGGTATATCAAAATTCTTGAAATGGGTAATTACTTTGAACAGGGCGTTTGGCCCGCCTGTCGAGCTGCCGATTGCCAATATGTGAGGTTTGCCAGCATAACCTTCATGGGGAGGGCGCAGTTTAACGGTTTTAGGCAAATGCGGGTGAATATTCGCCGCCGGTTTTTTTTCCGGTGAAGTCTCGGAGCGCTTGTTCGGTCTGGCCGACAATTCACCGATAGAACGAACTTTGTTGAGTAAAATGTCACGGAAAGTATCGCCGGAAATTTCGCTGGACGTGGAAGGTTTTCCAATGCAATCAACCGCGCCGAGTTCCATTGCCTGCAATGTCACGGAAGCGTTATGAGTGGTAAGCGTCGAACACATGATGATCTTAACATCAGGGCGCTTGGCAAGGAGAAGCGGTATGGCGGTCAGGCCGTCCATGACGGGCATTTCCACATCAAGAAGAATGATGTCCGGGCTATGGTTTTCCAGTGCATTCACTCCCATCTGGCCGTTATGGGCAGAATGAATAACCTTAATTGCAGGATCGGATTCCAGAATACGTGTCAAAAATCCCCGTACGACGGCAGAATCATCAACAATCATGACGTTGACGGTTGCATTATCCATTAATAGCTGTCTTCCAGCAGACCAATTTGAATGAACTTTCCCTGAACGATATCTTTATCAAAGGGCTTCATAATATATTCGTTGGCGCCGGCCATCATTGCGCGCTGAATATGAGAGAGGTCGTTCTCAGTAGTGCAAAGAACGACTTTCGGATAATCGCCGCCCGGCATTTCGCGTAGCCTTTCCAAGAACTCAATGCCGCTCATCACCGGCATGTTCCAGTCGAGAATGATGGCATCCGGCATTTGGGCCTGACAATATTCATAGGCTTTTTGCCCATCTTCGGCTTCGGCGGTTGTAAAGCCAAGCTCTTCGGCAATACGCAAGGCGACTTTCCGGACAACACGGCTATCGTCGACGACTAAACAGGTTTTCATTTCACTCATTCCCTAATTTACGCTCATCATAGAATTTAAAAGTTTGGGTACATCCAGAATAACCAGTAGCTTTCCGGAAAGACGATAAATGCCCAAGGCGACGGATCTCCATGCGGGATCCAGTGTTGCAGGCGTATTCTCATAGTCTTCGTCATACAGAGATAATACATCGCCTACGTTGTCGATGATAAGACTGTAAAGTTCATGGTCGTTTTCAACAACGACACTCATTCGTTTGGCGTTTGCTTCAGCTTCGGGAAGGCAAAGACAGGTGCGTACGTCAATCGCAGTAACAATACGTCCGCGAAGGTTTAAAGCTCCGGCGACTTGCGGAGGAGAAAGCGGAATCTTCGTTACCTTTTGCTGCCCCAGGACGTCCTGAACCTGTAAAATCGGGATACCGAACATCTGTCCGCTGATATAAATTGTCAGGAAATCGCGGGTCTTGCCGGTGCGCATAATTTTTTTGGTGTCTTCAGATTGAGTTTCGCCGCGTTCCATTAGAGGATTTCCCCTTCGATAAAGGTTTGATTGATCGCGTTCAGCAAAGTATCACGATCGAATTTAGCGACGTATTTATTGAAGCCAACCCTATAGCCGTGATCAATATCCTTTTGCGTGGCATGGCTTGATAAAGCCATCATCGGAGTGTCCTGCCATTCACGGCCCGCACGGACGCGGGCGGCAAATTCAAAACCATCCATATCCGGCATTTCTATATCGGAAATAATCAGGTCAAATTTCTGACCGTTCTCAGCAAGCTCCAGCGCCTTAAGAGCGCTTTCCAGGCTTGTCACTTCGTAACCCGCAACCGACAGAAGAGGCGTCAGCATATTGCGGAAAAAGGGTGAGTCGTCAATCAGAAGGACGCGGCGACGGCCACTATCATGCTTGCCATGTTCGCTTAGAAACGCTTCATCGCCATGGTTTTTAAAGAAGTTGGCATTAAGCAGTTTCAGGTAAAAACCGACGTCGATAATTTCAGTAGCCTGTTCGTTGATGATAGTTGATCCAATGATGCCTTCAGAGGAAGTCCCGGGCTGAATAGATATATATTCTTCCTGAATGTCGATAATCTGATCGACGATAATGCCCACGCTGGTTTCCCGGTCTGAAAAAACTAGCAACGGTTTTTCATCTCCGGGTTTCAGCTCCACATCCCTGCCAAATGGCATTAATGTCATCAGTTTGCCGCGATATTGAACCATCATCTTGCCGCCGGCGTGTTCGATTTTATCGACATCGACATTTTCAAGGCGTGAGATGAGAGAAAGCGGCACAGCTTTCGGCGCTTCGCCTCCCGCGCGAAAAAGAAGAAGAGATGTGCGAAGCTGGCCCTGATGATAATCGTTATCGCTTTCGTCGGCGGCCGTTTCCGTTTCGATATCGCCCGTAGATTTAGCGATCCCGTTGGGGTCCAAAATCATGATGACGGAGCCGTCACCTAGAATGGTGTTACCGGAAAACAGCTCAATGTTTTTGAGAATTTTCGGAACAGGTTTGACGACGATTTCTTCTGTGTCAAAAACGCGGTCAACTATAATGCCGAAACGGTACGAACCAACCTGCGTTACGATAATATATTTATGATCGAAACGGTCGATGCCCTTTTGGGTTAGCTCAAGTTTTAACAAAGACGATAATTCAACGAGAGGCAACAACTTATTGCGCAAACGGAAAACGGGTGTTTCATTTATAATCTCGATGCAATTATCCGATGTCTGGCTGACTAAAACCAGTTCGTTGACGGATGGTTGCGGGATGGCGAATTTTTCACCCGATGTTTCCACGATTAGCGAAGAAACGATAGCAAGGGTGAGAGGGATTTTAATCGTAAAGGTCGAGCCTTTGCCTTCGATCGAATTGAGTTCGATAGAACCGCCGATTTTCTCGATATTGGTACGAACGACGTCCATGCCGACACCGCGTCCTGATACGGACGTAATTTTATCGGCCGTCGAAAACCCGGCCTTGAAAATATATTGTTGAATCTGCTGGGTAGACATTTTTTCCAGCTCATCCGGCGTGGCAAGGCCGTTCTGGATAATCTTGGCCTTGATCTTTTCCATCGGCAGGCCTTTGCCGTCATCGATAATCTGGATGATAATATGACCGCCTTCATGAAAGGCTTTGAGCGTAATCGTTCCGGTCTCGGATTTTCCAGCCTTGGCGCGGTCTGCCGGACTTTCGACGCCATGATCGCCGGAATTTCTGACCATGTGGGTCAAGGGATCCTTAATCATGTCCAGAACCTGGCGGTCTAGTTCAGTATTTTCTCCGACCATAACGAGATCGATTTTTTTGCCTAGTTCGATTGAAAGATCGCGGATAATTCTAGGCAGCTTCGCCCATGCATTGCCAATCGGCTGCATGCGCGTTTTCATGACACCGTCCTGCAAATCAGAAACGACATGGTTCAGGCGCTGCAAGGGCGTCGCCAGTTCGTTTTCTTTCTGGCTTCGGGTGATTTGCAATAGCTGATTACGGGTGAGGACCAGTTCCGACACCATGGTCATCAGGTTTTCCAGCACTTCGACATTGACGCGCAAAGACTGGTTGGCAAGAGAAGACTCATTCTCGACCTTTGGTTCTTTGGGCGCAGCAGGTGGAGCGGCTACGGCAATTTCCTTGGACGGTTCCATTGTCGGTGACGTGGGCACGGCTTCCTTTTTCGGCGGGTTCAGGAAATCCGCAGGTCCGGGCGTCGAGTCGAAAAGTCTTTGCAATTCATCGCTGTCGGACGCCGGTTCTTCTGGCTCAATCGTAGGAGATGTTTTTATCTCCATAATGGGAGGCGGCGGCGAGGGGGCAGTTTCTGCGGTCTGATCTCTGCCTTCAAAAACGATATCCAGTTTTTCGATTAATTCGGCATCGGAGCCTTCAGGTTCGGTGCCATGGCCCTCGATATGTTCGAGCAAGTTCCGAACGCGGTCAAGGGACTCTAAAATCAAGGTAACATAGGCAGGCGTAACGCTTAAATCTCCATCGCGAAACCGGCCCATGACGTTTTCAGCATGGTGTGCGACTTTTTCAAGACGCGGAAGACCGAGAAATCCACACGTACCTTTGATAGTATGCATGAGGCGAAAAATTTTGCCGATTAAATCCTTGTCGTTTGGATTTTGTTCGAGCTTGATCAGATCTCTGTCAAGTTCTCCGAGGCCTTCATTGGTTTCGGTAATAAACTCGGCGATTAAATCGTCCATACGGATTCTCCATTAGAAGGACATTTTATGACGCAACGGGATTAAGCGCAGACGTGCTTGGCTTGTCTTCTAAAGTGCCTGAAAGCTATTAACGCTTCGTTACTTTACCGGAAAGCAATCGCATAAGTGACACGATTATCGCCGGTTTCCTTCAAAAGGATAATAAACCCATAGCTTTCGGCAATTAAGCTCAACGCATACGGGTGTACGAGCCGCGGATCGATTTCCTCTGGTGGAAGGGAGCGAGACAGCGCTTTTTCTACATTTTCACGGACGACAGCACCGTCGCCTTCAGCGCGAATCAGGGTTTCGGTCGCGCTGCCGGGATCGACATAGACCGTACCGCCTTTGGGCAAACATTCCATGGCAAGCATCATCGCCCCCATCAAAACTTTGCAGAAACCGGGGGTCTTCGTGTCGATTCCAAGAGAACTAAACGGATCCCAGCTTTGGCGAACTTTGCCGTCTGCCCGTGTCAAAGCGCCGAATGTTTTCTGGATATCTTCCGGCTTAATATTTCCGTCGCGACCACCCGCGCCATAGGCGATGCGAAATGCCTGAAGGCGTGCGGCTGCGGCTTGTGCGCTATGGCCAATCAGTTCTGCGGCCTGTTTGATGCTTTCCGGATCGTCGCCTGCATCTTCCATGAATTCCAGCCCGTTATTGATCGCTCCGACCGGAGAGATGATATCGTGACAGATACGGGATGAGAGAAGTTCTAAAATAGCGGCTTCATGCTTGGCGGTCATGGCGAGATAATCCTTTGAATGGATTGATAAAGTACCAAAATCTCATTTTAATCCAAGCCTATAAATGGAGGCTGGTTCGTTTTAATATGGCTTTATGTCTTATGCTTCTCTCATATTCGAAAACCTTGGTGGTAAATGGTGCCTTGAGCGAAGCGCCGATAACGATATATCGATGCATGGCAAGGCAGAATTTATCCTTATCGATGAAAGAAAGTTTTTATATTCGGAAAATGTCGATATTCAGGCCGGAGAATTTCAAACCAGGTCACACCGCGAGTTTATCTACAGGTTGAACGGTGACCAGATAGATATTTTATACCATGATCCGTTTCGCAAAAACGAGTTGCTTCACGCCCTGAATTTTAAGAACGGTTTATTTTCATCTCATGAACATGAATGCGGAAATGATAGATATGGGTTGACCCTGGCTTACCAAAAAGAAACGGTAACGATGGATTATATCGTTACCGGTCCAAATAAAAACTATCAAATGAAAACGATTTTAAGCCGCTTTGGTTTTTAGGAACTCCGCCGTTTCCATACCTGAACGTAAACGCTCAATCATAAATTCGGTCAGTTCGGCCGCCAGTTTCGGCTTGGTCATAGCATAGGCTATCTGAGCTTTGACAAATCCGATATCTGAGCCACAATCATGACGCTCGCCTTCGATTTCATAGGCGGTAAAGGCTGATGTTTTCAGCAGTTCGACCATGGCATCGGTTAATTGAATTTCACCGCCTGCGCCTGTAGCATTCTTCTCAACCATCGTGTCTAGAATAGGAAGGATATCCGCATTCAGGATATACCGGCCGATAACAGCCAGATTTGACGGTGCATTACCTATATCCGGTTTTTCAACGAAACCTTTGACCATCGTGCCACGGCCGTTATTTTGGCCCGGCGTAATAATACCGTATTTATTTACGTCATTATCGGAAACTTCCATCGACGCGATAATGTTATTACCTGTGCGGGCGTATTCCTCCGCCATTTGCTGCATGCATGGTTTTTGAGAGCACAGCATAAAATCATCAGGCAAGAGAACAGCGAAAGATTCATCTTTTGAAATATAGTCGCGGGCGCACCAGACCGCATGGCCCAATCCCAAGGCTTTATCTTGCATCGCGATTTTCAATTGGCCCTTTGGCAACGTCACGGCGTTGACGATATCGATTTGCGCCTGTTTATTACGGCGGATTAAAGTCTCCATAAGGTCAGGAGCTTCATCAAAATGCTGGCACAGCATTTCTTTTCCAGTGCTGATAACAAAGACGAAATTTTCAACGCCAGCAGCTTTCGCTTCATCGACAGCCAGCTGGATAAGCGGCATATCGACGATTGGCAGCATTTCTTTGGGCATGACTTTCGTCGCTGGGAGCAGGCGCGTGCCAAGGCCGGCGACGGGGAAAACGGCAGTTTTGAGGGTCTTTGTCATCTATATAGCCTATATAAAATTGTTGCTTTGCACAAGAACATCAAACGCATGTGAATACGTTGAGTTCCATTTATTTTCAGCATCTTATTGCATAAGCTAAGACAAAAAGTCAAGTTATGAAAAAATAATTAAATTTTTTTCGGATAGCCTTTATATCGCTCGGGAGCAATATATCGAAGTAATTGCCTGATTTCCTGCCGCGCAGCCATGGCGGACATTGTTAATTGAGCTTCGGGATCTTGTTTTAAATCAAGTAAAGTTAATCCTTTGGGAAATAGCTCGCGGAAGATTAGGTTCTCGGTAAAGCCCGGCGCGATGCGAAAATCGAATTTTTCCGCCATGACTTCCAACAAGGCTGCAATATCTTTTTTATTCTCCGATTTGATATGCGACAGGCGGTTTCGCATAACAATCCAGTCTATATCCTTATTTTCAGCTCCTAGTTTGGCAAGGCGGGAGTTCTGAACCAGCTTGGTGTAAATCGATGGGGCTTTAATTGTTTTTGTCGCCGTATCGAGTTTTCCCAGAATATCCAAATCGATAAACGAGTCGTTCATGGGCGTAACGATCGTATCCGCATGCGCGTGCGCTAATTGTGACAAAAACGTATCGGCGCCCGGCGTATCAATAATGATAAAATCGACATGGGGTTTTATTTCCGCCAGAGCGGAGAGTAGAAAATCACGGTCGGAAGTTTCAGCCTCTGTCTTTTTTTCTGCTTCCGCTTTTTCAATCGGAAAATGCATAGGGCTAGGCAGGTCATCTTTTTCGCGGCCAATGAATTCAAAACGGTTGGCTAGATAGCGCGTCAGCGTTCCCTGCCGCGCATCGAGATCTATTGTGGCAACGGTATAGCCGAGGCGCAAAAGGCCGATAGCCGTATGCATGGCGGTGGTCGATTTACCCGACCCGCCTTTCTCATTGCCGAAAACGATGATATGCGCCTGAAAAGAAGTATTTAAAGACATGGAAAGTAAATCATATACCAGCAATCATCTTTCGTCATTACCCCTCTTGATGATAGGCTGGAAAAATGAATACAGCAGAAAAACTTGCCGCGTTGCGGGCCGAACTGAAGAATCTTGGCGTGGATGGATTTATCATTCCCCGGACGGACGAATACCAAAACGAATTCGTACCCGAGTGTTTCGAGCGCCTTGCCTGGCTTACCGGCTTTACAGGCTCGGCCGGATTTGCAGTAATCCTTGCCGAAATAGCCGCGGTTTTAAGTGACGGACGATATACGATCCAGTTGAAGCAGCAAGTCGATCAGCAACTATACGAAGTCGGCGATTCAACGAAAGTGACTATCAGCGACTACTTGTTGCAAGATGCCAAAGCCGGGCAAGTGATCGGTTATGATCCTAAACTGCATAGCCTTAAACAAATCCAGGTTCTGGAAGCGAAGCTCAAAGAAAAGAGCATTATACTCAAGGCTCTGGATAAAAATCCGGTTGATGCTATCTGGCAAAATCGTCCGCCAGAGCCAACGGCCAAAGTTGAAATATTCCCGGAGAAATATGCTGGCCGTAGCAGCGCCGAAAAACGCATGGCGATTGCGCATTTTATCAAGGATCTTGGAGCCAAGGCCTGCGTCATTACCTTGCCGGATTCCATCGCTTGGCTTTTGAATATTCGTGGAAGCGACGTGTACCATAATCCGGTTGCACTATCTTATGCGCTAATCCATGAAGATGGCCGTGCCGAATGGTTTATTAACCGTATGAAAGTGAATGGCGATATTTTGCGACATGTCGGGAATACGGTCGAGATATTCGAGCCTAATCAAATTGAAGAACGGATTGCCGCATTATCCGGTGATGAAAAGCCTGTTATGATCGATCCGCAGCGCTCGTCCAAATATTTCTTTGATGTTCTAAAGAAATACAACATCAATATTCGTGAAGAAAAAGATCCCTGCATTATCCCAAAGGCCGTAAAAACAACGGCGGAGCAGGAAGCAATGATTGCGGCGCATGTGCGAGATGGCGCTGCAGTTACAAAATTCCTATACTGGCTGGAAAATAATGCTCAAGGAAAAACGGAGATTGAAATTGCCGACAAGCTTGAAGCAATTAGAAAATCCGATCCGATGTATCGCGATTCAAGTTTCGAAACGATCTGCGGCTGGGCAGGCCATGGAGCCATTGTTCATTACCGGGCAGAGAGTGAAACGACTGCGGTAATTGCAGGAGATGGATTGATATTAATCGATAGCGGGGCGCAATATGCGGACGGTACCACCGATATTACAAGAACCGTGGCGATTGGTGCGCCGACTGCCGAAATGAAAGATCGCTATACACGCGTTTTGAAAGGTCATATTGCGCTGGCGTCAGCGCGGTTTCCCCATGGCACGACAGGCGCGCAACTCGATAGCCTTGCGCGCCACGCCTTATGGCAGGCAGGACTTGATTATGCCCATGGAACTGGTCATGGAGTGGGGTGTTATCTCTCCGTTCATGAAGAAGCAGCAAGCATTTCTCCGCGTGGGGGCGAGCCTGTTTTACCGGGAATGATCATTTCAAACGAGCCGGGATATTACAAAGAGAGCGAATACGGTATCCGTATAGAAAACCTGATTTTATGTAGCAAAACAGGTGACAAAGCTGAAGACGGACGGGATATGCTGTATTTCGAAACATTAACACTGGCGCCAATCGACCTGTCTGTTGTAGACCTGCAGCTTCTGACCGATAGCGAGCGGTGGTGGATTAACGATTATCACTTCCGGGTGAGGGATGTGCTTTCACCTATGTTAGAGGCAAAAGAACTGCACTGGCTGGAGCAGGTCACAAAATTTATTTAATGAGTAGCAATGAGTAATAAAGTAAAGATTACAAATATAGATGGAAGCGGCAGGCTGTTAACTTGTTTTAACAGCGCGTATCCTGAAACATACTCTTTTCCTGACATAAAAAGAGTTATTGATTTAAAGGTAACAGCCCAAGACGGGGCCAACTCCGTCATAGTTTTGAGCAGCCTCAAAATTGTAGAGGAAGATGGCTTGCCAGTCATTTTGCCGGGAATAATTTTATCTGAGGTTCGATGCCAGGAAAAAGCGAGCCACTTAAAAGAGCTTTTTGCGGATGCCGGTCTGAAGGTTCCAGAAATCATAGTTCCGTTTACAGCTAGACTTAAATCGGCAGCGTCAAAAATTTCAGGAGCTAGAAGGTTAGTTTTGGTAAGATGCCCGGCTCGTCCAGAGGTTTCGCAAAGTAATATCCCTGACCATACTCGACCCCCATCGATTTAAGCATGGTAGCGAGTTCGCGGTTTTCAACACGCTCTGCCACGACTTGAATTCCAAGGTCCTGGCACATGTGGACGAGATTTTTAATCATCGCCTGATCACGCTGTGATTCTAGGATAGGCGTTACATACTGGCCGTCGATTTTTACCGCATCTACATGAAGTTTTTGCAAATACTGGAAGGAAGCGGATCCGGCACCGAAATCGTCGAGCGCAACCTTAAATCCGTCATCCTGCAATGATTTAATAAACTCATTAACCTGATCGAGATTTTTAATCTCGCTGGATTCCGTAATCTCGAAAATGATCTGTTTCGGAATATTGGTCTTTAAATGCGGTTCGAGTTTATAGCGAAGTTTGGAGATAAAGCGTTTATCCTGAACCGAAACGCCGGATAAATTAACCGAGAGCTTTAGATTTTTGTCCTTGGCATTATAAAGTAGATAGTTCAGGACGCGGCTGCAAATGGCGAGATCAAATTCCGTGCTTAATCCTACATCTTCGATAAATTCGATTGCCTGAAAGGGTGATTTGCCGTCTTCGAAACGAACCAGAACTTCGTGATAAGCTACCACGCCTTGCTTTAAATCCACTATAGGCTGGAATTTCAGATCGAAACGCTGCTGGTTGATAACAGTCTTGTAATGAGTGATAGATGCCGCGTTCTGCCCAAGAAAATCTTCAAATCCGCTTTTAAGAGAAGTAATGTCAAAATCGGCAGAACGGCTGGCAAATTTATTGATCGTATAGACGATTGCTTTCGCCATTTCATGTTCAGTAAGTGTTTCGTCGTCCAGATCAACCGTATTGGCCGTGGCAGTAAGGCCAACACTTTCAGGATCGCTTTCCGCGGCGGCAATTTCGAGTTGTTCGCGAATCTGGTCGGCTGATACGGCCGCATCGTGAACAACCCCGTAACGCCCGTTATCCAGCATGGCAGCGGTTTTACCATCAGCCGCATAGGCACGCAAAATGCCTGAGATGTTTTCGTTCAGCGCCGACCATTGTTCGGCGCCGATCTTCTTTTTAAAATCATCTGTGCCAGGCAGGTCGATAAATGTCATACCTAGTTTTGCGCCGGATGTATTGGCGGCGTCCATCGCAGCTTGCGCGGCCTGGGCGAAATTATCGGCAGAAAGAAGTTCTGCTTGTGCGGAAGAGGCGCGGGCTTTTTCGGCTGAATTGATCAAATTCAAATGGGCCTTAGACAAGGTGAAACAGATATTGTCCGGATTGCTGGGAAGGCCGATACCGCTTAGCATGGCGCTTCGGTTATGATTTTTGCCAAGATCATCCATACGTTCTTTGAGATTGACCATGATCGGTCCAAAGCGCTGACCGGGCTTATAGCGGTTTTTGAGGGCTTTAATCAGGGCGTGATCGCGCGAAGCAAAGATATTCAGGAAATCGGTGCCGATCAGGCTATCGGTGCCATTTTCACTCAGGCTTTTGGTCGCACCGGCAGAAAAAAGAATTTTGAAGGTTTTAAGATCTACCTCAATCAAAATATCGGCATTTGCAAAGGCAAAACCGATAAATTTGTCGCGTTGTTCCGTAAGACTCGATGACATGGCCGGATAAGTTTAGCCTGAAATGGTAAAGAAAATAAGCATGCGATATGGGAAGTGCGGCTCATTCAGGGAGGATTGGTTTCCTTCTGGGACCTCTGCCTTGGAGATTGCCGAAAAACGCGCGGCTTTTCAGGGTAAAGCTTAATTATAAAGGCATGAAAGTGTTTAGTATTAACTCAATAAAAAGCCGCTTATTCAGCGGCTTTTCAAATCTTTATGTTTTGGGCTTAGAACCCGTCGCGTTCTTTGCGTTTGCGATCGAGTTTGCGCCAGCGACGAACAGCTTCAGACTTTTCGCGCTTCTTCTTCTCGGATGGCTTTTCGAAGTCACGACGGAGTTTCATTTCGCGGAACATACCTTCACGTTGCATCTTTTTCTTCAATGCGCGCAAAGCCTGTTCGACGTTATTGTCGCGTACACTTACACTAACCACTCGGAATCACCCCTTTCAAGGATGTTAAAATTGAAATTTAAGTCGCATTCGTATATCATCAGTTTAAGAAAATACAAACATAATATAAAAATTTAACGATTTAATATGGATTTTTCCATATTATAAAAATGTAGAGGGTTCTTAAATGCCGGGTAGAGGTCGTGGTTTTGGTGGTCCAACAAGCGGAAGAGGCTTGCTGGATAGAATTAAAGACCGTTTTTTAGGCGGGGTTGAGGGCCGTGTCTATTCATCAGGTGGCGATGGCATCAGACCTGACCGCAACGGTGTTCGCGGTGGCATGCTTGACGGCACGGATGTCGGCGGAATTTTTCAAATCAGGAATCGTGGCGGCAGACCGTCTGTCGAAGCGGGGCATGATGTAAGACGCGTAGGGCGTGCGGCTGAAGCCATTACAGGCCAGGTTGGTGCCACAGCGCAAGGTATCGATGATATTCGGTCTGGTCGTTACGACGTAGGCCGTGCAGAATACCGCGATGCGCCACATGGCGGACGACGTGACGATCCTGCCTATCACGCAGCCATGCGCGAGCAGGAATTAAAAAATTTACAAAGTAGCGGAGAACAAAATCAGGCAGCTGTGCCGCACGCAGCAGAACAATACTCCGATACTGGCGCAACACTTGCCAGACTTGATGATGCTCAGAACAAGTTGAATAATGGCCCGCTCAGAAAGATGGATGACGCATCAGCCGTTCGCCATGTCACGGATAAAATGAAAGTCGAAAATCCCGGCGCTTATGAACTTTATACGCACGGCGGTTTTGTCCAGACAAAGGCTGGCTTGAACGAATTTTTCAATTACAGTCGCGAAGTTAACCAAAACCCGGCCATGCGGCAACTCGATCAAACTTTCGCTCAAAATCCAGAGATCGGTCGTTCGGTTATTGAGCAATGGCGACTTGAAGTTGGAAATGAGTCCACATCTCCAGCTTACAAAGGCGATAAACGGACCATTCTGGATCATTTAGGCCAAGCTGCACAGGATCCTGACAGGCTGGATATGATGCAGAGAAACCAAAGTGTCGATGACTTCTGGGATAATGTTGGCGGTCCTTATTCTGCCAATAAACCTGAAAAAACAGCCTCGGCACCACAATCTTCTATTAGAGTTGTCGACCCGAACGATGCCATTGCGGTAAAAACTCCAGACGGCTCGGTTTCTATTCCGAAAACCAATCCGTCTGCGGCCAAATATGAGCCAGCAAAACAGCCGGGCGGTTTTGATGTAAAAGCCCTGACCACAGATACAATTTTGACGAGCGCCGAGTTGAATAAGCTTACGGCGAGCGGATTAAAGCTTGATAACGCAAAACTCGGGCAGGAGGCGAATGCTCCTAGGCTGATAACCGATGCCTCGGGTAAAATTTATGGCGGGTATAGTGTCGAAAAAGCAGGCGATGCAAAGCACGATACTACCTATAAATTCCTGACGCGCGAACAGCTTGAAACAGAATTTTCGGCGCAAAAAGTTGCTGGCGTTGAAAAAATGCAAATGGATAAATTAACCAAAGATAATGTTCAGGTTGCCGCAACTAATGCGCCGCCTCCGGCTATTGACCCTCTGACCAAACCGAATAATCTTGCCTTGAACGCCTCGCCACCGACGACAGGTATGGGTTGATTATGTTATTATTCAGACGAGGCTTAAAGCCTCGTTTTTTTATGCGGATTTTGCCGTTTTTAAATGCAGGGCGGCTTGCAATAGAGCCTTTGTATAATCGGTTTTCGGATTTTCAAAAATTTCCGCCGCAGGGCCGCTTTCTACTTCGACCCCGTCTTTCATCACCATCACATCATGGGCGAGTGCTTTGACGACGCGTAAGTCATGGCTGATAAACAGGTAAGATAGTTTATGGCGTTCCTGCAATTCGCGCAGCAAATCGACGATTTGCGCCTGGACGGATACATCGAGTGCGGAGGTCGGTTCATCCAGAATAAGAAGTTTCGGGTGCAGAACCAAAGCGCGGGCGATGGAGATACGCTGGCGCTGGCCGCCGGAGAATTCATGAGGATAACGGTGACGCGTTTCGGGATCGAGGCGCACATCTTTCAAAGCTTCGATAACAAGGGTATCACGATCGGCAGCTTTTAAATCCTTACGGTGAACTTCCAGACCTTCGCCGATGATTTGCGCAACAGTCATGCGCGGGGAGAGGGAGCCGAATGGGTCCTGAAAGACGATCTGCATATCGCCGCGCAAGTTCCGAAGATCATTGCCTTTAATATCAGAAATATCTTTACCGTCGAATGTGACCTGACCTTCGGATTGAGTGAGTTTCAAAAGCGCAAGACCGAGCGTGGTTTTGCCGGAACCGGATTCGCCGACAACGCCTAATGTTTGCTGCTGCCGGATTTTAAACGATACATCATCGACGGCTTTAACAAAGGAAGTCGGTTTGCCAAGAAAGGTTTTCTTAGCCGGAAACCAGACTTTCAGATTTTTTGCCTCGATCAAAACCGCGGCGTTCTGATTGGATGGCGTGGTGTTGCCCTTCGGCTGCGCGGCGAGCAGCATCTTTGTATAGTCATGTGCGGGAGCGGCGAAGAGGTCGTTTTTTGATTTTTGTTCGACAATCTCGCCGTTTTTCATGACACAGACTTTATCGGCCATTTTCTCGACGATTTTCAAATCATGAGTGATGATAAGAAGCGCCATGCCGAGGCGTTTTTTGAGATCGTCGAGAAGTTCCAAGACTTGTGCCTGAATAGTGACGTCGAGAGCGGTGGTCGGTTCGTCTGCAATCAAAAGCTCTGGATCGTTGGCGAGCGCCATGGCGATCATGACGCGCTGTCTCTGGCCGCCTGACAATTGATGGGGATAAGCGTTCAGGCGGTCTTTGAGTTTTGGTAGGCCAACGAATTCGAGCAGTTCAATAACTCGGGCGCGCACGGCGGCTTTCGACGCTTTTTTATGTAGAAGAATAACTTCCGCAATCTGGCGTTCTATCGTATGAAGCGGATTAAGCGAAGTCAGGGGTTCCTGAAAAATCATGCCGATCTGGCTGCCGCGAATGGTGCGGAGCTTTTTTTCCGATGCACCGATGATTTTTTCTTCATTAAACTTAATCGAACCGTTTGGATGGCTTGCCAAGGGATACGGTAAAAGCTGGAGCAGAGATAAAGCCGTTACTGATTTACCTGAGCCGGATTCACCAACCAGCGCCAGCGTCTCGCCTTTCTCGATAGAAAAAGAAACATGTTTGACAGCGTCGAAATTGCCACCCGGTGTTTTAAACTGGACGGAGAGATCAGAAACGCTGAGGAGCGGGGAAGGTGAGGACGTGGTTTGGTTCATGTCCTTCATTAAATACGGGAAGTTCCTTCGGCGCAATACCGGTCAGGCTTTTCCTGTAATAAGTGACAGCATAACCTCTTTCCGGATCGTATCCATGAATTTTGTCGTCGAAGCCTGCATCTTTGAATCGCTGGGAGCTTCTGGTATTTGCGTCCGATACTTTCGCCCATACGGCCACCAGCTTGTCAGCGGCATATTTCAGAGCGTGATCCAGCAAAGGTTCCATTTGACGGGAATAGCCGGGCGTTGTCGCAACCGAACTGATAATTCCCGTATCGCATTCTTTAACATTGCCTGGATAGTTGGCAAGCTTAGGATTGGCGTCACTGCCTTCTGACGGTGTAATCAAAAGAAAGGCGGCAATCTTTCCCGTAAGCTTGTCGATACTGCCCAGAACCGGAAAGCCACGGCTATGGTGATTGTAAAGATCGGACAAAGATTGTGGCTTGATGAAATGTCTTTCATCTACCGGGAGCGCATCACGCACATTTTCAAGAATTTTGACTGCGTCATTGAAAGTTGATTTTCCAAGGACGCAGATTTCAAACTGGTCGGGATCGTAAGAAATAGAGGTATTGGGAGTGGCTAGAGTAGTATGAGACATCGGTTACTTCCATTTAGACCTTGATTGGCCTATCAAAATTCAAATTTTTTAGATTTTGGATTTTGCGGAAAGATGACGCCTCAAACGAGGGTGAGCTTTACCGCTGCCATTACCGGCAGGGTCTACGTCGTGAAACGATCAGATGTTCGTGAAACCAGATATCGTGATCCATAACGTAAAATAAACCGCTTTCCTTTTTGATTGCAATGAAATATTGACAGAACTCCATAAAGATGTCAAGAATTATGGCAATTAAAAAATTAGTGAGTACAAAATGCGTAAAACTAAGAAACCAGCCATTGCTTCCTTCAAAGATATTCCACCTGATTTAGTCGAAGCGTTTCTTGAAGCGGCCATTCAAAATTTTGAGAAATATCAAGGTCAAACCATTGTTTTGAAATTCGGCGGCGAGATGCTCAATAATGATGAGATGCTGGACGATATTTTACGTCAGGCTCTCAAACTCAAGCGTCATAGCTGTAATGTTATTCTTGTTCATGGTGGCGGGCCGCAAATTTCAGAAGCATTAAAAGATAAAGAAATTGTTCCGGAGTTTGATAAGGATGGTAAGCGCATTTGTAATGATGAAGTGTTGGAAGTTTCTTATGAAACGCTTCGTAAACTGAATAAGGATGTTGTTGTAAAGCTAAACCAAAAGTCTTCGGAACTAGGTCTTAATATTCTAGCCATGGGTGAGGCGGGTTATAACGGGGGTATTGTTCGAGCGCAGCCTTTGGGTGATTCCAGAACAGGTATTTTCGAAAGCATTGACAAAGATTTCTTTAAAGATTTTGCCAGAAAAAATAGAATTCCTGTTATTTACACGATTTGCATGGGGCCAAATGGGGAACCTTTAAATGTGAATGCAGATGATGTAGCGGCGGCTATCGCGAAAGAATGCGGAGCAAAGAGCCTGATCATGGTAACCGACGTTGCCGGTGTCTGGGATGAAAATAAAGAAGTCGTTCCTGAGCTTACGATTAGTCAAGCCCGCAGATTGATCGAAACCGGTGCGGTTGAAGGGGGAATGAAGCCTAAAGTCGAGGCCGCTATCAGTGTTGCAGAAAAAGGTATCAGTGTTGTTATAACCACTCCGAAAGACGGCGGTTTATTCAGAGAGCTTTTCACGGCTGAGGGTTCAGGGACAATGTTCCACGGAGCTAATCCTGATAGCCCTAAACCTGTGCCCTACATCGACCCAAAACTTGCTTTAGCTTAGAGCCTTCTCGGTTAAGCGTACGAAATATTCGATACCGAGCGGCAGGATGCCATCGTTGAAATCGTATTTAGGATGGTGCAGGCCTTGATCGTGGGGGGATGAAGCGTTACCTGTTCCCTGACCCAGCCAGACATAACAGCCGGGTTTTTCTTTGAGCATCGCGCCGAAATCTTCCGCGCCTAAAGTCGGCTCTACATTTTCATCGACATTTTCCGCACCAAATAGATCGCGCGCGACAAGAATAGCAAGGGCGGTTTCATTATCGGTATTAATTGTCGGGTCATAGCTACGGATATAATTTATATCGACGGTCGCGCCGTGAGACTTGGCGATACCTTCGGCAATTCTGCAAATATGGTTTTCCAGTATATCGCGCACCTCATGTTTAAATGCGCGGATGGATAGAGTAAGTGTTGCTTCAGACGGAGTAATATTTTCCGCGCCGGTCCCGGCATTGAAATTACTAACTGTCACGACGGCGTTTTCCATCGGATTGATGACGCGGCTGACGATAGTCTGCAAGGCCATGACAATCTCAGCACCCACCGGGATGGGATCTATGTTCAGATGAGGAATTGCCGCATGGCCGCCTTTGCCCTTAATCGTGATATAGGCTTTATCGGACGAACCCATAATCGGGCCTGATCGTGTAGCGAATTTACCCTTTTCTTTATACGGCCAGTTATGCAGGGCAAATACCTGATCGACAGGATGTTTTTCAAACAAACCTTCATCAATCATCTTAATCGCGCCGCCGCCGCCTTCTTCCGCCGGTTGAAAGAAGAGTTTTACTGTGCCGGAGAAATTACGGGTTTCTGCAAGATATTTAGCGGTGCCTAATAGGACAGAAGTATGGCCGTCATGGCCACAGGCGTGCATTTTGCCGGGGATCTTCGAAGTCCATGCCTGACCGGATTCTTCAACGATATCCAGCGAGTCCATATCGGCGCGGATACCGATAGATTTGTTACCCGGATTTTTTCCTTCGATGGTGGCAACGATCCCCGTTCCCGCCCAGCCACGTTCGAACGGAATTTCCCATTCGGCCAATTTAGCCGCGACCATATCGCTGGCAAAAAATTCTTCATAGGCCGTGCCGGGATTTTGATGCAGCTCGCGGCGAACCGCTTTCATGTCTTCGGCGATATCTGTGATGCGGTTGGATAAAGTCATAGATTTGTTTTCTTATAAATTGGTCTTACGGGGATCGAAAGCATCGCGCACGGCTTCGCCGATAAATGTCAATAGTGTCAGCATGATCGCCAGGCTTAGAAAAGCCGTGATGCCAAGCCAAGGGGCTTGCATGTTGTTCTTTCCTTGAGCCAGCATTTCACCCAGAGACGGGGAGCCGGGCGGCAGGCCGAGACCCAGAAAATCAAGACTGGTTAGAGCTGTAATGGAGCCTGTCAAAACGAAAGGCAGCATAGTGAGCGTGGCGACCATCGCATTCGGCAGAACATGACGGCGAATAATAACGCCGTTTTTGACGCCGAGAGCGCGGGCCGCGCGGACATAGTCAAAATTGCGGGCGCGTAAGAATTCGGCGCGGACGACATCGACAAGATTGACCCATGAGAAAAGCAGCAGGATAAGGAGGAGTGTCCAAAAACCGGGAGTGAAAAGAGCGGAGAAGATAATCAATATATAAAGACTGGGGAGGGAAGACCAGATTTCAATCACGCGCTGGGCGACGAGATCGGTTTTCCCGCCGTAATAGCCCTGGATAGCACCAGCGGCAACGCCGATGATGGAAGAAGCGATGGTAAGGGCAAGGCCGAAGAGAACCGAAATGCGAAAGCCGTATATCACGCGGGCCAGAACGTCACGTCCTTGATCGTCCGTGCCGATGAGATTGTCTTTCGTCGGCTTGGATGGAGCAGGTTCCGGCAGGTTGTAATTTATCGTATCGTAGGAGTAGCGAAACGGGGGCCAGAGCGCCCAGCCGTCTTTCGATATAAGGTCGGCGACATAGGGATCGCGATAATCTGTTTCAGTTTCAAATTCTCCGCCGAAAGTCGTTTCAGGCAGCATCTGAAAAACCGGCATGTAGAGATGATTTTTATAGCTAACCAAGATCGGTTTATCATTGGATAAGAATTCCGCTCCGATTGCCAGAACGAAGAAGAACATAAAAATCCACAACGACCAGAAGCCTCTACGGTTGGCTTTGAACTGGGCAAGGCGGCGTTTAGTGAGAGGAGATAGATTAGGCATTGGCGCGATTCCCGAAATCAATTCTTGGATCGACAAGGACATAAATGACATCGCGCAGCAGCGTGACGACAAGGCCGATCAGGGCGTAAACATAAAGCGTACCGAGAACAACCGGATAATCGCGGTTGATGATCGATTCATAGCCGAGAAGACCGAGGCCATCGAGAGAGAAAATAACTTCAATCAATAAGGAGCCGGTGAAGAAGATCGACATAAAGGCGGCAGGAAATCCGGCAATGACGATCAGCATGGCGTTTCTGAAAACATGGCCATAGAGAACTCTAGTTTCGCTCAAACCTTTGGAGCGGGCAGTCAGAACATATTGCTTGTTGATCTCATCGAGAAAAGAATTTTTCGTCAGCATGGTCAAACCTGCAAAACCGCTGACCACGATGGCAATTGTTGGCAAAGTCAAATGCCACATGTAATCGAGCACCTGTTTATACCAAGGCAGATCTCCCCAGTTGTCGGAGATAATACCCCGCAGCGGGAACCAGTCGAAATAACGGCCACCGGCAAAAAGAATAATGAGTAAAATCGCAAACAGGAAAGACGGAATGGCATAGCCGATAAAAATGGCAGCGGAAGTCCATACATCAAAAGATTGTCCGTCTTTGACGGCTTTCCGGATACCGAGCGGAATAGAGATCAAATAGATCAGAATGGTCGACCATAGGCCGAGGGAAACCGACACCGGCATTTTTTCTAAAATAAGATCGGTGACTTTAACGTCGCGGTAATAGCTTTGGCCCAAGTCAAAACGGAGATAGTTTTTAATCATAATCCAGAAACGTTCAGGGGCTGGTTTGTCAAACCCGTAAAGGCGTTCCAGCTCTTTCACAAATTCAGGATCAAGCCCTTGCGCTCCGCGATAGGAAGATTGCTGGCCTACAGCCCCGGATGAGGCATCCATGCCGCCGCCTGCTGCCATATCTCCGCCGCCGCCCGAAAAACGGGAGGTCGCTCCGACATCATGACCTTGTAATTGTGCGATCATGCGTTCTACCGGGCCGCCGGGTACAAACTGGATAACGATAAAGCTGACGAGCAAAATCCCGAAGATCGTCGGAACCATCAAAAGCAGGCGGTGGAGGATATAATTGAGCATGGGAAAGGATAGCCGATTATGGACGGATATTCCATCCCTTGATAAGCCAGCCGGATCGTTCCCGCTCCAACATGCAAAGGGCGCCAGTAGAAATTTTTAGAAAAGCGGCGGCTTCCGGGTTTTGGGCTATTACAGGAGCAAAACGAGCAATACCATTGCTGGTGATTACCAAGGTCGTGCCGCCTTCTTCGAGACCGCTTGTGAAGTTTTGCCAGTTGCGGCGAATTTCTTCAGGATTGGCCAGCCAGCCCTCCGGCACGATGGCTTCGCGGTCCCATTTGGCGATGGCGTCTTTGCCAATACGCGAGATAACGTCTTCTTCTGTTTTATTTTCGTCCGGGCCGTAATCGATTTCATTGAAAATGGCGAGGGGGTGAGTTTCAATTGGTATACCGATTTCAGCTTTGATAATTTCCGCCATTTCTTTGGTGCGTTTTAATTGAGATGTCAAAATAAGATCGGGGATCAAATTATGCTCTTTCAAATAAAGACCGAGTTTTTTAGCTTGGTCGCGGCCTGTTTCAACCAGGGGCAAATCAGTGCGGGCGCCGACGCGGGTGGGCGTATCATTTGGACCGAATGTGTTGCCGTGGCGAGCGATAAGAAGTTTGGTCGTCATTATTTTACTTTCTCCTGAAGATCGCGTTCCAGTTTATAGAATTCATCTAGAAAATCATGGTTTATCTGCCATTTTCGGGCTGGCTCCAGCGTGTCGAAAGCTTCCCGATATTTTTTCTGCGCAGTCAGGATTTGCACTAGCAAGCTGCGCGGCGGCCAGAGCGACGGATTTTTTTCAAGAGCCTTGCGTAAATGTTTTTCTACAAGATCCAGATTATTGGGATTCTTCTTCAGATAATATCGCGCACGCCAGATATCGGCTTCCGGCGACGGTGGCGCAGCTTTTTCGGCGGTGTCGAGCCAGTTAAGCACATCTTTCGGCGGGTCTTGTATCGTTTTGATGAGATATCCGGAAGCTTCAATACGACAGGCAGGGAAAGCAGGATTGCCTTTGTCGATACAGAGTTGCAGATAATCCGCGTAAGTTTTCATGTCGCGTTTTTGCGAAGCACCGACAGCTTTGGTCCATAGATAAAGTGTCGGGGCGGATGAAGCGATCAGCCAGAGATGGAGTAATATCGTAATTAATAATGCAGTCGCCGGAATATATCTGGTTTTGGTTTGAAGTTCGGTTTGGTATTGTGCAAAACAAGACAGAAAAATTCCGGTCATTAGGCCGATTGCCGTGTAATGAAAGTTATAATTGATATGCCCTGTGATAAAGATCGTGATCAGGCTGGCACCGGCGCCAGTTTGAAGCGGCGTCAGATCATGGCGGAGGAATTTGTAAATGATATATCCGAATAAGGCATAGAAAGCCACGATAGTGCCGAGTCCCGTCTCCACCGCCCATTGCAGCGGATCGTTATGGACCCAGAAGCCAGCGGAATTATCGGCAAGGGTTTTGAAATGAGGATAATATAGATGGAAAATCCCAAGGCCGACGCCGTGCAGCGGATCAATCGCAATCATCCTGAGCGCCGATGAATATAAGACGAAGCGGCCCATGACGTCTTTGTCGAATTCCAGCATCATCAAAAGCCGGTCGCCGAAATAGGTGAAGAAAATACTGGCGAATAAGAGAATAGCAGGAAGAATAAATAATTTAAGCGAGCGCCGTGAAATCAAGGCGCGGCTCTTGAATAGAAGCGCTGCAATCCCGATCATTACACCTATAAAAGCGGAACGGCTTTGCGTTGCAAGCAGGCCGCCGATGAGGATCGCAAAAATAACGCCCGTGATAATTTTTGCTTTCCGTGTCTGGGCGGTGAAGCAAAAACTCAAGAGAACCGGAATGGCGACGGCAATCAGCCCGCCAAGGATATTTTCGTCGTCGAAGAAAAATTTCGCGCGGGAATAATAGCCGTTCAAAAGAAGATTGGTAATGGAGGCCAAGGCGAATAAAGAAATGATAGCAATTACAATATATAAAAATTTGGTGATATCGCGCCCCGAAGCCGAAAGGTAAGCAACGGGAATCGTAGCGAGGATAACGAGCGTGACTTGCGAGGCGAAGGGAACGGGACTGAAGATCGCGCCCCAGATCCAGCCGAGCCAGAGAAGCAGTGTCAGAAAAAGAACGAGATCGCGGTAATTGATTTGCGAGAGCCTGCCGCTAAGCAACGTGTAGACCGACAGCAGCGCGACAGGGGTCATCATGAAAGGATTGGCGGCGTCTTGTGGGAAAATAGAGATAATAAACGCGATAGCGGCAATAAGCGGGGAAATAGAATTTCTTATCGCGGCCGAATTAGGCATTTAGAAGTTTTTCCGCTCTGGCAAGGTCTTCGGGTGAATCGATACCAGACATTGACGGGCGGCCTTTATAATCGACGATCACGGCTTTGATGCGCATGCCATTTTCCAAGGCACGAAGTTGTTCAAGGCCTTCGAGTTCTTCGTAACAGGATGGCGCAAGCGTTTTATATTTCTGCAAAGCGTCGAATTTATAACCGTAGAGTCCAATATGACGATAAACGGGAGAGAGGTTTTTCGTCCGGTCTTCCTTACGAATACTGGGAATAATATTTTTTGAAAACCAAAGAGCGTTACGGTTGGGGTCGAGTACGGCGGTCGTCCCGCTGAAAGGCGTGGTTTTTTTATCTTCGCGCAGCTTGTCGAGCGCATCCCATGAAAGCTGCGTGACAGGAGTAACAATGTCGGCTTGGGGGTCGGCGAGATGTTCGTCGATCATGGCGCGGACGAAGTCAGGGGGTGTAAATGGTGCATCGCCTTGCATGTTCAAAACAAAATCTGGTTGTTCTAGCAATAGGGAAGCCGCTTCGATCACGCGGTCTGTGCCAGTATGGCAATCTTGCGAGGTTTTCAGATAATTCATGCCGGTCTCATTGCACAGGCTAGCGATACGCTCATCATCCGTGGCAACGGTCACGGTCACATTATAAAGACCTTCTGCGGCTTTGCTTGCATTCTCGTAGACATGAGAAAGAATAGGCTTGCCGCCGAGCATAGCAAGCGGCTTGCCGGGAAAGCGCGTGGAGGCGTAACGGGCAGGGATAATGATAGCAATCATTATTGTTTTACCCACCACGTATCGGCAATCGCCGGGGTCATGCCGGAGAGTTTCGGATGGTCGAGTTTCTTCCACCATGCAAGACGCCAGCCGCCGAAATACCATTGCGGAATGACATAGTAATTCCATTGCAAAATACGGTCTAATGCATGAACATGGGCAACGAGGTCTTCGCGCGTGCGGGCAGTGATAATTTTCTCGACCAGATCGTCAATGACCGGGTCTTTAATCCCGATCAGATTACGCGAGCCTTGCATATCGGCCCTTGAAGATGACCAGAATTCGCGCTGTTCGTTTCCGGGGCTGTCACTTTGCGCGATAATGGTCGAAGTCACGTCGAAATCGAAGCTTTGAATGCGGCGCTGATATTGGGCGTCATCGGCTGGACGGAAAGTCGCGGCGACACCGATCTTTCTCAGGTTCTGAATAAAAGGCAATGTCCAGCGTTCGAAAGCGGGATTGGCGTCCAAGAACTCAAACTGTAGACGCTGTCCGGTTTTTTCATGGACGCGGATACCGTCGGTGCCGGTCTTGTATCCGGCTTTTTCCAATATATCCATCGCGGTTTTTAGATTGGCACGGTTGGCGCCTGAGCCGTCTGATTTAGGCGGCTGAAATTCGGTTGTAAAAACCTCTTCGGGAATCTTCCCGCGGTATTTTTCAAGGATTTGGAGTTCTTTGCCTTTGGGAAGTCCCCTTGAGGCAAGGTCTGAATTTTCAAAAAAACTGCGCGTGCGCTTATAGGCGCCATAGGCAAATTGCTTATTCTCCCATTCAAAATCGAAAGCATAAGAAAGGGCTTTACGGACTTCCTTGTCTTTGAAGATAGATTTTCGAAGATTATACACCCAGCTTTGCGAGCCTTGCGGACGCTGGTTTGGAATGATTTCCTTATGGATACGACCATCGAGAACGGGCGGGGCGTTATAGGACGTCGCCCAGGCCTTGGCGATCATTTCGAGCTGGATATCGTAATTGCCGGCGAAGAAAGCTTCCAGTTGGACATTCTGGTCGCGGAAATAAGTATAGGTGATCTTGTCAAAATTATAACGGCCTTTAAAAACGGGCAAATCCTTACCCCACCAGTCTTTCACGCGTTCGTAAGTTATAGAGCGGCCCGGCGCGATAGATGAAATTTTATATGGGCCAGAACCAAGAGGGGCTTCGAGTGTCGTCACTTCGAATTTATGTTTGCCATCCGTATAATAGTGCTTCGGGAGAATAGGAAGCTGGCCAATAATCATTGGCAGTTCATTATTCTCTTTTGTCTTGAAAGTGAATTTCACGCGAAGAGGAGTTTCGGCGATGACTTTTTCGATATCGGCGTAATAGGCTTTGTAGAACGGCGTACCGTCTTTCATCAAAGTGTTGAATGTCCAGACGACGTCTTCAGAGCTGACAGGTTTTCCATCCGCCCATTTGGCAATAGAGCGCAGATTGAAAGTAATGGAAGAATTATCGTCGGCTCGTTCGACGCTTTCGGCCAGAACACCATACATCGAAAATGGTTCATCATAGGACTGCTCCATCAAAGTTTGGAAGACGAGCGTTTGTACGCCGTCAGCCGGATTGCCCTTGACGATAAAAGGGTTGAGTGAGTCGAAAGACCCGATTGAAGAGAGGTTCAGCGTGCCGCCTTTGGGGGCATCGGGATTGGTATATTCGAAATGTGTAAAATTGGCCGGATATTTCGGCTCGCCGTGTAGGGCAATGCCATGTTTGGCATCGGCGGCAAAAACCTGTGTGGTGAGAAGTAGGCAGCAAGCGGTAAGCAGGAGTTTTTTCATGAAGGACCTCTGCCTTAATTTTTAACATTCTCTATCGTGAATGTCATCCCTGCGAAAAAAGCTATTACCAGTTAAATCCTGTAATCGTGGCGGCGGGTTTGTGCGGGCTTTGAGCCAATGCTTGGACAACGCGGGTCATATCGGGCATGCCGGGGTTATGTTCATAACGCAGCTCTTCCCAGTGAATGCCGGTGAGCGCCCAAATGCCGTCAATTCCGTAATTGCAGGCGCCGCGGATGTCCGTATGAAGGGCGTCGCCAAGGGCGCAGATTTTCTCTTTCGGCGGGTTGCCGAGTTTCTCTCTCGCAAGATCGTAGATGGATGGATATGGCTTGCCGTGATAGCTGACATCGCCGCCGATTTGTTCATAGAGCGCGGCGTAGGTTCCGGCGCAGGTGACGAGCGTATCACCGATGTGAACGACGAGATCGGGATTGGCGCAGACCATTTTTAAGTCGCGGCTTTTTCCTTCATGCAACAGGGCGAGTAATTCACCTTCATCAAACTGCATGGAGCCGGGGATGGAGTTCAAAATAAAATCGGCATCATCAATCGACGCGGCTTGGCGTATATCCAAGCCGCGCATAGGACCGGCGAACTCAGGCGAACCTATGAACAGAACATTGCTGCCTTGATAATTTTCTTTAAGTTCCAGATGAGCCGAAGCGCCGGCGGTGACAATCTCGTCATACATTGAACGCTCGATGCCATAGCGTTCCAGATCGCGCATCGTATCTTCCGGCATCTTCGGTGTGTTCGAAACAAGGCAGGTTTTCTTGCCATGGTTTTTCAAAGCCTCGAGACAAACGATCGTTCCGGGGTTCAGGCGCTGGCCGTTATGCAGCAAGCCGTAGATATCGAGGAAATAATAATCATATTGATCTGTCGTATCGCGCAAGCCGGACAGATGAGGGATCGATGCCATTAAGCGGCTCTCTTAGGACGGTATGCGATTTCAAGGTCAGGTTTGCCGAACAGATAGCCTTCGCCGTATTCCACGTCGAAGTCTAGAAGTTCGACAACGTCTTTCTCATTCTCCATTTTCTCGGCAATCAAGGTGATATGCGCGGCATCAAGACGGTTTTTCAAACGGGCGATGAGCGCTTCGCCTTCCGAGGTCGCAGCCAGCGAGATTAATTTAGCGGCGTCGAGCTTGATGAATTCAATGCGCAATTTTTGCAATTTCGTAACGTCCAGATTTGGATTATCGATATTGTCGATGGAGAAGCGGCAGCCGGTTTGCCCTAGTCCTTGCATGACCGCCATCATTTGCGGACTTAAATTATTGAACTCGGCTTGCTTGATTTCAAAAATCAGGTTTTGTGACAGATCGCGGTTGCGTTTAATAAATTCCAGAAGATCGCTCATAAAGGCAGGATCTTTCAAAGAAGAAACAGCAATATTGAGAAAATATCCTAGCTCGACATTGCGGCGCGCATCGGAACGAATGCTGTCGAGGACATGAATTAAAAGCAAATGATCGACATCGGCCATCAAGGTTTCTTTTTCGGCGAGTTCGCGATAACGGTCCGCGCTTAAGTAAACGCCTGCCTTGGCGCGGATACGTGCGAATAGCTCCAGATAGATCAGACGGCGTGATGGAAGTTTGACAATCGGTTGTGCGAAAATTTCGATCCGGTCGTTATGTACGGCGTGATGGATCAGCTCCGATACGATTGTGTCACTGTAGCTTGCCGGATGCGATATCATGCGGCGGTCCATTTCAATATCATCGCTCTCGGCAAAAATGGCATCACTGCGGGAAGCGGAAGCAACGGTTAAGTCTTCATATTTGCGGGATGTGTCGGCCACGGTAGCCCGGGGTTTCATCCCCATTTTTTCGAAAGATTGTTGAATGCGGCTGGCGATGCTTTCGCCCAATGGCGCTTGACGCGGAGCTTGCGCCGTTTGCGTAGCTTGTTGTTTTTTAAGCAAGGCTGCTGCACGCGCCATATCATCTTTCAGCCCGTCCATCTCACCGCGGGTGCGGGCCATTTCACGGGTCAGACGATTATGATTGATGCCGATTGAGGAAAGCTGCGCTTTAATCTTTTTCTCGGAATTGTAACGGGATAACATTTCATATCCTACAGTTCCGGCCAAGACTAGAAAACCCGCAACTGTTCCCGCCACGGACCCGCCAAACGTGCCACCGATGAAAGCAACCATCAACACACAGCCGCAGAGATAAAGCGAAAGCCAGATTGTGGAGTGTTTAGAAATAAAATCGAACATTACTCTTAAATCTTATGATCAGCCCCGACGGCTTCTGTAATATGACTAAAGCCATCTGACCGCAAGAGTTCCAATAAGTCCAGATTTATTTTCCGGATTAAGCCTGGACCATGGAAAATTAGACCACTATAAAGCTGTACAAGAGAAGCGCCGGCGCGGATTTTAGCATAGGCGTCTTCGCCGGATGAAATGCCACCTGCGCCGATAATGGGAATTCTGCCGTTCGTTAAGGTATAAAAACGGCGGATCATAGCTGTTGATAGATCGGTTAGCGGGGCACCGGAAAGGCCTCCTTTTTGTGAACGGAATTCTTCCGGCAATTCTTCAGGGCGATACAAAGTAGTATTGGTCAGGATAACACCGTCGATTTTCAAGCTAAGTAAAACATCAGCAATATCTTTAACTTGATCATCGTCAAGATCGGGCGCGAGTTTGACGAAGATCGGTGGCGGATGGATGCCGCATGATTTTTTGCGCTCGTCTAAAACCGCAGAAAGGAGTTCTGTGAGCGGTTCTTTTTCCTGCAAATTACGAAGGCCAGGCGTATTGGGCGAGGAGATATTAATCGTGATGTAATCCGATAGAGGGCCGAGCGTGCGAATAAGCGCAGTATAGTCAGCGGCCGGATCTGTTTGGTCTTTGTTCATGCCGATATTGATGCCGACGACACCTTGCGGGCGCGGTTTACCAACCAAGAATTTGTGCAGGTTTGATTTGAAAGTGCCGACCCCTTTATTAGGAAAGCCCATGCGGTTAATGACCGCGCCGTGTTTCGGATCACGGAAGACGCGGGGTTTTGGATTGCCGGTTTGCGGCTTGATCGTCACAGTTCCGACTTCGACGAAACCAAAACCAAGTTTAAGCATCGGTAAAATAACTTCGGCGTTTTTATCAAAGCCTGCGGCAAGGCCTACGGGGTTGAGAAATACGCGCCCGCATAGTTCCATACGCAAAGTTGGATCATTGATGGCTTGAATTGGCGGAACGATGTTTTTTTTGAGCGCCTGAATAGTCAGATGATGCGCTTTTTCGGCGTCTAAAGAAAAGAGAACGGGTTTTAGTATGTTGAACAAAGCTTAATCCCGTAAATGATGGAAACCGACTTTGAGATAATCCCAGCCTGTCTGGATGGTAAGAATGGCTGCGACCGTTATTATCATGTGTCCCCAGGTCAGCGTCGAGATATGGGTCCATGCAAGTGTCGCATCGCCGTATTGCCCCATGATCAAAAAACCGAGTGCGGTCATCTGGAATCCGGTTTTATATTTTGCGAGTTTGGAGACGGGCACGGAAATATTCTTAGGTCCAAGAAATTCGCGCAAGCCAGAGATTAAAAATTCGCGGGTTATAATCAGAAGGGGAGGGATGATCCAGACTCCATCAAGTTTACCCGTCGCCACAAGGCAGAGAATGACCGTGATAACGAAAATTTTATCAGCGATCGGATCGAGGAATTTTCCAAAAGCGGATTCGATCTTCATTTTTCGCGCAAGATAACCGTCAAACCAGTCGGTGATGCAGCCTAAAGTATAGAGAAAAAGCGCCGCCCATGCCGCCCATGCAGTAGGCACAAACATTAAAAGCAGTAAAAAAGGCAGGCTTACGAGACGGCTGACGGTAATTATATTTGGTAGGTTCTTCATAATTATAAGTAACCTATATCCCAATCTTTAGAAAGAGAGATCCCCGCTTTCGCGGGGATGATAATGGAATTAATCGTAGAGTATTAGGCTGATGCTTTTTGCCCTGCGCCTTGGGGTTCTCTCAGGACATAGCCGCGGCCCCAGACGGTTTCGATATAGTTTTCGCCGCCTGCGGCCTGTTCGAGTTTCTTGCGCAGTTTGCAGATAAAGACGTCGATGATTTTGACTTCGGGTTCGTCCATGCCGCCATAAAGATGGTTTAAGAACATCTCCTTGGTTAGGGTCGTGCCTTTGCGAAGGGCGAGAAGTTCAAGAATACCGTATTCCTTACCAGTCAGGTGAACAGGTTTGCCATCCACATCGACGGTGCGGCTGTCAAGGTTGACGGCAACACGGCCAATTTGAATCTTGGATTGGGCGTGACCTTGGGAACGGCGAACGATTGCTTTAATCCGGGCGATCAGTTCGGCTTTTTCAAATGGCTTTGTTAGGTAATCATCGGCACCGAAACCCAGACCTTTAATTTTAGAATCGAGCTCAGCAAGGCCGGAGAGAATAAGGATTGGAATATTGACCTTATCGTTTCGTAATTTCTTCAGCACGTCATAACCATGCATGTCGGGTAACATAAGATCGAGTACAATAATGTCATACTCATAAAATTTCCCGAGTTCATAGGCGTCCTCACCCAAATCGGTGGTTTCGACCATATAACCTTCAGATTTTAAGATCATTTCAATCGACTTGGCGGTGGAGCTGTCGTCTTCTACTAATAATACGCGCATGGGGTTCTCCCTGTTGACTGGTCCGAAAAGAATGAACTTAGGAACTCTTTGTTAATAACTATATTAACATTTATTAAAAAGGTTAACAAAGAATTATTTTTTAGAGCACAACCGTAAATAGTTAAGATTTTGTTTTAATTGACCAATCGGCTTTCTCCCTAAATGTGATAAAATGCAGATTATGGACCGACTCGCCGAGAAAATTGCCGCAACTATCGCTACTGTTCCCGACCATGAAGTTTATGGACGGGTAACGAAGATTCTCGGTCTTTTGGTTGAGATTGCCGGATTTGGAGAGGATTTGGTCGTTGGCTCGATGGCCTATCTCAGGCCTGACTCTGCTTATGACATCCCGTGTGAGGTTGTCGGTTTTCGGGAGAAGAAGGCGTTGCTAATGCCGTTTGGGCCGCTGGAAGGCGTGGGGCTTGGTTGCCGGGCTTTTATCCAGACATCGAAACCTGTCGTGTTTCCGTCCGAGCGTTGGCTTGGGAGAGTTATCAATGCGCTTGCGCAGCCGATCGACGATCTTGGGCCACTCGCCAAAGGCGCTATACCCATTGCATTGAAATCAACCGGACCCGCGGCGCATACGAGACAACGGGTTGGTGAGCAATTAGATCTCGGCGTACGCGCCGTAAATAATTTTATTGCCATGTGCAAAGGCCAACGTATGGGAATCTTTGCCGGATCGGGCGTCGGTAAATCCGTCACGCTGTCAATGATGGCGCGATATACAGAAGCGGAAATCATCGTTATCGGCCTTGTCGGCGAACGCGGGCGCGAGGTTCAGGAGTTTTTGGAAGATGATCTCGGCGAAGAAGGTTTGAAACGTTCTGTCGTTATTGTCGCGACGGGTGACGAGCCTGCGCTGATGCGCCGCCAATCCGCTTATTTGACTTTGGCGGTGGCGGAATATTTCAGGAAACAGGGGAAACAGGTTTTATGTTTGATCGATTCCATCACCCGCTTTGCCATGGCGCACAGGGAAATCGGATTATCGGCGGGCGAGCCGCCGACATCCAAAGGTTATCCACCGACGACGTTTGGTGAATTGGCAAGACTTCTGGAACGCGCCGGGCCGGGGCCGCGCGGAGAAGGATCAATTACCGGTTTGTTTACAGTGCTTGTCGAAGGGGACGACCATAACGAACCGATTTCGGATTCCGTGCGCGGAATTGTCGACGGTCACATCGTCATGGAGCGGCAAATCGCCGACAGGGGCCGCTATCCGGCGATCAATATTTTGAAATCAGTTTCAAGGTCGCTGCCAAGAGCTTATACGGATGAACAAAACGCGATTGCCCGCCGGGCGAAACAGGTGATTGCGAATTACGAGAACATGGCGGAATTGATAAGGCTCGGGGCGTACCGCAAAGGCTCTGACGCCAATGTCGATGAGGCGATCATGCTCTATCCCGATATCGAAGAGTTTCTGACCCAGCAGAAGACCGATAATTCGTCTATCGATGAAGGCTTTGAAAGGCTGGCTGAAATTCTCGGCATGGATTACACGCCGGTGCATGGAGAGTAGATGGCCAATTTAAAGCCTCTTATCAAACTCCGTAAATTCCAGGTTGAAGAAAAGCAAAAAGTCTTGGCGGCGTTACTGCGCGAAGTTGAAAAATTCGAAACTAAAAAGCGAGAAGTTCTAGTCAGTATCAAGGAAGAAAGAAAAATCGCCGAAGAAAGTGACGATTACGAAACGCAGGCTTCTTATCGCCTCTATGCCGAGCGGGCCCGCGATCAGGTAAAGATGATCGATATGGAGATCAATAAATACAATTTCCTGATTCAAAAAGCGCAGGATGATATGCGCGATGCTTTCGCCGAGCAGAAGAAGATCGAAATCATTCAGGAACAGCGCGAGCTTGAAGAAGAGCTTGAGGAAAACCGCAAAGATTCAGCGAGGATGGATGAGGTTGGGATGACGGGTTTTATCAGGAAAGAAGAATAGAGCTATTACAAAGAGGGGGATATGAGAAAAATAATCTATGTAGGGTTGATTGGAGCTGTAATACTTTCAGTGTTGTTGTTTGCGCCTAAAGGTTTAATCAGCACATATATCAAGGCGCAATATGGCGATACGGAAAGCCAGTTTCAGCTAGGTTCAACTTATTTTTTTGGTGCCACTAATGGAATAGATTGGCTTCATAAAGCAGCAGAAAATAAACATATAATGGCGCAAAGATGGTTGGCGCGAGCCTATGATACTGGAACGGCTGTGCCTAAAAGTGTCCAGGATTCCATATACTGGTATAGGCAAGCAGCAGAACAAAACGATGTAAAGTCACAGATAATATTGGCTCAGATTTATGAGAACGGCGAAGGCGTTCCTAAGGATATTAAAGAGTCTTTGTCATGGTATCAAAAGGCCGCTGATAACAATGACGCTTATGCTCAAACGAGAATGGGAATTTTTTATCAGGAGGGTTTGGTTGTACCAGTAAATTTTATAAAAGCGATAAGTTATCATGAAAAGGCCGCCTCCCAGAATTATGAGTATGCGCAAATAAATTTAGGAAATTTATTGGAACATATGGATATTAATGGAAGTCGTCAGTGGTATAGGAAAGCGATTGAGCATCATGGAAGTGCTTTGGCTAAATTTTATCTAGGTAAAAGCTATTATGTCGAAAGTCCTCCTAATTATTCCGAAGCAGTGAAATGGTTTTTAGAGGCAGCTGAAGCGAATGAAGTCAACAGCCTGAACGCTCTTGGCCATATTTATGAAACTGGTGGAGGGGCTAACAGGGATCTAGATGTAGCCGCAAAATTTTACAAGCAGGCCGCTATTCAAGGTAATGAAGTGGCGTCGGATCGACTTAAAGATATGAAACAACGTTATTGTAAGTCGCAAGTTAAGGATAGTCTTAGGTTATGTTCTGTATTGTATCGTTAGCCACTAGAAGAAAATAAAATGACTCGGCGCGGATGGATGAGCTCGGGATGACGGGTTTTATTCTGAAAGAGGAGTAAATTTATTCAAAGCAGTTTGATACATTTTTGCGCTTAAAAATGCGCTGCATATTCCACAAAAAATGAAAAAAAAGAAAAGTTCTACCTTTCCTGATGGGCTAAAAGCCGCTGATCCGAGTAGGCCGCTTAATATACAGCCAAAAATCAAAGAATTCGTAAGTAGATTTTTATTTGATGAGCTTAATAAAACGATAGAGCCTGCAAAAAATGGGATGCCGTAAAAAATAAAGCTAATTGGCCATATAAAAAAGGGAAACAAAAGTATCTTCAAATATATGAAGTTTTTAAGAAAGAGGCTAAAGAGACTGCCTATCAGTATGCAGGAAAAAGAAATGCCTGCAGCGCAGCTTATAAATGAAAAAATAAATCTGCGGATCATGCTTTTTCGCCTGCAACTTCCACATTCACCCACTGCTCAGGCTTGAACTGGAACGTAATTTCGCCGGATAAATTCGAGCGGTCCATGGCTTTATAGTACAGCTTCCGCAATGCTTCCTGCATTGGGTTGCTGATCTGCGCCTTGGTGCGCATAATCATGTCGAGCTTTTCCTGTTTCATAAAGCCGTCGACTTGAACTTTACCCATGCGCGATAGATTGAGTTCGAACATAAAGCGCATTTTCTTGCGGCGTTCGTTATCGATGCTTTTGTCGTTTTCTTCGCTCCAGCTTTTATAATAAAGCGGGAGTTTGTGAACCTGTTGCCCATACCAGAACGGAATGATGGTGGCTTTCCAGTCATTGGGCAGTGGTGCGGCTTCAAGTCTTGTCGTCATCGCGCTGTCACCGGCTAATTGGCGCAAAATATCGATCTTGTTCGTTGATTTCAGGAAATCGATGGTTGACGGGTCAATAAGGCTGTCGAGTTCGCTTGAACGCATCATTGCCAGAAAGAACAGCGAAAGCGTACCCATATTTTGTGGCTGCGCTGGAGAGGGGAACATATGGATCAGGCCTTGCGCGGCTTGCGGGTTGATATGGCTGACCGCAGCAATCAAATTTTGAAAACTTTCCCATATTTCGTTTTGAGCCCAGTTTTGTAAATTCTGTCCAGTGCCAAGGGCAAAAGGTACGAAGCCGGCTTGTGGCTTTGGCGCGGTTGCTGGGAGCGGGGTAACGATGATAGGGCTCCCCTCGATGAGATTATTTGCGACAAACTGAACAGCATAATTCACTGGCTGAGCAGTTCCTGGCAGGGCGAGGGAGACAACAGACTGGCCTTGCGGCGTGAAGCTTACGATCTGCCCGAGCATGGTTGGCTGTGAAGATGGCGCAGTTGTCTGGACAGGTGCCGGTGGTTGCACTGGCGAAGCAATAGCAGCAGGCTGGGTGTTAAGCGTATTTGCTGGGGGCGTAACCGGCAGGGTGGTGGTTTTTGAAACTTGGCCTTGAGGCGCGATATCGGCCTCCATAACAGGCAAAGTTGGATTGCCCGGAATCATAACTTGCGGCGCTGGCGGTACGGAAACTGTTTGAGGTAAAACGACAAAATCCTTGGCGATTAAAGGAGTGATTTGTCCGTTTTGCTCTCCCGAAAGTGCTGCTTGAAAAGTGCCGTTTTGAAAGGCTAAAATTTGCACATCAATTGGCTTGGTCGGACTGATGAAAACCGAAGAAGCTTGATTTAGAGGCGATGCGTTTTGAAATTTTGTAGTTATCGGTAAATCAATGACTTGCGCAAGTTTCTGAAAAGCTATCTCAAGTTGTTTCTGCTTCGTTGCTGATATTTCTTCACCTGATATTGGAAGTAGGGATGTGATATCAATACGCCCAAGAAGTTGCGTAAGGTTGCGCCTGGTTTCTATCGGTAAATCAGTAGCTTCGTCGATCATGCTCAGTAAGCTTGTAAACAACTCGTCCGGCGTCATCACGGGCGTATTTTGAGCAGGTTGCGCGCTCTGAGGCATCACGGATATGGGAATAAGTCGCACGATTTGTCCGGCCTGTAGTGGCGCGGACAGGCGTATATTTTCTTCCGGTATGATCGACGATAAGGCTTCGCTCAGGGTGTCTGGTTTTACGGATGGCGGGCGATCAAGTTTGACTCCGGAATTCGGTGCCGTATTTTGCGTGACAGGAATTTCCAAGTGCGGCGTTTGGGCTGGCTGCGAATTCTGCGGCTGGGGTCGGATGGCGGCTTGGGCAGGCGGTCGGCCGGCCGGAATTTCAATTTCGATCTTCTGGCCCGGCCGCAGGCTGCCTCGGTCTTTCAAAATGATATTGATAATCCCGCGCTGGGTTTCAACCTGAGTGTAGCCTTCCGGTGTCTGGCCAATGACGGCGCCTGAAAGATTTAAGCTTTGTGGATTATTTTTTAAAGAATCGGGCAACGCAATCAGGCGAACCGCGATATCCTGTATCTGGGCGCGGGCGGCGGCAGCGGCGATGGCGGCGGGGGGAAGGCCCGATAAATTCGACATTCCTTAGTTTAGCAAAAAAGCCCGGTGATTACATCAAGCCGATTTACGGCTCATCAATTTGCCCGTACCTTCAGCCAAGGCTAACGGGATAAACGTATAAATAACAGCGAGGAACGTGAAGAAGGTTCTGGAGCCTTCTTCCATGCCGAAAACGGCTTTGAGCAAGTCGCCAAAAAGAACGATGGTCGCAAACCATAGGGCGAATAAAGCCCAGCCGATCCATTTAAGTTTTCTTGCTTTTACGATCAATGCAACATGAATGGCAAAAAGGATGAAGGCGGCGGCGAATAGCATGGAAATAACTTTCTAAAATATGAAAGCCAACATTTAGAATTTCTTTTTGTTCCTAGAAGAGGCGTTACCCTGCTTTCACAGGGGTAACACTAAGAATTTAATGAGAAGGCACGTCGATGATCAGAATTTCCGCATCGGTCGACGCTTCAATCTCCAGCGTTTTTTCTCCGGTGATTTCGGCACCATCGCCTTTATTTAGCTTTTGACCATTGACGGTGAATTCGCCCTCGGACGCCAGAATATAAGCCTGATGTTTTATCGCTTGAGTTACTTTAGTGCCTGCAAGGATATTGCCGCCATAAATCGCCGCGTCCTGATGAATGAAAAGGGCATTGCTTCCTTTATGTTCACCCTGACCTGAAACGAGAACCGGAAGAGTATCTTTGACCGGAGTTTTAGGAAATTCCGCCTGATCCCAGCGAGGCTGTACATTCTGCTCGTTCGGTTCAATCCAGATCTGATACAGGCTGGTCGTTTCATCTTCCAGATTATGCTCGGCATGGGTCACGCCGGAACCTGCGCTCATGACCTGAACGTCACCTGCGCCTGTGCGGCCCTGATTACCCATCGAGTCTTTATGAGAGATAGCACCTTTTCTGACATAGGTAACGATCTCCATATTGTCGTGCGGATGCGCGCCGAAACCGCGACCGCCTTCAATCAGGTCATCATTTATCACCCGCAAAACGCCAAACGCCATACGTTCACGGTTTACGTAGCGGGCGAAGCTGAAATGGTGGCGGGCATTAAGCCAGCCGTGGTCGGCATGACCGAGCTGGTCATATTTGTAGACATTTATCATAGTAGTCTCCTTGGAAAACCGGATGGGCCAAAATCGGCAAATGCCGTCAATTCATCCGTTAAGATAAGTATAGAACAAAGTCACAAAATTGAAATAAGGTACAAAAAGGAAAGTAGTTGCTTTGAAGAAACTAATATACGAAGCCTTATTATTCAGCCTAGATAAATAGCATGACAAACAAAATCGATAGTGGCGTAAAAATCGGCCACGTACATCTAAAAGTAGCCGATATAGAACGCGCACTTGGTTTCTATTGCGGTGTGCTCGGCTTTCATGTGACTCAGCGCTATGGCGAAAGCGCGGCGTTTATTGCGGCGGGTGATTATCATCACCATATCGGATTAAATACATGGGAAAGTAAAAACGGATCTCCTCCCCCGCCGGGGACGACGGGCTTATATCATACGGCTATATTATATCCGACCCGTGCGGCGCTGGCCGATGCGCTGCGACGAGTGATGAAAGCAGGTATTACTTTAGACGGCGCATCCGATCACGGGGTAAGCGAAGCGCTGTATCTGCGTGACCCTGATCAAAATGGGGTCGAGCTTTATTAGGACAAACCAAAAGAGCTATGGCCGTTTAACGAGGCGGGTGAACTCGACATGTATTCGCGCCGCCTTGATCTGGATGATTTACTGCGGAAAGCTGACCTGCCATAATCGGCACATGAAAAAACCTGTTCTAGCCATAGCTTATGATTTCGATGAAACGCTGACGCCGGATTATATGCAGCATAATTCATTCTTGCCGGAATTAGGATTCACCGATTTTAACGAGTTCTGGTCTGCGAATAAGAAATTTGCGCAAGAAAACGACATGGATGAAATTCTGTCCTATATGGCAATGATGCTGAAAGAAGCCAGCTATCGTAATAAGTCAATCAAGCGCGAAGCTTTTATAAATCATGGGCGCGGCATAAAATTTTATAACGGGGTCGAAACTTGGTTTGATCGGATTAATGAATATGCAGCGATGCGCGGCATAGAGATTCAGCATTATATTATTTCTTCGGGTTTACGTGAGATGATTGACGGGACATCAATTCGCAAACATTTCAAACATATTTATGCATCGGGATTCCAATATAATCAGGATGATGTGGCAGTCTGGCCGGCAACGGCGGTGAATTATACTAATAAAATCCAGCATTTATTTCGCATCAATAAAGGAATCTTGAATTCATGGGATAATAAGTCCGTAAATGAATTTGTTAATGAAGAGGCAAGGCCCGTACCGTTCGAAAATATTATCTATATCGGCGATGGCGACACTGATATTCCGGCGATGAAAATGACCAAGCATTACAAAGGCACGGCGATTGCTGTGTATGATCCTAAGAAACCGGACAAGAAAGAACAGTCTGATGAAAGAGTTAAGCAAAAGCGGGCAGATCATTCCGTGGCGGCGGATTACAGCGAAGGCGGCGCGATCGATTTAATTATCAAGGCAAAGATAAATGAAATTATGGATTGATGCCGACGCTTGCCCAAAGGCGATTAAAGAGGTTTTATACCGTGCGGCGGAACGGGTGAAGTTTGAAGCTATTTTCGTGGCGAATAGTTATCTCAATATTCCCCCATCCCCTTTTCTACAACTTTTGCAAGTG
The DNA here is from genome assembly GCA_030824965.1 of Micavibrio sp. Classification (GTDB taxonomy): domain Bacteria; phylum Pseudomonadota; class Alphaproteobacteria; order Micavibrionales; family Micavibrionaceae; genus Micavibrio_B. The sequence goes on along the minus strand of JAPJQV010000002.1, from coordinate 133,523 downwards.
CCGGATGGTTTTGACATCGCCGATAACAAGATTGTCGAATTATGTAACGAAGGTGATCTGGTCATCACGGCGGATATCCCGTTAGCGGCAAGAGTTATCGAGAAAGGCGCATTCGCGCTTAATCCCCGTGGTCAGCTTTATGATGCAAATAATATTGGCCCTATTTTATCGACACGCAATTTTATGCATTCAATGAGAAGTTCCATAAGCGAAGGGCAGGATGGCCCAGCGGCTTTCACGATGAAAGATAAGGAAATGTTTTCCAACGCGCTGGATAAATTTCTAACGCGACGGAAATATAAACCCCGCTTTCGCGGGGCTTTTTTATCTTCTTGCTGCTTTTTGCATCTCCCGCGCTTCTTCCTGCATTTCGCGGTAGGCAACTTTCGCGATTTTCTCGACGTCAGTTGCGGCTTCTGTGTTTGGAGAGCGAGTTAGGAGTGGCGTCTGGTGGCGGATTGTTTCACGGACGCGCGGGTCAGTGCGAACCATACCGGCGAGGGGCGGGGACATGCGAAGAAAATTTTCGCAAGCTTTCAGCAATGTCTTGTATGTCTTTTCGCCTTCAGAAGCACTTTGTGCCTGATTGACGACAATGGAGACATTTTTTGACATGCCAGCAGCTGAGCCTAACTTAATAAATGCATAAGCATCTGTCAGAGAAGTTGGCTCTTCAGTGGAAACCAGCAAAGTGCGTGTCGCCATAGCTGAAAACATGCGAACTGTTCGGTCAACGCCTGCGCCGAGATCGATAACGACGACATCGTATTTCTCGGATACTTCGAGAAGCTGGTCGCGCAGCAGCGCGAGGCGCTGGGAAGGGAGGGCGGAGAGGGAAGCCTGACCGGAGCGACCTGCAATAATATCGAAACCGCCATCTTCATAAGGCTGAATAACCTTATCCAGTGAGAGACGTCCACGAATGACATCGTTCAAATCGCGCTTTGGCATCAGGCCCAGTTGAACGTCGACATTCGCAAGGCCCAGATCTCCGTCAAACAGAAGTACGCGCTTGCCCATGCGGGTCAAAGCTTGTGTCAGGGTGATTGAGAAAAACGTCTTGCCGACGCCGCCTTTACCGGAGGCAACGGCAATAATGTTCGTTCCCCTGCGAAAGCTCGGCGATAACGGATTGTCTATCGAGGCGTCTATCGCCACTGTATTCTGTTCGCTCATTGTTTTCTCATCCCGTTCTGCGCGTTCTGCGCTTAGTTGAAGTATTCTTTGCTTGTTCAGAAATAGTTGAAACTGTTTTATTCGGCATAAAGTAAGTTGCCAGAACTCTCGGTGTCAGCGGCATCAGACCGTCCGCAACTTGAGACGCGACACCTGCATCTGCAAAAGAGAGGCCACCTTGATGAGCGGCGGAAATCAGGCCGCCCAGACGGCGGGCCATATCAAGACGGGTGGGCACTAAGCGACGCGCACCAAGGGCAGAAAACACGCGGGCGATTTCCCCGGATTCGGTTGAGTCCATGGCGGCTGGCAATACCAAAACAGGTTCGATATCGCCTGCGGAAATCAATTGAGCCAATAGTTTCATATCTTCTCGATCAAACGGATTAAGCCCTGCGGTATCGATCAGGATTTGATCGGTTTTTAAAACTTGGAGCGCTGTTGCCAACTCCGTGGCATTTCGTGCACGTTTAAGATCGATTTGTAAAAGCTTGGTAAAGGCTTGTAATTGCTCAAGTCCGCCCGCGCGTGACGTATCGGTGGTGATAATCGCGACATTTAAGTCTTCCATCACGCAGCGTGTGGCTTGTTTGACAAGGCTCAAAGTTTTTCCCGCGCCTGGCGGGCCGACGAACATCAATGCCTTTTTATAAGCATGCTGGGGCAGGGGCGTGAAATTGAATAGCGTGTCAAAAGCGCCGACAAGCGCAATATGCGGGTCTTCCACGCCCATGACGGAAGCGCAGGAGACGACCTGATCCATTACTTCTTCGGATACGACATGTTTAAGCATGACGTCGATCAAAGCTTCGGAGAGGTTATCATCGTCCAGTTCTTCATCGTCATATTGCAACCAGTCGTCAGCAGTCGCGCCTTTGTTAAGGTCAAAGGCGATCTTTTCGTCTTCGACAGCTGCTGTGACGCGTACGCTTTTTCCGCCCTGTTCTTCACGGGTCGCAATGATAATTGCATCCTCGCCTAGGGCCTCACGTACAAGCTGCATAGCCTCTGCCATAGTTTTTGCATAAAACGACTTTAGTCGCATGGTGAATAACCGGAACTCGATTCGCTATAAATATACATGAGAGATTCCAGCCTGACACGCGAAATCTTAACGAAAAGTTAAGAAACGGATTGTTGTGTTAATTATGACTCAGATTTGGCCGATAATGCCGATATATTTGCCGTTGTAGCGCACAACTTGCCATGTCTTGCCTTTGTGCTGGGCGAGAAAGTCATGGAAATGGCAGTTGTCCTGAATATCGTCCATAATAATCAAGGCATCAGGTGCAAGGCGCGGGGTGACAAGGCGCATGGCACGGGTACGGCCTTTATAAGATTTATCTGAATCGTAGTGGAAAATATCGATACGGCTGGCGCGGGCGAGTATGACGGGTAGGTTTGCATCGTCGCCTTCGAGCAATAGTGACCAACGTTCTTTCAAATTTTTATTTACGACTACACCGACATATTGCTCAGGGTTCTTCAAGCGGAAATAAGGGAAATCTGAAGAATAGAGATGGCCTTTGCCGTTTTTCTCTAAAGCGGACAGAAATGTCGCCGAAGAAAAACCGGCAGCGACACCCGTTTCGACGATGACTTTCGGTTGGCGCAGGCGCGTAATCAGATACAGAAACGGCACGCCTCCACCCCCGCCTAGATCATGCGGGATCTTTGACAGTATATTGTCGGCGGTTACGGCAAGATTTTTGGTAAATTCCTTGGCTTCCGACACAAGTGTAGCATCGAAGCGTTTGAGATAATCATCCATATCGATTGCATTGGCTTCGAGCCAGTTTTTATAGGCGGCATTGGAAAGCGTGCCTTTCTGGTCCATAAAGCGACGGGTAAGTTTATTTGCCATTACGGCGGCTTTGGACGGGTCTAGAGCGGACTGAACGATATTCTGGATAGATTTAAATGCTGCTTGTGCCATGGCTCAAGTTTTTATCGGATGGAAGCGATTTTGGCAAATTTTATGCGGCCAAGGTTATTCGAGACTGGGGATATATTTCTACATCTCTCTGATTTCCTAGCGTGATCCGCCTTCGGGAATTAAAGAGTACAGTTTCATTTACACATTCCCCAGCGTTTTAATCCGCGCCTTGGGATGGATTTCATTTTGCGACATGACAACGGTTGCAGGTCGGAAACGTTCAATAACAGAACGCACATAAGGACGGATACCGGGTGAAGTAAGAAGTACGGGGCTTTCGCCGGAAGAAGCGAAACGGTCGAAGACCGAGCGCACATTGGTGATAAATTCCTGCAAAATACTCGGCGCCATGGCGAGTTGCTTGTCTTCGCGGTCACCAATAAGTGAATCGACGAAAGCTTGTTCCCAACGCGGCGATAAAGTTACCAGCGGCACATGGCCATGAATGTTGAGATTGGCTTCGCAAATCTGACGGGACAAGCGGGCGCGGACATGTTCGGTAATCAGGCCGACATTTTTCGTATAGGTCGTCGCTTCGGCAACGCCTTCGAGAATTGTCGGCAGGTCGCGGATCGATACACGCTCCGACACAAGATTTTGTAAGACGCGCTGTAAGCCACCGACCGTGATCTGGTTCGGAATAACATCGGCGACGAGTTTCTGATACTCCTGCGGCAATTCGTTGAGTAAACGCTGGGTTTCGCTATAGGAAAGCAGATCCGACATATTGTCTTTAATGATCTCGGTAATATGCGTCGTGACGACGGTCGAGGTATCGACGACAGTATAACCTTTAAAATGCGCTTCTTCGCGATACCGTTCGTCGATCCACATGGCGGGCAGGCCAAAAGTCGGTTCCACCGTGCTTTCGCCGGGTAGGGCGATTGGTTCGCCTGCCGGGTCCATGCACATCAGCATGCCTGGGCGCACTTCCCCACGGCCGGCTTCGATTTCCTTGATACGAACCGTATAGACATTGGCAGGTAATTGCAGATTATCCTGAATGCGTACAGCAGGAAGAATATAACCCATGTCTTCGGCAAGCTGACGGCGTAGCCCTTTAATCTGATCGGGCAGGCGCATACCGGCTTCACCTTGAACAAGGGGCAAAAGCGCATAGCCAAGTTCCAGGCGGATCGTATCCATCGCTAAAGATTTCGAGATGGGCTCTTCTGCGGGTTTGGCTGCGTTGGTAATCGCTAACTGATCGGCAGCTTTATTTTCTTTTTCTATTTCATCCTGCTTAAAAGCTTTATACGCGATAAAGCCTGTAATCCCAGAAAGAGCAACGAAGGGAAGAATAGGCATGCCGGGTATCAATCCGAAAGCCAGGATAAGACCTGAGGATGCTGCTAGAGCGCGGGGATAACGGCTGAACTGATCCATCAAAGCTTCGTCGGCAGAGCCTTCAACGCCCGCTTTGGACACTAGCAAACCTGCGGCAACCGAGATAACCAACGCAGGAATTTGCGAAACAAGGCCGTCACCGATGGAAAGGATCGTATAAGTCTGTGCCGAGTCCGCGAGACTCATGTCATGAACGGCGGAGCCGATGATAATGCCGCCGATCAGGTTGATGAATGTAATTAAAAGTCCGGCAATAGCATCTCCGCGCACGAATTTCGCCGCACCGTCCATGGCTCCGAAAAACGTGCTTTCCTGTTGAAGCTCGGCACGTTTGGTTTTGGCTTCTTCTTCCGTGATAAGTCCTGCCGACATATCGCTGTCGATCGCCATTTGTTTTCCGGGCATGGCGTCCAAGCTGAAACGTGCGGCAACTTCAGCTATACGTCCTGAACCTTTTGTGATGACGATAAAGTTTACGATAATCAAAATAGCAAAGACGATCCCGCCCACGACATAATTATCGCGGATCATAAATGTACCGAATGCTTCGATAATGTGACCCGCGGCATCTTTACCTGTCTGACCTTCCGATAGAATCAATCGTGTCGACGCGATATTCAACCCCAGGCGAAGCGCAGTCGTGATCAAAAGAATTGTCGGAAAGGTTGAGAATTCCAAAGGCTTTTTGATAAACAATGTTATCATCAAAACCATCATCGACATGGTGATGGAGATCGCCAACCCGATATCGACTATGGCCGGCGGCATCGGCACCATCATAAACATCAGGATGATTACAATACCCAGCGCCAACGCAAAATCTCCGCGCAGAAGGACATTCATGGCAGATTTTGGGTTGTTCAAATTGGCGGGCAAAGACGGTGGCGGCATTGGTTCAGTATATTACCGTAAATTTCTTAATAATAAAACCAAGTGAATATTGAAATTATTTACATATCCGTATAAAAATCGATGGTTCATAAACTGAGTAAATAAATGCCGATTACAAAAAGATTAGATACGCCAAAAGACGCCAGATATCTTCACTTCACAGATTTTATCTGGTTGAACGCCGAGACCGCGGAAGGCGGTATTACCTGCATTTACAATGGCTATGCCAAGCCTTACCCGTTACCTACGCGAAGTATAAAAAGAATGACAAGTCTTGGATCTTTGACACAGGTCTATATCGAGTGTTGTTTAGGTCAGGATATGGGGACGTATACGATCAATGCCGAAATGAGCGAGATTATCGAAGTTCTGGAACGCGAAGGTTTGCCTATACCGGAAACCGTCAGCCAGAATGAAATGCCGGATTTAAAAATTTCCTAGAAATCCGATCAGGAACAGCCAAAAAGCTGCAGGCAATATAACAAAGCCTGTGATGCGGAGAGCGAGGAGAGTAGCAAGTTCTCTATTCATGAGAAGATGCTATCGCGATTCGAATCACTTCCAAAGCGGATGATGTGCTGCATTGCCGCTATTGCGGTGCGATATCATACCGCTTCCGGAATATCCAGTCCTTCGTCTTTATACTGTGCTAATTTGTTGCGAAGCGTGCGAATTGAAATTCCGAGGATATTCGCAGCGTGAGTACGATTGCCGAGTGTATGATCAAGAGTATTGAGGATCATGTCGCGCTCGACATCGGCAATCGTGCGACCGACAAGATTTTCGACCGCACCTGGATTTTGCAGGGCAGGTGTGGATGCGGCAGATGAAACACCCGCAGGATCGGGAGCTTTTGTTGCGACAGGTGCGGAAGCTTGCTGCATGCTGCCCTGAATATTGATGGCAGAAGCTTCGATCTCGTCTTCCATGGAAACCAGCACAGCGCGATGCATGGTATTTTCAAGTTCGCGAATATTGCCGCGCCAATGATGATTGGTAATTTTAGTTTTCGCTTCATCGGACAGGTTTTTATTCAAAACGCCGTTCAATTCTGCATATTTTGTAACAAAAAACTGGGCAAGCGATACAATGTCGCTTTTTCTTTCGCGCAAAGCCGGCAGGCGGATGTTTACAACGTTCAGACGAAAATACAAGTCTTCACGGAATTCCCCTTTAGATACGGATTCTTCTAAATTGCGGTTAGATGTAGCGATGATACGCACATCGACTTTAACGGCATCGTTATTGCCGATACGGGTAATTTCCCGTTCCTGAATGGCGCGAAGAAGCTTCGATTGTAAAAGCGGGTGCATTTCGGAGACTTCATCAAGTAGCAGCGTCCCGCCATTGGCTTCTTCGAATTTACCAAGGCGGCGGGAAACAGCACCTGTGAACGCTCCTTTTTCATGGCCGAAAAGTTCGGATTCTAAGAGGCTTTCGGGAATGGCCGCGCAGTTGATCGCGATGAACGGACCATTGGCACGTTTGGATTTCCTGTGAATATAGGAAGACATGACTTCCTTACCGGTGCCGGATTCGCCCGTAATCAAAATCGTGGCTTCGGATGGCGCAACTTTATCTGCAACGGCAACGACGGCTTTCATCGCCGGGTCTGAGGCGATCATCGCATTGGATTCTTCCGACACGGCTTCTAATATAGCCGCGATTAAATCGGCGTCAGGCGGGAGAGGCACATATTCTTTCGCGCCTTCCTGAATAGCTTTAACGGCAGTGCGCGCATCGGTGCCTATACCGCAAGCCACGACCGGAACGTGGATACGCTCGGTTTTCAATGCCTGAATGAAATCGCCGATCTTTTGTTTGACGTCGATCATAATGACGTCTGCGCCTTTGGCATTACGGAGTGCACCGAGCGCGGTTTCCGCATCCTCGCAATGTAGGACTTTGGCACCACGCGCCAAAGCGATCTTGCCTGCCGCGCTGATATAGCCTTCGAGTTGTCCGACGATCATTAGTCTCATAGTCTTGTCCTAAAATATTATCCCTGATCCGATTTAACGATTTCAGTCATGGTGACACCAAGCCGGTCTTCGACGACGACGACTTCACCGCGGGCGACAAGGCGGTTATTAACGTAAATATCTATGGCTTCGCCGACTTTGCGGTCAAGCTCGACGACCGCGCCGCGTCCCAGTTTCAAAAGCTGGGATACTTTCATGTTGGAGCGGCCAAGTACGGCGGAAATCTGGACAGGAATATCGTAGATGGCGTTGACGTCATTCGCCATTGGCTCGCCCGGCGCATAAGGATTGTCATCCGCTGCCGCCGCTGCGTTCGGATCTTCGATCTCGTTCAAATTCAGATCGCCTATATTGTCGGAATCGGGCATGGGTTATTCTCCCTGGATATGTGAATCAGCTTCAGTTTCGTCTTTTTCGCCCTCTTTAGCAAGGGCAGGCGGTAAATCTTCATTTTCCAGGCGTGGGGACATTTCAGGCAAGTCCTGGACGGAAAAGCCGGGTTTCATGAGTTTGGTTATTTCATCGGCGATGAATTGATGATCGCGCAGGGCGCCGCCGTCTTTCCACGACATGCGGCATGATCCGCGACCCAGTGCCGGTGACGATTTGAATGTGACGCGAGCGGGGTCAATATCGGAATTCGAGAAGTAAGCTTCGATATCTGCGGCATATTCTTCGGGAAGTTCGATAACGATAGAAGGCTGTTCAGGCTGATTTAAAAGGACCTGAGAAATTACCGATTTGACTTCGCTCATGCCTTCGCGCTGGGTAAACGCAGGAAAAAGTGATTTGAAAATGGTTTCCGTCAAAGACAATACTTCTCTTTCGTAGACGGCAGCGCGGTATTCTTCCGCACCGATCAAAAATTTCAGTTCCTGTTGAATAACGAGTGTCTGCTCGGCCAGAAATTGCTCCCGGGCAATCCGCGATTGTTCCAGCCCCGCAGCAAGACCCCGCGCATAGGCATCATCCTTAGCTTGGCCAAGCTCAGTTAGCGTAAAGAGCGGCGGCGGTTCTTCGATGACTTCGGGTTCGGGCGATGTCTCGGGGAGATCAAAATTATTCGTATCAAAAAGAAAGCGGCGATCTTGCTGTGCGCTCATTAAAAGACCATCGCATCTTCGGTGCTGTTACCTTTAGCAAGAACAATCTCGCCACGCGATTCAAGATCTTTGGCAACATTGACAACATATTGCTGGGCTTCTTCAACGTCTTTGAGGCGGACAGGCCCCATCGTACCCATATCCTCTTTCATAATCTTTGCCGCACGCTCGGACATGTTTCCAAAGAAAAGATCTTTGAGCGCTTCCGACGCACCTTTAAGAGCAAGCGGTAGTTTGTCTTTGTCGACGGCGCGAATAATCGTTTGAACGGAAGTGCCATCGAGTTTGCCAAGATCTTCAAAAGTGAACATAAGGGAACGAATTTTCTCGGCGGATTCCGGTGCCGAGGATTCAAGCTGACCCATAATACGGCCTTCAACAGCCCGTTCCAGATTGTTGAAAATCTCAGCCATAAGTTCATGAGAATCCCGGCGTGAAGTTTTAGCAAGATTGGCCATGAATTCTACGCGCAATGTGCGTTCGACGTCATCCAGAACCTCTTTCTGGATAGCTTCCATTCGTAACATACGGTGAATAACTTCGATGGCAAAAGAATCAGGAAGCGCAGCCAGCACGCGCGCAGCATGCTCGGATGATATTTTTGACAAAACGACAGCCACTGTTTGCGGATATTCTTTTTGTAAAAAATTGGCGAGCACTTCTTCGTTTACGTTACCAAGTTTCTCCCACATATTGCGGCCAGCCGGACCGCGGATTTCCTCCATGATCTGATTGACTTTATCTTTATTAATACCAGCCTTCGCCAGAAGACGTTCGGTAGATTCCATCGTCCCTATCAGAGAGTTAGTCGATGACATTTGTTCGGCGAAATCAATGAATAAGCGTTCAACGACAGTCGAGCTTACTTTGCCAAGTGTCGACATTGTTTGCGACAGCTCCATTATCTCTTCTTCATTCATGTGCTGAAAAAGCTTGGCAGTATGATCTTCTCCGAGAGACAGCATAAAGATTGCGGTTTTTTCAGTACCGGTAAGTGTTCTGTAATCTTCGCGTAAGCGCATTGCCATAGGTGATTAATTCCCCGATTAACTTTCCGACGTCATCCAGTTGCGAAGAACGGAAACCGTTTCTTCTGGATAAGCGGCGATAATGTCTTCTACTTTTTTCAATGAGGATGCTTTAACGCGACCTTCGACTTTCTGTACGTCAATCATGCTGTCTTCTTCCGGAAGATCCGGTGCTTCATAGGATGTGTATCCCCCCATGCCAGGTCCGGCAAGAGCTGCCTGTGACGGCATGCCAGGTAATAACGCCTGATCCGTATTCCCTGTATCTTCATCTCGAGCTCCAGTGCCTTCGGAAGCCAGGAGGCGCCCGACCATTGGCTGCAACACCAGGAGGACAACCAGTACAATCATGACCGCCACAGTAAGGACTTCAACCGCGTCGATAATATCACTACGCTCGAAACCAAACAATTTCGTACCGTCTTCTTCAGGGACCACGTCTATATCTGCAAATTGCAGGTTCGCGACTTCAATCGTATCTCCCCGATTAGTATCAAAACCGATGGCTGATTTAATCAGAGCGGTAATGCGGTCGATATCTTCTTTACTGCGCGGTTGATAGGTTTTTTCGCCTTTTTCATTGGTCGTGTAGGTGCCGTCCAGCATCACGGCGACTGATAATCTCTTTACTTCGCCCGTTTCACGAACGAGATTCCGTGTCGTCTTGCTGATTTCATAGTTAGTAGTTTCCTCTGTCCGGTTACTATCGGATGTAGGGCCTCCTGCCGCACCGCCGAGAGCGGCCCCAGGCAAATTATTCTCAACCGATACATTTTCCGACCCAGCTTCAGTTTCCGAAGAAGCTTCTTCGCTGGTTTGTGTTGAGCGCACAACTTGGCTTGCAGGATCGTAAATCTCTTCGTTTTGAGTCATCCGATCGAAATTCAGATCGGCTGTAACTGTGGCGCGTACTTTGCCTAGGCCAACTGTGCGACCGACGAGGCTTTCAATTGTATCGGACATGCGACGCTCGTAATCGCGCCGCATCTGATCGGCTTTATTTGAAAGCATGGTTGCATCGTCTTCTCCGCCTCGTGCGAGAAGAACACCATGACTATCGACAATAGAAACATCTTTAGATCTAAGGTTCGGGACCGCTGAGGCTATTAAAGACTGAATGCCGGCAATCTGGTCTTGGTCAAGAGCGCGGGTACCTTTAAGTTGCAAAAAAACGCTAGCACTTGCCGGACGGCTTTCGCGGCTGAAAAGCTCACGTTGTGGCAAGACCAAATGAACCCGAGCGCTTTTGATGTTGTCAAGCGAACCTATGGTTCTTGCTAATTCGCCCTCAAGAGCGCGAACCTGATTGATATTCTGGACGAAATTGGTTGTACCGAAATTAGATTGCTTATCAAAAATCTCATATCCCAAGGAGCCACCATTCGGCAACCCTTCTTGAGCTAAAAGCATGCGGGCACGGCCTACATCCTTGTCGCCGACCATTACTTTTGTCGCATCGTTGCTTATTTCAAATGGAATTTTCAATTCTTCAAGTTTTGCTGCAACGGCAGAGGAGTCATCTGTCGAAAGGTCGTTGTAAAGCATTTTCATTTCCGGCGTGGAAACGCGCATGGAAACAAATACGAAAAACATCAAAAGTCCCAGTAATACTGCGCCCATAAGGCTCAGTCGTGCAGGTCCAAGTTTTTTCAATGTATCCAGAAAATTATTCACGTTACTTTCATCTCCGTCGCAAAACCTGTCAGCAACAGGGTAGCCAAGCCAAGAACGCAACTGAATTCCACAATATCAATGATTTAGGCGGGAAAGCGGAATTGTCAGGTACCTCTGAGGCTTTTCTTTTTTTTATGATATCAAATTTTAACTAATATTACTACTGAAGTTGAAAAATAATATCAGATTACAAGGACTTAGCTAAAATTATGGGAAATTTGGGCCTGCAATTTAAAAATCGGCAGTAATATTTACCAAAATTTAAGAATGATTACTTAAAAGTTAAAAATATAATTAAGTAATATTACTTTTATACAAGTAATAACGAGATCTTTTGTTTGAAAAAGTGAATTAAAATTTCAAAAATGCTTGACTCGTTCTCATTGGCTTTGTTATCATAATAGTAAGGGAATGTGTATGGCAGAGGAATGCCGACACTTACAAGGTAGGGTTAGAAAACCATGATAGAAGCCATAAACGCTTCCATCTCTAACGCGCCAGTCGTGCGCGCAATTGCTGAAGAAGTTTCAACTTCGCAGTCGGCAAACCCTGTCCGTATTCAAAAAGCCGCTGTCAGCGCTCCTTATTTATCGCCACATGTTCGTCTGGCTCCTAATACTAAACCGGTTTTTGTCGTTCGCGATGTAGAGACCGGAACGCAGATCAAGCAATTTCCAACGGAAGCACAAATACGTGCATATCAAAAGGCCGGTGAGGCGAGAGCGCAGATGCAAGCCCAGCCTGCAGATGGCGAAGCCAAAACTATAACACCAGAACAAGCCAGGGTTATGGTTGAAACAAGCGTTCAGTATAAAGAAGAACGTGCGGCCGTTAAGTATGATGCCCAGATTTCAACACCCGGTGCGAAGAGCGAACCCTTTGAGCAGGCTGCTCCGGCTAGTGTGGATCAGCAGGCTTAATTTCAAAAAAATAACAATATCATTTCAGTGGCTCGGTTTTCCGGGCCATTAATCCGTTTGCCACTTCACGATTGATGTTTATCAGAATATTCAATTTCTCCGGCTCGGGTGCTGCGAGAATTTCCATGGATCGCTTAAAAATGAAATTGGCAAGATTGACCACATTGGTTGACAGGTTGGCCGGACGGGATGGATCGTCATTGCTTAGCGCATTGTCGTAGAATAAAACCCATATCTGGCGGTTATGTTTTAATGTCTCCTCGATTTTCTTTTGCCCGCCGTTACCCCAGTCAGCCTGGACATCCTGAAGCATCTTGGCTGCTTTAAGCAGCGCTTTGGCTTCTGTCGAGCGTGTATCGTCCTGCCGCGTACCCATCGTGGCATAATTTTGCGCAGCCTTACCATAAGGGTTAGTGTGGGGTGGACGTCTTGTCACTTTGCAATGTCACTCCGGCGAGTAATTCTGTTTCATGGGTTATCAAATCTTTCGCTTCACGCAGGGCTTTATAATAGTGGCCCTGGATGATCTGTTCATTGATACGCATAAAGAATATCGATGTGCTTGGCGCAGCCTGCTGAATAATTTTCAGCATTTCAAAGTATTTGGGATGGTACTCTCTGGGATTTCTCGCCAGATACATGCATTGTACCAGAAAATAGACTTTCTTGCACGGCGTATCGGCTTCTTCTTCCTGAAGGACGTCTTTTTCCCGCAAAATAGGAGCTTCGCCGGAAATATGCAGCCGGGTGCGCTGGCTGTCATTAGTAATTACGGCGGTGCCGATAAGAATTTTCTCACCCGGCTTAAGATCGATAATTAGTGCCATAAGGATTCTCCTTGGTTAAAGCCGGAGTTCTTCCGACCGGTAATAAATTAGAATTGTCTGAGCAAATGCTGCTGGCTTTCGGCAGCAAGCTGGATGTCTGAATCAGTGAGTTGCTGCCGGATTTGAAGAGCAAGCAGATTGGCTGCTTCGTCACCGAGATCGGCAACGGGGATGGATTGCGCACCTTCAGCCAAAGTGGAAATCGTAGACTGTGAAAACTCCTGACGGGTCTGAAGCAACATTAAATCGGATGAAATAATATGGCGAAGCGTTGTGCCGATATCGATCGCATTCATAACGTCAATACGGGCATCCTGTACTTTCTCCAGGCTGGAAAAATCCGGATTGCGGAATTCGAGCGCTTCAGGAGACAAATTAAGCCCGGTTGTGTTAAACTGGTTCTTACCTTCCGCGTCAAAAGTCGTTGTGAGCGTTTCACCTTTAAGAAGATTAACGTCGCCGCTTATGGCACTGTTTACCAAATTATCGAGCTTTTCAAGAACGGCAGTAAAGCGGTCTTCAAGTTCCACAAGACGGTCTTTATTACCTTCATACCCAGCAGCGGTTTTTAAAGTGTCGCGCGCGCGTATGGTAATACCGCCGGCTTCTTCCAAAAGGCCGACCGCATTTTGCACATGGTCGCGAGATGAGGCGAGTGTCGAAATGCTTTTCTCGACCTTATCGAGAAGCTTTTGCAGATCCTGTACTTTTTCATTTAAGGATGACACGACGATTGTGACCGGTTCGGTTAAGTTGTGATTATTTTGGACAGCGGTAGGCCGGGCAGGGACTGCCCCATCGGCGGGCGATTTTACGCTATTGGACTTCTCGGTCGACTGTCCCTGCTTGAGCGTGGCAAGGCGCGACATAAACATAGATGTTTTGGAAATTTCCGACACGGGAACCGACAACTCCTTTCTGGGGTCATATATAAGAGCAACATCCTGTGCCCTGAAATCTATTATACCATCTACTATTCTAATTAGGAGGCGTTAAGAAATAGTAAAGACTAATTATAGCCTTATATCCTCATAATTCTATGATCCGTTAACGAGTGTTACAATTCGCTGTCGTACCACCATATAAACCTTCACATTGCCAAGTATATCTTCCACCTGACTGCTGCAGGCCAATAGGGCGACCTGCATCGCATTGTGTTCCACTTGGTGCATTATTGCCATTATGACCAGAACCACATTCTCCGTTGAGAGGTCGTTTATCTGGGCTACCTTGGATGACAATACTCATTTTACCTGCATGTTCCCAGAAGTAATCTGGTGTAACATTGTTAGGTCGCCATGCACCGGTTCCAAAAGAGGCAACCCTGGTAATATGGACATTTCCAGCAACGGTTTGAGTTGAAGTAGAGTTTTCGAATTTATAGAATGAATCGTTGCCAAAAGCGCGTCCTTGATTGAAATCTGAAGGTACAAATTGGCAGCAATAACCATTCTGTTGCTGGCATAATGTGGTCAAGTTGTTATATAGCTGATTGGCAGGCGCTGAAAAGCTCATCGTCTGAATATTTCCTCCGCTTGTGAATCCGTCACGAAGGCCACAGGCTTGATAAATAGCCCATCCCACAGCGCCATTGGTTCGGCGAGGATAAACAGCACTATATGTAACAGGCTTACTCAGGGCGCAGTTTGTGGCATTGGAACCACCGCCTGAACCGTTGCAATGCCAGGTAAAATGTGTCGAGTTCTCACCTGCATTTGCCAAAGTTCCGGCAGAACAGGCGTTGCGGGTTGCATTGTTACAGGAGCCGTTGACCGAAGCCACAGGTCTTGCCTGACTGCAAGGAGCGGTCGTGCCGTTATTGCGTCCTCTGCAATTCCAGTTGTAATTGGCGGCATCGTCTGCGACATCCTCAAAGTCTCCGGCAGAGCAGCCGTTCAGGCTTGCACTGCATTGTCCGTTGACGGCGGCGGGGCGTGCTTGGGAGCAATTGTCGGAGGTGCCGTTATTCGCGCCCATACATTGCCACAGGAAATGGGTTCCGCTATCGGCGACGTCATTGAGCGTGCCCGAAGAACAGGCGTTTTGAACGGCATTGTTACATTGTCCGTTGACCACTGGCGGCGGTATGACGCGGGAGCACTGGGCGGCATTACCGCCATGCTGGCCGTTACACTGCCATCTGTATTCGGTTGAGCTATCGGTCAGGTCGGTCAAAGAACCGCGGGTACAGCCATTGGTAACGCTCGTATTGCAGATACCATCGACAGGCGGCTGGCAAAGAGTTGCCGAACAGGAGGCGTTAGCTCCGTTATTGATACCGGCGCAACTCCAGTTCCAGGGGCCTGAACCCGATACGCCGCTTGGATTGCCGGTTGCACAAAGAGAGTCGGAAGACGCGGGCGCGGATGTATAAGTGCCGCCATTGGCAAAGCCGCAGACGCCGTTAATGGCGCGCGGAGCGGTGCAGACAGGGGAATTGGTTCCGTTATTGGAGCCGTTACACTGCCATCTGATCTCTGTCGCGGTATCGGTGACATCGGCGAAGGTGCCGTAAGTACACTGGTTGGCCGCGCTGGAGCAGGTGCCGTTTACTCTAGTAATGGCTTTGCTGCAGCTCGCATTGCCGCCGCCGCCGGAGCCAAGACAGGTCCAGACTTCCTGAGTTGCGTTATCCGGATCATCGCGCAATGTGCCAGCAATGCAGTTATTCGTCGTCGTATTGTCGCACTGACCCGCTATCGATGGGGTGCCTCCACCGCTGCAGCGATAACCGAAGACAACGCATCTGGATGAATTCGCCATCGTACTGCCGTTAAACCATACACGTGAGATACAACCTTTATTTGTTCCTGTTACGGTTTTTCCTGCATCAGTTCCAGGGTTGGCCGGAGTAGAATTTCCTTTTCCAACAGAAGTAGGACAATTACTGAAGCCATTCTCATAAACGCCACTTCCGCTGCCGATATAATTAGACGCTTGGCAAGGGTTACTAGGTCCAGGCGATCCGAATTCACCGACCCACCCATCGTAGTCATTGATTACTTCTTCATTACCAACCGTGCAGCTTTGGGTAGGGGCTGTAGATGTACATTCAACATATTCCTGGGGACAGGCTGCAGTTCTATTAAGTCCGCCATGACCTGCATCACATACAGCTCTGGCATTATTTACTTCTGTTGCGGTCGGTCCACGGGATTGGCTCCAATAAGGTGTACAGCCATCATTACAAACGCTTCCTCCACCTTGAATGCACCAAGCAAAAGCAGAATTTGCATTTAAAATGAAGAAGGCTAAAATTAAGCAAAAAAAGGGCTCTATTGAAATAGAAAATTTATTTTTTAAAATATGAATATTTTTCAAACAGCACCCCACTTATTCAAGCCTGATAAATCAATCGAGGCCCGGTAAATTATATTTTACGTTTAAGTAGGTTAAAATAATATAAATAAAATTTTAGACGATTATTATGGTCCGCAAATTACCCGCATACTTTTTGGCCCATATCCCACTTCTTGTGAGGCGGGCGGCCTGTTAACGCCGGATTGGTTTGCGTAAGACTGCCCACTGAGTTTCCAAAGTGAGTTTGCAGGCCCGCCTAAAATTTCTTGCGCCGTAAATCTTGTGGCAGGTGTAAATTGTGAAACAGGGCTGCCAGAAGCAGACCAATCATTTGTTTCCTTTACGCCGTGGTTATTAATCAATATAGGTCCGGTTCTATCAAGTACCACCGAACCTGTAAAATTAAGGCCTGAATAGATGATAACCCGTGTATTAGCGCCAATCGCCATCCCGTCAAATGTACCGTTCGATGCCAGTCGGTAAGAATTGGAATCCAGTACGTTGGCGTAGTCACCCATAGCGACCGTTCCGCTGCCTGAAGGCTGACCAAGATAATTTGTCCCTTGATAGCCACCGAATTGGCCGGTTCTTCCAATCAGGTCAGTAATCACATCCGAATCTTGGTTTCCAGTTTCCACGTTATTATGATTGCTGCCAGGAACGCCGCCAACCCAGAAGAAACATTCTTGAGGCTTATTCATAGCGCAGTTTGTGGCATTGGGACCACCGCCTGATCCGTTGCAGGACCAAGTGTATTGGGATGCGGTTTCACCTGCATTCGCCAAAGTTCCGGAAGAGCAGGCGTTGCGGCTTGAATTATCGCATGAGCCGTTAATAACCGAGGTACCTCCGCACGAAGCTTGCGGGTTGCTGCTGAAATTACGGCACATAAGCTGGGCGCCATTGTAAGCGCAGGCTGCGCCGTTTGAGGTACAAGCGCCGCCGTCATAGGCTGTTGCATAACTACCCGTGCCGCAGGTGGGAAGTTGTCCGCCCGTACCCGTTGTCGCGGTCCAGCGGCAAGTGCTGGCCACAGGTCTTGCCTGACTGCAAGGAGCGGTCGTGCCGTTATTGCGTCCTCTGCAATTCCAGTTGTAATTGGCGGCATCGTCTGCGACATCCTCAAAGTCTCCGGCAGAGCAGCCGTTCAGGCTTGCACTGCATTGTCCGTTGACGGCGGCGGGGCGTGCTTGGGAGCAATTGTCGGAGGTGCCGTTATTCGCGCCCATACATTGCCACAGGAAATGGGTTCCGCTATCGGCGACGTCATTGAGCGTGCCCGAAGAACAGGCGTTTTGAACGGCATTGTTACATTGTCCGTTGACCACTGGCGGCGGTATGACGCGGGAGCACTGGGCGGCATTACCGCCATGCTGGCCGTTACACTGCCATCTGTATTCGGTTGAGCTATCGGTCAGGTCGGTCAAAGAACCGCGGGTACAGCCATTGGTAACGCTCGTATTGCAGATACCATCGACAGGCGGCTGGCAAAGAGTTGCCGAACAGGAGGCGTTAGCTCCGTTATTGATACCGGCGCAACTCCAGTTCCAGGGGCCTGAACCCGATACGCCGCTTGGATTGCCGGTTGCACAAAGAGAGTCGGAAGACGCGGGCGCGGATGTATAAGTGCCGCCATTGGCAAAGCCGCAGACGCCGTTAATGGCGCGCGGAGCGGTGCAGACAGGGGAATTGGTTCCGTTATTGGAGCCGTTACACTGCCATCTGATCTCTGTCGCGGTATCGGTGACATCGGCGAAGGTGCCGTAAGTACACTGGTTGGCCGCGCTGGAGCAGGTGCCGTTTACTCTAGTAATGGCTTTGCTGCAGCTCGCATTGCCGCCGCCGCCGGAGCCAAGACAGGTCCAGACTTCCTGAGTTGCGTTATCCGGATCATCGCGCAATGTGCCAGCAATGCAGTTATTCGTCGTCGTATTGTCGCACTGACCCGCTATCGATGGGGTGCCTCCACCGCTGCAGCGATAACCGAAGACAACGCATCTGGATGAATTCGCCATCGTACTGCCGTTAAACCATACACGTGAGATACAACCTTTATTTGTTCCTGTTACGGTTTTTCCTGCATCAGTTCCAGGGTTGGCCGGAGTAGAATTTCCTTTTCCAACAGAAGTAGGACAATTACTGAAGCCATTCTCATAAACGCCACTTCCGCTGCCGATATAATTAGACGCTTGGCAAGGGTTACTAGGTCCAGGCGATCCGAATTCACCGACCCACCCATCGTAGTCATTGATTACTTCTTCATTACCAACCGTGCAGCTTTGGGTAGGGGCTGTAGATGTACATTCAACATATTCCTGGGGACAGGCTGCAGTTCTATTAAGTCCGCCATGACCTGCATCACATACAGCTCTGGCATTATTTACTTCTGTTGCGGTCGGTCCACGGGATTGGCTCCAATAAGGTGTACAGCCATCATTACAAACGCTTCCTCCACCTTGAATGCACCAAGCAAAAGCTTGAGAAGGGAAGAACACAAGAAAGCCCAACGTGAGTACCGCTAGAAGCGAGGTCAATGCTTGCGCAAAAAAGTCCGTTTTATCTTTTATCAAAAGATCAGATGGCAGTCCGTTGGTGCGATCTTTTATGGACAAAGCAATCTCCGTTGAGAGTAAAATCTATATCCCCCATTTTATTTTATCATGACGTAGTTAAGACGAAGTGAATATGCAATCTTACGCATTTGAATTTAACTTTAATGCTATTCTATTATGTAATAAACAAGTCGCTGTTGATATTAAGGGTCACAAGTTACAGTAATACCAGCACCGTTACGTCCCCAGTCTTGCATATTTGTTGTAGACCACTCGCGGACTGATTGCGGATATGTCGATTGGTGAACACCCCAGTCTGCATTAAACGAAGCGGCTGTCCCATTTCTCCATTGAACATTATAAAGAACCTTGGGACCATGGGCTTGGTAACGGATTCCACCGGTTTGCCCCGGTCCTCTGTAAATTATTACATTTGTAGTTGGTCCGATTACCATGGAATCAAAGGTATAGGCATCGGCATGTAGGAATGGGTAAACCGAATTGCTGTAAGGTGTTGGATTTCTAAAATCACCAGTTCCAGTATAGCCATTGAACGGTGATGCGCGTTCATAAACGCCAGGCCCTACAATTTCGCCTAAATAATCCATATTATTTCCACCTCCAGCGCGCGTATAACGAGGCGTAAATAAATCATCTTGTGCGCCTACTCCTGCAGGAGCAAGAGAGCCGCCGGAGACTTGTAGAAAGCAGCTATTTGTTGGGCATTGAGTCTGGCCTGGAGGCACCGGTTGGCCAGTAGGTATACATTGAGGAGTAACCGGTTTTGCCATCTGGCAATTGGTAGCGTTTGCGCCGCCGTTGAGGCCGTTGCAATGCCAGGTGTAATGGGTGGATGTTTCGCCGCCATTGGCAGGCGAGCCGGCAGAACAGGTGTTGCGGGCAGAGTTGTTGCAAACCCCGTTCGTCGCAACGACGCCGCAATTGCCGGGACCGCATTCGCAAGATGTCGGCGGCGTTCTCTGGGCGCTGCAGTTTGCATTTTGAGAACCTGCGCCTTCACCAAGGCAGGTCCATGTCCAGGGGCCGGAGCCTGAGAAGCCCGATTCAGTACCGACCGAGCATCTGGCCGTCGGAGCGCTTGCTAACGTGCGCCCGTTATCCGCGCCGCAGACGCCGTTATAAGGAGGCGGGGTCTTGGCCGCGCTGCAATTGGCGGTTTGTCCATTGTTCAGACCCGTACATCTCCAGGTAAAATTATCGGTCCCTTCGTTGACGGCAGTAGCATCGCCGCGGCGGCAAAGCGCCGTATCGCCGCTTGGAGCGGTCGGGATCGTCGTTCCGGCCGCGCTGCCGCACTGGCCGTCCTGCGGCGCCAATGGCGCGTTGGTACAGGTAGGATCGCCACTTGGCGAAATACCTGTCAGGATCTGGCCTTCTTTGCAGCCGAAGTAAATCGAGCCGCATTGAGGACGGCCATTATAAAAACCGATAACGTATTCACCGGGTCCCGTACAATCCCTTGTCAGGCCGCTGACATCCTGACAGTTGCTGTTATCTTCGTCACATATTCTCTTGGTTTGCAGCGCGCCGCGGACATACAGGCTGCCATCGAAATCAGAATTCGTCGGATCGTATAAAATGGAAAGTCGACCATCGTTGGCGTTAATTCTTTTCTGAGCTCCGACGATGATCTTGTTTTCCGCCATCGAGATCAGGTCGTTCGGGTTTTCGGTGTTCTCGGTCAGACCGCGGCGCCATAGGGCGCGTTCTTCGGGCTGTTTATTAAAAGAGATAAAGTCATCGAAATAATCACCGGCATTCGCGGCTTCGGAATAGGGATTGGAGTTGAATACCGCCTGCGCCTGTCCGGTCAGAAAGTCGCAATTGGCGGTATCGGCTGTCGTACCATTACAAGCTGCAATCTGCGTGCCTTCCATACTGAAGCCGCCTTTGCGGTTTTTGCCCGGGCTTAACACCGCAAAATGGCCTGTCCCGTCCGGAAAAAGATTTTCTCCTTTTTCATTCAGGACGCGCAAAGCGCCTTCGTTTTCCTTGAATTCGTCTTCTGTCGCATTTTCGGTCACGGCATAGACGATGCGCGCGCCATAGACGTCATAAGCTTCTTCTTCGGGAATATTGAGCTCACGGAAAGGAATAGTGCCGATCAGGACATTGCGGCCGCCGACACCGTCCTGGCGGCAAATACCGTTGGTGCAGCTTCCCGCCGCAGACGGAGGGGTGGGGCTTGCCTGTTTGTCTAACGCCTGGCCGTAGGTCGCGTCACTGCGCGGCGCGGTCAACGAGGCGGGCTGCGGATAAAATCCCCTTATCTTGCGGTATTCGTGAATCTTCTCCGAAGCCGAAGCTATGCGCTCCTGATTGGTCTCGACGCGCTTTTGCGCCTGCCAGCTCTGATACCCCGTCGATACAAGTGCGATTACCGTGCCAAGGATAATAATAACAACGCATAACTCCACCAGCGTAAAACCAGAAGCGCGGGTAGGTGTTGGCTCATTTGCAAAGAAGTTTGTTACAGGCAAATGCAAGTCTCCTTTTAAAGGACTTTCTAATCGCAATTATACCTTTTAATTATTACAAACTAATATTAAAAAAATATAAAAATGCCTTAACGCGTTTAATGCAATATATGAAGATGATTACTGTACTAGTGCACAACCGCCGCCATTTGTTGTTGTAACTTTTTTTACATTTCCGGCCGTATTTGGAAAATTAATTTGTCTCGGTGTTGTGTCAGAGCTATTGAAGCAATATAATCTATCGTTGTTACCAATCATACATTGCACTGACGAACTTGGATTAAAGTATATTTTCTTTAATGAAGATACTCCGTTTGGTAATAAAGTAGCAGTTAACTCTGGAGCATAGGAAGAATCGGGCACATAAGTATAAATTGATACAGGATCAAAAGGACCCCAACAATAAGGCTGCCCATTATTGTTAAGAGCACAATCGTTAGAAACCTCCGTATATTGAGATACTCCAGATGGTTTTAAAACCTGCTGCGGAATATAATAAGTAACCTGTGGTCTTGGATGTACTCCTGGTATCGAGCCATGATTTGCGCCAACATCTACGCCATTGCCAACGCTTCCAAATTTTCCTTCTCCCCAACAATATAAATTATTATTGTCGGCAAAAGCGCATTCGCCTACCGGGCCTCCACCCAAATCGGTGGTCTCTGAAAGCTTTGTAAACGCAGTAACGCCAGTTGGCATGGTAACTTGTCTAGGTGTGTCGATAATCCAAGAATCGTAGGGATTAGTTATTTCCTGTTCGTTACCCCAGCAATATATTCTTCCATTATCTCCTAAGGCGCAAACTGAGTCGAAACTAACATTTATGTCTACATATCTCGTAACGCCGGATGGTTTTATAGCAGGAACAGAAGGTGCTGGATTACGAATAGGGCTGGTTCCTACACGAGCATCATTATATCCTGCTCCTGTATAGATTCTATCAGATCCCCAGCAATAAACGTTACCCGTATCAGCAAGAGCGCAGGCAGCCATCGAGCCAACTCTAATTTTTGAAAAAGAAGAAATGCCGGATGGCATAGTTACAGCAGTAGGAGTACTATGAATGTCTGGATATGTGGTTGATCCTATTCCGAGTAAACCTGGGAATGCTCCGTTGCTGCCCCAGCAGTAAGCTCTACCATTGTTGCCGATTGCACATATATCCGACTGTGCCGAAGAGCTTATATCTATAAAAGATGTAACGCCAGCAGGCATTGTTACTGCGACAGGATTAGCGGATACGGTTTGTGTTCCATTTCCTAATGTCCCTAAAGTACCATCGCCCCAACAATAAGCAGCAGAACCAGCCGGAGTAACCGGCTTTGCCATCTGGCAATTGGTAGCGTTTGCGCCGCCGTTGAGGCCGTTGCAATGCCAGGTGTAATGGGTGGATGTTTCGCCGCCATTGGCAGGCGAGCCGGCAGAACAGGTGTTGCGGGCAGAGTTGTTGCAAACCCCGTTCGTCGCAACGACGCCGCAATTGCCGGGACCGCATTCGCAAGATGTCGGCGGCGTTCTCTGGGCGCTGCAGTTTGCATTTTGAGAACCTGCGCCTTCACCAAGGCAGGTCCATGTCCAGGGGCCGGAGCCTGAGAAGCCCGATTCAGTACCGACCGAGCATCTGGCCGTCGGAGCGCTTGCTAACGTGCGCCCGTTATCCGCGCCGCAGACGCCGTTATAAGGAGGCGGGGTCTTGGCCGCGCTGCAATTGGCGGTTTGTCCATTGTTCAGACCCGTACATCTCCAGGTAAAATTATCGGTCCCTTCGTTGACGGCAGTAGCATCGCCGCGGCGGCAAAGCGCCGTATCGCCGCTTGGAGCGGTCGGGATCGTCGTTCCGGCCGCGCTGCCGCACTGGCCGTCCTGCGGCGCCAATGGCGCGTTGGTACAGGTAGGATCGCCACTTGGCGAAATACCTGTCAGGATCTGGCCTTCTTTGCAGCCGAAGTAAATCGAGCCGCATTGAGGACGGCCATTATAAAAACCGATAACGTATTCACCGGGTCCCGTACAATCCCTTGTCAGGCCGCTGACATCCTGACAGTTGCTGTTATCTTCGTCACATATTCTCTTGGTTTGCAGCGCGCCGCGGACATACAGGCTGCCATCGAAATCAGAATTCGTCGGATCGTATAAAATGGAAAGTCGACCATCGTTGGCGTTAATTCTTTTCTGAGCTCCGACGATGATCTTGTTTTCCGCCATCGAGATCAGGTCGTTCGGGTTTTCGGTGTTCTCGGTCAGACCGCGGCGCCATAGGGCGCGTTCTTCGGGCTGTTTATTAAAAGAGATAAAGTCATCGAAATAATCACCGGCATTCGCGGCTTCGGAATAGGGATTGGAGTTGAATACCGCCTGCGCCTGTCCGGTCAGAAAGTCGCAATTGGCGGTATCGGCTGTCGTACCATTACAAGCTGCAATCTGCGTGCCTTCCATACTGAAGCCGCCTTTGCGGTTTTTGCCCGGGCTTAACACCGCAAAATGGCCTGTCCCGTCCGGAAAAAGATTTTCTCCTTTTTCATTCAGGACGCGCAAAGCGCCTTCGTTTTCCTTGAATTCGTCTTCTGTCGCATTTTCGGTCACGGCATAGACGATGCGCGCGCCATAGACGTCATAAGCTTCTTCTTCGGGAATATTGAGCTCACGGAAAGGAATAGTGCCGATCAGGACATTGCGGCCGCCGACACCGTCCTGGCGGCAAATACCGTTGGTGCAGCTTCCCGCCGCAGACGGAGGGGTGGGGCTTGCCTGTTTGTCTAACGCCTGGCCGTAGGTCGCGTCACTGCGCGGCGCGGTCAACGAGGCGGGCTGCGGATAAAATCCCCTTATCTTGCGGTATTCGTGAATCTTCTCCGAAGCCGAAGCTATGCGCTCCTGATTGGTCTCGACGCGCTTTTGCGCCTGCCAGCTCTGATACCCTGTCGATACAAGTGCGATTACCGTGCCAAGGATAATAATAACAACGCACAATTCCACCAGCGTAAAACCAGAAGCGCGGGCAGGTGTATTTATTTTCATGTTCCCCAGCATTATTTTTCCTTAAGGTATATTCAATTTTGCACACAGTGTGTCGTATGAACCGCTTAAAGTAATAGAGTTCATATTTTTATCGCCACTGCGTGTGTTGATAATCGGTACTTCATCCGTATTACAGCTTGGATATTTAGTATTGCTGCTGGCCCATCTGACACTCATCGTCACGCCTTTTCCGCTCACACCGAGGCACCATTTTGCCGAGGTGTTGGCTGATGTGTCAGCTTCAGTAACATTATGAATGTCGCTGCCGGAATTATCGCGAATGCCGGTGTCATGCGTATTGGAAGGACATGATCCAGTACTCCAAGCAGAAGTCAGGACAACTTTTGCGTCTGTCGTTCTCAGGCAAAGTTGACTTTTTACGGCGGCTGATGGCGTTTTTTCACCGAGAGAATGTAACGGGTCGTCAGAGTTGTCAGTGATATGACTTGATTTCCAGCCTTGGCCTAAAGCGACACATTCGTTTGTAAGAGATGCGGAATTTCCTTCACTGTTTGTATTTTTCCACTGTGACTCAATACGAATAGGCGCAGGGTCTGTACATATAGGATTTCCAGCCGTATCCACGCCTTGCAAATAGCCATTGTTAGGGCATACAGGTGTAGTTAATGCAATATTCTGGCAGTCGGGCATTAATTTGCCGTTCACGATCTTGACGCTTTTCATGTACTGGCCGGGAGCAGTACATTTCAAATCGATAAGGCTTTGAGGTGTAAAACAATTAGTGGTTCCAGCATCGCAAATACCTTGTGAATACATCGTGCGCTCGACTTTAAGAGAGCTTTTGGTTTCGGCGTCTGAGGCTGTAATGTTACCAATAGTTAGTTTTTCGACTGGTTTTGCCGTGCCGATTCCAACATTGTGGCTCGTAACAGTTGAAACCCCGTTTGCGCCATCTTTACTCCATAGTGTCATGGGTGTTGTTGTCGTAAAAGCCACATAATCATCAAAAAAACGGTTCTTATCGGCAGCTGTAAGAGAAGCAGAGTTACGGATGCTGGAGACAAAAACTGCGTCATTGTCAAAATTTTCAGCCTGATTGGCAAAGTCGGTATTTTGCGTTCCAATATTACCGTTTGCCCAATTTTTTGCGCCCATCCCATCATGGCCATAGGAAAGAACCACATAATGAGCATCTTCTTTTGTGCCGCCTGTGTTATTTCCGTGTTCGTCTATAATTCTAATAGAACCGCGATATGGATCGAAAGTCGTATTATGATTTGCCTGCACGTAAGGTCGGGTCAGTACTTGAGTTACCGCGTATTGAGGTATGTTTCCCCAAGCGTCAGTGACATTATTGTTCATGATCTCGTTATCTTCTGCGAGTTCAGGCAGAGTAACCGTATAGGCTGAAGCGCCTGTTCCAACAGTTGCATACATGGGGAACATACCGACATAAACCTGGTCATCTGAAAGCCCATTGGCCAAATTGGTATCACGTGCGCCGTCGATTGTTGCGAGTGAACAATCTTCATGCCCGTAATTTGCATCGCCAGGCATCAGGCTTTTATCAGCAGGGCAAGGGTAGCGCTTGGCAAGATCATAAAATTTTGCGATTGCAGCGTTTGCATTGGCTACAGCCTGCTTTGTTTCCTCATGCTTGATTTGTTCATTATAGCTGTCCAAGAATTTAACGATCATCATTGTTAGTATGATGGAGATGACAATAACAACGCTCAGTTCAAGTAGCGTAAATCCTGAAGCTTGATTTGAGATAGGGGGCTGTTTTTTTATCGGCATTGAACAAATCCTCCGACAATTCTGCTGATACCATTTGGGCAGCCTTGGTTTGTATTCCCAGAAGGCACTTTTGTTGAGGGGCAATTACGTTTAATAAATCTTTCGGATTGATTTGGTGTATGCGTGTTATTCCGTACACTGCTGTCAGTTTGAAGATCAAATCCTGTAAGCCCGTTTTCGCTATCGCATTTGACGGATTTATCAAGGCCGCCTTTAGCCATTTCAACAGGATCCGTCGGTTCGGGTGCCAATATATTTTTCAAACGGAAGCAGTTTGTTGTGCCTGCGCTTTCGTTGCAAACCGTTTGAGCCATGGTTTTAAAAGCTTGTACATTACCGCCGACGTCCATGGCCGCATTGGGAGTAACAGGAGTAGTAATATCTGCTTTAATAGCAATTTTTCCGGCTTCGGACAAATAAGCGCCTTCTTCATCAGTTGCGTTTTCGCTTCTCAAGCCTGTCCAGCCTTTGTCACGCGATGTAGTGCGGTATACTAAGGTATCGTCATAGTGTGTTGCGCCGCTGGCATTGGAGAAAGACCGGGATGGCGACTGAAGAATTGCCTGAATGTTAGTTCCCGGACTTGCAGGATCTTCGATTGTAACGGTTTCTGATTTATACCGCCCGCGTAAAGTCGATGTCATCGATGCCGAGTTGCAGTTATTTGCATCCAACCCGGCATTGGTACAGGCGGATATCGTTCCGTCACGCTGCCAGGCGCCTTTGCGGTCCGCGCCATGACTTACAATTGCGAACATGACTCTGTTTTCATTACTGGCATTAATAGTATCAGGCTCGCTTAATTCACTGTCTGATGACGGATCGTTTAAAACTGATCCATTCTGCCTGGTTAATTTAATCACGAGTGGCTGATTGTCTTGATCAGCGATGCGGATCGCGCCGGCACCGTTTCTGAATGTATTAGGATCGGTTAATTGACGCGTAATGTAATAAGTGATTTTAGAACCGTAGATATCATAGATCTCTTTTTCATCTAGACCTAATTCCCGAAAAGGAACCGTTCCGATTAAAACTTCGTCTATATCTGCAGTGTTTGGGCTGGCCCCGTTAATGCAACGCACTCCTGTAATACTGGCGCAGTTGCTAGTGGCTGTAACCAGACCCGGAGTACCATAAGAGGCATTGGAAGCCGCTAAAGTAGGGTCGGAGGGGACCGGGTATTTTTTATGTTGCTGGGCATATTTGTTAAGAGCAATCGCGATATTCTCCAGGCTTTTGTTATTTTCGCGCGATTGACGCTCCATTTTATTGATATTGTACATCTGCAAAATAGGCACAATCAAAA
This sequence comes from Micavibrio sp., assembly GCA_030824965.1. Classification (GTDB taxonomy): domain Bacteria; phylum Pseudomonadota; class Alphaproteobacteria; order Micavibrionales; family Micavibrionaceae; genus Micavibrio_B. The sequence continues at coordinate 106,207 of JAPJQV010000002.1, read as the reverse complement.
TGCCTACGACAATCAGTGCAATAGAGATCTCAAGTAAAGAGATACCTTGTTCAGATCTTCTTCTCGCCAAATCCTGCATATACACCCTGTTCCAAATCGCTTTTCGGGAAATATCCCATAATAAGGATGACCCAAATTGATAAATTTTTATTTAATTTTGAAACTGCTTATGTAGCTGATTGTAGCACGGAAGCGGGGCGATATCTATTAAACCCGTAAATTATAACGAGTTAGCCCCGTTTTATTATCGGTGAATATATCCATGGAGGTTTCGATGTCAGCCAACTCTGTCGTCGCAGTTATATCGGCGGATAAAGAGCGAGATGTCCCGGAAGCCGACTCCCTGTCCATAGTCTGGCGGAAAGCATTGTTATTTTGAGAGAATTCAAAAGACAGGGATGACCCGTCCATCTGAACCCCTGCGTCTTTCAAAGCATTTTCAAGCGCATAAGCGTCTTTTTGAAACATGTTTGCTGTATCTGCTTTTTCTAATACAACATGGACTTTTAAAGGATCGCCTTTCTTGTATTTCATCTCGACTTGCAATTTGCCAAGTTCCGGAGGATCGAGGCGGATCGAGATGGTTTGCGGGCCGCTTTCCTTGGCGTTTTTGGCAATGGCCGCCGCTACGGTCTGAATCGCGGGATGGGCTTGAGATGCGTAAGAGCCTTGGGCAACAGGGGATGAGGCGATTGTCATCGGCGTAACGGTAACAGGTAATGCGACAGGTGCAGCCGTTAGGTTATTTGCCGATGTTGTCGTCAGCAAAGTGGATGACAGCGAGGCTGTATTTTCAACCTGAGCCGGAATTTTGCCTTTCATTCTTGTTTCCGCGTGGAGAGCAGGGGAAGAGTCGGCGTTAACGGCAGCTTGCTGTGTTGGCGGCGTGGCTACAGGTTGTGTCGATGTTGCTGCGGGTTGTGCAGCCGGACGCTGGAAACGCTGGGCTATACGGAATTCGAGTGGGTCAAAACCAGTGTCCTGCTGAATTTCTTCCGTGCCGGGTTCAATAGAAGCTAAAAAATTTGCTTCGGTTTCGACAGGCGCATCCAATGTTGCTGTAACAGCGACTGTCATAGGTGCAGCTTGAGAGGCAGACATTTGGGTCGCAACGGCAACGGCGACATTGCCGACAGGGGTAGATGTCGTTACAGGGGCGGCCACGGTAGATTCAGGCGCTTGCAGTGTCACTGTAATAATGCCCGCATCTGTTGGAATGGTTGGTGAGGCTTGCGCCGTCTGCACAACAGGCGTTGTTCGCACAGGTGCAGGCGTTTCCGATTTAACGGCAGGATTGACGGTTTCCGCAACTTTTTCCTGCAATTTGCCGAGCTGTACCGGATCAAGGCCGGAAGCGATTAGTCTCGGCTCAGCTTCCACAGATGTATCGACCGTTAAAGATGGTGTTCCGGACGTATCCGCCGGAAGGATTGGAACGGAAACAGCGGATGTAACCGCTGCGTCTGTTTGGGCTGGAATTCCCGGCGTCAGGGCTGCGATCAACTCGGTGCTGAAGCTTCCATCTGTCGAGGGTGTAAGAGATGCGGCAGACATATCCTGCGGCAATATAAGAAGAGCGGGATCCATGTTGAACAGGGATGCCGGACGAGTATTGATAGTTGTCGATGCGGTTACAGCTATATCGTTTGCGGCTTTCGTTATGACAGGAGGCGTAGGTTGCGCCAGCGAGGGCATGTTTAAAAGTGCGGCCATCATTTCTGCAAAAGCCGAATCGTCGGTTGCCGGAATATCTTTGTCATTTTCCGCCAGGTAGGATTTTTCAGTAGAGGATGTCTCCTGAGTCTGCTTTCTCTCGGGTTTCGGCGCATCTTTCGACTGATAAGACGGCGGTGGAGTGGTTGGTTTAGCAACGGATGCGGAAGGCATGTATGGAGTCATGCTATATCCTCTTAATAAGCTTCATTGAAAGCGGTTGCGACAGGGGTGGCAGAGGCTTGAATTTTTCCTGCGGAACCGTAATTCGGCGCTTCGTTCTTTAGGGTTTCGCGGGCGGCATTGATCAAACGTTCCTGAACGCGGCGCACGGCGTCGGCCATACGAAGCGACCAGCTCATGGATTCTTCGGCCAAGGCCGCTAGTTCATGCTGCTCGGCGACGAGGCGTTCACGAAGCGGTGTGTCCATCTTTTTAATCGTCATGGACCGCGCCTGTAATTCCTTGACCAATATCTCATAGTCTCGCGTATAGGCTTCCTTGGCAGGCTGCAGGTTCAAAAACTTCTTCACATCACGGCTGCGCATGGCGTCGGTTTCTTTTTTATAGAGGTCTTTAAGACCCATCATGACGCCGAGCATGGTGGCCATTGCTTTTTCAGGGCTGCCGGAGAGGAGATTGGATTCGGAAGGAGGAGGGGTCATATTCTATAAGTCTCCGTCGGGTAAAGGTTTCAACTATTCTACGGGCGGCCTGCGCATTTGGGGCGCAAGCACACAAATATTAATTCGCCATCGCCTCTTTGACGGCCTGGGCAATAACTTCCGGCTCCGCGCCCGGATGAGACGCTTGCGCTTGCATGCGGATCAATTGTTCTTTGACATGAGTTGCGATACCGAAACCGCCTTGGCTCGCGATTTGTTTGCCGTATTCGTTCAAGGTAAAGTCACGAAAGACTTCTTCGCCTTTGCCGCCGCCGAATTCTTCGCTGACTTTCATCATATTCCACATCGGGCGCAGCATTTCAGTTACGAAGACGGCTTCGAAATCCTGAGCGGTTTTATCGATCCGCTTCATGTCTTTCTCGGATATAGAAGAGGCGGATTTGGCAGCATTGGCCATCTTGCTTTCGGCAGAGCGCAATTGCGCGGTTTGCAAAGCGGAAGAGGCTTGTGAGGTGGCGACGGAAATATCGGACATTACATCGTCTCGATTTCTGCCTGCAGGGCGCCTGCGGCTTTGATGGCCTGGAGGATCGTAATGATATCGCGTGGACCTACGCCGAGTTTATTGAGGCCGGTCACCAAATCCTGCAATGTTACGCCGTTCTCAAGCACGGCGAGCTTCGCGTCTTTGGACTGGTTGACCTGTATATCGGAGCGCGGGACCACGACGGTCGAGCCTGTTTCGGAGAACGGGTTCGGCTGGGAGACTTGTGGAGTCTCGTTGACTTTAATGGTCAAGTTACCTTGAGCGATGGCAATGGTCGAGATACGAACATCGGAGCCCATGACGATCGTGCCGGAGTTTTCATCGATGACGACTTTGGCGATCTGATCAGGCTCGACCGGAAGCTGCTCGATATCGGTGATAAGTTCGACGATACCGCCCGGATAGCCGTCAGGCTTGCGCAGGAGAACGGTTGCGTCATTGGCGGCGGAGGCCAGTTCGGCATTGGTAAAGCCGTTAATGGCGCGGGCAATGCGGCGGGACGTCGTAAAGTCAGGATTGCGCAAAGACAAGCGCACTTCCGGCAATTGATTTAAGTCGAAATCGATCTCGCGCTCGACGATGGCGCCGCCAGCGATACGGCCGCGTGTCGGCGTGTTCTGGGTGATGGTCTGCGCTTCACCACCGGCGGCAAAACCGGAAATGGCAATCGGGCCCTGAGATACGGCATAAACTTCCCCGTCCGCACCTTTCAATGGTGTGACAAGAAGCGTACCGCCTTGAAGTGACTTGGCGTCGCCAAGCGTGGAGACGGTGACATCTACTTTCGAACCTTGAGAGGCGAAAGGCGGCAGGGTTCCGGTAACCATAACGGCGGCGACGTTACCCGTATTGAGATTTTGTCCACGGACATTGACGCCAAGGCGTTCCAGCATGGCGATCAGGGATTGGCTGGTAAAAGGAGAGTTGGCGAGTTTGTCACCGGAACCGTTCAGGCCGACGACAAGACCATACCCGATCAGAACGTTATCACGGACGCCTTCTATATTGACGATATCTTTGATACGGGTCGTCCCGGCCTGAGCCGAGGCTGCGTTTCCCAGTAGCGCCAGGAACAAGCATAAGGCACCGAAGCAGAAGATAACCAGGCCATCGAGATTTAATCTATTAAACCGTTTCGCAATCTTTTTCATACCAACCACCATATTTTATAATTGTTGGGTATCTCCTTGCGAGGATCGTGCCAGTTCCGCAGCTAGGAAAAACTTGCCGAGTGGAAAAGCAGGAAAGATTTGGTATGATAATGATATGAAGATTACAGGCCCAGATAAAACATCCAAAACTTCCGGTTCGAAAAAGACAGGTAGCGCCAGCGGCACAGGATCGACCGCTTTCAGTGGCTTACTGGGCGGGGCGGAAGAAACTTCCGAAGCGGCGCATACATCCGGCGCGAATGCGATTGCCAGACTGGATAGTCTTTTAGCGGCGCAAGGCGCGGAAGATCCGGCGGAACGCGCTAGTCGCGGACGCATGAAAAAGCGCGCCGATAGCGTCCTTCGTGGGCTGGATAAGGTTCGTCTTGGAATCTTGACAGGCAATGTAAGTGTGGGGAATCTCATAGACATAGCGGATGTCGTTGCATCGCATCGTGAGCGAATTCAGGACCCGCAATTGGCGTCTATTCTGGATGAAATCGACCTTCGTGCCCAGATTGAGATCGCCAAGATGCGTATGGCGTTGGATGCGTCAAAGCGTCTTTAAAAAAGTTCCTTTAAGTACCTGAAATAATTATAATTTTTTTCATTGCTTTATAGGATTGGTTACCTAGCTCCTTTTCATGGATTAATTCATAAAGAGGAACATCACATGAAAATTTTAAATACTATCGCACTTATTCTGGTCATCGTCGGCGGTGTTAACTGGGGTCTAGTCGGCGCGTTCGATCTAGATTTGGTTGCCACCCTGTTCGGCGCTGATACGGCATTATCCAATATTGTCTATATTCTGGTCGGTGTTGCCGCAATCTACAGTCTGACACTTTTGAAAGCCGCAGCTTATTGCGGTCCCCGAGTCTCTCATTCTTAAATAGAAGCTAAGCCCGCAACTTTTAAGGTTGCGGGTTTTCTTGTTATGAGAGCTATCGATATCCTTATCGTTATATTGTTTTTGCCGCTGGCGCTTTTCTTAAGCGGCTTCCTTTACATGTCGAGTCAAAATATGTGCAAACCCGGCGGTCCGCTCTTTTGTATAGGGATCAACTGGTTGACTGATCTGGTTCTTATTCCGCTTGTAATCTTAAGCGGCGCGACAGGAATGTTCTTTTTATGCCGCCGGCTAGGGACGGATAGAATTTAATTAATAAATACTAATATATGTTTTAAATCAAAGAGCTAGCCTTGGCTCCTAGTTCGTTGTGTTGTTTTTTGCTATTTTCTTTTCGTTTGTCGGTTTCTGCAAAAGGGCGTAGCTTTTATGGATCAGTTTGATATACATAGAGTAGGACTAAAATCCTTTTATGTCAATGTAAAATGATCGGGATGGAAGTGGGTTTAAAAACATGTCTCCTTGAGTTTTAGGCGGCTTCGCCCTACCTTCCTGCGTCATAGATATTAATAAACCGATTCTTACTTCTGATTTCCTGAAAGGATTCCCATTATGTCCAAAGCCGGTAGCGTGAATGTTCCGCCAGATTATAAGCCGACAGACAAAGAAAAATTTATGAACCCAACCATGACGGAGTATTTTCGCAAGAAGCTCATTGAATGGCGGGAAGAACTCTTACGCGAGTCCTCGGCGACAATTCACGATACGCTTCAAACCACCGAACTTCAGCAGCCGGATCTGACCGACCGCGCCTCCGCAGAAACAGATCACGCATTGGAGCTTCGCACACGCGACCGCGAGCGCAAGCTGATTACAAAGATCAACGAAGCGTTGCTACGCATCGATGATGGAACATACGGCTATTGCGAAGAGACGGGCGAACCGATCGGGGTCGGACGTTTGGATGCGCGGCCGATTGCGACATTATCAATCGAGGCGCAGGAACGACATGAGCGGATGGAACGCACGCAAAGAGACGAATAGAAAAAAGCCCTCGGATGAGGGCTTTTTTTATGCGGGCATAAAACGCCAGCCTTCGGCCATGGGGCCTTTTCGGCTACGTGCCTCCGTATATTCCTGCGAGTGATTCAGTTTGTAATATTCCATCGCAGCACAGGCTTTTTCTAAGGTATCGAGTAAAACCGTGTTCACATGGGTTTTGCTCGAATATTCCCCTGATCCGTTCTCACATTGCACTTTGAATTTGCTGTTAACGGCAGCTTCAGTTTGCTCTCTCCAGCTTTTCAACTCACTGTATTTAATGCGGAAAGAGTCGAAAGTCGTCTTATGCTCGAAGCCTTGGAATTTATAAGGAAAGTCATTGTGCTTGGCTAATATGCGCAGATGTGAATCATGAAGATGTTCGATCATCTGTTCGCGTGTAAAGTTGCGGTCCTGAAATTCGACCTGGATAGTCAAGCGGCCTTCCTCGATTTTAACATTGGAAAAAACGGGTAAACTTACGCAGTTAAAAGATGTGGCAGCAACAACTAGCAGGCCGTCTTGCGGCTCTGTGAAGAAAATCATTATTGGGTACGCTCCGTGTTCGATAGTTTTTAATTTATTTTACAAAAGCCTACGCCTGTTTATGAGTTCCGTCAAAATTAAATCGCATTCCATGCTCAAAAAAAATCCCGGCTTCGCGGAAGGGAACCGCTCGGCCAGGGATATAAGGTAGGGTGGGTAAGGGTAGGTAAAGGGATACGCAGTAGGGTAACTTGTTAGAACGGCATCAGGACATCATAGACTTGTTGTCCATAGCGAGGCTGCTGAACATCGGTAAGCTGGCCTTTGCCGCCATAGGATATGCGCGCTTCGGCAATTTTGTCGTAGGGAATGGAATTTTCGACGCTGACATCTTCAGGGCGAATAACGCCGGCTAGTTTCAGGATACGGTTCTCGAAATTGACCCGCACTTCCTGTGTGCCGGACAAGACAAGATTGCCGTTTGGCAATACCTGGGTAATTGTGGCTGCCAAGCGCATCTCGATTTTTTCCTCGCGGTCGACTTCGCCGTTGCCGGTATGGCTGGACGTTGATCTTGCTGTCGCCAAATTTGTCGGATCGACGGCTTCAGGCAGGACTTGTGCGAAACCCTCAGCTTCGATACCGAGCAATTTCGGAATAGCCAGATTTTCACCGGATGAACGCTCACGCGTCGTTTCGTTTTTCAGTTCGCCTTTATCATCGATATCGATCACGACTGTCAGGATATCGCCAACCTGACCTGCGCGCTGGTCCTTGAAGAAACCTTTTTGCGCTCCGTTCCACAGGGAGTTCGCCTGACGGACATAGGGCTTAGGGGCCGGCATAGGCATAGAGACCGGCTGATAATCGTTTTTAGCCGCCGGGTTGACCACGGCAGACTGGTCCGGTTCATTACCGATATTCTTCAAGCGGTCGACGCTGGAACAGGCGCTTAAATTCGTAGTTGCGAGGGACAGGACGAGGATCGAAATCAGTTTGTTTTTCATTTTTAGCCCACCTTGGTTTTTTGTTTTTATATTTTTTACTTACACACTCAGTTGTTATCTGCTTCGCAAGTTCCGTGCCTACTGGACGGTTACGATGCGGTCTCCTGTCACTTGGGCCGACATCGATTTGGCGCTGGATAGGTTGGTGACGCGTATAAGGTCGCCGTCAGAGCCATTTTGCTGAGATTTACCCTTCGCACTCAAGGTCATGCCAGCCACTGTATAGAGGATTGTGACGTCATCGCCGCGGGAGACGAGTTGCGGACTGGCAATTTCTGCCGCCTTGACCGGGCGATTGGCAGATAAAACGCGAGACGGGGTCTTGCCGATCAGATCATCCGCATCCAAAACGGCATCTTTTGCCAGTGTGCGCTCCGGCACTTCAATCCAGACGATATCGGAAGCAGAAATAATATCGCCTTTACGGGCAGAACCATTCAAAGCCGGAACCGAGGCCATGCGGTTAATAATGCCGGAAACCTGTAAGGTTTTAACCGGATTTTCAGCGGACGGCGCAGCCAAAGTCGCCGTAAAAACGTCGCGGCCCGGCGTATAGTTAATTGTCGCCACTTCGACGGAAGGCTCCGCGTTACCCGGCAGGATAATCCCGGCTTGCGCATTGGTTAAGCTCATCGTGAAATTCCCGGTGACGCCTTTTTCTTCCAAAGACGCTTTCAAGGCATCGGAAATGGCGGCTTCGTCAATCGTTTGCGCATCGCGGCGGAGCGTGACCTGATCGGCTATGGAAGCCGGCGTGTAGGCAACCGAATAATTGGCAGCAATGCGTTTCAGCGTCGTTAAATTCAATACCATGTCCTTGCCGAGGGCAGGCGCGTTGCCGAGAACAGCGTCTTCACGTTCCAGACCTTCAAAAACATCGCTTAAATGAACGACATCGGAATTGATAACGGAGGTCTGTTTGATCGTCGCGGCTTGGGCGGCGCCGATCAGGAGCGTAACGCCAACAAGGGTCGCCAGCGTGGTCTGGACACCTATGCGGCACATTGTATATGTGGCGTATCTGATATCGATTAAATCTTCACGTGTCATGGTCGGCTCCTTATCTTTCTAAATTATCGCAGCTGGCTGACGGACTGCATCATCTCGTCCGATGTTGAGATGACTTTCGAGTTCATCTCATAAGCCCGTTGGGCCGTGATCAAATTCGTGACTTCCTTAACGGAGTCCACGTTTGAGCTTTCCAGCATTCCCTGACGCAAGGTGCCGAGGTTATCATCGCCCGGATTTCCTATCGTCGGAGCGCCCGACGCTTCGGTTTCAAGGAAAAGATTGTCGCCTGTGGCTTCCAGACCCGACGGGTTCACAAAGTTGGCGAGTTGCAGTTGTCCCAGATTGCTTGGTGCGGTTTGCCCCTGAATACTTGCGAACACTTCGCCTTCCGCATTGATTTCAACGGCGATGGCATCGTCCGGAATAGTGATGGCCGGTGTCAGGCGGTAGCCTTCATTTGTAACGATTTCGCCGTTCTGGTTGCGTTGCAGGGAACCGGCGCGGGTGTAGGCAGTATCACCGTTGGGCAATTCGACCTGAAAGAAACCTTTTCCGTTGATCGCGACGTCAAGATCACCGTCAGTAATCAGGATCGTGCCTTGTTCGTGAATACGGTAGGTTGCTGCCGGACGTACACCAAGACCGAGCGAGATACCGGATGGAACCGTATCGCCGTTAGCCGAGGCTTGTGAACCGGGGCGGCTTAGATGCTGGTACATCAAATCTGCGAATTCGAGACGCTGGCGTTTGAAACCCGTGGTCGTCATGTTTGCGATGTTGTTGGAAATCGTATCAACATTCATCTGCTGGGCAAGCATTCCCGAAGCGCCGATATCAAGTGATCTCATTTTAGTTCTCCTTTAAACCTTATTGTCCGCTCATTTTGCCGAGGCGCTGAATAGCGCCGAGTTCCCGGTCGCTTTCATTCTTCAGCATTGTCATTGTCTGTTCGTAAGCGCGTGAAATTTCGATCATGCGGCTCATTTCTGTAATGGAATTCACGTTCGATCCCTCGACCATTCCCTGTTTCATGCCTGTCTCAAGCGCCGGCGTACCCTGCGATTTGGACGAGTAAAGACCGTTGCCTTGCGGTTCAAGATCCTGAACATTGGCGAATTCGGTCATCGTGATCTGACCGACGTTATTGCCGTCAGCCGAGACGGATCCGTCTTCGAGAATTTTGACTTCCTGAGTGTCCTCAGGAATCAGGATCGGCACATTGCCAACCTGATAGCCGGCGGATGTAATGAGCATGCCGGTTCTATCGATGGTAAAATTACCGGCGCGGGTATACATAATTTCACCTGTCGGTGTCTTTACGTCCATAAAACCTGGACCCGTAAGGGCCACATCATAAGTGCCGCCGGTAAATTGAACCGGACCTGCTGTTGTCGTATCGTACTGGCCTTGATCTTCAACCATTGAAAGAGGACGGGCTTTGTTACCCGGCTCCGACATATATTCCTTAAACATTGGGTTTTGCGAGCGATAGCCGGGTGTCTGGGCGTTGGCGATATTATTCGCCGACATATCCATGGCGCGTCTTAAAACCACCTGGCGGGAAAGCCCTACATATAAACTGCTATCCATAACCTTATCCCATTTAGCTTTGAGCGGTTTTTACCGTCTCGTTTTCTTACCTGTGATACGATTTGCAGGGAGTGTGCCAATTGCGCTTCCAATAAAATCAATAACTTAGAAACAAGGCTATATTTCCATGTCATAATTTGCCGGGTTCGGTTTTAATCCCCTTCAAGAAATGATTTGGTGAATTGTAACAACAGGTTAGAATAGCAAAACCGATTCTGGTTATTACTATTCTTCAGGTAAGATTTTCCAATGGCGAGCAAAGAATTAGAGCCTTCCGAAGGCGGCGATAATATTACCCCTCTCGATGACGGAGAAAAAGGCGGCAAAAAAAAGCTGCTAATCATCCTGATTCCCCTTTTGTTACTCGGAGGGGGCGGTGCTGCGGCATATTTTACCGGCATGCTGGATAAAGTTTTAGGCAAAGAAGCCGCGAAAACCGAAGAAGGTGCGGAAGCTTCCAAGGAAGGTGAGCATGGCGAAGCGCCTGCCGAAGGTGAAGAAGCAGCGGAAGGCGAACATGGTGAAGGCGGCGCGACAGGGCCGGCTTTCCTGAAAATTCCCGATATGGTCGTCAATCTTAACAGCGATAGCGGAGAGCAAAGATATCTTCGCTTGTCCATACAATTGGAGCTTAAGAACGCAGCCGATCAGGCGGCGGTCGAAAAAGTTTTGCCGCGTGTCGTCGACCAGTTCCAGACGTATTTAAGGGAGTTGCGCTTGCAGGATCTTCGTGGGTCAAAAGGCATCTATCGTTTGCAAATGGAACTTCTCTCACGGGTCAATCAGGCTGCCGCGCCTACGGAAGTCAAAGATGTCCTGTTCCAAGAAATTCTGATACAATAGTTAAAATTTGGCCTGAAACTTGTAAGACGGGCTCTATATAATAATAAGAAGACGAAACAGATACCGGAAAGGAAAACCTGAATGGCCGAAGCGCCGACCCAGGATGCCGCTACCGACGGGATGAGCGAAGAAGAACGCCGCATGATGGCCGAATGGGAATCCATGGCCGCAGGCGATAGCGCCGAAGGCGGGGCCATGCCGGAAGAAAATACCCGTATTCTGAATCAATCTGAAATCGACTCTCTTCTCGGCTTCGACGATGCGGGTAATGGCGGCGAAACCTCCGGTGTCATGGCATTGGTCAATGCCGCGCTGATCAATTACGAGCGTTTGCCAATGCTCGATATCGTGTTTGACCGTCTGGTGCGCTTGATGTCAACGTCTTTGCGGAACCTCACTTCCGATAACGTCGAAGTTTCCCTCGACCAGATCTCGACAGTGCGTTTCGGCGATTACCTTAATTCTATTCCGCTGCCAGCTATGCTTTCCGTCTTCAAGGCATCCGAATGGGACAATACTGGATTGCTTGTTGTCGACTCCGCGCTGATTTATTCCGTGGTCGATGTTTTGCTTGGCGGACGAAAAGGCACGCCATCGATCCGCGTCGAAGGGCGTCCCTATACGACGATTGAATCGCGTCTTGTCGAACGGATGCTTAATGTCACCTTGTCCGACATGTCATCGGCGTTTGACCCATTGTCGCCAGTGACATTCAATCTGGACCGAATGGAAACCAACCCGCGTTTCGCGGCAATAACGCAAAGCGGAAATGCTTGCGTACTGGTACGCATGCGCGTCGATATGGGTGACCGGGGCGGACGGATCGAGATTTTAATTCCTTATGCGACGCTTGAGCCTATCCGTGAACTCTTGCTGCAAATGTTCATGGGAGAAAAATTCGGCCGCGATTCAATCTGGGAGACACACCTTACCAACGAATTATATTTGACCGATGTGGCTCTTCAGGCTGTTCTCGGCGAGCGTATCGTTTCCTTAGGCGAAATGCTGAATTGGAAAAAAGGCACAACCGTCATGTTCAATACAAAGCCGACGGATAAAGTTGAAATGCGTTGTGGTGATTTCCCGATGTTTACGGGTCCCATGGGACAAAAAGAAGGAAATATCGCAGTTAAAATCGAGCGTTATATACCTCCTACAGAAGAATAAAAAGTAAAGGCTTTACAATGTCACTGAGTTTAGCAATGGACATCCTGATTACGATTTTGCTGGGAGCGACAATTTTCTATGCGCTTCGCCTGTCAAAACATCTGGAAGCGTTCCGTTCGAACCGAAGTGACATGGAGCGATTAATCCGCGACCTGTCATCGCAGATTACGCGGGCGCAGGAAGGCATTACGACACTTGACGACGTTGCGAAAGACTCCAGCACGGAACTGCGAAAGCTCGTCGATAAAGCTACCGGTATTTCCGATGAACTCCAGATCATGACGGAGTCCGGTAACAAGCTGGCGGAGCGCCTGGAAAATCTGGCAACCAAAAGCCGGGAAATATCGGATCACATGTCACAGACTTCCGTGAACCTGACCTATCCGGGCGGCAAAGCGCCTGCGTTTGCTGCAGAAAAAAAACATGAAGCGCCTGCTGAAAAAAGTCCGGTAAAATCTTTCTTCTCAATTCGCGATCGGGACTTCCCTTCTGATGACAACACTGAAGACGATGGCCTAAGCCAGTCGGAAAAACAATTGGCGGCTGCGTTGCGCCGCAAAGGTAAAGGCGATTAATGAACGAATTTTTTGCATCCGCTTTTAAAAAGCTTCGCTTGTTGCCGTTACTGGTGATGGTTGCGTCACTGGCGTTCATGGTGCGCATCGGCGACACGTTCTTCCAGATCAAAAATCTTGGAAGCGCCTATGCGCAGGAAGAAAAAGAAGAAAAAGGAAAAATTGCCGAAGTGGAAGATGCGGAGCCGCCGAAAGAAGAACTGACAGATGCAAAAACCGCATCGACGCCCAAATTGGCCAGCCCGGCGGATCAAGCAAGTGTCAAAAGCGAGAAGGTAGTGCCGGTTAAAGATTGGCAGGACTCTGACTCTGATTTCGATGACTCCGCCATCCGCAAAGAAGTATATGATGACCTGATGGAACGTCGTCAAATGATCGAGCAAAGAGAAAAACAACTCGATCAACGAGAGGCTTTGATGAAGGCGGGAACCGAAGAAGTTAATAAGAAAGTCGAAGAGCTGACGGCGATCCGTAATGAAATCCAATCCTTGCTTAAAAAACAAAATGCGGAAGAAGAGGCAAATACTGCGAAGCTGGTTAAGATATACGAAGGTATGAAACCTAAGGACGCGGCTAAGATTTTTAACCAGCTCGATATGGATGTCCTTTTATCTGTCGTTACCAAGATGTCCGAACGCAAAGTGTCGCCGATCGTTGCCCTCATGGACCCGCAAAAAGCACGCAGTTTAACGCTTTTCCTGTCAGAACAGAATAAATTGCCGGGGACCGGTTCCACCACTGCAGGTTTCGGTAATCCCAACGCGCCGCCACCTTTGCCGGAATCGGCAATCCGCTAAAATCCGTTATTCCTGCATACGATTATAAACGTAGTATTTTATTAATTATTGCGTTGCATACTGACTATCTTGCAGGCAAAGCCGCCAGATACTACCAGAATATTTTCAGGAGATGCCAGAATGGCCGTAGACAAGAATATGAATGTTTTGATCGTCGACGATTACAAGACGATGCTGCGTATCATCAACAATTTGCTCAAGCAGCTCGGCTTTTCCAATATCGACGAGGCCACAGACGGTACTATGGCTCTCGATATGTTTAAATCGAAGAATTACGGGCTTGTTATTTCCGACTGGAACATGGAGCCGATGTCAGGCATTGAGCTTTTGAAGCATATTCGCGGCGGCGACCAAAATAAAAACGTTCCGTTCATTATGATTACGGCGGAAAGCAAAACAGAGAATGTCATTGCTGCCAAGCAGGCTGGTGTAAATAATTACATCGTCAAGCCATTTAATGCGGAAACACTAAAGATGAAAATGAGCGCCGTTCTGGGAGATTTCTAATCGGGATCAGGGGAAACTACATGTCAAATTCAGAAAATAAAATCGGGAAGGATCAGGTTAAGGAGCTTATCAATTCGGTCATTCAGAAAGTCGAAGCGAAAGAAGAGTCCTCGCGCGAGAAAATAGCGAGTGAATTGAGAGATTTACAAAACCTTATCGAAAGCAGCCGAAAAGAAATCAGCGAAACTCATGTCGGTGATGTCAAATTTACGCACGTGCCGACCGCAACCGACGAACTCGGTGCGGTGGTTGCCGCAACGGAAGCCGCAACAGGCGTGATCATGGATGCTTGCGACGTTATTGGCGCCGAGGCTGAAAAGCTGGATGCCGGACATAAAGATGTTCTAATGAATGAAGTAACCAAAATCCTCGAAGCCTGCTCGTTTCAGGATATTACTGGCCAGCGCATTAGCAAGGTGATGAAAAACCTTAAATCCATTGAAGAAAAAGTCGGCGCTCTTCTGGCTATTCTTGCCGACAAAATGCCCGATACATTGCTGGATGCTCCTGTCGAAGATACAAGGGAAGGCGATGAACGTTTAAAAAATGGTCCGCAAATGCCGGATAAAGCTGTCAGTCAAGATGACATAGATAAGCTCTTGGCGGATTTGTTCTAATCCTATCGGGCAATCAGGACGTCAATAAAACTGTAATAAGTGTTGCCGGAACTATATTGAAAGCAAAAAGCCTGAAATCCGTTCGTCGATGCAGATTGTATAATCTGTGTAGCGGCAAATGACCCATTGGTATAATCGCCCGATCCTGTAGAAGTAACAGGTGGTTCACCGCCGGGATTACTAACGCCTAGTAAATCGTTCAGAGCAAGGCAAGTTTCACGATTAAGCCAAAAAAAACGGATCGCAAGATCATTTGCTGATGCTGTTCCCACTGGTCCATCGGTGCCAACGTTTTTGAACTGAGCTACAGATAAGCTGGCATGTCCAAGTTTCGGCTTGGTAAGGTCACCGCCAATCGGTCCGGCAGCACTGACTGGAAAGATATAAGGAACTGCGTTACCCGCTTTAGGTGAGTATACGTCGCAGTTACCTGTAGATGGTGCGTTTGAATTCGCGGGTATGGCTAAAGCACCATGACCTGTTTTGTAAATATTATTGGCAAAGTTAAATTGATCATCGGCACAACCATATAAGGTTTTCAATCTGGTGATGGCAGCCTGAAGAGACGCTGCATGATTTAATATGGCCGATGCGCTTGTCTTTGACTTGTCCTTCGATGTTGATACACCACCTGTCCGACTTACAGATGTTACAGCATAAGAAAGCGCGGCGAACAGCGCGACAGCGATCAAAATCAGGAAAAAGGCGTTACCGGATATATGTCGCATAATTTTACTTCCAAATACTACTGTGTCCTCATCCGCGAAGAGGGGCAAGATTAAGGATCAATTCTACAGCTGGTTGAATTATATAATGGTAATATAAAGAAAGTACAAGAGAAGGGAAAGTAGAAATCTGCCTGTAATATCATGGATCTAATTCGCGGACGCCGTGACGGTAAGCATTATTATGGATGCCTGACGTTATCGGAGCTGCTGGCCGACTTGTTTAGGATCAGCTTATGCATTTCCTGTATGAACAGGCAGTGAACTAACGTGCAACAAGCACGTGAAAGAACATAACGTTTCCTACACAGCTCGCAGCATTGCACCATTTGGTACATCCGGTTTGTGCCCCTGCCATGCCTGAAGGGAAGTTCCAGGTAGCCGCTGTTGACGGAAATGTGCCATTAAAGGGATCAGTTCCGGCGGTCCAGCTAACAGGCAGAATAGGTAGTATGCTTCCATTACCTGAAATTTCATTAATACTCTGGCATATTTCGTCGGTAAAATAGCTCGTCGTTAAAACCAAATCCGGTTCGTCTGTGCCTACGCCGTTAATTTTTGCTACCGAAACAGCAAAGTTGCCCGGCTTTTTTATATTGGTATAGGGCGATTTTTCAGGCACGATATTTATCGCTCTTAGATTGCCGCCTGCCGGATCAAACAATTTACATTTAGCAATAGCACTTGGATTATGGTTGAGCGGGACAATTGCGCTTGACCAGGTAAATTGCCAAACGGTATTGCCAAATCCTAATTGAGTGTCATCGCATCCGTTGATCAGTTTCAAACGCTGAACGCCAGTCTGAAGCGACGTTGCATATTGAAGTAATTGGGCAATATAAGTCTGGTCTTTTTCTTTCTGACTGTTTTTCACGCCGCTATTCGAAGTGCTGGTCACGGCATAGGCAAGGGCAGCGAAAAGCGCTACAGCAATCAAGATAAGAAAGAGAACGTTTCCGGAAGACTTGTGGTTCATGGTATTATACTTGAAAAGCCGCTAGAGGAATATCAGCGGCAGGCCTGTCTTCAGGCTGACATAATTATACAAATATACGGAAATGACGCAATGGAAAACCTCTCCCTCCGGGAGAGGGTAGGGTGAGGGATAATGGTCTAGTTTCACCCAAGTTTCGGCATCACCGCTCATCCAACCTTCTCCCGGAGGGAGAAGACTAAAAGCATTGTGATTTAAAAGGCGTTTGCAGTTGTTTGTAGGAAGTCGCTATGGCAATTTAGCCTATGGTTCGAATCTGTTTTCCCGCTTTGATTTTTGCGCTTCTGGCATCGACGTCTTTGGCGCAAGCCGATGACTCGGTTAGTGTGCGGGCAAGCGCAAAGGACGATTATACACGGATCGTGTTCGAATGGCCGAAGCCTCCATCATACGTCACAGATAAAACATCATCCGAGCTGAAATTGAAATTTCAAAACGCGGCAAGCTTTAAACTCGACGGCGCTTCGCCGACGGGCTTGCCGCGAGTAACATCTTATAAAACACCAGACGGCAAAACGGCGGTGATCGGTTTTACAGCCGGGCAGGAAGTGCGTCATTTCGAAATCGGCAATCGCGTAATCGTCGATATCCGCGGGCCGGCGACACCGCCACCTGCCGTAAAAAGCGAACCGGAAAAAACAGAAGAAAAAGTAATTACGAAAGCTGTCGAAACGGTAAAGCCTGTGACGAAAACAGAAGCGCCTAAATTAGTGGCGGCCCCGGCGGCAAAAGTTGAAAAAATAGAGACTGCTGCGCCTTCATCGTTTCAAATTCAGATGACATCGACAGAAACAATGGGGCTGGCCGTCTTCAAAAGGTTCGGTAATCTCTGGATCGTCACAGATATTCCCGATTACCCGCTGGAACCGCAGGTAACCGGCACAAAGAAAATAGGGACGTTTGAGCGTATTCCGCTGAAAGAAGCTACGGCGTTCAGGCTGGCTTTGCCCGACGATAGCGATTTTCATGTCGAGGGAAGCGGCCTTGTCTGGAAAATTATTGCCAATAGCCAAGCCGCTTTGACCACTGCGACGGAATTTAAAAAACTAAATGAAGGTAAAGAGGCCGCTTTGCTCTGGCCTGTCGCAACCGCACGCCGCGTGATCGAAATCGAAGACCCGTCCGCAGGCGATGTGTTGAAAGTCGCGACGGTTGACGCGGCGCGGTTTTATAGCGGCAATATTCATCAATTTCCGGAGTTTAACTCACTGGAATCTTATGCCGGTATTGCGGTCGAAAGTAAGATTGACGATCTCGATGTTAAAAAAATCAACGACGGTGTAAGGATCGGCGCGCCCGAAGGTCTTTCTATTTCGTCTGAAAGCGATATAGCTTTCTTGAAAACACCCGAAGCGAAAACGCCGGAGGCCAGGCCTGTTCCAGATGAGAAAGTCGAGGCTCCTTTAAAACCCGGCGCGCGAATATTCAAGTTCGGCGACTGGAAAATCGGCGATAACGATGATATCGAGCAGAACCGCCGTCTGTTAATGTCAGGGTTAGCCGCAAAAGACGAGCAAGAAAAAGCGCAAGATTTATTGAAGCTTGGTAAAATGGAACTCGCTCATGCGCACGGACAGGAAGCGTCGGGTTATTTGGATTTGGCGGAGCAATTTGTGCCTGATCTTAAAGGAACGCCAGAATTTACTGCTTTGACAGGTGCGGCCGATGCGATTTCCGGCAATCACGAAAAGGCTTTAAAAGACTTTTCGTCAGAAAGTCTGAAAGCTTTTCCTGAAACGCCTTTGTGGAAAGCCTATGCTTTGGCGGGTCTGGAAGACTGGAAACAGGCCGCTGAAACCTTGCCGGATAATTTCGATTTGCTCGCAGCCTATCCCGATGACGTCAGAATTCCGCTGGCTTTAGGTTTGAGTGAGGTGGCGCTGCGTGACGGCAATCTTCCCAAAGCGGAAAAACTGATGAAGCTGGCAGAAGCGAAGAAACTTATCCTGCCTTATCAGTCCGCCCTCGATTACATGAGAGGCGAGGCGCTTCGCCAGCAAGGCAAAGGTAAGGAAGCGGAAAAAATATGGCAGGAATTAAGTAAAGGCAAAGATGATCTCTATCGTGCCAAAGCAGGACTTGCATTGACCAGCTTACAGCTTGAAAGCAAGGAATTGAAACCGTCCGAGGGGATTAACCGCTTGGAAGGCTTGCGTTATGCATGGCGAGGCGATGAGCTGGAGACATCGATTAATTACCGTCTGGGACAACTTTATATTGCCAATAACGATCCGATTAAAGGTCTTGCCCTGATGAGACAGGCGTCCTCGCTGGCGCCTACGCAAGATCAAAGCCAGAAAATCGATGCTGAGATGGTGACAACGTTCAATAATCTGTTTGAACCAAACAGGATCAAGAATATCAATCCGGTAGATGCAATCAGTCTCTATAACGAATTTTCAAGTCTGGCACCTCAGGGCGCACCGACCGAGAGGATTATCCGCCAGTTAGCAGACCGCTTGGTTGACGCCGATCTACTGCCTCGCGCCGCCGCGCTATTGCAATCTCAAATCGATTCAGGAAAAGTTAGCGGTGTCGAGGGCGCAATGACAGCGGTGCGCCTTGGTTCGATTTACGTTCAGGATAATCAGCCCGAGAAAGCCTTGGCTGTTCTTGACAAGGCAGTATCACTATTAGGAAAAGAAGATCAGCCGGGTCTGAAAAGACAGGTTACGCTTTTAAGGGCAGAGGCTTTATCCGAACAGAAAAAACCGGAAGAGGCATTCGCAACATTGGCAGGCCTTGAACAGAACGAAGAAGTTCTTCGTCTTCGCGCCGATATCGGATGGTCCAACCAGCGCTGGCAAGACGCAGCTGACTCGATGGAAGCACTTGTTCAGACAAGCCAGATATCACCTACACGGCCTGCCAGCGACGAGGAAGCTAATTTATTATTGAACTGGGCCGTCGCGCTTTATCTGGCGGATAACAGATATGTATTGGCGAATTTAAGAGAGAAATATTCAACCGCGATGGCGGCAACGACGAAAGCAAGTCAGTTTGAAGTCGTCACGCGTCCGCGTCAAAGCGCTTTACTCGCCGATCGCGATACGATTGATTCAATCATCGAAGAAACCGAAATTTTTAAAGGTTTTGTCGACAGTTCCCGCGCCGCACAAAATGCACAGAACAAAGCGCCTGCTAAAAACATTAAGCCTGTTGCGCCCGCGAAACCGCCGATAAACGTGCCGCAAACTACTGAATAACAACGGTTAAATCGGTTAAAGTTTGACTCTTCAGTATTATTTTGTCACCCTCTTGGCTGCTTAATGAGTAGAGGGTAAATTAATGAACGAGTATATTCCTTTTCACGCCGCGTCATCGCGGTCCGGCTTTCATGCTATTCCTGAATTTAAATTATCACACCTAGATCATGCACCTTCTTCCCTGACACAATATTTTTGTGTCAGAAGCGCAGGAGACAAATTCAGTTTCGGATATGCAGCACGGGATGTGGCCCAGCATTGCAGGAATAACGTCATTATCGAGCCGCGCAGAATTATTCGTTCTTATGTCGATCCTGACAGCCATCGCCCATCGGAAAACTCTCTGAATTTAATATTTGTCGGGTGTAACGCGAATATAGACAGATCTGTGAGCGCGCTTCAGAAATTTGCTGATACCAGTCATCCCGGGGGCTATGACGATACGGCGTTCTCTCCTTATGATCTTGATCCCCGGGCGGTACTTCTTGAAAGAAGAGCGCGGCATCTTGAGCAAATCAGCGGGTTACCAGCCGGCATGATCGATAAAACGAATTCTGTTTTCATCGTCACCAAAGTTTCAGACGCAGAAAGAATATCAAGCGCCATATCCGGTATAAATGCGCCTGCGCTTTAAGGCGTGGGAGTAGCTCCGGGAGCCAAAGGCGGTGCCGACATCGAAGGTCCAACCTCTGGCGGCATTTCGAAGCTTTGAATAAGCGCACCTGCGATCAAATTCCAGCCATCGACCAGCACGAAGAAAATAATCTTGAACGGCAGAGAGATGACGATCGGCGGCAGCATCATCATACCCATAGACATCAGGATGGACGAAGTGACGATATCGATCACCAGAAACGGCAGGAATAGCATAAAACCGATTTCAAAAGCGCGGCGCAGTTCGGAAATCATAAAGGCCGGGACGACGACCTGTATAGGCGTAGCGAGAGGATCTTCGACAGGCGGCGTTTTTGACACTTCCATAAACAGTCGAAGGTCAGCTTCACGAACATTCCGCAGCATAAATTCTTTAAACGGACCGACACTGCGATTAAAGGCTTCAACCTCGTCAATCTCTTCGGCAATTAAAGGCTTGATCCCCTGATTATAGGCGGCTTCAAAAGTCGGAGCCATGATGAAGAAGGTTAAAAAAATCGCGAGCGAAATCATGACCGTATTCGGCGGCGTTTGCTGTAAGCCCAATGCAGAGCGCAGGAATGACAATACGACGATGATGCGCGTAAAAGACGTCATCATGATTAAAATGGAAGGGGCCAGCGACAAAACTGTCATCAAAGCCATAAGCTGGATGACGGTGCCGGATACGGTTCCCGGATTACTGCCGCCAAGATCCATGGAGATGACTTGCGCGAAAGCCGGGTTATAAAGAACCCCTGCCAGCATGCATGTATTGATAACCGCGAAAGCGATCAGAAACCGCATGCCGTTTTTTTTGCAGAAAGAAAGTAATTTGTCAGGAGCTGATTTTGTCATTCGCCGGATTTTCAATAGGGGCTTCGATTCCCGTTTCAACCACAGTTTCGCCCGTAGGGCTTAAAATAACAAGATGCTGTTTATCGTCGCGTTGCAAAATCACGGCGCGGTGACGGCTATCCAGCATGATGGCTTCAACAATACGCAAGCGGCGTTTGGTTCCAGTCGGTTGCATAGCTACTAGATTGAGTTTTTTTAGGATCAGGAAAAACCCGCCCATCAGGCCGATGACAAAAGTAAATGCCATCAGGAAACGCAAATAATCAGTCCAGTTCATAATCAGTCTTTCTTTTCTTCCAGGCTTTCCAGAACCGCGTCGAACGGATTTGGCTCACCATTTGCACGGTACACGTAAGACAGGATTTCGGCGACGGCAAAAAATGCCTCGGACGGAACAGGGCTATCCAGCTCTATCCCGGCGAGCATTTCGGCCAGTGCGGAATCCTCTCGCACATTGATGCCGTTTTCAAAGGCAAGCTGCAGAATCTGCTCGGCAAGTTTTCCCCTTCCGGCGGCGGTAATGCGCGGTAATTCCTCACCCTGATCCCCGGCGGTGATGGCAACGGCTGTCTGACGTTTAGGTATCATCCTTATATTTGAATGACTTAGGTCTTTTTTGGAACCGTCATCAAATTCGTCGAAACTTGGCATAAACCCTGCAAATTGTTGTGGTGGGTAGATAAAACGCTTGGTTATTAGAAAAATCTAGAGCCAGCAGAACATAGGGTTACGGGTCATGACAACTGAAAATATCAGCCTCTTCCAGGCCATGAACGCGAAAATGCATTATTTGCAGGATCGCCAAAAGGTAATTTCCCAGAATATTTCAAACGCGAACACGCCGAATTATCGTCCGAGCGATCTCAACAAGGTCGATTTCGGCTCGACGCTTGATAACGTCATCAAAAACAAGAACAGCGTTAAGGCTGTAAAAATGGAAGCCACCAGCCCGGGCCATATAGGATTTAACCAAAAAGTACCGGAAGCCCGCGCTGAAAAGCAAAAAGTCACTTACGAAGTTGATCCGGATAAAAACGCCGTGGTCTTGGAAGAGCAGATGATGAAGGCGTCAGATACACAGATGAATTACAATCTGATGCTCAATATCTATGCCAGCAGTACGGAAATGATCCGTACCTCAATTGGTAGAAGAAATTAAGGAAGGAATAAAATATGTCAGAAATGTTTTCAACTCTTTCCATTTCAAGCGCCGGTATGCGGGTTCAGAATGAGCGTGTCCGCGTCATCGCCCAGAATATCGCCAATGCCGATACATCGCCGACGACACCGGGCGAAAAACCCTATACACGCCAGATCATCACGTTCAAAAATCAACTCGACCGCGCCGAAGGTGAAAAACTGGTCAAGGTTGGTAAAATATCGAAAGACGATTCCGATTTTATCCAGAAATACGAACCCGGCCACCCGGCGGCAGACGCCAATGGGTATGTCCAGATGCCAAATGTCAATTCATTGGTTGAAACCATGGATATGCGCGAAGCCAGCCGGACTTATGAGGCTAATCTCGGTATGTACACCCAGACACGCGATATGATGAGCAAAACAATTGATATGCTTCGTTAAGACATTATATGATATAATAACAGGATAAAGAGGTTAAAATGGTCAACGTCTCAAACCCTATGTCAGCTGCCAGTGCCTATTCAAATACCGCCAAGCAAGCGACGGGTTCCGCTTTAGGTGAAACCGATACCACATCAACAGGCGGCGGTGCTTCTTTCGGTAAAATGCTTGAAGGTGCGATCAAATCCTCTATCGATACGGTGAAATCAGCAGAAGCTGCTTCTGCAGCGGCGGTAACAGGTAAAGCTAATCTGCTGGATGTGACGCAAGCAGTGACAGCGGCGAAGCTGACCTTGGAAACGACCGTTGCGGTTCGTGATAATGTGGTCGATGCCTATAATAAAATAATGCAAATGCCGATTTAATTTTGGTGATTTATCTTTCAACCAAAGTAAACAGAAAATTATAGCCGCCAGAGCCGCTAGTGTCTCGGCAAAATACCGGAGAACCATTCGTTGTTGAGTGAGATATTGTAGCAGTTGCTGTAAAGTTAGAAGGACCATAAGGCAGGGTACTTCCACCTCCCCATGTTGCAATTGGTGGATTACCACTGGGGTTTGATACCCCAACTAGATCATTTATTGCTATACAGGTCTCTTTATCCACCCTATCTAGCCAAAGAACAATGTCATTAGCAGAGGCTGTTCCCGCAGGACCATCTGTACCTACGCCCCTAAGCTGAAGAAGATTGATTAAATAATGCCCATATTTAGGCCATGTTGCGTAAATATTGAGATTCCTATCTATTGAATCCTGGTTGGCAATTGTAGGATTGGCGTTGCCTCCCATGGTGTCGAAGATATGGCACGTCTTGTTAGACGGGGCATCGCTATTAGCGATCATAAGAAGCGCACCGTTGAGTTGCATAAAAACGGGGTTCGAGAAATCCAACGTATAATCTGTGCAGCCATTGCTTATTTTTACACGCATTACAGCGTTGCGTAATGTGGTTCCATATTGCAAAAGAGCCGCTGCGTTAGCTTTTGCTTTATCCTTTGAAATCGATGTGCCCCCACCTCTTTGAGATGACGTCACAGCATAAGAAAGTGCCGCGAAAAGTACTACTGCGATAAGAATAAGAAAGAGGACATTACCGGACTGATTTTTCATTCTCTTAATATAATTTAGCATGTGTTAACATATAATATTAATCTGATTATCTAATTGATAGGTTTTGGAAAACCGCATACACTATTAAACATGAACGAACAGGAAATCATAGACCTGATGGTCGACGCCATCTGGCTCTCCGTTAAGATCAGCGCACCGATCATGATGATCGGGCTTGTGGTCGGTGTAGCAATTGCGCTGGTTCAGGCGCTGACTCAGATACAGGAAGTTACATTGGTATTCGTTCCCAAAATCCTCGCCATTTTCGTCGCGATGATTTTCCTGCTTCCTGCTTTCACCACCAGCATGATCGAGTATATGCATTCGCTGGCCGATAAGATCATAGCGCTCAAATGACCGATTTGCAGACCTTCCTGACGACGGGGGTTTTCGCTTTTCTGCTTGCTTTCGTGCGCACGGGCACGGTCATTATGCTGATGCCCGGTATCGGCAATACATTCGTCCCGCCGCAGACAAGGCTCTATTTCGCTCTCGGTTTTTCTTTCGTGTTATTTCCGCTCATTCAGGCAAAATTACCTGTGCCGGTTCCTGCGGCAACGGTGATGATTATGCTGATTGTCGTCGAATTCGTTATCGGATTTTTTATCGGTTCGATCGCCCGGATCATGATGGCCGCACTTGATACGGCGGGCCTTATTATCTCGACGCAAGCTTCTCTGTCGAACGCCCAGCTTTTCAACCCGCAATTTGCCACGCAAGGCTCGATCATCGGATCGTTTTTGACGCTGCTTGGCGTGATGCTGCTGTTCGCCACCGATCTTTATCATTTGCTGATCCTCGGCGTGGTGAACAGCTATGAGCTGTTCCCTGTCGGCCAGATGCCTGATATCGGCAGCATGACCAAGCTGGTAACGAATGCGATTGCTGGCTCTTTTGCCATCGGCATACAGATCACGGCACCGTTTATCCTTATTATTCTACTCATGTATATTGGCATGGCGGTGCTGTCTAAATTAATGCCGCAGGTGCAAGTCTTCATGATCGCCATGCCGGCGCAAATTATGCTTTGCCTGATCCTTCTGGCGGTCATCGGTGCGCCGATGATGCTGCTCTGGCTGGCGGAATACGAAAAAAGCCTGAGCTTCTTCACGGGCGGGGGCTGACATGTCCGAAGGCGGCGATGACGATGATGCGTCCAAGACAGAAGACGCGACCCCGAAAAAATTAGAAGAAGCGCGAAAGAAAGGGCAGGTAGCCCAGTCCAAGGAGCTCAATACCTGGATCATGCTGCTGGCAGCAACGCTTCTCGTTGGTGTATCCAGCGACAGCCTGTTCACCGATTTTAAAAATTATCTGACTGTTTTTGTTGAACAGCCGCACATGCTCGGCTCGGGTCCGGGCGGCATCGGTGCAGTACTGACAGGGATCGCATATAAGACAATCGGCCTGATCGCATTGCCGTTTATTATTCTTTTCGTAGCGGCTTTGATCGGACCGTTTGCGCAGGTCGGTTTTCTGATCGCGCCGGAAGTACTTAAATTTGATTTCAGCAAAGTTTCACCCATGAAAGGTTTCGGCCGATTATTTTCTATGAGGTCGCTGGTCGAATTCATCAAAGGACTTTTAAAGATCTCGGTAATTGGTGTGGTCGGCTTTACGCTGATTTATCCATATATGAGCGGTATCGAGCATACGATGGATCAATCGATCTCCCTTATGCTTGGCAATTTACATTCGATGACGATGCGGATGTTGATCGGTATGCTGGTTGCGTTATTGATGATCTCTATCGCCGATGTACTGTACCAGCGTTGGGAATTCGGCAAACAAATGCGGATGACCAAGCAGGAAATAAAAGACGAATATAAGCAGACCGAAGGCGACCCGCACATCAAAGGCAAACTGAAACAGCTTCGCTATGAGAAGGCGCGTCAGCGCATGATGCAGGCTGTACCGAAAGCAGACGTTATCATCACCAACCCGACCCACTTTGCCGTGGCACTTAAATACGACACCGAAACCATGGACGCGCCGACCGTCGTTGCTAAAGGCGTGGATGAGGTTGCGTTTCGTATCCGCGAACTCGGCAAGGAACATAATGTCGAGATCGTCGAAAATCCGCCGCTGGCGAGGTCGTTATATGCCGATGTCGATCTGGATCAGGCGATACCACCGGAACTCTTCAAAGCAGTTGCCGAGGTTATTTCCTATGTCTTCCAGAAACGCGGAAAACTGCCTCGTAAAACTTGAATGGCTGCGTCTTTAAGGAAATTTAAAGAAATTTAATTATAATGCTTTTTAATAAAATGCTTGTTTTTCGTATTATAAGTTTTATGGATCATGAAAAATCTGGGGAGACTTTTATTATCTACAATGCTCTTCAGCGCATGGTTTGCGCAGCCTTCGCTGTGTGAAGAAACATTCCGCCCCGAACTTGCGCCTCGAATTGAATTAAATGGAAAACTGGGAAATAAGCGCAATATAAGCGTAATCGAAGCCTGGATTCCCTTAAAGCAAGACTCCTATAATGGGCAAGTATTGTATTCAGATCTCCGTTTTATGCAGGATGATATTGATAACGAAGAAGGTAATTTTGGGGTTGGTTACAGGGAGCTTGTTCCTAAGATTGATGCGATAACGGGCGCTTATGCTTATTTCGATCGTCGTAAAACAAGCTACGGCAATACATTTCATCAGATGACTCTGGGTGGTGAAATTATGAGAGAAGACCATGATTTGCGCATGAACGCCTACATACCTTTGTCAGGAAAAAAGAGATGGCAGATTGAAGCTCCCGGACAAAGTGGGCCTTATCTGGCAGATACCGGAATTTATTATGATGAGCTGGGCGCTAACCAGATTGAGGAGCCATTAACAGGATTTGATCTCGAACTGGGACAAAGATTGCCGATTTTCGAAGATCAACTGGACAGTTTTCGTATTTTTGGAGCTGTATACGGGTTTTATGGCGATCAATCTGAAGATGTCGAAGGTATCCGTGGACGTTTTCAGGCGGACATAAATGAAAACCTATCGGTTGGAGCCCGAATTCAAAAGGATGACGTTCGGGGTACGCAAAGCTTTGCAGAGTTGACGTTAAGATTTCCGGCCAAGAAGTCCTTCAGGAAGCATGGGCTGTATTCACGTCTTGATGAAGCACCTGAGCGTGATGTGGATATTGTATCGAATGCCCATATCGAAGAACTGGGGCAGAAGAATATTGCTGTTACAAACATAGAATCCGGCCAGGCCCAGAAAGTCTATTATGTAGATAATAGTAATACATCCGCAGGCGATGGCTCTATTACAAATCCTTTCCGTGAACTGGCGAATGCGGAAGCGCTCGCGTCGGATCATGACATTATTTATATCGGGCGCGGGGACGGTACATCCAATTACCAGGATCATGGCGTAACTCTTGCCTATGAAGGAATGAGACTCATTGGATCCGGTGTTGATTTCAGTTTTGACGGAACGCGCTTTAATGCTGGCGGCAACTCGTTTGATGGTGTGCTGCTAAAAGCAGCAAGCGGCAATTCTGTTATATCAAACATGGCCGGTAACGGATTGACGATTTCAGGCGATAATGTTGAGGTGCAGGGTCTTTCTGTGCAGAATGCCTCTGCGGATGGAATTTTAGTTACCGGCGATAATGTTTCTCTATCTGGGCTCACGCTTAGTGGCAATGGTGGGAACGGCCTGCGCGCTTTAAATGTCGATAATCTACGCGTTTCCAATATTGATTTTGATAACAATACAGCAGCCGGCCTGTCTTTGCAGGCTGATAATGGAAGCGTTACGGGGGCGTTTATTCACGGCAATAGCTTTACGGGCAATTATAATTCACTGCGTGTATCTTCGATCAATGGCGGCAGCATTGATGATGTAGAGATATCTGGAAACCAACTTTCTGATTTTACCGAGAAATCGATTTATGTATCGGCTGACGGAATAGGTTCGGTGATATCCGATACGCTGATCAATGATAACGAGTTGAAGATAACTGGTGCCGTACTTGCAAATCATGCAGGTGTTTTTACGTTGGCTTCAAACAGCGCTGCCGTTGAAGATATAACTATATCAGAGAATTTATTCGAGAATGTCAGATGCTCCGTATGCGTACAGGCCTCATCAGGAGGCGACTATACCGGGATAGTATCTATAGAGGATAATGAAATTGACGGGGCTGACAATGTCGGCATCTAT
Organism: Micavibrio sp.; assembly: GCA_030824965.1. Lineage (GTDB taxonomy): Bacteria > Pseudomonadota > Alphaproteobacteria > Micavibrionales > Micavibrionaceae > Micavibrio_B. The sequence continues at coordinate 78,402 of JAPJQV010000002.1, read as the reverse complement.
GTAGGAAACTCGGATGCCGGGAGCAGTATAAATTCATTATCAATTGACAGGAATGAAGTCAGTGATTCTGTGAACGGGATATATATATCTTCAGCCTCGACCGCATCGCTTGCGGCGCTTGCATTAAATGAAAATCTGGTAACGGGCAGTACCTATGGAGGCATATCGATTGCAGCCAATAACGCAACTTATACGTCTGTTTCTCTACTGGACAATATTACCAATAATAACGGAACGGGTTTGAGTGTTGATAGCCAGGCTGCGGGTCTTATAAGCAATTTGAATATCACGAACCACTGGAGTGAAGACAATAGTTCGACGGGTATCATGATCCTGGCCGCAGTTGGCGGCCGTATCGGTCCGGTTACTATTCTCGATTCCATGGTCAAGGATACTGGCCTCGGTACATACGGTGCCTTGACTATTATTGCAACCAATTCGAGTTCGACTATAGGCAATGTCAGGGTTCAAGGAACTACAGTGACGGGAAGCCAGGGAGATGGGGTTTATGTCCGTGAAGGCACAGGTGCCAATTTCACGGGTCTGGTTGATTTTGGCGGTGCCGGCTTGAGCACAGGACAGAACAGCTTCTTCGGAAACCGCCTGGCAAATTCGAGCACTTACAAGGATTTCAGGAGTTGGGGCGGAACACTTACTGTTCGGGCCCAGCAGAACTGGTGGGGACAGGCAACGGGTCCCGCTGCGGGACAGACGCTGGCTACAAGTTCTACCCTTACGACCACAGGATACCGGACATCTGCTCCTTAATTCCGGTTGTTTTATAAGAAACCGATGGCGTTTACTATCACAAGGGCTTATGGCACACTCTCGGCATGACCCTAGATCACGCCGAATTCATCCGCCGCCATCATAAGCCCGAGCATTCGGCAGGGACCAAGGCCAACCGCGCCGCCAGTGCCTGGAGCATTGTGCTGACCGCAATCGCTTATGTCGGTTTTTGTGTCGCGACGATGCGAGCGCTACAGGTTCACGAAACAGTTCTCTTTGTTTTCATTCTTCTGCTCTTAGGTGCGCTGCTTGGCGGTTATGCCATCCAACTCGTCATCAAGTTCTTTTCTCCGCAGGAAAAACAGCGCGCTTTGCTGATTGAAATACTGGAAGCGTCTCAAGGTGCCAGGTTGATTACGGATAGTTCCAATGATGTCGTATTATCGAACGGACGCTTCGATGCGATGTGCAAGAACCATGGAGGTACAAGTTACGATACACTATTGGCTATTTTTTCCGATACGGAAGAGAACCGTTCGCATTTTAAGACACTCGCCGATCAGGCGCATAGGGGGTTAAGCGATCATGCGGATCTGAAGATCGCCCGTGGCGATCATGAGTTATGGATGCGGGTTCTGGCTCAGCCGGTACCGGGTTGGGCGGGGTATATCCATTGGCGGCTTGACGACATTACGGATGAATTTGTTCGTAACCGCTCAATCAGTGAAGAACGTGAGAAGCTAATAGACTTTACCGATAACGCGCCTGTCGGATTTTTCTCGGTCGATGAGCGTGGCCGTTTCGTGTTTGTGAATGCGACACTGGTGCGCTGGCTTGGCGCAGATCTTGAAAATATTTTGTGGAACGGTGAATTGCATCATTTCCTGATGGACCCGCCTGAAAATGCCGCTCCTTATGATATAAAAGAAGACGGTGGCGCACGCCAGGTCGCGGAAGTGCGAATGAAAGGTCCGGGTGGGCGTGTATTCCTGGCGACAATCAATCAGACGGTTGTACATGAATTCGACGGACGTGTTCGTACACGTGGCATCGTTCACGATTTGACGGCGGAACGCGCGATGCGTCAAGCTCTGGAAGAATCCGAAGACCGGTTCAGAAAATTCTTCAAGGAAGCGCCGCTCGGTATTGCGATTATTAATTCCGAACTTGTTGTCGAAGAATGCAATATTGTTTTTGCGGATTTGTTAAAGAAAACGCTCTCTCATATCGAAGGGCATTCTTTCTCGGACGTCGTAGATAAGGACGACTGGCAAAACGTTATGCTCAATCTCAACCTGCTGCGTCAGGAAGAAGAAACATCCGAGCCGCTTGAAATCCGCCTATGGTCTGAAAGCGCAAAGACAATTATTCCTGCCCGTATGTATGCGCGTAAATTTACGGACAGCGATAAGCTGGCCTTGCACTTTATCGATCTTACACAACAGAAAAATCTTGAAAACCAGTTTATCCAGTCGCAAAAAATGCAGGCTGTCGGTCAATTGGCGGGCGGTATCGCGCATGACTTTAACAACCTACTGACCGCGATGATCGGGTTTTGTGACCTACTGCTTCTTCGTCATAAACCCGGCGATCCGTCTTTTTCGGATATTCAGCAGATCAAGCAGAACTCCAACCGCGCGACAAATCTGGTTCGTCAATTATTGGCTTTCTCTCGCCAGCAGACATTGCGGCCTAAAGTGCAGGATATTACCGACATATTGACGGAGTTGACGCATCTGATGCGCCGTTTGATCGGTGCGCATATAGAATTGAAAATGATCCACGGTCAGGACCTCGGCTATGTCAAGGTCGATGGTGGGCAAATGGAACAAGTTCTCGTCAATATGGCGGTCAATGCCCGGGACGCCATGCCAGAAGGCGGGACCCTGACGATCAAAACGAGCCATTTTACCAACACGGACTCCCTGACGCTGGGCGCTGATATCATGCCGCCAGGACATTGGGTGAAAATCGAAGTCACCGATACTGGTACAGGGATTCCGCCGGAGATCATGCAACGAATTTTCGAACCGTTCTTTACGACAAAAGATGTCGGGCAGGGAACGGGTCTTGGGCTTGCTACCGTGTTCGGGATCGTGCGCCAGACAGGCGGTTACTTAACCGTTCATTCCGAGGTTGGCGTCGGAACGCAATTCAGCATATACCTGCCGCGCCTGAACGAAATGGAGCAGGATGACGCGGCACGGCCTGCATTGGAAGAAGCGGTCGGCGACCTGACCGGAACGGCGCGTATCCTGCTGGTAGAAGATGAAGATGCGGTGCGTACTTTCTCTACGCGTGCGCTTACTAATAAAGGCTATGAAGTGGAAGCGGCAGAAAGCGGCGAGGCGGGATGGACGAAATTTAAATCCCTGACAAAGCCTATAGATCTGATGATTACCGACGTCATCATGCCCGGGATGGATGGCCCGACATTAGCCAAACAAATTCGCGAAGAAATGCCGACCCTCAAAATCATTTTCGTTTCCGGTTATACGGAAGAAAAACTCAAAGACCAGATGGGCGACGGCATCCATTTCCTGCCTAAACCGTTCTCTCTCAAGCAATTGGCGGCTAAGGTCAAAGAAGTACTGGATGAATAGCGGGAATTAATTTCCGCATTCTCTTCTTATTTAAAAGCACACATTATCAGCAAATATAAAAGGAGAATTAAGGTTCGATTATAGGCACAGGCGATGATGTCTGCGGGGCAGACGCGCTTTTAGATTGCGGAGCAGAAGGAGATGTCAGATTATCTATACCGAGTTTTTGCATGCCTTCCGACAAGCTATGAGTAAATATTTCGCCAAGCTTGTTAAAATCGGCCCCGCCCTTCCATGCTTCGATCATTTCGCCGATCACAGGCATTTCTTTCAGGAAGTTTTGTAAATTTTGAATATCGTTTTGAAAATTAGTGGCGGCTTTGCCGAAAACATTCGTCAGATCAATCTCGCTAAGTCTTACAGCTTGGGAATTTGTATTCTGCCTGGGTTTGATCTCTGCCATGATCAAAGCATACTTATATTACGTTAAATCAAGATTAATTCAGATTGTTCCATTTTCGTTCTTTACAAATAAGAACAAAATAAGTACAAATGTTCTTGTATTCAGACAGAGCAGAATCAGTCAAAACAGGAGATAATTATGAGCGTAACACCGTTTAAAGGATCAGATATGGACCGTTCCCCCGCAGAAAAGAATAAAGCCCTAGATGCCGCCCTGGCTCAGATTGAGCGCGCTTTCGGCAAAGGCTCGATCATGAAATTAACCGGCGATAATGCCCAGATGGAAGTTGAAGCCATTTCAACTGGTTCTCTTGGCCTTGATATCGCGCTCGGTATCGGCGGCGTGCCGCGTGGCCGTATCATCGAGGTTTTTGGGCCTGAATCTTCCGGTAAAACGACTTTGGCTTTGCAAATTATTGCCGAAGCGCAAAAAGCGGGCGGTACTTGCGCTATCGTCGATGCCGAACATGCGCTTGACCCGGGCTATGCCCGCAAGCTTGGCTGTGATGTCGACAATCTTTTGATCTCCCAGCCGGATGCCGGTGAGCAGGCTTTGGAGATCGCCGATACTCTCGTGCGCTCGGGAGCGCTAGACGTGCTAGTCGTCGACTCAGTCGCTGCCCTTGTGCCGAGAGCCGAACTCGAAGGTGAAATGGGAGATAGTCACATGGGATTGCAGGCGCGTTTGATGTCGCAGGCTCTCCGCAAACTAACGGGATCTATTTCACGCTCTAACACTGTCGTTATTTTCATCAACCAGATCCGCATGAAAATCGGCGTCATGTTCGGGTCGCCTGAAACGACGACGGGTGGAAATGCGCTGAAATTCTATGCATCCGTTCGCCTTGATATCCGCCGTATCGGGTCGATCAAGGACAGAGAAACCGTTGTCGGTAACCAGACGCGCGTCAAGGTTGTTAAAAACAAGATGGCACCTCCGTTCCGTCAGGTTGAATTTGATATCATGTTTGGAGAAGGCATTTCCAAAACCGGTGAATTGATCGATCTGGGTGTGCAGGCAGGTTTTGTCGAGAAATCCGGCGCGTGGTTTGCTTATGACGGTCAACGTATTGGCCAAGGCCGTGAAAATGCCAAGACATTTATGAGGGAAAATCCTGAAGTCGCGGCAAAACTTGAAAAGCAAATTCGCGATAAATCAAACGGTATTGCCGATGCAATGCTGGCAGGACCTGAAGGAAACGAAGCGGCGGAAGCCGATGATGGTCCGGTAGAGATAGTCGAAGTCAAGCCAGCCAAAGGCAAGAAATCAGCTGCTTAAATTTAAACCCGGGATTTAATCCCGGGTTTTTTTTATTGGAATTTAAAAGCGGCCAAACAATTGGGTTCTTTACTTGTTATATAGCGCAAAGGATTTCCTGCGGCGCATTCGCCATAGTTATCATCTGAAATAATTTGTCCGGTATTGGGATATCCATCATCAAAATCGCGGTCAACCCTCGGTATAATCGCAGGATTATAGGGTCTTCCCTGTGGATTTTCGTGCGAACCACTTGTCTTGTTTCTTAGATAAAAGTAATGACCCTGCGCTTGGTTAGTTCCGGTTTCATTAGCATAAAATATTTGAAATCCGCCACCCATTTTGGCTATGGGATATAAATCTCCCCATTCCTCAATATTCTGTCCTGAGATGCCGTCAATCAAATCTGCAAGTTTTAAATGAATCCAAAATTGTGTGGCTTCACTATTCCATGCAGGCTGATCCTGACTGCTCCAATCCGTTAGTACATTTCCAATTATCCCATTCGCATTACCCCCTGCGCCTGCGCATGTAGGGAGCTGGGCGCAAGCAGGTATCTTATAAAGCGCGCCTGATATATCTCCCGGATAATTACCGTATGTATCGTAAAATGTGTTTGTTGCAGCCTGATAATTTTTTACCTGGGACATTGTCGATTTAATACCGGCATTTACTAATAATTCCTGTCCTTTTAAAACCCCTCCGATCAGTAAACCGATAATAATCAAAACGATCGACATCTCTACAAGTGTGAATCCTTCATTTTTCAGATATTCTTTTGTCATTAAAAATCTCTCTCATAATATGATTATTATACTCTGTTGCCTTGACAAAGCCACGTAGTTATTTGCAATTACTTCATGAACAAATTGACATTAACGCTCGCCCTTTTAGCAATGCTGGGGCCGTTTTCCATCGACACATATTTCCCTTCTTTTCCGGCCCTCGCGGAGCATTTCGGCGTGACCATGGTCGAAATGCAAAAAACGTTGAGCTTTTATCTCGTTGCTTTGGCCATTATGTCGTTATTCCATGGTGCGCTTTCAGATTCCTTCGGTCGCCGTAAAATCGCTATCCTGACATTAATTATTTATGTATTTGCTGCTATAGGCAGCGTTTTTGCCCAAAGCTTTGAGTGGCTGCTGGCCTGCCGCGTTTTGCAAGGCCTAACCGCCGGAGCGGGCTTTATCATTACGCAAGCCATCGCCCGCGATCTCTACAAAGGACATGAAGCGCAGAAGCTGATGGCTAAAATCATGATGCTGTTTTCCATCGCTCCAGCTATCGCACCCATCTTGGGCGGTTACCTGCATATCTGGTTCGGCTGGCAGGGCGTCTTTTTCTTCCTCGTTATTTTTGGCCTTGCGCTGCTGGCGCTTGTCTCTACGCAGTTACCGGAAACTTTACCAAAGGAACAACGCCAGCATTTTCATCCAGTCACGCTGACGGGTAATTATATAAAAGTTCTGGGCAATGCGCAGTTTAGGCTGCTGGCCTTATCCAGCGGTCTGTGTTTCGGCGCGCTCTGCGTTTATGTGACCTCGGCGCCGGATTTCATCCTTAATATTCTGAAACTGAAGGAAACGCAGTTCGCATGGCTCTTTATCCCGGTTGTATCGGGTCTGATGTTCGGCTCTTTCCTGTCGCACCGCTTTGCCGAGAAAATACCACCGGAAAAAAGCATAAGATACGCTTATTCGTTAATGTTGGCTGCGGTGACAGTTAACTTAATTTACAACCTGTTTTTTACACCCAGCGTGCCCTGGGCGGTTTTGCCTTTGGCTTTCTACATGATCGGCTCAGCCAGCGTTACGCCTGTCCTGACGCTCAAAGCGCTGGACCATTTTCCGCTTAATCGCGGCCTTGCCTCGTCGATTATGAGTTTTGTAACGCTGGTATTATTCGCTGGTGTATCTGCTTTTGTCACGCCGCTGGTTCATGGTTCCGGATTGAAACTGGCAGCCGTAACTTTCGGACTCTTTATTTTGAATTGTCTGGTTCTATGGCTGGCGGGGCGCGAAAAAGAAAAAATAACCGTTATCACGTCCGATATAGGGCACAATAACGATTAAATTTTTTCACCCCGAAGAACGCGGTTTTTCTCGCGGCTCCATTCGCGTTTTTTGATCGTTTCCCGTTTATCATGCGTGGCCTTGCCTTTGGCAAGCGCGATTTCCACTTTGGCCAAGCCACGAGAGTTGAAATAAATCCGCACAGGGACGATCGTATAGCCATCGCGTTTGACCGAACCCAATAGCTTATTGATCTGTTTCTTATTAAGAAGAAGGCGACGTTGACGGCGCGGGTCGTGTTGCAGATGGGCACCTGCCGGATTATAAGGTGCTATGTAACATCCGTGCAGCCAAATCTCGCCTTGGTAAAAATTGGCGAAAGCCTCATTAAACGAACATTGTCCATGGCGCAGGGACTTGACTTCCGTACCCGTTAATTGGATTCCAGCCTCGAATTTTTCTTCGAGAAAATAATCGAACCGCGCACGGCGATTGTCGGCAACGGTTTCGTTGACGGAAATTAAGGTCGGTTTTTTTTCTTTTTTTGCCATAGGTATAAAATGCGTTTTTTATTTCAGGCGACAAGTCCCGCTTTTGCCATAGCTTCATCTATAAGCGTGCGGGCATTTGCCGATGCCGGTAATAGCGGTAAGCGAACTTCATCATTTGAAAGGCCGAGTTTGGATACCGCATATTTAATTGGCGTTGGATTGGACTCGCAGAATAAAGCTTTATTCAACGGAGCAAGCTTTGTCTGTATGTCTTCAAATCTGGCACGGTCGTTGGCAATCCATGCGTTTTGCAATTCGGCGCACAAGCGCGGCGCGACGTTCGAGGTAACGGAAATACAACCATTGGCACCTTGGGCCAAATATGCGCCGGCCAGAGCGTCTTCCCCGGATAAAATTGAGAAATTATCTTTCGCTTGCGAGCGGATCAATGTCGTACGGCTTGTATCGGAAGTAGCGTCTTTGATACCGACAATGCGGGGAAGTTCCGCCAAACGCAATACAGTTTCAACGCAAATTTCAACCACGGTTCGTCCAGGCACGTTATAGAGAATAATCGGCAGATCCGTCGAATCGTGAACGGCTTTGAAATGCGCGTACATACCCTCTTGCGTTGGTTTATTGTAATAAGGTGCCACGCTTAATAAAGCATCTGCGCCAGCGTTTTGCGCAATAAGGCTCAATTCAATGGCTTCTCGTGTTGAGTTCGAACCCGTTCCGGCAATAATCGGACATTTTTTACCAGATGACTTGACCGTTTGCGTACAAAGCTCGAAAATGAGTTTCGTCTCATTATATGTAAGCGTCGGGGATTCCCCGGTCGTCCCGCTTGGAACCAAACCATGACTTCCTTCTTCTATCTGCCACTGGATAAATTTTTCAAACGCCTTGTAATCGACTTCGCCGTTTTGGAACGGGGTGATCATGGCGGTAATCGAACCAAAAAATGGGGCAGACATGGAGAAGACCTTTCCGTAAGTTCCGATAACATAAAGCAGTTTACGGTTATGCGAAAGCGAGAATCCTGGAAATTACCCTATAGATTTCTACTGGCCCAGACATGTGCGGCTTTGCTGCTTTTGTCGCATCCCGGGCTGGCAGACGCCAATTCCGTTCAGGCGTTGAAAGCCATGTCGACGAAGGATTGGGTAAGCGCCCGCCAGTTTGCCTTAAGGTCTAAAGATCCGGTACTTGCGAAAATGTATGAATGGATGCTGTATCAAAGCAATGCCACAGGGTTGCCGTTCGACACCATCGCCCGTTTTATAAGAGCGAACGAGCATTGGCCTGATTTAAGAGATATGAAGGCGACAGCAGAGCGTAACATGCCGGATAATTATCCAGCTTCTGCCGCCGTTCAATGGTTTGATAAATATGCTCCAGTGACAGCGCGTGGCTTTGATTTGTATGTCGGCGCATTGCTGGTATTGGATCAGCAGACAAAGGCAAAACAGGCAGCGAATACCTATTGGTCGCAAGTATCGATGAAATCCGATGAACAAGCGGCGCTTTTTTCCAAATACAGATCGATTTTAACAGTAGACGGCAATCGCCGGCGTCTTGATTATTTGCTGTTCCGTGAAAAAAATGCGGATGCCAAATCACTCGCGAAAATGATGGGTATGGGATATATTTCGCTTGTCGAAGCAAGAATACAGCTTCGCGCGGATTCCCGTTCTGTCGAAGCCGTACTGGCGCTTGTGCCGTCCAATTTAAGATCTGATCCGGGGCTGCAATATGAACGCCTTAGATGGCGGCGTAAAAAAGACGAAGATGCAGGCGCTTTACAAATTCTAAGCAACCCGCCCGCTGCTGATAAAATCACCAATAAAGAAGAGTGGTGGAAAGAGCGAAATATAATTGCCCGCCGTTTGATCGAAGAGCGCCGCTTTAGCGAAGCCTATACGGTTGCAGCCAATCATGGCCAGATGGAAGGGTCTGAATATGCCGATGCCGAATGGTTGTCAGGTTGGCTCGCGCTGCGGTTTCTGAATAAACCGGATAAGGCATTGAACCATTTTCAAAGCATGTATCCAAAAGTAAAAACAGCGATCAGCAAGGCACGTGCGGCGTATTGGGCAGGGATGGCGGCAGAGAGGCTGGGACAAAGCCAGGAGGCGGCAAGATGGATGCAGCTTGCGGCAAGTTTTCCAAAAGTCTATTACGGTCAGCTTGCGGCGCGCCACATGAAAGGGCGCATTACTGTGCCTTCACCTATACCGGCTATTGCCAGCGCAGCCGATAAAGCCAAAATCAGAAACAGCGATTTAGGTCGCGCCATTCGCATGGCGGATGAAGCTAATTTGCGTTATGTGCGCAATCAAATGATCGTGGCATTGACCGAGACGCTTGATACGGGCGGCGAATATAAAGCCCTTGCGCAGATGCTAACGCAAATGGGATTGAAAGCGGAAGCATTGAAAGTAGCGAAGAAAGCATCCGGTGATAATTTCTTCCTGCGCGAGGAAGCCTATCCGACGGTGACCAATCTTTTCACAGGTTTGAATGTTGATGTCGCGCTCGCTCATGCATTGATCCGGCAGGAAAGCCAGTTCGATGCGGAAGTAAAATCTCCGGCAGGTGCAATGGGATTGATGCAGGTTATGCCCGCCACCGCCCGCGAAGTTGCCAAGAAACGCGGCTGGCAGCACGATACGCAGTGGATGACAAGCCAGCCCAAGCAAAACGTCTTGATCGGTTCTGCTTATTTGAATGATCTTTTATCTCGTTTCGGTGGTTCTTATCCGCTGGCTTTAGCTGGGTATAATGGAGGTCCGCGCCGCGTCAATGAATGGCTGGCCGAGTTTGGCGATCCGCGCAAAGGTGAGATCGACTGGGTCGATTGGATCGAATTAATTCCGGTATATGAAACACGTAATTATGTTCAACGCGTGATGGAAAACTACGTCGTCTATAAAGAACACATGCATATAAAATAGAAATCAGTTCTTCTGTTTTCGGCTTTCATTCCACCAGAGAAGAAGTCCGGCAAGAAGGCCGATGGCGATCATGATTTCCGGTGGCAACAGCGGTTTTCCTTGGGAAGAAATCAGGCTCGAGCTGTGATTTCGGCGCAGGTTGAAATTCAGATTTCTATCTTCGGCCCAGATGATGTTGCCTTTGGATTCTTTCACGATCGGGGCAAGTTTATCTCCTGTTGAGATAATATTTGAGAACTCGGGGGTCGAAATGTCACCTAAAGATATGATTTTCTGGCGGTTGCCGCTCGAAAATTTATAAACGCCGTCTTTGGCATTTGTAATGCCTGCGCTGAGCCATCCGTCCGAATCCAGTGATGGGGACAAGGTTGACGTCGTTCCATCAGGTGCTGTTACCATTATAGGCTCGGCGTTGTCATTGCTGCGCATCTTGATATTTATAGTCTGGCCATCAGCTTGAATTTTTAAAGCGGTTTCATCAAGTTCGGGTTCTTTCATCAGCCAGTGAACCGTGCGGCGCAGAAGCTCCTTTGCCGGACCGCCGCCATTGAAGCCTCGGGCCCAAAGCCAGACCTGGTCGCTCGTTAGCTGGGCCACCCGGCCGTTGCCAACGTGAGAGAGAGTGAGAAGCGGTAAGCCGTCGATGCCGGACATGAGCGCTTCGCCTTGTTTGTTCTGAACTGGAACCTGTTGCAACCATGATCCCCAATTGCGACCATTGAGCGGCATTGTCACTGGATGAGTTTTGCCGATATTAGTGATGGACGGTTTGAATTCGCTTCTCACCATCACGCCATCAGGAATACCCGGCAGCACGGCCCCAAGAGAGGTGTTATGAAGTGACGTATCCGATACATAGGAAGGACCGCTGATTTCCATCATAGCGCCGCCATTTTCGACATAACGCGCCATATTCTGAAAGTAGAAATCGGGCAGGGCAGTGGTCAGGCTGAAACGATCCATGATAATCAGATCGAAATTTTTCAATTTACGTTCGAATAATTCCTGAAACGGAAAGGCGATTAATGATAATTCGCTCGATGGTGTCATATCGACTTTTTCAGGACTGCGCAAAATCGTGAAATGCACGAGATCGACGCCGGGATCGGCTTTCAGGAAATCGCGCCACATACGGGCGCCGGGATAAGGTTCGCCTGAAACCAGCAGGACATTCAACCGATTGCGCACGCCCTCGACCGTGAAGATGGTGCGGTTATTCAGGCGAGACAGTTCATTATCGAGGGGCGGGGTAGATAGTTCGAAAACATTCTGTCCCGCAGATGCGATATTTATCGGCCATTCCTGATCTTCTCCGACAACTACATCGCGCACTATATTTGTGCCGTCGGGAAAATTAAGCGCAACGCGCACTGGGGCGGAAGCTGGAATATTATGATCGGTAATGCGGAATTTCAGGATAACTGTTTCACCGACAATGGAGTAGCCGGGAGCATTGATCAGATCTATCTCGCGATCCTTGTCTTTCTTGCTTCCGGTAATCAGGCCGAACAAAGATGTGGATTTTAAAAATTCCGATGAAGGCTTGTCGCTCACCTGACCGTCAGTCAGAAGAATAACGCCAGCCCTTTGATTTTGCGGAACATCGGATAAAGCGGCTTCGATTGCATCAAAAACCTTTGTTTCTTTTTTTTCATTGCTGGCGACGTCGATGATGCGGGTTTCTATACCGGATTTTTTCTTTAAATTATCCTGCAATTTTCGAAGAGCGTCCGCCGTTGTTGCGCGGCGATTGCCTAAATTCTGGCTCTGGCTTTTATCGACGGCAATCAAGGCAACGTCGTTTAAAGCCTTTCTTTTTTCCGTTACAAGTTGTGGCTGCAATAAAAACACGATCAATAGCGCCGCAAAAAATATACGCGCAATGCTTTTAGATTTATTGCCGCGAAAAGAAAAGATGAATAAGGCTATGGTGCATGCCGACAAAATAGCAAGCGGCCAGAAAGGCAAAACGGGATCTAAGGTAATCGTATGGTTGCCGATCATCGTCCCATCCTTTCAAGAATGGCTTTCATGTGTACCTGATCGGATTTGTAATTTCCGGTCAGCGAATAAATGACCAGATTGATGCCGAAACGAGAAGACATTTCTTCGTCGGTCATATCAGATGCATATCCCCAATGCGATATCCAGTCTTCTCCGGTAATCAGGACGGAGGAAAGTTGTTCTTCCGGCGGCAGGCTGGCATCTTCAACCCAGATTTTTCCGGTCAAATCATGTTCGGGATATAAATTCAGTAGATAGAAAGACTTAAAAAGAACATGGTCTTTGGTCGCAGGCTTTAGAGGCGGGATGTCAACACCTTGCAGTAATTTGCGCAGATGCTGAACGGCAGGCGAGACGACGATCTGGGATGTTTCATAGGCACCGTCGCGCGTATCCATTAAAACCATGCCGCCTTTGGCCAGGTAATTTTTTAGATTATCTTTTATGGCGGCAGAGCTCTGGCTTTGCGGATCGACCGGCCAGTATATGAGTGGATAAAAAGATAATTCGTCCTTTTCCAGATCGACGATAACAGGGTCTCCCATTTCAATGGAAGTGCGCATCTTGATAGAAACTGATAATTTCTGCAGCGCGTTCAGGCACGCCTGATCGTTACCCGTTTTTACGCAGGCGAGATGAACCGACTGCGCGCGCGATGTATCGTTTTGCGCCTTTGCAGGGAGAGGGAAAAATAAAACAAGGATGATAAGAAAAAATTTAAAATTCTTATTACGGTTATAAAATATTAAAATTATCCAGTCGGTCAGAAACAAGAGCAAGGAGGCAAGGAAAAAATGGGACGAAAGTTTTTTTTCTTTTGAAGTTACTGTCAGGCTCTCGCTTTTGGCATTGGCAGGTAAAGCGCCTATAGCTTCGAGCGAAGATAGATGATCGCCGAGATTATAGGCGAATTTGCGAACACCATCTGCATAAATGCCCGGCGGATTTTTTGCCGACAAAGGAAGATTTTCAAAATCTTTCTTGGCAATATCGCCGATATCACCGGAGGGCTTTTTAAAATGCCCCCAGCCATCGAGAATAAGGAGCGGTTGCAAAGACGTCGCAAGGGTCGCAGATTTATCAGGCAGAGAAGATAAGTCGATAATCTCTTTTAGGAATATCACGTAAAAACCGGACAGCACGAAATCCGACCAGTCGGGTGTCGCCGTTGTATGAACCAGAATAACCATGCCCCGTCCTTGCGATTTGGCGGTGATAAACGGCGTGCCATCAGCTAATTTTGCCCATACATATTTATCGAGATCGGCGGAAGGCTCGGCCAGCAATTGCTTCTCTACCGTAACGTCGGGGATTTTCATGCCGCTAAAAGGGCTGCCTTTGGTAAATTCAGAAAGTTTCAGGCTTTGCGTCCAAGTCATGTCGCCAGAAAGAGAGCGCAATCCCGTCTTTAAAGGTACTGGTACCAACACATTGTCCGCCTCGCTCATATTCGGACCGCCGAACCGCAAAAGGATACCGCCAGCCTCAATCCATTTTTCCAAAGCCTGAAGTGTTTCCGGGGCGAAACCTGAAACATCGGGTAAGAGGATGACGGCGACATTCTTCTCGATCAGTTCATCGAGAGAGCCGGTTTCAATTTTTGCAGAATTTTCTATCGCACGAGACAGATAAAACGAGTCATCTGAAAAGTCGGGTGAAGTTGATGAGTTTTTTGAGTCGATGCCGATCGACGCATTGCCTTGTGAGATATTGCTGAGATAAATTCCACCAGCACCGGTAAAAGAAGGGGCTTTCCATTGATAAATAGCTTCACTGCGAAATAAATTCGCTTCGTCAACAATATCTACGCCGCCGGATTGTCCGGTGACATTGTTTCTTATCTGGTTAATCAATTTTCCCTTGGCATTAAAGGCTTGAAGATTGATGGATTTTTCGCCGCTTCCAGAAACGGTTTCAACGGAAATCAACGCATCAGGCCCGGATGCTTTTCTAAGCAAGCCTGGGCGGTCTTTCATTTCAGGCATGTATACGGTAAGGCCATCAGAAGCATAATTTGCTGCGACTTTATCAAAGCCATTTTCTGATAGGCCAGATGATATCCAGACTGTTTCGGCTTTTTCCTTTTTTGAAAGATTTTTCGGTTCGCCGGGCCAGCTTTGTGGTTCGGCCAAGCGAAGGCGTGCCAGAGCCTGATCCGCGCGAATGAACGCGTTGTCGTTTTTTGTTGCGGTTAATAAAAGCTGGACTGGACGATCGTTTGAAATAGCGCTTTGCAAAATTTCTTCAGCTTTAGATATCTGCATATCCCAGACTTGTGCCGAAGCCCAGCCGTTATCGAAGATGAGCCGAAGCGGACCGGAACTGTCAGCAGGCTTTTGCGGATTATAGACCGGAGCGGCAAAACCGAAAATCAAACAGGCAAGAATTAAAAGGCGCAGGAATATCAGCCACCAGGGAGCGGTATCCGGTGTCGTCTGGTTATTATTAAAGCCAAGCAAAAATCTCGCTGTTGGCAGAAAAGTTTTCTTCGGTGCAGGCGGCATGAAGCGCAGAATGAGCCACAGTACGGGCAGGGCGATCAGGCTTAATAAAATCCATGGATGCACGAAGGCGAAAGGAAAGCCGCTCATCGGTTATCTCCGATGGCATCCAAGGCGCGGTTTAAAACGGGAGCAAGATTTTGATCCGTGCGGACCAATTGATAATGCCAGTTCCGGCGGCGGCAGAAATCTTTTACGCTTTCAAGATGATCGTTTAGCGCGGACTGGTAGTCGCTGCGCATGGATTGGGCATGATTGACGATAATTTCGTTTAATCCGTCTTCGAATACATGGTGACCTTCATAGGATAATTCAATTTCAGCAGGATCAAGCACCTGAAGGAACAAGACGGTTCCGGACGCGACTACAGATAATTTATTCTGTATATCCTCTACAGGGCAAAGGTAGTCCCCAATTAAAACAGTAACAGAATCTTTACTCCATTGTTGATAGGCGGTTTCATTTCGCTTGAGTAGCATGTCGGCCAGTTCATCGACCGAAGTTTTTTCGCTATTAAAGCGGATTGGATTGTGGTGATGAGCAGACCATAAGCCAAAGGTAAGCCCTAACAGGGCGCCGATCTCGTATTTTGTCAAAAGCCTTGGGGCTGAAGAAAAATTCATACCTGCATAATTCTGAATGTGAAGATCGAGAACGCGTTGCTGGTTTTTCTCCCGTTCGCGGACCAGTATATCATCCGATCTTGCAGAGCGTTTCCAGTCGATATCCTGCGGGCGGTCGCTGTCGGCATAAGGGCGGTACTGACGGAAGTCTCCTTCAAAGCCAGCGCGTTTCAAGCGGTTTTCGCCGGACATAAGACTGCCACTGGTTTCTTTCGATTCATCCAGAACTCGCGACAAAAGCTCTTCCGCTTTGTGCCGAAGCGAAGCGGGCGTCTCACGCTTATGCTGAAAGAAAGGAAGCTCCATCTGATTACAGATCGCGGGAGAATTTATCGAGCAGGCTATCCAATGTGACGCCATCGGCCCGTGCATGATAATTTAGAGCCATGCGGTGCTTCAAAACCGGAAGTGCCAGATCAATTATATCGTCAATAGACGGGGTGCCGCGACCTTGTAATAAAGCGCGGGCTTTGGCGGCCAACATTAAAGATTGCGCCGCCCGAGGCCCTGGCGCCCAGTCAACATACTTTTTGATGTCAGAAGAAGCGTTTTCATCGTCAGGACGAAGCGAGCGGATCAGCTGCAAAATCGCAGCGACGACTTGCTCGCCAACGGGAATATCGCGCACCAGTTTTTGCAAATCGGCAAGCCTGTCGGCATCGATTACTTTTTCGACAGTTTCCGATTTGCTCGAGGTCGTTACGACCAGCATTTTGCGCTCGGCTTCCAAAGATGGATAAGTAACGTCAACCTGCATTAAAAACCGATCGAGCTGGGCTTCGGGCATTGGGTAAGTGCCTTCCTGCTCGATCGGGTTTTGCGTGGCCAGGACGTGAAAAGGTGCGGGAAGCGCGTGCGCATGCCCGTTTACGGTAATGTGTTTTTCCTGCATTGCCTGCAAGAGGGCGGATTGAGTGCGTGGCGAGGCGCGGTTGATTTCATCCGCCATCAAAAGCTGGGTAAAAACCGGGCCTTCGACAAAGCGGAAAGTGCGCTTGCCATCTTCAGATTGTTCCAGAACTTCCGTGCCGAGAATATCGGACGGCATTAAATCCGGCGTACACTGGATACGACTGTTAGACAAACCCAGGACTTTACCGATTGTGTCGACCAGCAAGGTCTTCGCCAGACCCGGCGCACCGATCAAAAGCACATGGCCGCCTGCCAAAATCGTAATCAGCGTTTTCTCAATCACATCATCCTGACCAAAAATGACTTTGGCGATTTCCTTGCGCATCAGGGCAAAATCTTCACTGGCATCGGACAGGAGTTTCTCAGCGATCAGTGTATTATCGGCAGTCATTATCGGTCCTTTTTGTTGATTTCGTATTTCTAGCATATTTTGCTAGACTGGTGGCATGTTCAAAGAAGATATCCCGTTCAAAAATTACGATCACACCGCAAAAATGGAAAACGGTTTCCATTTTACGATTGACCGTGAGGGGCATTGGTATTGCCACGATCCTGCCATGGGCGTAGGGCCAATCAAGAATGAGCGGATATCGAAGCTTTTCGCCGGGGCGGGAAGCGGGAAATTTGCCGGAAAAGGTCTGTCGCGCGATGAGGAGGGACACTATTGGCTTAAAGCGCCGCCCGCGGATGTCTATGGTGTTGATGTCGAAGATGTGCCGTTCATCATCTCAAGCTACGAGTTGTTAGATCAGGGTTTAAAATTGATAACCAATTTCGGGGAAGAGGTTGTTCTCGGAAAAGAAAAAACATTCGAACTGGAAGGCGGTATACCCTATGTAAATGTGCGGGATGGATTGAGGGCCCGGATCGGAAGGAATGTATTTTATCAACTGGCGGAAAGAGCGGTTGAAAGGGATGGGCGTTTAGGAATTCTGACAGGTGGAATCTGGCATGAACTAGGTAGCGTATCTTGAAGCCTGTCGCAAAGATCAAACCTGATGGTTTGCTGGCCGCGAAACAGGTTCGTCGTATTTTCGATATTCTTCAAGAAGATAAAAAACCGGCGCAAATACTCTTTGTCGGAGGCTGTGTCCGGAATGCCTTTTTAGGGGCAGAGGTAAACGATGTTGATTTGGCGACGATATGGACTCCCTATCAGGTTACGGAAAAATTGAAATCAGCGGGTGTCAAGGTGATACCAACGGGCATCGATCATGGAACGGTCACGGCTGTTTTGGATGCGATCCCGGTTCAGATTACGACTTTGCGCTGCGATGTCGACACGGACGGGCGCCACGCCAAAATTGCCTATACCGATAGCTGGCGTGAAGATGCAAAGCGGCGGGATTTTACCATGAACACGCTACTGGCGGACATTAAGGGAAATATCTTTGATCCGCTTGGAAGCGGATTGGCCGATCTTAAAAAACGTAAAGTAATTTTCGTCGGCGATCCGAAAATTAGAATTCAGGAAGATTATCTCCGCATCCTTCGCTTTTTCCGGTTTCATGCGTGGTATGGCAAAGGACGAGCGGACGCAAAAGCGCTAGCCGCATGTAAGGCTGCATCTCGTAATCTAAAATCCTTGTCAAAAGAAAGGGTTACGCAGGAAGTTCTAAAAATCTGCATCAGCCGGTCTGCAGGCGATACTTTTAAGCTGATGAGAGAGTATGGAATTCTAACATCTATCGTTTCAGCCAGATTTAACGCAAATTATTTTAACCAATTGAATAAATTGGAAAATATTAATTTTGAAACTATTGGTCTTATAATTATGTCGGATTTCTCAAAGGCCGGTGCGGCTCGTATCAAAGATAAGCTGAGACTTCCTAATCAAAAGATAAAACAAATAGATGAGGTAATTTCCGCTTCTAAAAGATTAAAAATTATCTCTTGCGAAGAAATCAGGATCTTACTCTACAAAATGGGGCATGAGACTGCGGAACTAATCCTGATTGCAAAATTACTTAAGGATAACGAGCCAAGTACCAGAATTAAAAAATGGATTCATGTTTTGAGAGCTATGGAACGTCCTGTGATACCGCTGCGGGGGCAGGACTTAATCAACCAGGGTATGAAGCCGGGGCCAGGCATAAAAAAAGCGCTCGAAAAATTTGAGCGCTCTTGGATTAGAAAAGGTTTTACAGTTTGAAGTTTATTTCAAATCTGCGGCAGGAGCTGCCGACTTTGGTGCTTCTTTCTTTTCACGTTCGATAAGATTGTCTTCCAGATCTGCCATGGTCTGAGACTGTGACTTACCTTCGAAAACCGGCTTAATCGATTTCTTAGTTTCTGAACTCATTGATTTCCCTTTTGTTCAACTTTTTTACGTTGATCGGCTTTTAGCAAAAGGGATGAAAATTGTCCAAATTTTTTTGTTTTACCAATTTAAACTTGTGATTTTTCCAAGTTTATTTGGCGAATAGCTTCGGCTAGGGCGATACCGCCAGACATTGCCACATTAAATGACCTGATTTTAGGGCTCATTGGAATAAAAATGCGCTCATGGGCGTAATCATGAATATCATCGGGCACGCCGGAACTTTCCCGCCCTAAAAGGAGAATGTCGTTCTGCCGAAATTTGAAATCCGTATACGGGATCGCGGCTTTGGTCGTCATTAGAATGACACGACTACCCGGGTTGGATTCCGTATAGTTGTTCCAGCTTTTATAGCGACGCATTTTGACGGCATCGTAATAATCCATGGCCGATTGCTTGATTTTACGCTCATCCCATGGAAAGCCGAATGGCTCGATTAGGTCGAGGAGGACGTCGAACCCGGCAGCAAGGCGCATAAGAGCTCCGACATTTTGGGGTATATCCGGTTGATAGGCGGCAAGAATCATAAGGCCGAGAATGTCTGTCAGCTATTTTTATGTCAAGAGGCTATCGTTGCTTGACATTGAGCGACCCAAAGGTCAAAAGGGCATGGAATAAGGGGCTGCGGCGGATTGTCACGGCTTTTATTTTCAAGTATACAATTCAATAACGCTAATACTCACCTGTGAAGCACATATAATGAGCATTGATAATCCTGACAATTCTGATAGCGGCACACGCCGCGATTTCCTATTTATGACTGCCGGTGCCATGGCTGCCGTCGGCGCAGGCTCTGTCGCCTGGCCGTTTATCGATCAGTGGAATCCGGCGCAGGACACGCTCGCGCTTTCAACCGTAGAGGTAGATCTGAAATCCATCCAGCCGGGACAGGCAATTACCGTTATGTGGCGCGGCAAGCCGGTCTTCATCCGCCATCGTACCCCGGAAGAAATCAAGACTGCGGAAGAAGTCGATGTGACGACACTGCGCGACAAACAGCAAGACAAGGACCGCGTGAAAAAACCGGAATGGCTGGTCATGATCGGTATCTGTACGCATCTCGGTTGTGTACCGCTCGGCCAGAAACAAGGTGAAGTAAAAGGCGATTACAATGGCTGGTTCTGTCCTTGCCATGGTTCGGCTTATGACACGTCGGGCCGCATCCGCAAAGGTCCGGCGCCGAAAAACCTTGAAGTGCCGAACTATACTTTCGTCAGCGACACCCTGATCCGCGTTGGATAAGAATTTAGGAAATAAGATTATGAGCTCTCACGAACACGACCGCGTCCCGTTTCAAAACCCTGTGATCGACTGGATTGACCAGCGTCTGCCGATTTTTTCGATGCTGACGAATGAATACGGCGTATTTCCGACACCAAAGAATTTCAATTATTTCTGGAATTTCGGCGCTATCGCGATGGTAATGCTGGTAACGATGATTATCACAGGCATAACGCTGTCGATGCACTATGTCGCCAATTCCCATCTGGCTTTCGATTCCGTCGAGCGTATCATGCGCGACGTCAATTACGGCTGGCTGATCCGTTATATCCACATGAATGGCGCGTCGTTCTTCTTTATAGCCGTTTATATTCATATCTTCCGCGGCATGTATTATGGATCTTACAAGCGTCCGCGCGAACTTCTATGGATGCTCGGCGTATTGATTTTCCTACTTATGATGGCAACTGCATTCATGGGCTATGTTCTTCCATGGGGGCAGATGAGCTTCTGGGGGGCAACCGTTATTACCAACCTGTTTTCCGCCATTCCGCTTGTCGGTCCGACTATCGTTGAATGGATGTGGGGCGGCTTCTCGGTCGATAACCCGACACTGAACCGTTTCTTCTCACTGCACTTCCTGCTGCCTTTCGTGATCTGCGCCGTTGTCGGTTTGCACGTCTGGGCGTTGCATATCACAGGATCGAACAACCCGACAGGGATTGACGTGAAAAGTAATCAGGACACGATACCATTTAATCCTTATTACACGGTCAAAGACAGTTTCGGTATTCTTATCTTCCTTATCGTTTTTGTGGCGGCGACATTCTTCTTCCCAAATTATCTGGGTCATACCGATAACTATATTCCTGCCAATCCGCTGGTAACGCCTGCGCATATCGTGCCTGAATGGTATTTCCTGCCGTTCTATGCGATGCTTCGCGCCATCAATTTCGACATCAATCCGATCATGATCGCAGGTCTTGCAGGTATCGCGTATTACGGTTTCGAAGTATTCTTCAAGAAATCCGATTATTTCGATAAAAAGAACCTTACGGCTCTGGTTGTCGGCGGCATACTTGCGCTGGTGGGTCTTGTCGGTGCGTTCTATCCAGAACTCCATATCCCGATGACAGACATTAAGATTGTCGAAGCCAAACTTGGTGGCGTTTTAGCCATGTTCGGCTCGATCGCCATTTTGTTTGTATTGCCGTTTCTGGATTCACATCCGGTTCGCAGCGCGGTGTACCGTCCGATTTTCCGCATAACATTGATTGCGCTTGTCGTTGCGGTTTTTGGCCTCGGTAAGCTCGGAGGCATGATGCCTGACGTTCCTGTCGCTGGTCCGATTACCACAACACATTTGTCTCAGCTTTTGACGCTTTACTATTTTGCTTTCTTCCTTGTCGTCATTCCATGGCTGAACAAACATGAAGTTGCAAAGCCGATGCCTGCCAGCATCCATGAGGCTGTGCTGCAAAATAAAGGCAAAGCTGAAGGCGCCGTATAATGAGAAAATCCATGATTAAAAAATCGATCCTTACCTTATCTGTATTAGCTGCATTCGCGTCGCCTGTATTGGCGGCGGAAGGTGCGAAGCCTCATCTGCCGGAACTGGACTGGTCTTTCAATGGCCCGTTCGGGACTTATGATAAGGCAGCGCTTCAACGCGGTTTTCTTGTCTATAAGCAGGTTTGTGCGGCGTGCCACGGTCTTGATAAGATGTACTACCGTCATTTGGGTGCGCTCGGTTATTCCGATGCCCAGATCAAGACAATCGCGGCAGAAGTAACTATTACTGACGGCCCGAACGATGAAGGCGAAATGTTCGACCGTCCGGGTCGCCCATCCGATAAATTCAAAAAGCCTTTTGCCAATGACAAGGCCGCGATGTTCGCCAATAACGGTGCCTTGCCGCCCGATCTTTCGTTGATCACCAAGGCTCGTCACGGTGGCGCGGACTATGTCTACGCTATTTTGACAGGTTATGAAGATGCGCCTGAAGGCGTAACATTGATGTCCGGCCAGCATTACAATAAGGCTAAAGACGGTCATATTATCGCGATGGCACCTCCGCTGGTATCTGACGGACAAGTGCCGTACGAAGACGCTGCAACACCGCAAACCGTCGATCAATACGCAAGAGATGTAGCGCATTTCCTGACATGGGCGGCAGAGCCTGAAATGGAGCAGAGAAAACGCATGGGCGTCAAAGTTATCGTCTTTTTAGCGTTCTTTGCCGCTATTATGTATGGCGTTAAGCGTAAAATCTGGCAGAATGTAAATTAACTAAACGCCTACCCCCTTACGAGCTTCAGATGGCAAAATCCAGCGGTCCAACCAATCCCAAGGAATATTTGATCAAATCAAAGTTCTATAGAGCCGTTTCGCTGGTTTTTGTCGTTTTAGGCCTTGTCGTGTTCATGATTATCTATGTCTCGACGGTGGAAGGGCGGATAATGGAAGCTTTGAAGAATCCATTTACCATAGGCATGTTTATCATTCCGTTTCTGCCGGCGGCGGTTTTATCGATTATGGCCGACCGTAACGAAAAAAAATATCACAAGTTGACACAAGGCAAATGAAGGATTCCAAAGCTGAAGTTTTGGATTTCTGGTTCGTCGAGATCGCGCCGGCGCAATGGTTTCAAAAAAGCGACGATTTTGACGCTGTAATCTGTGAACGCTTCGGCCAGGTTTATGAAATGGCCAAGGACGGTTATTACGATAGCTGGATGGTCGATGCTGATGGTCATCTGGCTTTATGCCTTATCCTTGACCAATTTCCGCGCAATATGTTCAGGAATTCACCACGCGCTTTTGAATCCGATGCGAAAGCTTTAAGCGTTTCCAAAAAAGCGATTTCTCTGGGATTGGACCAAGTTCTGGCCGCGTACAAACGCCGCTTTTTATATCTGCCCTTCGAGCATAGCGAAAATCTGGACGACCAGAAACGAAGCGTCGAATTGTTTGCTACCATGCAGGAAGACGATCCGCTCGGATATGATTACGCTTTGCGTCATTTAAAAGTGATTGAAGAATTTGGCCGCTTTCCGCACCGCAATGCTGTGTTGGGTCGGGAGAATACGGCGGCGGAGAAAGAATATCTGGCCAGGCCGGATGCAGGCTTTTAATAGCAATAATCTTGTAAAGTAATTGCAATCACCTGCTATTAACGCTACGATTCTCTATTATCTTTCTCCGACTAATTCATTTCATGGCCAGCGTTACTCTTCTTCACATTATCGGCGGCGTATGCCTTTTGCTTTTCGGACTTCGGCTGGTCCGCAATGGCGTCACCCGCGCCTTTGGTCTGGAACTGCGCAGGGCGATCTCTATCAGTACAAAAAATCGCGTATCGGCTTTTTTTGCAGGTATAGGCGTTACCACGCTTTTGCAAAGTTCGACGGCGACAACGATGATTATCGCGAGTTTTGCCGGGCAGGGTCTGATCGGCGCAACGGCAGGCTTGGCTGTCGTGCTTGGGGCCGATGTAGGCACGACGATCGTGGCGCAAGTATTAACATTCGATTTGTCATGGTTGTCTTCGGCGATGCTGATCGTGGGCTATTTCTTCTATACAGGAAAAAACCAGTCAGGACCGATGCGCCAGGTAGGACGTATTCTAGTTGGTTTGGGTCTGATGATGCTGGCGCTGGCGCTTATCAAGGGGGCTGCCGCACCACTTAAGGAATCTGAAACGTTACCGCTTATTTTAAAGCCGCTATCGAGCGATCCGTTTCTGGCCGTGATTGTTGGCGCTCTTCTGACCTGGCTGTTCCATTCATCTTTGGCTATCGTTCTTCTGATGATGTCTATGGCTCATACAGGCGTCATCTCTATCGAGCTAGCTATTATCATGGTATTGGGCGCCAATATCGGTAATACAATTGCGCCGTTGATGTCGGCACTGAAAGACCCGCCGGAAGCGGCGCGAATTCCTTGTGGCAATCTTATCATGAGGCTGATTGCCGTTTTGGTCAGTCTATGCTTTATCGGCTATCTACCGGAAATTCTTAAAGAGAACAAACTCACCGACGCGCGTACCGTTGTTAATTTTCACATGGCGTTTAATATTGCATTAGCCATTATTTTTCTGCCGTTTCTGGATATTATCGCGAAGCTGGTAACCATCGCTATTCCGAAAAAAGAGACGCGCGACCTCTCTACGCCGCAATATCTGGATGATAAGGTTATCGAAACGCCGACAGTGGCTTTAACCAATGCTGCGCGGGAATCCCTGCGTATGGCCGATCTTTTAGACCAGATGTTCAATCAGACATGGAACGCGTTTCAGAAAAAAGATATCGCTTTGGTCGAGCGGGCCCGCGCTACCGATATTGCCATCGATACCCTTTACAAGGCGATAAAAAACTATCTGGTACGTCTAAGTTCGGAAGCGATGAACACGGTTGAGGCCAAACGTCATTTCCAGATTTTGACCTTCGCTACGAATCTCGAACATGTTGGCGATATTCTCGATAAAAGCCTGTTGGCTATGGCGGAGAAAAAAGCCAAGGAAGGCAAGAATTTTTCTTCGCAGGGTTTGATCGAGCTGAATAATCTTTTCCGTCTGGTACTCGAGAGCATGCGGTTGGCCCAAACTGTTTTTATTTCCGGCGATGCAAAGCTCGCGCGTCAATTGGTCGAGGATAAGGCTTTAATCAAGCAGGCAGAGATGCAGGCATCGATAAACCATATGAGCCGAATGCAGCAGGGAATTCCCGAAACGCTCGCGACATCGGATTTGCACATGGACATTATCCGCGATCTTCGCCGCATCAACTCCTTGATGGCGGCTATCGCATACCCTATCTTAGAAGAAGCGGGAGAATTAAAACCTCGCCTTTCTCAGAATCCTGCAACAGCAGAGGGTATTTCGGATGCAAAAACAAGCGCATGATCTTCTTCATAAACTAGGTGTTGAATTATACCGTGTAACAGGCGGCAGTTTGATTGTCCGCTCACCGATTGACGGCTCGGAAATCGGCGCATTAACGCCTCATACGCCTGAAGAAACAGAAACTGCCATTCAAAAATCTGTCGCCGCATTCGAAGAATGGCGTCAGGTTCCGGCGCCTGTGCGCGGTGAATTGGTTCGTTTGTATGGCGAGGAGTTACGTAAGGTTAAAGCCGATCTCGGTAAACTTGTTTCTATCGAAGCCGGAAAGATTTTATCCGAAGGTCTCGGTGAAGTGCAGGAGATGATCGATATCTGTGATTTCGCCGTCGGCCTGTCGCGTCAGCTTTATGGTCTGACGATTGCGTCCGAGCGCCCCGGCCATCATATGCGGGAACTTTGGCATCCGCTCGGCCCAGTCGCGGTTATTTCAGCCTTTAATTTTCCTGTTGCGGTATGGTGCTGGAACTCTGCGCTGGCTTTGATCTGCGGTGACAGTGTAATTTGGAAGCCGTCTGAAAAAACGCCGCTGACGGCTCTTGCTTGTCAGTCTTTATTTGTCAAAGCACAACAGATTTTCCGTGCTCGAGGCAATAAAACGCCGGAGAATTTAAGTCAGGTTTTAATCGGCGAGCGCGATATCGGCGAGGCATTGGCGGCGCATCCGGCTATTCCTTTGGTCAGTGCCACAGGCTCGACGCGGATGGGCAAGGCGGTTGCCGAGATCGTCGGTCAACGGCTAGGGAAATCTTTGCTGGAACTGGGCGGGAATAACGCAATGATCGTTGCGCCATCCGCCGATCTCGATATGGCTGTGCGGGCTATTTTATTCGGCGCGGTCGGCACGGCGGGACAACGCTGCACGACATTGCGCCGCTTGATCGTGCATGAAAGCGTAGCGAAAAAACTGATTCCTTCCCTGGTGAAAGCCTATGAATCTTTGCCAATCGGTAATCCTTTGGAAACCGAAACGCTTGTCGGGCCGTTGATCGATAAGGCTTCATTCAATGCAATGCAGCTTGCTCTTCATCATGCAAAAGAGCAGGGCGGAGAAATACTTACCGGTGGTCAACAGGTCTTGAATGAAAGCGGCGGCTATTATGTACGTCCGGCTATCGTCCGCATGAAATCACAGAGTGAAGTTGTAAAAGCCGAAACTTTCGCGCCGATTTTATATATAATGACTTACGATCAACTGGATGATGCGATAAAATTACAAAACGACGTGCCGCAAGGTTTATCGTCATGTATTTTCACGACAGATGTGAGAGAAGCAGAATTATTCTTATCAGCGACGGGTAGCGATTGCGGTATTGCGAATGTGAATATCGGCACATCTGGCGCGGAAATCGGCGGCGCTTTCGGTGGTGAAAAAGAAACCGGCGGTGGCCGTGAAAGCGGTTCGGACTCATGGCGCAATTATATGCGCCGCCAAACGCAGACGATCAACTATTCCTCAAATTTACCATTGGCACAGGGTGTGAAGTTTACAGTTTAAAGTTAGAAGCATCCCTGCTTTCGCAGGGATGCCCTTAAGATAAATTTAACCTCTCGAATGTCATAATTAAAGAATGGTGTTCGGTTTTTAAATCCGGGTCTCTCTGAAATTGAAGTGCTTTTAATCCGGCTGACTCCACTTGGCAGGATGCAAGTTTTTGTTTTTAAAGAGAAACGGATTTTCTGAAATGTCTTAACTAAAAAGTTCTCGGCATTTCGGGGCTCAGGCTGGTACCATTATCTATTCAAAACATAACATAAGGAGATACCCATGAGCCTTGCTCTTCGTAATTCTGTTCCTGCGTCCCGTCTTGAAGCATTATTGTCAAAGAAAGCTAGCGTTGAAGCAGAGTTGCTGGAAGAGCAGAGGAGTTTTGCATCATCCGATCATAAAATAACTGAATTGAAAAAACGAAAACTCTCCATTAAGGAAGAGATTGAAGGCATACGCCAGGCTTCGTGACGCCTCACAAGTTCACAATAAGAAAACCGGCTGCGGAGCGATCCCAGCCGGTTTTTTTGTATTCTTTAAGGTAATTAATTCGTTCCTGAACCTTTAAAGAAGTTTGAGAAGTCGAAACCTCCGGCAGATTTCTTATCTTCCAATTGCTCTTCCGGTTCTGAAGCAGCATTTAAATCGGCAATGCGTTTTGCGGCTTCTGTTTCAGGATCTTTACCTTGGGCCTTCAAGCCTTTGCGTGACGCTTTTTCGTATTCTTCATACGTGCAAAGGCCGATCTCTGCCGGATGGCGCGGACGCATTGTAGAAGACGCAGGGTGTGTACGGTCACGAACCGATTGAATGGTTGGCTTGGTCGTGCCGACGAGCTTGCAGATTTGCGCATCGGAAATTTCAGGATTGGTTTTCAGGATATAGGCAATTGCATCCGGCTTGTCATTGCGGCGGGAAACAGGCGTATAGCGCGGACCCTTGGCGCGCTGCTTGACGGCAGGTAATTCAGCTTTGCTCATCTTCAAGCGGTTATCGGAATCTTTTTCGCAACGTGCGATTTCTTCCGCTGTCAGATCGCCGGTTTTGATCGGATCTTCACCGATAATGCCGCGACCGACTTCTTCATCAGCCAAAGCCTGAACTTCAATAGAATGAAGTCCTGTAAAGTCGCCGATCTGTTCGAAAGTCAAAGCGGTATTTTCGACCAACCATACGGCTGTCGCTTTTGGTTTCATCGGTTTTGGCTGTGCTGCAAGCGCCATGTCATAAGCTCCGTTTTTAAATATATTGATCCTTTTGCCGATCCGCTTTTCCTGCAGATCGCCATGGTCCGATAGCTCAACCATGTCTGGAATACCGTCTTTATAGCTTCTTATATCAATCAATGCCAGCTATTTTATAAAAAGGGTTAAGTTGTTGTTTTATGTCATATTTCTACGGTTGCCATTCAAGGTACCGCAGCCTATTTTATCTCTATGTTCGAAGATGACCTAGACCCCCGTAAGCCAAAGAAAATTCTCAAACCGCTGGATAGTTATTCCATTGACGAATTGAAAGAATATATCGGGAATCTAAAGGCTGAAATTATAAGAGCCGAAGCCGAAATAATAAAAAAAGAAGCGCATAAAAATGCGGCTGCCAGTTTCTTTAAAACTAAATAGGAAAATCAATCATGTCATTAAAAAATAAAGTCGCTCTTATTACAGGTTCTACCAGCGGTATTGGTTTAGGCATCGCGCAAGTATTGGCATCTAAAGGCTGCAATATCGTGATTAACGGCTTCGGCGATAAAGACGCGATTGAAAAAGAGCGCGCGGGAATAGAAAAAAAACATGGCGTAAAATGTATTTTTTTAGAAGCCGATATTTCCAAATATGATTCCGTTGAGAAAATGATACAGGATGCTGAAAAACAGATGGGAGGCCTTGATATCCTCGTTAACAACGCGGGTATTCAGTTTACTTCGAAAGCCGAAGATTTCCCGGTTGAGAAATGGCAGGCTGTTATCGACACGAATTTATCAGGCGTGTTTTACGGTGTAAAAGCAGCTTTGCCAGGTATGCGTAACCGTAATTTCGGACGCATCATCAACATCGCCTCGGCGCACGGCCTGGTCGCTTCGAAAGAGAAAATCGCTTATGTCGCCGCAAAACATGGTGTTGTAGGTCTCAGCAAAGTCGTCGCCTTGGAGACAGGTGATGCCAATATTACATGTAATGCGATCTGTCCCGGCTGGGTATTAACGCCGCTGGTCCAAAAACAAATCGATGATAAGGCTGTCCAGCAAGGCAAATCGACCCAAGACGTTTCGAATGAAATGTTATCCGAGAAGCAGGCCAAATTACAATTTACGACACCGGAAGAAATAGGAGAAATGGTCGTGTATCTTTCTTCAGAAGCCGCGCGAAATGTCACGGGCTCAGCATTTTCGATTGATGGCGGCTGGGTCGCGGGATAAATCAATGATTTAGGTGCTTGCGTCGAACTTGATTGACCGCAAGCGAACAGTTGAGTAGTGTACGCCCTTCGCCTTAAAGGGCAGATATAAAAGGATTTTTAAAATGGACGAAATCGAAACCCGTTTAAAAGAAGCTGCCGATGATTGTATCAAGGCGTATGAAAGCTGGAGCGGTCAGAAAAAAAATCAGGAAGCGCGTGAGCGTCTTCAGGAAGCGACACACGAGCTTCGCAAAGTAGCGGCCCGTCTGGAAATCGAAATTGCGGTTAGCGAGCGTGACGATATGGCGGCACGTCCTATCCCGATTCCGCCGCACCGCTCTTCCCATCGCCGTAACAATAACGGCTTGCCTGATTTTATCGGCGGAAATTCTTCCGATGAAGATAATGCCGGTAACATGTCGGAAGGTTCAGCCAATAATGATCGTCCGCAGAATAATCGTCCGCAGCAACGTCAGGGCGGTTTCCAGCGACGTCCGATGCGCCGTCCTCAAGGCGGTGGAGGCCAGCAAAGCCAGTCTCAATCCGGCGGAGATGAATAATATTTTTTGAAATCCTAAAATTGATCGCGCAACTGTCTAAGTTGCGCGATTTTTTTTATGTTGTCGGCTTGCAAAAATAGATTGGTTGATTTTTCTTCGGCCAGTAATACAGGAAGAGTAGGGTTGTTGGCCGCTCTTAATTGTTCAATTTTCTTGATTTTTGATAGTAATGCGGGATTATGCGGTTCAACGGAAAGACTAAAAAGGCAGTTTGTCTTTGTATATTCATGGCCGCAATAAATCATCGTATCGTCGGGTAAATTTTTTATTTTTTGCATTGAAGCGAATAGATCGTCCGGCGTTCCTTCGAACAGTCTGCCGCAGCCAAGAGAAAATAAAGCATCACCCGTAAAAATAGATTTCAGCACCGGAATATAAAAGCATAGATGGCTTTTCGTGTGACCGGGAGTTTCGATACATTGAATACTTAAATCCTCAATTTGAATATTCTGTTCCGGACGTAGCCCAAAGCTGGCTTCGGGTATGCGGTATAAATCTTTCTCCGGTGCAAATACTCTCAGGTCGGGATATCGTTTTTTCAGGTCAGGAATACCGTCTATGTGATCGCCATGATGATGCGTGCATAAAAAACGTGAGGGAATAAGGTTATTTTTCTCAAGGAAACCAATGACCGGACCCGCTTCGCCGCAATCAATGATAACGGCATTTCCGTTTGCTTCAATAATGTAAGTATAATTATCCTGTAATGTCGGAACGATATGAATCATTGTAAAAATTCCGTCAGGCTATGCTCGGCGCTGCCGCGGCGAAGCGGTTTTTGCTGGCTTTCATGAGGTGCCCAGCCAATCATGAATATAATTTCGAAGCTGGCCGTAACGCGATGATCTTCTTCATTGAAATGGTTTTGATAGTATTCGGCGGCACGGGCGAAAAAAACCGGAGAAGTGAAGGTTTTCTTACGGGCTGTAAGAGCGTTGCTTTCGCCCATGCCGCGCAAATCCGCCATAAGATTGAACATGGTTTGATAAGAGACGCGGATGATCTCCGAATCGACGACTGGCAGAGCAAAGCCTGCGCGTTGAAGCAAAGCTCCGGCGGTTTGCGTGTCAGCAAAAGGTGCGACACGCGGGCTGGCGCCTGACGACATTTCAATATCGGTCTGCATGAGGCTTTCGCGCAACTCATACAGGGTTTCTCCGCCCAGCATACATGCAATAAACAAACCGTCCGGTTTGAGGATTTTCCTAATCTGCATCAAGGTACCCGGCAGATCGTTTATCGTGTGAAGATCCAAAACAGAAACAATCAGATCAGCGGAGTTTTCCTGAAAAGGAAGAATTTCATTGTCTGAAATAATATCTCCTTTCGCTATATCGCTTACGATCAATGTTTCGATTTGTTTTTGTGCCTTCAATTGCTGCCAGAAGTCATCAGGTACGCGATTACCAATAGAGTAGGTGACGGGAAATGTTTTTTTGATGTCCTGCAAGCGATCAATTATTTGTTTTGCCGACCATTCAAACAAGAAACCATGCTTGGCAAATTCTGGTAAAGCGCGTTTGCGGCGCAATCGCAAATGGTTGCGGTTGAAAACAGATATTTCGGACATTACTTGGCGCGGGGCGCGGGCAGGTTAATCAGGGATGGCCCCTCGCGCAAATTGGTAGCTTTGAAATCTCCGCCCATGACATCGTCATTCGGACCGCCAAAGCCCGATGTGCCGGAAAGTTTCCCTTTATCGCCACGACTTTTCTGCTGACCTTCAATTCCTTCATCGTTGCTCGCCTCGCTTCCCGATGGGGGAATGATCACTGCGCTCGAGCCACTGGCTACAGGCGAGAATTCTGCGCCACTGGAATAATCGCTATTCGTCATGCGTGAACCCATATCAGATCCGGCCATTTTAACATCGAAATCCCAACGGACACTGAGATCGCTGTCCTGGCAAAGGTTTTTGTATGCCATGGCCGTTACTTTCATAAAGCTATCGGAATTGTCCCAGTACAACAGTTTCCAGAGATTGTACAAAGGTGTAACAAAGCTCTGGCCGATACCGCGTCCACCCCATGCGCCGCGCATATTCGTCACAACAAAAGGATAAATGCGGTGAGGTGTCATGCCTATATGGGTGTAATAGCTTTCCCCCATGCGGGCGACGTATTTTGCGTCGACCATGAATTTATCGGCAATATAACGGCGTGCGGCATCTATATCGGTGACTTCCTTAGGCAAAGTAAAGCTCGGAAGTGTCGGCATTAAACCAGTTCCTTTGTAACGCTGCGGCACCGGCATATATTCAGATACTATTCCTGCCAGAACTTCGCCTTGCAAATCTTTAACCAGAGGAAGAACGACGGCAGTGTTAACGGTATTATCTTCCTGATAAATGAATTCCATGTCGCGTGCCGCGAGATTGGTCATGCCGCCGCCCTGATCGCGGCCTTCATCAACAAAAACCGATTGGACAAGACGAATATTGCCCGCAGAACCTTTGATATTTTTAAAGCGATTATCGCTGAGAGTCATTTGTTTGACGATTTTCGTCATATCCTCGACTTCTTCGGCCGCGATCTCGCTCAGATGAATAGGCAAGTCTTCCCAGACCTCGGTCGGAATTTTCAGCATCTGGTGCAAGGCCAGCAGTTGTGGCTCCAGACGGGAAGAAGGCAGGTAACCAACCGTAATTGCGTTCATGATAGCTTGGGCATCGAACTCGCGGATCTGGCCTTTGCTGGAAAAGCCTTCCAGGTCGTACAGCATGGTTTTGGGTTCGAAAACCGGATGATGATCTTCAACGCGGTAGTACCAGGTTTCTATCCGTTCATCGATACGATAAGGGTCTGGATAAAAACCCGGGCCCTTTTGCAGGGAGGAATCCAGCGAAGGCTTGATACCGATTTCCTTGATCGCAAATTTCTGAAATTCATTGACTGGATGGTCGACATAGCCGCGAATATTTTCCAAAGGCATCGCCATAACTTCGGTCATGTGTCCCGACCATTTGCGTCCATCGATATTCTTTCCGATGCGAGGTACGGAATTGACAAGTCCGCGCGGTAGAGCTTCGTGAAGATAGATTTTGAGCTGGCCTTCAGGCGTTACGCGGTACGGAATGATCTCTGCGATCTCCATATCACGCGTGGCGATGTCGGTAATCTCGCCTGTTTTTTCGTCGCGTACGGATTGAAGATGTATTTTTCCGGTTTTGCCTCTTGATGCGCGGCGTTCCTGCAAAAGCTGGCTGGTATTTTCCGCGACTTTCTGGGCAACGATAATATAACTGGTCGGCGGCGGGCCCATCGGAGTACCGTCTTCGCGGTACATGCGGATTTTTCCATCATAACGAGTTTTTAAAAAGCCTTCATCCCAGTGAGGGGCCGTATAGACAACACGTGCGCCAAGGCTCGCCAGTTCGCGACGAAATTCTTTTTCTGTATAAAATGCATATTCCTTGCTGAGCGTATCCTGCAATTTCTGGCGATCGTCTTTACGAAGGATAAATTCATAAGCCCATTTAATCGGCAGGCGGAATAGGCGAGTACCCGGATAATTCGGCGGCAGTTCTTCGATAAAAAATCCTGCCGCATTGCTTTCATGCTTGGATCTTGCATGTTCGGAATACCAGATCAGGAAATCACTTTCCGACATCTTATCTATGTCGTCACTGGAAACACCTTTGTCCTTAAGCTCAATCAGCACATACTCGCCGGAAGAGGGAAGAACGTAGTCGCGAATCAGGATATACCCGTTATCTTTCAGCGCTTCATATTGACGCTCCAGAAGCTTGGAGATCAGTCGTTCATTATAGAGCGATTCGGAATAGACTTCATGAAGCACGAAAGAATTGATTATGGCGTCAACGCTGTCTTTTGGGGCAAAGCTTTCAAAGAGATTGGCGCGGCGGTAATCAAGATTGTCGCGCTGATAATGATGCTCGGCTGCCGCAAGTGTCTGACCGTTTAAATCAATTCCGGTAATTTTCAAATTTGGAAAAAGCGAAGAAATAGCATAGGTCATCGCCCCGTCGTTACAACCGGCATCGATTACATGCGCCCCATCGTCCAGCAATAGATGCGCCATGGTAAACCATGCTTTTTTGATAGTATGCGACGGGATTTTCTCTAAAAGCTGAAGGCGCTCGTCTTTGAATTTCGCGCGGACGGCTCGTTTGGAAGCTTCACTTGCCTGTTGTGGAGACACGACAGAATCCTTCACCAAGCCTATAGCCTTACGGTGACCAGATTTCAGCGATGTGAGGATTGACCTGCCCATGCTTCCCGAAATAAAAGTTAATGAGATATTCAAGATACTGTATTTTGATAAAAAAATGCAATAAAAATAAATAGTTAGCTTAAAAAGCGAATTTAGTTTAAAAGCTTAAAAAAGGCTGAAATAACAAACACTTAATTAAATATGAAAATATAAAGGACAGATATGTCCCTTTTATCCCATGTAATTTTTCATCTTTTGCCGCCTCGTTGCCCCTTATCCGGGGAAGTAGTTGAAAATCAGGGAAATTTGTCGGCACAGGCATGGCAATCGTTAAGTTTCGTAGCGGATCCTTTTTGTGACGCCTGCGGATTGCCGCTGGAACTCTCGGTCAAGGATCAAGGCAGGCTTCTTTGCGGCTCTTGCGTTGCTTATCCAAAATCATATCACCGTGCAAGATCTCCCCTTGTGTACGACGATGCCAGCAGAGATTTGATCTTGGCGTTCAAACATGGTGATCAGACCCATCTGACCCTTACTTTCGTGCCTTGGCTAAAAACGGCGGGAGCCGGTTTTTTAAAAGATTGCGATATGATAGTCCCTGTGCCGCTTCATTGGCGGCGGCTACTCAAACGTCGCTATAACCAGTCGGCCTTAATAGCCCAAAAACTGGCGAAGGAAACAAATCTTACTTATGCGCCGGATATATTGAAGCGGACGAGCCATACGCCGGTGCAGGGGCATCTTTCGGCCAAAGACAGATATAAGAATGTCAGTCGCGCTTTTGCTGTCGAACAAAAGAAACGGGCGCAAATAAAAGATAAGAAAATTGTGTTGATTGACGATGTTTACACAACGGGCGCAACGGTGAGCGAATGCGCCGAAATTCTCTACGCGGCAGGCGCGGCGAGGGTAGATGTTTTGACGGTTGCCCGCGTTTCCAAGGCGGACAATATATCCTGAGTAAGGCTGGCGGTCGGGGCAAGGGCTTCATGTACCAGCAAAGAACGCAAGGGCGGTATATTGGATGCGGCTTTAAAGCCCAGGATTTTCAGTTTTTTTAATAGCCCGCTATCCGTTGCAACGGAGCGGTTAAGCGCATCGGTTCCCGCAATACGCAGTGAAATATCGACCAATCGCTCATCCTGATATTTTTTCAGTATTTGTTTCGTTCCGAAATCTATACCGATACGTGCGGCGCTTAATATAACATCGGCCAAACAGGCCACATCGCGCAGGGATAAATTCATGCCTTGAGCACCTATAGGAGAGATGACATGCGCGGCTTCTGCCATCAGGGCGATGCGATTGCCGACCAGCTTTTTTGCTGCCTGGATTTTAATAGGGAAAGCATCAATCTTTGTAACTAGCGATATCTTGCCGACGATATTTTGTGATCTTTCCTGCATGATCGCTTCTATCTCAAGCTTTGATAATTGCTGAATACGTTGGGCGTCTTGGGTTTTTTCCATCCATACAAAACTGCACCGATTGCCTTTCATCGGCACGAAAGTGAACGGCCCGCCGCTGAAGTGAAACTCGGTAGAGGCATTGCCGTGGTTTTTGCTGTGCTCTATCACGCCGGTCAATGCCATCTGCTCGTAATCATGTTCCCAGATATCGATGTCGGAGTTCTTGCGGACAATCGAATTTCGGCCATCGGCTCCAATAAGCAGCTTGGCGGAAATTATCTCACCATTGGACAGATGGGCATGAACTGCATTGTCTAAAACTTCAAAATGCTCAATCTTGTCTTGAATAAGTCTTGCATTTTTTTCTTCGCGCAAAAGGGCTGCCGCATAAGCCTGCATCTGGCCGACGGCGATATTCTGTCCGAAACGCGCCATGTTTATTTCCGATGATGCAAAATCTGCGCGAAAATTTCCGTCGACAACAGAAAGAATTTTCAAATCTTCTGCACTATTGCTGACCTTTTCCAAAATCCCTGCTTTGTCCAAAACAGCAAGACTGCTTTCCATGAGGGCAATTGTGCGGCCTGATAAAGCGAGGTTTTCCGGTTTGACAAGCGGCGAAGGATCGCAAACTACGACGTCCAGTCCTGCTTTCGCAAGAATAAGGCCTAAACTCAATCCCGGAACACCGCCGCCGCTGATAATAACGTCTGTTGATTTCATGGGTTTAAGATATATTCTCAATCGTAATCGAAAGGAAGTAATGAAAAATGGCAAAAATCGAAATTTACACGTGGGATCATTGTCCTTATTGCCGCAAAGCGAAGGCTTTGCTGGATTCCAAAGATGCCGATTACACGGAATACAAGATTGATGGCGATGAAGCAGCACGCGATAAAATGCAGGAACGCGCCAATGGCCGCCGTTCGGTTCCGCAAATTTTTATCGATGATAAGCATATTGGCGGCTGCGACGATATTCATGCTCTTGAAGAAAAAGGCGAGCTTGATAAATTGCTTGCCGCATGAGTGAAATTATAAAAACAGCCTGTATTCAATTTACTGCCGCTTTTGACTTTTCGGTCAATATGAAGACGATTGAATCTATGATCCGCGAAGCGGCGGCGAATGGGGCAAGGCTGATTGCCACACCTGAAAACACTGACCGCCTTGGCGGCAATCCGGCGCTTAAATTGTGGACGGCACATCCACAGGAAACGCATCCTTTGCTGCCGCTTTTATCTTCTCTGGCAAAAGAACTGAATGTCTGGATTTTGGCGGGCTCCGTTTCGATTAAGATCAGCGACGATAAGCTGGCTAACCGCCAATTATTATTTTCGCCGGAAGGTAAAATCGTATCGAGTTACGATAAAATTCATCTCTTTGATGTCGACCTACCCAATGGCGATAAATACCGCGAAAGCGATTTATTCGCAGGTGGGGATAAAATCGCGCTTTCTGAGATTGATGGCATCAAGTTGGGACATACGATTTGTTACGATGTGCGTTTTGCCTATCTATATCGCGCTCTGGCACAAGCAGGGGCTGAAATTCTGGCTATTCCGGCGGCATTCACTGTCCCGACAGGCGAGGCACACTGGGAAGTTTTGCTGCGGGCAAGGGCGATTGAAACAGGTTCCTATGTCATCGCTCCCGCACAAACGGGCGAACATGAGGGTGGGCGCAAAACCTATGGGCATTCAATGATCATTGATCCATGGGGACGTATATTGGCCGATGCGGGGACAAGTAATGGAATTATTTATGCGGATCTTGATATGGCGGAAGTAAGTAAGGCTCGGGCAGCTATACCGGCCTTAAAACACGACAAGCCGATCGCCTAGAAATATTCGCGTTGTAACTGGCCTGCTGCAGGGCGCAAAGCAGTCAAGGCATCCCATATAACCGGATAACGGTTTTGAAATCTCATTTCATGAGACGATAAAAGAAAAGTCGAGTCGATAGCGCGGCGCAGGGCCGACTTACTGATCTCAATATCCGTATCAGCAGCCGCTTTGCGGAATATTTCCGAATACTGAACCGTTTCGAATAAGAGAGGAAATTCATCTTCGGAAACTTTTTGTGAAAGTATTCGGTCCGCTTTGTCACAACTGTTAACGACGATTTCTTTTTCTACATCACGCATGGGCAATCCTTTGTTACGGGATTGTTAGACTAGAGTGTTCGCGCTTGT
This sequence comes from Micavibrio sp., assembly GCA_030824965.1. Taxonomy (GTDB): domain Bacteria; phylum Pseudomonadota; class Alphaproteobacteria; order Micavibrionales; family Micavibrionaceae; genus Micavibrio_B. Next base: position 41,246 of record JAPJQV010000002.1, on the reverse strand, counting down.
CAAATTTGTCAGATATCGACGCGGCTTCCTAATTCCAGTACGCGACGGCTTGGCAAACGGTAGAAATCCGCCGCCGATGTCGCGTTTCTGGACATCCATGAAAACAGATGTTCGCGCCAGAGCGCCATGCCAGGAATTTTTGTCGGGATGACGGTTTCGCGGCCAATAAAGAAATTCGTGTCGTGCATGTTAAAATCAAATCCATGTTCCGCGTTGGCGAATAATTCTTTTGGCACGTCGATCACATCTTTAAATCCGTAATGCATAAAAATACGGAAGAAGCCCTGACCCAGATCGACGATATGAAAGCGCTTTTCCGGTTTAACAAAGGATTTTTCCTCGACGCAAACATGCAGGAAGATGTTGCGTTCATGCAGGATTTTATTGTGACGAATATTATGGAGAAGAGGTACCGGTATGCCTTCCTGAACACGCGTCATGAAAATGGCCGTGCCGGGAACACGGATCGCGCGCGGCACAAAATCCTGGAAGAAGACTTCGGTCGGCATCATATCTTTTTGTAATTGCTTCAAAACAAGCGCTTTGCCGTTTTTCCATGTGGTGAGAACAAGCAACATTACAAGGCCGAGGCTAAGAGGAAACCAGCCTCCATGTGGAATCTTGAGGCTTGTCGATAAGAAGAATGTTGTATCAATAGTCAATATGACAGCAAGAAAGGGCGCGGCATATATCCAGTGCCATTTCCACATTTTAAAAATGATAACGGCGAAAAGAATTGTCGACATCAGCATCGTTCCCGTCACGGCGACGCCATAGGCGCCAGCCATGTTGCCTGATGTCTTGAAGCCAAGGACAAGCGCAAAAATAAATACGAGCAAGGACCAGTTTACGAAAGGAACGTAGACCTGTCCCATTTCTTCTTCGGATGTATGGATAATTTGCATGCGCGGGATATAGCCGAGCTGAACCGCTTGCTTGGTCAGTGAAAACGCACCCGTCAAGACCGATTGCGAAGCGACGATTGTGGCCGCCGTGGCAAGTCCGACCAATGGCATGCGGAACCATTCAGGTGCCATCATATAAAACGGATTTTCGATTCCGGTTGTATCGCTCATAACGAAAGCGCCTTGACCGAAATAATTGAGCGTCAGGCAGGGCCAGACCATGTAAAGCCATGCCATTCTAATCGGCTTTCGGCCGAAATGACCCATATCGGCATAGAGTGCCTCTGCTCCTGTAACACATAGAACGACAGTTCCCATGGTCAGGAAGGCCAACATGGTATCTTTGATGAAAAACTCTATGACGTAAAAAGGGTTGAGGGCCTTTAACACAACCGGATTGTCGATAATATTATCGATACCAATCCCAGCCATAGTTAAAAACCAGACAAGCGTCACAGGGCCGAAAAATTTCCCCATAATGCCTGTACCGAATTTTTGTACAGAAAAAAGCAGGATAAGAATTGCTAATGTAATAGGTATCACCAGACGTTCGAAGAACGGATCGATGATTTTCAATCCTTCTACCGCACTTAAAACAGAGATTGCAGGAGTGATCATGGCGTCGCCGTAGAAAAGCGAAGCCGCAAAAATACCTATGGCCGGAATTCCCGCCAATAACAATTTACTGTGTTCACTGAAACGGCTAGCCAGCGCCTGTAAAGCAAAGGAGCCACCTTCACCTTTATTATCGGCATTGAGAATAAACAGGATATATTTGACAGTGACGACAATAGTCAGGGTCCAGAAAATCAAGGATAGAACATCCAATATATGGACGCTATCGAGAGGCAGGCCATGTGCTTCGCTGAAAGTTTCCTTAAACGCATACAGCGGGCTGGTGCCGATATCGCCATAGACAACCCCGATAGCTCCAAGCACAAGGGGAAATAGTTTCTTTTTGGACTGCTCGTCTGTCGCGGCTGCGGACATAATATTATCTTTCTATTTTGGCTGCGCAGCATAAAGGAAAAATCCCGATTTGCCTATATTATCGCCTTCGGCTAGAACAAAGCATGACTATTTATACAGAAAAACCGCTCTCGGGCGGTAAACCGAAAAATATCGTTGTCCTGTTGCATGGGTATGGCTCGAACGGGCAGGATTTGATCGGCCTTGTGCCGGAAATCGCGGACAGTTTGCCCGATACGGTTTTTATATCGCCCGACGCCCCGTTTCCTTGCGAGGCGGGTTTCGGTTATCAATGGTTCAGTTTAAGCAGCTATACGCCGAAAGCCATGCTTAATGGTGCGGTTGAGGCGGTGCCTATCTTAAATAAGTTTCTCGACGATGTTCTGAAAGAATACGAGCTTCCGGCGAATAAACTGGCGCTGGTCGGGTTTTCCCAAGGCACGATGATGTCGCTTTATGCCGGACCACGCCGGAAAGAGCCATTGGCTGGAATTCTCGGCTATTCAGGTGCGCTGGTCGGCGGAGAGTTAATGCTTGGCGATCCGAAGATTGCAAAATGTCCTGTTCATCTTATCCATGGCGATCACGATACTGTGGTGCCGGTTGCAGCGTTTTATCATGCAACGACGACGCTCAAGATGGCCGGATTCGAAGTAACAGGCTCGACAACACATGGTTTGATGCATTCCATTGACCGTAAAGGCATCGAAGACGGGGCTGCTTTTTTGAAGAGGGTATTGGCATGAGTTATGATGACGACGAAGACGAGCAAATAATCGTCAAGGATAGCAACGGCACGATCCTGAAAGACGGGGACAGCGTGACGGTCATTAAAGACCTGAAAGTCAAAGGCTCATCGACCGTCTTAAAACGTGGCACGGTTTATAAAAATATACGTATCATCGACGATCCCACGCATATTCAATGCAAGGATTTGTTTTTGAAAACCGAGTTTGTGAAGAAGGTTTAATTAACTTTCTTTTAACTTTTATCATTATATTTCAAAAGCACTGCAAAATTTTATTTATTTTTCATAATTTATTGCGCAGCAAAAACGAATTGTTAACCTGTAGCTGTTAAAAGCGCGGGAATCTGTTATAATAAAATTACTTACTGAGTCTTTGAGGCAACAGAAATGAAAGGCCCAAAATGATACTCGAAAAGCACATTAGAGAACGGCTTGAAAGCCTCCATCGAAAGAACAGGAGGGGCAAATGAGTAGTTTGCAATTGCCCCTCGAGAAATGTACGGCGCTGGTTTTAAACGCCGATTACCGTCCTCTTTCATATTTTCCTTTATCCGTATGGTCTTGGCAGGAAGCTGTTAAGGCCATTTTTCGTGACTCGGTTGTCGTGCTGGCCGAACATTCGACCAGCGTTCATTCACCTAGTTGCGAATTTAAATTACCAAGCGTGATCGCTCTTAAAGAATATATCCCGGCGGCGAAGGCTCCACCTTTTACCAGATACAATGTTTTCCTGCGCGACGAATGGCAATGCCAATATTGCGGCCATGGTTTCGCGACTAAAGAGTTGACGTTTGACCACGTGATCCCGCGTTCACGTGGCGGACGGACATCCTGGACGAATATCGTCTCGGCCTGTCAGAAGTGCAACACGAGCAAGGGCAACCGTCTCCCCGGAGAATGCGGCATGTACCCCATGCGTGAACCTCGACAGCCGAACGTTTACGAGCTTCAGGAACAAGGACGCAGTTTTCCGCCGAGCTTCCTCCACAAAAGCTGGACGGATTACCTCTACTGGGACACGGAGTTAGTGGACCAATAGCGAAGCGCATTTGCTTTGAACACGCGGACACAGAGAGTGAAGAAACCAAGGAGGTTCTCATGTTTGGACGTATGTTAGATGTAAATTCCACAAGAAGTTCTACCGATGCCGTTTTATTCTATGTCATGTCGCTGGTATTGCTGGTCGGTCTGTCGACGGTTCTCGTGCATGTCCTGTCGATGGTCGGCGTGGTCGATAAAGTCGGCTCTTTCTTTGAAGGCGGCCATATCCATACCCTGATCGGTACAGGATTTGTACTGGTGCTATCAAGCCTGATCTTAACGGGACGCAAGATGACCAGCGATCTATTCTCGATCCTGCTCGTCGGTATCGGCGTCTATCTCGCCTATACCACCAATGTGATGCTGGGCATGATCCCGGTCGCATTGCTCACGACGCTTAATCATAAATAAAAACTACGATCTCAACGAAAACCGCCTCTTTTGAGGCGGTTTTTTTGTTTATTTTCTTGCATAAATTCAGCGGAATCGCCTAGAAAGCCTTTATTCATTGTATTTAAAGCGTTTTTTTGCAGGAGTGCCGCCGTGGACCAGTTTCGTGATTTATTCGATTTTTCCAAGAAAAGAACAGGCGTAGAAGCCGTTATTTTCTATGCGTTTTATATGGGCTGTTTCGCCCTGATTACGGCTGTGATGAAGAGCGGCCTTTAATCAGGTATACGGCGCAAACGATTGCGCCGACTGCGCATAGCATCACGTTATAATTCGCCATGGTTAATCCGAACATTTCCCATGCAATCTCGTCGCATCGTGTGACGGCGGTGGCCTGAATGCGCGCCATTAATTCTTCGATAGAGCCGGACATGTCAGGCGTCGAACAGCCCTCAAGTCCCGCCCACCATTTGCGCTCGACACCGGAATGATAAAGCGCGATGGCGGCATTGATCAGGAACATAAAGCCGGATAAAGCAATCGCCGTAAATCTGAATTTCTCGATAAATGTGCCAAGCAGTCCAAGAGCGATCAAAACCGCAAAAGGCCAGCGCTGGTAGATACATAATTCGCAAGGGTGCAGGCCGAATTGATATTGGCCGATAAACACGGCGGCGAGAGCGGCAGCTGAAACAGCGGCAATACCAAGGCAGATTGTTTTGGGCGAAAAATTCTTCATCATTCTAAAATTATGATCGCCTGCTTGAAAAACAAGATGATACCGCCGACGCCGACGATAAACCACAACCATGACCACAAAACGCCGATCATGGTGCCAACCAGCAAAGTCAAACCGTCTTTCATCAAAAGTCCGAGCGCCATAAGGCAAATGCCGATTGCCGGAACGAGGTTTGTCAAGGGCAAGGGGATTGAAAGGAAGGCCGTGATATAAAATATCATCGCGCCGAAGAAGCAAAACCACCAGCGATGGGTCAGGAATTCAAATCGCGGCTTGCTATATTTCTCGACTTTGACGATCCACGGGATAGCTTTCTGGCTGATATCCTCAAAAGCTTTCCTTGGAATTTCATAATCCAGAATTTTGTCGGGAAACCAGACTTCGCGACGTCCGATCATCTGCTGCAGGCTCAAATAGAAAAGTGGAATCGCCAGCAGCATGTGGATGCCCGGGATGGGCAAGGGTATAATGCAGATCAGGGCGAAAACAAGGGTCAGAAAGCCGAAAGCTCGCTCGCCGAAAGCCTTGACCATGGCGCGGACCGTAATTTGTTCCTCGCGGTGAGTATCTATAAATAAAGTAAGTATTTCAGATACTTTCATCTTTTTTCCGGCTTTTTATTATCCCTTTGATTTCTGAATTTTTATTCGGTATAAAGCAAGCCTTATTTGATCTACCGTCAAATCTCGGGATGCCCCTGTGGTGGAACTGGTAGACGCGCTCGACTCAAAATCGAGTGCCGCAAGGCGTGCTGGTTCGATTCCGGCCAGGGGCACCATCTTTCAAATAAAATTGTTGCCCTTTTATTGAAGCTAGCCGGACATTGTCAGGCAGGCGCCATTTTCAAAAGATTAGCATATTTTAATTAAAATTTGTTTTCAGGGGTACCTCGGGTACAATATTCTCCTGGTTAACTGATTTGGAAGATCTATGAACTCTTATGCATATCAAAGTGGGAATGTTCTTTTCCTGATTTTAATAGCCGTAGCTTTATTTGCCGCTCTTTCCTACGCTATCACATCTTCAACACGCGGCGGGGGTAATAACATCTCTTCGGAAAAAGCCAAGAGTCAGGCCTCCGCGATCTTGTCATTCGCATCAACTTTGCAATCAGCCATGACGCGGATGCGCATATCCAATGGCTGTGGCGACAATGAATATGATTTTTCGAATAATATTTACAAAAGCGTGGCCAACGCTGCGCTTAATACATCAAATTCAAATGCGCCGTCTTCAGGGGCCTGTGATCTTTTTTCACCGTCAGGCGGCGGCGTAATTCCTTATGTTATCCCTCCGGAATATACATCAAGCGATACAAGCACAGGATGGAAAAAAGGACATGGCGCGGCGCGCGTGAGGCAGGTGAAGCTGATGGGGACAGATGCGAGTGCCGGTACTGTATCGGCAAACGATATTATGTTCACGCTTTCCTTTCTGCATAAAGACGTTTGTTTGAAAATCAATGAAACCCTTGGCATAACCAATCCTTCTGGAGATGCGCCTGAATCGATAGAATCCGGAACCACATCACAATATACAAACGGATCTCTTTCGGGCAATGCGATGATAAGTTTTGCCGCAGGCGACGGAACCCCGCAGTTATGTTTCAAAACTTCCAGCGGTGAGTATATCTTTATGCAGGTTTTGCTGGCCCGCTAGTTTCGGCAAAACTTCACGGCCGAAAAAGCGGATAAACTCTTTTTGATTTTTTCCGGCGTTATGGATGAAAATATCGTTTGCTCCTAATTGAGTATATTCATCGATCCAGGCGATATATTTTTCTGCATCGGCGGAAATCATCACATGCTCGTCGATCTTGTCCGGTGGAATGTGTTTTGAAGCTTCGTCAAAATCTTCGGTCGTGCGGAAATTCGCACAGGCTTCCGGCCCGATTGTGTTACTTTTCCATTGATGCCAGGCCTGATGCCGCGCTATATCTTCATTCTCATGCCATGAAACGTGCATTTGCATGACGATAGGCTTGCCTTTACCGCCGCCATCGTGAAAAGCGTTGATGATTTCTTTCATTTTACCGGCTGGATGACGCACGGTAATAAGGCCGTCCGCCCAGCCACCCATCCATCCTGCCGTTTGCGGCGTCAGCGCCGCACCGTAAATTTTCGGTTGATTAACGGGCAGTGACCATAATTTCGCATGTTCGGCTTTGATATATCCTTCTTGTTTTGTAACGGTTTCACCGCGCCAGAGGGAGCGCATGATTTCGACGCCTTCAAAAAGCCTTGAGTTACGTTCTTCTTTATCAGGCCAGCCTTGACCGACCATTATCTCGTTCAAGGCTTCGCCGCTGCCTGCCGCAATCCATGGAAGACGGTGCGGAAACATTTCGGCCAATGTGGCGACGGCCTGTGCCAATACAACCGGATGATATCGCCACCCGCCCGGGATGGCCAGCGACCCAAAAGTCATGTTCGTCACCTGCATTGCAGCACCCAGCCACGACCAGGTAAAACCGGAATGTCCCTGATTGACGCTCCAGGGGGCGCTGTGATCGGATGACATGGCATGCGTAAAGCCGCAAGCCTCGGCTTCCCTGACGATATCAATTAATTCCGAAGGAGCGAATTGTTCGTGGGATGCGTGAAAACCGATAGCCATGTCTTTTCTCCTGTAAATTAACAGGAGGCAATGAATATTGTTCCGCAATTGTTTTTGCAGGCTGCAATTATAAATTCCTTCGTATGATCGAAGCTCAAATCCTAAATCCCAAGCTGCCGACGATGATACTGGGTGAAGGCCCTGTCTGGGATCATGTCTCCCAATGCCTTTACTGGGTGGATATTCTGGGCTGTGCCATTCATCGCTATCAATTCGTAGAAAAACGGCATGACGTTTTTCCAACGACGCAAATGATCGGCTTCGCTTTGCCTTGTTCAGCCGGGAAGATGATCTGCGGGATGAAGGATGGCATTTACACTTACGATCTGGCGACGAGAGAAGAAATTCTGTTGTCTGAAACTTTACCTAATAATGTTCGTTTCAATGACGGAAAGATCGATGCAAGAGGGCGTTTATGGGCCGGTACGATTGCGCTTGAAAACGAGAGCGAGCCGATAGCAAAACTCTATTGTTTTAATGACAGGAATTTAGAAGAAAAAAAATCAGGTTTGAGTATTTCAAACGGTTTAGCGTGGAGTTCCGATAATAAGCGACTCTATCATGCAGAAACTGGAAAGGATACAATCTGGCGATACGATTACGATATCGAGACAGGAAATATATTTAACCAGACTGTATTTATCGAGAATATCGGCAGTCCCGACGGGATACATATTGATAAACAGGGCAGGCTTTATATCGCGCTGTTTGGAAGTTCGAAAGTCGCAATCTATGATTTAAACGGAAATTACCTGAACGAAATAGGGCTGCCTGTATCGCAGGTGACAAGCTGTGTGACAGGCGGGACGGACGGGCAGACAGTTTTTATTACGACCGCCAGCAAGGGCATGGATAAGGCGCAGCTTGAAAAGGAGAAATATGCCGGAGCCGTATTCGAGGCCAGGCTAGAATAACGAGAGTTGATCTGCGCCTGCATCACGCCGAAAATACCCGGTCGATAAATTGCGCTCTCGTCTTTCAAGACGATATTTTTTCTTGAACAGTTTCATCATGTTCGCGACCTGGTCGGCATACACGCCTGTGCCGGTCATGCGTTCGCCAAAGGCGGATTCATATAATTTACCATGTCTCACTTCCCGTATGTGGGATAACACACGCTCGGCGCGGTCGGGAAAGTTTTCACGCAGCCAAATCTGGAAATGCTCTTTGACGCTATAGGGGAGGCGGATCATCGTATAATGAGCCGAAGTCGCGCCGGCATTCGAGGCAGCTTTTAAAATATCGGGAATTTCGTGATCGGTCAGTCCTGGCACGACTGGTCCGATCATGCAGCCGACCGGAATACCCGCTTTGGCCAATGTCTCGATTGCCTTCAATCGAAGATGCGGCTGGGAAGCGCGGGGTTCCATTTTACGGGCGATATCGGCATCCAGCGACGTCACGGAAATACTGACATGCGCAGCGTTATAACTTGCCATTTCACCCAAAATGTCTGCATCGCGGGCGACAAGCTGGTTTTTGGTGATGATGGCGACGGGATTGCGGAAATCCCTTAAAACTTCGAGACATTGCCGTGTGATTTTCAGGTTTCGCTCTATCGGTTGATAACAATCGGTAACACCCGAAAAAACGATTACTTTCGGTTGCCATTTTTTGGCGGCTAGTTCTTTTTGCAGAAGTCTTGCCGCATCGTATTTGACAAAGATTTTTGTTTCGAAGTCCAACCCGGCGGACAGGCCCAGATATTCATGGCCGGGTCGTGCATAACAATATATGCAGCCATGCTCGCATCCCCGGTATGGATTGACGGTGGCTTCCATGCCTAGATCGGGGCTGTCATTCGTCGATATAATGGATTTGGTTTTATCTTCGCAAATCTGGGTTTTAATTTGACCGTCATGGGGATTGTCTTCATAGGATGCCCATTCAGCCTGTTGCGCGAGGTCGTCTTCGCTTTTTTCGCGTAATTGTGTTTCAAAGCGGCCAACTGGATTTTCCAGTGCGCCGCGGCCTCTGGCTTGCTGTCGTTTATATTGTTGAAGCTCATCTGTCATGCCGGAGCATAACAAATGTTCTTATTTTGTTCTAGATTTATTTTTTGCATCCTAACTTCAAAAAATCGGTCTCGGCTATTTCTGTCAGGCGCGACTCCGGGATCATCGCCTTGCCCTTATATTTCTCGACCTTTTCTAGATATTTTAAATCAGCCGCTTCTGCCAAAGCTTTATTACTTTTTGCAATTTGGCGGATGATGCGGCCATATAGAACGTCGCCGCCATGAAACCCGTCGATAAATTCGCAATCCGTCGTTAGGCCGATCTCTGCCGGATCTAAAAAATCGTGATAAGGTATTTTCTCATCTAAAAATATATTGTCGATTTCATCAATATATGTGTAATCCAGCGCGCGTAGCTCTCTTAAAATTCTTGGCGCAAGAGGCGGAAAGAATACGATGACCTCGATACCCTTGCTCTGCAGCTTGGAAACGATATCTCCGAATTCCTTGATCAGTTTATGCGAGGCGTTTCTGCCTTTAATGAATTGAGCTTCGTTTCTCTCAATCCTTTCCAGTGTCTCGCTAAATTGTTCTTTGTCGTTAATATGGTCGCCGTTCACGCGGTCCGTGTAATAATAAGATCCGTCCGGTGCTATTCCGGCGTTTCGTAATTTTCCACGTACGCCGATATGATTTTGCGGTGTCGATAACAATAATTTCAAATAATCGGCTGGTTGGATGCTTTTTTCGTAAATCCACTGCAGTGGCAAAGCCAGATTATTTATCTGATTCAGATAAGGAGCATACCAATCTATTTCCAGCTTTTCTTTCTTCCTTTCGTTTTTCGGATGAAACCACCAAAAATCCGCCCCGATGACTATGATTTCCGGTTTATGAAGCGCAAGCATTTTATCTATTATGTCGTGTAATTCATCGACCGACCCCGCCGTCAGCCCCATATTATAAAATGACCGTTGAAAAAAGGCTTGGCGGAATTGCAAAGTCCGTGACGATCCTACAGCCGTGATAGCAGGTTGAAGAATTTCATAAGCGGCAAGTTTCAATTCAACAGCTTTGTCCGAAATAGCAGAGCCGTAAACATTCAACGAATTACTTTCAGATTGCTTATAATATATTTGATCAGGAGATAAATATTCACCGCTTTTATTGAGCAGTGTGCCATTCGATATGGCTACGATCAGGCTTAAAATACCTGCGAGGGCAAATGTTAGAAAGAGATATGATTTATAAATTTTCATGATCAAAAATTGAAATAGAGAAACTCTATTTCTTTCCTTGCGGCGAGTAATAATAATGCCAAAAATGCCATAAGCCCCATAGAAAACGCGCTTATCGCCGAAGGCGACCATTTGATAAAATTTTTAGATCCCGAAGGTAGTTCTTCTTCGTTTTCCAAAGGCAATTTTTCTGCCATAAAATCTTTGATATTTGGCATGGCGACCGATATTGTCAGCGCGATAGCTATAAGCGCAATGTAGGTTTCGATATTTTCCAGCACCGGTTCTTTTGGCGGAATTTGACCAAACATGGCGCTATAGATGGTAAAAGCAGTCTGAACATTCTCCGATCTGAATAAAACCCAGCCTGCAATAACGGAAACCATGGTCAGGACCCAGCCTATCAAAGAAGGGATTTTTATATTTACTGCCTTCCACCCGTGATTGAGGATCAGAAGGAAGCCGTGAAACATTCCCCACAAGATGAACGTCCATCCCGCGCCGTGCCAAAGGCCGCATAAGAACATCGTAATGAAAAGATTTCTGAATTTTTTGAACTTGCCATGACGGCTGCCGCCTAGCGGAATATAGACATAGTTTCTGAGAAACATTGACAACGTGATATGCCATCTGCGCCAGAAATCGATGATGGATGTCGCTTTGTACGGTGAGTCGAAATTGAAAGGAAATGTAATGTTAAAAATGCGGGCAAGGCCAATCGCCATATCGCTATAGCCCGAAAAATCGAAATAGAGCTGAAACGTATAACAAAGCGCGCCGATCCATGCTTCGGTCGTGGTGGGTATAATCCCTGCCGCTGAATTGTCGAATAAGATATCGGCTCCTGGGGCAAGGCTATCGGCAATCACGACCTTCTTGAACAAGCCTATAATGAAAATTGTGATGCCGATAGTAAAATTTTCAGTATTGATGAGCGCTTTGCGAAGTTGGGGTAAAATCTCTTTATATTGTACCAGGGGTCCTGCTATCGAATGCGGGAAGAAACTGACCAGAAGGGCATAAGGCGTAAATTTTCTCTCCGGCTGTCCGTCGCGATAGGTGTCGACGAGATAAGCGATTTGTTGGAACGTAAAAAACGAAATGCCGAGCGGCAGGGCGATTTTCTTCATCTCAAAAGAGATGTTGGCCACACTTGCGATATTTTCAGCGAGGAAATAAGCATATTTAAAATAAGCGATAAGACCTAAGTTGAATATAAGGCCAAGGATAAGAAGATTCTTGTTTTGGTGAACTCTTTGCCCGATCAGAAAATTGATACCGATCGAGATCAGCATGATAAGTAAATCTTTATGGCTGTGATTAGAGTAAAAAATCAACGAACCGGCAAGGAGGACGCACAGGGCTATCTTTGAATTTTTCTGAGCGTTGGCAAAAGCGATTGCAATCAACGGCAGAAATACGAATATGAATTCAAAGCTGCTAAACAGCATGACGCCCTGTTACTTTTGGTGAAGCTGTTCTTCAAGTTGTTTCACGGACGCAAAAAATTTTTCCTTGGTCATGTCGACGAAAGGGTTGTCACGCTGGATAGCATGGAACAATTCGTCGCTGTCATCGATAACGTAGCTGACGGCTTTTTGTAAAAGAGCGAAAGTTTTTGTCTCCATGAAAATTTCAGGCAGTTCCATCTTCTTGAACACTTTAGCGATCATGTGCGTCAGGCCCATGACATAGGCCATTTGCGTATCATGCTCTTCGGCGGTCGTTTCAAAAATGCTGAGTTTCAAGCGATTCAAGAACTCGATGACGCAATCGTTGCGTTCGCCGCGTACATTGACGACGGCGATATTCAATCCTTCAATGCCGTGCTTCCCAGATTGCGGCCCGAATAAGGGATGCAAGCTTACGATGTCTACAAAAGCAGGCAAGACATCCGATAAAATTTTTATCGGCAGGCATTTCACCGATGCGACATCGATGACCAACTGGCCTTGTTTTAAAAATCCTTTGATCTGCTCGGCAATAGCGCCCATCTGCTGCACGGGAACCGCCAGAACGATCACATCGGACTTGCAAATATCTTCAAGCCCGCTTGTCTGGACGTTGTACAAAGCTTTCACATCCGTCAGGTCGCGTTTTGTGTCGTAAATATGAACGTCAAAATACGGCGATACATGTTTCAACATGAATTCGCCAAACGCGCCGATACCGATAATGGACATGCTCTGTTTCATATCCATTCTTATAGGGGGCGGTGCTTATTTTGACAAGAACGCCTGTTCCAGATCGGCTTTTAGGTCTTCCAGATTCTCGATGCCGACCGACAGGCGGATGAGCCCGTCTGAAATGCCAAGCTTTTCCTGTGTTTTCGGCGGAATGGTGGCATGGGTCATAATCGCCGGATGCTCGATCAGGCTTTCGATACCGCCAAGGCTTTCGGCAAGGGTAAAGACTTTCGTCGCTTTCAGGAAAGCGCTGGCGCGATCCAGCCCGCCTTTGATAACAAGGGAGATCATACCGCCAAAACCATTCTGCATTTGCGCTTTGGCAAGGTCGTGTTGCGGATGGCTTATCAGGCCGGGGTAATAGATTTTTTCGACTTGGTCGTGTTGTTCCAGCCACTGCGCCAAAGCAAGCGCATTTTCGCTGTGTCGCTGCATGCGAAGTCCCAATGTTTTCAATCCACGATGGGCGAGGAATGAATCGAAAGGTCCGGCGATGGAGCCAACCGCATTTTGGATAAAGCCGATTTTCTCGGCGATCTCGTCGGAATTGGTAACCGCTACGCCGCCGATCACATCGGAATGACCGTTGATATATTTCGTTGCCGAATGCACGACGATATCTGCGCCGAGTTTTAAAGGATTTTGCAGGTAAGGAGAAGCAAACGTATTATCAACGGCAACCAGTAAGCCATATTTCCTGGATATTTTTGAAATCGCCGCGATGTCGGCGAGCTTTAAAAGCGGATTGGTCGGCGTTTCGATCCAGATCAGTTTTGTTTTATCGGTGATGGCTGCTTCAACCGCTTGTAAGTCGCTTAAGTCCACATAGGAAACGGAGAGACCGGAAGATTTCTTACGAACGCGCTCAAACAAACGGAAAGACCCGCCGTATAAATCATCGCTCGATACGATATGCGCACCGGCATCAAAGATTTCCAATACCGCGCCGATAGCGGCAAGGCCGGATGAAAAAGCAAAACCTGCGCTGCCGCCTTCCAGTGCCGCAATGGCGCGTTCATAGGCAAAGCGCGTCGGGTTGTGGCTGCGCCCGTAATCGAGACCTTTATGTTCGCCGGGGCCGTCCTGTTTGAAAGTCGATGTGGCATAGATAGGCGTGATAACTGCACCTGTAGACGGGTCGGGATATTGTCCGGCATGGATTGCGTTAGTGGTAAAGCCTTTGAATATTTTATCGGTCATGGCTTAAGCCTTTCCAGTTCTTTTTCTTAAATGATTAAGGAGATCGATAGACGTAATCAGGCCAAGGAATTTTCCATTTTCCGTCACGGACGCCACGCGGCCTTGTTCGAAGATCGGCAAAAGATCGGTAATTGTTTGCGATACGTCGACCATGACGAGATTTTCGGTCATGATTTGTCCAGCCTCTGCTTGAAACCCGTTCGGATTTGCCATGACATTCATCAAAACATCCGTCTCGTCGATCAATCCGACGATCTCATCGTTTTCGATGACGGGCACTTGAGATACATCGAACATCTTCATCTTGGCATAAACCTGATGCAGCGTATCTTCCGGCGATACGAATGCAACATCGCCGCTTTTATATTGGCGGGCGATAAGATCGCGCAGATCATCGGCTGGCGTTTCAGGCGCATTTAATCCTTGATCGTTCAGCCAGAACGGATTGTAAATTTTTGACAGATATTTATTGCCGCTATCGCAGACGAACGTGACGACACGTTTCTTTTCTTTTTGCGAGCGGCAATATTTGAGCGCGGCTGCAATTAAAGTTCCTGAAGAAGATCCGCAAAGAATGCCCTCGCGTTTCAGAATTTCCTGTGACGTTGCAATACTCTCGGCATCGGTGATCGTATAGGCCTGAGATACCAGCGATAAATCGCAATTATCGGGAATGAAATCTTCGCCGATACCTTCGACGAGCCAGCTTCCGGCGTCGATCATAATGCCGTGTTCGACATAAGGGCCAAGAACTGAACCTTTTGGATCGGCCAGGACTATTTTCGTTTGAGGTGAAACGCTTTTCAGAAAATGGCCGATGCCGCTCAATGTTCCGCCGGAACCCACACCGCAGACAACCGCATCGATATCATGGTTCATTTGCTCCCAAATCTCGGGCCCTGTGGTTTTTTCATGGGCGAGGGGATTGGCCGGATTTTCAAACTGGTTGACGTAGAAAGCGCCTAAGTTTTCGGCAATTGCTTTTGCCTTGTCCTGATAATAATCGGGATGACCGCGCAAAACATCGGAGCGTGTCATGATAACTTCCGCGCCCATCGCTTTCATGTGAAATATTTTTTCCTGACTCATCTTGTCGGGAATAACGAGAATAAGTTTATAGCCCTTTTGACTGGCAACCAGCGTTAGGCCAAGGCCCGTATTACCTGCAGTCGCTTCGACCAAAGTATCGCCCGGTTTGATTTTGCCGTCGGCTTCGGCGGCTTCGATCATGCTGAGCGCAATGCGGTCCTTGATCGACCCGCCCGGGTTTTGGCTTTCTAATTTGAGATATAGCTCGCAAGGACCGGTATCGATGCTATGGACGCGCACCAAAGGCGTTTTTCCAACCAGATCGAGAATGGACCTGTCAGGATCATATAATGTCATAGGGGGTATCTTCTGTGTAGGGAAAGAGAGGATCATTCATGTTGCTTTCTGTATCGTGTTGAGCGCGCTCGCTCCGGCTATGGCCGAAGAAAATTGAACGTTTAACAACAACAGATTTTGAACATGTCTTTTAAATACCTTTGAAGTCAGTTTACGAAGATAAAAGATAAAGTCAAATTTAAAAGTTTGACTTTTTTAATTTTGCCATAATATTTTAATCAATGCAAATAAGACTTACTGCGAAATTTATGATATGTGCCTGCGCTTCTTCATTACTTTGTGGAGATGCAACTTATGCTGTTTCGCAAGATCTTCCTCAAAAAACATTTCTCATGGTCTCGCCCGATGAATTAATCGAAGGAGGAAGCATTACTGCGCGTCTAAATATTTATAAGAAATGGAACGGTATAAAAAATTCCATTGAAGAGGCGGGCGGTAAAGTCTTGGTGATAGATGGAAAAAATCCTGCGGGTGGTCCGAGGGAGGTCTGGGTACGCGATAAGTATTTTATACTTGGCAGTAATGCGTATCTGCCGGATCGCAAAAGAGCGCAGCTTATGGGCGATACTTATGCTGCTGAAATTGATCAGGCCGAAAATTATCTGCGTTCGCGAAACATCAAAACATTTCGTGTAATCGGTGCTTGGTTTGAGGGCGGAAATATCATTCCTCATTATAAATCCAGAACGGTATTTTTAGGCTTTCGTTCGGGCGAACAAGACGATTCTCCGGCGCTTCTGGCTAACGCAATTAATGAAAATGAAAAAAATAAATTTGAAGTTATTCCCATTGAGCTTGTGAATTTTAGAAATAAAGAAATTAGCCGAAAGAAAAACGGAGATTATCTATACCATTTGGATACAGGCATGAGCGAAGAACTACCGCGTGGCGAGGTTCTTTTGTCGCCTGATATCTCTGATCCGGAAACCATCCATATAATCCGCAATAGGATAGGCGATGAAAATATCATATTTATAAGCCGGGAGGATTCTCTCAATTACGCTGCTAATCTTGTCTCCCTAGGCGATACAATCATTCCAAACGGCATAAGCCATGATTTACAGGAGCGGCTTGAAAGACGCGGCTACAAAGTCAAACCGCAACCTGGCTTTAATTATGGTGGTCCTCATTGTAATGCGAATATATTGCCAGTACCGACATTTTATCCGGATTAGGATAAATAAATAAATTTCCGTGAAATCGCAATCGCCACAGCCGCCGTCCTGTTAGGAACTTTCAGCTTTGCATAGATATGCCTTAAATGGGTTTCGACGGTCGAGTCTGATATGCACATCCTATCGCCGATGGCAGAATCCGTTTTTCCTTCAGCGGCCCATCTTAGAATCTCGATCTCCCCTTTTGTTAAAGGGTTGGAAAATGGTTTCGCATCTCTACCTTTTAATTTTAGCCGGATAAAGCTGTCATAAAAATGATTGCAATAGGCGGTTAATATATCGTAATCGCGTTTTGTTTCTTTGTTCTTTTGCGAGCTTGCCAGTCCAATTCCACCAGTGCCATTATGTCGCGCAATAGGAATATAAATACCATTATGATGGCCTGCCTCATTTGAAAGGCGCACGATTTCTTTTTGCTGCTTTGTCGCGTTGCTCTTAACCAAGGCTTCTTCCCAACTGAAGGCAGAACTGCGTCTTAATCCATATTCAAGGACAGGATCTATCTTTCTGAATTCTTTTGATTTGTAATGATCAATATAGGAAAGACAGAAATTTCCCGTGATTGCGATGTCGGCTTTGATTTCAATATGATCATGATCAGTATCGAAGCACATTATGAGTCTGTTATATCCATGACGTTCAATGGCTTGCATGAATAAATCGCTTAAATCATGCTCGCTATGTGCTTTTCCCGCTTTTTCAGCGTAGTCTTCAAAATATTGCATAATTTTCCCCTAATAGAAGACTAATCCAATATATGTTAAAAGTGAAAAGATTATTTTGCCGCATTGAAACATTAGCTTCGACTGATACAAATCATGCGATTGCATGATTTTCTTTTATTCGCATCGGGCTATCTAGTAAGCAAAGGGAGAAACATCATGCGAGCAAATTGCCATACCATGAATGATATGAGACATACCATATTGTCTTTTGAAAAAATTATATTCAAATCCAAGCAGCCGGTAAAAATCGAAAAAATTATCCCGGATTCCTGTCGATACGATTGCAGCTATGATACGGATGTAAGGCGAAATGATGTATCGCTGATCTGTCTATTAAACGAATTAATGGCATCGTTTGGAAAAACCAGTGAATGTTGGTTGATGCAAAACGAAATTGAGGAATACCTGACATCACCGGATTTTTATCGCGATATGATTTTTAAGAATAGATGTCCTTCCTATGACGATTTTTCTGCCCGATTAAAAAGCCAATTAGAAAAGGAGATTTCCTTTCTGAAGGAAAATCTTACCGATGCCCGGTACAAAAGCGTATGTCGCTCCATGGGTAAGGAACTGCCTAAAACGATGAAGCTGTTTTACAATCTTGTCGAAAAAGCTTTTGGAGATTAGCTGCGTTCAGGAATGTAAAGCCCACGCTGAACAGCTGGACGGTCAAGTCCGCGTTCCAACCATGACGCGACATATTTGAAATCATCGAAACCAACAAGAGCGCGCGCTTCGTAAAAGCCGATTAAGTTTCGCACCCAGCCGATCATGGAAATATCTGCAATCGTATATTGATCGCCCATGATCCAGTCGCGGCCTTTCAGGCGCGTATTCATCACGCCGAGCAGTCTTTTACTTTCATCACGATAACGCGCTAGAGGGCGTTTATCTTCGTATTCACGACCTGCGAACTTATGGAAGAAGCCTAATTGTCCGAACATCGGGCCGATAGATGCCATCTGAAAAAACACCCACTCGATGGTTTCATAGCGAAGCGCCGTATCGGACGGAATGAATTCTTTTGTTTTGTCGGCCAGGTAAAGAAGGATTGCTCCGGATTCAAAAAGCGCAATCGGCTGCCTGTTCGGGCCATTCGGATCGATGATAGCCGGAATTTTTCCATTCGGATTTAAAGATAGAAATTCAGGCGTGTGTGTTTCATTTTTCATGATATCGATGAAATGTGCTTCATACGGCAGGCCGGTTTCTTCCAGCATGATCGATACTTTAACGCCGTTTGGCGTATTCAATGAATAGAGCTGTATTTCATCAGGCCTTGTCGCGGGCCAGCGGGAAGTAATCGGGAAATTTTCAAGTTGTGTCATTGAGACAACTTACAGCTTTGTTAGTTAAAGAAAAGGTCTTAAAAATGCAGAGGCTCCACTTGCTATCCCTTTTCCTGCCTGATAAGCGTACCTTAACTTTGTAAAAAATTCGGCGTCAAGGGAATATCCGGCTTTGCAGAATGAATGGATATCTGTCTCAAGTTTCAGATCAGGGTATTTTCTTTTTATCTTTTCATAGTGGACGAGTGTATTAAGTTTCTTCTTGAACGGGATATCCGGCCTTATTCTGTATATCCGTTGCGCAGCATGATCTTCAAAAAGCGCATGAGCCTGAACGCGGCTTTCTTCATCCATGGCGATAGCGCAAAAAGGAACATTTGACTTGCCGATCGTATATCGCCTCAGACCCGCTGTATCTTTTTCTTGCATACCGAAATGAAGTGATACATCCAGAGTTTCTTTTTTACCTTCTGCATTCCATTCACAAATCAT
Source organism: Micavibrio sp. (assembly GCA_030824965.1). Taxonomy (GTDB): domain Bacteria; phylum Pseudomonadota; class Alphaproteobacteria; order Micavibrionales; family Micavibrionaceae; genus Micavibrio_B. The sequence goes on along the minus strand of JAPJQV010000002.1, from coordinate 22,187 downwards.
TCTGGCCGATAGTTTGCTTTTCGACAAATTTAAAGGCTTCATTCCAGTAGCCGCTTGGAATTCTTCACTTAATCGTGCCGCCTCATCTTTTTTAAACGATTGATGGGGATCGAGAAAATCTTTAAATACGGAGCCAACAGAGCCGGGGCGGGCCTCCCTGACATGGAAATCGAGATCCCTATGGGTATTAAGGCCTGTATAATAATCTCTCAAAGACCCTCCGTGGAGAACCGCTCGTCCAAAAACCTGCAATAATTGCTGTTGAATTGCATGAAAATGCGATGGCAATGTAACCTTGCCGATAGGCACTATGTTATCAGTACGCAGTGAATTTGACATAGTGCAGAATTTATACAATTACTGCGGGTATTGTCAAATTTGCTATTCCGCCGCCTGTTTGCGCGATGCGGCTTCTTTGAGTAACGGCTTTAGATACTGTCCCGTATAGCTGTCTTTCACTTTAACGATCTCTTCCGGTGTGCCGGTCGCAATGACTTGTCCGCCGCCGGAGCCGCCTTCGGGGCCGATATCGATGATCCAGTCCGCCGTTTTGATAACGTCCAGATTATGCTCGATCACGACAATCGTATTGCCCTGATCAACAAGGCGCTGCAAAACCTCCAGAAGTTTTCTCACATCTTCAAAGTGCAGGCCTGTGGTTGGTTCATCGAGAATATATAGCGTCTGGCCGGTGGCGCGTTTGGACAGTTCTTTCGAAAGTTTCACGCGTTGCGCTTCACCGCCCGAAAGCGTTGTCGCGGCTTGTCCGACCTTGATGTAATCAAGGCCGACCTGTTTCATGGTTTCCAGCTTGTCGCGAATCGACGGCACGGCCTTGAAAAATTCCGCCGCTTCTTCGATCGGCATATCGAGAACATCCGAAATCGAGCGCTCTTTATATTTCACTTCCAGCGTTTCACGGTTGTAACGGCGGCCTTCACAGGTTTCGCAGGTGACATAAACATCAGGCAGGAAGTGCATCTCGATCTTGATCACGCCGTCGCCCTGACAGGCTTCGCAGCGTCCGCCTTTGACGTTAAACGAAAATCGGCCGGGACCATAACCGCGAGCTTTCGATTCAGGAAGATTTGAATACCAATCACGAATAGGGGTGAAGCATCCTGTATATGTCGCCGGGTTGGAGCGCGGCGTACGCCCAATCGGGCTTTGGTCGATATCGATAACTTTGTCGAGAAATTCCAAACCTTCGATGCGGTCGTGAGGTGCGGGATGCTCATGCGATTTCATAAGCTTCTTTGATGCGGCCTTATATAATGTATCTATCGTGAATGTCGATTTACCCGAGCCGGAAACGCCGGTGATACAAGTAAACGTTCCAAGCGGGATATCGACCGTGACGTTTTTTAAATTATTACCATGCGCATTGACGATCTTAATCGTCTGCGCTTTCTTGCCCTGCATCTTTCCTTTGCGGCGCTCGGCAGGTATCGGAATAAATTTCTTGCCCGTCATGTATTGCGCAGTGACGCTCTGCTTGTTTTTGAAAACCTGTTCCGGCGTGCCGCTGGCGATGACCTGACCACCATGAATCCCTGCGCCGGGACCCATATCGATCAAGTAATCGGCCATGCGGATCGCGTCTTCGTCATGCTCGACGACCAATACCGTATTGCCAATATCGCGCAAATGTTTCAACGTATCGAGAAGCCGGTTATTGTCGCGCTGGTGCAGGCCGATAGAGGGCTCATCCAGAACATACATAACGCCGGTAAGGCCGGAGCCGATTTGCGAGGCAAGGCGGATACGCTGTGACTCGCCGCCCGACAAAGTCGCCGATGCGCGGGAAAGCGTCAGATAATCAAGCCCGACATTGACAAGGAAAGTCAGGCGTTCATTTATTTCTTTTAGAATGCGCGCTGCGATCTCGGCTTGCTGGCGCGTCATAGAGTTTGATAGGTTACCAAACCATTTTTGCGCATCGGCAATCGACATCTCTGTCGCATCTGAAATATGTTTTTTGTTGATTTTGACAGAGAGTGCTTCCGGTTTTAATCGCGCGCCTTTACATTCTTCGCAAGGGGCGGATTGCTGATATTTTGAAAGCTCGTCGATCTGGCTTTGACTGTCGCTTTCCTTGATCCGGCGCTCCATATTTGGAATAACGCCTTCGAAAGGCTTTGTCGTTTTATAAGAACGTGACCCTTCATCATAATGAAAAGTGATTTCCTTATCTTCGGTGCCATAGATAATGGCCGTCTGAACTTTTTCATCGAGTTCCGACCATGGTTTGTGAATACTGGCTTTATAGGCTTTGGCGACCGATTCCAAAGTCTGCATGTAATATTTGGAGAACGACTTCGACCACGGCTCAACTGCCCCTTCGGCAATGGATTTTTCCTGATCCGGCACAACCAGTTCAGGGTCCATATACATTTCCTGCCCCAGTCCATCGCAATGCGGGCACGCGCCATGCGGTGAGTTGAACGAGAACAGGCGCGGCTCGATCTCGGGGATTGTAAAGCCGGAAACCGGACATGCAAATTTCTCGCTGAATAATTGCCGCTCGCCGTTATCGGCGTTTTCGACGACCAGCAAACCGTCTGCCAGTCTTGCTGCGGTCTCAATCGAGTCCGCCAAACGGTTACCCAGATCGTCGCGCAAGACCAGACGGTCGACGATAATATCGATATCATGCTTGAATTTCTTATCGAGCGTCGGCGCTTCGGTCAGTTCGTAAATCGTGCCATTGATCTTGGCCCGCTGAAAACCCTTGGCCTGTAATTCGCGCAATTCCTTTTTGAACTCGCCTTTGCGCCCGCGTACGATAGGGGCCATAATGTAAAGCCTTGTACCATCGCCCATCATTTTCACGCGGTCGACCATTTGTGAAATCGTCTGGCTTTCGATGGGAAGTCCCGTGGCCGGAGAATAGGGAACGCCGACCCTTGCCCAGAGAAGACGCATATAATCGTAAATCTCGGTCACCGTGCCGACGGTCGAGCGCGGATTTTTTGATGTCGTTTTTTGTTCGATAGAGATAGCAGGGGACAGGCCTTCGATGGAATCCATATCCGGCTTTTGCATCAACTGCAAAAACTGGCGGGCATAGGCGGAAAGGGATTCAACGTATCGGCGCTGGCCTTCGGCATAGATGGTATCGAAAGCGAGGGACGATTTCCCCGAACCTGACAGGCCTGTAATCACCGTCAGCGTATCGCGGGGAATATCTACATTGATGTTTTTTAAATTATGCTCCCGCGCGCCGCGGATTGAAATCGTTTTAAGTGCCATATAGTCCCTAATTCGTTGATTCATTTATATGGAACGACAAGAGTAAAAATCCAGAAGAATGTTCGGCTTTTGTTCAGGTATGCTGGACGGATTAGAAGCTGTAGCCAAGAATCTCGTATGAAAGCTGACGGACGCAGCTATCATAATCCTACTCGGTTTTTGCACGGCAACTTGTTTATATTTTTAAAGAGGTGATTATATTAGCGATTATTATTATTAAAATTTTATTTTGTTATAGCCATGCTTGTTAAGAATTTCTTTAGCTGTGAGGCCTAAACATTAAATATGTCTAAAAGGGGAATTTTTTCCAAACAACTTCTTTTTAGTCTTTTATGCCTGAGTACGACGTTGCAGGGGATGCCGGCCCATGCGCTGGATGCGAACGCCTTGCCTGAAGGCGGGGTTGTGGTGGGCGGCAGCGCGAATTTCGATTATTCGAAGCCCAACGAGCTTCATGTTCAGCAAAATACGGACAAGGCGGTTATCAACTGGAACAGCTTTAATATCGGTGAGCAGGCGACAACGCAGTTTCACCAGAATTCTTCGAACGCCATCGCGGTCAACCGCGTAGTGGGTAAAGGGATCGACCCGACCCAGATTATGGGTACGCTCAAAGCCAATGGCAAGATCGTGGTACTTGACCGCAACGGTGTGATTTTCGGCCAGAATTCCCGCGTCGATGTCGGCGGTATCGTGGCCTCGACGGGCAATATCGATGATCGCGCTTTTATGGATTCGGGCCAGCTTAAAATCACGGGCGCCGATACAGGCGGCGCGATCGTCAATCACGGCACGATCTCGGTAAGAGACGCCGGGCTTGCCGCGTTTGTTTCCCCGACTGTCAAAAATCACGGCGTCATTAATGCGAAACTGGGGAAAGTTACGCTTGCCGCAGGCGATGAAGCAACGGTCGATCTGTACGGTGATGGGCTTGTCGAACTCGCCGCCGGAAAGAACCTGACAGACGCCCTGGTCGAGAATACGGGAGCGATCAACGCGGAAGGCGGCATCGTAACGCTTACAGCATCGGGGGCGAAAGATATCGTCAATACGGTCATCAATACATCGGGCATCATTAATGTGGCTTCGGTGACGGCGGAAGGCGGCAGGATTGTTTTAGAGGGTGCGAATACGCAAGTATCGGGAACGCTCGACGCTTCCGGCAAAACAGGCGGTGGCACTATTTTGGTCGGCGGCGATTATCAGGGTAAAGGCACAACGAAAACCGCCAATAAAACAACCATCACAAAAACCGCGAAGATAAAGGCAAATGCAACGGGCGAGACAGGCAAGGGCGGCAAAGTTATCGTCTGGGCCGATGACTCGACGAAGTTCGACGGCAAGATCGAAGCGAAGGGCGGTTACATATCCGGTGATGGCGGCTTCGTCGAAACCTCGGGTAAGATCAATCTCGGCGTATCCGGCGATGTGGATGCCTCCGCCACCAACGGCCTTGCAGGCTCATGGCTTCTCGATCCCTCGAACGTATATATCTATGGCTGGTCGGGGAATAATGTCGGAGGGGGAACGGTCAATCCAACCTCTGACTCTTACGAGATCTTTGCAGGAAGTATCGAAGCGGCTTTGAACGCAGGTAACGATGTTACCATTACGACCAGCAATCCAGCCGGCACCGAAGCGGGAGATATTATCTTTGGCTGGGGTACGACAATCCAGAAAACATCAGGTGGTAGTGCAACGCTAACATTACAAGCTGATCGTAATATATTTTTAGATACGGTTACAATAGGATCATCGGGGACTGGCGATAAGTTGAATCTTGTTTTCAATGCGGACAGGGATGCCAATCATGATGGTGCCATCCTGTTTCAGGGAGTCCAGTTTGATACGAATAACGGTTATTTCGTTGCAGGGGGCGGCTCAGGGACAGTAGGCGGCGCGGACGGAATTTTAGGTAACGGTGATGGAACGGGCGCCGATGATATGGCTGCATGGGGATCGGCATCTTACATCAATGGAATTAATCTCGGCAGTTCAACCATATCGACAGGAGCCGGAGATATCATTCTAAATGGTCACGGTTCTGATCTTGATCCGAATCTACATAGCCTTAAGGGTGTTTTGATTGTTGGCAGCACATTGGAAACGAGTTCCGGAGCGGTTCGTATAAACGGAGAGGGTGGAACTGGGGACAGCGGGAATTTTGGTATATGGTTTTATGGTACTTCTTTAATAACGACCGAAACCGGCGAGATTGAACTGAAGGGCCATGGCGGAACGAATAGTGGGGGGTCCGTCAATTTAGGTATTCAAATTGATAATGCGACAATCGAGTCTACCGGCACCGGCCCAAGTGCCGGAGACATATCAATCGAAGGAATTGGCGCTTCTTCTTCTGGGTTTTTTAACATAGGCCTGGAAATTGTCGGCAGCTCCCTGATACGCTCAGGTTATGGCGATATTTATCTGTCGGGAACAGGTAACGCGGCCGCAACCAATTATTCCGGCTCCAATATGGGCGTATCGGTTAAAAATTCGTTGGTTGAATCGACGGGAACCGGAACGAATGCCGCTAAGATTAGTATCAATGGGCTTGGCGGGGCTGGCTCGGAAGATTCCAATTTTGGTTTCTTTCTCGAAAATGCCGTTTTGCAAACAGTCGATGGCGATATCGAAGTCACAGGACAAGGCAGAAGCTATATTACGAATGGCGGCGGAAATGCAGGGATCAGATTAAATAATGGCGAAATTACTTCTTCAGGCGACGCGGATATTTCTCTAACTGCTATACAGGCTGTAACCGGGACACAGACTTCGGATTTTGAAATGCAGGGTACAAGTCTGCTTGGCGGGGCCGGGGCAACCGGAAATATTAAATTTAATCTTGATACAATCGATCTTCAAAGCGGCCTTATCAAAACATCATCTTCAGTCGATATCATGCCGCGTACGGCTTCAACAAGCATAGGCTTGGCTGGAGGTGTTGGTTTACTAAACCTGACAACCGCCGAGCTTGGAAAATTCGAAGTCAATCGGCTAAATATCGGGGACTATCAAAACGGGGCCGGAGATATTGATGTCGGTAATTGGGATCTGTCGGGTTTAAATTACTCTGTCGACTTGAGCGGAGATAATATCAATCTGGCTGGGCTGACATTGGGCAGCCGTGATTTCTTCGCCAATGCCGGCGTAACCTGGTTCCAGACTGGCGACATTACAATTACAGGCTCTATTAACAAAACAGGTTCAGGAATGTCCCTGCTAACGCTCAATGCAGATAACGACATCACAAGTTCGTATGATATCCATTCTTCCAATGCTTCCTTTGATGTTTCTCTCAATGCGGGACATGACTTGACCCTGTCCAATATATTGATTGATCCAAATGGCGGAGAGCTGAATCTTCATGCGGGGAATGATCTTTCCTATACATCGCCTGACGCAATCACGGTGAATACAGTTTCAGGCCGTACAGTGTTTCTGCAAAGCGGGGCGGGCAAGGATATCACGACAAAGGGTACGATCACGACGACAGGCTCCGGCAATGCGGCCGTTCTGGCATCCGGCGGTAATTTTATCAATAGTTATGGGGCGAATTTATTCAGCATATCAGGCGGCGGACGCTGGTTGGTTTATTCTGCCGATCCAGGGCTGAATACAAGGGGCGGCCTGACGCCGGGTGAGGACGCGATCTTCGGCGAAACCTATTCAAGTCTTTCTCCCTCAGCAGTTCCTTCGGGTAACCGGTATATTTTCAGTACCGCTTTTGTAAATGATCCGGGTGTCATGAAGCCTGTCCCGCCACCTTCACCGCCAGTGGCATCTCCTAAGCCTACGGCCCCAGTGCGGGATTTCGAAAACTATGTCGTCGGGCTTGATAAGGTTAAGGTCATGGATCGGTCCGTGGATATCAAACAAGTCGAAATCTCCAGCACGCCCTTTATGCTACAGGTCCAATATCCGTCTCTTCAGAGAGGGACCGACATGGTCTATGAAGATGAAAAAGTCGTCATTAAATAGGCTTAAATAATCAATCGATAAAATTTTAGATATATTAAATAGTTTGTTTATTACAATTGTCTAAAATAAAGTATGAAGCTTGGAATTCACTACTTTTCCCGACACGTACTCTTCAGTCTTTTATGCCTGAGTACGACGTTGCAGGGGATGCCGGCCCATGCGCTTGAGGCTAACGCCTTGCCTGAAGGCGGGGTTGTGGTGGGCGGCAGCGCGAATTTCGATTATTCGAAGCCCAACGAGCTTCATGTTCAGCAAAATACGGACAAGGCGGTTATCAACTGGAACAGCTTTAATATCGGTGAGCAGGCGACAACGCAGTTTCACCAGAATTCTTCGAACGCCATCGCGGTCAACCGCGTAGTGGGTAAAGGGATCGACCCGACCCAGATTATGGGTACGCTCAAAGCCAATGGCAAGATCGTGGTACTTGACCGCAACGGTGTGATTTTCGGCCAGAATTCCCGCGTCGATGTCGGCGGTATCGTGGCCTCGACGGGCAATATCGATGATCGCGCTTTTATGGATTCGGGCCAGCTTAAAATCACGGGCGCCGATACAGGCGGCGCGATCGTCAATCACGGCACGATCTCGGTAAGAGACGCCGGGCTTGCCGCGTTTGTTTCCCCGACTGTCAAAAATCACGGCGTCATTAATGCGAAACTGGGGAAAGTTACGCTTGCCGCAGGCGATGAAGCAACGGTCGATCTGTACGGTGATGGGCTTGTCGAACTCGCCGCCGGAAAGAACCTGACAGACGCCCTGGTCGAGAATACGGGAGCGATCAACGCGGAAGGCGGCATCGTAACGCTTACAGCATCGGGGGCGAAAGATATCGTCAATACGGTCATCAATACATCGGGCATCATTAATGTGGCTTCGGTGACGGCGGAAGGCGGCAGGATTGTTTTAGAGGGTGCGAATACGCAAGTATCGGGAACGCTCGACGCTTCCGGCAAAACAGGCGGTGGCACTATTTTGGTCGGCGGCGATTATCAGGGTAAAGGCACAACGAAAACCGCCAATAAAACAACCATCACAAAAACCGCGAAGATAAAGGCAAATGCAACGGGCGAGACAGGCAAGGGCGGCAAAGTTATCGTCTGGGCCGATGACTCGACGAAGTTCGACGGCAAGATCGAAGCGAAGGGCGGTTACATATCCGGTGATGGCGGCTTCGTCGAAACCTCGGGTAAGATCAATCTCGGCGTATCCGGCGATGTGGACGCCTCCGCCACCAACGGCCTTGCAGGTTCATGGCTTCTCGATCCCTCAAACGTTATTATCGTCGGCACAGGCGGTAATAACATTCCGGGCAGCGGCGGCACGATCAATCCGGCAACAGATGATTACCAGATTAGCGCATCGAGTATTCAAGGCGCGTTGAACTCGGGAAATAACGTGACGATCACGACAACAAGAGGCGGGACGCAGGACGGAAATATAACGACAAGTGGCAACGTTAACATTAATAAAACCACAGGCGGTGATGTAACGCTGACGCTGCAAGCTCATAACAATATCCAACTCGATAACACCACGATATCTTCGACAAATAATCGCCTTGGTATCAACCTGACCGCAGACAGCGACAATAACGGCAGTGGCGCCATTACATTGGGAGATGTGGATTTTTCAACCAGAGGCGGCGATATTAATTTCAACAAGGCCGTCACCTTGATTGACGACAATAACTGGAACGCAGGCAATGGCTGGATTTATACCGGCAGCACAGTGAATATGAATGCCAATGATTTAACCATTACGGCGGCCAACATGGAAATCGGCGGCAATATCAGCGGCATCGGCCCAAGTGTCCTGACACTGCGCCCCGATCATGCAGCGGCGGATATCGGCGTTAATGCAGGTTATGGTTTCAACATGGACCTGACTGAAGCAGGTTATTTAAATCCCGGATCAAAGCTTGTGTTAGGTTATATTGGCGGAACGGGTTACACGAATATCGACGGCTGGAATTTAACGGGCAAAAATTTCGACCTTGAAGTGAATAATAGTCATTTTGCCATGGATAATTTTACGCAAGGAAACGGCAACGTCCTTATCAATACCACCGAAGCCTATCTGTACAATATAGCTTTAGGGAGCGGTAATTTTACGGTCAATTCCAGACGATCCGGCAGTGATAACGGCTGGATAAACATGCAGGGAAATATTACCAAAGGCGTGACGGGTGAAAGCTCGCTGACTTTAAAAGCGGATGGGGATATTGGTGGCCGCAATATTGTCTCGAATAGCGGCGCGCTTAATGTCGTTTTATGGACGGATGCCGATAATACCAAGAATGACGGGGCTTTTAATCATCAGGGTACAATCACGACCAATGGCGGCGATATCTACCTTGTCGGTGGTTTGGATGATGGCGCGAATGGCGGTGTTGCGGGTGACGGAATAGGCGACGGATACATGACCGAAGGCAGCATTCTTTGGGGTGCTCACTACAATGCAGGAGGCGGAAATATCCTGATACAAGGGCAGGCGACTTACGGTTCGGATAACGGCTTTTATTTGGGCAATAATACATCGCTGGAAACGATCGGATCGGGTTCTGTCACTATCCGCGGGATCACATATTTTGATCGTGATGCCCTGAAGATCAATAACACAACCATTACAACCGAAGATGGGAATATTACAATCTACGGTTACAACCCGTCGACAATGGGATGGGGAACTGGGCTTCAAACCAGCGATGCCCAGATTTCTTCGGTGAACGGGGATATCAGCCTGACAGGTATCCGTACCGGTGCGACAAGCGGGACAGCTTACGGGATTGAGTTTTATTCCAGTAATACCGAAATCGTTACCCAACATGGTAATGTTTATGTGACCGGGACGAATACCACGACGACCAATGGCATGAATGCGGTCGCTATCCATTCATGGGGTGATACGAAGATTTCTTCGATGACAGGCGACCTGACCCTGACGGCAACGGCGAGCGCGACAACCGGAACCCCGCTTGATTGGAAGACCGACGCCAATGGCGATTTCATTATAGGCGATGCGGCGGCAATTGGTGATATCACTCTCAACGTCAATAACTTTGAGTTCAACAATCCCGATACGAAAATCATTACGCAAGGCCAGGTTACCTTAAAACCACGCACGGCTTCGACAAGTATCGGTATAAGCGGCGGATCGGGCGCATTGAACCTAACAGATTCCGTCCTGTCCTATTTCCATCCGGGAACGCTTGTCATCGGCGACAGCGTCGCCGGACCAGGTGATATCGATGTCGATACATGGGACTTGTCCACGCTGGGTTATCATGTGGAGCTCTATGGCAATGATATAGACCTTGGCGGCATCACGCTGGGAAATAAGGATTTTTCCGCAACGGCAAAAAATAACGGGCTTGATACAGGCGATTTGACATTATCTTCGGGTATCGTAAAAACAGGAACTTCTGCTTCTTCGCTCACACTTAATGCAGGAAATAATGTGACCTCCGCGCATAATATCTCTTCGTCGTCAGGGGCCATAGATATCACGATTGACGCCGGATACGACCTTTCATTGAACAACATTACGGTCGATACGAGAAGCGGCGATTTAAATCTTAAAGCGGGGAATAATCTTACCTATACGTCAGCCGATGCCATCAATGTAAATGCGGTTGAGGGTAACACGGTATTTCTGCAAAGCGGGGCAGGAAAGGATATTACGACGAATGGCCGGATCACGACGACAGGCTCCGGCAATGCGGCAGTTCTGGCATCCGGCGGAAATTTTATCAATAACTACGGAGCAAATTTATTCAGCACATCGGGCGGCGGACGCTGGCTGATTTATTCCGCAGATCCTGCTCTTAATACGCGCGGAAATTTAGCGCCTAGCGAAGATGCGATCTTTGATGAAACATTCTCAAGCCTTGCGCCGGCTGCCGCGCCATCCGGCAACCGCTATATCTTCAGCACTTCCTTTGTGGACGATCCGGGTATTATGAAGCCATTGCCGCTGCCACCACCACCACCGCCAACGGCATCTCCTAAGCCTACGGCCCCGGTGCGGGATTTCGAAAACTATGTCGTCGGGCTTGATAAGGTCAAGGTCATGGACCGGTTAGTAGATATCAAACAGGTCGAAATCTCCTCCACGCCCTTTATGCTCCAGGTCCAATATCCGTCTGTCGAAAGCGGGACTGACATGGTCTATGAAGACGAGAAAGTCGTCATCAAATAGAAATTATGTTAATAAATCGGTGCTGGAAAACTGTGTAAATCTTCTGGATTCGCGGCAGCTTTAGGCTAAAGTCCCTTCATTCATTACATAGCATCGAAAGGTTCAGGCATGGCTGGCAGCGTCAACAAAGTAATCATCATTGGAAATCTGGGTGCAGACCCTGACGTCAGGTCGATGCAGTCCGGTGATGAAGTCGCCAATCTTTCCATCGCAACGTCAGAGAGCTGGACCGATAAAGCCTCCGGCGAGAAAAAAGACCGCACGCAATGGCATAAAGTTGTCATTTTCAACCAGCCTTTGATCAAGGTTGCCAAGAATTACCTGAAAAAAGGTGCGAAAGTTTATATTGAAGGTCAGTTGGAAACCCGCAAATGGCAGGATAAAGAAGGTAAGGACCAGTACACGACAGAGGTCGTCCTTCGCCCTTATCGCGGTGAACTGACCATGCTTGACGGTCGCAGCGGCGGCTCAGGCGGCGGTGATTACAACGACAATAATTCCTATTCGTCGGGCGGTGGATATTCTTCCGGTGGCGGTGCGCGTGGTAAGGTAGACGAGATGGAAGACGATATTCCGTTTTGATCGAAAAACAAGCGTGTATAAGCTACCTAAAGGCCCTGAATTTCAGGGCTTTTTCCTTGTTCTAAACCCTTCAATTTGCTACTAATTTTGCTTCACAAATTGAAAGTAAATTGATGTCCGATTCGACTGTGTCCAAAGAAGAATTCCCGACCATTTCCCTGACCACGGAAATGAAAAAATCTTATCTCGATTACGCGATGAGCGTTATCGTTTCCCGGGCGCTGCCGGATGTGCGCGACGGTCTGAAACCGGTCCACCGCCGCATTTTATTCGCAATGCAGGAAGGCGGATATCATTCCGACAAGCCGTATAAAAAATCCGCGCGTATCGTCGGGGATGTCATGGGTAAATACCACCCGCATGGTGACGCCGCGATTTACGATGCAATGGTCCGTATGGCGCAAACTTTCTCGCTGCGCCTGCCGCTGATTGATGGTCAGGGTAACTTCGGTTCGATGGATGGAGACCGCGCCGCCGCGATGCGTTATACCGAAGCCCGCATGGCGAAGTCTGCCGACTTCATGCTGGCCGATATCGAAAAAGACACGGTCGATTTCCGCCCAAACTATGATGAGAGCTTGAGTGAGCCTTCCGTCGTTCCGACGCGTATTCCGAATTTGCTGGTCAACGGCGCGGGCGGTATTGCGGTCGGTATGGCGACGAATATTCCGCCGCATAATTTGGGCGAAGTAATTGATGCCTGTCTGGCGGCTATTGCCAATCCCGATATCTCGAACGAAGAATTGATGGATATCATCCCGGGACCTGATTTCCCGACCGGCGGTGAGATCATGGGCAGAAGCGGTATTCGCGCGGCTTACATGACAGGTCGCGGCTCCGTGCCGATGCGCGCCAAAACCTCTATCGAGAAATCGAAGGGCAACGACAAGCGCGAAGCGATCATCGTTCATGAAATTCCGTACCAGTTGAACAAAGGCACATTACTGGAGCGTCTAGGCGAAGTTGCCAGAGAGAAAATCGTTGAAGGCATTTCCGGCGTACGGGATGAATCCGACCGCGAAGGCGTTCGTATTGTCATTGAATTGAAACGCGACGCGCAAAGCGATGTCGTGCTGGCCCAGCTTTTTAAATTCACCGGCCTGCAAGGGTCTTTCCCGTGCAATATGCTGGCGCTCCATCAGGGTCGCCCGCAGACGCTGCTGCTGCGCCAAATGATCATTGCCTTTATTCGTTTCCGCGAAGAGGTTATCACGCGCCGCACGATCTTCGATCTCGGCAAGGCGAGGGACCGCGCCCATATCTTGGCGGGTCTGGCTGTGGCTGTTGCCAATATTGATGAAATTATTGCGCTTATTCGTAACGCGCCGTCACCTGCCGATGCGAAAGAACAATTGCTGGCGAAGCAATGGCCGGCGAACGATATCGCGCCGCTCATCGCGCTGATCGACGATCCTGAATATTTCGTCGATGATAACGGCACCTATCAAATGTCCGAAGTGCAAGCCAAGGCTATTCTGGATTTGCGCCTGCATCGCTTGACAGGCTTGGAGCGTGACAAGATCGGTGACGAGCTTCGCGCTATCACGGACGAAATCGCAGAGCTTTTATCCATACTCGCCTCGAAAGAAAAACTCTTCGACGTAATGAAGAATGAACTAATCGAAGTAAAAGCGAAATTCGGCACGCCGCGCCGTACGCAAATTCTCGATGTCGAATTCGAAGCGGATATGGAGAGCCTGATTCAGCGCGAAGACATGGTCGTCACCATTACGCATGGCGGCTATGTGAAGCGTACGCCGCTTACGACCTACCGCGCCCAGAAACGCGGCGGCAAAGGCCGCACGGCCATGGCGACGAAGGACGAGGATTTCGTCTCCGATCTCTTTATCGCCTCAACCCATACGCCGATATTGTTCTTTACAAGCCGAGGTATCGTCCACCGCATGAAAGTGTACCAACTCCCGCTCGGCAATCCGCAGTCCAGAGGCAAGGCGTTTATCAATATGCTGCCGCTCGAAGCAGGGGAGAATATATCCGTCGTCCTGCGTCTGCCGGAAGATGAAGATATGTGGGATAAGCTCGACATCATTTTTGCGACCAGCAAAGGCGATGTCCGCCGGAACAATCTGTCCGACTTCAAGAATATCCGCTCGAACGGCTTGATTGCGATGAAGCTTGACGAAGAAGGCGAAAAGCTCGTCTCCGTCAAAATCGCCAAGCCCGATGAAGATATATTGCTGGCCAGCCGCGACGGTAAAGCTGTTCGCTTCCCGGTTGACGATATCCGCGTCTTCGCGGGCCGTAACTCGACGGGTGTGCGCGGTATCCGCCTGAAAGGTGACGACGAAGTAATTTCAATGTCGATCCTCAAACATCTCGACGTCACGCCCGAAGAACGCAACGCCTATCTGAAACGCGCCTCTGCACTTCGCGGCGCGGATATGGAAGGGATGGAGTTTGACGAAGGCGGCTCCAGCATTACCGAAGAACGCTTCAATGAAATGCAATCCGCCGAACAATTCCTGCTCACCGTCACCAATGGCGGTTTCGGGAAACGGACTTCTGCTTTTGAATACCGAGTCTCGGGTCGCGGCGGGCAAGGCATCACCAATATCGGCCTGACAAAGAAAAATGGCGGCAAAGTCGTCGGCACTTTCCCTGTCGAAGACACCAACCAGATCATGCTCGTCACCAATGGCGGCCAGATGATCCGCATGCCAGTTGCGGGAATTCGCTTCACAGGGCGTTCGGCGCAGGGCGTCACCGTCTTCCGCGTCGGTGACGGCGAGGAAGTTGTATCGGTAGCCTGGATCAAGTCAGATGACTCAGAAGCCGAAGATGAATCCATCGAAGAGGGCGTCATCGAAACGGTCGAGCAAACACCAATAGAGCCGGATGTGTCGGGTGAAGCGATGAATGAGATTGGGCCGGAAAGTACGGAAGAGTAAGTCTATAGTCATTGCGGGGAGGCGTTAGCCGACGCGACAATCCAGAAACCTGCAATCAGGATTGCTTCGCTCCGCTCGCAATGAGAAAATAAGCTTATGGACCAAAGTAATCTTGCCCTCATGCTCGCCGAGCTTTTCTTTCTCGATACTGAGCCGGATGATCTGGCCTTTACCCGCGCGGCGGAAATGTTGAAAGAGCAGGGCTGGACTCGCGAAGAAACTTACGTGTTTCTTCTTCATGATATCGCGCCCGTGGCGGGGGCTAGTCTGGGTTACGGCATTTATCTAGTGATGGGAGAATGGGCTGGGTTTGATCGGGAGGATTTTTTAAGCAAACTTCACGCTTATCAAAACCGCCTGGGTAAGAATGGTTTATGGGAGCGCATCAAGCCCTGGCATAACCGCCGCCTTTTGAAATCGCTCGGTGTGGATCGTCTGCTCGATCTTTTATAGCCCCGCGATTTTACCATGGCAGTCATTTAAAAACGCCCTGTTGATTTAATGAGCGCGCCCGCGCATATCATGCGCCAACAGGTGACGTCATGCGTAAAACTTTTAATTCAAGAAATCAGGCAATCAAAGAAACCTCCGGCGAGGAGAAAAAGCCGCGCCCGATATGGAACGCCATAGAGAACAATATCGGCGTGGGGCTGATCGTATCGCTGCCGGTAGTGTTTATGCTGGCGTCCATGTCCGCGCCGGATGCAACGGCACCCCAAAACGATAAAATACCGTCATGGGTAGATGATTTCGACGTCCGTGCCGATAACAAAACCTGCACGATTACAAACCGTAAAACCAAGCAGAGCTTTGTCTCGAAAGATGGCGCGCGGGTCGAGATAGGGGATGGGTTTTCCGTGTCGTCCAGCCCGTCCTCCTGCAACGTGACCGCGCCGGATAAGGAGACATGCCAGTTACGCGGCTGGCCGATTAAGCCGATTTGCTAAGCCCGGCTGATTTTGAGACTTTCACGGCGCGTCCGCCAGTGACGCTGAATTCAACCGGGATGTCTTTTTGAAGCTCGGAAGGGTGTTCCATCCAGTCATGGGTATAAAAAGTGTAGTTCTTGCCGGAGGAATCGCTGACGACACCCGCCGAGGCCTGAGTACAAAAAACGATAATTTTTCCATGATATATCTGCATGCCAAACCTTTCTGTGAGAGTACAGTGAACTAAAGTCACGTTCCTACCGGGCTTAAAGGACGGCTCAATAACAGCGATAATACAAGTCTACGCCTTTATGGTCTGAATAGATACAAAATTTGGGCAAAAGATGAATAATTCTTGTTACACAATCGTTACAAAACTTTTCCGTTCCGAAACTTAAGCGATATCAGCAAGTTACACTCGGTTTCTATGTTCCTTCTCATATTCGACATCCCAAGGAGCAAAAAATGATCACCTCAAACGACATTCTGACCCACCAAAAAGGCCTTAATCTTTTCGCTCTTAAACTGACCAAAGGGAATGCCGCGGAAGCTGAAGATTTGCTTCACTCTACCATCGTTCGCGCCCTCGAGAAGCAGCATCTATTTGACACCGGCAGCAATTTCTTCGGCTGGGCTTCCAAGATTATGTTCAACCTGTTCGTGACCAAGCATAACAAGAATGTCCGTTACGATACCCAGTTCGATCCGGAACCTTATATCAACGCCCGCGCTGTCGACGCGACACAGGAAGCGACGGCCGACTGGCATAAAGTTCAGGAACGCATGATGGAGCTTCCGGCCAATCACCGCGAAATCATCACCATGATTTGCGTCAACGGTCTTTCCTATCAGGAAGTTGCCGATGAACTTGGCATCCAGCTTGGTACAGTGCGCTCACGTCTTTCCCGTGCCCGCGAAAATATCGTTAATTTGATGGGCCCGAATGCAGGAATTGCAGAACGTTATTCCGCTGCGGCTTAATATATCAAAGGCATAAAAGAAGGCGCAGAAGATATTATCTGCGCCTTTTTGCATACAAATTTAATTTCTGCCGCAGAGCATGCGAAGAACCCAAACAAATTTCGGTATTTTACGGGATCTCGGAGGTTTAAACAGATAAGAATGCATCGTTTCAATGATCAGGATGCCAGCGCAAATCCGGTGTTGGGCTCGATACGATGGGCTGCGAGTTTCATCCCAATCTGCGCAGATCGCCGTGGATTTTCCCAGACCATATCCCAGGCTTCCGCCGTAGCTTTGCCTTGCGTCACTAGATAATCGAAAAATTCCTGATATGGATCGATGGCGGCGAATTCTTTTTTCTTGGCGCCTGAATAGGAAAAAGGCCGGAAGACAGGAAGCGAGGGAAAGAGGTCTAATGTTTCGATATCATTCATGTTCATTTCCTTTTATAATGTTCCTAATATGTTCTTTATATTAAGTTGAGATCAGCATGTCAATTGCTAAGAACAAAAAAAGAACATTATTTGCATTGCGAATTATGCAATAATATGTAAAAAATAATTTTTGGGTAGGATTGTTATGTTGAGTCATAAATGGAAAATAGTGGCAGGTTTGTCGCTCTTATTGGCGGTTGAGGCAGATATTGATCGTGGAATGGGAGAGATTGAACAGGCTACGGTTAATGCCCTTCGTAGTGCCCATGAGGCCGAACTGCAGACATGCCTGAATAAACGCGTCGAGCAAAATGGACAAATCCTTATGCCCTTAACCATGGAAGATGCCATTCGCTCTCAAAATATCGAAACAGGTTTCGAGCGCTCTATTGATGGAAATGCGGATATACCACTCGAGAAAAACGGTTTTTTGGTTATTACGACCCGCGAATACGACCCATGGCTTTCGCGTAGTTTTTCTGAATCAACCCGGATAAATGTCGGCACTATGCGCTATGATCACAAGCGTGATATTGACATGAACCAGTTTGCGCATATCCAGCATTTATGGATGGTTTCGTCTGCGCTAGATTGCCTCAAAGAAAAAAAGCCGATGATATGAGACTAATTTTTCCACTCATGCTTATTGTTTTAACAGCGTGTCAAACGGCGCAACCCGATACCTGTCCGCTTACGTCCGTTAATACGCGTAGTGTGCAGGAACTTTGTCGCCATTATGCAATTCAAGAACCGCATAACAAAGAGAATGCGGCTTTTTTAAAGCGCAAAATGCAGGAACTGAATTGCGAGTTCTATTTCTAACCCTGCAGGTTATCTTTATTACCGCTCATCGGGTCTTTCCCTTCATGCGGTTTTTTTCCTGGGGGGTGGGCATTTTCTTTCTGATTGTTTTTATTGGCATCGGATGCTGAATATTCGTTCCTATCCTGTCCTTCTTTCGCTTTATTCGTCATTTTAAATTTCCTTTTAAGTTAAATGCAAGAAGCCTCCGGGCAAAATGCCCGGAGGATCTTTATCCTGCGCTTTTATTATGAGCGGTCGGAATTAGATGGACGTCCCTGATTTTGGTGACGACCGTCGCTTTCAGAGCGCGCCGGATGTGAGTGCTGGCGGTCCGAAGAAGACGAAGAAGAAGCTGAACGTTGCTCGGACGAAGTATCCGAAGAAGAACGGCTTTTATTTGTATATTGGTTATGACCTTCTGGGTTGTTATTGCGTGGCATTGGATAATCTCCTTTGTTTGTTTTAGTCAGGTGAATTTTTGAATGAAAGTCCGATTACATGTCGGATGATTTACGATCTGTCTGATCCCAATTGCTTTCAGAAGAAGAACCTGCTTGCTGTGTTCTTTTATTTTTATCTGTCGCCTGATCGTTCAGGTCTGAACGCTCATTGCGCTGACCTGCCTGGCGTAGGTCGCTTTGTTGGTTGGATTGCTGACTACGTCGTTGGTCTTGATCACGGTTAGGCATAATAGTCTCCTTAAGTTGTCTTGATTTAAGTTGTAGTAGTTAGGACTTTCCCAACGACTGAAGAAGGATAGTGTTCCTGAAATAAAAGCCTAAATAGCTGCTATGCGTTTATCCAAATTAACCATTTTCTGGCTTGAAATATCTTAATGACGACATAACAAACGCGCCCCTGTTAACAGGGGCGCGTTTGCACTGGAGAAGCTCTCGATAAATCAGGCCCTGGTCGGATCCTGGCCGGGAATCTGCGGATCGTCTACCTGAGGCACTTCGACATCCGGCATTGAAGGAATGTCTGGATTGCCCGGAGTATTAGGTCCGTCAGGTGTACCGCCATTATTTTGAAATTGTTTCTGCATTTGTTTCCCTTGGTTAAAATTCTCATTTAACCAACGAAAAAAGGCTATTTTCGTTCCGTCAGCCGGTCTTCTATCATATAGAGCATAATGCCCGTCGCGATGGACAGGTTAAGAGAATCTGCGCGACCCTTCATAGGCAGCCGTATAAGTGAGGTGCAAATATCACGAAGCTCGTTTGTCATGCCCGCTTGTTCGTTGCCCATGATAAGAAGAATAGGTGGATGATATTGCGCTTCGCGGTAATCGACTGAGTCTTGCAGTGTCGTGCCGTAAATTTGCCCCGGCCAGTCTTTACTCCATGCGATAAATTCATCGCGGGACGCGGTGATGATCGGCACCAAGAAAATCGATCCCATCGTGGCGCGCACGCTTTCAAAGGAATAAGGATCACAACAATTGCCGATCAGGATGACGCCTTTCGCACCAACGCTATCAATGGTGCGGATAATCGTGCCGAGATTGCCCGGGTCGCGCACTTCTTCCAATACGACCCATATCCCATCGGGCGTAACAGAGGAAAGGTTTTGCAATTTCTGTTTGAAGACACCGATCACGCTTTGCGGGTTCTCTTTGCGCGATATTTTTTCAAGCACCATATCATTTACTTCGATCGCATTTTTCGCATATTGCGCGGCGCGTAGTACGTCAGGGCGGTCCTTGACGTCCGACGAGAAAACAAGCGTTTCCAGCTCCGCGTTTAATTCCATTCCCTCTATGATGGTACGAAGCCCTTCGGCAACGAATAGGCCCGTTTCCTTGCGCCGCTTGCGCATTTCAAGCGCTTTGATTTCCTTGATGGTCGGATTGGCGGTCGATGTGATGAGCTTTACATCAGCCATTGGTCCACCGAGCATAAAGAGAAGTAGAGAGATATCGTTCGCCATTTTCCTGTTTGATCAGAAGTTCGCCATGATCGATAACTCCACCGGTTGTCGCATCGTGCAATACATTGGCAATCGACATGGACGAAATGCGCATCGCATAGGCGGTTAAAATCATAAATTTGGCATCGGGTGATAACAGCTTCGCGCAATTGCTGGTGAATTCTAAAAGATCGTCTTCCAATAACCATCTTTCGCCATCAGGTCCGCGCCCGAATTTCGGCGGATCGAGAATGATGCCGTCATAAGTATTGCCGCGGCGCAGTTCGCGCGCTACAAAAGCTTTTGCATCGTCGCAAATCCATTTAATCGGTTTGTCGCCTAAATTGCTGGCGGATTGATTGTCTTTTGCCCATTGGATGGCCTTTTTAGAAGCATCCAGATGCGTGACTTGCGCCCCGGCTTTGGCCGCAGCCAGAGAGGCCGCGCCCGTATAGGCAAACAGGTTCAAAATTTTAAGGGGTCGGCCAGCATCTTTGATTTGGTCGGAAATCCATTTCCAGTGTGTCATTTGCTCGGGAAATAATCCCATGTGACGAAACGACATAAGGCGGCAAACGAAAGTGATATCGTTCCAACTTACATTCCATTGGTCCGATATTTTGGAATTAATTTTCCACCGCCCGACATCGCCGTCCGAATCCCCACTTGTGTTATCGAACATGGCATCGGCTTTCTGCCATTCGCTCTCCGGCAGGGCAGGCGACCACAAGGCTTGCGGTTCGGGCCGGTTGACGACGACCTTGCCGTATCGTTCCAATTTACGTCCCATGCCGCTATCCAACAGGACATAGTCTTTCCACGGCTCGGCAATCAGCGTCTGAATGGAAGGGGCGATTTCGGGTTTCATATTCGGCTCTAAGCGGTTAATCTGTAAACGATTGTTTATACACAACAGAGAAGACCATGACCACTCGTATCGGCATCTACCCGGGCACTTTCGATCCTATAACGAAAGGCCACTTACATATTATCAAACGGGCCAGCCGTATGGTTGACCATCTTATTATTGCCATCGCTTCCAACGACCGCAAAAAACCGTTCTTTACGGCTGCCGAGCGTATAGAGCTGGTAAAAGCCGATATTGCAACACTGGAAGGCTTTGAGGGCAAGATCACGGTCGAAACCTTCGATACGCTTCTGGTCCAATATGCCCGCGAAAAGAAAGCGAATTGTATAATCAGGGGCCTGAGAGCTGTCTCGGATTTCGAATATGAGTTCCAGATGACGGGCATGAATGCCCGTTTGGCCCCCGAAATCGAGACGGTTTTCCTGATGGCTTCCGATAAATGGCAGTTCGTTTCCTCGTCTTTTATCAAAGAAATTGTCTCGCTGGAGGGCAATATCGGCGATTTTGTGACGCCGGCAACTGAAAAAGCCCTGAAAACAAAGCTTTTATAGGCTTCAATAATAAGTTTAGGAAAACCTCATTCTCTGCTTGACGTAGGGCCTCAAGATTCATATTTTAGCCGCACTCCAGAGCACGGATGACTGCGTAGCTCAGCTGGTAGAGCACTTGACTTTTAATCAGGTGGCCGTGGGTTCGAATCCCACCGCAGTCACCATTTTAACTGATAAATTG
The DNA here is from genome assembly GCA_030824965.1 of Micavibrio sp. Classification (GTDB taxonomy): domain Bacteria; phylum Pseudomonadota; class Alphaproteobacteria; order Micavibrionales; family Micavibrionaceae; genus Micavibrio_B. The sequence continues at coordinate 625 of JAPJQV010000002.1, read as the reverse complement.
CCCGGTCTTTAAGGCCGGGTTTTTTATTTTTAAAAAATTGCACTCTCATGTTAGATTTTCCTATGCAAGACCCTTTTGATCCTGAATGGCGTAATAAAATTAAAACTTTGGTATCGAGCTTAAAATATGACCCTGAGGCGCATAAAAAAATGGGGATTGCTCAATTATCTAAGAATATGCAATTCGTAAATGGCGTTCCTTTTTATATAGAGCCGTATGGCCTGCCGCATATAGAAGGATTTAATTATCTAATTACTACAGCGGAGGGAGAGGGTAAAATTGAGGGATATGAAAGAGAGTTTCACAAATCATACAATGTTCGTATAAAATCTAAGAATATAGATATCAATCTGATTAAAAATGCTTTTTTGAATTTTCGCAAAGATTTTTATGATAAAGAGGGAATAGATTTGTATTTTGAAGAATAAAAGAAATCGGTCTTTATGGCCGTTTTTTTATTTAGATGCGCATACTGTAACCTTAAGACCGGACGTCGAGTAACTGGAACATTTGCTTGGTCATTTCTGTTGGACATAAATGGCAAAAGCAAAGAAAAAACCCGTTTCAAAAACCAAAGAGAAAAAAGAGCCGCGTAAATTTTATGGCGGCGGGGGCGGGGGCGGCG